>NZ_JBFUFZ010000022.1:0-500 GCF_056403175.1 Mesorhizobium sp. P3_A10 | reverse complement strand
ACCTCAAGGACTTCTACAAGACCGGCTTCAACACCATCGAGCGCAATGCCGAGGTGGCCAAGCGCTATCCCGAGCGGTTCATCGTCAACGGCGCCTTCGATCCGCGCGATGGCGAGAAGGCGCTGGAATACATCCACTTCCTAAAGGAGACCTACAACGTCAAGGGCGTGAAGATGTACACGGCCGAATGGAACGGCGCCTCCAAGGGCTGGAAGCTCACCGATCCCGATGCCTACAAGTGCTTCGAACTCTGCGACAAGCTAGGCATCAAGAACATCCACGTCCACAAGGGCCCGACCATCCTGCCGCTGTCGAAGGATGCGTTCGACGTCCATGATGTCGACCACGCGGCGACGGATTTCCAGGGCCTCAACTGGATCATCGAGCATTGCGGCTTGCCGCGTCTCGACGATTTCTGCTGGATCGCGACGCAGGAGACCAATGTCTATGGCGGCCTGGCGGTGGCGCTGCCCTTCATCCACGCACGCCCGCGCTATTTC
>NZ_JBFUFZ010000021.1:0-506 GCF_056403175.1 Mesorhizobium sp. P3_A10 | reverse complement strand
GTTCGAGATCGAGCTGCCGTCCGGCGCCATTGCGCTGTCCGAAGGCTTGCGCGCACTGGTTGGCCTGCCGGCGGACTCCTCGCTGCAGGCGCATATCGATGCCCTGGAATGGGTGCCGGCCGACGAGCGGGCCTACGTCGCCGGTTTCTGGCGCAACGCCACCGTCGGCGAGCCTTTCGAATTCGAACACCGCCTGCTGTGCAGCGATGGCCGGCGGCTGCAGGTGCTGCACCGCGGCCTGCTGGAAGCGGGCGGCGTCTGCAGCGCGCGCGGCGTCGCGCTGCTGCAGGACATCACCGCCCAGCGCGAGGCCGAGCGGCGCATCCAGGAGCTGGCCAACCACGACGAAGTGACCGGCCTGCCGAACCGCGCGGCCTTCCTCGACCAGATCGACGCCGCACTGCATGCCGCCCGCTGGGATGGGCGCAAGGTGGCGCTGCTGGCCATCGATGTGCGCCGCATTGCCGAGATCAAATCGACCATGGGCTTCGGCGCAGGCGATTCGC
>NZ_JBFUFZ010000020.1:0-560 GCF_056403175.1 Mesorhizobium sp. P3_A10 | reverse complement strand
TCGACGGCGCCGCTGTCGCTGACCGTATAGTGCCAGGTGCCGTCGGGATCGACGCTGGCCGTGCCGTGGGCGGCGGCGATGCTGACCGAGAAGCTGTGGCTGTCGGAGGCATCGACGTCGGAGAAGGTGACCTGGCCGGTTGCCTGCTGCGCCGAGGTCGGCAGGTCGTCGCCTTCCGAGACGTTGCCCGACTGCGCAGCCGAGGTGATCAGCGGCGCGTCGTTGGTGCCGACGATGTCGATCGACACCACTTGGGCGGCAAGGCCGCCATGGCCGTCATCGACCTGGACGGTGAACGAATCCGACAGATGCTCGCCGACGGCAAGCGCGTCGACGGCGCCGCTGTCGCTGACCGTATAGTGCCAGGTGCCGTCGGGATCGACGCTGGCCGTGCCGTGGGCGGCGGCGATGCTGACCGAGAAGCTGTGGCTGTCGGAGGCATCGACGTCGGAGAAGGTGACCTGGCCGGTTGCCTGCTGCGCCGAGGTCGGCAGGTCGTCGCCTTCCGAGACGTTGCCCGACTGCGCAGCCGAGGTGATCAGCGGCGCGTCGTTGGTGCC
>NZ_JBFUFZ010000019.1:0-814 GCF_056403175.1 Mesorhizobium sp. P3_A10 | reverse complement strand
CGGGACACCGGTCAGTACATGGCCGCCCAGCGACACTGTCGTCAGGCCGTCCGGCGACGTGAATCCGATCGTACCCGAGGTCGTTTCCGAGGTCGCAGGCTCGTTCGAGCCGGAAGGCTCGCCGGCGCGCGCCGGCAGGCCAGCCTCATAGACCGTCGTGTCGTCGCCGCCCGCTACCGGGATCGATACGGTCGGCGTTCCATCGCCGATCGAAATCGTCAGCGTGGTGTGCGAGGTGTCGCCGTCGCCGTCCTTGATGGTGTAGGTGAAGACGTCGTCATGGCCGCCGGCCGAGCCGGCATCGCGGGTATAGGTGTAGGTGCCGTCGGCGGCCAGCGTCAGCTTGCCGTAGGTGCCCTGGATCTGCACGCCGAGTGTTGCGGCATTGTCGACGTCGGCATTGGTGTTGCCGGCGGCGACGCCAACCACTGTCGCGCCGTCGGCGCCCTTGGTGTCGGCCACGCCGTCCGTCGTGTTCGCGTCGATCGCGTCCGTACCGCCGACAAGCACATTGCCSGTSGCSGGGCCGAACWGGCCSGCSSCGATGCTGTCGATGTCGGCRACYGCCGTCGGCACGTCGTCGATGATGTTGATGACCAGATTGCCGGCCGGCGCCGGATCGCCGTCGGCGTCGGTCACCACCACCGCGAAGCTGGTGCTCGACGGATCGGTCAGCGTGTTGTCGATGAGCGTATAGGAGTAGCTGATCGTGCCGAGGCCAGTCGCCGGATTGTAGACATAGCTTGCCGTCAGCGTGCCTGTCGTCCCGTCGGCGAACGCGGTCGGGACACCGGTCAGTACATGGCCGCCCAGC
>NZ_JBFUFZ010000018.1:0-1062 GCF_056403175.1 Mesorhizobium sp. P3_A10 | reverse complement strand
GGCCAGCGTCAGCTTGCCGTAGAGGCCCTGGATCTGCACGCCGAGCGTGGCTGCATTGTCGACGTCGGCATTGGTGTTGCCGGCGGCGACGCCGACCACGGCAGCGCCGTCGGCGCCCTTGGTGTCGGCAACCCCGTCGGTCGTGTTGCCGTCGAGGGCATCGGTTCCGCCGGTCAGCACATTGCCGGTGGCCGGGCCGAACAGGCCGGCCCCGATGCTGTCGATGTCGGCAACCGCCGTCGGCACGTCATCGACGATGTTGACGGACAGGGTGCCCGTGGCGTTCTGGCCGTCCTGGTCGGTGAGCGAGACGGCAAGGTTCTCGAACAGGCTGTTGGTGGCCAGGCCGGTGGCATGGGCCTCATTGTCGAGCAGCGTGTAGGAGTAGCTGACGGTGCCGGTTGCGGGATTGTAGCCGGTCACGTTCAGCGTATTGCCGAGCGCGGTGGTGAAGGAGCTGGCGGTGAATACGCCGTTGGTGATGAAGGCGTGGCCGTCGATGGTCAGCGAGGCGATGCCGTCGGGCGAGGAGATGGTGAAGGTGCCGCCCTGGGTGGTGCTTTCCTTCGAGGTGTCGGAGCCGGCCGATTCGCCAACGCCGCGGCTGGCCRGGAGGTCATCCTCGTTGACGGTGACGTCGCCGCCGTTGGCGGCCGGCGTCAGGTCGGTGATCACCGGCGGTGAGTTGCCGATCGAGATGGTCAGCGTGGTGTGCGAGGTGTCGCCGTCGCCGTCCTTGATGGTGTAGGTGAAGACGTCGTCATGGCCGCCGGCCGAGCCGGCATCGCGGGTATAGGTGTAGGTGCCGTCGGCGGCCAGCGTCAGCTTGCCGTAGAGGCCCTGGATCTGCACGCCGAGCGTGGCTGCATTGTCGACGTCGGCATTGGTGTTGCCGGCGGCGACGCCGACCACGGCAGCGCCGTCGGCGCCCTTGGTGTCGGCAACCCCGTCGGTCGTGTTGCCGTCGAGGGCATCGGTTCCGCCGGTCAGCACATTGCCGGTGGCCGGGCCGAACAGGCCGGCCCCGATGCTGTCGATGTCGGCAACCGCCGTCGGCACGTC
>NZ_JBFUFZ010000017.1:0-1152 GCF_056403175.1 Mesorhizobium sp. P3_A10 | reverse complement strand
TGAGCAACCGTGCTTTCATATCGATGCGGGGTTCCAGGATTTGTTGGTACGCATCATGGCGTTGAGGGTGGTGATAAGCTTGCGCATGACGGCCACAATGGCGACCTTTGCTTCCTTGCCTTTGGCCCGTAGGCGCTGGCGAAAGGCGGCGAAGATGGGGTTATGCACTCCGGCGCTGAGCGCAGCCATGTAGAGGACGTTGCGGACCGACTCTCGACCACCCCAGATACATCGCTTGCCTTTGAGCTTGCCGCTGTCGTGGTCAAAGGGAGCAAGCCCAACCAAGGCGGCGATCTGCCGGTTGGATAAGCGGCCGAGTTCAGGCAATTGCGCGATCAGCGTGGCGCTGAGGACCGGACCGACGCCGGGCACGGAGCGCAGCAGGCGATCACGCTGAGCCAAGACGGGATCGGCCGCCGTGGCTTCGGCAATTCGCTTATCGAGAAGCAGGATGTCGGCACTGAGCCGACTTGCGCGCCGCTTGGCGAGGCGCTTGAGGCCCGCATCGCGCACATGCTCGGCCTGATTGTCGATACGGCTCAACTCGGCGCTGAGCTGGCGCCGCGCCGTGATCAGTTCAATCAACAGCTCGAGGCGAGGGTCGAGATCGATCGGATGGACTGGCAGCGTCGCCAGGAAGCGAGCGATCACGCGCGCATCGATGCGGTCGTTTTTGGCATTGACGCCAGCCGCCCGAGCGAACTGGCGAAGCCGGTGCGGGTTGATGCGTCGTATCGGAAGTCCTGCTTGCCACAGCGCCTTGAGGACAGCACGTTCGTAGCCGCCGCTTGCTTCGAGGCCAATGGCACCGATCAAGTGGCCTGACAGCCGCTCGACCAAGGCTGCGTGCCCGTCATCGTCATTATCGACGCTGAACAGCTCGCCTGTCTCCAAAACGGCCACGTCCAATCGATCCTTGGCCACATCGATGCCGACACGAAGCGCGATTTGTGTCATCTTCTGATCCCTTCCTTGCTGGTGCGGGGTCGAACCCTGGCAACCGTTCGGGCTATGGAAGATGCGGTCGGAGCTCCTTGCTCACCTGCGGACTCAAACCAAGGGGCACGCGGGCTTCCGCCGCAGCGAGTGACCCGGTCGTGACCCGGGTCACTCGCCAACCCGATCCTGCATGATTCGAAAGACACAAGGGGC
>NZ_JBFUFZ010000016.1:0-1532 GCF_056403175.1 Mesorhizobium sp. P3_A10 | reverse complement strand
TAGGTCGCTGCCAGGTCTGCTAAATGCACGTTGAACTCACATCCAATCGGATGGAGTGAAATCTTCTCCTTACGAACAGGCCCGCCAACGGGACTACGGGCCGCGCAAGCGGCCCTTTCATTTGGTGGTCTCTTGATTCCGGTAAGCTAAAACTTACCTCTAAGGTTGACGCGGGGTGGAGCAGCCCGGTAGCTCGTCAGGCTCATAACCTGAAGGTCACAGGTTCAAATCCTGTCCCCGCAACCAAATACAAAAGAGCCCGCCTTGTGCGGGCTCTTTTGTATTTTGCTGTGGTGGCCGGCCGATCTTAACCTGCATCAGGGGCCCGCAACGAGGCGCAGCCGACGCCGCGGGACAGAAAAGTCAAATCCTGTCCCCGAAACCAACTACAAAAACGGCCCGCTTCAAGCGGGCCGCTTTGCGTTTGGCAGTGTCTTCGGTCGATCTTGAGCCTCGTCCCTGATCGGCACCATAATCTCTCCAGGAGGTTGCCATGCCCAACTACGCCCTGAGCGACCACTACGAGAGCTTCATCTACGAGAGCTTCATCAGGAAGCAGCTCGAATCAGGCCGCTATAACAATGCCAGTGAGGTTGTTCGCGCCGGCCTGCGTATGCTCGAGGATTTCGAGGCGGAGCGGGAAAGATGGCTGCGCGAGGAAATCCCGGCGCGCCTGACCGAGCTCCAGTAGGATCCAGCGAAGGGTATTCCTGTCGAGACGGTTTTTTCGCGGCTTGAGGCGCGTCATCGCGCGAAGCAGGCGAAAGCCAAGTAGGCAATGGAGTACCGAATTGTCTTCCACCCCAAGGCGGAAGCTGAACTCGAGCAACTCTATGATGACACAGCCGGCCGCGCGTCGCCGGCGATCGCTTGGAATTTCATTGCCGGCATCCGCGATCATTGCCTGGGTTTGTCGACTTTTCCACAGCGCGGCACAGAGCGGGTCGAGATCATGCCTGGTCTGTGCATCGTCGGCTACCGGCGCGCCGTCAGCATTGCTTTCGCAGTCGATGGCGTGGATGTGTTGATCCTGGGCATCTTTTTCGCCGGTCGCGGCGGAATTGCTGGAAGGCCGACTCTGAAGCGCTGCTCGGGCTGGCGCGGCGGTCGATATTCGCCAAGCAGGGCAGGTGATTTTCAAGCCGATGGCAGGTGCCGATGGCAGGTGCCCGCCGCCGAGGAGTGAGGCCTCCGTAGAAATGATCGGCGGCGGAACACCACTCACAATTTCAGCCAAGCCAACTCACGAATTTCGGCCGGTGGATATCTCCACGAGAAATCGAAAAAACATGCGTGATCAGTGTTGACAGTTCTGGTTGGTGGCGACTATATACGCCTCACGAACGAGGGCGGTGCGCCGCTGGCGGCGAAGCAGTTTGCTTCTGATTTAGCCCTTGTGAGAATTCAAGAGAGCCGCGTAAGCGACACTCGGACGGCCCCGAAGCCACAAGCGTAACGGGCCACGACATCGCGTCTGCGGCGTCTGTTCTTTGAAAATTGAATATTGAAGAAAGAGAAACGTGGGCGGCAGA
>NZ_JBFUFZ010000015.1:0-2500 GCF_056403175.1 Mesorhizobium sp. P3_A10 | reverse complement strand
CGGGATGACTTGTGGCTAGGGGTGAAAGGCCAATCAAACTCGGAAATAGCTGGTTCTCCGCGAAATCTATTTAGGTAGAGCGTCGACCGAATACCCCAGGGGGTAGAGCACTGGATGGGCTAGGGGTCCTCACCGGATTACCAAACCTAACCAAACTCCGAATACCTGGGAGTACTAGTCGGCAGACACACGGCGGGTGCTAACGTCCGTCGTGAAAAGGGAAACAACCCTGACCTACAGCTAAGGTCCCCAAGTTATGGCTAAGTGGGAAAGGATGTGAGGATCCCAAAACAACCAGGATGTTGGCTTAGAAGCAGCCATCATTTAAAGAAAGCGTAACAGCTCACTGGTCTAAATAAGGGTCTTTGCGCCGAAAATGTAACGGGGCTAAAGCCATACACCGAAGCTTAGGGTTTGCAGCAATGCAAGCGGTAGCGGAGCGTTCTGTAAGCTGATGAAGCCATACCCGTGAGGGGTGGTGGAGGTATCAGAAGTGCGAATGCTGACATGAGTAACGTAAGGGGAGTGAGAGACTCCCCCGCCGAAAGTCCAAGGGTTCCTGCTTAAAGCTAATCTGAGCAGGGTTAGCCGGCCCCTAAGTCGAGGCAGAAATGCGTAGACGATGGGAACCACGTTAATATTCGTGGGCCTGGAGGAAGTGACGGATCATTGAGGTAGTCCAATCTTATCGGATTGAACGGGCTGCTGCGTGGTTCCAGGAAATAGCTCCTCCTTATAGACCGTACCCGAAACCGACACTGGTGGACTGGTAGAGTATACCAAGGCGCTTGAGAGAACTATGCTGAAGGAACTCGGCAAATTGCACGCGTAACTTCGGAAGAAGCGTGACCCTTTTCCACGCAAGTGGAGGAGGGTGGCACAGACCAGGGGGTAGCGACTGTTTATCAAAAACACAGGGCTCTGCGAAGTCGCAAGACGACGTATAGGGTCTGACGCCTGCCCGGTGCTGGAAGGTTAAGAGGAGGGGTGCAAGCTCTGAATCGAAGCCCCAGTAAACGGCGGCCGTAACTATAACGGTCCTAAGGTAGCGAAATTCCTTGTCGGGTAAGTTCCGACCTGCACGAATGGCGTAACGACTTCCCCGCTGTCTCCAGCATAGACTCAGTGAAATTGAATTCCCCGTGAAGATGCGGGGTTCCTGCGGTTAGACGGAAAGACCCCGTGCACCTTTACTATAGCTTTACATTGGCATTCGTAGTGGCATGTGTAGGATAGGTGGTAGGCTTTGAAACCTGGGCGCCAGCTCAGGTGGAGCCATCCTTGAAATACCACCCTTATTACTATGGATGTCTAACCGCGGCCCGTTATCCGGGTCCGGGACAATGTATGGTGGGTAGTTTGACTGGGGCGGTCGCCTCCTAAAGAGTAACGGAGGCGCGCGATGGTGGGCTCAGACCGGTCGGAAATCGGTCGCTGAGTGCAATGGCATAAGCCTGCCTGACTGCGAGACTGACAAGTCGAGCAGAGACGAAAGTCGGTCATAGTGATCCGGTGGTCCCGCGTGGAAGGGCCATCGCTCAACGAATAAAAGGTACGCCGGGGATAACAGGCTGATGACCCCCAAGAGTCCATATCGACGGGGTTGTTTGGCACCTCGATGTCGACTCATCGCATCCTGGGGCTGGAGCAGGTCCCAAGGGTATGGCTGTTCGCCATTTAAAGCGGTACGTGAGTTGGGTTCAGAACGTCGTGAGACAGTTCGGTCCCTATCTGCCGTGGGTGTAGGAATATTGAAAGGATCTGTCCCTAGTACGAGAGGACCGGGATGGACGGATCTCTGGTGGACCTGTTGTGGCGCCAGCCGCATAGCAGGGTAGCTATATCCGGACGGGATAACCGCTGAAGGCATCTAAGCGGGAAACCCACCTTAAAACGAGTATTCCCTGAGAACCGTGGAAGACGACCACGTTGATAGGCCGGGTGTGGAAGAGCGGCAACGCTTGAAGCTTACCGGTACTAATAGTTCGATCGGCTTGATCGTTCTCATTCCTTATGCCCATTTGAAAAAATGGATGGCACGACAAAGACCAGCGAAAAGCTCCGACAGAGCCCAAGGCGTAACGCCTGAGGCATTGTCGCGGCCAATCGCTCAAAAAGCTTCTCGAACAACGTGCGTTTTGCCGACCTGGTGGTTATGGCGGAGCGGCTGCACCCGATCCCATTCCGAACTCGGCCGTGAAACGCTCCAGCGCTGATGGTACTTCGTCTCAAGACGCGGGAGAGTAGGTCGCTGCCAGGTCTGCTAAATGCACGTTGAACTCACATCCAATCGGATGGAGTGAAATCTTCTCCTTACGAACAGGCCCGCCAACGGGACTACGGGCCGCGCAAGCGGCCCTTTCATTTGGTGGTCTCTTGATTCCGGTAAGCTAAAACTTACCTCTAAGGTTGACGCGGGGTGGAGCAGCCCGGTAGCTCGTCAGGCTCATAACCTGAAGGTCACAGGTTCAAATCCCAAATCCTGTCCCCGCAACCAAAT
>NZ_JBFUFZ010000014.1:0-25852 GCF_056403175.1 Mesorhizobium sp. P3_A10 | reverse complement strand
CGACTGATGTGACCGGCATCGTGTCGCTGCCGGAAGGCACCGAGATGGTGATGCCGGGCGACAACATCACGGTCGATGTCGAGCTGATCGTGCCGATCGCCATGGAAGAGAAGCTGCGCTTCGCCATCCGTGAAGGCGGCCGCACCGTCGGTGCCGGCATCGTCGTCACCATCAAAGAGTAATCGAGCCCGGCCTCCGCCGGATCGACAAGGAAAGGGCGGTCTTCGGGCCGCCCTTTTTGCTTTTTCGCCCAACGCCATAGCGCGTCCGCATCGAGCGCGAACCCTGTTGCAAGCCCCCAGACCTCAACTAGTATAGGTTGCATCGAGGGGGCTTGTTCAAATGGTTGCACGGCACCGTTGGCTTGGTCGGGCATGGTGGCTGCCAGCGCTGGTCTGGCTGCTGGCTTTGCTTGCCACGGGCACCATAGCTGTTGCTGCGGATGCGGCCCCGGACCTTGGGCCGACCATGCGGTTTGTCGTCGTTCGCAGCTATGCGCCGGGCTGCGAGCCGATCTGCCCGGAGTGGATATCGGCCGAAGGCTCGATAGAAGCCGGGACGCCGGCGCTTTTCAAACGCACGCTCAAGGCACTTGGCGGCCGGAAATTGCCCATCGTCGTGGATTCCCCCGGCGGCAACGTCGACGCGGCTCTCGCGCTTGGCCGGCTGATCCGCAAGAACAAGCTCGATATCGCCGTCGGCAAGACCTGGTTCATCGGCTGTCAGTCCGATGAGAAGGACTGCAGGGACAATGAGGGTAAAGGCGCTCGTTATTTCGGCAATCCCTTTGCCAGCAGCGCCATCTGCAATTCGGCCTGTCCGTTGATGTTTGCTGGCGGCATCCGGCGCGTGGTCGGTGAATGGGCCTTTCTCGGCGTCCATCAGATCACCACGACCTATATCCGAACGAAGCTGCAATACCGGACCACCTATCGTGTGGTGGGCGGCAAGAAGAAGATCCTCAACACAAAAATCATCAGTCGAAAAAACGCCGGGAGCTACAAGACCTACGAGATGAGCAAGGCTGTGGAGAAAAGGCTGGCGGCCTATCTCAATGAGATGGGCGTCGGCCAGGGCGTGCTCGAAACGATGAAGGAAACGGCCGCCAGCGACATTCAGCAACTGGAGCCGCAAGAGATGCTTCAGATGAAGCTCGTTACCAGCCTGGATTCCCTCGACCTGCTGACCGCCGGGAGCATCTGCAACGCCAATCCTCTGCCCGCGAATTGCAGGGACGTAACGCCGCCGGGCAAGAAAACCAAGCAGCCGGCCAATGCTGTGACCACCGAAGCCAGAGCCAATCCTGTAACACCTGTCGAACCTGAAACCGTGAAGCAGGAGAGTGGTGGCGGCGATATGCGCTTCGCTCTGGTTCGAGGCAGAAGCTTCCTGTGCGATCCCGATTGTCCGGAATGGATCTCGGCGGAAGGCACGATTACGCTCGGGACGCCGGAGAGATTGCGCCAACTGCTCGACACCGTCGGAGACCGGCGGTTGCCCGTGGTGATCAGTTCGCCGGGAGGCGATGTGCTCGGCGCTCTGGCCACTGGCCGGCTGATCCGCGAACGCAAGCTCGACGTGGCGGTTGCAGGGACGGACTTCGTCGGATGCGTGCCGGAGGAGGCGAATTGCAAGGCCGAGGGCGGCGTCTATGTCGGGCTGACCAATGATGCGGTGGGCGCATGCGACTCGGCCTGTGCGATGGTGCTTGCCGGCGGTGTGAGGCGTCTTGTCGGCCCGCAAGCACGCTTGAGCGTGCACTCGCTAGGGCTTGAGCAGAAGGTCAGGACCTATCTCGAAGACATGGCGGTCGGTCCCGCCCTGTTTGTGGCAATGCAGTCGGGCTCAAGCGATCGCCAGCTCGAGCCCGACATGATGCTGAAAGTCGGACTGACGACCGGGCGTCAAACCGTGGATGAGCTGACGGGCGCCACCATTTGCAAATCGACGCCGAGGCCCGAGAATTGCCGCGTGCTGCCGGCGCCGAGCGCCCAGGCCGAGGCGCCCGCCAAACTGTAGGCATCGCTGGCCATCGAGGCAGGTTCAGCCATGTACTTGCGCTGTGCACAATAAGTCTTGCGCGGTTGTTTCGAGGCCATTGCAAGCGTCGTTGCCGCAACTATTATAGGTCGCATAGAGGGGGCTTTTGCCAAGCGTGGTTTCGGGGCGCGGTGCAGACAGTACGGCAAGGTGGTGGCGCGGGCTGGTTCGGCCGGTGCTGGTGCTTGTGATGGTGATGGTTGCCTTCGCGGCAAGAGCGGATGATGTCCTTTGGAAATGGGAAAATCCGGCGCTTGCGCCGAAGTGGGAAGATCCGGTCCTTTGGACCGCTCCGACGATATTCTCGGATGATTTGTCGGAGATGAGGTTTGTCATCGCGCGCAGCAGCGCAGGCGGCTGCGAGCCCAACTGTCCAGAATGGATATCGGCTGAAGGCGCCATCGCAGCCGGCACGCCAGCTCTGCTCAAACTTACCTTAAAGAAGCTTGGCAGCCGCAAACTGCCGATCATCGTCAGTTCCCCGGGCGGCAGTGTCGACGCTGCGCTCCAGCTCGGCCGGATAATTCGTAAAAACAAGCTCGATATCGCAATCGGCAAGACCGAGTTTTCCGATTGTTGGCCCGGGACGGAGGGGTGTGGAGCCAGTTACGGCAAGGGTACCGCCTATTTCGGCGTTGCGTCTGATGGCGGCGCCATGTGCAACTCCGCCTGTCCGCTGATGTTTGCTGGGGGCGTCCGCCGCGTGGCCGGTGGCTGGGCCTATCTGGGTGTCCATCAGATCACCACCACCTTTTTCCCCAGCACACGGCACTATCGAACCACCTATCGGACCATACGGGGCAAACGATACCAGATCACCACTGAAACCGTCACCGAGGGCGAGAGTTACAAGACCTATGAAATGAACAAGGCTTTCGCGAGGAAGCTCTCGGCCTATCTCAGGGAGATGGGTGTCGGACAGGGCGTGCTGGACTTGATGAAGGCGACGCCGGCCAGCGATATCCGGCAAATCACCCTCCACGATATGCTGACGATGAAGTTAGCCACCAGCACGGACACCGTAGAGCTGTTTACCAGCGCAAGCCTGTGCATGCGCGATAAGTTGGCACCGAATTGTCGGGAAATGCCGGCGAAGCCAGCCGGCGGACAAACGCCCGCGGCCAAGCCGGCCGTGGTGGCTGCGATCAAGGCAAAGACCGACCCCCCACTTTCTCAGCCGGCCAAGGCTCCAGCTCCCAAGCCGTTCCAGGCAGCGCCAGGGAATTCGACGCCAGATATGCGCTTCGTTGTCGTTCGCGGCAGAGACTCGCTCTGTAATCCCGATTGCCCGGAATGGATCTCGGCGGAAGGCGCGATGACGCCTCAGACTCCGCAAAAGTTGCGCCAGTTGCTCGACACCCTTGGCAACCGGCGGCTGCCGGTGGTGATCAGCTCACAGGGGGGCAGCCTGTTCAGCGCTCTGGCCGCGGGAAGGCTTATCCATGAACGGAAGCTCGACGTCGCCGTCGGCCGCACCGCTATCGTCGGCTGCGACCCGCCCGAGGCAGGCTGCTTGGCCGATAACGGTGCCTATGTCGGGCTGATTAGCGATTATGGAGTGGAGTGCGATTCGGCCTGCGCGCTCATGCTTGCCGCCGGCGCCAAAAGGCTGGTCGATCCCAAGGCGAGGCTCAGCATGTCCTCGAGGGGACAGACGCAGTTGGTTAAAGCCTACCTGGAGGAGATGGAGATGGACCCAGCTCTGTTCGCCGCGATAGGCTCGGTCGAGCGTCAGCTCGAGCCCGACATGATGCTCAAAGTCGGGCTGACGACCGGGCCGGAGTCGGTGGAGGCGCTAACCGGCCCCGCTATTTGCAAAACCTCACCCAAGCCCGACAACTGTTTGCTTCCGCCGACCGCCAAGGCCGAGTCGCCCGCCAAATTGTAGGCATCGCAGAAACTGGCCATCGAGGCAGGTTGAGGCATGCTCGATTCCTCAGCTATCGTCGTGGCAGGCGTCGCCCGGCGGAGGATCGAGAATGAGCCAGGATATCCCGACACTCTACGAATGGGCCGGCGGCGCCGAGGCGCTCAACCGCCTGACCACGACGTTCTACGACAAGGTGCTTCAGGACCCGGTCGTCGGTCCGGTGTTCAAAAACATGTCGCCGGACCATCCCGCCCATGTCGCGGCCTTCATCGGCGAGGTTTTCGGCGGACCGAAGACCTATAGCGAAAAGCATGGTGGCCACCGCGAGATGGTGATGCATCATCTCGGCAAGCACCTGACCGAGGAACAGCGCCGCCGCTGGATCAACCTGCTTGCCGATGCCGCAGATGCCGTCGGGCTGCCGGACGATCCCGAATTCCGCTCCGCCTTCATGGGCTATGTCGAATGGGGATCGCGGCTGGCCAAGATGAACTCCAATCTCGGCGAAACTTGCGATCCTGAAACCGAGCCGATGCCAGCCTGGGGCTGGGGCGTGCTGGGCGGGCCATACAAGCCGCCGGCCAAGAGCTGAGCGCGGGCGAACTGAGCAGCGAGTTCGGGGTCCAAGGGGAGGGGCTGGTCGTTCCCTGCCCGGATTTCTGGGCAAGGATATGAATCGGCCTCAGACCGCTCTTTACAGAGCACGCGGAAGCTTTTAGGAAGCGCCTGCGCCGAAACGCGCATGTACGGGCATAGCTCAGTTGGTAGAGCGGCGGTCTCCAAAACCGCAGGTCGTAGGTTCGAGCCCTGCTGCCCGTGCCATTTTCAAAAATGGCGACTTTGAAAGCCCAGTTTCCCTGGCCAGGGTTTGAAAACCGGCAGGTGACTTGCCATATAAGCTCGACTGAGGCATAAGGGCTTCATAGCCGGGACGGGACGACTGGATGGTTCCGAGGCGGCGTTTGGTCATAAAGCGGACACTTGCCACTTGCGTGGATCAAGAATCGGTTTTATGTAGACGAAACAGACACGCGACGCGTGGAGCTGGGAAGCCGGCTTTACGCGTCCGATTTGCATGGGCGAAATGGTTGCGCTGATTCGGCGCGAACGTGAACCCAGGCGGCACGTCCCGGCCAGCGGGATCATCCAGGAGACCCGGCCAACGGGTCTTGAAGACAGAGCGGCATATGGCTTCGAAAACCACAAATCCTTTCGTTTTTCTCCAGCAGGTTCGCGCGGAGACCGCCAAGGTTACCTGGCCGTCGCGGCGTGAAACGGTGATCTCGACGGTGATGGTGCTCGTGTTTGCGGTCATCGCGATGATCTTTTTCTTCACCGCCGATGTGCTCATGGGCATGGCGGTCGAGAAACTACTTGGCCTTGGACACTAGTCCGGCGATTACGGAGAAGTCTTGAAATGACCGCGCGGTGGTACATCGTCCACGCCTATTCGAACTTTGAAAAGAAGGTCGCCGAGGACATCGAGAACAAGGCCAAGCAGAAGGGCCTGTCCGCTGACATCGAGCAGATCGTTGTGCCGACCGAGAAGGTCGTCGAGATCCGTCGCGGCCGCAAGGTCGACGCCGAGCGCAAGTTCTTCCCGGGCTACGTGCTGCTGAAGGCCAATTTGACCGACGCGGTGTTCTCGCTGGTGAAGAATACGCCGAAGGTCACCGGCTTTCTGGGTGACTCGAAGCCGGTGCCGATCACCGAGGCCGAGGCCCAGCGCATCCTGAACCAAGTTCAGGAAGGCGTCGAGCGGCCCAAGCCCTCGGTCACGTTCGAGATCGGTGAGGCGATCCGGGTTTCGGATGGCCCGTTCGCCTCGTTCAACGGCTTCGTCCAGGAAGTGGACGAAGAGCGGGCGCGGCTCAAGGTGGAAGTTTCGATCTTCGGGCGCGCCGTGCCGGTCGATCTGGAATTCGGACAGGTCGAAAAGGGCTGATCCGAAAATCCCTGCGCCGGTTTGCCGGCAAGGGGTGGCGGCGCGGAAACGCGCGGCTTTGAGAACGGTGGGAGGCGAATGCGGCTTTAGCCGGCCGCAGGAACCGCACCACCAGACTGCAACCGCCGGTGTTTCCCGATAGTGGGGCCGGCATGAGACAAAGGCAGGAAAAGAGATGGCTAAGAAAATTGCAGGCCAGCTCAAGCTCCAGGTCAAAGCGGGATCGGCTACGCCGTCTCCGCCGATCGGCCCGGCGCTTGGTCAGCGTGGCATCAACATCATGGAATTCTGCAAGGCGTTCAACGCGCAGACCCAGGAAATGGAAAAGGGATCGCCGATCCCGGTCGTCATCACCTACTACCAGGACAAGTCTTTCACCTTCGTCATGAAGACGCCGCCGGTGAGCTACTTCCTGAAGAAGGCAGCGAATTTGACGTCGGGTTCGAAGGAGCCGGGCAAGATCAAGGCCGGCACGATCGGTCGTGACAAGGTGCGCGCCATCGCCGAGCAGAAGATGAAGGATCTGAACGCAAACGACGTCGAGGCGGCCATGCGCATGGTCGAGGGCTCCGCCCGCTCGATGGGTCTGGAAGTGGTGGGCTGAGATCATGGCAAAACTCGCAAAACGTGTATCGAAGTCCCGCGACGGCATCGACCCCAACAAGGCTTACGCCCTGGGTGATGCGCTGAAGCTGCTCAAGGATCGTTCGTCGGTGAAGTTCGACGAGACCATCGAAGTGGCGATGAACCTCGGCGTCGACCCGCGTCATGCCGACCAGATGGTCCGCGGCGTGGTCAACCTGCCGAACGGCACCGGCCGCTCGGTTCGCGTCGCCGTATTCGCTCGTGGCGACAAGGCCGATGAAGCCCGCGCCGCTGGCGCCGATATCGTCGGTGCCGAGGATCTGGTCGACATCGTCCAGAAGGGCACGATCGACTTCGATCGCTGCATCGCCACGCCGGACATGATGCCGCTGGTCGGCCGTCTGGGCAAAGTGCTCGGCCCGCGCGGCATGATGCCGAACCCGAAGGTCGGCACGGTGACCACCGATGTCGCCGCCGCCGTCAAGGCGTCGAAGGGCGGCGCCGTCGAGTTCCGCGTCGAGAAGGCCGGCATCGTTCATGCCGGCGTCGGCAAGGTCTCGTTTGACGTCAAGGCGCTGGAAGAGAATGTCCGCGCCTTCACCGACGCGGTGAACAAGGCGAAGCCTGCGGGTGCCAAGGGCAATTACGTCAAGAAGGTGTCGGTCACCTCGACGATGGGCCCTGGCCTCAAGGTCGACGTCTCGACGCTCGCAGCGTCCTGATAAGAACAATTCGGATCGGCCGCTAAAGCGCTGATCCGCAAGTGAATTCCGGGCCTCCGACTTGTCGGCGGCCCGGTACCGGAAGTCGAGAGGCTTCCGGACATCCTGTCCGAGATTGCAGGCGGCCCAGAAGCCTTAATTGAATTGGGCCTGCATGAGACGGGTGAAAACCGGACAACGGAGCGACTTGGCTCCAATGAAAGGTTCGAACCGTGTTTGCCTTTTGTCTGCGCATCGTCGGCTTGGCCGTCGATGTGGCGAAAGGGGGCAGGATCCTCGAGCGTCGTTCGGGAGATCCGTTACTGGATGGCCCGGCCGGCAAAAAGGCAACCCGACGCCTGTCCCCTTATTGGGGCAGGGGTCAACTGGAGATAGGCAGTGGACAGAGCGGAAAAACGCGAACTCGTCACGGGCCTGAACGGTGCTTTTGCAGGCGCTGGTTCAGTCGTCGTGGCCCACTACGCCGGTATCACCGTCGCGCAAATGAACGACCTTCGGTCGAAAATGCGCGCTGCCGGTGGCACCGTCAAAGTCGCGAAGAACCGTCTCGCCAAAATCGCTCTTCAGGGCACGGACTCCGCATCGATCATCGACCTGTTCAAGGGACAGACGCTGATCGCTTATTCGGAGGATCCGATTGCGGCGCCGAAGGTCGCGTCCGATTTCGCCAAGGGAAATGACAAGCTCGTCATTCTCGGTGGCGCAATGGGCACAACCTCGCTCAACGCCGACGGTGTGAAGGCACTCGCCACACTTCCGTCGCTCGATGAGCTGCGCGCCAGGCTGGTTGGCATGATCGCCACGCCGGCAACCCGGATCGCCCAGATCGTCAATGCGCCAGCGGCTTCGGTCGCGCGCGTCATCGGCGCTTACGCCCGGAAGGACGAGGCGGCATGAGGCCGTTCCTCGCTATCACAAACACACGTTCGAACCTTATGAAGGAATATTGCAATGGCTGATCTCGCAAAGATCGTAGACGACCTTTCGAAGCTGACCGTCCTCGAGGCGGCCGAGCTGTCGAAGCTTCTGGAAGAAAAGTGGGGCGTTTCCGCCGCTGCTCCGGTGGCTGTTGCCGCCGCTGGCGGTGGTGCAGCCGCTGCTGCTCCGGCCGAGGAAAAGACGGAATTCGACGTCGTCCTCACCGAGGCAGGCGCTCAGAAGATCAACGTCATCAAGGAAGTCCGCGCCATCACCGGTCTTGGCCTCAAGGAAGCCAAGGACCTGGTCGAGGCGGCTCCGAAGCCGGTCAAGGAAGGCGTTTCCAAGGCCGACGCGGAGAAGTTCAAGGCCGTGCTGGAAGCAGCTGGTGCCAAGGTTGAGCTGAAGTAAGCGTCTTAAGTATCGGCGGGCGGCTTCGCGCCGTCCGCCGCTCTCTTTTCGCGAAGAGAGGCTGCGTAACGCGAAGAGTACGAAAACCTCTTTCCTGAGGGCCGAAAGCCGGCCTTCAGGAAACGGGTTTTCTCCCGTTTTGGCCGGCCGCCGACAGGCGACGGTGAACAGACAAGAAGGCCGCCGGCGAGGTGGCCTCGAATGCAAGGCGAGCCGCGGCGAGGCTCGTCCCGAGAATTGAGCTAAGGAGCGACGATGGCCCAGACCCAGACTTTCAATGGCCGCAGACGCGTACGCAAGTTCTTCGGAAAGATCCCGGAAGTTGCGGAGATGCCGAACCTGATCGAGGTTCAGAAGGCATCCTATGACCAGTTCCTGATGGTGGCGGAGCCCAAGGGTGGGCGTCCGGACGAGGGACTGCAGGCCGTTTTCAAGTCGGTCTTCCCGATCTCTGATTTTTCCGGCTCCTCGATGCTGGAGTTCGTGAAGTACGAGTTCGAAGGACCGAAATTCGACGTTGACGAATGCCGTCAGCGCGACCTGACCTATGCCGCGCCGCTGAAGGTGACGCTGCGCCTCATCGTGTTCGATATCGACGAGGACACCGGCGCGAAGTCGATCAAGGACATCAAGGAGCAGGACGTCTACATGGGCGACATGCCGCTCATGACCTTGAACGGCACCTTCATCGTCAACGGCACCGAGCGCGTCATCGTCTCGCAGATGCACCGTTCGCCGGGCGTCTTCTTCGACCATGACAAGGGCAAGTCGCACTCGTCCGGCAAGCTGCTGTTTGCCGCGCGCGTCATTCCCTATCGCGGCTCGTGGCTCGACATCGAGTTCGACTCGAAGGACGTCGTGCACGCCCGTATCGACCGCCGCCGCAAGATCCCGGTGACGTCGCTGCTGATGGCGCTTGGCATGGACGGCGAGGAGATCCTGTCGACCTTCTACAACAAGATCACCTACAAGCGCGCCGGCGACCATTGGCGCATTCCGTTCAACGTCGAGCGTTTCCGCGGCCTCAAGGCTGTCGGCGACCTGGTCGACGCCGACACCGGCGAAGTCGTTGTCGAAGCCGGCAAGAAGATCACGGCCCGCCAGGCGAGGGCGCTTGGCGAAAAGGGTCTCAAGGCGATCAAGGCGACCGACGAGGATCTGCTCGGCAACTATCTGGCCGAGGACATCGTCAACTACGGCACCGGCGAGATATTCCTCGAAGCCGGCGACGAGATTGACGAAAAGACGCTGAAAGTGCTGCTTGGCACCGGCGAGGACGAGATCAAGGTTCTCGACATCGACCATGTCAATGTCGGCGCCTATATCCGCAACACGCTCAACGTCGACAAGAACGAGAGCCGCCAGGACGCGCTGTTCGACATCTATCGTGTCATGCGCCCCGGCGAGCCGCCGACGCTCGAGACCGCCGAAGCCATGTTCAACTCGCTGTTCTTCGACAGCGAGCGTTACGATCTGTCGGCCGTCGGCCGCGTCAAGATGAACATGCGCCTCGAGCTCAAGGCCGAGGACACCGTGCGCGTGCTGCGCAAGGACGACATCCTGGCCGTGGTCAAGACGCTGGTCGAACTGCGCGACGGCAAGGGCGAGATCGACGACATCGACAATCTCGGCAACCGCCGCGTGCGTTCGGTCGGCGAGCTGATGGAAAACCAGTACCGCGTCGGCCTGCTGCGCATGGAGCGCGCGATCAAGGAACGGATGTCCTCGATCGAGATCGACACGGTGATGCCGCAGGACCTGATCAACGCCAAGCCGGCGGCTGCCGCCGTGCGTGAGTTCTTCGGTTCCTCGCAGCTGTCGCAGTTCATGGATCAGACCAACCCGCTGTCGGAGATCACCCACAAGCGCCGTCTGTCGGCACTTGGACCGGGCGGTCTGACCCGCGAGCGCGCCGGCTTCGAAGTGCGCGACGTGCACCCGACGCATTACGGCCGCATCTGCCCGATCGAGACGCCGGAAGGCCCGAATATCGGTCTGATCAACTCGCTGGCCACTTTTGCGCGCGTCAACAAATACGGCTTCATCGAAAGCCCGTATCGCAAGATCGTCGACGGCAAGCTGACCAATGACGTCGTCTATCTCTCGGCGATGGAAGAGGCCAAGCACCACGTCGCGCAGGCCAATGCCGAGCTCGACAAGAATGGCGGCTTCGTCGACGAATTCGTCATTTGCCGCAGTGCCGGCGAAGTGATGATGGCGCCGCGCGAAAACGTCGATCTGATGGACGTGTCGCCCAAGCAGATGGTGTCTGTGGCCGCGGCGCTGATCCCGTTCCTCGAGAACGACGACGCCAACCGCGCGCTGATGGGCTCGAACATGCAGCGTCAGGCCGTGCCGCTGGTGCGCGCCGAAGCGCCGTTCGTCGGCACCGGCATGGAGCCGATCGTTGCCCGTGACTCAGGTGCTGCCATCGGCGCCCGCCGCGGCGGCATCGTCGACCAGGTGGACGCGACGCGTATCGTCGTTCGCGCCACTGAAGATCTCGATCCCGGCAAGTCGGGCGTCGATATCTACCGGCTGATGAAGTTCCAGCGTTCGAACCAGAACACCTGCATCAACCAGCGTCCGCTGGTGCGTATGGGTGACCGGGTCAACAAGGGCGACATCATTGCCGACGGTCCGTCGACCGAGCTCGGCGATCTGGCGCTCGGCCGTAACGTGCTGGTCGCGTTCATGCCGTGGAACGGCTACAACTACGAGGACTCGATCCTGCTCTCCGAGCGCATCGTGGCCGACGACGTCTTCACCTCGATCCACATCGAGGAGTTCGAGGTCATGGCCCGCGACACCAAGCTTGGGCCGGAGGAAATCACGCGCGACATTCCGAACGTCTCGGAAGAAGCGCTGAAGAACCTCGACGAAGCCGGCATCGTCTATATCGGCGCGGAAGTGCAGCCGGGCGACATCCTGGTCGGCAAGATCACGCCGAAGGGCGAAAGCCCGATGACGCCGGAAGAAAAGCTGCTGCGCGCCATCTTCGGCGAAAAGGCTTCGGACGTGCGCGACACCTCGATGCGCATGCCTCCGGGCACCTTCGGCACCGTCGTCGAAGTGCGCGTCTTCAACCGCCACGGCGTCGAGAAGGACGAGCGCGCCATGGCGATCGAACGCGAGGAGATCGAACGCCTCGCCAAGGACCGCGACGACGAGCAGGCGATCCTCGACCGCAACGTGTATTCGCGCCTTTCCGACGTTCTCGTCGGCAAGGAAGCGATTGCCGGACCGAAGAGCTTCAAGAAGGGCTCGACGCTGTCGAAGGACACGCTGGACGACTATCCGCGTTCGCAGTGGTGGCAGTTTGCGGTGGAGAACGAAAAGCTCCAGAGCGAACTGGAAGCCCTGCGTGGCCAGTACGACGATTCCAAGAAGGCGCTTGAACAGCGCTTCATGGACAAGGTCGAGAAGGTGCAGCGCGGCGACGAAATGCCTCCGGGCGTCATGAAGATGGTCAAGGTCTTCGTGGCGGTGAAGCGCAAGATGCAGCCGGGCGACAAGATGGCCGGCCGTCACGGCAACAAGGGTGTCGTGTCGCGCATCGTTCCGGTCGAGGACATGCCTTTCCTCGAGGACGGCACGCATGCCGATATCGTGCTCAACCCGCTGGGTGTGCCGAGCCGCATGAATGTCGGCCAGATCCTGGAAACGCATCTGGGCTGGGCATGCGCTGGCATGGGCAGGAAGATCGGTGATCTGATCGATGCGTACAAGACAGCGGGCGATATCAAGCCGCTGCGCAAGACGCTCGAGAGCTTCATTCCGGCCAACGACCGCAACGAGCCGGTCCGCGACTATGACGACGAGAGCATCGTTCGCCTCAGCGAGCAGATGCGCCGCGGCGTCTCCATCGCGACCCCGGTGTTCGACGGCGCCCATGAAGCCGACATCAACATCATGCTGGAGCAGGCGGGCCTGCACACCAGCGGTCAGTCGCAGCTCTATGACGGACGCACCGGCGAGCCGTTCGATCGCAAGGTGACGATGGGCTACATCTATATGCTCAAGCTTCACCATCTCGTGGACGACAAGATCCACGCGCGTTCGATCGGACCGTACTCGCTCGTTACCCAGCAGCCGCTGGGCGGCAAGGCGCAGTTCGGCGGCCAGCGCTTCGGCGAGATGGAGGTCTGGGCGCTCGAAGCGTACGGCGCCGCCTACACGTTGCAGGAGATGCTGACGGTGAAGTCGGACGACGTCGCAGGCCGCACCAAGGTCTACGAGGCGATCGTGCGCGGCGACGACACGTTCGAAGCCGGCATCCCTGAGAGCTTCAACGTGCTGGTCAAGGAAATGCGGTCGCTCGGCCTCAACGTCGAGCTGGAAAACACCAAGCTTGACGACAACCCTGTCCGGTTGCCCGACGCAGCCGAGTAAAAACAAGACATCCGGTCGCGGGAGAGGGCTCTCGCGACCGGATGCACCAATTCTACGGCCAGTGGCCGATACAGACGGCGGGCGTTTGGCCCGCGCTAGATGCAAGGGGTTTTCGAGGACCCCGATAAGGAGAACGGCATGAACCAAGAGGTCATGAATCTCTTCAATCCCCAGGCGCCTGCGCAGGTGTTCGATTCCATCCGGATCTCACTCGCCAGCCCTGAGAAGATTCTGTCCTGGTCGTTCGGCGAGATCAAGAAGCCGGAGACCATCAACTATCGTACTTTCAAGCCGGAGCGTGACGGCCTGTTCTGCGCGCGCATTTTTGGTCCGATCAAGGACTATGAATGCCTGTGCGGCAAGTACAAGCGCATGAAGTACAAGGGCGTCATCTGCGAGAAGTGCGGCGTCGAAGTCACGCTGTCGCGCGTTCGCCGCGAGCGCATGGGCCATATCGAGCTGGCGGCACCCGTCGCTCACATCTGGTTCCTGAAGTCGCTGCCGTCGCGCATCGGCACGCTGCTCGACATGACGCTGAAGGATATCGAGCGGGTTCTCTACTTCGAGAATTACATCGTCACCGAGCCCGGCCTCACCGCGCTGAAGGAGCATCAGCTCCTCAGCGAGGAAGAGTACATGATCGCCGTCGACGAGTATGGCGAGGATTCGTTCACCGCCATGATCGGCGCCGAGGCCATCCACGACCTTCTGGCCGGCATGGACCTGGAGAAGATCGCCGGCGACCTGCGTTCGGAGCTGGCTTCGACCACGTCGGAGCTGAAGCAGAAGAAGTATCTGAAGCGGCTCAAGGTCGTCGAGAACTTCATGGAGTCCGGCAACCGTCCGGAATGGATGATCATGAAGGTGGTTCCGGTGATCCCGCCGGACCTGCGTCCGCTCGTCCCGCTGGACGGTGGCCGTTTCGCGACGTCGGATCTGAACGATCTCTATCGCCGCGTCATCAACCGCAACAACCGCCTGAAGCGGCTGATCGAGCTGCGGGCGCCGGGCATCATCGTGCGCAATGAAAAGCGCATGCTGCAGGAAGCCGTCGACGCATTGTTCGACAACGGTCGCCGCGGCCGCGTCATCACCGGCGCCAACAAGCGTCCGCTGAAGTCGCTGTCCGACATGCTCAAGGGCAAGCAGGGCCGGTTCCGCCAGAACCTGCTCGGCAAGCGCGTCGACTATTCCGGCCGCTCGGTCATCGTCACCGGTCCGGAGCTCAAGCTGCACCAGTGCGGCCTGCCGAAGAAGATGGCGCTCGAACTGTTCAAGCCCTTCATCTACGCCCGCCTCGACGCCAAGGGTTTCTCCTCGACCGTCAAGCAGGCGAAGAAGCTGGTCGAGAAGGAGCGTCCGGAAGTCTGGGATATTCTTGACGAGGTCATCCGCGAGCATCCGGTGCTGTTGAACCGCGCGCCGACGCTGCACCGCCTCGGCATCCAGGCGTTCGAGCCGATCCTGATCGAAGGCAAGGCGATCCAGCTGCATCCGCTGGTCTGCACGGCCTTCAACGCCGACTTCGACGGCGATCAGATGGCCGTTCACGTGCCGCTGTCGCTGGAAGCGCAGCTTGAAGCCCGCGTGCTGATGATGTCGACCAACAACATCCTGCACCCGGCTTCCGGCGCGCCGATCATCGTGCCGTCGCAGGACATGGTTCTCGGTCTCTACTATCTGTCGATCGTCAACCAGAACGAGCCGGGCGAAGGCATGGTGTTTGCCGACATGGGCGAACTCCAGCATGCGCTCGAGACCAAGGCGGTGACGCTGCACTCCAAGATCAAGGGTCGTTTCCGCACGGTCGACGCCGACGGCAAGGTCGTGTCGAAGATCCATGACACCACGCCTGGCCGCATGATCATCGGCGAACTTCTGCCGAAGAACGTCAACGTGCCCTACGAGACGGCCAACCAGGAGATGACCAAGAAGAACATCTCCAAGATGATCGACACCGTCTACCGCCATTGCGGTCAGAAGGAGACGGTCATTTTCTGCGATCGCATCATGGCCCTTGGCTTCAGCCACGCCTGCCGCGCCGGCATTTCGTTCGGCAAGGACGACATGCTGATCCCGGACGCCAAGATCAAGCTGGTTTCCGACACCGAGGCTTTGGCCAAGGAATACGAGCAGCAATACAATGACGGCCTGATCACCCAGGGCGAGAAGTACAACAAGGTCGTCGACGCCTGGGCCAAGTGCTCGGAAAAGGTCGCCGACGAAATGATGGCCCGCATCAAGGCGGTCGAGTTCGAGGACAATGGCCGTCAAAAGCCGATGAACTCGATCTACATGATGTCGCACTCCGGTGCGCGTGGCTCGCCCACCCAGATGCGCCAACTCGCCGGCATGCGCGGCCTGATGGCGAAGCCGTCGGGTGAAATCATCGAGACGCCGATCATCTCGAACTTCAAGGAAGGCCTGACCGTGCTCGAGTACTTCAACTCGACCCACGGCGCCCGCAAGGGTCTGGCCGACACCGCCTTGAAGACGGCAAACTCGGGTTACCTCACCCGTCGTCTGGTCGACGTGGCGCAGGACTGCATCGTCAACTCCGTGGATTGCGGCACCGACAAGGGCCTCACCATGCAGCCGATCGTCGATGCCGGCCAGGTCGTCGCTTCCGTCGGCCAGCGCGTGCTGGGCCGTACGTCGCTCGACGACATCACGCACCCGGTTTCGGGTGAGATCCTGGTCAAGGCCGGGACGCTGATGGACGAGCGTGACGTGGAGAAGATCGAAAAGGCCGGCGTGCAGTCGGTGCGCATTCGCTCGGCACTGACCTGCGAGGTCAGGATCGGCGTCTGCGCGGTCTGCTACGGACGCGATCTGGCCCGCGGCACGCCTGTCAACCAGGGCGAGGCTGTCGGCGTCATCGCGGCGCAGTCGATCGGCGAGCCGGGTACCCAGCTCACCATGCGTACCTTCCACATGGGCGGTACCGCGCAGGTGGTGGACTCGTCGTTCCTTGAAGCCTCGTATGAGGGCAAGGTCGAGATCCGCAACCGCAACGTGGTGCGCAATTCCGACGGCCAGCAGATGGTCATGGGCCGCAACATGGCGGTTCTGATCCTCGACGAGGCCGGCAAGGAACGCGCCACGCACCGTCTTACCTATGGTTCGCGTATCTTCGTGGACGATGGAGACAAGGTGAAGCGCGGCCAGCGTATCGCCGAGTGGGATCCCTATACCCGCCCGGTCCTCACCGAAATCGAGGGCAAGGTGTCGTACGAGGATCTGGTCGACGGCATTTCCGTTCAGGAAACGGCCGACGAGTCGACCGGCATCACCAAGCGTGAGGTCATCGACTGGCGCTCGACGCCACGCGGCAACGACCTCAAGCCGGCGATCGCCATCCAGGACGCCAAGGGCAAGGTCGGCAAGCTGTCGAAGGGCGGCGACGCCCGCTTCCTGCTCTCGGTAGAGGCCATTCTTTCGGTCGAGCCGGGTGCACAGGTTCGCCCCGGCGACGTTTTGGCGCGTATCCCGATGGAAAGCGCCAAGACCAAGGATATCACCGGCGGTCTGCCGCGTGTTGCCGAGCTGTTCGAGGCACGTCGTCCGAAGGATCACGCCATCATCGCCGAGATCGATGGCACGATCCGCTTCGGCCGCGACTACAAGAACAAGCGCCGCATCATCATCGAGCCGCATGACTCGACGCTTGAGCCGGTCGAATACCTGATCCCGAAGGGCAAGCCGTTCCATCTCCAGGACGGCGACGTCATCGAGAAGGGCGACTACATCCTCGACGGCAATCCGGCGCCGCACGACATCCTGGCGATCAAGGGCGTGGAGGCACTTGCTTCCTACCTCGTCAACGAGATCCAGGAAGTCTACCGTCTGCAGGGCGTGTCGATCAACGACAAGCACATCGAGGTGATCGTTCGCCAGATGCTGCAGAAGGTCGAGATCACGGTGCAGGGCGACTCGACCTACATTCCGGGCGACCACGTCGACGTGATCGAGCTGGAAGAGGTCAACGAGCGCCTGGTCGAGGACGGCAAGAAGCCGGCCGAAGGTCTGCCGGTTCTGCTTGGCATCACCAAGGCCTCGCTGCAGACGCCGTCCTTCATCTCGGCCGCCTCCTTCCAGGAGACGACCAGGGTGCTGACGGAAGCTGCGGTTGCTGGCAAGACCGACATGCTGCAGGGCTTGAAGGAAAACGTCATCGTCGGCCGACTGATCCCGGCCGGTACCGGCGGCACGATGAGCCAGATCCGGCGCATCGCCACCTCGCGCGACGAGCTGATCATCGACGAGCGCCGCAAGGCGTCGGGCGTCGAGGTCGCCGAGCCGATGCTGACCGACATGGTCACCGCCGCGCAGTAAGCGCGGAAAGACGAG
This sequence comes from Mesorhizobium sp. P3_A10, assembly GCF_056403175.1. Taxonomy (NCBI): domain Bacteria; kingdom Pseudomonadati; phylum Pseudomonadota; class Alphaproteobacteria; order Hyphomicrobiales; family Phyllobacteriaceae; genus Mesorhizobium; species Mesorhizobium sp. P3_A10. The sequence goes on along the minus strand of NZ_JBFUFZ010000014.1, from coordinate 8,619 downwards.
AAGAAGGAAAAGGGGCCCAAGTGGCCCCTTTTCGCGTTTTGGTTCCCCATTGATCGGAGAAGAAACCGATGAGCAAGAAAACCTGGGCGGCAGTCGACGACTACATCGTTGACGCCCTGTTCGGGGCAGATCCCGTCCTCGATGCTGTTCTGGCAGCCAATCACCACCACGGCCTGCCGGCGATCGACGTGTCGCCAGCGCAAGGCAAGTTGCTTTCACTTCTTGCAGGAATGCAGGGCGCGAAGAAAATTCTCGAAATCGGCACGCTGGGCGGTTACTCGACCATCTGGATGGCGCGAGCCCTGCCTTTGGGCGGCAAGATCGTGACGCTTGAACTCGATCCGCACCACGCCACGGTCGCCCGGTCGAATTTCGAGCGGGCAGGCGTCTCCGAGCGGGTGGAATTGCGGGTTGGACCGGCGCTGCAATCGCTTGCCGCATTGAACGCCGAGAATGCCGGACCGTTCGACCTCATCTTCATCGACGCCGACAAGCCGAACAATCCGAACTATCTGTCCTGGGCCATGCGCCTGTCGCGACCGGGAACCGTCATCATCTGCGACAATGTCATCCGCGATGGCGCGGTGCTCGACGAGGATGGCCATGATGCCAATGTCGAAGGCGCACGAGCGGCGTTCTCCTTCCTAGGTGGCGACAAGCGGCTGCAGGCCACCGCCATCCAGACCGTCGGCGCCAAGGGCTATGACGGCTTTGCAATGGCGATCGTAAACTGAGGGTCGAGCGGCTGATGCGGCGCTAAGGGGTCGGTTTCTCGAAGCGAAGCAGGTCGCCCGGTTCGCAGTCGAGGTAATCGCAGATGCGTTCCAGCGTCTCGAACCTTATGCCTTTGACCTTGCCTTGTTTCAGCAGGGAAAGATTGGCTTCGGTAATACCGATATATTCGGCGAGGTCCTTGGACTTCACGTTTCGTTCGGCGAGGACGACGTTTAGCCTGACCCGTATGGGCATGAAACCGATCCTCAGATGAATTGAGCGTTTTCTTCGGCAAGCGCGGACGCCTCTGCCATCACCAAAGCAATCAACGCGAAGATGCCTGCCGCCAGCAGCGTGAGCGCCCCATCGCTGCCGAAGCCAAACATCAGCCGGTGCTGGCCAGCAGGTGCATCCCAACTTAGAAGTACCGACAGCGCCGCGGCCGAGAATGGTTTCACAAGCGCGGACGCAAACAGGCCCAGGGCAAAGTTGCGCAGCCCTTTGACGGCCTCTTGTCCAAAGAAATTGCCGGCGGCAAAGGCGCCAAAGCAGCGTCGGGCCGCCATCAGCGCCACAATCAGGCAGGCGAGGGGCGCAAAGCTGGTCATAAAACCAGCCGCCCTTCGTCCGAAGCCGAGATTGGTCAGCCATTCCTGGGGGATTTGTGCGCCCGCCGCGATCGAGCCGGCAGATGCGGTGAACCAGAAGAACAGCAAGCCAATGGTCAGCAGGATGGCCAGGACGATGCAGCATCTGCCCAGCATCAGACTGAAAAACCGGATGCGGTTCAGCCTCGCCAGGCGGGTCGGATCAGCGGTCTCGATGACGGATTCAACCATGGACGGCCTCGCTTGTGTCGATATTAAATTATCGTTTTACAATAATTAATTTATGCGCAATGATGCTTCCTGTCAAGACGACACCAAAACAGGAGATCGAAATGCCTTTCATTCATCGCAAGACCGCACTCGCCATTGTCGGCGCCGCGGCCATATTCATGCAGCCTTTTGCGGCTGCCGCCCTGCCATCGACCGCGAAAGGCCAGATCTCGGTTGGACAGGTGATGGAAATGATCGAAAAGGCCGGCACGAACCCGGTGGCCAGGCAAACGCTGGTGGCATATGTCGCGGGCGTTGGCGAAGCGGCCGGCGTGGTGGTCGAGACCATCGGCAATGGGGACTCATTTGCCTGCAAGACCGCGTTCAAGCTGGACACGGGGTCTGTGCGCGCCGCCTTGCAAACAGGGGCGCCGCGCCAAAGCACATGGGCCGAAACCCCGGCGACGCCGCTGATCATTGCCGATATGGTCAAGCGCGCCGGTTGCCGGATCAGGAACTGAGCAGGACCGCCGCGTCAGTCGAAAAACGCCTCGACGACATTGCGCTTGCCGAGCATGAAGGCGTCGGCGACGTGCTGGAGGGGCGCGAGATCGACGTCCGAGGTGCCGGCGCGGACGATCTCGGCGAAGCGCTTGTAGAGCGAGGGGTATTCCGCTTCCGGCTCGTCGTGGACGATGCGTCCGTCGACGGCGAGTTTCGAGCCGCCGCCCGAAAGCACCATCTGTCCTGCTTGCGTGTCGGCGAGGATATCCCAGCTCTGCGGGCCGGTCTGCAGCCAGTCGAGCTCCATCGTCACCGGCAAGCCGTTCGAGGTGCGAAAGACGACGTGGGCAGCGACGGGTGCTGCGCGGTTCTCGGGAAAATCGAGGACTGCCGAGGTGATGAACATCGCCGGCAATATGTGGGTCACGATCGACAGCGCGTTGATGCCGGGATCGAAGACGCCGAAGCCGCCTGGCGCCCAGATCCATTCCTGGTTCGGGTGCCAGCGGCGCACGTCTTCCTTCCAGTTAATGGCCGCCGACCTGATGGTGGTCGAGCCGAGGAAGGCGCGCGCGGCTTCCACCGCCGGCGCATAGCGCGAATGCCAGCTGGCAAAGAGCGAGACTCCGTTGGCCGCTGCCAGTGCCTTCAGGTCCTCGACCTCGCTGACCGTGGCGCCTGGCGGCTTTTCCAGAAACACATGCTTTTTCGCGATCAGCGCGGTGCGCGCGGCGTCATAGCGGAACTGTGGCGGCATGCAGAGCGAGACGGCTTCAAGCTCCGGCACAGCGTCGAGCATCGCTTCGATGGTTGGGAAATTGGGGATGTTCTCCACCTTGCCATGCCGGCTGGCGGCGGCGACGAGGCGATAGTCCGGGTCCTTCGCCACGGCTGGCAAATGCTGGTCGCGGACGATCTTTCCGACGCCGACGATGCCGAGCTTGATGGGACCGCTATTCACAGACATGGGAGCTCCGCAGATTGGAAATGCGCTTATTTGTCAGCTGAAACGGTTCTTAGCAGAGAACCGAAGCCGGGCAAGCCGCAGCAGGCCTGTCACCGAAAGTCTGTTCGGGCAGGTTCGTCAGCCCCAGCTCTCGTCGAACGCCAGCGCCAGCTCCTTGCCCGCCAGAAACGCCTCGATCACCGGTTCGAACGGCGAAGGATCAAGGCCGTTCGCCTTCAGCCAGTCGTCGGAATAGTAGGTGTTGGCGTAGCGTTCGCCGGAATCGCAGATCAGCGTTACCAGCGAACCGTTCTCGCCGGCGGCGATCATGCGTGCGGCGTGAAAGCACATGGCGATGAAGTTGGTGCCGGTCGAGCCACCGACACTGCGGCCGAGGCGGCGCGACAGGACCCGCATGGCAGCCAGCGACACGGCGTCGGGTATCCGCAACATGTGATCGATGACGCCCGGCACGAAAGATGGTTCGACGCGCGGTCGGCCGATGCCTTCGATTCGCGACGGCTGCTCGCAGCTTCTGTTGGGGTCATGGGAGGCAAAGCCATCGAAGAATGCGGAGCGCTCGACATCGGCAACCGATAGTCGCGTCGCATGCTGCTTGTAGCGCAGGTAGCGGCCGATCGTGGCCGTGGTGCCGCCAGTGCCGGCGCTCATCACGATCCAGGCCGGAATCGGATGGCGCTCCTCGCGCATCTGCCCGAAAATCGATTCGGCGATGTTGTTGTTGCCGCGCCAGTCGGTTGCCCGCTCGGCATGGGTGAACTGGTCCATAAAATGGCCGCCGAGCCTGGCGGTCAGTTCGGCGGATTCGGCATAGATGCGGCGGCCATCGTCGATGAAGTGACAGTTACCACCATAGTGCTCGATGGCGGCGATCTTTTCCGGCGAGGTCGAGCGCGGCATCACCGCATAGAACGGCACGCCGATCATGCGGGCGAAATAGGCTTCCGACACGGCGGTCGAGCCGGAGGAGGCCTCGATCACCGCCGCGCCTTCGCGGATATGGCCGTTGCACAGCGCATAGAGAAAGAGCGAGCGCGCCAGCCGGTGTTTCAGGCTGCCGGTCGGATGCGTCGATTCATCCTTGAGGTAGAAGTCGATGCCGGCAAGCCGCGGCAGGTCGAGCTTCCACAGATGGGTGTCGGCCGAGCGGTGCTGGTCGGCCTCGATGGCGGCGACCGCCCGGTCGGCCCAGGCGCGGGATGCAGGTTTCGCCACTGTCGAGTTGACCATGCTGCCTCCCGGTTGGTCCTGCTTCAGATCGGTACGTCGAAGGTGACGATCGACACTTCGCCTTCGAGCGCGCCCTGGAAGGCCGACAGATGCGGCTCGTCGTCGGGCGCGCCGTCCATGTCGCCGATCTGGTCGAGCTCGACTTCTGCGTAACCTTCGGCCGCAAGCGATTCGAGTGTCCGGCGCACCGCCGAATCGTCGTCGGGCGCCACCAACATGACGTGGACGCCTTCCGGTTTGCCGCCCTTTTTCTTCCACACCCGGCCGGTGATGATGGTGACCGGGCGCTCGTCATTGTCGTTCACTGGCTGATTCCTTTTGGCAAAGGGATTGGGGCGGGCGAGGGGATTTTCACCGTTCATGCCGCCTTTTCGCATGAAGCATGGCCGCGCAACAGCCAAAAGCCGGTCACTTTCTTCCTCGGCCTCGCAAAATGGCGAAACAAAATTACATGCGTTTTTCGCATGGCTGCCAAGCCTTGGTTTGCGCGCAATATTTGGCGCCCCGGGGTTGACGGTTCGCGGTCTTACGAGTAGAAGCCGCCCAGTCAGAACCGATGTGAGGCTTTCCCTTCCGAAGCGACACGCTTTGGAGTTTGCCTCAAACAGGGTTCGTTTTACGAGCGAAAAGACACTTCCGGCGTGCACGAAGCGGCTTCCGCTTCCTCTGCCATTTGTTCGGGCAAGACCGCGAGGCGCGGTTTATGGCCCGAATTTGCGTATGGAAATGACGCTTTGAGCGGCCCTGACCGGGCGAGACACGGAATTGAGAGACAAGAGGGTTTAATGCCTACCGTCAACCAGCTGATCCGCAAGCCGCGCATTGCGCCGGTGAAGCGCAACAAGGTCCCGGCCATGCAGCAGAACCCGCAGAAGCGGGGCGTCTGCACGCGCGTCTATACAACGACGCCGAAGAAGCCGAACTCGGCGCTGCGCAAGGTGGCCAAGATCCGCCTGACCAATGGTTTTGAAGTGATCGGTTACATCCCCGGTGAAGGCCACAACCTTCAGGAACACTCCGTGGTGATGATCCGCGGCGGCCGCGTCAAGGATCTTCCGGGCGTTCGCTACCACATCATCCGCGGCGTGCTCGACACGCAGGGCGTGAAGAACCGCAAGCAGCGCCGTTCGAAGTACGGTGCCAAGCGTCCGAAGTAAGGTTTTCCGGCCGCGGCGCTTTTTCAGTGCGCCCGGCTACGAGATTGAGAGACAAAAGCCATGTCCCGTCGTCACAGTGCAGAAAAGCGTGAGATCAATCCGGACCCCAAGTTCGGCGATCTGATCGTTACCAAGTTCATGAACGCCGTCATGTATGACGGCAAGAAGTCGGTTGCCGAGACCATCGTGTACGGTGCGCTCGACCAGGTTCAGTCGAAGACCAAGCAGGAGCCGGTCACCGTCTTCCATCAGGCGCTCGACAATGTCGCGCCGCATGTGGAAGTCCGGTCGCGTCGCGTCGGCGGCGCCACCTACCAGGTTCCGGTCGATGTGCGCCCCGAGCGCCGTCAGGCCCTGGCCATCCGCTGGCTGATCGCCGCTGCGCGCAACCGCAACGAGACCACGATGGTCGACCGCCTCTCCGGCGAGCTGATGGATGCGGCCAACAACCGCGGCACCGCCGTCAAGAAGCGTGAAGACACCCACAAGATGGCAGAAGCCAACCGCGCTTTCGCGCACTACCGCTGGTAAAGCGCGTACGAGACTGAGAAGGCATCCAAGATGGCCCGCGAATACAAAATCGAAGACTACCGCAATTTCGGTATCATGGCGCATATTGACGCCGGCAAGACGACGACCACCGAGCGCGTCCTCTATTACACGGGCAAGTCGCACAAGATCGGCGAAGTCCACGACGGCGCTGCCACCATGGATTGGATGGAGCAGGAGCAGGAGCGCGGCATCACGATCACGTCCGCCGCGACCACGACCTTCTGGAAGGGTCGTGACGGCAAGATGTACCGCTTCAACATTATCGACACCCCCGGCCACGTTGACTTCACCATCGAAGTCGAGCGTTCGCTGCGCGTTCTCGACGGCGCCATTGCGCTGCTCGATGCCAATGCCGGTGTCGAGCCGCAGACCGAGACCGTCTGGCGCCAGGCCGACAAGTATCGCGTTCCGCGCATGATCTTCTGCAACAAGATGGACAAGATCGGCGCCGACTTCTATCGCTCGGTCGAGATGATCGGCTCGCGACTTGGTGCGCAGGCTGTCGTCATGCAGCTGCCGATCGGCGCAGAGACTGAGTTCAAGGGTGTCGTCGATCTCGTCGAGATGAACGCGCTGGTCTGGCGCGACGAGACGCTGGGCGCTGCCTGGGACGTCGTCGAGATCCCCGCCGACCTCAAGGCTCGTGCCGAAGAATACCGCGAGAAGATGATCGAAGCCGCCGTCGAAATGGACGAGACGGCGCTCGAGAATTACCTCGAGGGCAAGATGCCGTCGAATGACGAGATCCGCTCGCTCATCCGCAAGGGCACCATCGCGGTCAAGTTCTACCCGATGTTCTGTGGCTCGGCCTTCAAGAACAAGGGCGTGCAGCCTTTGCTCGACGCCGTCGTCGAATATCTGCCGTCGCCGGCCGATGTTCCGGCCATCAAGGGCGTCGACGCCAAGACCGACGCCGAGATCGAGCGTCACGCGGATGACAACGAGCCGCTGTCGATGCTCGCCTTCAAGATCATGAACGACCCGTTCGTCGGTTCGCTGACCTTCGCCCGCATCTATTCGGGCAAGCTGACCAAGGGCGTCTCGCTCGACAACACCGTCAAGGGCAAGAAAGAGCGCATTGGCCGCATGCTGCAGATGCATGCGAACTCGCGCGCCGACGTCGAAGAGGCGTTTGCCGGCGACATCGTCGCGCTGGCCGGCCTCAAGGACACGACCACTGGCGATACGCTCAGCGATCCGCTGCATCCGGTCATCCTCGAGCGCATGGAATTCCCCGATCCGGTCATCCAGATCGCCATCGAGCCGAAGACCAAGAACGACCAGGAAAAGATGGGCCTCGCCCTTCACCGCCTGGCCGCTGAGGATCCGTCCTTCCGCGTCAAGACCGATGAGGAAAGCGGCCAGACGATCATTTCCGGCATGGGCGAGCTTCACCTCGACATCATCGTCGACCGCATGCGTCGTGAGTTCAAGGTCGAGGCCAATGTCGGCGCACCGCAGGTGGCCTATCGCGAGACGATCACCCGCAAGCACGAGCAGGACTACACGCATAAGAAGCAGACCGGCGGTACTGGTCAGTTCGCTCGCGTCAAGATCCTCTTCGAGCCGAATCCGGAAAGCAGCGAATTCGTCTTCGAATCCAAGATCGTTGGCGGCGCCGTGCCGAAGGAATACATCCCGGGCGTCGAAAAGGGCGTCAAGAGCGTCATGACCAACGGCACGTTCGCCGGCTTCCCGATGATCGGTGTCAAGGCGATGCTGATCGATGGCGCCTACCACGATGTCGACTCCTCGGTGCTCGCCTTCGAAATTGCCGGCCGTGCCTGCTTCAAGGAAGCTGCGCCCAAGCTTGGCGTGCAGCTGCTCGAGCCGATCATGAAGGTCGAAGTGGTGACGCCGGAAGATTACGTCGGCAATGTCATTGGCGATCTGAACGGCCGTCGTGGCCAGATCCAGGGCCAGGAAGCCCGCGGCGTGGCGGTGGTTATCAACGCGATGGTGCCGCTGGCCAACATGTTCAAGTACGTCGACAACCTGCGCTCGATGAGCCAGGGCCGTGCGGCTTACACGATGCAGTTCGATCACTACGAGCCGGTTCCCACGGCGGTGGCGACGGAAATTCAGAAGAAATACGCGTAACCCGCACGGGTTGCAGCAGTAACTTAAATTCAAAGCCCGCACGGGCGAGCAGGAATGGAGACATCACATGGCAAAAGGTAAATTCGAGCGTAACAAGCCTCATGTGAACATTGGCACGATTGGCCACGTCGATCATGGCAAGACGTCGCTGACGGCGGCGATCACCAAGTATTTTGGCGAATACAAGCGCTACGACCAGATCGATGCGGCGCCGGAAGAGAAGGCCCGCGGCATCACCATCTCGACGGCGCACGTCGAATACGAGACGGCTGCCCGCCACTATGCCCACGTCGACTGCCCCGGCCACGCCGACTATGTGAAGAACATGATCACCGGTGCGGCGCAGATGGACGGCGCGATCCTGGTCGTTTCGGCCGCCGACGGCCCGATGCCGCAGACCCGCGAGCACATCCTGCTTGCCCGTCAGGTCGGCGTGCCGTCGATCGTGGTGTTCTTGAACAAGGTCGACCAGGTCGACGACGCCGAGCTGCTCGAACTGGTCGAGCTCGAGGTGCGCGAGCTTTTGTCGAAGAACGAATTCCCCGGCGACGACATTCCGATCGTCAAGGGTTCGGCG
>NZ_JBFUFZ010000013.1:0-46360 GCF_056403175.1 Mesorhizobium sp. P3_A10 | reverse complement strand
CCTTGGCCACATCGATGCCGACACGAAGCGCGATTTGTGTCATCTTCTGATCCCTTCCTTGCTGGTGCGGGGTCGAACCCTGGCAACCGTTCGGGCTATGGAAGATGCGGTCGGAGCTCCTTGCTCACCTGCGGACTCAAACCAAGGGGCACGCGGGCTTCCGCCGCAGCGAGTGACCCGGTCGTGACCCGGGTCACTCGCCAACCCGATCCTGCATGATTCGAAAGACACAAGGGGCAGCGCCAACGCTTGGAGAGAGTGACGCTTGCCCAGCCGTCAAGCTTTGCGCATCATCGCGAACAACGCCGCCGGAAACTGGCAACGGAGAACACATGCGCGACGAGCGGCCAAAATCCATCCTTCGCGAATTCCTCGATGGCGAGGCGGCGGGCGGCATCATCCTGATGGTGGCGGCGGCGCTTGCGCTGATCGTTGCCAATTCGCCGCTGTCCGAGACCTATTTCGCTGCCCTGCATGCCTATCTCGGCCCGCTCAGCGTCTCGCACTGGATCAATGACGGCCTGATGGCGGTGTTCTTCCTGCTGGTCGGCCTCGAGATCAAACGCGAGATGCTCGACGGCCAGCTCTCGACCTGGCCGCGCCGCGCGCTGCCCGGCATTGCCGCGGCCGGCGGCATGCTGGTGCCGGCGCTGGTCTATGTGGCCATCAACCGCAACAATTCGGCCGCCCTGTCCGGCTGGGCGATCCCGACTGCCACCGACATCGCCTTTGCGCTTGGCGTGCTGTCGCTGCTCGGCAGCCGCGTGCCGGCATCGCTGAAGATATTCCTCACCGCGCTTGCCATCATCGACGATCTCGGCGCCGTCATCATCATCGCCATCTTCTACACCAACGGCCTGTCGCTCGCCTATCTCGGCGCTGCCTTCGCGGTGATCGCCGTGCTCGTCGTGCTCAACCGCATGCGTGTTCTCACCCTGGTGCCCTATATCGTTCTCGGCATCATCCTGTGGGTGTTGGTGCTGAAATCGGGGGTGCACGCTACGCTCGCCGGCGTGGCGCTGGCGCTGACCATCCCGCTGAGAGTCTCCCCGGGCAGCGGCCACGATCTCGACCATTCGCCGCTGCATCGGCTCGAACATGGTCTGCACAGACTGGTGCCCTTCTTCGTCATCCCGATCTTCGGCTTTGCCAATGCCGGTGTTTCGCTCGCGGGCTTAAGCGCTGCCGCCCTGGTCGAGCCGCTGACGCTGGGCGTCGCCGCCGGCCTCGTCGCCGGCAAGCTGGTCGGCGTATTCGGCTCCTCGGCCATTGCAATCCGGCTCGGCTTTGCCGACCTGCCGGTCAATGCCGGCTGGCTGCACATGATCGGCATTTCACTGCTCTGCGGCATCGGCTTCACCATGAGCCTGTTCATCGGCCTGCTCGCCTTCGCCAACGATGTGGCACTGCAGGACGCGGTCAAGGTCGGCATCCTCGCCGGCTCCTTCGTCGCCGCCCTTCTCGGCGCCGCCGTGCTGCTGATGGCGCCGGCCGCGGGCGCGGCTACTGACGAGGATTAGGCCAGACAAGCGGCAGGCCGAAGGCCGTAAACAAGTCCTGGCCGAGCGGACCGACATAGACCGTCAGCAAGGCGATCTTGTCGTCGGCAGGCTCGATGATATGCAGGGACTGGGCTCGCCACAAATGATCCCGGTGGCGGCGCGCGTAGACCGCGGACGCGGGCTGGCCATTGGCGCCGGTGGCGACCGCATGATAGCCGGCGAAATTGCCCCAGACGGTCTCGAAGAAACCACGGATCGCCTCGCGTCCCTGGTACCAGTCCCGCCAAGGCGGCATGTGATAGGTGGCATCCTCGCGCAGCAGTTCGACCAAGCCGTCGAGACTGGCGTCCTGCCAGGCCCGCATGTAGCGTTCGAGCAGTTGGCTCTCTTGTGCGTTGGGCTGCGATTTTTCCATGGGACGTCCCCGCGGATATTGCGCCGCCAGCGTTGCGCGGGCTCGCTGCAAGGCGCTGTTGATCGAAGCGGTCGAGCCGCCCAGCAATTGCGCCGTCTCGAGCGCTGACCACCCCAGCACGTCGCACAGCAAAAGGGCGGCACGCTGCCTGGGCGGCAAAAGCTGGATCGCGGCGACGAAGGCCAGTCGCACGGCCTCGCGCGCTTCATAGCGCGCTTCCGGACCGGGCTCGCCGTCAGCGACGTCTGGGAGCTCGGTGTCCGGGTAGGGCTCCAGCCAGGTGAGTTCGGCTGCCTGCCCGCCAGTGGCGCGTCCATCGGAGGGCGGCCGTTCGGGCTGCTGGAGAAGGCGATGCGCCGTCGACCTCGCCTTGAGCGCGTTGAGGCAGCTGTTGGTGGCGATCGTGTAGAGCCAGCCGCGCAGCGAGCCGCGCGCGTCGAATTGCGACCGCCCGCGCCAGGCCCGCAGCAAGGTGTCCTGGACAAGGTCGTCCGCCTCGTGCAGCGAGCCCATCATCCGGTAGCAATGCAGCTTGAGTTCACGGCGGTGGGCAGCCGTGAGGCGCTCGAAGGCCGGCCGATCGAGGATCGGCCGGCCCAGTGGCTCAACAGGGCCAGGAGCATCTGTCATAGGCAGCCCGCGGTGCTGAAATCGCCTTGCATCCTGAGCGCCTCAAGCCGCCGCCGCAAGTCCGCTGCCGCTGACCGTGAAGGAGCTGCCGTCCGATTCCCCGGTGGCGAGGGCGACCACCGCGCGGCCCACATCGGCGGGCGTCTGCAGGTCGGTCATGCTCGCGAGGATTTCTGCAGGCTGGATGCCCAGATAGGCGGCAAAGCCGTCGAGCCCGGCGTCGCCCACGCCGGTTCCTGGCATGATGCGAGCCGGTGCAAGCGCCATGAACCGCAGGCCGAGGCCAAGCCGATCCGATTCCTTCTGGCAATGACCGGCCAGGAACATCTGCATGCGTTTTGCGCCGGCATAGCCGCCGGCGAATGGTGGTCCGCCGCTCAAGGCCGCACCACTGGAGATCAGCACAATTCGGGTCCCCGGTTTGAGCGGATCGTTGAGCGCGGCCCTGCAGAACAGGAACGCTGCCTTGACGTCCGTTTCCCAGTTTGCGGAGAAGACCTCCCAGCTCTGTTCCGGCAAGGGTGCGGAAGGGGCAAGGGCGCCGGCGCAGATCACCAGCACGTCCGGCGCAAGCGCCTCGAAAACCGCTTCGGGTGCGGTCTCCACCGTCGCGTCGACCGCTAGAGTCTTCACGCCTGGCTTCTCCCAGGAGAGTTCTTTCAGGGCCGCTGCGCCACGGGCAACGGCAAGAACTGTCGCGCCCTCGCCGAGTGCTGCCTCCACGATTGAGCGGCCGACACCCCGGCTGCCTCCGACGACGACGACATTTTGACCTTGTAACGATCGCATGGATCACCTCGCTTTCCGGTCACTGGACCATCCAGCGCCTATTGATCAGGACAGCGCAGGCGACCGGAAATCATCGGTGCGGGATAAAAAATCTTCGCACTTATCGGCAGCGCCAGCGCAAACCTCGATCGGGCGAGATCGACGGGCGGCGCGCATCGGCGCGACGCACATTTGCAGCGGACCCTACTCGCTTTCGCCCTCCAGCGCCGGCACCGAGACGCCGGCGAGCTCAGCCGCCAGCAGCCGTGACGCACCGGCCCGCGCGATCCGCAGCATCAGTGCCTTGCGCGTTGCCGCGGCCATGCGGTGCTCCGGCGCATCGCGCATGATCTCGGCGCCGTAGCCGTCGGAGAGGATAAACCCGCATTCCTCGGGAAAAATCTCCGCGGGCACGCCGGGATGAGTGGCGAAGAAGAAGCGGTCGGAGTGCAGCCGGTAATCTGGCCATTTGCGATCAACCCTGAAATCCTCGATCGAGGATTTGATCTCGATGATCCAGATGTCGCCCTGGCGGGTCAGCGCCACGAGATCGGCGCGGCGGCCGGTGGCCAGCGACAATTCGGGCAGCACATGCATGCCCATTTGCATCAGCAGCCGCTGCACGCCACGTCGCACCAGCATGGCGCGTTCCGACTGGCGGCCGTCGATCAGAGGGTTGATGGGAAGCGGGGAAATGATCGGCATGGCCGGCACCATGCCAGAGTTTGTTCACGGTTTGAACCCCCTCTGTAGGGGCGATTGTATCTTTGACAAACCATACTGGTAAAAACCCTACGCGTGCATTGATCAGCCTAGGGGTGTACCCTTCGGGACTGCGCTGCCAGCCGCTTACTGGCATTCTCCCGAGGAGGCATTCCCATGACCGCGTACAAAGTCGGTTATCTCATTGGCAGCCTCGCCAAGGGCTCAATCAACCGGAAGTTGGCCAATGCGCTCGTGAGCTTGGCGCCAGCGGAACTTTCGATGACCGAAATCCCGTTCAAGGACTTGCCGCTCTACAGCTACGACTACGACGCGGATTTTCCTCCGCCGGCAAGGGCATTCAAGGAAGCGCTCGCCGGGATCGACGCCGTGTTGTTCGTCACGCCGGAGTACAACCGCTCAATCCCAGGCGGGCTCAAAAATGCGATCGACTGGGCGAGCCGACCCTACGGCCATAACTCGTTCACCCGAAAACCGTCGGCGGTCATCGGCACCTCGCCGGGGTCGATCGGCACCGCGCTGGCGCAGCAAAGCCTTCGCGGCGTTCTTGGCTTCTGCAACTCCCCTCAGATGAACTCGATCGAGGCTTACATCCAGTTCAAACCCGGCCTGATCACCGACGAAGGTGCGGTCACCGACTCCCGAACTGAGGAGTTCCTGCGCGACTACATGATGCAGTTCCACAACTTCATTACTCGGGTCTATACCGCCCTGTCCACGTGAGTTCACAGGACAATCGCGCTGCCAGCCGCCGATACCAAGCGTTAGTCGTCAACCACAGCTAGCTGTGGTGCTACCCAGCCGTAGGCGGCTGCACCGGCCCGGCTCCGGTTCGACCTTCCGTGATCGCACCATATTCGGCTGAGTTCAGTCTGGTATTGATCCGGGAGCGGCCCCATGTCGTGCCGATCAACTTCCGTTTTTCACCAGAAGACGGCAGGGGCTAAAGTCTTGCGCTTTACACGCAAAGGTCTGACGTTACCGCTTTGGTTCCGCGAATGTCCATTGGACGTTCCGCATTTTAGTCAATTATCATATATGGTTAGCGCGCGCTAAAAGGCTTCATGCGGCAGTTCGCCCACGACTCTGCTCTGGCGAAGGCTTGGGTTTGCCAGCCTACTCCACCTGCCCGCCTTAGGGTAATGGCCGGTGCGGGTACCTCGGGGGTGCGGAGGCCGCACCGGCCACCGCGGGTTGGGGTTGGGCCACCCCCCGCATGATTAAACTATAGGCATATTAGCAATTACGCAATTAAGCCAATCGGCGGTGCCAAGCCGCGTCGACGCGGTCTATGCCGACGCCGAAGCGCCTTTGTCGTTAAGCAACACCGCCCCCGCCATATCGTCCAAAATCGGGCAATCCGGCCTGTCGTCGCCGTGGCAGGCGTGGATCAGCTTTTGCAGGGTTGAGCGCATCGACTGCAGCTCGCGCACCTTCTCCTCGATGGCGCTGACATGGGCGGCGGCGATTTCGCGCACGTCGTGGCTGGCGCGGCTGCGATCCTGGTACAGCGCCATCAACTGGCGGCAATCATCGATTGAAAAGCCGAGATTGCGGGCGCGGCGCAAAAAGGCCAGCCGGTGGATGTCGTCGCCTGAATAATCGCGGTAGCCATTGCCGGCACGCACCGGCGCGATCAGGCCGATTTCCTCATAGTAGCGGATGGTCTTGGCCGGCAGGCCGGAACGCTGGGCGGCATCACCGACATTCATAGTGGTTCCTCGATTCTCAGGTGTCTGGCGGGACCACCCATTGAATTTCCTTCACAATCCTGTGAAGCCTGTTGCCAAAATGTCATAGTTGTGAGCTTACCGGAGCGTAGGCCCTTGCATATGGGCATCGCGCGCTTGGCAAGCAAAGCAAATGCCAGCAAGAATGATCCTGACAAAAGCGGCCGACTCGTGCCGCTACCTCAGGGTCGGGCATCGGACATTTTCATGCGCATGAAGTCACTTGCAATTGTCGCTGCTCTTGCGCTGTCGACCGCGATCTCGGGTTGCAGCACCATCGGCGCGCAACTGTTCACCAACAACTACGGCTCGGTTACCGACGCCGGCTATCAATTGCCGCGCATCCCGATCGAAAAGGTGCCGCTGAAGTACCACCGGCAGGAGGTCAACTACGACACCTCGGAAAAGCCGGGCACCATCATCGTCGATACGCAGAACAAGTTCCTCTTCTTCGTCGAAGGCGACGGCCGGGCGATACGCTATGGCATCGGCGTCGGCCGCGAAGGCTTTGAGTGGCACGGCACCGCCCATATCGCGCTGAAGCGCGAATGGCCGACCTGGACGCCGCCCAAGCAGATGATCCAGCGCCAGCCGGAACTGGCCAAGTTTGCCGACGGCATGGAGCCAGGCCTGAAGAACCCGCTCGGCGCGCGCGCCATGTACCTGTTCAACAAGGGCGGCGACATGGGCTACCGCCTGCATGGCAGCCCGGAATGGAACTCGATCGGCAAGGCAATGTCGTCAGGCTGCATCAGGCTGATGAACCAGGACATTATCGACCTCTATGATCGCGCCTCGGTCGGCGCCAAGGTCATTGTTATGTAAGGACCACGGTCCCTCACGGGATCATGGTGAAACGGGAAGACAAGTTTCGTACGCGGACCGTCTAGGCAACAACGGACGTCCCAAACAGAAAACCGGGCAATTTGGCCCGGTTTTTTGTTTTTTG
Organism: Mesorhizobium sp. P3_A10; assembly: GCF_056403175.1. Taxonomy (NCBI): domain Bacteria; kingdom Pseudomonadati; phylum Pseudomonadota; class Alphaproteobacteria; order Hyphomicrobiales; family Phyllobacteriaceae; genus Mesorhizobium; species Mesorhizobium sp. P3_A10. The sequence continues at coordinate 39,643 of NZ_JBFUFZ010000013.1, read as the reverse complement.
CCCTTAGGGCGATTTGGCGTTGTTGGAAGCGGGGTCTTCAGGAGACCTGTTCGACGGCCTGCACTTCCGGGACGAAATGGCGAAGCAGGTTCTGGATGCCGTGCTTCAGCGTCGCCGTCGAGGACGGGCAGCCGGCGCAGGCGCCCTTCATATGCAGGAACACGGTGCCGTTCTCGAAGCCACGGAAGGTGATGTCGCCACCGTCCTGGGCGACCGCCGGGCGCACCCTGGTGTCGAGCAGTTCCTTGATGGTGATGACCAGTTCCTCGTCGGCCTTGTCGTAGAACTCGCCGGTCTGGCTCGTTTCGGCTGCAGGACCGGCCTTGACCATGACGGGGGCGCCCGACATGAAATGCTCCATGATGGCGCCGAGGATCGCCGGCTTCAGATGCTGCCAGTCGGGACCGTCCTTGGTCACGGTGATGAAATCATAGCCGAAGAAGACGCCGGTGACGCCGGGGATCTCGAACAGCCGGCCGGCCAGCGGCGAAGCGACAGCGGCACTGTCGGCATCGCGAAAATCGGCGGTGCCCTCGAGAAGCACTTCCTTGCCGGGCAGGAACTTCAGGGTTGCCGGGTTTGGCGTCGATTCGGTCTGGATGAACATGGCCGTCTCCGTGCCCATGCCGGGCAGATAGTTTGGAATAGTTCTAAATAGGCTCTATTGGCTGGACATTCAAGCGAAACGCGTCGCCCAAATGGCTGGCTGGCGGAATGTTTTTGCAGGCCTGCACCCCACGTTGAGATGTGTTGAGATTCAGGTCAGGCCGAGTCGAGAATGGCTGATACCGAGAACCGGAGCGGAGCGTACTTGAGTACGTGAGCACCGGAAGCGCAGGAAGCCGCCATTCACAGGCCGGCCTCACCTGGATACCAATACATCTCAGGCGAGGCTGTCGATCTCCTCGTCGGATAGATTCTGCGGCACCACCGTCACCGGGATCGGGAAAGCGGCACCTTTGCCGGCGACGGCGCCGACCAGCGGCCCCGGACCTTCCTTGCCGGCGCCGGCCGCCAGCACGAGGATGGCGATGTCCTGGTCGTCCTCGATCAGCTTGTGGATTTCTTCGGTCGGCTTGCCCTCGCGCACCACCAGTTCCGGCTCGATGCCGAGCTTCTGGCGTACCTTGTTGGCGTAGCTGTCGAGCGCGGTACGTGCCGTGGCGTTGGCCTCCTCGCGCATGATCTTTTCGACGCCCAGCCAGTGCTGGAAGTCGTCCGGCTCGATCACATAGAGCAGCACCAGCACGCCGTTGGTGCTCTGCGCCCGCTTCGAGGCGTAGGCGACGGCGCGCTCGCATTCCGGCGTGTCGTCGATGATCGCCAGGAACTTGCGGCGATGGCCGGCTTCGCGACTAAGGCGTTTGGAGACCATGTCCTACCTTGTTCGATGGTTTCGGTCCGCAATCTGCCATCCGCACCGGCTGGCCGCAAGCGGCCGGCCGATGTCGGGTGTTGGTGCAGGTCAAGTCGATGCAGATCAGCCCTGCAGCAGCCCGATAATGTCGCGCACGGTCTTCATCGTCGCCTCGGCCAGCAGGCCGGCGCGTTCGCCGCCATCCTTCAGCACCGCGTCGACATAGGCGCGGTCGTCGGAAATGCGGCGCATCTCGCCGGCGATCGGCGCCAGCTTCTCCACCGCCAAGTCGGCCAGCGCCGGCTTGAACACCGAAAACTGCTGGCCGCCGAACGCCTTCAGCACGTCGGCCTTCGATATTTCGGCCAAGCCGGCGTAGATGCCGACCAGGTTCTCCGCTTCGGGCCTTGTGGCAAGACCGTCCAGCTCGCTTGGCAACGCTTCCGGGTCGGTCTTGGCCTTGCGAATCTTCTTCGAGATGGTGTCGGCATCGTCGGTCAAATTGATGCGCGACAGGTCCGACGGGTCCGACTTCGACATTTTCTTCGAGCCGTCGCGCAACGACATGATGCGCGCCGCCGGTCCGCCGATGATCGGCTCGGTCAACGGGAAATAGCCGTTCACCGTCTCCTCGCCGATTTGCATCTCGACGCCGACGCCAAGGCCAGCGATGCGGTCCGAAAAGTCGTTGTTGAATTTCTGGGCGATGTCGCGCGTCAGCTCTAGATGCTGCTTCTGGTCGTCACCGACCGGCACATGGGTGGCGCGGTAGACGAGGATGTCCGCAGCCATCAGCGAGGGATAGGCAAGCAGGCCGAGCGAGGCATTCTCGCGGTCCTTGCCGGCCTTGTCCTTGAACTGCGTCATCTTGTTCATCCAGCCGATGCGCGCCACGCAGTTGAAGATCCAGGCAAGTTCGGCATGCTGCATCACCCGCGACTGGTTGAAGACGATGTGCTTCTTCGGGTCGATGCCAGAGGCGAGGAAGGCAGCGGTGATCGACCGCGTCTGGTCGGCGAGGTCTTCATGGACGAGTTGGGCGGTCAGCGAATGCAGGTCGACGACGCAATAGATGCAGTCGGAGGTGTCCTGCAGGGCGACGAATTTCTTGATGGCGCCGAGATAGTTGCCGAGATGCAGATTGCCGGTCGGCTGGACGCCTGAGAAGACGAGTGGCTTGAAGGCGGTCATTGTTGTTCCCTTGGCTTGTGGAGGGCCGTTTCGCGCGCGGCGAAAGTCTTTCGACGGCGCGCTTATGGACGAGAGCGGCGGCTGGATCAAGACCGCCGTCACCGTGAGGTTGCAGCAACTATTCGTCCGGATCGGATTTTGTAGCGGAGGGCGGTGCCTTCGCCGCGCCACGCGTCGCATTGCGCCGGATCATGCCGAAATCGGCGCCGCCGGTGGCGAAGGCGGTGATGAAATAGAGCGCCGCACCGCCGGCAACCAGCGACAGCAGCGTCGCCGCCTTGATCACCAGCGGCGAGCCTGGGCCGAGCCTGACGGCGAACCAGTGCTCGGCAAAATACAGTGCCGCCCCCATCACCACCGCCGACAGCACCAGCCGCGGAATACGTTTCAGCAGCGGCACGTCGCGGCCCCAATGGCCGCGCCGGATCAGCACGGCAAGCAGCATCATCGCATTGACCCAGCCGGCGACGGCCGACGCCACCGCAATGCCGGGCGCGCCCATCGACGGAAACAGCGTCAGTGCCGTGGTGACGTTCACCGCCACCGAGATGGCGGCGAAGATCATCGGCGTGCGCGTGTCCTCGCGGGCGAAATAGCCGGGGGTGAACGCCTTGATCAGCACGAAGGCCGGCAGGCCGAGGCCAAAGATCGCCAGGATTGCCGCGACCGTCGGCGTCGAGTGGTTGGCGGCAAACGCGCCGCGCTCATAGACCAGCCGCACGATCGGCTCCGACATGACCCAGAGTGCCGCTGCCGCCGGCAAGGTCAGGAACAGCGTGAACTCGACCGAGCGGTTTTGCAGATTGGCTGCCTCGATCAGATTGCCCGACTTCAACGCCCGCGACAGCTCCGGAAGCAGCACGATGGCCACCGCAACGCCGACGACGCCGAGCGGCAATTGGTAGACGCGGTCGGCATAGGCAAGCGAGGAGACTGCACTGTCCTGTGCCGAGGCGATCGCCGTGCCGATCAACTGGTTGATCTGGGTGATGCCGCCGGTGATCGCCGCCGGCAGCGCCAGGATCAGCAGCCGCTTGACATTGGGCGTCAGCTTCGGCCGGCGGAAACCGAGCACGATGCCGGCATTGCGCACCGCCGCCCAAACGATGGCGAGTTGCACGATGCCCGCCGCCAGCACGCCCCAGGACAGGCTGAAACCGACGTCATGCGCATCCATGCCGTGGTACCATGCATAGCCGAGCACGCTGATCAGGATGATGTTGAGGAAAGCCGGCGCGACGGCAGCCGCGAAATAGCGGCGTAGCGAATTCAGCATGCCGGCCATCATGGCCGCGAGCGACATGCAGATCAGGTAGGGAAACATGATCGTCGCAAGCAGGACAGTCGTCTCGAATTTTCCCGGCGTGTCGGCAAAGCCGGGCGCCACCAGGTAGCGCACGATCAGCGGCATCGCCAGTTCCATGGCGATGGTCAGCGCCAAAAGCGCGGTAAACAGTACCCCGAACACCTCTTCCGAGAAACGCTTGGCGCCCTCGGTGCCGTGGGTTTCGATCTCCTTGGCAAACAGCGGCACGAAGGCGGCGTTGAAGGCGCCTTCAGCGAACAGCCGGCGAAAGGTGTTGGGAAACTGGAAGGCGGCGTTGAAGGCGTCGGCGATCGGCCCGGTGCCGAGAGCGGCTGCCATCAGCATCTCGCGGCCAAAACCGAGCGCACGGCTCATCAGCGTGCCGGAAGCGACCGTCGCGAATTTTCTGACAAGGCTCATGCGTGTGAAGACTGCCTGTGGGATTGGGACAAAGTGATGGTGACGATCACTCGGCGGCCGCCTTGGCCTTGCCGCCGCGCTCGGGCGCGATGCCTTCAAGCGCCGCGATCAGCCGGTTGTGGATGGCCGTGATGCGCGCCGGGCTGTCGATCTTCTGGCCGGTCAGGTCGGTGACATAGAAGGTGTCGATGACCTTTTCGCCAAAAGTGGTGATGTGGGCCGAGGCGATGTCGAGCGACAGGTCGGACAGCGCGCCGGTGATCTCGGAGAGCAGGCCGGGCCGGTCCAGTCCCTCGACCTCGATCACCGAGAACCGGTTCGACAGCGCGTTGCGGATTTCGGCGCGCGGCGGGATTTTGAACACCTTGGCGCCGCGCCGCGGCTTGGTGCGCTTCTCGATCATTTCCGGCAGCCAGCTCTTGCCCGACAGCACATCCTCGATGAGCTTGCCGACGCGCTCGGCGCGGCGGCGCTCGTCCTCGTCGCGGTCGAACTCCCGCGAGATCAGGATGGTGTCCAGCGCCCGGCCGTCGGAGGTGGTGAAGATCTGCGCGTCGACGATGTTGCCGCCGGCTCCCGCACAGGCGCCGGCGATCACCGAGAGCAGACGCGGGTGATCCTGCGCCAGCACGGTGATCTCGGTCACCCCTTCGAACTGGTGGGTCTTGACCATGGTGGCGAGCTTCTTGCCGGCTTGATCCGCCTCGCGGATGAATTCGGCATGGCGTAGCTGGTCGGGGAGATCGACCGTCAGCAGGTAATTCTCGTAATGCTGGCCGACATAACGCTTGCGAGCCTTTTCCGGCCAATCGGCCAGCGCCTGGGCCAGCCGCTCGCGGGCAGCGGCGGTGCGCGTCGCGCGCGACACTTCCGAAAAGCCGCCGGTCAGAAGCAGTTCGGTTTCGTAGTAGAGTGTGCGCAGCAGCTGGCCCTTCCAGCCGTTCCAGACGCCCGGCCCGACGCCTCTGATGTCGCAGACGGTGAGGATGAGCAGCAGCTTCAGCCGTTCGACCGACTGCACGATGGCGGCAAAATCCTCGATCGTCTTGCGGTCGTTGAGATCGCGGGTCTGCGCCGTCATCGACATCACGAGGTGGTTCTCGACCAGCCAGGCGACGGTTTCGGTGTCGGCCGGCGACAGCCCCATATGCGGGCAGATGCGCCGCGCGATCCGGGCGCCGGCTTCGGAGTGGTCCTCCAGCCGGCCCTTGGCGATGTCGTGCAGCAGCACCGCGACATAGAGCGCCTCGCGACTCTTCTTCAGCCCCGGCATCAGCGTGTGGGAAAGCGGATGGACTTTTTCGCCGTCGCCGCGCTCGATCTCGGCCAGCACGCCGATGCAGCGGATCAGGTGCTCGTCCACCGTATAGTGGTGGTACATCGAGAACTGCATCATTGCGACGATCTTGCCGAAATCCGGGATCAGCCTACCCAGCAATCCGGCCTCGTTCATGCGCCGCAGGTTAAGTTCGGCGTTGCGGTCCGAGGTCAAGATGTCGAGGAACAGCCGGTTGGCTTCCTCGTCGCGCCGCAGCGACTTGTTGACCAGGCCGAGCGAACGGGTCAGCAGTTTCAGCGCGTCGGGATGGAATTCCAGCCCGTGCTTGTCGGCAAACCAGAACAGCCTGAGCAGATTGACCGGATCGCGCTCGAACACCGTGTCGTCGGCAATGTTGATGCGGTGATTGTCGACAATGAAATCGGAGGTGCCGGCCAGCTTGCGCTTGCGCCTGGAGAAAGTCAGGAAGATGCGGTTGAAGCCCGGCACATGCTTGGCCTGCTCCTCCTCGAGCGCGGCGCAGAAGATGCGGGTCAGGTCGCCGACATCCTTGGCGACGAGGAAGTAGTGCTTCATGAAGCGCTCGACCGCCGAAAGACCCGGATGGGTGGTGTAGCCCAGCCGTTCGGCGATCTCGCGCTGGATGTCGAAATGCAGCCGCTCCTCGGCCTTGCCGGTGAGGAAATGCATGTGGCAGCGCACCGCCCACAGGAAATCCTCGGCCTTCTGGAACTCGCGGTATTCGCCTTCGGTGAAGACGCCCTTTTCGACCAGTTCCTCGCCGGTGCGCACCCGGTAGAAGTATTTGCCGATCCAGAACAGCGTCTGCAGGTCGCGCAGGCCGCCCTTGCCGTCCTTGACGTTGGGTTCGACGAGATAGCGGCTTTCGCCGGCCTTGGCGTGGCGCTCGTCGCGTTCGGCAAGCTTGGCCTGGACATATTCAGGTCCGGTGGTGCGCACCACCTCGTGGTCGAAGCGCAGCAGAAGCTCGTCATAGAGCTTTTGCTCGCCCCACAGGAAGCGCGCTTCCAGGATCGAGGTGCGGATGGTGATGTCGGTGCGCGACAGCCTGACGCATTCGTCGATGTTGCGGGTGGCGTGGCCGACTTTCAGGCCGAGATCCCACAGCATGTAGAGCATGTACTCGACGGTCTGCTCGCCCCACGGCGTCTGCTTGTAGGGCAGCAGGAACAACAGGTCGATGTCGGATCCCGGCGCCAGCGTGCCGCGGCCATAGCCGCCGACGGCGACGACGGCCATGCGTTCGGCCGTCGAGGGGTTTTTCACCCGATAGACATGGGTCGCGGCAAAATCGTAGAGCGCGCGGATGATCTCGTCCATGACATGCGACAGCCGGGCGGCGCAGGCATTGCCGCTGCCGTCATCCCGCAGCATCGCCTCGGCCGTTCTGCGGCCCTCTGCGAGCCGGCCCTTGAGAAGCTGGAGCACGCCGCTGCGCACCACCTGCCCGGAACCGTCGCCTGCGCTAGCCACCGTCAGTGCGGTCATCTCGCGGCGCAAGGCTTCGCCGTCGATCAGTTCATCGAGCTTCAGAGAGATTTTTGCCATATGCGCGGGTCGGCCTTGCCTTTTCGGCGGCGTCTATAGCGCGTTTTCGCGGTGCTGGGTATGGGGCGGACGGACGCGAGTCGACAACCGTCCGACAACCGCCACACAGCGAGAAAAGCCGAATTAGGCCCTTGACCTTCCAGTTACTGGAAGCACTACCTCTCAAACAGCATCGAGACACAAAGGCATTTTTCAATGGCGCATTCCGACCATGATCATAGCGCGCACGCCGCCGCCGGCTGCTGCTCGGCAAAGCCGGCTTCGCCTGTCGCGGATACTGTGGCTCGCGATCCGGTCTGCGGCATGAGCGTCGACCCCGCCACGGCGAAGCATTTCTTGCGGCATGAGGGACAGGATTTCTATTTCTGCTCGGCCGGCTGCAAGGCGAAGTTCGAGGCGGAGCCGGCAAAATATCTTGGCGACCGGCCAGAACCGAAGGCGATGCCGAAAGGCACGCAATACACCTGCCCGATGCATCCCGAAATCATCCGCGACAAGCCCGGATCCTGCCCGATCTGCGGCATGGCGCTGGAGCCGATGGGGGTGCCGACCGGTGACGAGGGTCCGAACCCGGAACTTGTCGACTTCACCCGACGCTTCTGGGTCAGCGCCATCCTGTCGCTGCCTTTGCTGATCGTCGCCATGGCGCCGATGCTCGGCCTGAGCTTCGCAAGCTCTATCGATGAGCGATCGATGGTCTGGTTGGAACTGGCGCTGGCGAGCCCGGTGGTGCTGTGGGCAGCACTTCCCTTCTTCCATCGCGGCTGGGACTCGGTCGTCAACCGCAGCCCCAACATGTGGACGCTGATCTCGCTCGGCGTTGGCGCGGCCTATCTCTACAGCCTCGTCGCTACCCTGTTTCCGGACATCTTTCCGCACCAGTTCCGCGGCCATGACGGCACTGTCCCGGTCTATTTCGAGGCTGCCGCCGTCATCGTGGCGCTGGTGTTCCTCGGCCAGGTGCTGGAACTGCGGGCGCGCGAGCAAACCGGCTCTGCGATCCGCGCGCTGCTCGATCTCGCCCCGAAGACGGCGCGGCTGATTGGCGCGGACGGCGCCGAAAACGACGTGCCGCTCGACGCGGTCAAGGCGGGCGACCGGCTGCGCATCCGCCCCGGCGACGCCGTTCCGGTCGACGGCATTGTGCTGGAGGGCCGCTCTGCCATCGACGAATCGATGATCACAGGCGAGCCGCTGCCGGTGGAAAAGACGCAAGGCGACGCGCTGACCGGCGGCACGCTCAACAAACACGGTTCGCTGGTCATGCGCGCCGAGAAGGTCGGCGCCGAGACGACGCTGGCCCGCATTGTCGAACTCGTCGCCAAGGCGCAGCGTTCGCGCGCCCCCATCCAGGGGTTGGCCGATCGCGTCTCCTTCTATTTCGTTCCGGCCGTGGTGCTGGTCGCGATATCAGCTTTCACCGCCTGGGCGTTTCTTGGCCCCGAACCCAGCCTGATCTTCGCCATCGTCTCGGCGGTGTCGGTGCTGATCATCGCCTGTCCTTGCGCGCTGGGTCTGGCGACGCCGATGTCGATTATGACCGCCACCGGGCGCGGGGCGCATGCCGGCGTGCTGATAAAGGAAGCCGCCGCGCTCGAACGCTTTGCCGCCGTCGATACGCTGATTGTCGACAAGACCGGCACTTTGACCGAAGGCCGGCCGAAACTGACCGACGTGATCGCTGTCGGGGCAATCGCGGAAGATGAATTGCTGGCACTCGCTGCAGCCCTTGAAAAAGGCTCCGAGCATCCGCTGGCCGAGGCCATTGTCGGGGGCGCCGGCGAACGCGGCCTGAAGATCGCCGACGCCGGCTCTTTCGCGGCGGTCACCGGCAAGGGCGTCTCTGGCACGGTGTCGGGCAAGCTGGTCGCGCTCGGCAACGCGGCGATGATGACCGATCTCGGCATCGATATCGCTTCCGTCTCGGTCAAGGCCGAAGCGCTGCAGGCAGAAGGCAAGACGGCGATGTTCGTTGCCGTGGAGAAAAAGCTGGCAGGCATCGTTGCCGTCGCCGACCCGGTCAAGGCGACAACGGCCGAAGCGATCAAGGCACTGCATGACAGTGGCTTGAGGATCATCATGGCGACCGGCGACAATGAGCGCACGGCGAGGGCCATTGCGAGCAGGCTCGGCATCGATGCGGTGCGCGCCGGCCTGTTGCCGGAACAGAAAGCAGCCCTCGTCGAGGAGCTGCGTGCCAAAGGCGGCGGCGTTGCCATGGCCGGCGACGGCGTCAACGATGCGCCGGCCTTGGCCAGCGCCGATGTCGGCATCGCCATGGGCACCGGCGCCGATGTCGCGGTCGAAAGCGCCGGCATCACGCTGGTCAAGGGCGACCTCAACGGCATCGTGCGGGCCCGCCGGCTTGCCCAAGCGACGATCCGCAACATCCGCCAGAACCTGTTTTTCGCCTTCCTCTACAATGTGCTTGGCGTGCCGGTCGCTGCCGGCGTGCTCTATCCGCTGACCGGCACGCTGTTGTCGCCGATGCTGGCGGCGGCGGCGATGAGCCTGTCTTCCGTATCGGTCATCGCCAACGCATTGCGGCTCAGGACGTTGAAACTCTGAGCAAAGCCCCCAAATACGAAATCCCAATCAACAGGAGACCATGAATGACCTTGGCTAAAAAGATCGTGCTTTTGCTGATGGCGGCGGGAATGCTGCTGGCTGTTTTCCTCGAAAGCGTTCCGGCGCAATCCGAGGAGATGAAACATGACATGGCGGCCATGGGCGCCGAAGGTCCTTCCACCGATGGCTACAAGGCGGCGATGGACAAGATGCACACCGACATGATGATCGAATATTCCGGCAATGCCGATGTCGATTTCGTCCGCGGCATGATCCCGCATCATCAGGGAGCGATCGACATGGCCAAGGTCGAGCTTGCCAACGGCAAGGATCCCGAAATCCGCAAGCTGGCCGAAGGCGTCATCGCCGCGCAGGAAGCCGAGATCAAGCAGATGCAGGCCTGGCTCGCCGCTCACCCGGTGCAGTAAGGCATCTGTCCCGGTGATGGAGAATCCGGTGAAGATGCTTTCCGGATTTCTCCCGCTGGCTATGATGGTCTCGACTGGAGCATGCAATGTCCTCAACGATAAGAACCACCAAATTGCCCTCTGGCGAAGCCGTTCAGGTGCTTGGCCAGGGCACCTGGAAGATGGGCGAGGATGCCCGTCGCCGTGCCGATGAGGTCAACGCCCTGAAGCTCGGGCTGGACCTCGGCATGACGCTGATCGACACCGCCGAAATGTATGCCAGCGGCGGCGCCGAAGAGGTGGTGGCGGAAGCCATTGCCGGGCGTCGCGACGAACTCTTTCTCGTCTCCAAGGTGCTGCCGTCCAATGCCTCGCGCACCGGCGTGCCTGCGGCGTGCGAGAAAAGCCTCAGGCGGCTCTCCACCGACCGCATCGATCTCTATCTCTTGCATTGGCCAGGCAGCGTGCCGCTGGCGGAAACGGTCGAGGCATTCGAAGCGCTGAAAAAAGCTGGCAAGATCCGCCATTGGGGTGTCAGTAATTTCGACACAGACGAGATGGAGGAACTGACCGGATTGCCGGCCGGCGGCAACGTCCAGACCAATCAGGTGCTCTACAATCTGTCGCGGCGCGGCCCCGAATTCGATCTTGCGCCATGGAGCAGGCAGCGCGGCATTCCGCTGATGGCCTATTCGCCGGTCGAGCAGGGCGCCCTGGCGCGCAACGCGAAGCTTGAGGCGATCGCCGCCCGCCACAATGCCACGCCGGCGCAGATCGCGCTTGCCTGGGTGATGGCTCAGCCCGGCGTCATCGCCATTCCGAAGGCGAGCCGCCAGGAGCACGTCCGCCAGAATGTTGCGGCCCTCGACATCAAGCTGACGCCGCAGGACATTGCCGACCTCGACCGCGCCTTTCCGCCGCCGACGCGCAAGCGCGGGCTGGAGATGATCTAGAGGAAGCGGTTTCGGCAAAGGACAGAGAATAAGCATTGGAACGAATTTCAGCCGGGCCTCGTCACACCACCTATAAAATCGGAACGACGACGGTCACGTCGCTGCGCGATGGTTATGTCGACATGCCGATCAGACGGCTGCGCCAGCCCGGAGACCGGCCGTTCGGCGATGATTTGCCATCGCAGGTGCCGCTCGTCGACGGCGCGCTCCGGCTATCGGTCAACGCCTTTGCCATCGATGACGGCGACGACATAACGCTGATCGACACAGGGTCTTCGAACGCCTGGCACCCGACAATGGGGCATCTGCCCGCCGCGCTGGGCGAGGCGAAGATCGCGGTCGACCGGATACGCACTGTTGCCTTCACCCACACCCATCTCGACCATATACACGGGCTTGTCCTTGCCGATGGTGGCGACGGCTTCCCGCAACTCTCACGCCTGCTGGTCCCGCGAGCCGAGCTAGGCATGCTTCGCGAGGTGGCAAGGCTGCAGCGCTTCCACGATCGCGCCCAGCCTCTCGACCCTGGACAGCGCCTCAGTGCTGACATCGATACGATCGCCACGCCCGGCCATGAAGTCGGTCACACCTGCTTTCGCCTCGTAAGCGGGGGCGAAACGCTGTTGATCTGGGGCGATATCGTGCATGTGCCGTCGCTTCAGTTCGCGCACCCGGAGATCGCGTGGGAATTCGACGCCGACCAGGAGCAGGCGCGGGCAAGCCGGCTGCAGATACTGGCGCTTGCGGCCAACAACGACTGCTACGTAGCCGGCGCGCATCTCGATTCGCCGGGCGTCGGCAGGGTTTCCCGCACCAAAACAGCCTTCCGCTTCGAGCCCATGTAAAGAACCTTAGCCGAGCGCCGCCCGCGCCCGTTGCAGCGCGCGCGAAAACACCGCCGTGTCGTCGAAGGCGCGCGCCAGCGTGAGCGCGCCCTGGATGGCGCCAACCGTCTCTTCGGCGAGCTCGGCAGCGTTGGCTGGGCTGCGTCCGGCACGGGTCAGCGCTTCCGCGAGATGCGCCACCCAGCGGCCGAAATAGCTTTTGATCGCCTTGGCGAAGAGATCGCGCGACTCGTCCAGCGCGAAGGCGCCGATCAGGCACACACGGCGACCGGAGCGGAAATAGCTGTCGGTCGCCTCCAGCATGCGCTCGATGCCGTCATGCGGATCAGCTTTGTCCTGCAACGCCACGAAGACATTCTCCTCGAACCAGCCGTCTATATGGGCGATGACGGCCGCCGCCATCTCTTCCTTCCCTCCAGGAAAGAAGTGATAGAGGCTGCCTTTGCCCAGCCCCGTCGCTGTGCCGATCAGCGCCAGGCTAGCCCCTTCATAGCCGTGCTCGCGAAAGACCTCTCCGATGATGGAGAGCAAATCGGCACGATCGGGCGCAATCCTGCGCATAGTGCCTTACAGTCCGAGTTCGGACAGGCCCGGATGGTCGTCGGGCCGGCGGCCGAGCGGCCAGTGATATTTGCGCTCGGCCTCAGTGATAGGCAGGTCGTTGATGCTGGCAACGCGCCGGCGCATCAACCCGGCTGCGTCGAACTCCCAGTTCTCGTTGCCGTAGGAGCGAAACCAGTGGCCGCTGTCGTCACGCCACTCATAGGCGAAGCGCACGGCAATGCGGTTGTCGGTATAGGCCCAGACCTCCTTGATCAGGCGGTAGTCGAGCTCGCGTGCCCATTTGCGCGTCAGGAAAGTGACGATCTCGCCGCGGCCGGCGACGAATTCGGCGCGATTGCGCCACACGCTGTCCTCGGTATAGGCGAGCGAAACCCGCTCGGGGTCGCGGCTGTTCCAGGCGTCCTCGGCCATACGGGCTTTTTGCGCCGCCGTCTCGGCGGTAAACGGCGGCAGTGGCGGACGGCTCATGGTGTTCTCCCATCGACAGAAGTGATGGCGAGCACTGTACTGATCGGTACAATAACGTCAAGGGAGCTCAAATGACGCTACGGCTTTCCCGCCAGCCCCTTCAGCCGATAGAGCACTTCCAGCGCCTCGCGCGGCGTCATCTCGTCGGGGTTGATGTCGCCGAGCGCCGCACCCAGCGCATCGTTCTTGACCGGCTTAGGCGCTTCCCGCTTTGCCGCCACCGAAAACAGCGGCAAATCGTCGACCAACCGGTTCGCCTTGCCGGAGACTTCGCCTGCTTCCAACTGGTGCAGCACCTCTTTGGCGCGGCCCACCACCGCTTCCGGCAGGCCGGCCAGCCGTGCCACCTGCACGCCATAGGAGCGGTCGGCGGCACCCTTGCCGACCTCGTGCAGGAAGACCACGTCGCCTTCCCATTCCTTGACCCGCATGGTGACATTGTGCAGCCGCGCCAACTTGCCGGCCAGCGCCGTCATTTCGTGGAAATGGGTGGCGAAGATCGCCCGGCAGCGGTTCTTCTCGTGCAGATATTCGACCGCCGCCCAGGCGATCGACAGGCCGTCGAAGGTCGCGGTGCCGCGGCCGATCTCGTCGAGGATCACCAGCGCCCGTTCGCCGGCCTGGTTGAGGATCGCCGCCGTCTCGACCATCTCGACCATGAAGGTCGAGCGTCCCCGCGCCAGATCGTCCGAGGCGCCGACGCGCGAAAACAGCCGGTCGACGACGCCGATATGGGCCGATGTCGCCGGCACGAAGGAGCCGGTCTGGGCCAGGATGGCGATCAGCGCGTTCTGCCGCAGGAAGGTCGATTTACCGCCCATATTGGGGCCGGTCAGCAGCCAGATGGCGCCGTTTTTCGCGCCGCCTTCCGGCGACAGGTCGCAATCATTGGCGACGAACGGCCCGTCGCCCGAACGCCGCAGCGCCTGCTCGACCACCGGATGGCGGCCGCCCGAGATGTCGAAGGCAAGGCTGGCATCGACAATCGGCCGGCACCAGGCCTCGCTTTCCGAAAGCAGCGCAAGTGCCGCCGACACGTCGAGCACGGCCAACGCCTCGGCGCCGGCGCGGATGGCATCGGCCTGGCCGACCGCTTCCGCCGTCAGCGTGTCGAACGCGGCAAGCTCGACGTTCAGCGCCCGGTCGGCGGCATTGGCGATCTTCGATTCCAGCGCCGCCAGATCCGTGGTGGTGAAGCGCATGGCGTTGGCCATGGTCTGACGGTGGATGAAGCGCGCCTTGGCACCATCGCTGCCGGTCATGATCGCATGATGGTTGGCGGTGACCTCGATATAATAGCCCAGCACATTGTTGTGCCGGATTTTCAGCGAGCGGATGCCGGTCTCGTCGATCAGCGAGCGCTCCAGCCCGGCGATCACCCTGCGCGATTCATCGCGCAGCGCCCGCATCTCGTCGAGTTCGACATGGTAGCCGGCGCGAACGAAACCGCCATCGCGCTTCAGCAACGGCAATTCGTCGCCGAGCGCCTGTGTCAGATGCGCAGCCAGTGCAGGCGGCAGCGTCTTGATCGCCGCCAGCGCCGCAGCCAATTCGCCGGGCAGGGCGGTCGCTCCGAACAGTTCGCCAATGGCGCCAGCCGCCTCGAAGCCGGCGCGCAGCGCGCCGAGATCGCGCGGGCCGCCGCGGTTGAGCGCCAGCCTCGACAGCGCGCGCGGCATGTCGGCGACGCTCTTCAGGCTCGCCCGCACCGCCTGGCTCAGCCGCGTTTCCGTACGGAAGAACGACACCGAGTCCAGCCGCGCCGTAATCTGTGCGGGGTCGGTCAGCGGCGCCATCAGCCGGTCGGCCAACAGCCTTGCCCCGCCGCCCGTCACCGTGCGGTCGATCGCCTTGAACAGCGAGCCGTCGCGGCTGCCCGACAGCGTGCGTAGCAGCTCCAGATTGGCGCGCGTCGCCGGGTCGATGAACAGCGTCGAACCGGCTTCTTCCCGCTCCGGCCGCGACAATGGCGGCCGCTCGGCCTTCTGCGTCTTCTCGACATAGGCAATAGCGCCGGAGATCGCCGACAGTTCGGCGCGCGAAAACGTGCCAAAACTGTCCGGTGTCGCCACCTCGAAGAAGCGAGCGATGCGGCCGGCGGCGGACGCCGAATCGAACAGCGACGGCGGCTGCGGGTTGGCAACGCGGCCAAGCACGTCGAACACCGGCTTCAGCTCCGGATCATAGAACACCGGTTCGGCGACGATCAGCTCGCGCGGGTCGACGCGGAACACATCGGCCAGCAGCCGGTCGGCCGTGGTTTCGGCAACGCGGAAAACGCCGGTCGAGATCTCGATCCAGGCGAGTGCAAAGGTGTGATCGCTGCTGCCGCCCTTGACCCGGCCCAGCGCCATCAGGAAGCTCGATTCCGACGGCGCCAGCAATTTGTCCTCGGTGATGGTGCCGGGCGTCACCAGCCGCACCACGTCGCGGCGCACCACCGATTTGCCGCCGCGTTTTTTTGCCTCGGCCGGATCCTCGATCTGCTCGCAGACGGCAACGCGAAAACCCTGGCCGATCAGCTTCTGCAGATAGTCGTCTGCGGCATGCACCGGCACGCCGCACATCGGAATGTCGAGGCCCTGGTGCTTGCCGCGCTTGGTCAGGACGATGCCCAGCGCCCGGCTTGCCTTCTCGGCGTCGTCGAAGAACAGCTCGTAGAAATCGCCCATACGGTAGAACAGTAGCGAATCAGGGTTCGCCGCCTTGATCTCGATGAACTGCTCGATCATCGGCGTTGCGCCCGGTGCGGCGACCGGCGTCGGCGTCAGGGGCGCAGCGGTATCGTTGTCGGAAGGGATCATATCCATGGCCGCACGCTAGCAGATGTGGTCGGGCGGTTTAATGCCGGCGGCTGTGGAAAACAGGGGACGACGGCGGCTGCAAGCGCTCGCAACGGATCTCAGCTGCCAAAGCCCACTCAGGTTGCGCCGGGCGGCGGCCAAGCCCTATGATCTCCAGGGGCGAAATCACAGGGGATCGGGTTGGATCAGGACAAGCAGGAGACGTTCGATGAGATGGTTGGTCCCGTCGAGTCGACGACCAGGCGTCTGTTGCTTCTGGCGGCACGACGCGCCGATAGAACCAAGAACAAACTGAGAGTTGCGGCGCGCAAGCGACTTCCGTTCATCCTCCCGGCGCGTGGCCCGCTGTCCGATCTCGATGGCGGCATCGAGATTGCGGCTCATGTGTTCAATCGCGATCCGCTGGTGCTGTATATGCCGGTTGGCGGCTCTTGCCCACTCTATCCGCTGGCGGCGATTGGCCGGCGCCTGGCGTCACGCCAGGTCACGTTCCTGCTGATGCCGAGCTGGACGTTCGAAAGGCCTGATGTCGTCACCCGGATGGGCCGCGACCTCGACTGGTATGCTAGGCACTTTCCTCTGCACGAGGTCATCTTCCTGTGCAACACCGAGGAAGAGCGCCGTCTGATCACTGCGGTCGGCGGCAATGCCATTTTCTCCAATCACAACCTGATGATATCGGAAAATGTCTTTCGACCGCTGCCGGATGTGCCGGTCGAGTTCGACGCCATCTACAATGGCCGCATCTCACCGATAAAGCGTCATCATCTTGCCTTCGAAATCGAGCGGCTGGCGCACGTCACTTACTCGATCGGCGAACTGCCTCCCGCCGCCGCCCGGGCCTTCGTCCGGCGTCTGCAGGCACAGTCGCCGCTTCACCGCATCGTCAATCCGATCGTCGATGGCCTGCCCGGAAGACTGACATCCGCCGAGGTCAACCGCTCCTACAACCAGGCTGCGGTCGGGCTCTGCCTCTCGGCAAGCGAAGGCGCGATGTATTCCTCGATGGAGTATCTGATGGCCGGGCTGCCGATCGTCAGCACGCCGAGCCTCGGCGGCCGCGATGTCTATTTCGATCCGGATTATTGCATCATCGTCGAGCCGGAACCGGCGGCCATCCGCCGCGCCGTCGAGACCTTGCGCGACCGCGCCATTCCCCGCGAGGAAGTTCGCGAAAGGACACTCGAGAAGGTTCGCGCCCAGCGCATCGAGCTGATGGCCTATCTGTCGGCGCTGTTGAAACGCAAGGGCAGCAGCGCCCCGCCGATCGAGACATGGCCGTTTTCAGGCACGCAAGGCCTGATGCGATGGAGACAGGTGCGCGACCAGGCCCGGGAAATTGCCGAGCTCGCCAGCGGGTCGAACTGCGGCTGACCGGATAAATTCCCGGAGATGCACGAGATCGCTTGTCGGTTTACAGCGGCGCCGTGTAGCCTTAGGGAACTTCAAAAAACACGCGCCCGTCTCAAGGGTGCCGGATGGGCGAGGAAATCAAAAGCATCATGGCCAGGAAAACCGAAAACAACGGTCCCTCCGTCAGCGCGCAGGAAGCGCTGGAGTTCCACTCCATGGGCCGCCCCGGCAAGCTGGAGGTCGTCGCCACCAAGCCAATGGCAACGCAGCGCGATTTGAGCCTCGCCTATTCGCCGGGTGTCGCGGTTCCTGTTCTGGCCATCGCCGAGGACCCCAGCCGCGCCTTCGACTACACGACGCGCGGCAACATGGTCGCCGTCATTTCCAACGGCACCGCCATTCTCGGCCTCGGCAATCTCGGCGCGCTGGCCTCCAAGCCGGTGATGGAAGGCAAGGCAGTGCTGTTCAAGCGCTTTGCCGATGTCGATTCCATCGATCTCGAAGTCGACACCGAGGATGCCGACGAGTTTATCAATTGCGTGCGCTTTCTTGGGCCCTCCTTCGGCGGCATCAACCTCGAGGACATCAAGGCGCCGGAGTGCTTCATCATCGAGCAGCGGCTGCGCGAATTGATGGACATCCCGGTTTTCCACGACGACCAGCATGGCACCGCCATCATCTCGGCCGCCGGCCTGATCAACGCGCTGGAAATCACCGGCCGCGACATGAAAACCACCAAAATGGTCTGCAACGGCGCCGGCGCTGCCGGCATCGCCTGCATCGAACTGATGAAGGCGATGGGCTTTACCCCTGACAACATCATCCTGTGCGACACCAAGGGCGTCGTCTACCAGGGTCGCACCGAGGGCATGAACCAGTGGAAGTCGGCGCATGCGGTCAAGACCGAGACGCGCAGCCTCGCCGAGGCGCTAGATGGCGCCGATGTCTTCCTCGGCCTCTCCGCCAAGGGCGCGCTGACCACCGCCATGGTGCAGTCGATGGCCAAGAACCCGATCATCTTCGCCATGGCCAACCCCGATCCGGAAATCACGCCCGAGGAAGTGGCCGAGATCCGCACCGACGCCATCATGGCCACCGGCCGGTCCGACTATCCGAACCAGGTCAACAACGTGCTCGGCTTCCCCTACATCTTCCGCGGCGCGCTGGATGTCAGGGCCACCACCATCAACGACGACATGAAGATCGCCGCTGCCCGCGCGCTCGCCGAACTGGCGCGCAAGGACGTGCCTGACGATGTCGCCGCGGCGTATCAGGGCAACCGGCCGAAATTCGGCCCCAACTACATCATCCCCGTGCCGTTCGACCCGCGGCTGATCTCGGCCATCCCGATCGCGGTGGCAAAGGCTGCGATGGATAGCGGCGTCGCCCGCAAGCCGATCCTCGACCTCGACCGCTACCAGCAGGAACTGTCCGCCCGCCGCGACCCGATCGCCTCGACCTTGCAGCGCATCTACGACCGCGTACGCCGCCAGCCCAAGCGCATCGTCTTCGCCGAGGGCGAGGAAGAGCAGGTCATGCGCGCCGCCGTCTCCTATGTGAACCAGCGGCTCGGCACCGCCATCCTGCTCGGCCGCGACGATGTCATCAAGGAAAACGCCCGGAACGCCGGCATCGAGCTCGACAAGCAAGGCATCGAGATCATCAATGCCCGGCTGTCGCGCCGCAACGGCATCTACACCGACTATCTCTACGAACGCATGCAGCGCAAAGGCTTCCTGTTCCGCGACTGCCAGCGGCTGATCAACAACGACCGCAACCATTTTGCCGCCTGCATGGTGGCGCTGGGCGATGCCGACGGCATCGTCACCGGCGTTACCCGCAACTACTCCACCGCGCTCGACGACATCCGCCGCGTCATCGACGCCAGGCCGGGCCACTGCGTCATCGGTGTCTCGATCGTGCTGGCGCGCGGCCGCACCGTGCTCGTCGCCGACACCGCCGTGCACGATATGCCGAACGCCGAGCAGATCGCCGACATCGCCGAGGAGGCCGCCGGTTTTGCCCGCCGCATGGGCTATGAGCCGCGGCTCGCCATGCTCGCCTATTCCACCTTCGGCCACCCGCAGGGCGAGCGTTCCGAGCGCGTGCAGGAAGCGGTGCGCATCCTCGACAAGCGCCGCGTCGATTTCGAATATGACGGCGAAATGGCCGCCGACGTCGCGCTCAATGCCCGCGCCATGGCGCAATACCCGTTCATCCGCCTCACCGGCCCGGCCAATGTGCTGATCATGCCGGCCTTCCACTCGGCCTCGATCTCGACCAAGATGCTGCAGGAACTCGGCGGCTCCACCGTCATCGGCCCGCTGCTGGTCGGCCTCAACAAGCCGGTGCAGATCGTCTCGCTCAACGCCAAGGATTCCGACATCGTCAACATGGCGGCGATCGCGGCGTATAGCGCGGGGGCTTGACGCCCGCGCAGCGGACGAAAAGCCAACGGTGAGCCCGCGAACGCTTTTCGAGTAAGGCAAGGCCCGAAGCCATAGCGGAGGGCAGCTTGACGAACCGTCCGCATGGGAGCGTGCAGGCGCGGGAATCTCGCGATTCGAGCCGAAATGGCTCCAAATCGACCGATTCCATAAGAGATTGATAATATTCGGCTGCTATAAGGGACGTT
Source organism: Mesorhizobium sp. P3_A10 (assembly GCF_056403175.1). Taxonomy (NCBI): domain Bacteria; kingdom Pseudomonadati; phylum Pseudomonadota; class Alphaproteobacteria; order Hyphomicrobiales; family Phyllobacteriaceae; genus Mesorhizobium; species Mesorhizobium sp. P3_A10. The sequence continues at coordinate 19,924 of NZ_JBFUFZ010000013.1, read as the reverse complement.
CTTGCCCCTATGCCCCCAAGGCATTTGCGGCGCGCTCAGACCGCCAAAACGGGGGTGCGGCCATGAAGCATGACACGGTATCGGTGGTCGGCCAGGGGGTCTATCACGACGAGCGCCTGGATGCGCTGCTCAGCATCACCGGCCGCATGGACGGGTATCTCTACCGTTGCCGCAACGACTCGTCCTACACCATGCTCTATATCAGCGACGGCATTTTCACCGTCAGCGGCTATCGGCCGAGCGACTTCATCCACAACGCGGTGCGCGACTATGTCTCGGCCATCCATCCGGATGATCTCGCCGCCGTCTATGCCGCCGTCGACGCAGCACTTGCGGCGCGCTGCAACTGGAACGTCGACTACCGTATCGTGCCGGAGGTCGGCGAACCGCTGTGGGTCCGCGAGATCGGCGGCGGCGTCTGGGATGATGCCGGCGAGCTCGAATTCCTCGAGGGTTTCGTCGTCGACATCAGCGACCGCAAGGTTGTCGAGGACCTCAATGCCGAACTTCTGCTCGAACTCAAGGCCGCCAATGAAGAGCTCTCCGTGCAGAAGCGCGAGATCGAGCTGGCCAAGCAGCATAGCGACCACTCGGCCAACCACGATGCATTGACCGACCTGCCCAACCGCCGCGCCTTTCACAACGAGCTCAAATCGGTGATCGAGCGCTGCGACAACACCGGCCAGGCGGCCGGCCTGTTGTTCATCGACCTCGACAGGTTCAAGAAGGTCAACGATACGCTCGGCCACGAGGCCGGCGACGCGCTGCTGCAGGAGGTGTCCGGCCAGCTTCGCACGATCCTGCGCAGCGCCGATTTCGTGGCGCGGCTTGGCGGCGACGAGTTCGCCTTCCTGTTTTCGGGCGCGGCCGACCAGGCTCGGGAAAAGGCCATGCGTGTCGCCGAACGCATCCTGGAGAAGCTGCGCATCAAGGTGCCGACGCCCTCTGGCGCCATCCATGTCGGCTGCACCGTCGGCGTCGCCATCTATCCGTCGGAAGCGCCCGATCCGGAGGCGCTGATAACGCTCGCCGACCGGCTGATGTATATCGGCAAAAAGAGCGGCCGCAATCGGCTGGTCACCGCCGAGGCGTTGGAACTCGCGCCGACGTCCGACGACCTTCGCCGCACTGCCTGAGCGGAGCGCCGGACAGGCTGGTCCTGCGCGAACCCCGCAGGGAGGCCATCCTCCGCCTCAAATGAAAAAAGCCCGCAGCGATGCGCTGCGGGCTTTTCCTTGGAGATCGTAAGGTCGATCAGAACGAACGCTGGAAGCGGAGGATGCCGCCGACGCTGTTCTTCTTGTCCGCTTTGGTCCAGTTGGTGACGGTGTCGTCGCCGACGTGCAGGTAGTCGACTTCCGCCGTGACCTTGAAGCCCTTGACGATTTCATAGGCGATGTTCGCGGCGACGCCGAGGTTCTTGCCTTCGTCATACGAGATCTGGGTGTTGAACGAAGTCTTCTCGTTGATGGTGTAGGTGCCACCGCCCCAGATTGCCCAGTTGCCGCTCCACTGCTTGTAGAAACCGCGACCGTGGGCGTCGATAGCATTGCCCGCGTCGTCCAGGAGGTTGTCGTCGGTGCCGTAACCGCCAATGATGAACAGCGAAAGGTTGTCCATCGGCTTCACGTCCAAGCGAACCTTGCCGGCCACTTCTTCATAGTTGCTGTCATAGGAGATCACGCCAGTGATCGCGCCCCAGCCCTGCGTGTACTTCACGCCGCCGACGACATGCGGAACGTAGCTGTCGATCGTGTTGGCGCCCGCGCCTTCTTCGAGCGAGACCACGGCCGAGAAGCCATTGCCGGCGTCGAAGTAGTACTGAATGACATTGGTGTCGAACGAACCATAGGGAACCAGCGTATCCTGGATGACGGAGCCAGCGTAGCCGATGAACGTATTGAAGGCCGATTCGTCCTTACCGACGCGCAGACCACCGAGCTGAATCCAGGCGAAGTTCAGCGAGGGTGTCTTGTTGACGGCGGGGTTCGTGAAGGTCTCATCGGCCGGTGTTTGTGGGTTGTCCAGGACGGCGGCGGCGTTGCTGTTGCCGAAGTTGAAGCGGGTCTCGGTGTAGGTCTTCAAGGTGCCGAGCTCGGTTTCCTGGCCGGTCCACGTCTTCAGCGTGAAGCGGGCATTCTTCTTCCAGGTATCCTGCACGTCGCCGTCCTGATGGTCGATGGACGACGCACCGTCGAACGAGCCGATGTCGCCGGCACCGATGTCGTAGCGGACGTAGCCGCCGATGCGCAGGCAGGTTTCGGTGCCTGGAATGTAGAAATAGCCGGCACCGTAGACGTCGCAGATCTTGACGTATTCGGCCGGTTCCGGCTCGGCGACAACGACGGCGTCGGCGGCGCGCGCACCGGAAACTGCGATCAGGGCCGCAGCGGAGCCGAGAAGAAGGCTCTTGATGTTCATTTTCTGAATCTCCAGTCAGTCAAGGTTCAAAACAGGTCGGGCATCCTGCTCATTCGCAGCGTTTCTGCCCCATCCCCACCATCGAAAAAGACACGCACCGCGCCGCTTCTTCACCTTCGACATGACCTAAGCGGCGGTGGCGTACAACATAGATCGTGGCGGAAAAGTGGTTTTTGGATTCTTCCAAAAGTATTGTTGCGTAAATGCCACGAAAATTGAAATAAATCGGTACATATGGCACATCTTGCACAAATTTATGTGCCAAACCTGCGGTCAGATAGGCTTGAGCAATATTACAAAATTATGAAACGTTATCTGGCTAATTTGTTCACGGAGTTTGAGATTAAGGCATTGATTTCATGCCAGAAATCAGGCTGGAGAGAATCTCCGCACCGCCTTCACAACATCCTGCACCATGTCCTGCTTGAGCATTTCAATGGGGACGCGGCCATCGAGCTCGCGTGAAGGACGGTTCAGCCATGACCACGCAACCCTTGGATTGGTGATCAGCGAAAGCACCTCGCCTATGCCGGGAGCCGGCCTGCCGTCGACGAACTGGGCGAGTGGGAAAACGTGTTTGCGGCCGCCCTTGCGCAAGGCAATGACCTCGTTGCGCTTTTGCCAGCGATGCAATGTCGAGCGCGGAATGCGAAAATTCTCTTCCAGATAGGTCGATCCGGCGACTTCGCCCGCCCAATCCTCGATCAGCACCGATTGAAGATCGTCGGTTCGCGCGCGCGGCGAAGCGGGTTTCCGGCTGTCGATTGCCGATGCCGAGGCTGCGCTTTGACCCACGGCCGGGTCGCGGGGTGCCGCCGCCATTGTATGGACGAACTCCGAAGCCAGAGCGCCCCATTCGCCCTTGTAGGAGCCGATTGCGATCCGCTGTGCTTGCGGCAGGAAAGGCAGGCTGGCGGCGACGCTGCCGGCAAGGGCGCTGGTTGAAACCAGGGTCTGTGTGTCAAGAACGACGCCGTGCCGGATCAGCGCCTGTTGCACCGCTTCCGCCACCAGGCCTGCCAAGGCATCCTGCGAGATCCCATCCGTCGGGTTTTGAAATCTGGTCATGTATCTGCCTTGCGGGCCACGCGCTCTCCCTCCCAGCTGCAGCCGATTGAAATGGCTACTGCAGGAAGCGCAAATGGCGACAACGACAAACACAGCGACCCGGCAGGTTGCTGTCTTGCACCGAACACCCCAACTGACTCTCGACGTCCCGAAATGTCAGTCGCAGGACGTCTCAGTTTGCATGTAGGTGCGATGTGTGACAGGCGGACGACAGGTGAGCGATCGGTTTCGCCGAAGGCGAAATTCATCGTGCCAGTGGCACGATGAAAGCACGCGAACGCTTGCCGGAGGCAACGGGCCCCGGCAAGGCAGGTCCGGAAGCGTCCCGCTGCCTACAGCAGCCCCGCCAGTTGGGCCGCGCTGCGCAGGTTCTGCCGCGGTCGCGGCCCGAGCTGCTGGATCACCAGCCCGGCAGCCAGCGAACCGAGATCGCCGCAATCCTTCAGGCTGCGCCCGGCCGTATAGCCATAGAGGAAGCCGGCGGCATAGAGGTCGCCGGCGCCAGTGGTGTCGACCAGTTCGCGGATCGTCGTCGCCTGGATGGTGACGGTCTCGTCGCCGCGCACGATCACCGAACCTTTTTCGGAGCGGGTGACGGCGGCGATCTTGCAGTCCTTGCGGATTGCCTCCAGCGCCTCGTCGAAGGACTTGGTCTGGTAGAGCGACTTGATCTCGTGGCTGTTGGCAAAGACGATGTCGACGGTACCGGAGCGCATCAGCTCGAGGAATTCGTCGCGGTAGCGGTCGACGCAGAACGAATCCGACAGCGTCATGGACACTTCACGTCCGGCGGCATGCGCCAGCTTGGCCGTCTGCCGGATCGCTTCCTTGGCACGCGGCGGATCCCACAGATAACCCTCGAAATAGGTGACTTTGGCGCTAGATGCCTTGTCGGCCTCGACGTCTTCGGGGCCGAGTTCAACGCAGGCGCCAAGATAGGTGTTCATCGAACGCTCGCCGTCTGGGGTGACGAAGATCATCGAACGTGCCGTCGGCGGCTGGCCCTGGAGCGGCTTGGTGTCAAAGGCGACGCCTTGCGCATGGATGTCGTGGGCATAGATCTCGCCGAGTGGGTCGTTCGACACCTTGCCGAAGAAGGCGGCGCGCCCGCCAAAGCTGGCGACGCCGGCCGCCGTGTTGCCGGCGCTGCCGCCGGAGGCCTCGATCGCCGGGCCCATGCGGCTGTACAGCAGCTCGGCGCGCCTGGTGTCGATCAGGTTCATCGCGCCCTTGATGATGCCGTTGGTCTCGAGGAAGGCGTCGTCGCATTGGGCGATGATATCGACAATGGCATTGCCGATGCAAAGCACGTCATAATCCGGCATCAATGTCTCCGCCAATAACCCTGCCGGCTTTCTGCCACGCCGACCCGGCGCGGGTCTAGCGATTTGGCGCGGCTTTGCCTAGCCGACAAATACAGGGATCGGCCACGCTTCGAGGCGCAGCGACAATTCGACCGTGGCAGAAGCATTTCACCCCGGCGTTGCCTAAAAGCATGGTCGATCACTTCCGAAGGCGCGAACCAGCCATGTCTGCAAAAACCGATATGAAGACGGAGCTGACGCTGCTCCTCGTGCTGGCGGTGCTGTGGGGCGCGTCCTATTCCTTCATCAAGATCGGCGTCGAGACGATCCCGCCGGTAACGCTGATCGCAGCCAGGACGCTGATTGCGGGTGGCATTCTTCTCGCCATCATCCGCTGGCGCGGCCTGGCCCTGCCGGGCGATGCGGCCAGCTGGCGCCGCTTTGCGTTCCAGGCTTGCCTCAACAGCGTCGTGCCGTTCACGCTGATCGCCGCGGCCGAGCGCTCGGTGGACGCCAGTCTGGCGACGATCCTGAATGCCACTTCGCCGATCTTCACCTTTCTGCTGACCGCCCTCATCACCCGCCACGAGCCGGTGACCATGCGCAAGCTGTTCGGCGTTGGCGCCGGCATAGCCGGCATATGCCTGATCATCGGCGCTCAGGCGCTTGGCGGCCTTGGCCATCAATTGTGGGCGCAGCTTGCCATCGTCGCGGCGACCATCTGCTATGCTGGTGCTGCCATTTTCGGCCGCAGCTTCAAGGGGCTCGATCCGATGCTGCCGGCCGCCGGCTCGATGCTTTGCGGCGCCATCATGCTGGTCCCGTTGAGCCTCGTCTTCGACCGGCCATGGACGCTGGCGCCGTCGATGGCTTCTATGCTCGCCTTGCTCGGACTGTCGGTCTTTTCGACCGCGCTGGCCTTCTGCATCTACTTCCGCCTCATCCATACGCTGGGTTCCGTCGGCACGACGTCGCAGGCCTATCTCAGGGTGCCGATCGGCGTCGGCATCGGCGCTCTTTTCCTCGGCGAAAGCCTTGGCCCGACGGCATGGTGGGGAATGGCCTTCGTTGTCGCCGGTGTGGCAGCAATGACCATTCCCGCCAGCAAGCCGGTGCTGGCGCGGTAGGTCGCGCTTGTGACTTGTCGTGTCTCTGCCTATCTCGGAGACATTGCGTTCGACAAGGGGTTGGAAACGCCGTGATTTTCGATGCCGCCCGCGCCGCCGCCAGCCGGCTGTTCTCACCCGAACTGCGCTCGGTGTTCCTGAAGACGCTGGGGCTGACCCTGCTGGCGCTGGCGGCACTCTGGTTCAGCCTGACCAGCCTGGTGGAATGGCTGGCCTTGCCATGGCTCGAGACGCTGATACCCGGCCTGCCGTCCTGGGCCGGGTGGCTGGGCGGCATCATTGCGGCCATCGCCCTTGCCTTCGGGATGGCGCTGCTGATCGCGCCGGTGACGGCGATCGTCGCCGGCCTGTTCCTTGACGATGTCGCCGAAGTGGTCGAGCGCACCGACTATCCCAGCGATCCGCCCGGCCGCGCCTTGCCGGCGCTGCGCTCGCTGGTGCTGTCGATACGGTTCTTCGGCGTCGTCATAGCAGGCAACATCGTTGCTTTGCTGCTTCTGCTGGTGCCGGGCATCAACATCGCCGCCTTCTTCATCGTCAACGGCTATCTGCTCGGGCGCGAGTTCTTCGAATTCGCCGCCATGCGCTTTCGTCCGGAGGTCGACGCTCGCGCCTTGCGAAAGAAATACGCCGGCACGGTGTTCCTCGCCGGCCTGGTCATCGCTGCCTTCCTCGCCGTGCCGCTGCTCAACCTTTTGACGCCATTGTTTGCCGCCGCCATGATGGTGCATCTGCACAAGGCCGTCTCGGCGCGGGAAACAGCCCGCTCGTCGCGGCGCTAACGTTTCTTCAACGCAACAGCAAGTCGCGCCCTAATTCGTCGTCGGGCTCGATGATGAATTCCGTCCGTCCGCAACAATAGGCACCGCCGCCGACGCGTCATGCGTTGGGGCCTGCTTTAACCCGAGGATTTCGAGAACAGCGCCTGCAATTTGCCGAACGGCATGGCGGCGCGGGTGAAGCCGAACGTGCCGTCCTGCTGGATCTCGCGTGCCGCCGTCTCCAGCATGCCGAAAGCGAAATTGGCAAGCCATGGCCCGAGCGAGATGCGCTTGACACCTGCCGTGGCAAGATCGGCAATGGTGAAGCCGGGCTTGGCCATGACATTGACCGGCTTGCTCACCGCCGAACAGATGGTCCGCACTGTCTCGACGTCGCCGAGCCCCGGTGCATAGAGCACGTCGGCACCGGCCTTCTCAAAAGCCTGCAGCCGCTTGATCGTGTCGTCGATGTCGGGCTTGCCCCACAGGAAATTCTCGGCCCGCGCGGTGAAGACGAAATCGCGCTTCAAGGCCCGTGCCGCCTCGACAGCCGCGGCGACGCGCTCGACGGCATGCGAAAAATCATAGATCGGCTTGTCGGGATCGCCGGTGTGGTCCTCGATCGAGCAGCCGGCAAGGCCTGCCGCCTCAGCGGCAAAAATGGTCTCGGCGGCGCTGGTCGGGCTGTCGCCCTTGCCTTTCTCGAGATCGGCCGAAACCGGCAGGCTGGTCGCTGCCGTCACGTCGCGGCAATGGTGGATCATCGCCTCGAATGTCACCGCGCCGTCGGGCAGGCCGCGCGAAAAGGCAAAGCCGGCGCTGGTCGTCGCCAGCGCCTGGAAGCCGAACGAGGCCAACAGCTTGGTCGTGCCGACATCCCACGGATTGGGCATGACGAAGGTCGAGGCGTGCAGGTCGCGAAAGATCTTGCCCTTGTCCATGAACGCTTCCCTTCATCTGTGGAATTGTGAAGCCGATTCTAGCGTGCCGAATTGCCCCGGGCAAACGAATGCGGTTGGCTCAGAAGCGTTTGGCGTTCTCTCCTGCCAATTTGTCCAGCGCGTCGGAATCCTTGACGTAGCGCGATGCTGCCTTGTCCCAATGATAGGTGACGGAAATGGCGGTCGAGACGGCTGCGGGCGGCGCCTCGTCACAGCTTTCTTCGCTCGGCAAGGTGGCGTCGGTCACCGTTACCTGGATGGCATTGCGGGGCTGGCCATCGGCGATCGTCTGGAAAGTCGGTTCCTGCTGGCGGCGGTAGGCGCACAGATTCTCATCGAACGTATAGATCATGTCGATCAGTTCGAACTTGTCGTTGCGGATCATGATCAGCGGCGTGATGACGTAGCCCTGGCTCGAATTGAAATGCGTGCTGGTGGTGATGAGCACGTCATCGCCGGCGTCGACGGACAGCTTGCCGGGTTCACGAAACGAGGTGCTGCGGTCGACGGCGACATTGACGGCATCGAGCAGCGCCGGCTTGCCGGTGATGTCATACAGCGCCAGCACCGCATAGCCTTCGGCGCTGTCGGAAGAGTCGCCGAGGTCGAACAGCATGGCCAGCCTGTCCTTGCCGCCAGCCTTGATGGCGAGCGCGCCGGCACCGGAAAAACCCGCCGTGTCGGGCGGCGAGCCGCCGGAATCAGGGCCCTCGATATGGCGCATCTCTATCGGCAATCCACCTCTGTAGAAGCCGTTGCTGTCCCCGGTCAGGTCGGGAATGATCATCCGGGCGAGGTCGAGATAGGTGGTTTTGCCATGACCGGGGATGGCGCTGCCGAGCTCCGGATAGTCATCAGCTTGCGCGCCGGCGACGTTCCACAGGCACGGCAGCAGCACGAGGGCGAGGAGAAAGCGAAGCAGGGTGGGTTTCATGCGCGCGGCCTCGGGTTGGCGGGCGGCACGCTAGCACGGACAATCGAGGCGTACAGCCGTGTCTGACGATCAGATCAGTGGATGGGCACCAGCCCGGCCAGTTCGCGCATGTCGTCGAACAGGATGCCGCCGGCCTCAGCCAGCCCGTCGCGGTCGGACAGCGGATCGCCATGATAGGAAAACACCCGCATGCCCGCGGCGATGCCGGCTTGCGTCCCGGCGACGCTGTCTTCGATGACGATGCAATCGGCGGGCGCGAAACCCATCGTTTTCGCCGCATGCAGGAACAGGTCGGGAAACGGCTTGCCGCGGCCGACCATGGTCGAGCTGAACAGCGCATGTTCGAACAGCGCCAGCAGCCCGGTCTGGCCGAGCGTGATGTGCATCTTCGACACCCGTGCCGACGTGGCGACGCAATAGGCGATGCCGGCAGCCCGCACGGCTTCGACAAACTCCCTGACATAGGGGACGGCTTCCACGCCATGCGCGAACAGATCCGGCAGGCCGGCATTCCAGCGATCGACGAAATCGGCGCCGAGGCTGACGCCGGTCGATTCGACCTCTTTTTGCACCGACACCATGCTGCGGCCGGAAAAATTCTTGCGGCAATATTCAAAGCTTGTGGGATAGCCGGCAGCGGTCAGCCATTCGGCGAGGCGTCGATTGGCGAGATTCTCGGTATCGACCAGGATCCCGTCGCAATCGAAGATAACCAGTTTGGGTAGGGACATCAGGCCGTGCCGGTCGATCCGAAGCCGCCGGAGCCGCGCGCCGTGCCGCCGGCCAGCGTGCGCTCCTCGACAGCCGCTTGCACCACCGACGCAAAGACGATCTGGGCGATGCGCATGCCGCGCGTCACGGCAAAATCCTCGTCGCCGAGATTGATCAGCAGCACCTTGACCTCACCGCGATAGTCGCTGTCGATGGTGCCGGGCGTGTTGAGAACAGTCAGCCCGTGCTTGAAGGCGAGGCCCGAACGCGGCCGGACCTGACCTTCCATGCCTTCGGGAATTTCCAGGATCAGCCCGGTCGGCACCAGCGCGCGTTTCCCAGGCAGGATCAGCAACGGCCGGTCGTCGGGCACCGCGGCGCGCAGATCCATGCCGGCGGCGCCGGTGCTCTCATAGGCTGGAAGCGGTAAACCCTCTCCATGCGGCAACCTGACGAAGCCGACGGCGGGACCGATGACGGAGGAGTTTTGGAGAGCTGCGCGCATAAAATCGATCCTATCGGCGCGAATGCCGATTCGGTCAATTCGTCCGCAACGCTATCAACGGCTTTCTTTGTGGCGTCACGACGACCTGAGGTGTGTTCAGATTCAGGTCAGGCCGAGTCGAAAACGGTGGGTTTCGAGAACCGGAGCGGAGCGGACATTCGGTCCGTGAGCACCGGAAACGCAGAAGCCCGCCGTTTGCAGGCCGGCATCACCTGAATATGAACACACCTCAACGCAGTTCGACGGGAACAACCGTCGTCTCCTTGATCTCTTCCATGACGAAGGACGCTGAGACATCCGACAATGCCACCTTGGCGATCAGCCGCTGGTAGAGCCGGTCATAGGCCTTCACGTCGGCGACGCGGGCCCGCAGCACATAGTCGAGATCGCCGGACATGCGGTAGACGCCGGTGATCTCGGAAAAGCCGGTCACCGCCGCCCGGAACTTCTGCAGCCAGTCCGGATCATGGTTGGAGGTGCGGATCAGGATGAACACCGAGAGACCAAGCCCGAGCTTGTCGGCATCGACCAGCGCCACCCGGCCGGTGATGACGCCGTCTTCCTCCAGCCGCTTTACCCGCCGCCAGCAGGCATTGCGCGATAGCGATACTTTTTCGGACAGCTGGTCGACCGACAGCGTGCCGTCGCGTTGCAGCTCGGCCAGCAATCTGCGGTCGATTTCATCGATTTCTGGCGTCATCTTGGGATGAATGTCCCAAGTTGCTGCCTATGGCAAGGACGAATTGAGACAAATGAACCTTTGCCCCGTGGCAGGATACCCAGCATCGGGGCTTATCCCGGTAGGAGGGATCACCATGACGACGCTGTTTTCGAAGCTGTTCACCTCACACCCGGCCAAGGTCGGCGAAACCTATTTCAGCCACATGGCCTTTGCCGCCTGGTTCTCCTCGCGCCTCTTGATGGCTGCCGGAGCAGCACTCGTTCACGCTTTCTTGCCATTTCTCTTCGAGACTACGGCAAGCCGAATCGTTCGCGAACTCTATGAGCGGACCCACAACAGAGGCTCACACGCGGTCAAGGAGCCCCAGGCTCTCTTGGATCGCGCCTAAGGAACGGTCAAAGCGATGTGCCGTTGGGCGGCCTATCTTGGTGAAGCAGTCTTCCTCGAAGACATCGTCACCGCGCCCTGTCACTCGCTGATCGCCCAGAGCCATTGCGCCCAAGAAGCGAAGTCGCCGACCAATGGCGACGGTTTCGGCCTCGCTTGGTATGGCGACCGGCCCGAGCCCGGCCTGTACAGGGACATCCTACCGGCCTGGTCGGACCCCAATCTGAAGAGCCTGTGCCGGCAGATCAAATCCGGCCTGTTTCTCGCCCATGTCCGCGCCTCGACCGGCGGCGCCACCAGCCGCATGAACTGCCACCCGTTCATTTCGGACCGCTGGTCGTTCATGCACAATGGCCAGATCGGCGGCTTCGAAAAAATCCGCCGCACGCTGGAAAACTCGCTCTCCGACGCCGTCTTCGACCAGCGCGAAGGCACCACCGATTCCGAACTCTTCTTTCTCCTGATGATCGACGAAGGCCTGTCGGACGATCCGCAGGGCGCGGTGTCGCGCGCCACCAGCCGCGTCGTCGATGCCTCGCGCCGCGCCGGTCTTGAGCCGGCTTTGAAACTCACCGCGGCTTTCTCGGATGGCGTGTCGCTCTATGCCGTCCGCTATGCCAGCGACAACCACGCACCGACGCTCTACACCTCCACCTTCGGTAAGGGCACCGGCCGCTGCATCGTTTCGGAGCCCTTCGACCGCGACGGCGGCGACTGGCAGGCAATCCCGCCATCGAGTTTCGTCACCATGACGATATCAGGCATGACGATCCGCCCGTTTGTGCCGGCGGTGGCAAGGCTGGCACTGGTCGTCTAGCTATCGGTTAAGCCCGCATTCCTTCGCGCCCCCCTCTGTCCTGCCGGACATCTCCCCCACGAGGGGGGAGATTGGCTGCTTCGCCGACCGCGCTTTCCTTTGAAACGTTGGAGATTGGCGAAAGCCGCAATGACATCCAATCTCCCCACTTGTGGGGGAGATGTCCGGCAGGACAGAGGAGGGCGCCGTAGCGCGCCTACCTCACCGGGTATGCCCGGCGCAATTCTGATCAAGCGCTGCCAAGTTTCAAATGCTGAACTGGCTTAAAGCCGCGACACGCCGCAAAGCCGGAGCATTCATCATGGACATCGCCTTTTCCTCGACCATCGATTTGGCCGCCGCGATCGCCAAGCGGAAAATCTCCGCCGTGGAAGCGCTCGACGCGCATCTGGCGCAGATCGACAGGCACAACGAGGCGGTCAATGCCGTCGTCATGCTCGACCAGGAAGGCGCCTACGATCGCGCGAAGAAAACCGACGCCGCGCAGGCGCGCGGCGAGACCCTCGGGCCGCTGCACGGCGTACCGTTCACGCTGAAGGACTCACACGAAACGGCAGGCATGAAGACCACGGTCGGTTTTCCACCCTTTGCCGGCTATGCCGCCAGGCAGGACAGCCCGGTGGTTGCCAGGTTGAAGGCGGCCGGCGGGGTGCTGATGGCCAAGACCAATGTGCCGACGATGCTCTCCGACTGGCAGTCGAACAATCCGCTGTTCGGCCGCACCAGCAACCCGTGGGATCTCGCGCGCACGGCCGGCGGCTCCAGCGGCGGCGCGGCGGCAGCACTTTCCTCGGGCATGACGCCATTCGAGGTCGGCACCGACATGCAGGCTTCGATCCGTTTGCCTGCTGCCTTCTGCGGCGTCTACGGCCTCAAGCCCACCGAGCACCGCATCTCGCTGGCCGGCGCCTTCCCCGACCCGGGCGGTGCTGCGCGCAGCGTGCGGCTGATGTCCTGCTTGGGTCCGCTGGCGCGCACCGTCGACGATCTGGCGTTGATCTATAAAATCATCGCCGGGCCGGATGGAAGCGACACCGATCTCGCGGCTGTGCCGGTCGAGGACATCCCGGCGGTTGACCACAACAAGCTACGCATCGCCTTCGCGCCAACCTTTCCAGGGTTTCCGGTGGCCGGCGAGATCAGCACCGCTGTCGAAGCTCTGGCCAAGCAACTTGTGTCCGCGGGCGCGACCGTCGAGGAAGCAAAACTGCCCAAGCTCGACCTGTACGACGATCTGGCCGAGGGCGGCGCGCTGATCGGCATGATGCTGGAGGCGATGCAGCCGCAGCCGCCCGAGCAACCGACGCCGATCTCGCGATGGTTCGAAGCGCTCGCCAGACGCGACCGCTCGATCCTTGCCTGGGACCGGTTTTTCGACGGTTGCGACGCCTTGCTGTGCCCCGTCGCCATGACCACGGCCTTTGCGCATTGCGAGCCGGGAACGCCGATCGCGGTCGATGGCAAGGAGCAGAGCTACTGGATGTTGCCGGCCTATGGCGCGGTGTTCAACTACAGCGGCCACCCAGCCCTGACGATGCCCTGCGGGCAGGATCGCGACGGGCTGCCCATTGGCCTGCAACTGGTCGGCAGACGCTGGTCGGAATCGCGGCTGCTCGGCATTGCCCGGGCAATGGCGCCACTAACCGGCGGCTTTCGCCGTCCGCCCGGCTACTGAGCGAAACGCGACAAGCCGTAAGGGGCAAGCAGCGGGTCGCGCTCGCCGTCGAGGATTTCGCGGGTGGCAAACAGGCCGACGGCGGGCGCCAGTGTGATGCCCGAATGCATGACCGCGACATAGACGCCGGCGACACCTTCGGCGCGGCCGATGATCGGAAAACCGTCGACCGGATTGGGGCGATAGCCGACCGTGTGGAAATCCAGTTCCAGTCCGTCGGCGCCGCGCAAGGCTGCCTTGGTTGCCGCAAACAAGTCGCGGGCCGTGGCGTCAGGGTTTTCGCCCGGATCGCCGCCGGCGAAATCCGAGCCGGCGATGATGCGGCCTTCGGCGGTCTGGCGCATATGCAGCTTCTCGGCGTGCACCAGACCGTTGAGCAGCTTTTTGTAAGGCCGCGAGTGGACAATCAGGCCAGCCGGCGTCTCGATCGGCAGCGTGATGCCGATGGTTGCCGCGATGGCCGGTGCGCTGGCGCCGGCTGCGATCACCACCTCGTCGGCGGCCATGGTCTCTCCCGAAATGACCACGCCTGTGACTTTGCCGTTGAAGAGAGCCAGCCTGTCGATGGTTCCGCTGACCACCCGTGCGCCGCGCCTTTCTGCATCAGCCAGCAGCGCCTTGGCCGCCGCAACCGGCTCGGCCACGCCTTCCTCGGCGACGTAGACAGCGAATTCTGGAGGTTCGACCAGGTTGGGCTCGATCTGCGCCGCCCGGTCGCGGCCAACGCGTTCGATGCCGTAACCCCATGAAGAGTGTTCGGCCGCATAGGCTTCGAGCCTGTCGGTCGGCAGATCAAAGCATAGGCCGCCGCACCAGGCGAGCGGCAGGCCGGGCAGCTCGTTCGCCAGCCGTTTCCACTCGGCCATGGCGCGGGTGCGCAGCCGGAAATAGATCTCCGGGTTGCCCCAGCTGGCATTGATCCAGGCAAAGGAGTTCGGTGTGGCGACGCCACCTGCGCCGCTCTCCGAGATCACCGTCACTCGCGCTCCGGCCATGGTCAGGTGCCAGGCGATGGAAGCGCCGATGACGCCGGCGCCGATGACGATGACTTGCTTGCTCATGCTGGACCTCTGCCGGATTGGCCCTTCTGATGCCATTGCGACGGCCTTATCTCAAGACTCGGCAAGGACCCTGCGGGCAAAACTGTTCGACAGGCCGGAAAAGCGCTGCTAGAAGCCCGCCACCACATGGGATTCCACAAATTGGCTGAAGACATCACGCAGGCGGTGGCGCGCCGCCGCACCTTCGCGATCATCGCGCACCCCGACGCCGGCAAGACGACGCTCACCGAAAAGCTGCTGCTGTTCGGCGGCGCCATTCAGCTTGCCGGCGAGGTCAAGGCCAAGAAGGACCGCATCCAGACCCGATCCGACTGGATGAAGATCGAGCGCGAGCGCGGCATTTCGGTCGTCACCTCGGTGATGACGTTCGAGTATGAGGACAACGTCTTCAACCTGCTCGACACGCCCGGCCACGAGGATTTCGCCGACGACACCTACCGCACGCTGTCGGCGGTGGATTCCGCCGTCATGGTCATCGATGCCGCCAAGGGCATCGAGCCGCGCACGCTGAAGCTGTTCGAGGTCTGCCGCCTGCGCGACATCCCGATCATCACCTTCATCAACAAGATGGACCGCGAAAGCCGCGACCCGTTCGAAATCCTCGACGAGATCGAGCAGAAGCTGGCGCTGGACACCGCCCCCATCACCTGGCCGATCGGCCGCGGCAAGACCTTTGCCGGCACCTATCATCTGGCGCAGAACGCTGTACGTCGCGGCGACGCGGAAAAGGACCGCACGCCGGTCAACGGCCCGGACTCCAACCGCGTTGCCGGTCTGCTGCCGGAAAACGAGCGCGAAGCCTTCATCGAGGAGCTGGAGCTGGCGCGGGAGGCTTGCCGACCGCTCGACATCGAAGCCTTCCGCGAGGGCCATCTGACGCCGGTCTATTTCGGCTCGGCGCTGCGCAATTTTGGCGTCCGCGACCTGATCGAGGCGCTCGGCAACTATGGGCCGCCGCCGCGCGCGCAGGAGGCCGACACCCGCAAGGTCGAGGCGACCGAGGACAAGATGACCTCGTTCGTTTTCAAGATCCAGGCCAACATGGATCCCAACCATCGCGACCGCATTGCTTTCGTCCGCGTCTGCTCCGGCAAGCTGGAGCGCGGCATGAAGGCCAAGCTGGTGCGCACCGGCAAGCCCATGTCGCTGTCGGCGCCGCAATTCTTCTTTGCCCGTACCCGCGTCACCGCCGACGAGGCCTTTGCTGGCGATGTCGTCGGCATCCCCAACCACGGCACGTTGCGCATCGGCGACACGCTGACCGAGGGCGAGGAAATCCTGTTCCGCGGCGTGCCGAACTTCGCCCCGGAAATCCTGCGCCGCGTCCGCCTCGGCGATGCAATGAAGGCCAAGAAGCTGAAGGAAGCGCTGCACCAGATGGCCGAGGAGGGCGTCGTGCAGCTGTTCTCGCCCGAGGACGGCTCACCGGCCATCGTCGGCGTCGTCGGCGCGCTGCAGCTCGACGTTTTGAAGGAGCGGCTCAACTTCGAATACACGCTGCCGGTCGAATTCGAAATGTCGCGCTTTTCCGTCTGCCGCTGGATCTCGGCCGACGACAAGGCCGAGGTGCATCGCTTCATTGAAGCGCATCGCGGCGACATCGCCCGCGACCTCGACAACGACCCGGTGTTCCTCGCCCAGCACGCCTTCTCGCTCAACTACGAAGCCGAGCGCTGGAAGGCGATCCGGTTTGCGGCGATCAAGGACTATCAGGTCCGCGACAAGGCGGCTTGAGGCCGGCTCTTCCCTTCTCCCCGTTCACGGGGAGAAGGTGCCCGAAGGGCGGATGAGGGGCGGCGCCAACCTCAATGGCCGGCCCTTCGCAGGCTCCCAGCCCTTCGGGCGTTCAGCCCCTTCAAAAGGTCCACTGGACCTTTTGATCCGCCCGAAGGCGGACCGGGTCTTCACCGTTCGAAGCTCGAAAAGCCAAGCAATTGGCTTTTCGTCCGCTGCGCGGATCGCTTCTCACCCCTTCGCCGCCGCTTCGATCTTGGCGATGTCGATCTTGCCCATCTGCATCATCGCATTCATCGCCCGGCCGGCCCTGGCCTGGTCGGGATCCTGCAGCAGGCGCGGCAGCTGTTCCGGCACGACCTGCCAGGAAACGCCGAACTTGTCCTTCAGCCAGCTGCAACGCCCGGGTTCGCCGCCTTCGGTCAGCCTGTCCCAGAAATGGTCGACCTCTTCCTGGTTCTTGCAGTCGATCGACAGCGAGATCGCCTCGGTGAATTTGTATTGCGGTCCGCCGTTGAGCGCCAGGAACGGGACGCCGTCGAGCTCGAACGAGGCCACCAGCACCTTGCCTTCGAGAGCGTGGCCCTTGGGCCAGCGCGTCGTGCTCAGCACCTTCGAATTCTTGAAGATGGAGATGTAGTGGTTCATGGCCTCTTCGGCCTTGTCGTCAAACCACAGGAAGGTGGTGATCTTTTGCATAAGTCTGTCCTCGTTTTCTCTGGGGGATGATGGGAGGGTCAGGCCGCGCCCTTCGCGGCGTCCTGGAACGAAAGAAGATAGGCGTCGAGCTGGGCGTAGCTTTCGGCCATGCCGCTGGTCATGCCGGTGCCCAGCGCCCCGTCGCGTGCCGCCTGTGAGGCGTAAAGCACCGTCTGCGTCAAAAGGGTCTTTCCGGTGTGATCGGCGAAGGTCACCGTTCCGACGGTCTCGCCGCCGGTCCAGTCCTCGTCGAACAGCTCGGTGGCAACGATTCGGCTCGGGCGCACGATCTCGCGATAGGCGCCGCTCATGCCCATGCTGCGACCGTCGCGGTGCTGCCAGACGTAGCGCGTGGCGCCGCCCACTCTGAGGTCGATTTCGCATACTGCCAAACGCCAGCCGTCGGGGCCGTGCAGCCAGCCTTTCAGCAGCTCCGGCACGGTCCAGCAGTCGAAGACCATCGGCCGCGGCGCG
Organism: Mesorhizobium sp. P3_A10; assembly: GCF_056403175.1. Lineage (NCBI taxonomy): Bacteria > Pseudomonadati > Pseudomonadota > Alphaproteobacteria > Hyphomicrobiales > Phyllobacteriaceae > Mesorhizobium > Mesorhizobium sp. P3_A10. Next base: position 2,623 of record NZ_JBFUFZ010000013.1, on the reverse strand, counting down.
TCGAAGATGCGGGTGATCTGGACTTCACGGTCGCTCGGCGTGGTCACGGTCAATGTCGCTACGGTCGAGCCGGGCAAGGTGGTGGTGCTCACGATGGTCCTCCTGCGCTTGTCTGTTTGCCCAAGGACGTCCGGCCAACTGGCGATCCGACACGCCCCCAGATTTTCTTTCGGCTATTGGTCTGCCTCGCCGGGAGCCTTCTCGGCTTGCATGGCGCCCAGCAGCGCGTCGAGGCGCTGGAAATTGCCTTCCCAGATTTTTCGGTAGCGCTCCAGCCAGTCATTGGCTTCGGCAAGCGGCTTCGCCTCCAGCCGGCACGGCCGGCGCTGCGCGTCGCGGCCGCGTGAAATCAGCCCGGCGGCTTCCAGCACTTTCAGGTGCTTGGAGATCGACGGCTGGCTCATTGCGAACGGCTCGGCCAGCTCCATCACCGAGGCCTCCCCTTGGATGAGGCGGGCAAGGATGGCGCGCCGCGTCGGATCGGCAAGCGCGGCAAAGGTGGCGTCGAGCTGGTTCATTCTACATCCATAGCCAATAAGGTATATACCCATTCGGCTATATACGGCTGAGCCACCCTCGTCAACCTGCTTGCGCCTTGCCTTCTGGCGCATCGCAAAATTGTGGCCATACCAGATTGTGGCGTCTATAACGCCTGCGGTCCGAATTCAGCGCCGCCGCGTCGCTCATCGAGCGCAGCCAGCCACCAAGGAAAAAATATGCCTGCCTATCGTTCCCGCACCACCACCCATGGCCGCAACATGGCCGGCGCCCGCGGCCTCTGGCGCGCCACCGGCATGAAGGATTCGGACTTCGGCAAGCCGATCATTGCTGTCGTCAACTCCTTCACCCAGTTCGTGCCGGGTCACGTCCATCTCAAGGACCTTGGCCAGCTGGTTGCGCGCGAGATCGCGAAGGCCGGTGGCGTCGCCAAGGAATTCAACACCATCGCCGTCGATGACGGCATCGCCATGGGCCATGACGGCATGCTCTATTCGCTGCCGTCGCGCGAGCTGATCGCCGACTCGGTCGAGTACATGGTCAACGCCCACTGCGCCGACGCCATGGTCTGCATCTCCAATTGCGACAAGATCACGCCCGGCATGCTGATGGCCAGCCTGCGCCTCAACATCCCGACCGTCTTCGTCTCCGGCGGGCCGATGGAAGCCGGCAAGGTGGTGCTCGCCGGCAAGACCCAGGCGCTCGATCTGGTCGACGCCATGGTCGCTGCCGCCGACGACAAGATTTCGGACGAGGACGTCAAGGTTATCGAGCGCTCGGCCTGCCCGACCTGCGGCTCCTGCTCGGGCATGTTCACCGCCAATTCGATGAATTGTTTGACCGAGGCTCTCGGCCTGTCGCTGCCGGGCAACGGCTCGACGCTGGCCACCCACGCCGACCGCAAGCGCCTGTTCGTCGAGGCCGGTCATCTGATCGTCGATCTCGCCCAGCGCTACTACGAACAGGACGACGAGACCGCGCTGCCGCGCAACATCGCCTCGAAAGGCGCTTTCGAGAACGCCATGACGCTCGACATCGCCATGGGCGGCTCGACCAACACGGTGCTGCACATCCTGGCTGCGGCGCATGAGGGCGAGATCGATTTCGACCAGGACGATATCGACGCGCTGTCGCGCAGGGTGCCGGTGCTGTGCAAGGTCGCGCCGGCCAAATCCGACGTGCACATGGAGGACGTCCACCGCGCCGGCGGCATCATGGCCATCCTCGGCCAGCTCGACAATGCCGGCCTGATCAACCGCGATTTGCCGACCGTGCATACGTCAACGCTGGGCGAGGCGCTCGACCATTGGGACATCTCCCGCACCTCAAGCCAGAGTGTGCGCGATTTCTTCCTGGCCGCACCGGGCGGCGTGCCGACGCAGGTCGCCTTCAGCCAGGACCGCCGCTGGGACGAGCTCGATCTCGACCGCGAGAAGGGCGTCATCCGCTCGGCGGAGCATCCCTTCTCCAAGGACGGTGGCCTCGCCGTGCTGAAAGGCAATCTGGCGCTCGACGGCTGCATCGTGAAGACCGCCGGCGTCGATGAATCGATCCTGAAATTCACCGGCCCGGCCCGCGTGTTCGAAAGCCAGGACGCCAGCGTCAAGGCGATCCTGTCGAACGAGATCAAGGCCGGCGATGTTGTCGTCATCCGCTATGAGGGACCGCGCGGCGGCCCCGGCATGCAGGAAATGCTCTATCCCACCAGCTATCTGAAGTCGAAAGGCCTCGGCAAAGCCTGTGCGCTGGTTACTGACGGCCGCTTCTCCGGCGGCACGTCGGGCCTGTCGATCGGCCATGCCTCGCCGGAAGCGGCGGAAGGCGGTCTGATTGGGCTGGTGCAGGAGGGCGACGCGATCGAGATCGATATCCCCAACCGCAGCATCCGCCTTGCCGTCGACGATGCCGAACTGGCTGCGCGCCGCGCGGCGATGGAGGCCAAGGGCACCGCCGCCTGGAAGCCCGAGGAAAAGCGCAAGCGCAAGGTGACGACCGCCTTGCGCGCCTATGCCGCGATGGCGACGAGCGCGGCAAAGGGTGCGGTCAGGTTCGTGCCGGAGTAAGTTAGGCTGCGACCCCTACCTCCCCCTTGTGGGGAGGTCGGACCGAAGGTCCGGGTGGGGGT
>NZ_JBFUFZ010000012.1:0-114979 GCF_056403175.1 Mesorhizobium sp. P3_A10 | reverse complement strand
GTCCAATCGATCCTTGGCCACATCGATGCCGACACGAAGCGCGATTTGTGTCATCTTCTGATCCCTTCCTTGCTGGTGCGGGGTCGAACCCTGGCAACCGTTCGGGCTATGGAAGATGCGGTCGGAGCTCCTTGCTCACCTGCGGACTCAAACCAAGGGGCACGCGGGCTTCCGCCGCAGCGAGTGACCCGGTCGTGACCCGGGTCACTCGCCAACCCGATCCTGCATGATTCGAAAGACACAAGGGGCGGCGCTAACGCAACGAGCGAGGGCAAAGGCAAACCTAAGGCGATCGCACTACCTGGATCAGCGTTCGTCCCTTGCGTTAGCCGGAAACGCCGTGATACCTCGCCCGCGAAACCTTTTCGCGCGGAACCGTCCCCAATGTCCAAGACCAAAGACGTCAAGAAGGTCGTGCTCGCCTATTCCGGCGGCCTCGACACCTCCATTATCCTGAAATGGCTGCAGACCGAGCTCGGCGCCGAGGTCGTCACCTTCACCGCCGATCTCGGCCAGGGTGGCGAACTCGAGCCGGCGCGCCGCAAGGCCGAGATGATGGGCATCAAGGACATCCGCGTCGTCGACGTGCGCGAGGAATTCGTCTCCGACTTCGTCTTTCCGATGTTTCGCGCCAATGCCGTCTACGAGGGCACCTATCTGCTCGGCACCTCGATCGCCCGGCCGCTGATCTCCAAGCACCTGGTCGAGATCGCCAAAGAGACCGGCGCCGATGCGATCGCGCACGGCGCCACCGGCAAAGGCAACGATCAGGTCCGTTTCGAGCTTTCGGCCTATGCGCTGAACCCTGACATCAAGGTCATCGCGCCCTGGCGCGACTGGTCGTTCAAGTCGCGCACCGATCTGATCAACTTCGCCGAGCAGCACCAGATTCCGGTGCCGAAGGACAAGAAGGGCGACGCGCCGTTCTCGGTCGACGCCAATCTTCTGCATTCCTCCTCCGAGGGCAAGGTGCTGGAAGACCCGTGGGTGGAGCCGCCGGAATTCGTCCACCAGCGCACTGTCTCGCCGATGGACGCCCCGGACAAGGTCACCGAGATCGAGATCGAATTCCTCAAGGGCGATCCGATTGCGCTCAACGGCAAGAAACTGTCGCCGGCAACGATGCTGGCCGCGCTCAACGATCTCGGCCGCGACAATGGCATCGGCCGGCTCGACCTGGTCGAGAACCGTTTCGTCGGCATGAAATCGCGCGGCGTCTACGAGACGCCCGGCGGCACCATCCTGATCGCGGCGCACCGCGCCATCGAATCGATCACGCTCGACCGTGGTGCAGCGCATCTCAAGGACGAGTTGATGCCGCGCTATGCCGAGTTGATCTACAACGGCTTCTGGTTCGCGCCCGAGCGGCTGATGCTGCAGGCTATGATCGACAAGAGCCAGGAAGACGTCGAAGGCACGGTGCGGCTGAAGCTCTACAAGGGCAACGTCATGGTCAACGGCCGCAAGTCGAAGAAGACGCTCTATTCCGACGCCCTCGTCACCTTCGAGGACGATCGCGGCGCCTACGACCAGAAGGACGCCGCCGGCTTCATCCGCCTCAACGCGCTGCGGCTGAGGACGCTTGCCGCGCGCAACCGCAAGGCTTGATATCCGGACAGCAGGGCCGGGGCCGCCTCATCAAAGCTGAAACGGCTAAGGAACCCCGGCGGAGACGCCGGGTTTTTATTTGACCACTCTAATATAAGGGAAGTTAACCCCGCCCGGATCAATTCCCGTTTGACCTTTCGACTGCTTCATCCTAGTCCTCTTGCGGGATCGAGGGGCTTTGACAGTGAAAAACAGGATTTTTCTTTTGCTTGCGGCGGTCGCCGTCTTTGCCGGGTGCCAGTCTTCACAGGCAGCCGGCAAGCGCAGCGAGAAGCTGAATCTGGACGAGTGCGTTGCCGCTGTCCACGCATGGAGCATCACGCTCAAGCGGGATATCGGCTCTTTCATGGGTGTCTCGCAGGAGCGCCTGCCAGCCATGTTCTGCCAGCGCATCGCCGACGGGCTGCGCAGCGGGCGGATCAGCTACTCCGACATAAACAACCTGCAGCTCGACCAACCGACCGAAATCTGGTTGGTCATCAAGGGCAAGTCAAAGGCGGCTGCGGCCGCGCAAGCCTTCACGCCGCGGAACCCCAATTTCCGTATCTGCAGCGGTGTTGACGGTACTTTCCAGGTTCTCGCTTCCCAGAAATGCCCGTCGAGCGGCTATGGGAATTCCGAAATGTGGAAGTCCCCCAAGGGCAAGTCAAAGGCGGCTCCTCCAACGCCGCGGATGTCCAAATTCCGTACCTGCAAAGCTTTTGACGGCACCTTCCAGGTTCCAATTTCCCAGAAATGCCCGTTGAGCGGCTACGCGCATTATTGAGCCTGATGTGCCGGGCGCTCGGCTCAGTTTTGGCAAGCAGCCTTGCTGGATGACGCCACGCCATTCGGCCAGTGGCTGCTTCCTGCTCGAGCAATTCCAGGAAAAGTGTGAGGCGGCTTTCCGTCTGGAATTGCGACGGATACACTAGTCAAGCACGACCACGGCCTCCACCTCGAACAGCATGGGGTCGATGGCAAGCTTGGGGACGGGAACCAGGGTCTGCGCCGGCAGCGCCTCGCCGAACATGTCCTTGACGTTCCGGGTCAGCACCTCGAGCTTGGACATATCGTGATCGACCACGAAGATGGTGAGCTTGGCGACCTGATCTGGCCTGGCGCCAATCCCCTCAAGCGCGCTGCGCAAATTTGCGTAGGCCTGCCTGACCTGGACCGCGAAGTCCGGCGACAAGCCACCCGTGCTGTCCTGGCCGCCCTGTCCGGAGATGTAGGCCAGCCGGGCGCCGCCGGGCACGATCACTGCCGTGCTGTAGCCATTCGGCGACGGGTCGTAGAGGGTCTGCGGATTGACGATCGTCAGCTTGCGATCGTTCTCGCTCGCTGTCGTCGCAGTGGGAACTGCCATGTTCATGATGAATAGCCCTCCGATCAGCAGATGCTTGATTGCGCGTGACATGAAATTTCTCTTGGCTTTGCGGACTTGCTCGATTGACTCGTACGCTGCACGAGTAGTTACATAGTACGATGTACGAGTCAACCGTTCCGGATCGACATTCGCCTGCTTGCCGGTCAAGATAGGCGCTCTGAGACAGCGAGGAAGACGGATGGCAGCCAAACGCAGCGGCGCCCGGAAAAAACGGTCTGAGCCGCCGCGGCTCCCGCCCGCGCCGCAGGCGAGCGGTGAACCGCCTCTCTCCAGGGAACGCATCGTGGCGACCGCGGTGGAACTGCTTGATACGCAAGGGCTCGACGGATTGACCATGCGTCGGCTGGCCGATCGTCTCGGCTCGGGGGTGATGAGCCTGTATTGGCACGTCGACAACAAAGAGGATGTCTTTGATCTATCGCTCGACTCGGTGTTCGACTATCGCGGACCGCCGCAAACAGCTGAGCCTCGAGACTGGCGCGAGGACGTCGTTCATATGCTCGAGGACTGGCGCGCCACGATGCTGCATCACCCCTGGTCGGCATCGCTGCTGCCGCGCCGGGCGCTCGGCCGAAACATGCTCGCTCGCCTGGAACTGCTGAGCAAGACCTTGTCCGGGGCCGGCGTCGCCGACGCGGATCTGAACGTCGCGATATGGTCGCTCTGGAATTATGTGATGGGCGCGACCGTCACCCGGGCGAGCTTCGACCTCTCGGAAGACGACAGGGCCGCCGCGCGGCAGCGCCTTGAAGGTCTCACCGAACGCTACCCGACGATCGAGCGCTCTCGCCTGCTGTTGGATGACGATTGGGATGGTGCTTTCCGAAAGGGCCTCGGCTTCCTGCTCGATGGCCTCACCCCGGGATAGGGAACGACTTCCCCTATCCCTGCACCATCAACAAAAAGCCCGGCGCATGGCCGGGCTTTCTTGTGGAATGGAGATCTCTGTCGGTCAGTCCCCGTCGATCGCCGTGGCGATCTGGGCGATGGCTTGCTGGTAGACGCTCGCGGAATTCCAGCCGGCAATGGCGCCCATATTCGCACTCGCGCTGGCCCCTGCCCGCCAGCCATGAGCCTTGAGGAAGTTGGCGGTGGAAGCCAGCGCGGTCGCCTTGTCGCGCAGATTTCCGTTGCCAACGCCATACTTCAAGACATTTCCGGGCAGGAACTGGGTATGGCCGATCTCGCCATGCGCAGCGCCGGTCGATGAGGCGCTCAACGCGCCGCGATCGACCAGCTTCAGCGCCGCAATGGCATGCGGGTAGAAGAACCCCGGACGGCGGCAATCATAGGCAAGCGTCAGAATGGCAGAGACCGTATTCTGGTTGCCCATCGCGGAACCAAAGCCGGTCTCCATGCCCCAGATAGCCAGCAACACGCCCGGCGATACGCCGTAGTTGCTCTCGATCTTGTCGAAAAGTGCTGCGTTCTGCTTCTTCAGCGAACGGCCCCTGGAAATGATCGAAGCCCCACCACGACGCTTCATGAAAGCATCCACCGAGCCGCTGAACGCCTTGTGGATGGCGCGGTCGACCGAGATCGTCTTTGTTGCGTAGGTAGCGCCAGCCAGCGCGGCCAGGCCCTTGGCGCCGACGCCTTCGGACTTGGCTTCCGCGGCGAACTCCGGCTTCCAGGCGTCGAAGCCGGCGCCGGTTTTGCCACAGCTGGCCGCCGCTTGCGCGCCCGTCGCCAGCGCAAGCACCGCCGCCGCCGCGGCCACAAAAATCTTTCCCTTGGCAAGAAATGCCATGCTGTTCTCCTGATTTGCCTGAATCACGTCCCGGTTGCGAACTTGCCAGCGAAACGTGCACTTGTCACGGTCTCCCGGCGCCGCGCTGGCCAATGCAGGGGAATTTGCCTACGATCAAGGAATTACTGTGGCGGGAATGCAAGCGGAAGCCCGATTGGTCAGTCTGCCGCATCACTGATCTGGCGTCACGGCGGCCGGTCGACGGCAGGCGTTTGGGCGATGTGCTGCTGCGCACTATATCCCCTCCCTGACCATTTGAGATCGAAATGAAACTCTTCGATTGCCCTCATTGCGGCCACCGCCTCTATTTCGAAAACGCCCAGTGCCTGAACTGCGCCAGCCCGGTGCTCTATGATCCCGAGCATGCGCGCTTTGCGCTGTCGGGTGTCGACGGCGTCTTCCAATGCACCAACGCCGACGAATGCGCCTGCAACTGGATGGCTGAGCCGGGCCACGCCTTCTGCCGCGCCTGTGTGCTGAACCAGCTGATCCCGGACCTCTCGGTTGACGGCAATCGCAGCCGCTGGATCCGCGTCGAAGCAGCCAAGAAACGCGCCATTTATTCGCTGCTCGCCTTCGGATTGCCGGTGGCGCCCAAGCAGGGTGCCGCCGACGAGGTCGGCCTTGCCTTCGACTTGCTTGCCGATCCGATCGGCGGTGGGCCAGGCGGCGAGCGCATCCTGACCGGCCACGACAACGGCCTGATCACACTCAACGTCGCCGAGGCTGATTCAGCCGAGCGCGAAAAGCGGCGTGTCGAGATGGGCGAGAATTACCGCACGCTGCTCGGTCATTTCCGCCACGAGCTCGGCCATTATTACTGGGACCGCCTGATCCGCGACGATCCGCAGCGGCTTGCCGCCTTCCGCGCCCTGTTCGGCGACGACCGCGCCGATTATGAGCAGGCACTGAAGACCTATTATGCCAATGGCGTGGCGCCCGACTGGCAGCAGGGCCACATCTCGGCCTATGCGACGTCCCACCCCTGGGAGGATTGGGCCGAAACCTGGGCGCACCATCTGCACATCACCGATACGCTGGAGATGGTGCATGCGCTGAATTTCCCGCTCGGTCGACTGGAAACCGTGGAGGCCAACACCTTGCCGCGAGGCGACACCGGCGGCCGGCTGCAGGCCGCGCCCTCGGAACCTGCCGCCACGCCCGAACGCTTTGAAGATGTTCTCGCCCGCTGGCTGGTGCTGTCGGAGGCCTCCAACTCGATCAACCGCTGCATGGGCCTGCCCGACCTCTACCCGTTCGTCATCTCGGACGTGACCGCCGGCAAGCTCGCCTTCGTGCACGAGCTTTTGACCGGACGAATGACCAGCCCCTGACGAGGACGGCTGCGCAGGCACCAAAGGCCGGCACGGCGAAAACCGGTTCCACTTTTCGACATCCTGGTCTAGATCAGGCGAGCCGAAGCACCGCCCCCGAAGCACCTGTTCAGGAATCCGCGTGACGATCGATCCAGCTGCCTTCGAGCACTATCGGCGCTCTCCCAACTCCAAAACGACCTTGCTACGCCTGTTGCTGGGAACGGCGATCGTCGTCGTCTTCTGGATGGCAGTCACTGTGGCCGTGGTGTTTGGCGGCACCTATGCCTATGTCGTCTGGATGGCCTCGACGGGCGGCTCGGTCGGCGTCCAGCCGGTGCAGAATTTTCTTGCATCGCCCCTCGGGATTCTGGCCCAGCTGAGCTCGTTCGCCGGCATCTGGCTCGGCCTGTGGGCGGCCATGCGTTGGGTCCATGGCGAGAGACTGACGGCACTGATCGGCGCCAGCCACCGGGTTTCGCGCGATGGCTTCCTGAAGGGCCTGGCCGCGGTGCTGATCACCTCGCTGTTCTCCGAAATCCTGCTCTATTGCCTGCAGCCCGAGATCGCACGCGGCTCCATCAGCCTGTCGTCCTGGCTGATGTACTTGATCCCGATCGTTGCCCTGGCCTTGCTGCAGACATCGTCCGAGGAGGCACTTTTCCGCGGCTATCTGCTCAGAGGCCTGGCCAGCCGTTTCGAGAACCCCTTCATCTGGGCGCTGCTGCCGGCGATGCTGTTCACCGCATTGCACTGGAGCACGAGTTCGACCGCCGCCATCAACGCTAGCGTGCTGGCCTCGATCGCCGCTTTCGCGCTGCTCTTAACGCTTCTGGTCTATATCTCCGGCAATCTCGGCGCCGGCTTCGGCGCACATCTCGGCAACAACCTGACCGGGTTCCTGCTGATTTCGCATCAGGAAAGCTACAATTCCTTCGCCTTGTTCAACGCCAAGCCGCTCGAAGGCGCCGACTGGACGACGACGAATGCGGTTCTGATCGCGGCGATCGGCATCGTCAGCAGTCTGTTGACGATCCTGCTGCTGCTGCACCCGCGCTCGCCGCTGAAGGTCGAGGCGGATATTTCTCGCCTCCCCGGTCGCGCCTGATGCGCATCACCCTGGCCGCCCCGGGTGTCCTGCCTGCCAGGGGCTATGGCGGCACCGAGCGCCAGGTCGACTGGCTGGCGACCGAACTGGTGCGCGCCGGCCACCATGTCGTATTGATTGCCGGGGCCGGTTCGAGCCATCCGCTTTGCGAGGTGCGCGGCATCACCTCGCAAGCGCAATGCCGGGCCGCCATCCCCGCCGATACCGACATCGTCCATTTCAACGGCTGGTACGTCGAGGCTCCGTTTCCGACCCTCAACACCGAGCATGGCTTTTCCCCTGACGAACCCCGGCCGCAGACAAACTGGAATTTCGTCAGCGCCAGCCATGCACGCAATCACGGCAGGAAGACCTTCGTCTACAACGGCTTTCCCGCCGATTCCTACCGGCTGGCCGGCTCGAAGAGTGACCGCCTGCTGTTTCTGGCCGGCATCGCGCGCGCCGGCAAGAACCTCAATCGCGCCGTCGACCTCGCCAGGAAATTCGATTTCCCCCTCGACATCGCCGGCGGCGCGCGCTGGACACTGCTGACGCGCAGCAAGGTCCGGCGCGACGGTGTGTTCTTCAAGAGCCTGGGGTCGCGCTACCGTTTCCACGGAACTGTCGGTGGCGACGAAAAGCTGCGCCTGCTGGGCGAGGCAAAGGCCTTCCTCAATCCGATCGCCTGGGAAGAGCCGTTTGGCATGGCCCCGGTCGAGGCCATGCTGTGCGGAACGCCGGTGTTGTCCACACCGCGCGGCGCCTTGCCCGAGATCGTCGACGGCGACACCGGACTGCTGTTTGACACCGACGCCGAATTCGCCACCGCCCTCGATGCGGTTGCCATGCTTTCCCCGCAGCGCTGCCGCGACTCAGCCGCCGACCGGTTTCCCATCGCCAAAACCGCGAAAGGCTATCTCGATCTCTACACCCGCATCCTCGACGGCGAAGTGCTGCCGTGAGCCGGACGCCCCCCAGACCTTGACTCTTCGCCGGATTTCCTGTCTACAGCCCCCGAAATCCGCGACGAGTATCCCTCCGAGCAAGCCGACCAGGACGCCGAAGCCTCTTAGAGGTCAAGTGCTGTAAATCGATCCTGGAGGCCAACACCCGGCAGCGCTGAGCGCCCCCGGGTGCTTTTTGGCTTTGCGCTTGCACGGGCTTTTGTTTGGACACTTGGCGCGAACGCATTACCTCTCGGATCGAACCCGAACCGAGATTGAAGGAAGCTAGATGTTTGAATCCCTTCAGGAGCGCCTTGGCTCCATCCTGAACGGCCTGACCGGCCGCGGCGCGCTGTCGGAGGCCGATGTCTCGGCGGCGCTGCGCGAGGTGCGCCGTGCGCTGCTCGAAGCAGACGTGGCGCTGGAAGTGGTGCGTTCCTTCACCGACAAGGTGCGCGAAAAGGCTGTCGGCGCCGCCGTGGTCAAGTCGATCAAGCCGGGACAGATGGTCGTCAAGATCGTCCATGACGAGCTGGTCGACATGCTCGGCGCCGAAGGCGTCGCCATCGATCTCAATGCGCCGGCGCCGGTCGTCATCATGATGGTCGGTCTGCAGGGCTCGGGCAAGACGACGACCTCGGCCAAAATCGCCAAGCGGCTTTCCGAGCGTCAGAACAAGAAGGTTCTGATGGCCTCGCTCGACACCCGGCGCCCCGCCGCGCAAGAGCAGCTTCGCCAGCTCGGCGAGCAGGTCAAGGTCGCGACGCTGCCGATCATATCAGGCCAGAACCCGGTCGACATCGCGCGCCGCGCCGTGCAGGCGGCCAAGCTCGGCGGCCATGACATCGTCATCCTCGACACCGCCGGCCGCACCCATATCGACGAGCCGCTGATGGTCGAGATGGCCGACATCAAGAAGGTGTCGAACCCGCACGAAATCCTGCTGGTCGCCGATTCGCTGACCGGCCAGGACGCCGTCAATCTGGCCAAGAGCTTCGACGAGCGCGTCGGCATCACCGGCCTGGTGCTGACCCGCATGGACGGCGACGGCCGCGGCGGTGCAGCACTTTCGATGCGCGCCGTCACCGGCAAGCCGATCAAGCTGATCGGCACCGGCGAAAAGATGGACGGGCTGGAGGAATTCCACCCCAAGCGCATCGCCGACCGCATCCTCGGCATGGGCGACATCGTCTCGCTCGTCGAAAAAGCCGCCGAGAACATCGACGCCGAACAAGCGGCGGCGATGGCAAAAAAGATGCAGTCGGGCAAGTTCGACCTGAACGACCTCGCCGGCCAGCTTCAGCAGATGTCGAAGATGGGCGGCATGGGCGGCATCATGGGCATGATGCCCGGCATGGGCAAGATGAAGGACCAGATGGCCGCCGCCGGCCTCGACGACAAGATGTTCGGCCGCCAGCTCGCCATCATCTCGTCGATGACCAAGGCCGAGCGCGCCAATCCGGACCTGCTCAAGCATTCGCGCAAGAAGCGCATCGCCGCCGGCTCGGGCACAGACGCGACCGAGATCAACAAGCTTTTAAAAATGCATCGCGGCATGGCCGACATGATGAAGGCGATGGGCGGCAAGGGCAAAGGCGGCGGCCTCATGCGCGGCATGATGGGCGGTCTCGCCTCCAAGATGGGTCTTGGCGGCATGATGCCCGGCGGCGGCATGGGCGGCATGATGGGCGGCGGCATGCCTGATCTGTCGAAGATGGACCCCAAGCAACTCGAAGCCTTGCAGAAGCAGGCGCAGGCCTCTGGCCTCGGCGGCATGAAAGGTCTTCCCGGTGGCGGTGGCCTGCCTGGCCTGCCCGGCGGCATGAAGCTTCCGGGTCTTCCCGGTCTGGGCGGCGGCGGTCTGCCCGGCCTCGGCAAGAAGAAGTGAGGGCGTCATGAACGAAGAAAAAGACATGGCCGACGCACGCATCATCCTGGCCGACTACCGCGCCTCGATCGACAACATCGACGCGGCCCTCATCCACATGCTCGCCGAGCGCTTCCGCTGCACCAAGGCGGTCGGCGTGCTGAAGGCGACGCATGGCCTGCCGCCAGCCGACCCGGCGCGCGAGCAGCAGCAGATCGCCCGTCTTCGCCAACTGGCGAAGGATGCGCATCTCGATCCGGATTTCGCGGAAAAATTCCTCAACTTCGTCGTCCGCGAAGTGATCCGCCACCACGAACAGATCGCCGCTTCCAACGGCGTGACGAAAGCCGGCTAATAAACCAGCCACAACCAACCAACGAAATCAGAGTTTTTAGGAGAAAAGAAATGCCCTTGAAGATCCGACTGGCCCGTGCGGGCTCGAAGAAGCGTCCTTACTACCACGTCGTCGTCGCCGACGCCCGTTCGCCGCGCGACGGCCGGTTCATCGAGTCGCTCGGCTCGTGGAACCCGCTGCTGCCCAAGGACGGCGAGCGCGTCAAGGTCGACGCCGACCGCGTCAAGCATTGGCTGTCGCATGGCGCCCAGCCGACCGACCGCGTGCTGCGCTTCCTCGACGAAGCCGGCCTGGTCAAGCGCGAGGCCCGCTCCAACCCGAAGAAGGCCGAGCCGGGCAAGAAGGCGCAGGAACGCTCTGCCCTGCTGAAGAAGGCGCAGGAAGACGCCGCCACCGCAGCAGCAGCCGCGGCAGCCGCACCGGCAGAGGCGGAAGCCGCCACCGCCGAGTAATTCACGTTCCATCTCTGATGAAAACGGCGGGCCTGTGCCCGCCGTTTTTGTTGAGTCGTCCGGTCAATAGCCGTCCGGACAGCGGGCGATATAGGTTCGTCCGTAGCGGTCGCGGTAGCGGCATTGATCCGGTTCGTTCGCCCGGCCGATCAGCGCGCCGGCGACGGCGCCAACAGCACCACCGACGACAGCGCCCTCCACCGGATCATTTGCCACCGCAGCGCCTATGGCCGCGCCACCCAGGCCGCCGACCGCCGCGCCTTTTTCCGTTTGCGAGCAGGCAGCGAGCGGCACCAGCAACGCCATCAAAAGCATGATCTTTTTCATCGTCGTTCCTCTCCCAAGGGGCGAACTTTTCACCCGCAATGGATCGACAACGCGCGAATGCCCAATTTGATCCGCTTGGACAACGACGAACGGATCGCCCTATTTTTCGGTGGCCCGCTTCAAACTGGCGAGACCGGTCTCGAAATCCTTGCCGACCAGCCTGTCGAAATTCATGAACACGCCGATCAGCTTGGCCATGAACGGATAGCGGCCGCGCATGGCCCAGGTGACCGCGGTGCTGTTGCCGGCCGGCTTCAAGGTGAACTCGACCGTGTTGTTGGCCTTGAACGGCTTCTCGAAGTCGAGCTTCAGCGCGACCAGCGAAGACGGAACCGAACCGGTGATTTCCATGCGGCCGATGCCGGCCTTGCCGTCGCTGTGCCAGGCATAGGCGGCGCCCTTGCCGCTGTCGGCGCCGGAGAAAGTGCGCTTCATCTCCGGGTCGAGTTTCTCGTAAGGCGACCACACGCTCCAGCGCCTGAAATCGTTGATCAAAGGAAAGATCGCTTCCGGCAACGCGTTGATGCTGGCCGAGCGGCTGACGACGAAATCATCCGGCCGTGTCGCTGCATAGATGAGCACGGCGGCGATCAGCACAACCAGGATGATGATGATGGTGGTGAGCATTCTTTTCTCCTTGTGCTTATCGGATTAACGGGATCAGGACGCGCACCCGGGGATTCCTGAGATACAGGCCGCCCCACAGGATGATGCCGAGATAGACGCCGAACAGCGTGTGCGAAAACAGCGGGTTGTCGACGCGCACATTGGTGGCGATGGCGCCACCCATGTAAGCGGTGAGCAGGATGGCGCCGAGCACCGAGGTGCGCGGCAGCGCATAGAGCGCCGTCGAGACCAGCCCGATAATGCCGAGCAGGCGCGCGACATTCGGGTCCGCCGGCCAGCCGAGCGGCACCATGGTCTGCGTGACGATCTCGAGCGGCGGCAATTTGATGACGCCATCGAAGACCATGAACAGCACGATGATGGCGCTGAGCGCGCGGCCGGTCCACAGGGCGCCCGGTGAGACAGGTGCGGTTTCAGAAATGGTCATTGGTGTTCCTCCGTCGGTTCGAGCACTGGCTGCTTAGCCAGGGTTGAACCAAGGACGCGGCACGGGACGATGATCCGACAGGGTAGGGATTCTTTTTTTGGCGGCAGTCCTTCCGCAACAGGGTCAAAGTGGGTCGCTGGCCCCCACGCTTCGTCATCCTCAGGCTTGACCCGAGGATCCATGCCGCAACATCAGGCGAAGAATGCAGCGGTCCAGAACAGGACGTCTATCCGTGCCCGCTTTTGGTCCGTTTTCGCCTGTCACGGATGTCACGGCATGGATCCTAGGGTCTCCGCGACGTCGCTGCGCTCCTGCTTCGCCCTAGTATGACGAAGGGAGGATGTCCCGGCTATTCTCGAAGGTTTGGTTGACGTATCAACGTTCGCTGCCGACCGGCTTTACAAGGCCTAGGAAAAGTAAAACTTCTCCGCCGGGATCATCTTCGGCGGCGTCTCACCCAGCGCCTCGAACACCGAGATCTCGCAGACGCGGCAGAGGCCGTCGAGCGCAAGGTCGTTGGGCTGGGTGCCGAACGGGTCCTCGAGCTCTTCCGAAAGCGCGTCGAGGCCGAAGAAGGTGTAGGCGATCAGCGCCGTGAACAGCGGCGTCGCCCAGCCGGCCGGTGCGGCCAGCCCGAATGGCAGCAGCAGGCAGAAGATGTAGGCGGTGCGCTGCAGAAGCAGCGTATAGGCAAACGGCAGGGGCGTTCCGGCGATGCGCTCGCAGCCGGCTTGGGCGGCGGCGATTTCCGACAGCCGCTCGTCGAGGATGCGGTAGCCGATCGTGTCGATGGCGCCGGCCTTGCGCAGCGCTGCGATACGCTGGCCCATGCGCCGCGCCATGGCATCAGGCGCGTTGGCCGCCTTGGCGGCACCTTCGATCTCGTCGCCGATGAAGGTGCGTGCCTCGGCGGTGGCATCGACCCGTCTGAGCAGGCCGCGCAAAAAGTGACAGAAGGCAATCGCCTCCATCAGCAGGCCGCGCAATTCGGTCCGGTTGTCGATCAGCCCGGTCGAGGCGCGGGCCAGGTTGCGGATGTCGAAGACAAGCTGACCCCACAGCTTGCGCGCCTCCCACCAGCGGTCATAGGCGGCGTTGTTGCGGAAGCCGAGATAGATCGACAGCGCCACGCCGAGCAAAGCGAAGGGTGCTGTGCCGGCATTGCCGAAGTCGAGCTTCAGCGCCCGCACAGCCAGCACCACCAGCGCGCCATAGAGGCCGAAGCCGAAGATCTGCGGCAGGATGCGTGGCACCACGGAGCCGCGCATGATGAAGAACAGATGCAGGAATCCCGGGCGCGGGCGAACGATCATGTAAACCCCTCTCGCGGACCGGCGATGGTCCTCGACCCGTCTATTGTGCGACTGGCCAAGCGCGCAAGCTCAGCCGCCAACGACATGGCGATGTCGTCTTGCGGGGGTAGGGCGGTGCGCGCTATCGAAGCCTGCGGGTCGAGGCACGTTCAACGCGTGGCCTGCTCGATCGCGAAAACACATGGAAGCAACCGATGGCTGGCGAGACCGATCTGAAAAAACTGCTGGCATCGATGACGCCGGAACTGCTTCCCGGCGTACATGTCTTCGTCACCTTGCCGCCGGGCGTGCCTGTTCCTGAAACCCTCGAGCCGGTGATGGTGTTTCGCGAACGCGAGGGCACGACGCTGATCGTGCTCGAAGATCAGGCGAAGACCGCTGGCCTGAAAGGCGTGTTCCCCAGCCGCATGATCACGCTGAACATCCATTCGTCGCTGGAAGCGGTCGGCTTCCTCGCCGCCATCACCGCCCGGCTGGCCACCGCCGGCATGGGCGTCAATCCGGTCTCGGCTTTTTACCACGACCACCTGTTCGTGCCGGCGGGCCGGGCGGCAGAGGCAATAGGGATACTGGAACGTTTGGCGCAGGAGAGCCGGCTTACTTGAAACGCCCGTGCCGCCCCTCATCCCCCTGCCGGGACCTTCTCCCCGTATAGTGACGGGGAGAAGGGAGCTAACGGCCGAAGGCCGAGCCCGCGACTGCGGGCCGCCGGCTTTCCGGCGCGCCCGCGCAGGGCCCGCCGCGGCAGCGGCGATCCGGCCCGTGAGCGAAAACAAACCGGCCGTCAGGCCGCCTTCTTCTTCGGCTGGATCAGGCCGCGCTCGACCAGAAGCTCGGCGATCTGCACCGCGTTCAGCGCCGCGCCCTTGCGCAGATTGTCGGAGACGATCCACATCGACAGGCCATTGTCGATGGTCGAATCCTCGCGGATGCGCGAGATGAAGGTGGCGTCCTCGCCGGCCGATTCCAGCGGCGTGATGTAGCCGCCGTCCTCGCGCTTGTCCAAGACCTGGCAGCCCGGCGCTTCGCGCAGGATGTCGCGCGCCTCGTCGGCGGTGATCGGCTTTTCGAACTCGATGTTGACCGCTTCCGAATGGCCGATGAACACCGGCACGCGCACGCAGGTCGCCGTCAGCTTGATCTTGGGGTCGAGCATCTTCTTGGTCTCGGCGACCATCTTCCACTCTTCCTTGGTGAAACCGTCATCGAGGAAGACGTCGATATGCGGGATGACGTTGAAGGCGATGCGCTTGGTGAACTTCTTGACGTCGACCTGGTCGGCGACGAACACGGCCCGCGTCTGCGTGAACAGCTCGTCCATGCCTTCCTTGCCGGCGCCCGACACCGACTGGTAGGTGGCGACGACGACGCGCTTGATGGTGGCGAAGTCGTGCAGCGGCTTCAGCGCCACGACCAGCTGCGCCGTAGAACAATTCGGATTGGCGATGATGTTCTTGCGGGTGAACAGCGAGATCGCGTCCGGGTTCACTTCCGGCACGATCAGCGGCACGTCCTGGTCGTAGCGGAAGGCCGACGAATTATCGATGACGACGCAGCCCTGCTTGCCGATCTTCGGCGACCATTCCTTGGAGACGGTGCCGCCGGCCGACATGATGCAGATGTCGGTGTCGGAAAAATCATACTGGTCGAGCGTCCTGACCTTCAGCGTGCGGTCGCCGAACGACACTTCCGTGCCCTGGCTGCGCCGCGAGGCCAGCGCCACAACTTCGCTCACCGGAAAGCCGCGCTCTTCCAGTATGTTGAGCATTTCCCGGCCCACATTGCCCGTGGCGCCGACGATCGCAACCTTGAAACTCATAGTGATCTCCTGTCCCTCTCCGCTCGGTTTTTGGAGAAAACCCGCCGGCCGGTGCGGGTTTCAGCCCCCGGGCCGGACCCGGGAGAGGGTGGTTAGGCCAAGGGAATCAGACCGTTTTAGTGGTCGTTTTGGCCGTAGTTTTGCTGGAACGGACAGACGCGCCGACGCGCCCGGCCCAATGGTTCGCATTGTGGCCGGGGAAATCGAATGCAAGAACTGCCATCAAGAGGCCGCGCATCGAAAACTGTCCTGTTCGGTGCCGGCTTTTACGCGGTTTGCGTAAAGAGTCAATTGGCGGCGCCTCTTCCTTCTCCCCGTCACTATACGGGGAGAAGGTGCCCGAAGGGCGGATGAGGGGCGGCGCTGACTTCCGCCGTAAGCTCGTCCGGAAGTGACGGCCTGAAGCATCGCCCTTGCTTCACCCATCACGGGTCGCGCTGCCCCTCACCTGCCTGCCGGCATCCTCTCCCCGTATAGTGACGGGGAGAGGGGCGCCCTCGCCAGCGGTTTCGCCAATCGCCGGCGCCGTGCCGCTCGCTCTGTACAATGACGACCGCAGGAAGTAGGAACGCCCGAGAAATGCTTGGGCTGGCGTGTGCATGAGCCGGCGTTGCCGCCCCTAGGCGGCCGAATTCCGAAAGAAGAAGATGTCCAACTTCGAAGCTATTGTCCCGGCGCTGGCAAAGGCGCTGGAAAAACGCGGCTATTCCGAGCTGACGGCGGTGCAAAAGGCGGTGCTGGAGCTCGGCCAGGCCGACGCGCTGGTTTCGGCCCAGACCGGCTCCGGCAAGACCGTCGCCTTCGGGCTGGCGCTGGCGCCGACCCTTCTGGGCGATGCCGAGCGCTTCGCCCATGCCTCTGCGCCGCTGGCGCTGGCGGTTGCGCCGACGCGCGAACTGGCGCTGCAGGTGACGCGCGAGCTGGAATGGCTTTACGAACTGACCGGCGCCACAGTGGCGTCCTGCGTCGGCGGCATGGACATGCGCACCGAAAAGCGCGCGCTGGAACGCGGCGCCCACATCGTCGTCGGCACCCCCGGCCGATTGCGCGACCACATCACCCGGCACTCGCTCGACATGTCGGCGCTGAAGGCCGTGGTGCTCGACGAGGCCGACGAGATGCTCGATCTCGGCTTTCGCGAGGATCTCGAATTCATCCTCGACGCAGCACCGGCCGAGCGCCGCACACTGATGTTTTCGGCCACCGTGCCGCGCTCCATCGCCACGCTGGCCAAGGGCTACCAGCGCGATGCCGTGCGCATCTCGGCCGCGGGTGAGGAAAAGCAGCATCTCGACATCGAATACCGGGCGCTGAGCGTCGCGCAGGCCGACCGCGAGAACGCCATCATCAACGTGCTGCGCTATTATGAGGCGAAGAACGCGCTGGTGTTCTGCAACACCCGCGCCGCGGTGAACCACCTCACCGCACGCTTCAACAACCGCAACTTTTCCGTCGTCGCGCTTTCCGGCGAGCTCAGCCAGAACGAGCGCAGCCATGCGCTGCAGGCGATGCGCGACGGCCGCGCCAAAGTCTGCATCGCCACCGATGTCGCGGCGCGCGGCATCGACCTGCCCAACCTCGAACTGGTGATCCACGCCGACCTGCCGACCAATCCGGAAACGCTGCTCCACCGCAGCGGCCGCACCGGACGCGCCGGACGCAAGGGCGTCAGCGCGCTGATCGTGCCCAACAATGCCCGCAAGCGCACCGAACGGCTGCTGCAGAACGCCGGCCTCAAGGCGACATGGGCGAGCCCGCCCTCGGCCGACGACGTCATCCGCCGCGACGACGAGCGCATCCTTGCCGATCCGGCTTTCGACGAGCCGGTGAAGGATGACGAGCGCGGCTTCATCGACGCGCTTCTCGCCCGGCACGGCGCCGAGCAGGTGGCGGCCGCCTTCGTGCGCCAGTGCCGCGCCAGCCGCTCGGCACCCGAAGATCTCATGGAAATCGCCCCGTTCACGCCGTCGCGTGACAGACCGGCGGGCGAAAAGTTCGCGCACCACGACGAGGCGCCCAGCCGCCGCGATGACTTTGGCGACAGCGTCTGGTTCTCGGTGTCGGTGGGGCGGCGGCAGAATGCCGAGCCGCGCTGGCTGATCCCGATGCTGTGCCGCACCGGCGGCATCACCAAGCGCGAGATCGGCGCCATCAAGATGCAGCCGGAGGAAACCTTCGTGCAGATATCGGCCGACTGGGCCGACCGTTTCCTCGCCGCCATCGGCCCCGACCGCAAATTGCAGAACAACATCGCGGTGAAGCGGCTGGACGGCACGCCCGATCTGTCGCGCGCCGGCTACCAGCCGCCGTTACAGGACAAGAAGCCGCATCGCGGCAAGGGGACGTTCGACCCCAACGCGCCGAAGCGCAAATTTGAGAAGCGGGCGCCGGCATCGGGCGATCAGCGCCCGGCATTCGAGGCAAAGCCGTGGGCTCCGAAAGCGGGCAAGCCGAAATTCGACAAGGCCGGACCGCCCAAACACAAGAAGCCGAAGCGGCCCTCGTAAAATCTACGGACGGCGAGCTGCGCTCCCTTTCAGCCCGGCCTTGATGGCGGCCCAGCTGGCCGAGGCCGGCGTCGGTTGGTGCTGCCTGGCGATGCGCTCGGCAAGCGACGAACGCCAGGCTTGGTCCTCCGCCATTCTGCGGATGGCGGCGTACCAGCCGGCCTGGTCGTTGGAATCGATCGCCGGCATCAAACCGCCGCTCGCCTCGATCAGCGACGGCGTGGTCGAGACGATGACCGGAACGCCGAAATCGAGGCATTCCGAGGCGCCATAGCCCCAGCCCTCTATATGCGAGGGAAAGACGCCGAAAGTGGCGCTGCGATAGTACTGGATAAGCTGCTCGTCGCTGACCAGTCCGGTGAAGGTCACCGAAGCGGCGAGCTCGGGATGGGCTTTGAGAAACGCCTTCAACTCGTCGATCATCCAGCCCCAGCGCCCGGCACAGACAAGCCTCGGCAGCTTGACGCCTTCTTCCAGCGCCTGCCGCCAGATCCGCGCCAGCAGGATGTGGTTCTTGCGCACTTCGATGGTCGAGCAGTAGAGCACGAACGGTTCGTCGGCCTCGATGCGCGAGGTCGTGCCGGCGCGCGATGCG
This sequence comes from Mesorhizobium sp. P3_A10, assembly GCF_056403175.1. Taxonomy (NCBI): domain Bacteria; kingdom Pseudomonadati; phylum Pseudomonadota; class Alphaproteobacteria; order Hyphomicrobiales; family Phyllobacteriaceae; genus Mesorhizobium; species Mesorhizobium sp. P3_A10. The sequence goes on along the minus strand of NZ_JBFUFZ010000012.1, from coordinate 96,619 downwards.
TTTTCGTGCAGGATCGAGGGCATCGGAAAGCGGTGTACAATCGGCGCTGCAATGCCGGCCTTGCGCATGTGCTCGGTCAGCGTCGCGCCGACCTCGTCGGAGGCGCAAAATGCCGGAGCGCCGGAGCGCACGAGGTGTTCGAGATAGGATCCGAAGCGGCCTTCACTGGTGCTCGCGCCAAGCATATCGGGGCGCAATACCGGGATGATGTCGTGGCAGAGAAAGGCAAGCCTGCCAGCTGCGCCCGAGACGGCGGACCGATCCTCCTGGGTCAGGACATGATGGCTGATCAGCACAAGGCCCTGTTCGGTCTCGACAGGCTGGCCTGACGCATCCCTGAGTACGCCAAGCCGGATCTTCGTCTGCTGGCAGAGGCGATAAGCACGGATCAGCAGCCGCGTCGCCTGATAGGCGATCCCCTTACTGCCATTGGTCACCGTCTTGGCGAGATGACGGTCCGTCTCGCGCTTTGCCCAAGGCTGCTGCCGCACTGCCTCGAAGGCCTGCGACAGCGCCGCGCTTCGCCCCCGCCATCGCTTCACATGGTGGGGTGAAATCTCGCCCGCCGCGACATGGTCCTGTTCGTAGGGGGCAAGCGGCCGAAACCGGCATTCCGCGGACCTGAACGCCACCACCTGCACGCAAGGATCGGGATCCGCCAATGCGGCGTTGACGAGAAAGCTTTCCACACGCGGAATGCCCGCCAGGCCCTTGCCGGGAGGCCAGAACATCAGGCCGGTGGCATCGATGGCCAATGTCGGGGAGGCCGGCGTCGAAGGCGTTGCGATCTTCCCGTCCTCGGCGCCGACATCGGAATGTTCGACTGTCATTGTCTGCTTGGGCGAAACGGTTGCACTCGATGTCTTATGCTTCATTTGCCGCGACGGCGGTAGCCGAGGAACACGGCTTGCCCCCAAGCTTGGCCCTGTGCCACACCTTGGCAGGACGTGACGACAAGGGGGTGGGTTATGCGCGGCGAAGTTCTTCACTATGACGAGGCGCAAGGCTTCGGTTTCATCACCGGCGCCGACGGCAACCGCTACACCTTCACGCGGGAGAATCTGCGCCGCGAGGCGTCGATGGCCAAGGGCACGAGCGTCGAGTTCCAGGCAGGCGGCGGCCAGGCGCGCGACATTTTCTCGATCGGCGTCCAGAATCCGGCCGACAGTGCTCCTGCCGCTGCAAGTGCCCCACCGCGCCAGCCAGGCAGCGCGCCGGCAACCGCCCAGCCGCAGCATTTCGGCCGTGCCGCTGAAAACGGGCCCGACGAACCGGATCTGTGGGGCTATTTCTGGCACGCATTGACGCAGAACTACTTCAATTTCGGCGGCCGCGCCCGCCGCAAGGAATATTGGAGCTATTTCCTGTTCTGGGTGGTTAGCCTGTTGATCATCGGCGGCCTTGGCCTGTTCCTCGACGCCAAAATGGGCGATTTCGACAGCGACATGTCGGCCGCGGTAACCGTTGGCCTATGCGGCACCTTCCTGCTGGCGACATTCCTGCCCAGCCTCGGCATGGCCGTTCGCCGCCTGCATGATATCGGCCTTTCAGGCTGGCTCTGTCTGCTGGTCTTGATCCCGACCATCGGTAGCCTGATCATCATGGTCTTCGCGCTGATCCCAACGCAGGCCAGGGAAAACCAGTGGGGACCGGTGCCGGCAGGCATCCGGGTCTAACGCGGCCTCAAGAAAAATGAGTCTCCGCCACCCGCCTGAACTCGCGTAAAAACAAAGGGTTAGGCTTGCCCCTCCGATTCTGGTGAACCCTTGAACCAGATGGACCGCAAGATTCCTCTTGCAATATAGTCTGTGCACAGATACTCTGTGTGCAGATCAAATCATTGATCGAAAGAGATGGATGGAGCCAAGACAATGTGGAGCAATGAGTACACCGCAATTTCCCCGCTTCCGGCGCAAGCGATCTGGAACGCGCTCAAGGCGCTGCACGAGGGCCGCCTCACTTACGAAGGGTCCGACACTTTCGTGCTGCACGGGCCGTTCGCCAAGGGCACCCGCGTCTCGGTGACGCCGGTCGGGCAGGACACCTTTGAATCGACCATCGTCGATCTCGTCGATAATGTGACCTATGCCGACGAGACCTCGTTCGGTGACACGAAACTTCTGTTCCGGCATACGCTGACGCCGGTCGAGGGCGGCACTGAGGTGACCCACCGGCTCGAGATTTCCGGCCCTTCGGCCGCCGAGGTCGGACCCGAGCTCGGGCCGCAGATCAGCGGCGATTTCGACACCTCGATGGCCAGGCTATTCGAGCAGGCAAGGGAGTTTGCGAACGGTGGCTGAGGACCTGAACACGCGCTTCAAGGGCGGACCTTCGGAGAGCCCCGGCTTGCTGCTCTGGCGAACCACCATGCGCTGGCAGCGCGTCATGACGGCGGCACTGGCGCCGCTCGACCTGACCCATGTCCAGTTCGTGCTGCTGGCCTCGGCAATGTGGCTCGGCCGCAATGGCGAGCCGCCCAACCAGGTGCAGCTCGCCGCCCAGGCCGGCACCGAAGTGAAGATGACGTCGGATGTCGTCGCCCGGCTCGAGGCAAAAGGATTGATCGCGCGGGAGACCGACCCGCAGGATTCCCGCGCCAAGGTGATCCGCATCACCGCAACAGGAACGGCGGCGGTCCAGAAAGCCATCGTCGCGGTCGAAGCTGCCGACGCGGCCTTTTTCCAACCGGTGGACGAAGCGCAACTCGTCGGCCTGCTGCGGCAGCTGGCCGGCGAGATTCGCTAAGGCTGAAACGCTAGCTCAGGAGCTTGGCGATGATCGCATCGCCCATGGCGACGGTGCCGACCTCGGTCATGCCCTCGGACAGGATGTCCTTTGTGCGCAGCCCATCATCGAGCACGGCGGCGATTGCCGCTTCGAGCTTGTCGGCTTCCGCGACCATCCCGAACGAATAGCGCATGCACATGGCGAAAGACGCGATCATGGCGATCGGGTTGGCGATGCCCTTGCCGGCGATATCCGGCGCCGAGCCGTGCACCGGCTCATACAGCGCCTTGCGCTTCTTGGTCTTCACATCCGGCGCGCCGAGTGAGGCCGACGGCAGCATGCCGATCGATCCCGTCAGCATGGCGGCGATGTCGGACAGCATGTCGCCGAACAGATTGTCGGTGACGATGACGTCGAACTGCTTTGGCCAGCGCACCAGCTGCATGCCGCCGGCATCGGCCAGCATGTGGTCCAGCTTGACGTCTGAATAACGCGCCTTGTGGGTCTGGGTAACGACCTCGTTCCACAGCACGCCGGATTTCATCACATTGCGCTTTTCCATCGACGTCACGTGGTTCTTGCGGGTGCGCGCCAGCTCGAAAGCGACGCCGGAAATGCGCTCGATCTCGAACGTGTCGTAGACCTGCGTGTCGATGCCGCGCTTCTGGCCGTTGCCGAGATCGATGATCTGCTTCGGTTCGCCGAAATAGACGCCGCCGGTCAGCTCGCGCACGATCAGGATGTCGAGCCCTTCGACCACTTCCTGCTTGAGCGAGGAAGACGCCGCCAGCGCCGGATAGCAGATGGCCGGACGAAGATTAGCAAACAGCTCCATATCCTTGCGCAACCGCAGCAGGCCGGCCTCGGGGCGCACCTCGTAGGGCACCGCATCCCATTTCGGACCGCCGACGGCGCCGAACAGCACCGCGTCCGCCGCCATCGCCTTTGCCATGTCGGCATCGGAAATCGCCGCGCCATGCGCATCGTAGGCGCAGCCGCCGACCAGACCCTCGTCGGTGGCAAAACCGCTGCCGAGCTTGTCGTTCATGGCTGATATCAGCTTCTTCACCTCGGCCATCGCCTCGGGGCCGATGCCGTCGCCGGCGAGCAGGAGAAGATTTTTCGAAGCCATCAGAACCGTCCCAACATCGTTTGGAGAAACCGCGGCCTTGCTAAACGCCAAGCGCCTGCGGCGCAAGCCAGAACAGCGATGGTAAGAGCAAGCTCATTGCTCGGTGATCCTTCGCGCCCCCTCTGTCCTGCCGGACATCTCCCCCACGAGGGGGGAGATTGGATGTCACGTTGGCCTTCGCCAATCTCCAACGTTGAAAGAAGGGTGGGCCGCCGAAGCTGCTGATCTCCCCCTTGTGGGGGAGATGCCCGGCAGGCAGAGGGGGCGCCGTCCCGCCGACACATCAGTGAAATCCGTACTCAATCCTCACCGATGCGACAGAATATTCACCAACCTGCCGAACGGATCGCGCACATAGAAGCGCCGCACGCCCCAGGGTTCGTCGGCCGGCCCGTATTCGATGGGAAAGCCCGCGGCCTTCATGCCTTGCAACGCCTCATCGACATCGTCGACCTCGATCGACAGGTCAGGCACCGGCGTGCCGGAGCCGCCTTGGGCCATGAAGCTGACCTGCACCTGCATCCGTTCCTCGGAACCGTAGGTGGCGATCCAGCCCTGATCCATCAGCACGTCGAGGCCAAGCACGTCCTGGTAGAAGCGTTTCGCCGCTGCCGCGTCGGGTGTCGCGATGTTGGCTACGATGCGCCGGACCGTCATGGCTTTGGCCTCATGCCGTGCGCCGCAACGCGGTGACTTCGATCTCGATCTTCATTTCCGGTTTGTTGAGCTGGCAGACGATCATCGTCGCCGCCGGCCTGATCTCGCCAAACGTTTCGCCGAGGATCGGGAAGACGATGTCCACGAAGGCCTGGTCGGTGATGTAGTAATGCGCCCGCACCACATCGGCCATGTCGAAGCCGCCGTCCTGCAGCGCCTTGCCAATCGTCGCCAGGCAACTGCGCGTCTGCGCCTCGACCGTCTCCGGCATGGTCATGGTCGCATAGTCGTAGCCGGTGGTTCCGGAGACGAAGCACCAGTCGCCCTGCACCACGGCACGCGAATAGCCGGCGGTCTTTTCGAAGGGCGAACCGGTGGAGATGAGTTTGCGCATGGAGGCCTCCGCAAATTGTTGCGGCCATCTTGCAGGGAACGGGTTAGCGGGGCCATGGGCCAGACGGAGCCGACTGTTGTTACGGAAAGCACCAGCTCAAGGGTGTGTTGAGATTCAGGTCAGGCCGAGCCGAAAACGGCTGATACCGAGAACCGGAGCGGAGCGTACTTGAAGTACGTGAGCACCGGAAGCGCAGGTATCAGCCGTTTGCAGGCCGGCATCACCTGAATATCAGCATACCGTTAGTTCGCCGACCCCAGCGCCTTGTCGAGCGCCTCTTTCACATCGGCCGGCCAGCTCGCCACCGGCGGCCAGGCATTCGGCTCGCCATTGTCGCCGCGCCGCGAGAAATAGAGCGCGTGCTTGACCGGATCGACCGCCATGAAGCCGTCATTGCCGCCGCAATCATGCGGCACGCAGCCGCTGGCATAGAAGGCGCCGGACACGGTCTTTTCGGTGCCGCCGCCGACCAGCAGGCTGGTCGCCATGTCGGGCATGCTGTCGCCGAGCAGTGCCTCGGCCGCCTTGTAGACGGCCTCGTTGTGAAAGGCGTCGATGATGTTCTGGTATTTCGACGGGTCGATGTCCTTCCAGTCTGTACCCGGCTCCGGCGCGTAAGTCAGATCGCCTGAAATCGTCAGCCCTTCGGTTGGCGACCATTGCAGCGCCTGCTCGGATGCACCCGGCAGGAGATAGGGCACGAAATAGATGGCGCTGTCGGCGACCGCCGCCGGCGGCGCGCCGCACTCGTCCTGTTCGACCGTGGTGCTTTGTATCTCGCCGCCTTCCGGCTTCCAGACGATCACCGTCGCCGGGCCGCACTGGTTGCCGCCATCGCCGACATTGACCAACGCGACGTTGACGCCGCCGACCTTGACCACCTTGTCGAAGAACACCTCGTAATTGCTGGCCAGCTGCTTACCGTCAAAGGCCAGCACCTTTTCGCCGTCCTGCTCCGGCTGGGTGATGGTCAGCTGGCCGCCCTCGAACGAGATCGGTCCCTGGCTGTCATCGCCCTCGGTTAAGGTCACGTTGTTGTTGGTGCTCGCCGTGCCCGGCTCGGCCGCCCCTCCGGACGCATCGTCAGCCGGCACGGGCACCGGGTCGGTCTGTGCATGTGCGCCCGCCACCGGCATCAACATCCACGCCAGCGCGCAGACGCCGGCAAGAAGCGAACGTGTCATGACTGTCCCTCCGCCACGAACCCGGCCTGTGGCGGCCGGGTCAAATCGTTCCGCTCAGGCCCAGGGGCGCTCAGCGGCGTTCTTCTTCTCGAACGAGGCGATGGCGCCGGCCTTCTCCATGGTCAGGCCGATATCGTCGAGGCCGTTCAAGAGGCAGTGCCGCTTGAAGTCATCGAGGTCGAACGTGACCACGCCGCCGTCCGGGCCGCGGATTTCCTTGGCCTCGAGATCGACCGACACCGTCGCGTTGGAGCCGCGCGAGGCGTCGTCCATCAGCTTCTCCAGATCTTCCGGGCTGACGGTGATCGGCAGGATGCCGTTCTTGAAGCAGTTGTTGTAGAAAATGTCGGCGAACGAGGTCGAGATGACGCAACGGATGCCGAAGTCGAGCAACGCCCATGGCGCATGCTCGCGGCTCGAGCCGCAGCCGAAATTGTCGCCGGCGACCAGGATCTGCGCCTTGCGATAGGCCGGCTTGTTGAGCACGAAATCAGGGTTTTCCGAGCCGTCGTCGTTGTAGCGCATTTCGGCGAACAGGCCGGTGCCGAGCCCGGTGCGCTTGATCGTCTTCAGATAATCCTTGGGGATGATCATGTCGGTATCGACATTGACGATCGGCATCGGCGCGGCGACGCCGGTGAGCTTGGTGAATTTTTCCATGGCTTTGGCCCGTATTTTTTCGTTGCGGGGGGATTTGCTGACGCCGGTTTACACAAAGAGGCGGGCAATTAAAAGGCGGCTGTTTCCGGCCGGCCCTGGCCCTCGATCAAAAGATCGCGCACAGCGTCTTCAAAACCGCCGGCCCGTGGTGCACCTTGGCCGACATGACAACACCGCCAAAAGTCCTCTATGCCCGCGAGCCTGAGCTCGACACCGCCGAATTTCGCCGCGTGCTGGTGGACTCCGGCCTTGGCGAGACACGCCCGGTCGATGACGACGCCCGGCTGAAGACAATGCTTGCCAATGCCAATCTGGTGCTGACCGCGCGACTCGACATTGAAGGTAAGCCGCTGATCGGTGTTGCCAGGGCGGTCACCGATTTTGCCTGGGTTTGCTACATCTCCGAACTCGCCGTTTCGCAATCGGCGCAAGGGCTCGGCATCGGCAAGGGCCTGATGGACGAAGCGCGCCGGCAACTCGGACCGTCCGTCGCCATCAGCCTGATCTCGATGCCCGACGCCGTCGGCTTCTACGAACGCATCGGCATGAAGCGCATGGCCGACGCCTTCTGGTTCGGGCGTAGGGGGTGACAGGCTGTGACGGTGCCTCCCCTTCTCCCCTTGTGGGAGAAGGTGGATCGGCGCGATAGCGCCGAGACGGATGAGGGGTGTTCCAGCGGAGTGAGACGTTGGCGTTTTCCGGAACACCCTTATCCGTCGCCTTCGGCGACACCTTCTCCCACAAGGGGAGAAGGAAGAGGCGCCCCTCAAATCACATTCAATTCCCGAAACGCCCGCCCCTCGGCGACGCGCTCGTAGCCAAACGCCGAGCAGTCCACCGTGCGGTAACCGCCATGCACCAGAAACTCGGCCAGCGCCTTGCCGACCGCCGGCGCCTGCTGCAGGCCGTGGCCGGAAAAGCCGTTGGCGAAGAGAAAATTACTGACCTCGGGATGCGGGCCGATCACCGCGTTCTGGTCGAGCGTGTTGTAGTCGTAATGGCCGGCCCAGGCGCGGGTCGGCTTGATCGCCTCGAAGGCCGGGATGCGGGTGGCCAGCACCGGCCAGATCACCTCTTCGAACAGCGGCCAGTCGACATCGAAATCCTGGGGATCGGCGGGGCCATCACCCTCTTCCGGCTCGGCGCCGCCGGTGAGGTAGACCGAACCTTCCGGCCTGACATAGATGCCTGAGGGATCGACCAGCAGCGGCATGTCGGCATATTTCTCGCGCGCCTCGAAGACGAAGACATTGCGCTTGCGCGGCTCGACCGGCAGCGCCAGTCCGGCCATCGCCGAAACCTTGCCGGCATTCGGCCCGGCGGCGTTGATGACGGTGCCGGCTTCGAGCTTGTCGCCATTGTCGAGGCTGACGCTGCTGACGCGGTCGCCCTGCCGTTCGATGCCGGTGACATCGGCCGTAATAAAATCGATCTTCTTCGCGCGCAGCGCCTTGCGGAACAGCATCAGCATCGCATGCGCGTCGAACCAGCCCTCGCCGCTGCGGCCATAGGCGCCGGCGGTGATGCCCTCGGCCGACAGCCACGCGAAGCGCCGCGTCAGCTGCTCGGCGTCCTCGAGCACGATGTCGGCGCCCTCGGCGATCTGAGCATCATGGTTTGCCTGGAGGGTCGGCAGGCCGTTCTCGCCAGCCAGAATGAGGTAGCCGCCCTCGCGAAAGCCGATGTCGGCGTCGGCGCCGAAGGTCTCGGTCAGCCGCCGGAACAGTTTCAGTGTGAATTGCGATAGGCGGATGTTCTCCGGAATGGAGAATTGCTGGCGGATCGAGGCCATGGACAGCGTCGTCGCCGCATGAGCGAATTGCGGGTCGCGCTCGACCAGTGCGATCGAGCCGGAAAACCCCTCCTCGCGCAGATAATAGGCGATCGAGGACCCGACGATGGCCCCGCCGATGATGACGATGTCGTAGCGCATTTTTTCTCCGCTTCGCCGCCTGCGTCCCTACGCAACCGGCACGACAATCTCGAAGCGCGTGCCGCGCCCGGAGTCAACCAGCCGGATCGTACCATCATGCGCTTTCAGGAGGGCCAGCACGATGCCGAGGCCCATGCCGGTGCCGCCGGAATCGCGGCGCGTGGTGAAGAACGGCTCGAAGATGCGCGCCCGGTTGCTCGGCGAAATGCCGGCGCCGTCATCGCTGACCAGCACCGTCGCCTTGCCACCCGTGCTGGCCGCGGTGACCGAAACCAGCGTCGCGCCGTGCCGCGCCGAATTGTCGATGAGATTGGCCAGCACGATCGCCGCATTCTCGGCCGATATGCGCAAGGTCAGATCGCCGCCTCCCTCGAGGCGAACCACCAGCCTGGTCTCCACGGGAAGCAGCGCCAGCGCAGCACCGAGCGACGTGCTTTCGCCGCTCGGCGCCAGGTTTTCGGCGCGCGCCAGATCGAGCAGGCGGCGCACCAGGAGATTGAGCCGCCCGGCATCGGTGACGATGTTGTTGGAAAACCGCTGCCGCTCAATCTCGTCCATCGCGCTACCGGAATCGCGCAACAGTTCGGCCGCCCCCTGGATCGCCGTCAGCGGCGATTTGAGCTCATGCGAAACATGGGTGGCAAAGGTTTGGATCGAGTCGGAGCGCGCCTGCAGTTTTTCCGCCATGTCGAGGAAGGCGGCGGAAAGCTCGGCCATCTCGCGCGTGCCGTGATGGTCGAGCGGCCGGATCGCCTCACGGTCGCCGGCGGCGATCCGCTCGGTGCGATCGATCAGCGCGTAGATCGGCCGGCTGACGGTGCGCAGGAAGACCAGGCCGATGAGCAGCGTTCCGCCGAGTATGGCGATCGCCGCCAACGTCACCTTGCCGCGTTCGCCATAGAGATGCTTTATGATGTTGTTCGGCGTCCGCGACAGATAGACGACGCCGGCGACCTGGCCCGCGACGGCAACCGGCATGGCGACGAAGACACGCACCTTGGTGCCGCGGCTGACCGAATAGAGCGGCGGCGTTGGCTGGTCGGGGATGCGCAGCCTGAGCGCGCTGGCATAGCGGCCGGCAAGCGCCGCGCGCACCTCTTCGACATCGCCGAGCGACAGGCCGATTTCGTCGTGCCCGGCAATGACGACACCTCTGGCGTCGAGCAGCCGGAAGCCGGCCAGCGTGGTTTTCTGCGTCTCGCTCAGGATACCCGACAGGCGCGTGCCTATGGCAGCGAAAGCCGGATCGATGGTCGCGGCCTGCGCCGCGGGCCGGGTTGGCAGGACCGTGTCGGAGGCAAGATCAAGGCGCGGTTCGATCGGATTGAAAGGATAGTCCCGATCGCTGGCGCCGGCCGCCGGCATCGCAGCGCCGAGCCTCTCCACCGGAATGCCGGCGTCACGCACCTCCTGCGCATAGATGGCGGCGAGCACGGCGCCTTGCGCGATCAGTTCGGCCTCGGTCTGGCGGATCAGCTGGTTTTCGTAGAGCCGGAAGAAGAACAGCCCGACCAGCGGCAGCGCCATCACCATGATCAGGATGGCGACGACGACAGTGGCCAGGCGCGGCCGCCATTTGGAGCCGATCCATTTGCGGGCGCTTACGCGCTGCATCGGCCGAGCCGGAAGCCGACGCCATGCACGGTCTCGATACCGTCCAGGCAACCCGCCGCCGCCAGCTTGGCGCGGATGTTACGAATATGGCTGTCGACGGTGCGGTCGGCGACATGGATGTTGGCGGCATAGGCACTGGCCACCACCGCGTCGCGGTCGAGCACATGCGCCGGCCGCGCCAGAAAGCCTCTGAGGATCGAGAATTCTATCCCGGTCAGCGCCAGCGGCTTGCCGTCGAAACTGGCGGCGTGGCTGGCCGGGGCCAGGCTGAGTTTGCCATGCGCGAACTGCCTGTCGTCGATCTGTTCGGCGGGCGCCGGGCGGGCGCGCCGCAGGATGACGTTGACGCGGGCCACCAGTTCGCGCGGGCTGAACGGTTTGGTGACATAGTCGTCGCCGCCCATTTCCAGCCCGAGGATACGGTCGATCTCCTCATCGCGCGCGGACAGGAACAGCACCGGCACATCGGAGCGTTGCCTGAGCCGCCGGCAGACTTCGAGCCCATCCATCTCCGGCATGCCGATGTCGAGCACGACAAGGTCCGGCGCCCGGCGTTCGATGGCCTGCAGAGCGGCGGCGCCGTCCGCTACCGCTTGCGTCTTCATGCCGGCCTTTTCCAGCGCAAAGCAGATCACTTCGCGGATATGCGGGTCATCGTCGGCGACGAGGATGTGATGCGGCATGAATCAGCGACCTGGCACGTAAGGTTCGGAAACGGCAGGATTCGCGAGCGCGCCGTTCTCTTCGAGATAGCGCAGAAGCCGCCAGTCGCGAAAGCTCCATGCGCGCCAGTTTCTCTGTACGGTGCGATAATAGGCTTCGTGCAGGGCGTCGACCCCGTCGCTGGCCTCGGCGGGGAATAGCTTCTTTTGGTGGTCGAAGAAGCGGTAGAGGGCCGGCAGAGCGCCGGGGCCAAGCGAGCGCACATACCAGATATCGATGCGGGTGCCGGGACCGTTCATTTCGTATGAGTTGTCGACATTGTAGTTGGCGATCAATCCGGCAAAGTTGATGAAACAGCAGGCATAAAGCGTCGCCGATAACGTCAGAAGATTGGCGGAGGACAGCCATTCATTGGATTTTCCAAGCGCGATGCGGGCGATGATCAGGGCAAGGCCCGCCGCCACCAGCCCCATCCAGACGAAAGCGGCGATGCGCCAGTAGGTCAGCGCATAGATTCCGACATAGAGGTCGAGCCGCAGGATCGACGAGATGACCAGCACGATGTTCTGCGCCACCCAGGCATAGACCAGCCGGCGGATCAGCGGATCGGCTGATGTTTCGCTGCCGGGCCTGAGCGCCGCCAGCACGAAACCGGCGGCAAGCAGCGCGGTGACGATCAACGGATAGGCGCCACGGTGCGCATAGGCTGCATAGGTCAGCCCGTCTGGCAGGGCGACCCCACCCCACAGATAGGCGGCGTCGAGCCCGGTTTGCAGCGCAAACAGGATGTTGAAGACGATCAGCGCGCGAAGAATGGCGGCTTTGCCGAAGACGATGTCCTCGATGACCGGGTTGACCCTTGGCTCGGATGGCGCGCTGACAAGGGCAGGCGCTGCCACACGCGGCAGGCGGCGCAGAAGACGCGGCAGGCGCGGCCGCAGAAAAGCCCAGACGACGACAAGCATCGTCAGCCAGAAGGCCAGCCGCGCCAGTTGGATAAGATCAAGCAGCGCGAACAGGTCGATCAGCGTGAACCAGTATTCGATGACCGGATTGGCGGCGCCAAACAGGGCAAGGAACACCGCGCCGAGTGCCAGCGGCATCACCCAGACTGCGATAGCCGCAAGCCGGATGCGCCGCCGGCCAAACCGCCGCGCCGCCTTGCGCCAGCGGAAAAAGTCGCGAATGAGCCGGAACGGAGCGGCGAAGAGGAAGACGCAGAGCTGGCCGGCGATGCGGGCAAGGCCGGAACGCAGCCGCCCGGCAAGCGAAAGGGCGAACACCGCAAGCGCCACAAGCGCGATCACGACGGACAAAGGGCTGACGTTTTCAATGAGGGGCAGCAGCGCGACGAACAGGGCGCCGGGCTTGAGCCAGACCCTGCTGTCGCTGAAGGCAGCAGGATGCACGGCCACGACCGCACCGGCGATCAAGATGGCGAACAGGAAAACCGTGATGCCGACCGGTTGGCCATAGAAGAAGAAATCCGCCAGCGCGACCAGCAGCAAGGCGATGCCGAAGCGACTGCAATAGCTCGGCGCACCCGAAAGAAGCGATGTCATGAGCGGACTTTCCTGGCGACCCGGCCGACATATCTGGGCGGGCATTTGCGGATGAAAGGGAGCAGGGTTGCCTCGCTCCGAGGCGGATCCACGAGCCACCAGCTTTCGTTACGGAGCCGGTACGGCAAGGACCAACGGGGTTTGTCGCGCTGTTGCATGCCGCCCTTGTCGCCGGCATGCATGCTGACCGTGGGGCGGAGCCGAGGAGATTTTCCGCAACCGCGTGCAGTTTTTGTGCAGGGCAGGAGACCTTGCCTCAGCCGCTTTCAGCCGGCATAGATCGAGCCATGACGACCGAACCCTACCGGCCGCGCCGCTCGGTGCTCTACATCCCGGCTTCGAACAACAAGGCGCTGGCCAAGATCGGGCAGCTTGCCTGCGACGCCGTCATCATCGACCTGGAAGACGCCGTAACTCCGGCCGACAAGAGTGCCGCGCGCGAAAAGCTGAAGGGCATTTTCGCCAACCGCCCGGTTGCCAACGGGCGGCGCTGCGAGATGGTCGTGCGTGTCAACGCGCTCGCCAGCGAATGGGGCACTGATGATCTGCTGGCCGTCGCCAGCTGCGAGCCCGATGGCATCCTTTTGCCCAAGGTCACCACGCCGCGCGACATTCTCGAAGTCGGTGATGTGCTGGACGACAATTTTGCCCCCGACACGGTGAAGTTATGGGCGATGATCGAGACGCCGAAGGCCATGCTCAACATCGGCGCCATTGCCGAGCTTGGCCGCGATCCGGCCTCGCGCCTCACTTGTTTCGTTGCCGGAACGAATGATCTGGTCAAGGAGACCGGCGTGGCTGCCACTCCTGACCGGCGCTATCTCGTGCCCTGGCTGATGCAGATGCTGCTGGCCGCGCGTGCCGGCGGACTGGACATGCTCGACGGCGTCTTCAACGATTTTCGCGATGCCGACGGCTTTGCCCGCGAATGCGCCGAGGCCACCGCCATGGGGTTCGACGGCAAGTCGCTTATCCACCCGGCTCAGATCGAGGCCGCCAACCGCGCCTTTGCGCCGTCGCCCGAAGCGTTGGCCGAAGCACGCGCGGTGAAGGAGGCCTTCGCGCTTGCCGAAAATGCCGGCAAGGGCGTGATTGCGCTGAACGGCAGAATGGTCGAGCGGCTGCATCTGGCGCAGGCCGAAAAACTGCTGGCGAAGGCAGCCGCCATCGGGGCATGATGGCGCTCGATGCTCGCGGGCTACGGATTATTTACGACAGGAACTGAACCATGAAACTCTACCGCTTTCTGTCCGCTCCGGACGATGCCACCTTCTGCCACAAGGTGACGGCGGCGCTGAACAAGGGCTGGCACCTGTTCGGCTCGCCAACCTATGCCTACGACAAGAAGGCAAAAACCATGCGCTGCGGCCAGGCCGTTGTGAAGGATATCGAAGGTCAGGAATACGGGCCGGATACCAAGCTCAGCGATTGGTAGGCGGCGCTCGCGCGCATCCACAGCCATCCGGCCAGCCAGGCGATCGCTGTCGCAAGAGTCGCGCTGCGCAATCAATCCGGGCCAGGGCAAACCGAGCAGACCCGCGACATGACCGCCCGACCTTGGAGAGGCATAGGGGTGAGCGGACCCAAGTACCGGCCTGGCACTGGAGTTGGCGCGGGCATTCAGGGCGGATATGATGATCTGAGCAAGTTCACAGGCAATCGCCTGTCTCGACCTCCAATTGGCCGCAGAGGCGATGGCCGTCAATATGGGAGGACGACATGCGCCTCATCATCAAGTCCCTAATCTTGCTGCCTCTTCTTGCTCTGACACCAGCATCGAGCTTTGCGGCGGAAGAGCTTGCCGCCGACAAGCTTGTGATTCAGGCGGAAATCCCAAGAAGCGGCGATTTCATCGGGTTCGGGTTCAATTCGCTTTGGATGATGAGCGGGAAGCTGCTTGTGCGTGTCAATGCCGCAGACAACAGCGTCATCGAAATCGATGTCGGCGGCCGCGGCGGATCGCAAGCTCCTGGGATAGGCGACGACGCCGTCTGGGTGCCCGCGACGGGCAAGAAGATGCTCCTCAAAGTCGACCCGGTCGCCAACAAGCTGGTCCAGGAAATCCCGGCCCAGATACTCAGCAACGAAGGCAGTATCGGGGTCGGCGAAGGCGGGGTTTGGGTCGTCACCGGCAAGGGCGTCGCCGACACGAGACTGACGCGGTTCAATCCGCGTAGCGGGGCTGTCGAAGCGAATATCAAAATGCCAGCACTGAGCGCCGGCGTCGTCGTTGACTTCGGCTCGGTGTGGGTGACCGGCTACAGCAACGGTGAGCTATACAGGATCGATCCAAAGACCAACGCTGTGGTCTCGACCACCAAGCTTCATTCGTCCCCCCGCTTCCTCGCCTCCGGCGAAGGCTCGATCTGGGTGCTCAATCAACGTGACGGCTCTGTTCAGCGAATCGATGGAAAGACCGGCGAGGTTTTGGCGACGATAGAAACAGGCTTGTCCGGCAATGGCGGCGACATCGTTTGCGGTGGCGGCTATGTGTGGGTGTCGGTTCCGGGAACGCCCGTCGCACAGATCGATCCCAGGGCCAACATGCTCGTCCGCACATTCAAAGGCAGCGCGTTCGGTGACGCCATTCGCTACGGTGCCGGTTCGCTCTGGGTATCGGGATCGACCATCCACAGGCTGGAGCCCCCAAAATAGAGGGTGCGCCCGCGTCTGGGCTCACCTTGGAGCATCCGGAGTACGTATTTCACTCTTTGGCGGCCTACGCAGCGGCCTCCTCCAACGGGCGATTAATTGCTGCTTCTCCGGAAATGCGCGAATCCGTCGCCCGGCGAATGGAGGTCGCCTAGTGTTGGTTCGCTGGGAGCCGGACGTAGGAATCAGCCTATTCCGCCGCCTCTTCGATCTTCTCCATATCATCATCCGACAGCCCGAAATGGTGGCCGATCTCGTGGATCAGCACATGGGTGACGATGTCGCCCAGCGTCTCTTCGTTTTCGGACCAGTAGTCGAGGATGGCGCGACGGTAGAGCGTGATGCGGTTCGGCCCCTCGCCGGTCTGCGGGTTCCAGCGCTCGGCGATGCCACGTCCCTCGAACAGGCCGAGCAGGTCGAAAGGCGTTTCCAGCGACAGATCGTCCATGATCTCGTCGGTCGGGAACTCGGCGATCTGGATGACGATCTCGCCGGTCAGCTTGCGAAAATCCTCCGGCAGATGCGCGTACGCCTCCAGCGCCAGGAACTCCATTTCCTCCATCGAGGGTGAGAGTTCGTCGTGCCAGGTGCGGGTCTTGTAGATGCGGGCCATGCTTTGTCCTTTGATCCCGGCATATAGGCTTTCCCTCAGGAATCGGCAAATGACGCGGCAATTCCTGCTCCAGCGTCTTTGCCGTCGCAGGGGAATCGCATACGGGTCAGGTCCGGCCATGTAACAGGAGCTCTCATGCCGGACCTTTCCACACTTGGACTTTTCGCAATCGCTTGCCTCGCTTTGACCGCGACGCCGGGGCCGGACATGCTGCTGATCGCATCCCGCAGCGCCAGCCAGGGACGCGCGGCGGGTCTGGCGACCTATGCCGGCATTGCCGTCGGCACTTATTGCCATGCGCTGGCCGCCGCCTTCGGCCTGTCGCAACTGTTCCTCGCCGCTCCCATCGCTTACGACATCGTGCGTTATGCCGGCGCGGCCTACCTCGCCTATCTCGCCTGGAAAGCCTTTTGCTCCGATGGAACAACGCTTGCGCCGGTCGCCGGCCTGCCGCGCTATTCGCAAGCGCGCATCTTTCGGCAGGGGTTGTTCACCAACCTGCTCAACCCGAAGATGGCGCTGTTCGTGCTGGCGCTGTTCCCGCAATTCGTGCAGCCGCAAGCCGGTTCCGTGGCGGCGCAGATACTGGTGTTGGCAACCGTGCTCAATCTGATCGGGCTGTTGGTCAATGGCCTGGTCATCCTGACCGCGAGCCGCATCGGTGCGGCCTTGTCGAAGCGTACACGGTTTCGGCGGGCGCCTCAGATCCTGCTGGGGACCGTCTTTGCCGGACTTGCAGCACGACTGGCTTTTGGTGGCCAGCGTTAGAAAAACGCACCGCACGATCGGACAGGAATAAATTCCCCATGACTCCGCTTGACTCTTCCGGCCCCCTCTGGAATCTATAGGAACATAACAGGAACAATTGTGAGTGGAAGCTGACCGTCATGGCGATGACCGCCGTGGCGCGGGAGACTGTTTTTGCCCTGCGCCGCCAGATCGCGAAGATCGAGGGAACGCTGCCCGAGCGCCTGGAGGCGCCGGCTGGCCCGTCGCTTGACGCCGATGTGACGATTGTCCGTCGCGGCATCGCGGTGGCCTCGCCGGATGCGTTCCTGCGCACCGGCGCCGAACGTCTCGACCGCGCTTTAAACGGCGGCCTGCCGAAAGCAGCACTGAGCGAGATCCATGGCGTGGAAACCCGCGATGCCGGAGCCGTCGCCGGCTTTGCGCTGTCGCTGATCAGCCTGATCCTCAGACAAGGGCCGCGCCTGCCGGTGCTGTGGATCGGCACCACGGAGATTTTTCGCGAGGCCGGCTTTCCCTATGCCAAAGGGCTGCACGGCTTCTTCGGCATCGCGCCGGAGCAGTTGCTGTTTTCGCAGGCGCCTAGACTTGTCGACGCGCTGTGGATTGCCGAGGAGGCCGCGAGGATGACGGCGCTGGCCGCCGTCATCCTCGAAATACGCGGCAGCCCGCAGCGGCTCGATCTCACCGCGACGCGGCGGCTGCACGCGCGGGCGCAGAGCGCCGGCCGGCCGGTGCTCCTGCTGCGGCAGGCCGGCGAGGCTGAGCCAACCGCCGCCCCCGTGCGCCTCATTGTGTCGTCGGCGCCGTCGGCACCGCGCAGCACGGTCGCCGGGCCGCTCACCGGCTCGATCGGCCGCCCCGCCTTCACCGTCAGCATCGGCAAGAGCCGCACGGCTCTGCCTGGACAATTCACACTGGAGTGGAACCCCGATGAACACGCTTTTGAGGAAAGACGGGCAACGAATTCTATCGCTGTGGTTCCCGCATCTGGCCGCCGAAAGGATCCTGCGGCAGCGTCTGGGGCGGTCCTGGCGTTCCCGGCCGTCGGATCACCTGCCACTGGTGATCAGCCATCGCGACCGCAACGCCCAGCGCATCTCAGCCCTCGACGAGCGGGCTGAGGCGCTGCATCTGAAGCGCGGCATGGGCATCGCCGACGCGCGCGCCATGCATCCGTCGATCGACATCGTCGAAGCCGATCCGGAGGCCGACCGCCGCCTGCTCGAAGGCCTCGCCGACTGGTGCGACCGCTACACCCCGCTGGTGGCGCTGGACGGGGTCGACGGCCTGTTTCTCGACGTCACCGGCTGCACCCATCTGTTCGGCGGCGAACGCGCCATGCTCAACGACATCCTGTCGCGCTTCTTCCATCAGGGTTTCGATGTCCGCGCCGGGCTTGCCGCCACGCCGGGTGCCGCCTGGGCGGCGGCGCGGTTTTCCGGCGACCTTATCGTTGTGTCAGGCGAGGAAGATGCCCTGCTCGCCCCCTTGCCATTGGCGGCGTTGCGCATCGACCCGGAAATCCGCGCCAGCCTGGAAAGCGTCGGCCTGCGCACCGCCGGCGCCGTCATGGCGGCACCGCGCGCGCCGCTTGCCCGCCGCTTCGGTGCAACCTTGCTGTTGCGCCTCGACCAGGCGCTCGGCCGCCTCGACGAGGCGGTGTCGCCGCGCCTGCCGGTCGCCCAGCTTTCGGTCGAACGCCACCTCGCCGAGCCCGTCATGCTGACCGACGAGATCGAGCGGCTGGTGCGGCTGCTGGCGACGACCTTGAAGGCCGATCTCGAACGCCGCGGCGAGGGCGCCAGAATGCTGGCGCTGCTGTTGTTTCGCGTCGATGGCGCCGTCAGCCGGATCAGCGTCGGCACCTCGCGCCCGCTGCGCGAACCGCTGCTGATCCAGAGGCTGTTCCATGAACGGCTGGCGGCGCTCGAACAGGATATCGATGCCGGCTATGGCTTCGATCTCGTGCGCCTCTCGGTGCTGTCGGCGGCCGCCTTCGACATGCAGCAGGCCGACCTCACCGGCGAGGCCGAGGACGACGGCGCCGACATCGCGCTGTTTGCCGACCGCATTCGCGCCCGGCTTGGCGACGGTGCGGTTCTGCAACCGGTCGCCGTCGACAGCCATCTGCCCGAGCGCGCCGTCGCCACGCTTCCCTTCTCCGAGGCGCCGCAACGAACCACGCCGCCGAAAAAGCCGGAGCGGATGAAGGCGCCGGCGACAATCTTCCGGCCGGAGCGCCCGATCCGGCTGTTCCGTTCGCCTGAGCCGATCGAGGTACCGGCCACCGAACTGCCCGAGGGACCGCCGATGAATTTCCGCTGGCGGCGCGCGCTCTACCGGGTCACCCGCGCCGAGGGACCGGAACGCATCGCGCCGGAATGGTGGCGCCAGCAGCAGGGCCAGGAAGACGCGCCGACCCGCGATTATTTCCGCATCGAGGACAGCGACGGCCGCCGTTACTGGCTCTACCGCCAGGGTCTTTACGGCGCCGGGCAACCTTCGCCGCGCTGGTTCATGCACGGTGTGTTCGCATGAACGCGCTGACCGTCATTCCCTATGCCGAGTTCGGCATCCAGTCGAATTTCTCGTTCCTGCGCGGCGCCTCCAAGCCGGAGGAACTGGTGGTCGCGGCCAAGCTTCTCGGGTTTTCGGCGATTGGCCTTGCCGACCGCAACACGGTGGCCGGCGTCGTGCGCGCCTGGCAGCAGGCCAAGGTCGAGCACCTTGCCTATCATCCCGGCTGCCGGCTGGTTTTCGGCGACGGCACGCCAGACATTCTCGCCTATCCGCAAGATCGCAAGGGCTGGGGGCATCTCTGCCGCATGCTCACCCAAGCCAATCTGCGCGACGAAAACGAAAAGGGCGCAACCCTGCTCACCCGCGACGACCTGCTCGAATGGGGCGATCAGATGTCGCTGGCGATCCTGCCCGATCTGACGGCAGAGGTTGCGGGCGGGCTCGCCCTGCTGCACCGGCTCAAGCACCGCTTCGGCAGCAATGTGCGGCTGGCGGTTGCGCCGGATTATCGCGGCAACGACCGCTTCCGCATCGAGCAGGCCGCGGGCCTGGCGGACGTCACCGGCATGGCGCTGATGGCGACCAACGATGTTCTCTACCACACGGCCGAGCGCCGCTCGCTGCAGGACGTGCTGACGGCGATCCGCCTCAACGTGCCCGTCGCCGAGGCCGGGCTGGAGCTGACCGCCAATGCCGAGCGGCATCTGAAGCCGCCGCTGGAAATGGCCCGCCTGTTCCGCCGCCATCCGCAAGCCCTGATGGAGACGCAGATTTTTGCTGGCGAGCTGACCTTCTCGCTCAGTGACCTCCAGTACAATTATCCTGACGAGCCGACGGAATCGGGTCTTGGGCCACAGGCCGAGCTTGAACGATTGGCCAGGGAGGGGGCCGCCACGCGCTATCCGGCGGGCGTCCCTGCTTCCGTATTCCAGCGCATTGGCGAAGAGCTCGCGCTGATCGAGCGCCTGAACTATGCGCGCTACTTCCTGACGGTCTACGACATCGTCAAATATGCGCGCAGCCAGGATATTCTCTGCCAGGGGCGCGGCTCCGCCGCCAATTCGATCGTCTGTTTCTGCATCGGCATCACCGAGGTCGGACCCGACCGGATCGACACGCTGTTCGAGCGCTTCATTTCCGAGGAGCGCAACGAGCCGCCCGACATCGACGTCGATTTCGAGCACGAAAAGCGCGAGATCGTCATGCAGTACATCTACAACAAATACAGCGCCAAACGCACCGCATTGGCCGCGGCCGTCGTCAGCTATCGCGGCCGCTCGGCGCTGCGCGAAGTCGCCAAGGCGATGGGCCTGTCCGATGATGTCCGGGGCGCGATGTCCGGATCGATCTGGGGCTGGTCGACCTCGGAGCTCGGCGAAAAGGAAGCAAAAGCCGGCGGTATCGACCGGGCCGACCCGTCGACACGGCATGTGCTCGCCCACGCCAACGAGATCATGGGCTTTCCCCGCCATCTCTCCCAGCATGTCGGCGGCTTCGTCATCACCAGGGACCGGCTCGACGAGATCGTTCCCATCGTCAAGACCGCGATGGACGAACGCAAGATGGTCGAGTGGGACAAGGACGATCTCGACGCGGTGAAAATCCTCAAGGTGGATATTCTGGCGCTCGGCATGCTGACCTGCCTGCAGCGCGCCTTCACCTTGCTCACGGATCATTATCCGGATGCGCGAGACCCGTATGGCCAACCCTACGTGTTGGCCACTCTCCCGCCCGAGGACCAGGACGTTTACGACATGATCTGCCGCGCCGACACGCTCGGCGTCTTCCAGATCGAATCGCGTGCCCAGATGTCGATGCTGCCGCGCCTGCGGCCGCAGAATTTTTACGACCTCGTCATCGAGGTCGCGATCGTGCGGCCGGGCCCCATCCAGGGCGACATGGTGCATCCCTATCTGCGCCGCCGGCAAGGCAAGGAGCAGGCGGAATATCCCAAGCCGGAGTTGAAAGAAATTCTCGGCAAGACGCTGGGCGTGCCGCTGTTCCAGGAACAGGCGATGAAGATCGCCATCGTCGCCGGCGGCTTCAGGCCGGGCGAGGCCGACGAGTTGCGCCGCGCCATGGCCACCTTCAAGCGCACCGGCACCATCGGCAATTACCGCCAGCGCATGGTCGATGGCATGATGAAAAGGGGCTACGAGAAAGACTTCGCCGAGCGCTGTTTCAAGCAGATCGAAGGCTTTGGCGAATACGGCTTTCCCGAAAGCCATGCCGCGTCTTTCGCCCTGCTGGTCTACGCCTCCTGCTGGTTCAAGACCTTCTATCCCGACGTGTTCTGCGTCGCGATCCTGAATTCGCAGCCGATGGGCTTTTACCAGCCGGCCCAGCTGGTTCGCGACGCACGCGACCATGGCGTCGACATCCGCGAGGTCGACGTCAATCATTCCGCCTGGGACTGCGCCCTGGAGGAATCGGCCTTCAATCCGGCGCGGGTTCTCGAACGCCATGGCGAGATGCGCGGCGTCATCCGCACCAACCATGCCGTCAGGCTCGGCTTCCGCCAGATCAAGGGGCTTTCCAAAGAGCGCATGGACCTGTTCGTCCAACGGCGCGGCACCGGTTACACAACCGTCAGGGATGTCTGGCTGCGCGCCGGCCTCGACGTCGGTGACATCGAAAGACTGGCGCAGGCCGACGCCTTCCGCTCGCTCGGCCTCGACCGCCGCGAAGCCCTATGGGCGGTGCGCGCGCTGGATGGCAAAAGTGCCGCCGAAAAGCTGCCTTTGTTCGACCAGCCCGAAATCCGCCTGCGCGAGCTGGAGCCGCAGACCAGGCTGCCGACAATGCCGCTCGGCGAGCATGTCATCCATGACTATCGTTCGCTCGGCCTGTCGCTGAAGGCGCACCCCGTCGCCTTCCTGCGCGAGCGGCTGGATCGCGCCGGCGTCACCCCCAATGCCCGGCTGGGCGCCGTGCGCGACGGCCGGCGGGTCTCCGTCGCCGGCCTCGTCCTGGTGCGCCAGCGGCCCGGCAAGGGCAACGCGATTTTCCTGACGCTGGAAGACGACAAGGCCGTCGCCAACATCATTTTCTGGCAGAGAACCTTTGAGCGCTTCCGGCCCATCGTCATGGGCGCACGCTTCGTCTGCGTCACCGGCAAATTGCAGTCGGAATCGGACGTGATCCACATCGTCGCCGAAAAGGTCGAGGATCTGACACCCTGGCTGACCGTGCTGCTGGAAAAGGTCAGCGCAGCCGATCAAAGCGCCGAGCGACCTGCTGTACGGGACGCGCCGATCAGACAGGATATCGCGACGCTGTCGGGAGAAGCGGAGCGGGTCATGCCCAAGGGGCGGAACTTTCAGTAAGGCAGTTCGGCTTCTGCGCGAAACGTGGGCGGGACAGCGCCCCCCTCTGCCCTACCGGGCATCTCCCCCACACGGGGGGAGATCGGCAGCTTCGCCGCCGGCTCTCTTCCTAAGCGTTGGAGATTGGCGAAAGCCGAAGCGACATCCAATCTCCCTCCTTGTGGGGGAGATGCCCGGCAGGACAGAGGGGGGCGCTGTCCCGCCAGCCTTGGCAACCTTCTGCGCAGCAGTGGCGCTCGAATTCAGGAAGACCCACCCGGCCGCGGCGGCGACAGCAAGTCCTCGGCCGAAATCGCCCGCGCCTCCGAAGGCAGCATGATCGGGATGCCGTCGCGCACCGGATAGGCGAGCTTTGCCACCCTTGAGATCAATTCGCCGCGCTCCGGATCCCAGGCCAGCGGGCCCTTGGTCAGCGGGCAGGCCAGCAGCTCCAGCAGCTTGGGATCGACCCTGGTCTTCTTGCCGTCACGCTCATCCTCCGCCATCGCGCCCTCTTTTCCCCGCCTGTTGCCGCTACTGTAAACTCGAGCCAAAATCCTCGTTCTCGCGCGCCAGCGCCATTTCGGTGATGGCGATCAGCGTTTCGGCGCGTGTCTTCAAATCCGGCGCTTCGAGCAGCGCCTGTTTCTCGGCCGGCCCGTAGGGCGCCATCATCGACAGCGCGTTGACCAGCATGGCATTTTCCGCGCGGCTGACGCTTTCCCAGTCGGCTTCCAGATCATTGGCCTGCAGATAGGCGCGAAATGCCCTCAGCAGCGCTGGCCGATCGATCTCGTTCGCCGCTTGATCTTCATGGAGATCGGCGAGGAAGGGCGCGATCTTGCCCTGGCGAAACGGCGTTTTGACCGGGAGTTCGTGCGCGACGCGGAAGCGGCAGACGCCCTGCAGCGAAATCAGGTAGCGGCCGTCGCCGCTCTCGGCCAGCGAGATGATGCGCCCGGCACAGCCGACATTGCAGAGTTCCGGCTCGCCGTCGGCGCGCAAGGCGCCGTCGAGGCTGGGCTGGATGATGCCGATCAGCCGCGACCCGGCAATCGCCTCATCCACCATCTGCAGATAGCGTGGCTCGAAAATGTTGAGCGGCATGCGCCCGCCGGGCAACAGCAGCGCGCCTTCGAGCGGAAAGATCGCGATCGTCGACGGCAGATCCTTGGCCTGCCGGTAGTGCGCGTTTCCCGCCTGCACCTCAATCCTCCGATCGCTTCGTCATGAAGCGCGTCAAACCCGGAACTTAGCCCATCGCAATCCAGCAGGCGCAAGCCATGCCAACAGGAAACGGATCGGTCCGGTCCGATCTCTTGCCGTCTAATCTGGCGCAGCCACCGTCAGCCGCAAGGCCATCCGCCAAAAACAGCCTAAACCGGCTCTACGAAAACAGCAGCGACGACAGTTTGCGCCGTGCCGCCAGCGTCGCGTCGTCGGTCATGCCCCAGGCCTCGAAGAACTGCAGCAACTGCGTCTTGGCGCCGTCGTCATTCCAGGTTCGGTCGGCCTTGATGATCGCCAGCAGATTGTCGGCGGCCTGCGTGCGTTCGCCCTTGGCGTTCTGGATCATGGCCAGATCGAAGCGGGCCTGATGATCGCCGGGATTGGCGGCCAGGCGCTGCTCGAACTCGGCCGGATTGCCGAGTACCGCCGCTTGCGCGGCAAGCGCGATCCTGGCGCGCACGGCGGCAAGCACCGGCGCATCCTTTTTGGCTTCTGGCGCCTTGGCCAGAACCTCTTCGGCGCCTGCGGTGTCGCCGGCCTCGAACAACAGGTCGCCCAGCCCGGCAATCGCCTCGATCGTCTCCGGCGCCTGCTCGAGGATGGCGTCATAGATGTCGGCCGCGGTCTGCGGATCGCCGGCGGTGCGGGCTTCCGCCGCCGCAGCCAGCGCCTCGGCCACCGGCGGCGCGCCATTGCCCTTGCCGCCGACCTTGGTGATGAATTCGGCGATCTGGCTCTCCGGGATGGCGCCCATGAAGCCGTCGACCGGCTGGCCGTCCTTGAAGGCGATGACCGCAGGGATCGACTGAATGCCGAGCTGGCCGGCGATCGACGGATGATCGTCGATGTTCATCTTGACCAGTTTGACCTTGCCGCCGGCGGCGCGCACCGCCTTTTCCAGGAGCGGCGTCAGCTGCTTGCACGGACCGCACCATGGCGCCCAGAAATCGACCAGCACCGGCTGGCGGCGCGATTCCTGGACGACGTCGGCGGCAAAGGCCGCGGTCGTCGTGTCCTTGATGACATCGCCGGCCGGCGCCCCGCCAACCGCAGCCTTCGGGCGGGCGGCCTCGGTGCCGCCATACTGTACGGTGGTGGAATACTGGCCACCGGCGCCGCCAAACGGATTGTTGTCACTCATCTCGTCACCCTTTCGGTCGCGCCGCTGGTCCCAAGGACAGGCGCAACGCCTTTTTTCACAAAGCCGGTTTCTGCCACCATGTGGCGATCACGCCGAGACTTTCAAGATAACAGCATCATGCCCGGTTGCCTCGACGAATTTGATCAGGTCGGCGGCGGCGATCGATGTCGTGGCTTCATTGGTCAGCGGATGGGCGTTGATCACCGCATGCGCCATCAACTCCTGGTCGAGAACCACCTTGACCCGGTGCGCCGTATCGTTGATCAGCCCGAACACCGTGACCGCACCCGGAACCACGCCGAGCAGCTCCATCAGCAGCTCCGGCTTGCCGAAGGAAACGCGGCCCGAGGCGCCGATCAGATGGTGGATCTGCTTGAGGTCGACCTCCGCTTCCTCGCCGACGCTGACCAGGAAGACATTGTCCTTCTTGTCCTTGAGGAACAGGTTCTTGGTGTGCCCGCCGGCAATTTCCCCGCGCAGCGCCTGCGAATCGGCAACCGTGAACAGCGGCGGATGGCGCCGCGTCTCGACGGCAATGCCGAGTTCGGCGAGAAAGGCGAAAAGCTCGGCTTCGGTCTTCGGCATCGGTATTTTTCTCTGTCGCGGTTCAGGCCTGCCGTTTACGGCCAATGGTGCCGTCGAGACAAGACCGTCGTGCAACAAGGCAATACGGGCTTATCGACGCGCGTGGGTCCAAAAGGTTTGTCGGCGCCGCCGGGTGCGGCCAAAAAGCCTGCGATTTCCCTGTTGCAATCGCCGCGCTCTTCGGCCATATAGGCCCGGCTTGCGGCCCAACGGCCGTGCGAGCGGGTGTAGCTCAGGGGTAGAGCACAACCTTGCCAAGGTTGGGGTCGAGCGTTCGAATCGCTTCACCCGCTCCAATTTCCTCCAGGGGAATCAAGCACATGAAAAGCCGCGGTCCGCCGCGGCTTTTTCGTTTCCGGGTGATGGGCGAGGCGTCATGCGCTCGCCCTTCGGCGCCAGACGCCTATGACCTGCTTCTTCCACGCGGCCAGGGAGCACAGCTTTCCCTTTCGACGAGGACAGGCAGGAGGATTTCACGGCGCGACTGGGCCGCCGGGTCGCCGAGGCGATCCAGCAGCAGGCTCACAGCCCGCGTTCCTATCTTCTCGACCGGTTGTGCGACCGTCGTCAGCGGCGGCCAGGTGGTGACGGCATAGGGTATGTCGTCGAAGCCGATCATCGACATGTCCTCGGGAACCTGCAATCCGCGCGCGCGCAGCGCGGTCAACGCGCCCATGGCCATCAGGTCGTTGCAGGCAAAGACCGCCGTGATCTCGGGCGCCTGCGCCATCAGGCGCTCCATCGCGAGACGCCCGCCGGCGAATTGATAGTCGGAATCCACCACTCTCGCCGCAGGCAAGTCCAGCCCGGCTTCGCGAAGCGCCCTGACGAAGCCGAGCAGGCGGGCGGGGCTCGAACTGGAATCGCGCGGGCCGCCGATCACACCAAACGTGCGGTGGCCGAGCTTGATCAGATATTGACCGGCGAGGTAGCCACCGTGATGGTGGTCCACCAGCACCGAGTCCATATTGAGTGACTGGATCTCGCGATCGAGCAGCACCGCCGGCACGTTGGTCTTGGAGAGACGCGAGAACACCCGCGCGCGGTCCGACGAGCCGGCAAAGATAAGGCCGTCGATCTGTTTTGCTATCAGCACGGACAGATAGCGCTCCTCCTTTTCGGCGCTGCCGTCCGAATTGCACAGGATCACCGTGTAGCCCGCCAGGAAACCCGCGTCCTCGATCTGGCGCGCGACGCTGGCGAAGAACGGATTGGAATTGTCGGGCAGGAGCAGGCCGATGGTCTTGGTCTCGCCGCGCCGCAGGCTCCGGGCCAGCGAATTCGGGCTGTAGCGCAAGGCCGCGATCGCCGCGTGCACCCGCTCGGCCGTCTCCGGTCCGACATGGCGTGTCTGGTTCATGACATGCGAGACGGTGGCGACGGACACCCCGGCATGTCGCGCGACATCGGCAATCGTCGTCATGGTCCCCTTTCCCAGCGCATTTTTCTAGCGAATTACCCTGAGCAGCCTTTCCCGGTAGGCGTCAAGGATGACGGCCAGCACGATGACAAGGCCGATCACGATCGGCTTGAAATTATCACCGACGCCGAGCAGTTGCAGCCCGGTGCTCAGCACCTGAAGAATGCAGGCGCCGACCAGCGTACCGATGACGGAGCCCTTGCCTCCGTTCAGGCTGGTTCCGCCGATGATGACCGCGGCGATCGCGTTAAGCTCGTAGCCGACGCCCGCGATCGGGCTGCCGATGTTCAGGCGCAGCAGATAGACCATGGCCGCGATACCGGCCGTCGCGCCGCTGATCGTGAAGGCGGCGATCTTGTAGACGTCTGGATTGTGGCCGGAGAGGCGCACCGCCTCGTCATTGGTGCCGACGGCGAAGATCATGCGGCCGAAAACGGTGAAGCGCAGCACGAACCAGCCGGCCGCGATCACCAGCACCGCGATAAGGAAGATCGAGGGCAGGAAGCCGCCGATGATGAGGTTGCCGAAATCGATGAAGCTTTGCGGCAGGCCGGTGATCGTCGAATTGTCGCTCACCACGCGCGCCGCGCCGGCGGCCATGTTGAGCATGCCGAGCGTGACGATGAAGGATGGAATCTTCCAGCGTGTGGAGATCAGCCCGTTGAGGGCGCCGCAGACCGCCCCCGTTGCCATGCAGCCGAGCAATGCCAGGGTGATCGAGAGGGCCGGCGTCAGGCTCTCGCTGGTCATGATGGTGGCTCCGACGACCGTGCAGAGCGCAAGCACCGAGCCGACGGAGAGGTCTATGCCGCCGGTCAGGATGACGAAGGTCATGCCCGCCGCCAGCACCGTGTTGATGGCGATCTGCACGAAGATCTTCAGCGCGTTCTCCGGCGTGGCGAAATAGGGGGCTGTAAAGGAGAAGAACAATGTGATCAGCACCAGCGCCATCAGCACGCCGGCGTCGCGGACGAGAAAGCGCAGGAGCTTCGGCCTGGCCGTGGAGGCAGGTGCCGACGCAGCGGTTTCGGACATGTCGCTCATGGTCGCACATACTCCTGATAGGCGAGCGACAAGATGCGCTCCTGGTCGAATTCGGACCGCGGCACTTCGCCGACGATCCTGTTCTTCGAAAAGACGATGATGCGGTGGCACATGCCCATCAGTTCGGGCAGGTCGGACGATACCATGACGATACCCTTCTGCGCCGCCGCCAGCATCCACAGCAACTGGTAGATCTCACGCCGCGCGCCGATGTCGACGCCGCGCGTCGGCTCGTCGAGGATCAGCGTCGAGGTGCCGCGAAACAGCCACTTCGCCAGAACCACCTTTTGCTGGTTGCCACCCGAAAGGTTGCGCACGGCCTGGGCGATCGAGCTGGTCTTGACCCGCAACTGGCCGACCAGATCGGTCGCAGCGGCGGCCTCCGCGTCACGATCGAGCAGACCGAACCGCGAGATCCTGCTGAGGTCGGTGACGGTTATGTTCTGGTCGACCGGCAGGTCGAGCAGCAGGCCCTGGCCCTTGCGATCTTCGGTGAGCAGGCTCAGCCCATGCCGCACGGCGTCCTTCGGCGCGAAAATCGCGGCCCTCACGCCGTCGACTTCGATGACGCCGCCGATCTTTGCATCGGCGCCGAACAGCGCCCGCATCGCCTCTGTCCGGCCGCTGCCGACGAGGCCGGCCACCCCCAGTATCTCGCCATGTCGAACGTCGAACGATATTGCGGGTGTCGTGGTGTCGCGCTTCAGATCCTTGACGCTGAGCGCGACCTTGCCCGGCACGATGGAGGTGTCGAAGCCGTATTCGTCCGCGATGTCGCGTCCGATCATCATGCGCACGAGGTCAGGCACGGTCAGTCCCTGCAGGTCGCGGGTGCTCACCAGCTGGCCGTTGCGCAGCACCGTCACCCGATCGCCGATCTCGAAGACCTCATGCAGGCGGTGCGAGATATAGATGATCGTCACACCCTTTGCCTTCAGCCGCTTGATGATGGCGAACAGGCGTTCGATTTCCGGCGGCGTCAACGTGGCGGTCGGCTCGTCCAGGATAAGAAGCTTGCTGTCGTAGCAAAGCGCTTTTGCGATCTCGACGAGTTGCATCTGCGCGACACCGAGTTCCTCGACGCGCGTCTTCGGGTCGACGTCCAGGCCGACCTCCTTGAGCAGTGCAACAGCGCGCCGCTTGAGCACTTTGCGATCCACCACGCCGAAGCGGCGAGGTAGGCTCTCCAGCATCAGGTTCTCGGCGATGCTCAGATACGGAAGCAGATTGAGTTCCTGGTGGACGATGCGGATGCCGCCTGCCTGCGCATCGTGAGGCGTCTTCGGGTGATATGGCGCGCCATTGAAGGCGATCTCACCACTGTCGGGCCGGTAGATACCCGCCAGCAGCTTGATCAGGGTCGACTTGCCGGCGCCGTTCTCGCCCAGAATGATGTGGGTTTCGCCGCGTTCGATGCAGAGCGAGACGCCGCTGAGCGCGATGGCTCCCGGAAAGACCTTGCCGACCCCTTCCAGGGTTAGAATTGCATCGTTCGCCTTCATGGCAACAAATCCTGAACTTCGCGCGCGCCTGGGGGCATCAACTCCACGGCGGGCGCCGTCATCGCCGCCAGGACTTGGCAAGCGGCCATGACGGCGAATGCGAGGCCGGAGCATCTGCGCCAGGCCGTGGAGATGCAAGGGTCCGCTCGGCGGCCTTAGCCGGTGACGAGCTTGATGTCGGTCTTGACCCAGCCGGAGAATTTCTCGCCGGCCAATTCGCGCAGGCCGTAGTCGATGCCCAGCGCAGCCATCTTGGCGCCATACTGCTCGATCGTGGCGAGCATCTTGCCGCTCTTCAGGAGCGGTCCGACAGCCGGAATATTGTCGAAGCCGACCACCTTGATCTGGTCCGACTTGCCGGCCGCGTCGATGGCCTTGACGACGCCGAGCGCCATCGAATCATTCGCCGCCATCACGCCCTGAATGTCGGGGTGCTGGGTCATGAAGTTGGTCATCAGCGTGTTGGCTTCCTCGGTTTCCCAGTGTGCCGTCTTGCTGTCGAGCAGATCCAGCCCGTGTTCCTTCACCGCGTCGTCGAAGCCCAGCTTGCGCTCCTTGGCATTGTCGGCTTCCGGATTGCCTTCGAGGATGACGACCTTGCCGCCCTTGCCAAGCGCCTTGCCGAGCGCGTCGCCCGCCAGCTTGGCGCCGGCGCGGTTGTCCGGCCCGAAGAAGGCGAGATCGATGCCGGCTTTCTTCTTGGCTTCTTCGTCGAGCGCGACGTCGATGTTGATCACCTTGATGCCGGCCTTCAGCGCCTTCGCGATCGGTGTGACCATGGCCTTCGAATCGGCCGGGGCGACGACGATGATATTGAACTTCTGGGTGATGAAATTCTCGATGGCGTCGACCTGCGCGGCAAAGTCGCGCTCGTCCTTCATGCCGACGGCGGCGAAATCGAACTTGTCCTTGTTCTTGGCCGCGTAGTCCTCGGCGCCAGCCTGCATCTGCTTGAAGAATTCGTTCGCCAGCGACTTCATGACCAGGCCGACCTTCGGTTTGTCGGCCGCGATGGCCGGTCCCAGCGGCATGGCCAGTGCACCCGCCGCCAGCACGCTGGTCTTGAGGAATTGGCGGCGCGAAAATGGGCTTGAATCGAGACCGGGGGCGGCGTGCGTATTCGGGTTCTTGCTCATGCGTTCCTCCACTTGATTGAACCGTAATCGGTTACGTAACCGATTACGCCGCCAGTAAGTGCCACTATTTGCCCGGTGTCAATATCATTGCCAGAACGATCGAGACGATCTGAGCGAGACGATGAGAGAAGGTCACACCGTTGCCTGCATTCATGGCATTTGCACGGGAATAGCTCCGCAGGGGATCACGGGCGGCCCAAAGGCGGTGCGAACGGGTGTAGCTCAGGGGTAGAGCGCAACCTTGCCAAGGTCGAGCGTTCGAATCGCTTCACCCGCGCCAAATTTCTGAAACCAAGGCTTAGACACTGGGGCGCGGCCCGGATTTTGGCTGATCATTTGCCGCCGTCAAGCGGCTTCCACCCCGGGGATCAACGGGGACCAAATGTGCGCTGTACACGCCAGCTTTCCCTTCTAACCAATTGCCCATGCGGTTCTGCGCTGCACTCTTGAGCGCGCGAGAGGCGGATCGATCGAAGCTGTCGGAGCAGGCCGCTCGACGTCAGCTTTGGTCAAGCCAACGTCGCGCAGATGCAAGTTGGACAGGTGACCAAGCGAGCGCTTTGTCGCGGCGGGTCCGCCACTCATGGACAAGGGCCAGCAGCGTTCGAGCCCAGTCCGCAAGCGAGTGTCCTTCAGGAATGCCGAATGCTGTTGGCAGCGGAGTCGGCATGAAGATACCCGCTCCTTCGTCCGCAACACGCGCCCTCCCAAGCTCCGGCAATACTACTTCACCGGGCCACGTGTGATGGTCGTGAGTTCTGCGATCACGTCAAACGCCTTGATGCTCAATGTCGGGTCACCTTTCACCTCCGCAATAATCGGCCCGTCCAGGAAGGCCTGCACTGCGGCGTCATCGTCGAACAGGTAGATCCCGCCGGCTTCGCTTTGGGCCTCGTTTATGATCCAGACCTTCCAGCGCAGGCCAGGTATGTCCGCGATGGGTTGAGCATAGGGCAGGTTTTCTTTCTCGTACTCGGCCCTTGGCCCGTTGAGCTTGTAGTTGATTTGCAGGATTTTAGCCGACATAAGAGTGCTACTTCGCGGCTGCGAGAAGATAGCCGCCCTCCCAATGCCAAATTTGCTTGTCATCGACCGTCACGTTCAGAATAGCTTGAAAGCCGGCCAACGTCCCGCTTCCTGCGGAGAACGCGCAATGTCCTGTTGGCGGTTTCGCGGTGTCATAGACGATGCAATAACCAATCGCGGAGTCGCCTGGCCCAACGGCGAGAACGACGGAGCTGCTCGTAAATAGCGGGCTACTGAGAACAGGGCCATAATAAAGAACCTTTGTGCCAGCCGGTATTTCCTTCAGACTCGATTCGGTAATTGTACAGAAGCTCGGTGTTTCACCGTTGTAATCACTGCATTCCTTGGAAAATTTTAGAGGCGATAGCTTGGGCGCGTCGGTCGCCATCGCGGGCCAGCCGAACGACACCGTGGCCAAGAGAGTCACTGCGAGAATTTTTCTCAAAGCAAACATTTTCTTGCTCCTAAGTCTGACCATCCGAGTTCAATCACCATGACGGCGGAAGGCGGGCAGGCACTAGGGCAGCTTCAGAAGCGTTCCGCTTCAGATTGTGAACTGGCCTTAGACCTTCGCAAGGACTAACTTGCGGCAAAGGAGCGCCCGGCCATGACGCGTCGGCCTTACGGACTGATCTGTCCGATCTCGCTTGCCTGCGAGATTCTTGAACCGCGCTGGACGATCCAAATCCTGACCGAACTCTGGAACGGCTCGACCCGCTTCAACGACATTCGCAAGGGGTTGGGCAACATCTCGTCCGCCATCCTGTCGAGGCGGCTCAAGGAGATGGAGTCGTCGGGCCTGGTCGAGCGCGTCGAGGACAAGGCGGCGGGCACCGTCGACTATTTCCGCACCGAGAAGGCGATCAAGCTCGAACCGGCGATGAACGCGCTGGCGGAATGGGCGCTATGCAACATCGAGGCGGAGATCGCGCTCAGCGGTGCGGATGCTTCGACCATCATGTGGGTCGTGCGGCGAATGATCGACCTCGCTGAACTGCCGCGGCGGCGCGCCGTCATCCGCTTCCATTTCCGCGACGATCCCCCACTGAAGTGTCCCAACTGCTGGTTTGTGGTCGAGCCAGGCGCGGACTTCCCCGAGCTATGCTGGCTCGACCCCGGCCGGGATGTCGACCTTTACGTCGAGACCGGCGTTGTTTCACTGGGGGCCATCATCGAGGGCCACTCCAGCATCGAGCGCGAGAAAGAAAGGGGCCGCCTTTTTCTGAGCGGCGACCCCGCCCTCGCCCGCAGCATGGACCGCTGGCTACGAACCTCGGTCTATGCAGGGCTCCAGGGAATTGTCCAGCTTTCTTGAAAGCCATATTGGGGTTGCAGCCTTGTTCAACCCGCCAAGGACGAAAGGGCCATATGGGCTTGCCTCAAAAAGCTACAGCGCAAACAGTAAGATAGCCGTGCCCAGTTTCATCCTGTCCGGCGCTCCAGTTTCCTCGAAGGGGAATCAAGCATCGAAATGCCGCGGTCCGCCGCGGCTTTTCGTTTTTGGGGCACTGGAAGCTAAATTCACTCTAAGGCATTCTCGCAAGCTGCTCGGGATGCCTCATGCACAACCTCACCCCCATCCTTTCGACCGT
This sequence comes from Mesorhizobium sp. P3_A10, assembly GCF_056403175.1. Classification (NCBI taxonomy): domain Bacteria; kingdom Pseudomonadati; phylum Pseudomonadota; class Alphaproteobacteria; order Hyphomicrobiales; family Phyllobacteriaceae; genus Mesorhizobium; species Mesorhizobium sp. P3_A10. The sequence continues at coordinate 63,577 of NZ_JBFUFZ010000012.1, read as the reverse complement.
CACCGCCGCTTTCCTCGCTTCCTTCGTAGAGGTCGTCGAGGCCTTCACCATCGTGCTGGCGGTCGGAGTGACGCGCGGCTGGCGGCCGGCTCTCACCGGCGCTGCCCTGGCGCTGGCGCTGCTGGCGGCACTGGTGCTGGCCTTCGGGCCACTGCTGGCGCTGGTTCCCATCACCACCTTGCAATTTACCGTCGGCGTGCTGTTGATCCTGTTTGGCCTGCGCTGGCTACGCAAGGCCATCCTGCGCGCCGTTGGCGTCATCGCCCTGCATGACGAGGCGGCGGCGTTTTCCAAGGAGACCGCCAGCTTGCAGCAGCAGGCCAATGACCGGCGGGCCGACTATCTAGCGGGGCTGGCGGCATTCAAGGCGGTGCTGCTCGAAGGTGTCGAGGTGGTGTTCATCGTCATTGCCGTCGGCGCCGCGCATGGGCAGACGCTTTACGCCGGCCTCGGCGCGCTGGCTGCGTTCATCCTGGTGATGCTGATCGGGCTCGCGGTGCACCGGCCGCTGGCACGCGTGCCGGAAAATGCGCTTAAATTCGTCGTCGGGCTGATGCTGACCAGTTTTGGCATTTTCTGGACCGGCGAAGGCATCGGCGCCGACTGGCCGGGCGCCGATCTGGCGCTGCTGGCCATCTTCGCCGTCGTTGCGCTGGCCTCCTTTGCCATCGTCCGCTGGCTGCGCAGCGCCTATCCCACCAGGGGGTTTGCCCGATGAGCATTGTCCGTCTTGCCATCAAGGAACTCGTCGGCATGTTCATCGATGACGGTAACCTGGCGCTGCTGGCGCTGATGCTGATTGCGGCGGTCACAGCGGCTGTAAGGCTTTTCGCAATGCCGCCATTGCTTGGCGGCATTGCGCTGCTGGTGGGTTGCCTCGCGATCCTGGTGCAAAGCGTGCGGCGCGCCGCCCGCGCTCGATAGCGGTCCATTGCCGGTCGGTTGTGCGGTTGTCGTGGTGCCCAGTGCACTGAAAGCAACCGGGAAAACCCGCCAACTATGCAAAGAGACGACGAGGCCATGCCGCTGGGTCGCCGCAGTGTGCGCATCCCTGCGGTGCGTTGATTTCGTTCGGTGGATGTAAATGGCGACGCGATCGCAAGCCACAGTCGATACGTCATAGTTAATAGACAGCGCGTTGTTTAAGTGCTCAACTAACTTTGTCATCAGCCATTGAACGGGCGCTGGTGCTTGAGAGCGCATATCATTCTCCCGCCCCAGCGGGAGCTGTGCAATGACAATCATCCCAACCTCTGTATTTTCCGGAATCCCCATCGAGAGCACCGACGGCACGATTTCGGTGCTGCGGACACTTCCCGAAATGGCCGATGCCCTGGCGAATGACTGGCCCTCCGACGGCCCGCTGTTCCTGGCTGCGCTGGCTGCCCTGGTGCAGGAAAGGGTCGGCTCCTGCAGCACCAGAGACGTCCACAGGGCCTTCATTGCGGCGGCCGTCGAAGCCGATTGCCTTCCCGACAGCTACCTGAGGGATTGAGGAGATGCCTCTCACGCTCCGCACGACACTCTGTGAGACGAGGGATGCGCTGCACGTGCTGCGAAGGGCTTTGTTTGTCCGCGGCCATACGGAAGCGATGGAGAGCATCGATACGCATATTGGCTTCGCGGAAGATGAAGCCGTCCAGGCGATAAGCGCCATTGACCGCGCGGAATTTCGACGACCCATCCTGGTCTCGGTGGCAAACCCGGTGCAGCCCGCCGCTATTGTCGTCCCGACCGCACTGCCGACAAAACTCGCCGAACTCAGGGAACTTGGATTGGGCCTGAGCGCCTATTGCGGCAATCCGCGTTGCGGTCATCTGCGCTCGCTCGATCTTGACCCTCTGATCGAGACTTACGGCACCCACTACGACTTCATCTGCGAACGGCGGCTGGCATCGAAGCTGGCATGCAAGCGCTGCCAGCATGTTGGCGGCAGGCTGGTCGTGGTTTCCGACAAAAGGCCCCGCTATTGACCGCCGGGAAGGGTCAGGCGCTGATCAATAGAGGGTGAACGGCGTCGGCAGGAAGCCGCCACTCCTGAAATGCTTGCCTTGTGATCCTGGTGCTCAGCGTCCGCCGCGCGCCTCGTGGCGCCAATCAATAGAATCAATAGAGGGTGAACAGCGTCGGCAGGAAGCCGCCATTCCTGAAATGTTCGACCGTTTCGATCAGCGGGAAAAGGGCAAGGAAATAGAGCCCGTCATAAAATGTCCGCTTCAGCGCAGCCGTTGAAAACTGCCACTCGGCCTGGTCGGCAAACAGCAGCGGGTTCGGCCAGAAGCGCGGCGTCCGCTCAGCATACGCCGTATAGGCGGGGCCGAACTTTCCCAGCAGGAATTCGGCCTCCTTGCGCGCCGTCACCCGGAAAACGATGAAACTGGCGAGACCCAATGCCAGGGCCACGACGACGGATCCGTACATCAACCCGATGCCCACCGCGCCGATGGTGGAGAAAAAATAGAGCGGGTTCTGGGTCATCGAGAATGGCCCCGCGGAAATCAGCTCTTCGTTCTTTTTGCCGCCGACATAGAGAATGCTCCACAGCCGCCCGCCGACACAGGCAAGCACCAGGACGACGCCGAAGAGTTCCATGAGCTCGTGACCGTCCGACCCTTCGCTCAGGAACGGCTTGGCAAACAACAGCAGCGCTATGGCCAGGACGGCCGCCACCTGGACAACGATGAGGCGCCTGTGCTGGTCGAACGCCACCGGCGACGGCTTGGGGGAAGCGTAGGTCATTGGTGTTTCCTGCGACTCCGCAAGCCTGTGGAACCGGGCGGCGGCGGCACGCCCTGCATTAGCCACTACTCTTTCTGCCGGTTGCTGGCGAGACTTCGGTGGCGATTTTGTCGCCTCCGCGCCCATTCTTACGAAAATGTAAGCTTCCAGACAAATGCCGGTGAAGTCGCGTCCCTAGGGTCGCCGCTGCCGGTCGGCCTGGCCGGAGCATGATCGCCAAAAGACCGGCGCCAACAGGAAAAGCACCCATGAACAGACTGGTTCTCGCCCTCGCGCTCACAGCACTTGCCATCGCCAACCCGATTGCATCCGCCTCCGCCGCACCAGCGCCTTGCGAAGAAACGCGCAAGACCCTGCGCGCCGCGGAAGCCGAAGCCAAACTCGGCGATGCGGACAAAACCAAGGTTTCCGAGCTGGAGACCAAGGGCATCGAGCGCTGCAACGCCGACGACGACAAGCGCGCCGACGACTTCTTCGCTCAGGCTATGAAAATCCTGGGCAAGTAACTCCGCCCGCAACGACAGGACACCGCCATGCTGCCGCCAGCCACCCAACGTGCCGCGCCTCTTCTTAACCGGGTTCCCGATGTCACCGTCGATTTCTGGCTGATCAAGCTGATGGCGGTGACCATGGGCGAGACGGCGGCCGACTATCTCGCCGTCAATCTCGGCCTCGGGCTCACCGTCACCTCGTTGATCATGACCGGCATCCTGGTTGTCGCCCTTATCCTGCAGTTCGCCCAGAAACGCTATGTGCCATGGGCCTACTGGCTGGCGGTGGTGCTGATCAGCATCGTCGGCACGCTGGTCACCGACAACCTCGTCGACAATTTCGGCGTGCGGCTTGAAACGACGACCATCGCCTTCAGCATCGCGCTCGCCGCGACATTTTCGGTCTGGTACGCCAGCGAAAGAACGCTGTCGATCCACACCATCTTCACCACCCGGCGTGAGATCTTCTACTGGCTGGCGATCCTGTTCACCTTCTCGCTCGGCACCGCGGCTGGCGACCTTGTCGCGGAAAGCTTCGACATCGGCTACCTCACCACCGGCCTGTTGTTTGGCGGCGTCATCGCGCTCATCGCCTTTGCCTATTATGTCCTCAGGCTGGATGGCATCCTTGCCTTCTGGCTCGCCTACATCCTGACGCGGCCGCTTGGCGCCTCATTCGGCGACCTGCTGTCGCAACCGGTCGAATATGGCGGCCTCGGCTTTGGCACCACCTTGACCAGCATCCTCTTCCTTGGCTGCATCGTCGCCCTTGTTCTCTACATGACGCTGAAGCGGGACATCGACCAGACCGACGAAATCCTGCTTCAATCGGAGCACGAATGAAGCGGCTGCATGACGAGCGGGCAGGCGCTGGCCGCTATTCTAGGAACGGGTCGCTGCCGGTGATAGCGTGCCACCTTGAAAAGTCGGCAACAGACCGGAACGACGATGCGCCTTCTCCTTGTCGAGGATGACCCCAGGACGGCCGACTATGTCGTCAAGGGATTGAGCGAAGCCGGACATGTTTGCGACCTGCTGCGCAACGGCCATGACGCGCTGTTTGCCGCGACGCGCGACGCCTATGACGTGATCATTGCCGATCGCATGATCCCTGGCCTCGACGGCCTGTCGATGATCAAGGCGGTGCGTGCCGCCGGCGTGCGCACGCCGGCGATCTTCTTGACCTCGGTCGGTGGCGTCGACGACCGGGTCGAAGGCCTGGAGGCCGGCGGCGACGATTATCTCGTCAAGCCATTCGCCTTTTCCGAGCTGCTTGCCCGCATCAACGCCCTTGGCCGCCGGCCGGCGGCGCAGGAGCAGAAGACCGCCTTGCGGGTCGCCGATCTCGAAATGGATCTGATCATGCGCCGTGTCACCAGGCAGGGTCAGGTGATCGACCTGCAGCCGCGGGAGTTCAGCCTGCTCGAAGTCTTGATGCGCGGCGAAGGCCGGGTCATCACCCGGACCATGCTGCTGGAGCGCGTCTGGGATTTCCATTTCGATCCCAGGACCAGCGTCGTCGAGACCCATATCAGCCGGCTAAGGGCCAAGATCGACAAGCCCTTCGAGATGCAGCTCATCCACACCATCCGCAACACCGGCTACAGCCTGCATGCGCCGGTTTAACCTTTTACGCAGCACGCCTTTCCGGCTTGCTTTGACCTTCGCCTTCCTGTTCGTGCTTGCCTTTATCCTGTCGGGCGCCATCGTCTATCAGCTGATGAGCGCCGATCTTGCCGAGCGGCTCGACGAATCCATCAAGGAGACCTATTCCGTGGTCGCGGTGACTTACGCCGAAGCCGACCTGGAGGATCTGGTTGCCACGGTCGACAGCCATGCCGCGCTCTCAACCAAGAAAGAGCAGCTGTTCTCGCTGACTGGTCCCACCGGCAATCATCTGGCCGGAAACTTTACCGCGGCGGACCTTCCAGATGGCTTCTCGATGTTTGATGCCACCATGCCCGGCGTGCCGGCCGACACCGTCTACCGCGCCTGGTCCGGTTCGGTTGGTGGAAACAATCTGACGGTCGCCTTCAGCCTTTCCGAAACCAAGGAGCTGGAAACCATTGTCCTGATGAGTTTCGGCTGGGCAACCCTGATCATCGCCGGTCTGGCGGTGGCCGGCGGCGCCTTGCTGGCGTCGCGTGTCCAGCGCCGCCTCGACGGCATCGCCGCCACCATGGTCGACGTCTCGCATGGGCGGCTTGACGCCCGCATTCCCCTGGTTGGCAATGGCGACGATATCGACAGTGTCTCCACGCAGGTCAACGCAGCCCTCGACCGGCTGGCGGCGCTGGTCGAAGGCATGAAGCAGGTCAGCGCCAACATCGCCCACGATCTGAAGACGCCGCTGAACCGCCTGCAGATGATTTTGGAGGGCGCCGCCGAAAAAACCGCTTTGGGCGAGGCCGTTTCCGATGAACTGGCGGAGGCGCGGGCGGAAGGCCTGCAGATCAACGAGACGTTCGATGCGCTGCTGCGCATCGCCCAGATCGAGGCCGGCGCGCGCAAGGCGCGCTTCGTCGATCTGGACCTAGGCGGCGTCGTCGAAACCATTGCCGAAATTTATGCCGGTGTCGCCGAGGACGACGGCAAGTCGCTTTCGGCGAAGATGGTTCTGGACCACGGGAGCCGGATCCATGGTGATCGGGAACTGTTGACGCAGATGTTCGCCAATCTGGTGGAGAATGCCTTGCGGCATTGCCCGGCAGGCACGGAAATCGAATTGTCGGTGACCTCTGGGGATGACCGCATTCTGGCAAAAGTCGGCGACAATGGCCCCGGCATTCCAGCCGAGGAGCGCGAAAAAGTGTTCCAGCGGCTCTACCGGCTGGACAACAGCCGCACGACGCCGGGCAGCGGCCTTGGCCTGAGCCTGGTGCGCGCCATAGCCGATCTGCACGGCGCCTCGATTGCCCTGGAAGACCGCCATCCCGGCCTTGCGGTTGTCGTGAGTTTTCCTGCCACCAAGGCAACTGGCTAAGGCGCGGCAGCCACTGCGCTCAGCGGTCGATGCGCGTCGACAGGATGATCGACGACGACGTCCGCTCGACGCCTTCCATGGCGCCGATCTGATCGAGCAGCGTGTCGAGATCCCGGATCGACGGCGCGTCGACGATGACGATCATGTCGAAATTGCCGCTGACCGAATGCAGCGTCCGCACCGGCGCCAGCGCTTGCAGGCTGCGCACCACTTTGTCGGCCAGCTTGGGCGTGACGGTGAGCAGCACATGCGCCCGCACCAGACCTTGCTCATAGTCCGGCGCCAGCCTGACGCCGTAACCGGTGATGATGCCGCGCTGTTCCAGCCGCTCGATCCGGCTTTGCACCGTGGTGCGCGAGACGCCAAGCTGGCGCGCCAGCTCGGCGGTCGAGGCGCGCGCATTGCCGCGCAGTAGAGAAAGCAGGGCCTGTTCGGCATCACTGAGCATTTCGACGAACCTTGCCGGCAGATTGACCAAAGAGAGGTTTCGTTTCGAACAATTCCACGCTTCCTTTCGACAGGCAAGCTGCGATTCTCCTGAGTATGGTGCCCACCGCACAGCGGTTCGGGCCAAAAGCTTTCACGAGGGAATCGGATCATGAAGAAAATCATCGTCGTAGGCGCCGGCAAGATCGGCTCGACCATTGCAGGCATGCTCGCCGACACCGGTGACTATCACGTCACTGTCGTTGATCGTGCGGCGGCACAGCTTGCTGCGGCTGAACTCCCCGCTGGCGTCGAAGCGTTGGAGCTCGATATTGCCGCGCCCGGCGCCCTCGAGACCGCGCTTGCCGGCGCCTTTGCCGTGCTGAGCGCCGCCCCCTTCCATCTGACCACCCGCATCGCCGAGGCGGCGGCCGCCACCGGCGTCCATTATCTCGATTTGACCGAGGATGTCGTCTCGACCCGCCGGGTCAAGGAACTGGCGCGTTCGGGCAAGAGCGCCTTTATCCCGCAATGCGGCCTGGCGCCGGGCTTCATCTCGATCGTCGCCAACGATCTTGCCAGCCGCTTCGACACGCTGGAAAGCGTGCGTATGCGCGTCGGCGCGCTGCCGCAATACCCCTCGAACGCGCTGAACTACAATCTGACCTGGAGCACCGACGGCGTCATCAACGAATATTGCGAGCCTTGCGAGGCCATCGTCGAGGGCGAGCTGATCGAAGTGCCGCCGCTGGAGGAGCGCGAGGAATTCTCGCTCGACGGCGTCACCTACGAAGCCTTCAACACCTCCGGCGGCCTCGGCACGTTGGCCGAGACGCTGAAGGGCAAGGTGCGCACGCTGAACTACCGCACCATCCGCTATCCCGGCCACGCCGCGATCATGAAGGCACTGCTCAACGACCTTGGCCTGCGCCACCGTCGCGACGTGCTGAAGGACATTTTTGAAAGTGCTTTGCCGGCAACGCTGCAGGACGTGGTCATCGTCTTCGTCACCGTCTCCGGCCGCAAGAACGGCCGCCTGCTGCAGGAAACCTACGCCAACAAGATCTACTCGAAGCGCGTCGGCAATGTGGTGCGCAGCGCCATCCAGATCACCACCGCGTCAGGCATCTGCGCCGTGCTCGACATGCTGGCCGACGGCAGCCTGCCGGCGAAAGGTTTTGTCAGGCAGGAAGACATCGCGCTCGACGCCTTCCTCGCCAACCGTTTCGGCCGCGCCTATGCACAGCACGAAATGGTGAGCCGGCTAGCGAGCTGAGGGCCTGAGGTTCGCGCCGTTCCTCTCCCGTCGATCTGGGGAGAGGTGTCGAGCGAAGCTCGACGGAGTGGGGGTCGACCTCGCGCGGGCGTCGTTATTTCAAGCCGGGCGGGGCCAACCCCAATTGCGACTCTGTGGTGAGTTGTCCAGCGGCGCCGCATTTGCGGACCGCCTTCCCCCACTCCGTCGCTGCTATGCAGCGCCACCTCTCCCCCTCCGGAGGGAGAGGAAGGAGCCTGGAGCGCCCCACAAGGGGGAGGGTTAGAGCGCTCCTACTTGCGCAACAGCAGCGGTCGCCCGAGCAGAAACCGAATAGCATTGCCCGCGGTTCGTGGCGCCATGCCGGACCGCGCCGCCTGTCGCGGCGCGCTCTTCTTTCGGCTGGGCTCCCGCACCTTGGTTTCGATGCCGGGTCGACCGACGGCGAAAGACGGCTCCGCGACCGGCTTGCCCCTCAGCACATTGGCGGCATTGTTGTCGTGGATGACGATGCACCATTGCGCGCCCTTCGACGCCGCCACGACGGTGTTGAAGCGCGTCGCCATCTTTGCGTGGTGCTCGCTGTAGATGCCGCTCATCGCCGGTGATCTCTTCTCGACCAGCGTGCCGAATGCCGACGTGACATATTCGTGGAGCGTGTAGCGGCCGGTTGCCGTGTCGAAATTCTGGCCGTCCGGAAAGGCAATGTAGAGGGACTGCACGTCCACCGCACCCTTCTCGATCTCCCGACGCGCGTAGTGCTCCACGCGCTCCATGAAGGTCGGCGCCAGCGCGTCGTCGCTGTCGAGCCGCGTGAGCGAGACATACTCGGCATCGCTATCGCTCTGGACGAACGCATTGAAGCGATTGTTATAGTCGTCGCCAGCCTCAACGAGGACCGGCCTGACGTCGATTCCGGCCACACAATTGCAAACTGTCCGAACATAGTTCTCATGCGTCTCGGCATCGAACGCCACCAGGACGGTAAAATCCTTCAGCGATTGGCCTTCGAGCGAAGGCGCGCAATATCTGTCAAACAACGCCAACCGCTCAACCAGCCATACCGGGTCGAGATTGGCGCGGCCCTTTCCATCCCCCTGGCTCGGCTTGAAGCCGGTGGCGGCGTTGTAGCGAATGGCGATGTATTTCTTCAGTCTGGTGTCCATGGCCGGACACTTAATACACCTGCTGATTTGCGACAATCGACGGCGGGCCGGCGGGCGAAGTGAGGAGCGCGACGTTACGTTCTCCCCTTGTGGGAGCAGGATGGGAGTCTGCTGGAGGAGGAAGGGAGCCTGAAGGAATAGGTTCGCGCCGTTCCTCTCCCCCCTCCGGAGAGAGAGGAAAGGAGGCCGCTAAGCACTCAAATATGCAGGGCGTGGCCGAGCGCCTTTAGCGCCGCTTCCTGAAAACCTTCGCCTTGCGTCGGGTGGGCATGGATGGTGCCGGCGATGTCCTCCAGCCGCGCCCCCATTTCCAGCGCCAGGCCGAAGGCCGCCGCCAGTTCCGACACGCCATGCCCGACCGCCTGGATGCCGAGCACTAGATGGTTGTCCGCGCGTGCAACAACGCGAACGAATCCTTCCTCGCCAAGCTTGGTCATCGCCCGGCCATTAGCGGCGAAGGGAAACAGGCCGATCTTGATCTCGCCCTGGGCCTTTGCCTCCTCCGGCGACAGGCCTGTCGTGACCAACTCCGGATCGGTGAAGCAGACGGCGGGGATCGATCGCTTGTCCCAGCTGCGCTTATGACCGGCGACGATCTCGGCGACCATTTCGCCTTGCGCCATTGCCCGGTGCGCCAGCATCGGCTCGCCGGTGACATCGCCAATGGCAAAGATGCCGCGCATCGAGGTGCGGCACTGGTCGTCAATGCGGACGAATTTGCCGGCCCGGTCGAGGTCGATCTGCTCGAGCCCCCAGCCCTCGGTCACTGGCTTGCGCCCGACCGTGACCAAAATCTTGTCGGCAGAGATTTTCGTGCTCTTGCCGTCCGAAGTCTCGACCAGCAGCGCATCACCCTTGGTCGAAATTCCCTTGGCCTTGGCGTTCACCAGCACCTCGATGCCGAGTTCGCCCAGCCGCTTGACCACCGGCCGCGTCAGTTCGGCATCATACTGCGCCAGCACGCGCGGCAGCGCCTCGACCACGGTCACCTTGGCGCCCATTTTGGCAAAGGCAATGCCGAGCTCCAGCCCGATATAGCCGCCGCCAACGACCGCCAGCTTTTTCGGCACGTCGCCGAGCGCCAGCGCCTCGGTGGATGAAATCACCGGCCCACCAAACGGCAGGAACGGCAATTCGACCGGCGCCGAGCCGGTCGCGATCACCACCGTTTCGGCACGGATCACCTGCACGCCGATCTCGGTCTCGACCTCGACGGTCTTGCCGTCGCGAAACGTCGCCCAGCCATACACGGTCTTGACCTTGGCCTTCTTCAGCAGGCCGGCGACACCACTGGTCAGCCGGCTAACGATACCGTCCTTCCAGGCGATCGTTGCGGCGAGGTCAAGCGCCGGCTTCGACAGCGAAATGCCGAGCGGGCTTTTGCCGCCGGCCATATGCGAAACCTTTTCGAATTCCTCGGCCGCATGGATCAGCGCCTTGGAGGGGATGCAACCGACATTGAGGCAGGTGCCGCCAGGCTTGCCGGCTTCGACGATCACCGTATCGATGCCGAGCTGGCCGGCGCGGATGGCGCAGACATAGCCGCCCGGACCGGCGCCAATGACGAGCAGCTTGCAGGAGATTTCTTTCATGACGTGCCCCCAATGCGTGGCTGCGCTCGATACTGATCGAAAGGAACGCTCTGTAGCGATCCTTCACGCGCCCCTCTGTCCTGCCGGACATCTCCCCCACGAGGGGGGAGATTGGCAGCTTCGTCGCTTCGCTCATTCCTGCGACGGTGGAGATTGGCGAAAGCCGCGGCGACGTCCGATCTCCCCCCTTGTGGGGGAGATGCCTGGCAAGGCAGAGGGGGGCGCTGTCCCGCCATCATTTCGATCGTTCCCATCAATCCACAAAAATCAGCGCCGGCGTCTCCAGCAGCGTCTTGATGCGCTGGATGAACACCGCGGCATCCCAGCCGTCGATGACGCGATGGTCGAAGCTCGACGACAGGTTCATCATCTTGCGCGGAATGAACTGGGTGCCGTCCCACACCGGCCGCACCATCATCTTGTTGACGCCGATGATGGCCACTTCCGGATGATTGATAACCGGCGTTGTCGCCACGCCGCCCATGGCGCCGAGCGAGGTGATGGTGATGGTCGATCCTGAAAGCTCGTCGCGCGTTGCCGTGCCGGATTTCGCCGCTTCGGCCAGCCGGTTCACCTCGGCGCCGCAATCCCAGATGTCGCGCGCCTCGGCGTGCTTGACCACCGGCACCACCAGCCCTGACGGCGTCTGCGCGGCGATGCCTATATGGACGCCTCCATGCTGGTGGACGATGCCGGCATCGTCGTCGAACAGCGCGTTGAGGTTGGGCTGGGCGGCAATCGCCTTGACCATCGCCCGCATCAGGAACGGCAGCAGCGTCAGCTTCGGCCGGTCTGATCGCTTTTCCTTGTTCAGCGCGGCGCGCAGATCCTCAAGCGCGGTGACGTCGATCTCCTCGACATAGGTGATGTGCGGAATGCGCGACTTGGACAGCGTCATCTTCTCGGCGATCTTGCGCCTGAGCCCGATGATCTTGATGTCCTCGACCGCATCGTTGCGGGCAAGGCCGGACGCCTTCGCCACCTGCGGACCACGCCGTAGGAACGCCTCGATGTCCTCATGGCTTATGCGGCCGGCCGGGCCGCTTCCCGCGACCTGACGCAAATCGATGCCGGCTTCTTTTGCCCGCAGGCGGACAGCCGGCGACGCCAGCGGCTTCTCACCCTCGGGCCGCGGCGCGCCGAAAGGTTGCGCAGTGCTTTTCACAGCAGCTGGGGACGGCGCGGGTTTCGCCGGCGCCTCGGCCGCCTTTGGCGATGCTTTCGGAGTTGACGCAGCAGCCTCAGGCTTCGGTGTTGGGAGCTTGGCCGGCGCTTCGGCTTCGACAGGCGTTTCGCCGCTTGCCGGCTTCACATTGCCTTCGCCGGCCACCTTCAGCCGCACGATCGGCGAACCGATCGCCACCGTGTCGCCGATCTCGGCGCCGAGCCACAGGATCTCGCCATCGACCGGCGAAGGAATCTCGACCGTTGCCTTGTCGGTCATGACAGCGGCCAGCACGGTGTCCTCGCGCACCAGGTCACCGACCTTCACATGCCACTCGACCAGTTCGGCCTCGGCCACACCCTCGCCGACATCCGGCAGCTTGATGATGTGTTCGCCCATCTCAGGCCTCCAGCGTTTCGAGGAGCGCCCGACCGACGCGGGCCGGTCCAGGGAAATAGTCCCACTCCTGCGCGTGCGGATAGGGCGTGTCCCAGCCGGCGACGCGGGCCACCGGCGCTTCGAGACGGTAGAAACAGTTTTCCTGCACCAGCGCCGACAGCTCGGCGCCAAAGCCGGAGGTCAGCGTCGCCTCATGCACGATGACGCAGCGCCCGGTCTTGTTGACCGAGGCGACGATGGTCTCGAGATCGAGCGGCAGCAGCGTCCTCAGATCGATGATTTCGGCATCGACGCCGGTTTCCTCGGCGGCCGCCTGGGCGACATAGACCATCGTGCCATAGGCCAGCACGGTGATCGCCGAACCCTGCCGGCGGATTGCCGCCTTGCCGAGCGGCACCGTGTAGTGACCATCGGCGACCTCGCCGAGTTCATGCTTCGACCATGGCGTCACCGGGCGGTCATGATGCCCATCGAAGGGGCCGTTATAGAGCCGCTTCGGCTCGAGAAAAATCACCGGGTCCGGATCCTCGATCGCCGCGATCAACAGCCCCTTGGCGTCATGCGGATTGGACGGCACCACCGTCTTCAGGCCGGACACATGGGTGAACAGCGCCTCCGGGCTCTGGCTGTGGGTCTGGCCGCCAAAAATGCCGCCGCCGGTCGGCATCCTGACCACGATCGGGCAGGTGAAATCGCCATTCGAGCGATAGCGCAGCCGCGATGCTTCCTGCGTAAGCTGGTCATAGGCCGGGTACATGTAGTCGGCAAACTGAATTTCCACGCACGGCTTCAGCCCATAGGCGGCCATGCCGATGGCCGAGCCGACAATGCCGGATTCATTGATCGGCGCATCGAAGCAGCGGCTCTTGCCGTATTTGGCCTGCAGGCCTTGCGTGCAGCGGAACACGCCGCCGAAAAAACCGACATCCTCGCCGAAGACGATGACGCGTTCGTCGCGTGCCATCGACACATCCATGGCGTCGCGAATGGCCTCGATCATGGTCCGTCTTGGCATGGTCAGACCCCCGCCTGCTGGCGCTGGCGTCGGAGATGCGGCGGCATCTCGGCATAGAGCCCTTCGAACATGTCGCGCGTCGACGGCTTGCCGCCGGCATGCAGCGTGCCGTGGCTCTCGGCTTCTTTCTGCGCCGCAATCACCATGTCGAGGATCTCCGCCTCGGCCTGGGCATGGCGCTCATCCGACCAGACCTTGCGCGCGATGAGATGGTTCTTCAGCCGGATCACCGGGTCGCCCAACGGCCAGGCGTCGGACTCGGTTTTCGGCCGGTAGGCGGACGGGTCGTCGGAGCTGGAATGCGCGCCGGCGCGGTAGGTGACATATTCGATCAGCGTCGGCCCGAGGTTTTTGCGCGCGCGCTCGGTGGCCCATTTGGCCACCGCATGCACGGCGAGATAGTCGTTGCCGTCGACGCGCAGCGCCGGGATGCCAAAACCGAGACCACGCGCCGCAAACGTGCCGGAGCCGCCGCGCGCAATGCCCTGGAAGGTCGAGATCGCCCACTGGTTGTTGACGACGTTGAGCACGACCGGCGCCTTGTAGGTGGAGGCGAAGACCAGCGCCGAATGAAAGTCGGACTCGGCGGTCGAGCCGTCGCCGATCCACGCCGCGGCAATGCGCGAATCGTTCGATATCGCCGAAGCCATCGCCCAGCCGACCGCCTGGATATACTGCGTCGCCAGATTGCCGGAGATCGAGAAGAAGCCATGCTCCTTCGACGAATACATGACCGGCAATTGCCGGCCCTTCAGCGGGTCGGCCTCGTTGGAATAGATCTGGTTCATCATGGTGACCATCGGATAGCCGTCGGCGATGAGCAGGCCGGCCTGGCGATAGGTCGGAAAGTTCATGTCGCCCGGGGCCAGCGCCTTGCGGAAGGCGCAGGCCACCGCCTCTTCGCCCAGATGCTGCATATAGAACGAGGTCTTGCCCTGGCGTTGCGCCATCTGCATGCGCGCATCGAAAGTGCGCAGCGTCATCATGTGGCGCAGGCCGGTGAGCAACTCGTCATCGGAAAGCAGCCCGGCCCACGGCCCGACGGCCTCGCCGTTGCGGTTCAGGACGCGGATGATCGAGAACGCCATGTCGCGGATGGTGCGCGGGTCGACATCGATCTCCGGCCGCGGCACCGAGCCGGCCTCGGGAATCGGCACGTTGGAGAAGTCCGGCGTCCCGCCCGGCCGCACCTCCGGTTCGGGCACATGGAAGCGCAACATTCCAGCATCGGCCATGACCTCGGTCCTCCAATGTTGCCTGGCCAGGATATTTGCACATCTGTGCCGCCAGACCAGTGTCAATTCGTCGGGCAAGCCTTCGGTCGTCGGTCCCGGCCGCGCCGGCCGATGCTGCCTCCCGCGCACAAGATGAAGATATGTCTGCGAAATTTCTTGTCGATGTTGGGTAGCGGCGCGCAATTAGGGGCAAGATTGCGGAGGGTTTTCCATCAGATAAGGTGATTGGGGGTGACTCGAGACTGGCGCTGCGGCCGGAGCTGCCAATCTCCCCCCTCGTGGGGGAGATGCCCGGCAGGGCAGAGGGGGGCGTGAAGGAACGCCATCTTGGCCACCTGCGACCAGTCGGGAGCATGTCCCGGGGCACAGTCGGGATCGATGGATAGGCCGGCGGGACAGCGCCCCCCTCTGTCCTGCCGGACATCTCCCCCACGAGGGGGGAGATCACGCGCTCCGCCGTTCACTCCGTCCTCTCCTCATGCTAACCACCCACCATGGCGCAGAAAAAGGGATATGAGGTCGATTCGTGGCTGGCGAAGCCGGACGCGCGCATTTCGATCGTCCTGCTCTACGGTCCGGACCGCGGGCTGGTCGCCGAGCGCGCCAAGGCCTTTGCCGGCAAGACCGGACTACCGCTCGACGACCCGTTCTCGGTGGTCCGGCTGGACGGTTCGGAGGTCGACCGCGACGAGGGCCGCCTGCTCGACGAAGCCCGCACCGTGCCGATGTTTTCCGACCGGCGCCTGCTCTGGGTGCGCAATGCCAGCGGCCAGAAGGCGCTGGCCGACGACGTCAAGGCGCTGACGGCGGAACCGCCCCGCGATGCGATCATTCTCATCGAAGCCGGCGATCTCAAGAAAGGCACCGGCCTGCGCGCCATCGTCGAAGCGGCGGACACCGCCATGGCTCTGCCGTGCTACGCCGACGAAGCCAGGGACATTGACAGCGTGATCGACGACGAATTGCGCAAGGCCGACATGACCATGGCGCTGGATGCCCGGCAGGCGCTGCGCCGCAATCTTGGCGGCGACCGGCTGGCCTCGCGCGGCGAGATCGAAAAGCTGGTGCTTTACGCGCACGGCCAGAAGGAGATCGGCCTCGACGACGTCAAGGCGATGTCGGGCGACGTTTCCGGCGCCTCCTTCGACGACGCCGTCGACGCGCTGCTCGAGGGGAAAATCAGCGATTTCGACACCGCCTTCACCCGCCATTGCCAGTCCGGCCAGCCCTTTCTGGTGCTGTCCTCGGCGATGCGGCAGCTGCAGGCGATCCAGGCCATGCGCGGCCAGATGGATTCCGGCGGCCGCAACGCCGCCTCGGTCGTCGCCGCGGCGCGGCCGCCGGTGTTTTTCTCGCGGCGCAAGGTGGTGGAAAAGGCGCTGGAGCGCTGGAGCGGCGAAGCGCTCGGCCGCGCTTTGACCAGACTGCAGGCAGCGGTGCTGCAGACGCGGCGAAGGCCGGATTTGTCGGTGGCGCTGGCAAGACAGGCGCTACTCGGCATTGCCGTGGAGAGCAGCCGGCTGGCGCAGCGGTAGGAGGTTGGCCGATCTCCCCCCTCGTGGGGCTTGAGGAGTGGTCCGCGCAGCGGACGAAAAGCCAATTGCTTGGCTTTTCGAGCGACGAACGGCTGGCAAGCCAGAGGGGGGCGCTGTCCCTCCGACCTATCGACCTATGGCAATCTCGCTCTCGGCTGATTCACGGTGGCTCTGCGAGGCACAGAGGCTGGTATTCCTTCGCGCCCCCCTCTGCCCTCCGGGCATCTCCCCCACGAGGGGGGAGATTAGCAGCTCCGCCGCCTTCGCCAAATCCAACTCCGCCGCCTTCGCCAAATCCAAACGCCGCAAAAGGAAAGGGCCGGCAATCGCCAGCCCTTTCGACATGTGCCAATCAACCCTCAGTGTAAATTATTCGCCGGCTAACTACCGCTCCTGCTTCAGCCGCCGGCACAACTCATCCAGCTGCTCCAGCGTCCGGTAGTTCACCCGCAGCACGCCGCCCTTGCCCTTGTGCTCGATGGCAACAATCATGCCGATCGTATCGGTCATCAGCTTTTCCAGCGCCAGCGTGTCGGTGTCCTTGTCCGCCGGCTTCGCCGCTGGGCGCGCTCCGTTCGAGCTGCTGCCCGCCGGCATCTGCGCCAGCGCTTCCGTCTGGCGGACCGACAGCCCCTCTTCGACGATGCGTTTGGCGAGACCCGCCGGATCCTCGGCCGTTACCAGCGTGCGGGCATGGCCGGCCGACAGAGCGCCGTCGACCAGCATGTCGCGGATCACGTCCGGCAGCTTCAAGAGCCGCAGCGTGTTGGCGACATGGCTGCGGCTCTTGCCGATCACCTGGCCGAGATCGGCCTGAGTGTAACCGTGATCGTCAATCAGCTGCTGATAGCCGAGCGCCTCTTCGACCGGGTTGAGGTCGGTACGCTGGACGTTTTCGATGATCGCCAGCTCAAGCGCGGTGCGATCGTTGACGTCGCGCACAATGATCGGGATCTCGGTCAGCCCGGCGCGCTGCGCCGCGCGCCAGCGCCGCTCGCCGGCGATGATCTCATAGCGGCCGGCCTGTGTCGGCGAGGGCCGCGCCACCACCGGCTGCACGACACCATGCTCGCGGATCGACTGCGCCAGATCGGTGAGTTCGGCATCGCCAAAGTGCCGACGCGGGTTTTTCGGATTCGGCGTCAGGAACTCGATCGGCACCTTGCCGTCGGCGTTCAGGCCCTGTTTTTCCGGTGCGGCCGGGCGATCGATTTCGCCGATTAGCGCTGCCAGTCCCCGCCCCAGTCTTTTTCTTGAAAGGTCTTCGCTCATTCTCTGTCCAGATCGTTTCGGTATCGAATCGGCTTTTGGTTACTTAAGCTGCGCGTAATTTACGCTCGCGGCGGATAACCTCGGAGGCGAGCTGCAAATAGGCCTGGCTGCCCGAACATTTGAGATCATAGAGGATCGCCGGCTTGCCGTAGGAAGGCGCCTCGGAAACGCGCACATTGCGCGGAATGATGGTCTCGTAGACCTTGTCGCCCATATGCGCCCTGACATCTTGCACCACCTGGTTGGCGAGATTGTTGCGCCCGTCATACATGGTCAGCACAATGCCCTGGATGGTCAGATCCGGATTGATCGAGCGGCGCACCTGCTCGACCGTCTCCAGCAATTGGCTGAGACCTTCCAGCGCAAAGAACTCGCATTGCAGCGGCACCAGCACCGAATCGGCCGCCGCCATCGAATTCAGCGTCAAAAGGTTGAGCGACGGCGGGCAGTCGATCAACACATAGCCGAAAGGGGCCCCGCGCTCGGTCGCGGCGCGCAGCGCATTGCGCAGCTTGAGCACCCGGTCCGGCGCCGAGGCAATCTCCATCTCGATGCCGAGCAGATCGAGCGTCGACGGCACGATCGACAGGCCGGGAACCGCCGTCGGAATGGCTGCAGCTTCAAGGTCCAGCTCGCCGGTCAAAACGTCATAGGAGGAGACAGTACGGTCCTTGCGGTCGATGCCGAGACCGGTCGAGGCGTTGCCTTGCGGGTCGAGGTCGACGATCAGCACTTTTTCACCGATCGCCGCCAGCGCCGTGGCCAGATTGATGGCGGTCGTCGTCTTGCCGACACCGCCCTTCTGGTTGGCTACGGTGATGATTCGAGGGCCATTCTTCATCATGGATTTATGCCAGAAGTTCATTTTTCGCCGGGCGTAAAGCTGACAATTCGAGGATGACCCCATGCGGGTCGGTGACACTCGAATGTTCTACCAGATCGAAGCACCATCGGTGAGCGCTTTCTTCCACCTCGGCGCGGTAATCCCGGCCTTTGTGGAACAGGCCGCGGGCGCCTTTTGTCAGCCACGGCGCTGACAGATCGAGCAGGGCAGGGAGCGCGGCAAGCGCTCGCGCCGTGACGATTTGTGGCGCGGAAACAAGCGCATAGCTGTCGACGATGCGACGTGCAATGACACGGGCGGGCAGATTGAATTGCCCGACGACGGCTTGCAGGAACGATGCTTTCTTGCGGTTGCTTTCCACCAGATCGATGCTGGCACCGGCGCGCTCAGCCAATAGAAAGGCCATGACCAGGCCGGGAAAGCCGCCGCCCGAACCAATATCCACCCAGCGCGTCGCTATTGGCTCGAGTCGCGCCAGCTGCACACTGTCCAATATATGCCGGCGCCAGACGTCGTCCTGCGTCGATTGCGCGGCCAGATTGATGCGGCTGTTCCACTTCTGGAAGACCCGTTCGAATTCGACCAGACGATCGAATGTTTCACGTGAAACCGGGCCTGCGGCCTCCTGCAGGCTTTTCCATGTGGCAGCGCTCACGCAACATCCCTTTGCGCGGAGGCCTCGGCGTTGCGAACATGCGCGACGATGATCGCAAGTGCGGCCGGCGTCATGCCTTCCATGCGCTGCGCATCGGCGATGGAGCGCGGCTGACGCGCCAGCATCTTCTGTTTCAGTTCATTAGAAAGACCTGGAACATCGGCAAAATCGACTGTAACAGGGATCAGGCGGCTCTCTTCATGCCGGATCTGGGTGACATCGGCTTGCTGGCGGTCAAGGTAGACCGAATATTTCGCCTCCGTTTCGAGTCGCTCGGCCGTCTTGCCATCGATTTCGCCAAAAGCAGGGGAAATTCGCGACAGCCAGGCGACGTCAACGCCCGGATAGGCCAGCAATTCATAGGCGGAGCGGCGCACCCCGTCCTTGTTGATCTGCAGCCCGTGCCCAGACGCCTCGTTGGGGGTCATGGTGGTGCCAAGCGCGAGTTGCCGTGCCTTGTCGAGATCCTGCACGACATCGTTGAACCGCTGCCTCCGCTTCTGTGAAGCGATGCCGAGCTTCATGGCCAGCGGCGTGAGCCGTTCATCGGCATTGTCGGCGCGCAGCGACAGCCGGAACTCGGCCCGCGAGGTGAACATGCGGTAGGGTTCGCTGATGCCGCGGCTGGTCAGATCGTCGACCATCACGCCGATATAGGCCTCGGTGCGGCTGAGAACGATTTGCGCGCTGGCCGAAGCCTTGCGCGCCGCGTTGAGACCGGCGAGCAGGCCCTGCGCCCCGGCCTCCTCATAGCCGGTGGTGCCGTTGATCTGTCCAGCCAGGAAAAGCCCTTGAATTCGCTTGGTTTCCAGCGTCGCCAAGAGTTCACGCGGATCGACATGGTCATATTCGATGGCGTAGCCGGGCTGCAGCATCGCCGCATGCTCCAGCCCCGGAATGGTTTTCAGAATGTCGAGTTGGACATCCTCGGGCAGGGAGGTCGAAATGCCGTTCGGATATACCGTGTCATCGTCCAGACCTTCCGGCTCAAGGAAGATCTGGTGACCCTCGCGGTCGCCGAACTTGACGATCTTGTCCTCGATCGATGGGCAGTAGCGTGGTCCCACGCCTTCGATCGAGCCGGAATACATGGCGGAACGGCCGAGATTGGCGCGGATCAGATCGTGCGTGGCCGGCGTCGTGCGGGTAATGCCGCAATGGATCTGCGGGTTCTCGATGCGGTCGGTCAGCAGAGAAAACGGCGAGGGGTGTTCATCCGCCGCCTGGCTTTCCAGCGACGCCCAGTCAATGGTGCGGCCATCGAGCCGCGGCGGCGTACCGGTCTTCAGCCGACCGAGCTTGAAGCCGGCGCGGCTCATCGTCGCCGACAGGCCGAGGCTAGCCTGCTCGTTCATGCGGCCGGCAACAATCTTCTTCTCGCCGATATGGATCAGCCCGCGCAGAAAAGTGCCGGTGGTCAGCACCACGGCGCCGCAAGCGAGTCTGCGGCCATTCGCCAGCAGCACGGCCGACAGGCGACCGTCGGCGATCTCGAAATCGAGAACCTCGCCTTCGATCACCTCGAGATTGGCTTGCTCGCGAATCGCCGCCTGCATCGCCAGGCGATAGAGCTTGCGGTCCGCTTGCGTGCGCGGTCCGCGCACCGCTGGGCCCTTGCGGCGGTTGAGCAGGCGGAACTGGATGCCGGCGGCATCAGCGACGCGGCCCATCAACCCATCCATGGCGTCGATCTCGCGCACCAGATGGCCCTTGCCGAGGCCGCCGATCGCCGGATTGCACGACATGACGCCGATCGTGTCGAAGCGCAGCGTCACCAGCGCCGTCTTCGCCCCGGCGCGCGCGGCCGCACTCGCCGCCTCGCACCCGGCATGGCCGCCGCCCACCACAACCACATCGTTCATTGCAAGAATCCCGAATTTCAATTCGCCCGACACATGTGCCCGCATGCGCGTGCTGTCAAGAATGCACGGCCCCTCGTTTCACGTGAAACAACATCGGCGGGCTCCAGGCACTCTGTTTCACTTAGTCACGGCACCCCAGCGGCTTCGCACTGTTTCACGTGAGTCATTTGTCAATCGCCGGACCCTGTTTCACGTGAGTCATTTACCGATGCAGAACTGCGAAAAGATGACATCCAGCAAATCCTCGACGTCGACGGCGCCAACGATGCGGCCCAGCCGGTCAGCCGCCAGCCGCAGATCCTCGGCGCGCAATTCCTGCCCGCTCCCCTCTGCCGACAAGGCCGACAGCAGAAAACGCTTCGTCTCTTTGAGGAGTTCGACATGGCGAAGCCGCGACGGCAAGATATCGCCGATCTGACCGATCTGCGCCGCGGCGCGACGCCCGATATCCGCCAACAGCCCCGTCAGCCCTGTTCCATCCTTGGTCGAGATGACCGCGTCGTAGTGCGACGCCGAGGCCTGCGGCACCAGATCGACTTTTGTGCCGATCCTCAGCGTCGGAACATCGGCCGGCATGGCGCCAACTCCCACCGGGGTCAGCATATCCTCCAGCACCAGCAAAAGGTCGGCGCTGTGCGCCTTCGTGCGGGCCTTCTCGATGCCGATGGACTCGACCTTGCCCGGCGCCTCGCGCAGACCCGCCGTGTCGGTCACCCTGACCCGCATTCCTTCCAGGTCCAGCACTACCTCGAGCAGGTCCCGGGTGGTGCCGGGCTCATCCGTTACAATAGCCGCATCGCGTTGCGCCAGCGCGTTGAACAGACTCGACTTCCCGGCATTCGGCGCGCCGAGGATGACGACCTCGAAGCCATCACGAATAATCTCGGCAGCGCGGAACCCGGCAACATGGCGATCGATCTCGTCGATCATCTTTCGAACGTCCAACCAGACCGTATCCGAAACGGAACCGGGAACATCGTCCTCATCGGCAAAGTCGATCTCGGCCTCGATCATCGCCCGCGCATGGATAAGCCGGCGGCGCCAGCCGAGATAGAGTTCGCTCTGCACACCTTGTGCGTTCTGCACGGCAAAGCGCCGCTGCGCCTCAGTTTCGGCGTTGATGAGGTCGGCCAGCGCCTCGGTCTCGACCAGGTCGAGCTTACCGTTGAGAAAGGCGCGGCGGGTGAACTCGCCTGATACGGCGTGCCTGACGCCGTCGAAGCCGGCGATCGTCTCCAGAATCCTGGTCACCACGGCGCGGCCGCCATGGACATGGAATTCGGCGACATCCTCGCCGGTAAAGCTGTCGGGACCAGGAAAGAAGACGACAAGGCCGCTGTCGAGCACGGTTTTGTCCGGCGCCCGCAGCGTTCGCAAGGTCGCGACACGGTCCTTAACCTTAGCGCCGGCAATCGTTTCGACTACGAATCGACTCTTCGGGCCGGAAATGCGGATAACGGCAATGCCGGCGGGCAGGCGGCCGCTTGAAAGCGCAACGATGGACTCAGCTGAAATCATTTGCCCGCTCTGTCGAACCGCCCTAGCGTCGCTGCTCAATCCTCATCCCGTTCGCCCGAGTTGCCCATCGTGACATTGCCCGCGCAAAACCTGCTTGCCGAAGAGGCCAGCCCCTATCTGCAGCAGCACAGCGACAATCCGGTGCACTGGCGGGCCTGGTCGCCTGCTTCTCTGGCCGAAGCCAAGGCGCTGCAGCGGCCCATCCTGCTCTCTGTCGGCTACGCCGCGTGCCACTGGTGCCATGTCATGGCGCATGAAAGCTTCGAGAATGACACTGTGGCCGCCGTCATGAACCGGCTGTTCGTCAATATCAAGGTCGATCGCGAGGAACGCCCGGACATCGACCAGATCTACATGGCCGCACTTTCGGCGATGGGCGAGCAGGGTGGCTGGCCGCTGACCATGTTCCTGACCCCGGACGGCAAGCCGTTCTGGGGCGGCACCTATTTTCCGCACGAGGCGCGCTACGGTCGCCCCGGCTTCGTTCAGGTGATGGAAGCGGTCGACAAGGCCTGGCGCGAAAAGCGACCAAGTCTTGACCAGAGCGCCGACGGTCTGACCAACCATGTGGAGGCGCGGCTGGCGGGCACCCATGCCAAGGCTGTGCTGGACCGCGACACCTTGGCCAATCTCGCCAATGGCATCGACGGCATGATCGACAGGAATCTCGGCGGCCTGCGCGGCGCGCCAAAGTTTCCCAACGCACCGTTCATGCAGACGCTGTGGCTGTCCTGGCTGCGCGACGGCAGCACATCGCATCGCGACGCCGTCCTGCTCAGCCTCGAAAAGATGCTGGCCGGCGGCATCTACGATCATATCGGCGGCGGGCTCAGCCGGTACTCGACCGACGCCGAGTGGCTGGTGCCGCATTTCGAAAAGATGCTCTACGACAATGCCCAGCTGATCCGCCTGTGCAACTGGGCCTATGCAGCGAGCGGCAATGAATTGTTCCGGGTGCGAATCGAAGAGACAATCGACTGGCTGTTGCGCGAAATGCGCGTCGATGGCGGCGCGTTCGCCGCCAGCCTCGACGCCGACAGCGACGGTGAGGAGGGGCTGTTCTACACCTGGAGCAAGGATGAGATCGAATCGGTCCTAGGCGACGAATCAGCTTTGTTTTTCAAGCACTTCACGCTTTCCGGCCCGCACGGCTGGGAGGGCAAGCCGATCGTCCATCAGAGCGCGGCCCAGCAGACGCAAAGTGTTGTCGATCGCGATCAGCTCAATCCGCTGAAGGCGAAGGTTCTCGCCGCCCGAGAGCATCGCGTCAGGCCCGGGCGCGACGGCAAGGCGCTCACCGACTGGAATGGCCAGATGATCGCTGCGCTCGCTGAAGCCGGGCGGTCGTTGGGCCGGCCAGACTGGATCGACGCAGCGGAAGAGGCCTTCGCCCATATCGCCGAGTCCGGCCGGGACGGACGCCTGCCGCATTCGATGCTCGGCGCCAAAAAGCTGTTTCCGGCGCTGTCGAGCGATTATGCCGCGATGACCAACGCCGCGATCTCGCTGTTCGAGGCGACGGGCAGTTGGACCTATGTCGAGCAGGCCCGCCAATTCATCGAACAACTCGACCACTGGCATCGGGACAGCGACAAGACCGGCTATTATCTGACCGCATCCGACAGCACCGATGTACCGATCCGCATCAGGGGCGATGTCGACGAGGCTATAACCTCCGCCTCCGGCCAGATCCTCGAGGCTCTGGTTCGGCTGGCCTCCGTCACCGGCGATCTCAACCTCCAGGAAAAGGCCTGGACAGTCGCTGAACATGCCGCCGGCCGCGCCGCGCACCAGCCCTATGGCCAGGCTGGCATCGTCAATGCTTGTGCCCTCGCGATCGAGCCATTGAAGCTGGTGCTAATAGACAACCTAGCCGATCCGGGACTCGTTCCGGTTACGAATCGAAGCCCGGATCCGAGGCGAGTCGATATCGTCGTCCCAATTGGTTCGGAGGCGAATCGACCAACTTTGCCGGGTGGCGTCCTACCGCCGACTGACAAACCGGGCGCTTGGTTGTGCACGGGGCAGGTGTGTTTGCCGGTGATAACGGATCCAGAAGAGCTCGGCCGCCTCCTGCGGCGCCTATAGATCAGGGCGCGTCTGCCTCCACCGGCGACCCAGGCGACAGCACTGACGTGTCGGCTACAAACGCGTCGGCAACAAACAAAGTCTGCCGAGGCTTGAACAACAGATCCCTGGCGGCGATCACCGCACCGACCGTGATCAGGACGCAGGCAAGCGCGACCGACCAATGGAACACGCCAAACCCAGCCAGCAACAGCACGATCACCGAAAACAGAGGTGCGGCGTAGGACAGGGCGCCAAGAATCATGATGTCTCCGTGCTTGCAGCCATAATCCCAGGCGTAAAAACCGGCGCCGAGAGGGATCGCACCAAGAACCACGATCGCACTCCACTGCGTTGGCGTCTGCGGCCAGACCGTGGTTTCAAGCGTCAAATGCAGCACGAATGCGACCGCGGCCGTGATGAAGCAGTAGCCGGCGACAACATCGGTCGGCACCTGGCCGAAGCGGCGGGACAGGACCGAATAGCCAGCCCAGATGAAGGCGCAGAACAGCGCGATGACATGGCCCTTCATTATGCCATTGGCCAGGCCGATAGTGCCGCCCTTGGTGATCACGACGATGGCGCCGGCAAGACCGAGAACCACGCCCGCAACATGGTGCGCCTTCAGCCTTTCACCCGGCAGGAAAGCGGCGAAGACGACGATCAGCAACGGCCAGAGATAGGCAATCAGGCTGACCTCGACCGGCGGAGCCGACTGGATGGCGAAGAAGTAGGCGCAGTGATAGATGCACAGCCCCGCGGTTCCGAGTGCCCAGACCTGCCATGGCTGGCGCAGCGACCGGATGGCAGCCGGGCGAAAAATCCAGCTGCTCGCTCCGACCAGCCCGCCCAGCAAAAACGTCATCGCCGCCAGCTGAAAAGGTGGGATCGGGCCTGCCGCGGTCGAAAGCAGCGCCAGAAACGACCAGGTCAGGATGGCCGAAAAGCCGACCAGGGTCGGGATTGTCTTCTTCACGTCGCGTGTTCCTGCCTTCGGAAAGAGAGTAGTCGCATGGAGGCCGAGTGATGCGCCGCCGCATACGGCCACCCGATATCGGGAATGCGACCTGCTGCCAGGCAATAAAAAACCCACCCCGGTTTCCCGGAATGGGGTTTCAATGCATAGGCCGAAAGCTTCGGCTTGGTCGTTACGTATTCATCGAATCGAAGAAATCCGCATTGGTCTTGGTCTGCTTCAGCTTGTCGATCAGGAACTCGATCGCGTCGGTGGTTCCCATCGGCGCCAGGATGCGGCGCAGCACGAAGATCTTCTGCAAATCCTGCTTGGCGACCAGCAGGTCTTCCTTGCGGGTGCCGGACTTGAGGATATCCATGGCCGGATAGATGCGCTTGTCGGCGACCTTGCGGTCGAGCACGATTTCCGAATTGCCGGTGCCCTTGAACTCTTCGAAGATGACTTCGTCCATGCGGCTGCCGGTATCGATCAGCGCGGTGGCGATGATGGTCAGCGAGCCGCCTTCCTCGATGTTACGGGCTGCACCGAAGAAGCGCTTCGGCCGCTGCAGCGCGTTGGCGTCGACACCGCCGGTCAGCACCTTGCCGGATGACGGCACCACGGTGTTGTAGGCGCGGCCGAGGCGGGTGATCGAATCGAGCAGGATGACGACATCGCGGCCATGCTCGACCAGGCGTTTTGCTTTCTCGATCACCATTTCGGCGACCTGGACGTGGCGCACCGCCGGCTCGTCGAAGGTCGAGGACACGACCTCGCCCTTCACCGAACGCTGCATGTCGGTGACTTCTTCCGGCCGCTCGTCGATCAAAAGCACGATCAGATAGCATTCCGGGTGATTGGTGGTGATGGAGTGGGCGATGTTCTGCAGCAGCACCGTCTTACCGGTGCGCGGCTGCGCCACGATCAAGGCGCGCTGGCCCTTGCCGAGCGGCGCCACCAGGTCGATGACACGGGCCGAGATGTCCTTGGAGGTCGGAACCTCCATTTCCATCTTCAGCCGCGATGTCGGATAGAGCGGCGTCAGATTGTCGAAGTGGATCTTGTGGCGGATCTTTTCCGGGTCGTCGAAATTGATCGTGTTGACCTTGAGCAACGCGAAATAGCGCTCGCCCTCTTTCGGGCTGCGGATCGGCCCTTCGACCGTATCGCCGGTCTTCAGCGAGAAGCGGCGGATCTGCGACGGCGAAATGTAGATGTCGTCGGGACCGGGGAGGTAGTTGGCGTTGGCGGAGCGCAGGAAGCCAAAGCCGTCCTGCAGCACTTCGACCACGCCGTCGCCGATGATCTCGACGTCCTGTGCGGCCAGTTTCTTCAGGATGGCGAACATCAGCTCCTGCTTGCGCATGACGCTGGCGTTCTCCACCTCGAGCGATTCGGCATAGGCGATCAGCTCTGGTGGCTTCTTGTTCTTGAACTCTGCGAGTTTCATTTCTTGCATAGACGGACTCTGAATCTGCTTTGGGGAAAATATATCGGCGGGATGCGACAAATGCCGGGCGCGGCCGAAAGCGAAAAATGGGCGGCGCATGACGGGAAGGAAGACCCGTCTTTTATCGTCGGTCGGGTGAAAGAGCAAGCTGCGTTTTTACAGGACCGATAAGGGTCTAGAACGGCTTGACGACAACCAGGATCACGATGCCGATCATCAGCAATGTGGGGATCTCGTTGACGATCCGCCAGTGCTTCGCCGGCTTTTCATTGCGATCCTCGGCGAATTTGCGCACCGCACCCGCCAAATAGCCGTGCACGGCGGACAGCAGAAGCACCAAGGCGATCTTGCCGTGCAGCCAGCCGCCCTGGAACGCAAAACCTTTCCAGGCCAGCCAAAGCCCGAACACCCAGGTGGCGATCATCGCCGGATTGATGATGCCGCGTAACAGGCGGCGCTCCATCACCTTGAAGGTCTCCGACTGAACCGAGCCTTTTTCGGCGTCGGCATGGTAGACCAGCAGCCGCGGCAGATAGAGCATGCCGGCCATCCACGCGATGACAGCAAGGATGTGGATTGCCTTTGCCCAGGGGTAGAAGCCGTCGGGCGCGACGAAATACAAAAGCGCCGTGAGAACGACCAACAGGGCAATGCCCACCGTCATCCGTATCATCGCCTGGCTGGTGCTGTTCGTGGGATCGGTCATCAGCGTGTCGCGCTCCGTACCTGTTTCACCATCGCCTCGACATGGGCGATCGGCGTCTCCGGCGTGATGCCATGGCCGAGATTGAAGATCAGCGGTCCGCCGCCCAGCGCTTTCAGGATTGCCTCAACGCCATCGGATAGCGCCTTGCCGCCAGCCACGAGCCGCAAGGGATCGAGATTGCCCTGAACCGCACCCGAGCGCTGTAATTCCTTCGCTACCGTCAGGGGCACCGTCCAGTCGATCCCCAGGGCCGTTACACCGGTCTTCTGGCGATAGGTCTGATAGCGGGCGCCAGCGCCTTTGGGAAAACCAATGATAGGAACCTTCGGATAAACGGCCCGAATTTGTCGGACGATCTCGGCCACCGGCTGCACGCAGAATAGGTCAAAGGAAGCGTCGTCGAGCACGCCCGACCACGAATCGAAAATCTGCACCACATCCGCGCCGGCCTCGATCTGCCGGATGAGATATTGCGCCGAGTGATCGGCCAGCACCTTCAGCAATTGCCGAAAAGCTTCGGGCTCGCGATAGGCAAACAGCCGTGCCGGCGCCTGGTCGGGCGTGCCGTGGCCGGCAATCATGTAGGTCGCCACCGTCCACGGTGCGCCGCAAAAACCGATCAACGTCGTTTCCACAGGCAGCTTTGCCCGCAATCGGCGCACCGTCTCGTAGACCGGTTCGAGATTCACGTGAAACACGTCGCTCTCCAGAGCCAGAATCTCTTGCGCGGAGATCGGCGTCAAAAGCGGGCCTCTTCCCTCCTCGAAGCGTACGTCGCGGCCAAGCGCATGCGGCACGACAAGGATGTCGGAGAACAGGATCGAGGCATCGAAGCCAAAACGTTCGATCGGCTGCAGCGTCACTTCGACAGCCAGATCGGGATCATAGCAAAGATCGAGGAACGAACCGGCCCGCCGGCGCGTCTCGCGATATTCCGGCAGATAGCGGCCGGCCTGACGCATCATCCAGAGTGGCGGCGGAAACACCGCTTGCCCCTTCAGCACGTCCAGCATGGTCCTGACTTCGGGCATTGAGCGCTCGCTTCCTAAGCCTTCTCTATAATTAAAGAGTCTATTTCTAGAATCTTCTGATTCTAAGAGTCTGTTGGTATCGGTGGTTGTCACCTGTCCCGCTTTGGCCCGATAAAGGCCAGCCAGCATATTGTCGCGCGCTTCTCCAAAAGGATTGCAGGACTTTGTGGAAAGTCGGGAAT
This sequence comes from Mesorhizobium sp. P3_A10, assembly GCF_056403175.1. NCBI lineage: Bacteria > Pseudomonadati > Pseudomonadota > Alphaproteobacteria > Hyphomicrobiales > Phyllobacteriaceae > Mesorhizobium > Mesorhizobium sp. P3_A10. The sequence goes on along the minus strand of NZ_JBFUFZ010000012.1, from coordinate 35,034 downwards.
TTCCAACTGGAGTCAATGGTTTGTCGCCCGGCCAAAGAAATTGCCGCTGTGGATGAGGCATGGATGAAAAAAAGCGTCCCCGGACTTGTCCCCAGCCGCCCGACGAAGCCGACAGCGCATCGAATTGTGGACAAACTGCCATCTGATACAGTCGCTTCCAGCCGGCCGAATTTTCGGCCCGGTTTATCCACATTCGCCCACAGCCTGGAATGGACCCTGTGAACAAACCCCAGAGCTTCTTTCATTTGCACCTGATCTCCGACGCCACCGGCGAAACGCTGCTCGCCGCCGGCCGCGCCGCTTCGGCGCAGTACAAGGATGCGCGCGCCATCGAGCATATCTATCCGCTCATTCGCACCGAAAAACAGGTGGCCAAAGTGTTCGAGGACATCGAGGAGGAACCAGGCATCATTCTCTACACCGTCGTCGACCAGAAGCTGGCGCGGGGCATCGACGAGCGCTGCGCGACCATGGGCCTGCCTTGCGTCTCGGTGCTGGAGCCGGTGCTCACCGTGTTCCAGTCCTATCTCGGCACGCCGGCCGGCCGCCGCGTCGGCGCGCAGCATGTTCTCGACGCCGAGTATTTCCGCCGCATCGACGCGCTCAACTTCACCATGGAGCATGATGACGGCCAGCTGCCCGCCAATATGGATGACGCCGACATCGTGTTGATCGGCATCTCGCGGACGTCGAAGACGCCGACCAGCATCTATCTCGCCAATCGCGGCATCAAGACCGCCAACATCCCGATCGTACTTGGCGTGCCGATCCCGGAAAGTCTGATCAGCGCCAAGACGCCATTGATCGTCGGTCTGATCGCCACGGCAGAACGCATTTCGCATGTCCGCCAGAACCGCGTCCTCGGCAACAGCAGCGACTACGAAGCTGGCGACTATGTCGACCGCGCCGCCATCACCGAGGAACTCGCCTATGCCCGCCAGATCTGCACCCGCCACGGCTGGCCGATGATCGATGTCAGCCGCCGCTCGATCGAGGAGACCGCGGCGGCTATCGTTGCCCTGCGCGGCAAGACGCGCTAGGCGTCGCAGCCAAATCGGGCGCCAAAAATCATGACTGAAACAATCATCCTCGCTTCCGGCAGCCCGTTCCGCAAGGCGTTGCTCATCAACGCCGGGCTCGATATCCAGGCGGTTCCGGCCGACGTCGATGAACGTGCGCTCGAGGCGCCTTTGCAAGGCGTCGCGCCCGAAGACGTTGCCGCCATCCTGGCCGAAGCCAAGGCCACCGAGGTTAGCGAGCGCAAGCCTGGCGCCCTGGTGCTTGGCTGCGACCAGACGCTGTCGCTTGGCGACGAAGTGTTCCACAAGCCGGCCGACATGGAAAGCGCGCGGCGGCACCTCCTGGCCCTCTCAGGTAAAACCCACCAGCTCAACAGTGCTGCGGTGCTCATGCGCGACGGCAAGGTTTTGTGGCGGCATGTCGGCATTGCCAGCCTGACCATGCGCAAGCTCGATCCGGCCTTTATCGGCCGCCATCTGGCCCGCGTCGGCGCCAAGGCCCTGTCCAGCGTCGGCGCCTACCAGATCGAAGGCGAGGGCATCCAGCTGTTCGAGAGGATCGAGGGCGACTATTTTACCATTGTCGGCCTGCCGCTTCTGCCGGTGCTGGCCGAACTTCGCAGCCTCGGGGCTATCGATGGCTGAAATGTCGAAAAAAGCCTTTGTCACCGGCCATCCGATCGCCCATTCCAGGTCGCCCAGGATCCACGGCCATTGGCTGGAAAAATACGGCATCGACGGCAGTTATCAGGCCATTGACGTCGCGCCACAGGACTTTGCCGCATTCCTCGCCGGACTGCGCAAGAACGGCTATTGCGGCGGCAACGTCACCATTCCGCACAAGGAGGCCGCTTTCGCCCGGGTCGAGCGTCGCGACGAGGCCGCCGAACAGATCGGCGCCGTCAACACGCTGTGGTTCGAGGACGGCAATCTGTGGGGCGGCAACACCGACGCCCACGGCTTTGCCGCCAACCTCGACGACCATGCGCCGGGCTGGGCAATCAATGGTCCGGCCGTGGTGCTGGGCGCCGGCGGCGCGTCGCGCGCCGTCATCCATGCGCTGATCGAGCGCGGCGTCGGCGACATCCGCATCGTCAACCGCACACTCGCGCGGGCGCAGGAATTGCGCGATCGTTTCGGTGCCGGCGTGACCGCTCATGGCCTGGGCGCGACCAACGAATTGCTTGCCGGCGCCGGCCTGCTGGTCAACACGACGGCACTCGGCATGCATGGCAATGAAGGCCTGTCCGCCGACCCGGCCAGACTGCCCGCCAAGGCCATCGTCACCGACATCGTCTATGTGCCGCTGGAGACGCCGCTGCTGGCCGCGGCGCGCGCCAGGAAGCTGAAAACGGTCGACGGGCTCGGCATGTTGTTGCATCAGGCGGTGCCCGGCTTCGAGCGCTGGTTCGGCATCAGGCCGGAGGTCACCGCCGAATTGCGCCAGATGATCGTCACCGATATCGGCGCCAAGGCATGATCGTGCTCGGCCTCACCGGATCGATCGGCATGGGCAAGTCGACCACGGCAAAAATGTTTGCCGAGGCGGGCGTGCCTGTTCATGATTCGGACGAGACCGTGCATCGCCTCTATTCCGGCAAGGCCGTTCCGCTGGTCGAAGCCGCCTTTCCCGGAGTGGCCAAATCCGGTGAGATCGATCGCATGGCATTGGCCGGACGCGTGCTTGGTGACGCCGCCGCGCTGAAAAAACTGGAAGCCATCGTCCACCCGCTTGTCCGTGCCGAGGCGGATGCCTTTCTGGCGAAAAACCGTACCGCCGGCACGCCGCTCGTCGTGCTCGACATTCCGCTGCTTTTCGAAACCGGCGGCCGCAACCGCGTCGACAAGGTCGTGGTCGTCACCGCGCCGGCCGAAATCCAGCGCGCCCGCGTGCTGGCGCGGCCGGGCATGAGCGAAGAGAAACTGGCGGCGATCCTGGCTAAGCAGGTTCCGGACGCCGAAAAGCGCCGGCAGGCCGATTTTGTCATCGACACCGGGCAGGGTTTTGAGGCCGCGCAGGCGGCGGTCGATGCGATCATTGCCGAAGTCTCCGGGGATAAGTCCGGCAAGTCGGGCTCCTGACGCCAGGCCGTCAGCATTGCCCATTGCCATTTTGTTCCGGTGTATGATTCTGCTGCCTAGGAGCAGACTGATTCGATGCGCGAGATCATCTTCGATACCGAAACCACCGGCCTCGACAACCGCGAGGACCGCGTTATCGAGCTTGGCGGCGTCGAACTGGTCAACCGCTTTCCGACCGGCCGCACCTTCCACAAATTCATCAATCCGCAGGGACGCGCGGTTCACGCCGAAGCGCAGGCGGTGCACGGCATCAGTGCGGAGGACCTGAAGGACAAGCCGACCTTTGCCGAGATTGCCGAGGAGTGGCTGGCCTTCACTGACGGCGCCAAGCTGGTCGCCCACAACGCCACTTTCGACATCGGCTTCCTCAATGTCGAATTCGGCCGGCTGGGCCACCCGGTCATCGACAATGGGCTTGTCGTCGACACGCTGGCCCTGGCGCGTCGCAAGCATCCGATGGGCCCCAATTCGCTGGACGCGCTGTGCCGCCGCTACGGCATCGATAACGCCCACCGCACCAAGCACGGCGCCTTGCTCGATTCGGAATTGTTGGCCGAGGTCTATATCGAACTTATCGGCGGCAAGCAGGCCGCGCTGATCCTCGACAGCGTCGCATCGCCCTCTGCCGGCAGGTCGGATGTCGACTATATCGACATCTCGATCGGCGCCCGGCCGGTGCCGCTGGCCCCGCGCCTGACCGACGCCGAGCGCGCCGCGCATGCCGGCATGGTCGGGACGCTCGGTGAAAAGGCGCTCTGGCTGAAGGTTGCGGCGGGCTGACCGGAACAGATCGGCAGCTTACCCTCCTACATCCAACAAAAAACCCGGCACAAGGCCGGGCTTTTCAAATCACCGTGCAGAGCAGCCTCAGCTCACCTTGACCTTGGAGGCTGCCTGGTCTTCGGCCAGCTTCTGCTGGAACATCTGGGCGAAATCGATCGGGTCGAGCATCAGGGGCGGGAAGCCGCCATTGCGGGTCGCTTCGGCGATGATCTGGCGGGCGAACGGGAACAAAAGCCGCGGGCATTCGATGAATAGGATCGGCAGCATGTGCTCCTGCGGGAAACCGGCGATGGCGAACACGCCGCCATAGACCAGCTCGACATTGAACAGCACTTCCTGATCGAAGGAAGCCTTGGCGTTCAGCGTCAAATTGACGTCGAACTGCTTGTCCGAAAGCGGGTTGGCGTTGACATTGACGTTAATGGCGATGCCGGGGGCCTTGTCGCGGCCGCGCAGCGAATTGGGCGCGCCGGGGCTTTCGAAGGACAGGTCCTTCACATACTGGGCGAGCACGTTGAGCGAAGGCTGCGTTGTCTCGCCGTTGCCGTTGGCGGCGCCGACCGGCGCGTCATCTTTGCTGGCCATTAGCCGTTGTCCTTTTGCCTGGGCGACGATGCGGCCCGAATTGAAATCGGGCGTTCGCTACCATGGCCGGCATGACAAGACAAGGTTTGCCGCCTTCGCGTTTACGAACGGGCGCTTCTCCGGGGAATGACGCCGCCGGCAGCGGGAATTTGCGACCTGATCATCCTCGAGGCGACTTCAGTCGTCCTTCAGTCGCCGCCAGGGCGAGTTATGGTCCGGGCCGCGCTTGAAATCGTCCGCGCGCGAATAGTCGCCATCGTCGAGGTCGATGACCTTGTCGCGCGACCTGCCGCGGAAACCGCCGCTGGTGAAATTGGTCGCCACCACAATGCGGCCCTTGAGGCTGCGCCAGGCCAGGTCGCGCACCGGCGGCAGGAACAGGAGCAGGCCGATAATATCGGTAATGAAACCGGGGATGATCAGCAGGATCGCGGCGACCACGATCATGGCGCCATGCGCAAGCTGATGGCTGGGATCGCGGCCGGCGTCCATCTCGGCGCGCACCCGCGCCATCACGCCGAATCCCTGGTGCCGGAGCAAAAGCACGCCGGCCACGCCCGAAGCCAGCACCAGGCCGACTGTCGCCAGCGCGCCGACCTGGCGGCCGACAACAACGAAACCGGCGATTTCCAGCAACGGAAGCGCAAGCAGGAACAGGGGAAGGAACGAAATACGCAAGTCTTGACCGATCGGTTCCATGTTTTGCCGGTCGGCGAGCAATCGCCGCTGGCACTGAGCCCGTTAGATAGGTATGCCTGCCTTTGATTTGAATGATGGCGCCTTGCGTTCTATATGCTTTGGATGTTGAACGCTATGCGACCTTGGCCTGTTGAATGGCCGACGGTCCGGCCAGGCCAGGGATTGATTGGCGGAAGATATGGGTTTTTTCGACTTCGGCACAATTTTCTTTCTGATTGCGGCGGTGGTGATCTTTTTCCAGCTGCGCAATGTGCTCGGTCGCCGTACGGGCAGCGAACGTCCGCCCTTCGATCCCTATACGGCTGGCCGCGCCGCCGACAAGGACGCTACCCAGAAACCCGAAAACGTTGTTTCGCTGCCGCGCAAGCGGGCGCCGGGCGAGCCGGTTGGCGACACCTATGCTGCTATCGATGCCTTCGCCAAGCCCGACACCGACCTCAACAAGGGCCTGCGGACCATCAAGGACAACGATCCGACCTTTGAGCCAAAGACCTTCGTCGACGGCGCCAAGATGGCCTACGAGATGATCGTCATGGCCTATGCCGACGGCGACCGCAAGACGCTGAAGAACCTGTTGTCGCGCGAGGTTTTCGACGGTTTTGTCGCCGCGATCGGCGATCGTGAGGCGAAAGCGGAAAAAATCCAGTCCTCCTTCGTCGGCATCGACAAGGCCGACATCGTGTCGGCCGAAATGAAGGGCGGCGAGGCCCATGTCACGCTGCGCATCATCAGCGAACTGATTTCGGCGACCCGCGACAAGGCCGGCGCGGTCATTGATGGCGATCCTGAAACGGTCGCCGAGGTCAAGGATGTCTGGACCTTTGCCCGCGACACGCGCTCGCGCGATCCGAACTGGAAGCTCGTCGCCACCGAAGAAGAAGACTGAAATCCAGCGGCGGCGGGCCCGGTCGTGTCGCTATCCCGGTCTTTCCAGGAAAAATCCTTCGATGATCTCCCCGGCTGGGGCGATGACGACCATGAGGCGGCCTTTGCCGCCTTTCGCCGTTCGGCCGTCCATGTCCTGACCAAACCTTACCGCAGCGGCTCGCTCGGCGTCGACTTCACCGCCTTTGCCAGCGCCTATGATGAGGCGCGGACCATTTCGCTGCCGAATCGGTCCGAAGCGCGTCTTTTCTTCGAACGGTTTTTTGCTCCTGCCCGTATAGAAGCCGAAAACGGTGGCGCCGGCCTCGTTACCGGTTTCTACGAGCCACAGGTCGAGGCCTCGCCGGTGCGCACGGAGCGGTTCAACGTACCGCTGCTGTCGCGCCCGGCCGACCTCATCGACATTGACGACGCCAACCGTCCCTCAGGCATGGATCCCTATCTCGCCTTCGCGCGCGAGGCGTTTGACCGGCCAGTCGAATATTTCGACCGTGGCGCCATCGAACGCGGAGCGTTGGCTGGCAAGGGCCTGGAAATCGCCTGGCTGGCCGACAAGGTCGATGCCTTCTTTATCCATGTGCAAGGTGCCGCCCGGCTCAACATGACCGACGGCCGGCTGCGCCGCATCACCTACGCCGCCAAATCCGGCCAGCGCTTTACCGGGCCGGGCAGGATCTTGAGTGAAACAGGCGAGATCCCGCTGGAAAAAGTGACGATGCAGTCGATCCGCGCCTGGTTCAAGGCACACCCGGATCGCATCGACGAGATCCTCTGGCAGAACCGCTCCTATATTTTCTTCCGCGAAGCGGCGGTCGACGACGCGACGCTCGGGCCGATCGCCGCCGCCAAGGTGCCGCTGACGCCGGGCCGCTCGGTTGCGGTCGACCGGCTGCTGCACACCTTTGGCACGCCGTTCTACATCGACGCGCCGACGCTGACGGCTTTCGAGGCAAAACCGTTCCGGCGGCTGATGATCGCGCAGGACACCGGCTCGGCCATCACCGGGCCGGCGCGAGGCGATCTGTTCGCCGGATCGGGCGATGCGGCCGGCGAGATCGCCGGCGTCGTCCGCAATGCCGCCGATTTCTACGCGCTGCTCCCGCGCGCGCTCGTTTCGGGGGCGAATCCATGATCCGGAAGACGGACAGGCTGAGCGAGGACGACCGGGTGCTGTGGAACCTGGTGGCGCGCACCGCCAAGCCGCTCAGGGGCAGAACTGCCGTCGACATTCCGGATATCGGCGTCGAGGCCAAGCCGGCCGAGCCGCTGGTTCAAGCCGCCGCCAGCCCCGCATTGGCGGTAAAGCCAAAGGCGCAGCACGTTTCGCATGCGCTCGACGAGCCGACGCTGGACAAGTTGAAGAAGGGCCGGCTGCCGATCGAAGGCCGCGTCGACCTGCATGGCATGACCCAGGACGAAGCCTATTCGCTGCTGTTTTCGTTCCTGCACCGGGCCCATGCCGGCGGCATCCGCTATGTCTTGGTCATCACCGGCAAGGGCTCGTCGTCGGGTGGTGACGGCGTGCTGCGCCGCGCCGTGCCGGCCTGGCTGTCGACGCCGGCGTTCCGGCCGCTGGTCTCCAGCCACGACCATGCCGCCCGCAACCATGGCGGCTCAGGCGCGCTCTACATCCGCTTGCGGCGGCTGCGCTGATGAGGGCGTGGCTATGACCCCGTTCGGCGAAAAGCTGCGGTCGCTGCGGCAGGAACGCGGCGTCAGCCAGAAGGACATGGCTTCGGCCATCGGCGTCAGCGCCGCCTATCTGTCGGCGTTGGAGCATGGCCGCCGGGGCGCGCCGACCTGGACGCTGATCCAGAAGATCATCGGCTATTTCAATGTCATCTGGGATGATGCGGAGGAGCTGGCGCGGCTTGCCGAGGCCTCGCATCCGCGCGTCAGGATCGACACGTCGGGTCTCACCCCCGCCGCCACCGAACTCGCCAATCTGCTGGCCGAAAACATCGAAAAACTCGACGAAGCCGAGCTGCGTCGCATCAGCTTGTCGATCCGGGCGGCACTCGGCCGGCCGGCATAAGTCCGACAGCCATGTCAACCCACTCGCGCCGGACGTCTATTTCACTCCGAAAGCGATGCCCGCCGGCGGGGAGCCAGCGGGCATGGCGCGATTACTTTGCGCCGGCCGGACCGTTAGGGCCACCGCGACCTCCGGGATTACCATGCTCGTGGCCATTGTTACCGCCGCCCAGGCAGTTCGAGTCGCCGGCGTTGCAACAGCGGCCGGCCCACGGGTCGTTGGTCTGGGTGTTGGAACAGGTGATGGTCTGATCCGCCATAGCGGATCCGGTCAGGGCCGATACCGCAACGGCGGCAAGAAAGGCATTTCGCAAAAGTGCAGTCATGTGAATTCTCCATGGTTGGTTTCCGTCTACGGCCATGTGTCGTTGGCCGAGAGGAAATGGTTCATGGAGAAGACAGAGAATTTTCAGATGGCGGTGAGGCGCGCTTGAGGTGGTCGAAACGATGGAAGCCGCCCAGTCCGTTACTGAACGGCGCCGACCAGAACCTGCTGGCCACCGCGGATCGAAACCCAGCGACCGGTGTTGTCGATCGCCTGCCGCTTGAGGAAGCGGTAGCCGGTCTGGTCCCATGAGCGGACCTTGTCGGTCAGATTGTCGAGGATGTAGTCGCCCTTGTCGGTGCGCACGGTCAGCACCGCATGGCCCTCGCCGTCGGGCTTGCGTACGACGGTGATCAGAAGGTCGGCTAGCGACACGCCCAGGCGGTTCAGGTCGCGGCGCTTTTCCAGGACATAGTCCTCGCAGTCGCCGACGCCGTTGTCGGGATAGGCCCAGACCTCGTCCTTGCCGTAAATGTCGTAGTCGCTCATCGGCTTGACGGCGGCGTTGACCTGCGCGGTGACACTAATCAGCTTGCGCATGAACGCGTCGGTCATGGTGGCGGGAGCGAGATTGGTCGGCCGGATCGAGCATTCGCCCGGATGGGCCTTGCAGAAATCATAGTGTCCGATTGGCTGGGAGGTCGGGCCTCCGGTCGCCATTGACGCTGCCGCCGATGCCGGGCCAGCCCAGCATCCCGAAATCGCCAGCCCTGCGACTGCACACAAGCGCAGCGTCCGTGCCATCGGTGAGGAAATCATTGTCCCCGTTCGCCCTTGTTGTTAACGAAACGTTAAGGGGGATTTACACTCCGTGTCAATTAGACACAGCCGAGTCATTGACGGGATGGTTACCACCGCGATCCTGACGCGGCACTTGTGCAACAGGTTGGTCCGGGCGCGCCGGATGCCACCATCCCGGGGCCTTGATATCCGCTTGGCGGCGCCCTTGCTTCAGCCCTTGGCGGAGCGGACCAGCCTTGGTTTTGCCGCGACGCGGTTCTGGCGGCCATAGCTGGTGATGAAGTCGACGATGCGCGGCACGATTTCGGAGCGGAAGCGCGAGCCGTTGAAGACGCCGTAATGGCCGACCGCCGGCTGCATGTAGTGGGCGTGCCGCTCGGCGGGAATGTTGGGGCAGAGGTCGTGCGCGGCCTGGGTCTGGCCGAGGCCGGAAATGTCGTCGTTCTCGCCCTCGACCGTGAACAGCGCAACATTGCGGATCGCCGACGTATCGACGGCGACGCCGCGATGCATCATCTCGCCCTTCGGCAAAGCGTGGCGGACGAACACGGTATCGACGGTCTGCAGATAAAACTCTGCCGTCAGGTCCATCACCGCCAGATACTCGTCGTAGAAATCGCGGTGCTTCTCGGCGTTGTCGCCATCATGCTTCACCAGATGCATGAAGAAGTCCTTGTGGGCCGTGATGTGGCGGTCGAGGTTCATGCTCATGAAGCCCGAAAGCTGCAGGAAGCCGGGATAGACCTCGCGGCCGAAACCGGGCACCGGCCAGGGTGCATTCATGATGACGTTGTCGGCGAACCAGTCGATGCCTTTTTCCTTGGCCAGCAGATTGACCGCCGTCGGATTGCGGCGTGTATCGATCGGCCCGCCCATCAGCGTCATGGTCGAGGGAACGAAGGGGTCGCCGCGGGTTTCCATCAGCGCCACCGCCGCCAGCACCGGCACCGAAGGCTGGCACACAGCCATGACATGGGTGTCAGGCCCCAGCGCATGCAGCATGTCGATGATGTAGTCGATATAGTCGTCAAGGTCGAAGCTGCCATCGGCAAGCGGCACCATGCGAGCATCTACCCAATCGGTGATGTGCACGTCGGCATGCGGCAGCATCGCTTCGACGGTGCCGCGAAGCAACGTCGCATAGTGGCCGGACATCGGCGCCACGATCAAAAGCTTCGGATCGGGCTTGCGCCCGGCAGGAACGGCGCGCTCGAAGCGCTGGAGATTGCAGAACGGCCGCGACCACACCGTCTTTTCTGTGACCTCGACATTTTTCCAGTCGACCACGGTCTTGGTGATGTCGAAATGCGGCTTGCTGTAACGGCGCGTGGTGCGCTCGAACAATTCGGCCGCCGCCGCCACCGAGCGGCCCCAGGATGTATGCGAAAACGGATTGAGCGGATTGCGGTAAAAAATTCGCACCGCATCCGCGTAGGCGCGGGCGGGCTGCAAGGCGGCATGATTCAGTTCGTAGAGCTGGTAGAACATCAAGAACCCCGCTGCTGCATGCGACCCAAAGGGGCGACGAGCAGCGCCGATCCTTGAATGTCTCGCGGCAAGGTTAACAACTAATTGCTGCGATGCAATACGTCACGTGGCGTGAAATATGCTCATTCTTTCGTCTAAGGCTTTGAGAATCCGCCTCGAAAGCCGGAGCCGGCTCAATGTGCGGCTGCGAAGGCCAATGCATGTCGCCCAAAAGTGTGCAGCGGTTTTGGGACGACGGCATGCATCAAGACAAAATAGGCCGTGCCCGGCTGGGCTGGACACGACGAAAGGTCAAACGCGCGCCACGCAGACGGCGGTATAGCCCGAGCTGATGAAGCCGAGCTGGCTGGCGGCGCCCTTCGACAAATCGAGCATGCGACCCTTGATGAACGGGCCGCGATCGTTGATGCGCACGACGACGCTGCGGCCATTGTTCTGATTGGTGACCTTGAGCTTGGTGCCGAACGGCAGGCTGCGATGCGCGGCGGTCATCGCCGACGGGTTCATGCGCTCGCCGGAAGCGGTCTTGGAGTGCAGTGCGTACCAGGAGGCACGGCCGCATTGCGCGGCGGCGGGGGAGACGGAAGCGCCGACCATCAGGCCAGCCGCCATCGTCACCGCGACAAGCGCGGTCTGGTTGTTCTTCTTCATCTTTGGGGATTGGCTCCGTTTCTTACAGACCCCAGCCGTTATGTGTCGAATAAGGCAGGAAATGCGGCAAACCCCGGGCAGTTCCGTGGCGGCAGCACACGTTTGGAGTCGCAAGGAAACAGTTTGTCAGGAATCTTTAACCATATGCCGGCGTATTTCCGGTGATTATCGTGGCAATATCGGGGATGTTTTCGGCAAGGTTCAACGTTATTATGCAAGTAAAAGTATGCGCGACTGGATCGCTTCCTTTCGCACTTTCATCGCGGCCATGATGCAGTTGACGATCGACTTGCGAGGGGAATTCCAACGATGAGACTGATCAGGAATCTGCTGGCGTTGATTGTGCTGGCCATCGGCGTGCTGTGGTCATTGCAGGGCCTCGGCTATGTCAGGGGCAGCTTCATGACCGACCAGACGCAATGGTTCTATATCGGCATCGTCACCACGCTGGTCGGCCTTGTCGGGTTGGGTTGGGCGAACCGCTCGCGCATCTGACGTTCAGGACGCTGAGATAGAGATCGGCGTCTTCCAAGTCGCCGAGCCGGCGGCGAACCGGAATTCCCGAGCCGGCCATCGCATGGCAAATCCATGCCCCAAAAAGCCATGGATTTGAAAACCCTTTTCGCGTCTTCGCGGATAAGTATAGTAATCTTATCGACATTGACGAATTGGAGGCGACGATGAGCGACCACCGCATCACCATGATCGTGCGCGGCATCTATCGGGCTTCCAGCGCGCCGTCCTTTGTCGCCCTGCTTCCGGCCAACCGCATTTCTGTGCTCTCAAAGGCACAAAGGCCGGCAAAAACGGCCTCAGCAGCTTGAAAATCGAGCAAAATCAACGTCCTTGGCTTGTATATCATGTCACTAGAATTTATGTGTCGTGACAGCTTGGACGCGGCGGGGAGGCACGCCAGGCGTTTCGCAACCGATGGCCGAAAACCATCGCAGGACAGAGAAACGTTCGGTTTATGCTCACAAAAAAGGGTAAGTACGGCCTCAAGGCGCTCGTCCATCTGGCGCAGTTGCCGGTCGGACAGCTGGCCTTCGTTGGCGACATCGCCAGCGGCAACAACATCCCGAAGAAATTTCTCGACGCCATTCTTGGCGAATTGCGCAATGCCGGTTTCGTCCAGAGCCGCAAGGGCAAGGAGGGCGGCTATCGCCTCGCCCGCCCGGCCGATGAAATCAAGGTCGGCCACGTCGTGCGCGTACTCGACGGGCCGCTTGCGCCGATCCCTTGCGCCAGCCGCACCCAGTATCAGCGCTGTGAAGACTGCAATGAGGCGACATGCCAAGTCAGACATCTGATGCTCGAGGTCCGGCAGGCGATCGCCGAGGTGCTCGACCAGCGCAGCCTCGCCGAGATGCGCGACATCGCCATCGACGACCTTCCAGTCGCGAGGGACATCGCGGTGAAGGTCAAGGCCTGACCCTTCGACTATTGCCGGTGCGCTCATGACCGGGCGCGCCAACATCCCCAATTCGATCATCATTGTCGGCGGCGGCGCCAGCGGCGTCGTGCTTGCCGCGCATCTCTTGAAATCGGCCAATCCCGATCTGCGCGTCACGCTGATCGAAAAGCGCCCGCATTTCGGCCAGGGCATGGCCTATTCGACGCTGCTCTCCGCCCATGTGCTGAATGTCGCCGCCACCGGCATGAGCGCCTATGCCGACGATCCCGGCAATTTCTGGCGCTGGCTGCTCGAAAATGACCTGGCAACCCAGGAGCAGGCGCCGGTCTATGCGCCGCGCAGCGTCTATGCCCGCTACCTCAAGGAACTCTTGGACGAGCTCGAGGCGCGCGAGGAGCAGACGGGACGCTTGCGCCTGATCCGCGAGGAGAGCCTGTCGATCGCGCCGAATGCTTCCGGGGTCGAGGTGACGCTGGCCAATGGCACCAGCGTCGTCGCCCATCTTGCCGTGCTGGCGACCGGTCATGACGAGGAGCCGGGCGCCGGCCAGGGCCACGCGATCCGAATGGGATCGGAGGCCGACACCGCGCTCGACCCGGACAGCCGCGTGCTGGTGCTGGGTACCGGCCTGAGCATGGTCGATGCCTTCCTGGCGCTGGAGCAGCGCGGCCATCGCGGGGAGATCGTCGCTCTGTCCAGGCGCGGCCTGCTGCCCTCGCCGCACCGCAAGGGCAAGCCGATCAAGCTCGACGTCGCCGACATTCCACTCGGCACCCAGCTGTCCTATTTCGTCGCCTGGTTCCGCGACCTGATCCGCGAGAACCAGAAGGCCGGCATCGATTGGCGCGACGTGGTCGACGGCTTGCGGCCGTTCAACCAGAAGATCTGGCAGAACTGGCCATCCTCGGCCAAGCGCCGCTTTGTCGAACACACCAAGGCGTGGTGGGACATCCATAGGCATCGCATGGCGCCGGAGGTCTACGCCCGCGTCACCGAGGCGGTGCAATCGGGCCGCATCCGTCCCGTCGCCGGGCGTATCGTCGGCATCAAGGCGGGGGACGGCTACACGGTGGAGGTCCAGTCCCGCCACACGCAGCGCCTCGAAACATTCGAAGCCGCGCGCCTCTATGATTGCACCGGCATCGCCAGGGACATCTCGACCACCTCGAACAGCGTGGTGCGTTCGCTGGTCGACCGTGGACTGGCCCGACCGGACCCGCTGCGGCTCGGCCTCGATGTCACCGGCAATTGCGAGATCATCGCCAGCGACGGTTCGGTGTCGGCCAAGATCCTCGCCGTCGGACCGCTGACGCGCGGCACGTTTTTCGAGATCGACGCCATTCCGGATATTCGCGTCCAGTGCGCAAGGCTGAGCAAGCAATTGCTGGGCTGAGCTGTTGAGCAAGGCACCCACGCGTTCGTCATCCTAGGGCGGAGCAAGGAGCGGAGCGACGCAGCGCAGACCCTAGGATCCATGCCGCGACGGGCGGCAAGGAACACAGCGGTTGAGAATGAGGATCGTCTTGGCACTGCAAAACTCTGCACCGTCGCGGCGTTCAAGAGTCCCGGCATGGATCCTAGGGTCTCCGCGACGTCGCTTCGCTCCTGCTCCGCCCTAGGATGACGAACGCAAGAGGCCTCGGCGAACCTCGAACGATTGCGCAACCGTGAAACACCGACAGCCGTACGCTAGCGGCCTATACCCAAACCCGGAATTTCATTCCGCATCTGGCCGGTTGATTGGTACGATCTATCTTCTTTCCGACTGCAAAGGGCAGGAGAAGAGGATAGGCTACCGCTCGCCCCCGGCGGTCGCTCGCCTTGACCATGGAGCATCGACATGAGCGAGCACAAGATCGCTTCACCCGACGGCGCGCTGTCGCGCCTGCGCCCGCCCTATGCGTCGGTTCTCGACCTGATCGGCCAGACGCCGATCGTCGAACTGACCAAATTCGACACCGGCAAGTGCCGGCTGTTCATCAAGCTCGAAAGCCAGAACCCGGGTGGCTCGATCAAGGACCGCATCGCGTTGTCGATGATCGCCGCCGCCGAGCGGGAGGGCAAGCTCAAGCGCGGCGGCACCATTGTAGAGGCGACCGCCGGCAATACAGGCCTCGGCCTCGCCCAGGTCGGCATCCCCAAGGGCTACCGCATCATTCTCGTCGTGCCCGACAAGATGTCGCGCGAAAAGATCCAGCATCTGCGTGCGCTCGGCGCCGAAGTGCGCATGACGCGCTCCGATGTCGGCAAGGGCCATGCCGAATATTATCAGGACATGGCCGAAAAGATCGCCGCCGAAGTGCCCGGCGCCTTCTACGCCAACCAGTTCGCCAATCCGGCCAATCCTGCGGCGCATGAAACCACCACCGGACCCGAGATCTTCTCGCAGCTCGCAGGTGACGTCGATGCCGTGGTCGTCGGCGTCGGCTCCGGCGGCACGCTGACCGGGCTTGGCCGTTATTTTGCAAAAGTCTCGCCGAAGACCGAGATGATCCTGGCCGACCCCGTGGGATCGGTGCTGGCGCCGCTGATCAAGACCGGCAAGTTGGAAGAGGCCGGCAGCTGGACCGTCGAAGGCATCGGCGAGGATTTCGTGCCGCCCAATGCCGATCTGTCGCTGGTCAAGAAGGCCTATTCCATCCCCGACAAGCAGAGCATGCTGGCGGTGCGCGATCTCTTGTCGAAGGAAGGCATCCTCGCCGGCTCGTCCTCTGGCACGCTGCTGTCGACTGCCTTGCGCTATTGCCGCGAACAGACGGTGGCGAAACGGGTCGTCACCTTCGTCTGCGACAGCGGCAACAAATATCTGTCGAAAGTGTTCGACGATTTCTGGCTGGCCGAGCAAGGTCTTGCCGAGCAGGAACAGCATGGCGATCTGCGCGACCTGGTGATGCGCTCGCATCGCACCGGCGACACTGTCTCCGTCGGTCCGGACGAAAGCCTGCTCAACGCCTATGGCCGCATGCGCCGCTCCGATGTCTCGCAGCTGCCCGTGCTCGACAATGGCAAGCTAGTCGGCATCGTCGACGAAAGCGACATCCTGGCCAAGGTCGATGGCCCCTATGACGGCCGCTGGGAGCGTTTCAACGGTCCGGTGCGCACGGCAATGACCTCCAATTTGCACACGCTGCAGGCCAGCCAGACGCTGGATGCGCTGTTGCCGGTGTTCGACCGCAACGAGGTCGCCATCATCTTCGATGGCGACGAGTTCGTTGGCCTGATAACCCGTATCGACCTGATCAACCATTTGAGGCGCGCACGATGACTGCACACCCACCGCCATCGGGCAAGAACCGCCTGGCCTTTTCGACGCGCACCATCCATGGCGGCCAGAGCCACGACCCGCTGACGGGCGCGGTGATGGTGCCGATCTACGCCACCTCGACCTATGGCCAGCAGTCGCCCGGCGTGCACAAGGGTTTTGAATATGCCCGCAGCCAGAACCCGACCCGCTTTGCCTTCGAGCGCGCGGTGGCCGATCTCGAAAGCGGCTCGGCCGCTTTCGCCTTCGCTTCCGGGCTGGCGTCGATCGCCACCGTGCTGGAGCTGCTCGATGCCGGCGCCCATATCGTTGCCACCGACGACATCTATGGCGGCTCGTTCCGCCTGATGGAGCGGGTACGAAAACGCTCGGCCAATCTGCAGGTCTCCTTCGTCGATTTCACCGACCTCGCCGCCGTCGAGGCGGCGATCCGGCCGGAAACGAAACTGCTCTGGGTCGAGACGCCGACCAACCCGCTGCTGCGCATCGTCGACCTCGAAGCCGTCGCCGCACTGGCCAAGCGCAAAGGCGTTCTCACCGTTGCCGACAACACCTTCTGCAGCCCCTACATTCAGCGGCCGCTGGAACTCGGCATCGACATCGTCGTCCACTCGACGACCAAATATCTCAACGGCCATTCCGACATGGTCGGCGGCGTGGCGATCGTCGGCGACAACAAGGAGCTCGCCGCCCAGTTGAAGTTTTTGCAGAACGCCATCGGCGCCATATCAGGCCCCTTCGACAGCTTTCTGGCGCTGCGCGGCATCAAGACGCTGGCGCTCAGGATGGAGCGCCATTCCTCGAACGGCCTGAAAATCGCGCAATGGCTGGAGGCGCGCAAGGACGTGCGCCGCGTCATCTATCCCGGTCTCGCCAGCCACCCGCAGCACGCCATCGCCGTCCAGCAGATGCATGCCTTCGGCGGCATGATATCAGTCGAGCTCGATCGCGACCTCGCGGCGACCAAACGCTTTCTCGAACGTACGCAATTGTTCACTTTGGCCGAAAGCCTCGGCGGCGTCGAAAGCCTGATCGAGCATCCCGCCATCATGACGCACGGCTCGATCCCTGCAGAAAAACGCGCGGCCATCGGCATTTCCGATTCGCTGGTCCGGCTGTCGGCCGGCATCGAGGACGGCGATGATCTGATCGCGGATCTGGAGCAGGCGCTGAAGGGCTGAGTGCCAGAGCAGGCCAGACACGGCTCGTGGTGATCCTTCGCGCCCCCCTCTGTCCTGCCGGACATCTCCCCACGAGTGGGGAGATTGGCGGTTCCAGCGCTTCGCTCGTTCCTGCAACGTTGGCGATTGGCGAAAGTCGGCATGACGTCCGATCTCGCCCCCATGTGGGGGAGATGCCCGGCAGGGCAGAGGGGGGCGCTGTCCCGCCGGCGTCTCCACAAGGTTCTGCACTTGCGGACCGCGACTTACATTCTACACTGTGATGACTTTGCGATCTCCGGAGGCGTCATGCGCGTCATCGTGCTGGGTGGCGGTGTTGTCGGCGTCACCACGGCCTATCAGCTGCAGAAGGACGGCCACGACGTGGTGCTCATCGAGCGCCAGGCACAGGTCGCCGCCGAGACCAGCTGGGGCAATGCCGGCATGATCGCGCCGGGCCATTCCTTCGTCTGGTCGTCGCCCAGGGCGCCGATGATCCTGCTGAAATCGCTGCTGCTCAAGGACCAGGCGCTGCGCTTCAAATTCTCGGTCGACCCACGCCTCTATTCCTGGTCGTGGCTGTTCCTGATGGAGTGCACCGCCGCCAAGGCGCGCCGCAACACGCTGCTCAAGCACCGCCTTGCCGCCTATTCGCAGACCGTCCTGCGCGATGTCATTGCCGACGAGGACATCGACTACGACCGCAACGATCGCGGCATCGTCTATTTTCACCGCAGCCAGCAGGCGCTCGACAAGGGTGTCGAGCACATGAAGCTGCTCGAGTCCGACGGACAGGAGATAAAAGTGCTCGACCGCGACGGAGTCGTCGCACTTGACCCGTCACTGGCCTCGGCCAGGGAAAAGATCGCCGGCGGCATCTATTGCCCGACCGACGAGACCGGCGACCCGGCAAAATTCACCCGGGCGCTGGCCACCAAGGTCGTCGAGCGCGGCGGTGCCATCCACACGGAAACAACCATCACCGGCATCGAGACATCGGGCGACGGCGTCGCCCAGGTGCTGACCGACAAGGGCGCCTTCAAGGGCGATGCCTACGTGCTGGCGCTCGGCAGCCACAGCCCAAAGCTTGCCGGCAAGATCGGCATCAACCTGCCGATCTATCCGATCAAGGGCTATTCGCTGACCATTCCGGTCGGCAATCGCCCGGCGCCGCCGACCATCGCTTCCGTCGACGAGCACAATCTGGTCGCCATCTCGCGCTTCGGCGACCGTATCCGTGTCACCGCCACAGCCGAGTTCGCCGGCTACGACACCAGCCACAAGCCGGCCGATTTCGCCTTCATGAAAGGCGTGACGCAGGAGCTTTATCCCGAAGGCGCCGACTACGACCGTGCCGAGATGTGGGCGGGCCTGCGGCCAATGACCCCGAACAATCTCCCCGCCTTCGGTCGCCGGGGCTTGCGCAACCTCTACCTCAACACCGGGCACGGCCATATCGGCTGGACCATGTCGCACGGCTCGGCCCGCATCACCGCCGACCTGATCGCCGGCAAGACTCCGGCCATTTCCATGGATGGTCTTTTGAACTGAGAGCATGATCCCAAAAACGGGAACCGGTTTTTGGACAAGGTCATGCTCAAACTAGAAGGGGAATACTATGCCTCTCAACGCTGCTACCCGCCCAACCGCCTCAGGACCGGTCGACCTCGGCGTGTTGCCGTCAGACCTCGACGGCGGCCTGGCGTCGCGCGCCGCGATCGGCCTTGCAGTACTGGCCACCGACCAGACGCTGGAGCATGAATTCCGCGCTCTCGTTCGCATCCCCGGGGTCGCCTTCTACGAGGCCCGCGTCTTCAACGACCACGACATCACCCCAGACACTTTGCGCGCCATCGGCCCGAGGATCGCGCCATGCGTCGACCTCATCCTGCCCGGCATCCCGCTCGACGTCGTCGGCTTCGGCTGCACCTCGGCGACGATGACGCTCGGCGAGGAGGCGGTGTTCGCCGAAATCAGAAAGGCGCGGCCCGGCATCGCCTGCACTACGCCGGTCACCGCGGCCCTTGCCGCGTTCCGGGCGCTCGGCGTCAAAGGCATCGGCCTGCTGACGCCCTATTCGCCCCGCATCAATGAAGGCCTCGTTGCCTATTTCACCGGCCGTGGCCTCGACATAGCCGCCGTCGCCACCTTCGACCGGCAGGACGACCGCGAAGCCGCCCGCATCTCCGTCGCCTCGATCGAAGCCGCCGCCGAGCGGATGGCAGCGACGCCGGGCGTCGATGCGATCTTCATTTCCTGCACCAGCCTGCGCGTCGCCGAAGCGGTGACCGGGCTGGAACAGCGCATCGGCATTCCCGTCACCTCCAGCAACCACGCCATGGCCTGGCACTGCCTGCGGCTGGCGGGCGTGAATGACGTTGTGCCGGCCGGTGGGAGGCTGTTTGGGTTGAAAGGCGACTGAGCTTTTTGCGAAGCGCCAACTGGATCTCCCAGCCGCCATCGAAGAGCGATCAAGCGCCGTTCTCAGCGTGACGCAAATCGGCCAGCGAGATCACCAACGTCATCGGATCGAGCGGCGACGGATCGAAGCCGAGCGCCATGTAAAAGGCCCGAGCCTCCTCGGAAATCGCGTGTACCAGGATGCCGCGAATGCCAAGTGTCCCGGCTGCGTTCATCACCCGGCGTGCCGCATCCTGGACGAGCGCCAAACCCAGCCCTTGACGCTGATGCGAAATATCGATGGCAAGGCGGGCAAGAATGGCAACCGGGATCGGATCCGGCATGTTGCGCCGGAACCGGCCCGGCGCATGGCTGGCGGCAACACCGCCCGAGGCCAACGCATAGTAGGCAATGACCTTGTTGCCGTCTCGGCAGGCGACGAAAGTGCGCGTCGCGCCGCTATCCTGATTGGCGAGCGCCCGACGCTTGAGCCAGTCATCGAGGGCCGGCACGCCGGAGGAAAACGACGACAGGTCATGGATGCGCTCCAGGGGCATCGGCGCCTGCAGCGTCACTTTGTCTCCCACGGCAAGCGAGCGTTCATGAGCCTGGACAACCGCTCGTTGGGCTTGGGCGGTGCATCGAGCAAAGCGAGGAATTCCGCATAGGCTTCCGGAGAGACTTTGATCAGCGTCCGGTCGAGCAGTGTATCCTCGGCCATGCGCCGGGCGGCATCGAGGATGAAATCCGTCCGCGTCTTTCCGAGCACGCGCGCGGCCTCGTCGATCAAGCCGCGCTCTTCGGGCTTGATACGGATATTCAGCGTGCTTCTCTTGGAAGCTTCACTTGGAGATTCGTGTTTCATCCTATGAGAATAGCAGTTCGTAATGACGTTGTCATTATAGTTCGAGCTATCTGGATTGCCGGGCGGCTGATCGCCGTGCGATTTCCAGGGTTCAAAGTCCGAGAGTTAACAAACTCGGAAGTCTTTGTTTAACCGTTGGCCTCTATGTCACGCCCTGGGGGGCCTGACAGAGTGAGTATGATGGACGACAGCCCCGAAAAGCGCAGCGAATGGCGCGCCATTTTTTATGTGCAAGCCCGCGTTGCCATCCTGTTTGTGCCGGTGGTTGCCAGCCTGCTGCTCATAGCGGCCCTTGCCGGCAACGAACGCAATCCCGACGCCATTGATCGGACCGTCACCGGCTCAGTGCGATAGACGACGGGCTGGGCTGCCGCCTCAAACAAATCGCGGGATCGGGCCGTTCTGTGGCGTGACCCGCTCGCCGAGGTCGAGAAAGACCTCGTCGATATAGCACCATCCCCAGCCTTCCGGCGGGTCGTAGCCTTCGATGACCGGATGGCTTGTGGCGTGAAAATGTTTGGTGGCGTGACGGTTGGGCGAGTCGTCGCAGCAGCCGACATGGCCGCAAGTGCGGCAGATCCGCAGATGCACCCACTCAGAACCGCTCTTCAGGCATTCCTCGCAGCCGAGCGCGCTCGGCGTCACATCCTTGATGTCATGCGCATGTCTGCATTCATCCGCCATCAGTTTCTCCTGGCCGTTTGTGGCGCGACGGCGTCGCCTTGCGCCAAATATGCGTGCAAGGCCGCCACCACCTGGGCGCCTTCGCCGACAGCCGCGGCGACCCGTTTGACCGAGCCGGAGCGAACGTCGCCGATGGCGAACACGCCGCTGCGGCTCGTCTCCATCACACCCGATCCTATGTCCGGTCCGGTGCGCACGAAACCCTTGGCGTCCAGCGCCACGTTGCACTGCGCCAGCCAGTCTGTATTCGGGTCGGCGCCGATGAACAGGAAGAGATGGCGGATCGGCCGCGTTGTTTCGACGCCGCTGGCACGGTGGCGCCAACGGATGCTGCTCAGATTGCCCGCGTCGCCGTCCAGCGCTTCGATCTCGGTCCCGGTCAGCACCTCGATGTTGGGCTGTGCCCTGATGCGCTCGACCAGATAGCGCGACATGGTCGCGTCGAGGCTGCCGCCGCGCGCCAAGAGCGCCACCTTCCGGACATGGCTGGCCAGAAAGACCGCCGCCTGGCCCGCCGAATTGCCGGCGCCGACCAGCGCCACCTCCTGCCCGCCGCACAGCCGCGCTTCGATCGGCGACGCCCAATAGTGCACGCACGTCCCCTCGAATTGCGCCAGATTGGCGATAGCGAGGCGGCGGTAACGCGCGCCGCTGGCGATCACCACCGTGCGCGCCAGCACGCTCTCGCCGTCGCCGACATCGAGCCGGCAGCGGGCGCCGGACGGGTCGGTCGCTGCACTCAGTAGCTTGGCCTCGTCGGGTATCACCATTTCGACGCCGAATTTTTGCGCCTGGTTGTAGGCGCGCGCCATCAGCGCCATTCCCGAGATCCCCGTGGGAAAGCCGAGATAGTTTTCGATGCGCGAGGAGGCGCCCGCCTGTCCGCCGAAGGCGCGGCAATCGAGCACGATCGTCGACAGCCCTTCGGACGCCGCATAGACCGCCGCCGCCAGCCCCGCCGGTCCAGCGCCGACAATCGCCACGTCGTAGAGTTTGCTGGCGTCGATCGGCCGCAGCAGGCCGATGCAGCGGGCGAGTTCGTTCTCGCCGGGATTGTGCAGCAGCTTGCCGTTCGGGCACAACACGATCGGCAGATGGTGCGGGTCGACCTGGAAGCGTTCGATCAGCGTCGTCGCGCACGGATCGGCGTCGGAATCGAGCGCCCGGTGCGGCTGGCCGCTGCGCGCCAGAAAGCCTTGCAGCCGCAGCGTGTCGCCATTGCCGGCGGGGCCGATGATGATCGGCCCGCTGCTGCCGCTTTCCAGCAGCCCGACGCGGCGCAGGATCAGCGCCCGCATGATGCGCTCGCCGAGATTGGCCTCCTGCACCATCAGGTCGCGCAGCCGCTGCGGCGCGATGACGAACGCCTCGACCGGTTCGACCGCCTCGGCATTGACCAGCGAGGGGCGGTCCGAAAGCTGCGCCAGCTCGCCGAGGAAATTGCCCGGGCCGTGGGTGACGATCGTCTCGCGCCGGCCGAACTCGCCGCCCTGGGTAATATCCGCCTTGCCCGACAGGATGACGATCAAGCCGGGCGCCACATCGCCGGCTTTGACGATGGGCGCGCCGGCGGCATAGGCGCTGGCTTGCCCAAAACGGCGCATGCGCTCGATGTCCACATCGGCGAGGATGGGAAACATCTGGTCGCGGCGGGTGACGGTCGGGTTGGTGGGTTGAGCCATGGTTCGACCGTACCGAAGCGGTTGTCGAGTTTGAAGTGGTTTGTTCGGCGCCTAGCCGCGAGGCGAGGTTGGTTGACAGCCGCTACGCTTGCGGATGGGCATGGCCCGCCTTCAGGGCAAGGCCAGGTGGCCGTGTCCATGGCTCATATCCGCCAGAGTTTCGATAACCCTGCATTCCGCCACTCTTCCGCATGCGCACTCATCGACCATGCGTGTCAATTCCAGTCGCAGGGCGTTGAGGCTCATGATTCTGCTCTCGACTTCCGCCAGGCGGGCCTTGGCAATCGCGTCAGCTGTCGCACAGGATTGGTCCGGGTGGTCCTGAAGTGACAGCAGCGCGCGAATGGCCTCGACCTCGAAGCCCAGTTCGCGGGAGTGCCTGATGAAGGCCAGTCTCGAAACAGCGGCCTTCGCGTAGCGTCTCTGCTGTCCTTCGGTGCGTGGCGGCGCCGGCAGCAGGCCGATCTGCTCATAGTAGCGGATGGTGGGGACCTTCACCGCCGTTCGCCGCGAAAGTTCGCCGATCGAAAAATCCATAAAAAGCCTCTTGAACCTCTAGTGGCTAGAGGAACTAAAGTGGCTGCAAACGTGGAGATTTTCAATGGCCGACGATTGCTGCGCTCATGAAACAGCTGGCTGCGCAGGCCCGCCGCCTCTGGTGCTGCCAGCCAAGGTCACCAAGGCAGAGGCGGCAAGTTGTGGCGCGGCAAATGCCGCATGCTGCTCGGGCGGAGTGGCTGTTTTTGATGGTATGGACGTTCGCTACAAACGGGTGCTTTGGGCCGTCATTGGGATTAACGGCGCGATGTTCCTCACCGAGATGGTTGCGGGGCAGCTTGCCGGATCGCAAGCCCTCAAGGCGGATGCCCTGGACTTCCTGGCGGATACCGTCACCTACGGCCTGAGCCTGGCCGCGATTGGTGCGACCCTGCAAACACGGGCGACAGCGGCCTTGTTCAAGGGGCTTTCGCTGTTGGTCATGGCGCTGTGGGTGTTCGGTTCGACAGTCTACCAAACCTTGATCCTGGGCCTTCCAAGCGCGGAGGTCATGGGCGTCATCGGCTTTATGGCGCTGGCTGCAAACCTCGGCTCCGTGCTGTTGCTGCGCCCCTACAAGGATGGGGACGCGAACGTCCGGTCGGTTTGGCTTTGCTCGCGCAATGACGCCATCGGCAATGTTGTCGTGATGGCTGCCGCGCTGGGAGTGTGGGGCACATCCACCGCTTGGCCGGATCTTGTTGTGGCCGCGCTGATGGCGGGAATTTTCCTGACTTCGTCCGTTCAAATCTTGAGGCAGGCTTGGGATGAATACAGCCAAGGCCGACAGCTTGCAGCTGCGGAATAAGAGGCAACTGAGCCGACCGACAGATTGCAATCCTCGAACGAGCGACGCCCTTTCCCGATGTCGGGAGGCGACGCCCTTTGTCGTGCGACAAATCCACCAGACATGGGGTAAGCTGCCGCCGGGTATGTGGTTTGGAGGAAATCTTTGTCTGAGAAAAGAGAATTTAGCCGGCTGTCTCGCCGTGCCTTTATGGCGGTTGGCGCGGGGCTGCTGGTGGCGCCTGCCATAGGCCGCACGCAAGCGCTCGATGGCCGCAGGATTTCGTTCCTGATCGGCAACGAGGGAGCCGGCGGCTATGAACTCTATGCCCGGCTTTTCGCAAAACATCTCGCTATGGCTCTGCCCAATGCGCGGCTCACGGTCGAGGTTGTTCCGGCTGCCGACGGCAGGCTTGCGGCAAAGCACATCGCCGAGGCCGCGCCAGGTGAGTTGACGATCGGCTTGTTCGAGGGTGCGTTGCTCACTTCGGAGATCGAGAAGGACGACCCCGCGACCAAAAGCCTTGCCGCCTTCAAGTGGATCGGCAAGATGGCGGTCGATGAGCGGATCGTCATCGCCAGCACGCGAAGCGGCATAAAGTCGGTCGAGGACTTGTCGCAGCGGGTCGAACCGGCGATCTTTCCGGCGAGCAGCATCGTTTCGCGCAGTGCTTCGGAATGTTTTCTGCTCAATGCCATGCTGGGCCTGCCGATAAAGCCGGTACCGGGCTACGATGGCGGCCAGCGCGCTTTGGCCTTCCTGAGCGGCGAGGGTCAGGTGATCGTCGGCTCCTATCCGAGCCAGGCGAAGATGCTCGACAACAACGAAGCCGTCGCGCTGCTTCGCCTGAACGAGGTGCCGCATCCCTCCGTCCCGACATCGGTGCCGCTGCTGCGCGATATCGCGCCGGCCGGTTTCGCATCGCTCATCGACATGATCGAACTGATCAACAATCTGGGCCGCTGGATAGCAGCGCCACCCTCCATTGACGGGGGCGATCTGGCGGTGCTGCGCGGGGCTTTCGACAAGGTCGTTGCCGATCCCGCTTTCCTGGCCGACGCCAAGGCCCAGAGGCTGCAGATCGATCCGGCGGGCGGGGCCGAGGTTCAGGAGAAGGTCACCGCCTTGCTTGCCCGCAAGCTGGAGCTGCGTGGCGGCATGGTCGCCGCGCTGGAGTGCGGCCGCCGCCGCGCCGACGGTGACCGGTCTTGCTGATCGAGGCAGCGATCATTTTCCCCTCTTAAAGGCCAGGACCAGAGTGATCGCTTGATTCTAGATGCTTTGCGGGCCCTGTTCGATCCCGGTCTTCTGCCCGGGCTGCTTCTCGGCGTAGCGCTTGGCTTCATCGCAGGAATTGTGCCGGGCATTGGCGGCCGCATCGGGCTGTTGCTTGCCCTGCCGCTTGCGCTTCTGTTCGGGCCGCTGGGGGGCGCGGTGTTTTTGATTTCGCTGCACGCCGTGGTCCACACGTCGGGGTCGATAACCCCCATCGCCTATGGCCTGCCGACGTCTGCTTCCGAGGCCGCAACCGCGCTCGACGGGTTTCAGCTGCAGCGCAAGGGCCGGGGCGCCGAGGCGCTTGGCGCCAGCCTGTCCGCCTCGGCGGTGGGCGGCGTCCTCGGCGCCATCGTGTTCATGCTCGCCGCCCCCGTCGTGCGTCCGATCGTCAGCAATCTGGGAGCGCCGGAATTCCTGGTTCTCGCTCTGCTGGGGCTGGCCCTGGTCTCGTCGCTTTCCGACCGGCAGCCGAGTGCCGGGCTGGCGGTCGCCGCACTCGGTGTTCTCGCCTCGACGGTTGGAATGGACGCGCTGACCGCCCAAACCCGTTTCACCTTCGGCAGGCTTGAATTGTGGGACGGTCTCGAGACCATCTCGGTGATCGGCGGCCTGTTCGTCATTCCCGAGATGCTGGCGCTCGCAGGCAGCCCGGACAGCAAGCCGTTGCCGCCGACGACCGCCGAGCGTCCGCGTATGATTTCCGGAATGGCCGAGGCCTTTCGCTACAAGATGATCATGCTGCGCTCGACGATCATCGGCATCGTCGTCGGCATGATGCCGGGCGCCGGATCGAGCGTTGCCGTGTGGATCGCCTATGCCGACGCGTCCGCCCGCCACAGCGGCGACGTGCCGCTCGGCGAGGGCGCCATCGCCGGCGTGGTTGCGCCGGAAGCCGCCAACAACGCCAAGGAGGGCGGCGCGCTCATTCCCACGGTGTTTTTCGGCATTCCCGGCAGTTCGAGCATGGCCATTCTGCTCGGCGGTTTTGCCATGCTCGGCCTCGAAGTCGGGCCGACCATGCTGACGACGCATTTGCCGACGGCGATGACCTTCGCCTGGACGGTCATTCTGGCCAACCTCTTGACCATCCCGCTGTTCCTGCTCGTCGTTCCCTGGCTGGTTCGTTTCACCGGCCTGCGGCCGAAGGCCATCGCGGCCTTCGCGCTGGTCGCCGTCGTCACCGCGGCTCTGGGCTCGGCGACCAATTCGCTCGGACTGGTTCAGTTCGCGGCCGGCGGCTTGCTCGGCGTCGCACTCTTTCTGGCCGGACTTCCGCGCGCGCCTTTTCTGCTCGGCTTCGTCATCGGCCCGATGGTCGAGAAGTCACTGGGCAAGACGTTGCAGATTTTCGGACCCACGGCCCTGCTTCGGCCAGGCGTCTTGCTGCTCGGCTGCGCGCTGCTGGCCGTGCTGTGGCGGCTCAGGCGACCGCAGGAGGGTCCGCAAAGCATGACCAGGCGCTCTCGCCCAGTGGCCTTCGGCGCCCTTGCCGGCATGGCCGCGCTCGGCCTTTGGGCCATCATCACCGCTACCGGCTTTACCGGAACGTCCAGGATCGCGCCCATCCTGTCCGCCGCGATCCTGACCGGCGCGTCGCTCTTCACTTTATGGCGCATCCAGCGCGAACCCCCGGCGCCGTCGCCGTCGATCTCGCTGCGCATGGGTCTTGCCTTGTCGTTGTTGCTGGCAGCCGTTCCCGTGGTCGGCATCGTGCCGGCGTCGCTCGGCTTTCTCGCGTCGGTGCGAAAGACCTTTGCCGGGCGCTGGGCATGGATGCCCGCGATCCTGATTGTGGTGGCGATCCTGCAAGCCCTGATGATCGAGGGGCTGATGGGCAGGCCGCTGCCGTTCGGTCTGCTCGGCGCCGGCCTGTTTCACTGACCAGCCTTCACACGGGAGAGGTGAGAACCGCGATCACGCGTTTTCGCATGTAGTAGGGACGCCCGTTGCCGCCGACTGCCCACTCGACCTCGTCGAAGCGGATGAGCGCCAGCGATGCGGTTTCGAGCAGTTTTTTCAGGTCACCGACGGTCCTGAATTCGCCGGCGCGGCTTTCGTGCTCGTACAGCGAGCGATCGAGCCGCACCATGATCTCTTCACGGCCATCGGCGACATCGAGCTCGCCTTGCGCCGTCATGGCGGCGAAACGCTCGTCGCGGGCGCCGCGACTGGCAAGGTCGGCTTCTGACTCCTCTCGGGACGCCGATTTGATGCGGTTCGAAAAGACCACCGAGCCGCCCGGCTTCAACCACGACCCCAACTCCGCCAGCACGGCTGGCTGCACGCTTCTGTCGATGAAACGGAAGACGCTGTGCATGACGATGATGTCGGCGGGAAATTTCCGGCCCGGGGCGGTGAGATCGACCGCCGCATAGCTGAAATCGAGACCGTGTTCTTCGGCGAAATGCTCGCACAAAAGCAGCGGCGTCGGGCACAGGTCCAGCACCGTGAAATGGCAGCGCCGCAGCGCTTCGTCTCCGAGACGGGCCACCGCATGCGCGACCGTGGCAAACACGCCGGTGTCGGCCGAGCCGGCGATGACGATGTCGAGACGCGGTTGGCGCGACAGGCCACGTCCGACAAGCTCCTCGAGCACCGCCACCAGCGCGTCGCGATCCGTATCGATGCCGAACCGTTCGCCCGTCGCGCGATGGGCGCAGCTGCGTATGTGGTAATCCGCGCAACCGACGCAATGGCGCGGCGCAATCTCCAGCACGCGGCGGAGATTTCCGGGCAGATCCTCGCCATAGGTGGCGGGATCGGAGAGCGCGTTGCCGCTTGCCATCATAGCTCGTCCTGAGGTGCGGACTTCGCCCGTCCGGTGACGCGGTCCAGCAGCCGCCGGCCGAGACTAACCGGCAGGCGCACGCGCGGCAGGCGAAGATCGTGAGCCCGCGGCCGGATTTCGGGAAAGCCGATCCGTCCGCGCGGATGCGGCGTGTTGATCGCCCTTAGGGCTGTCACGAACTGGTTTCGGATCAGCTGCCGGCGTTCGCTGCGGGCATCGCTCTTGGCGAATTTGGGAAAGCTCGGGTTGGTGTTGATCTCGTAGACCTGCAGCCGCCCTTGATAAAATCCATAGTCGACGCGCCCGAAGTCGAGGCCACCAATGCGGAATGCCTCGGCAAGCGGTTCGGCATGCGGATTTCGACGAACGAAATCCAGCTCTTCCGCAACCTCGGCCGGCCCGATCGCAGCGGAGTTCTTCTTGACCACCCATTGCTCGCTGCACATCAGGTGCTGCGGCACGATTGTGCCGCCGATATTGAAGGCGCCGTATTTGCGGTAAAAGCCTTTCTCGTCGGGCTCGCCGACATAGCCGACGGCAATCCGTCCCCTCAACGGTCTGCCGTTCCGTTGCATCTGTGTGACCGCCTCGTCGAACTCCGCATCGGATCGCAGGATAGCGGTCTCGGGTCCGCCATATCCGTCCTCTGCGCGCAGGAAAACCGGGTATTTTGCCGGTCGCGCCCCGGTATCGAGACGCTGGACGGCAAAGTCGTTGATGCCTTGCGCGTTGAGCTTGTGCAGCAGCGGCACCCGCTCGAGGGCGTGCAGCGGGTGGTTTAGAATGCGGATCTCCGGCGCTTGCGCCTGCAGCCTCAAGGCTACCGCCGCCGCGCAGTCCAGCTCATAGCGCGACAGCCGGTCGAAGTCGGTGAAGATGGTGTGCGCCAGCGGTGCCGCCCGTTCGAAGAACAGCTCCTCATAGGTGATGTAGGACAACAGCCCGCTTGCGTCGGCGCCGAGGCCGTGGATCAGGCGCTGAATTGTCGTGCTGAACCGGGCGGTGACGACATAGACGATCATGCGAAAGCTTTTTCCTTCCGACCCTCGAAGACGGATTGTCCTGCTATTTCATGGCTGGCAGAGATTGCGTTGGCGCTGCGGAGCTATTCCTTGGTACCTCAAGCAGGCACGATGCGTCATCTAACCTACGATTTTTCCGGGCGAAATCCAGCATGGTCCAGGTCAATTTGGCTTTCTACTGCTATCCCAAGAAGGAAGCGATCAACGATTTCCGCAAGGTCGGCGCCCTGATCTCGGCGCGCGCGCCGGAGATCAAGGTCAGTGTCCTGTCGACCGCTTCCGTGCTGACCCCGTTGCCCACTGCGGCACTGGCCATGCGGCCAACCCTTTCCATCGAGATGGACAGGTTGAAATGGCTGCGGCCGCTGCGCGGAACGCGGCTCGTTCATCAGCATATGGGCAAGATCAGGGAGCTTGCCGTTCTCGAGGCCGCGGGACTGCCGGTTCCCAAATGGGTGGAGATCGTGCCCGGGACAAAACTCGATCCGGCGGTTTGGGGGCCGTATGTGGTGGTCAAGCCGTCGCACGGCGCGCGCGGCGCCTTCGTGCGCATCACCAAGACCGGTCGCGTCCGCTACACTGCTCCGGCGGATTATCCCGAGGAGCATGCGGGACGGCGTTCGCCTATGCTTGCCCAGCACTATGTCCATACCGGGCGCTGGCCAAGGGCCTACCGCGTCCTCACTTACCTGGGCAGGCCGCTGATGGCCCTCCAGTATGAGGGCAGGAAGGATTTCACCCCGCTGGAGCGACCCGACGGGTTCCGGCATGGCCAGGGGGAATCGATCATAGCCTCGGCGAAGGGCTGCACTGTCGCACTTGCCGCGGACCAGGACGTGCTCGACCTTGCTGTCCAGGCACATGCCGTCCTGCCGACCATTCCCTCGCTCGGCGTGGACATCCTGCGTGACGAGGCGACCGGCAAGCTGCATTTGATCGAAATCAATCCATCCGGAAACAGCTGGATGCTGTGCGGAACGACCGGGCGCGAGATGCAGGAGCAGTTTGGGCTCAATTTCTACAAGCAGTTCGCCGCGCTCGAAACCATAGCGGAGGCTTCGATCGAGGCCGCGCGCAGGCTGGCCGTTTGATAGCGATCTCTTGCGCGCGGAGCGCGCAGGCCACGACGTCGGCCCAATACTACCGCGTCACGCCAAACGCCTGGGTTGCCGCCGGGGCGGAATCCTCGGGCGCCGCCAAGGCAGATCCAGCCAAGAGGCCATTCGTCACATCCTTGTAGAGCGCAATCGGATGCGGGTGCCCCACCAGGTAACCCTGAATCTCGCGGCATCCTTCCTTCATCAGGAAGATACGCTCATCTTCCGTTTCAACGCCCTCTGCGATGACAGGCAAGGTCAGTGCATTCCCCAGGCTGAGTATCGTACGTACGATGGCGGCCGACTGGACATTCGAACTGACGCCCGAAACGAAACTGCGGTCGATCTTGATCTTGTCGAATGGAAACGACTGCAGCGAGGAAAGCGAGGCATACCCGGTTCCAAAATCATCCATGGAGACCCTGACGCCCAACGCCTTCAATCGCCGCAAGACCGACAAGGCGGTTGCCCGATCGCGGATCAGGACCCCTTCCGTGATTTCCAGTTCCAGGCGTCCCGGCGTCAGGCCGGTCTCGTAGAGGATCGAATGAACGAGGCCGACCAGATCCCCGAAACGGAATTGCACGGGGGAGAGATTGACCGCGATCTGCAGGGGTGAAGCCCAGGAGGCGGCGTCCTTGCAGGCCTGCCGGAGCGTCCATTCCCCTATTTCAACGATCGTGCCATCCTGCTCGGCAAGGGAGACAAACGCGGTCGGCGAGACGAGCCCGTGTTTTGGATGGTGCCAACGGGCAAGTGCCTCAAAACCAAAGATTTCGCCGTCTATGCGGGCTTGCGGCTGATAGTGGAGCACAAGTTCGCCACGGGCGACCGCCAATCGCAAATCCTGCTGCAAGGCATAGCGCTCTCTTAGTCGCCGATCCATTTCCGGGTCGAAGAATTGCAGCATTCGGCGACCGTCCGCCTTGGCTCGGTAGAGCGCGGCGTCGGCATTTGCCATCAGCGACGCGGCAGTGTCTCCGTCCCTCGGATAGATCGCCGCGCCGATGCTCAGCCCGATTGAAATGTGCTGTCCCCGGATTTCGAATTCGCCCGCCGCCGATTCGAACAGACGATCGGCTACTTCCCTGGCTCCGGCCGGTCGTTCATCCAAGGCCAGGACAAGAGTGAATTCGTCGCCGCCCATGCGGGCGATAAAGGCCTCCGGCGCCGCCGCTTGAAGACGCCGGGCGATGGTGCACAGGAGATCGTCGCCGGCCGCGTGCCCAAAAACGTCGTTGGTCTCTTTGAAATGATCAAGGTCAATGCTGAACACGGCAAAGCTGGCATGCTTTGCTTTTGCCCGCTCGAGCGTCGTGGTTAGGTGCGCTGCAAGCGCAGTTCGGTTCGCCAGACCGGTAAGCGGATCGTGATGCGCGAGATGCGCGATTTGCTCGTGCCGTGCCATAAGTTCGGTGCGCGCTACGTTCATGTTCTCGCGCGCTTCGTCCAGGCCATGGGCGGCTTCCCTCACCTTGTCCTGAAGCAGGTTGAAGCTTTCGGCCATCTCTCCGAGTTCGTCGCGAGAGTTTACCCTCACCGGCATGATGTTCACGGAGGCATGCGCCGCAGCGAGGTCTCCACGCCCCAGAGCGGCCATGGCGAGAGAGAAGTCTTTCAGTGTCCCGGATGTCAAACGTTTCGCTGCGTCGCTCACCTCGGTTGCCGAATGGGTGATCATTCCCGGCATGACCAGGCCGACGCTGATGGTCATCAACGCGACAACGACAAAAATGTCCTCCAACGCGGCGATCAGGGAAGCATCGGCGTTGGGAACGCTGCCGATCGCCAGGAAATAGCCGGCACCGTCAAGCACCAGCACAAAAAGCATGGCTCCCGTAAGCTTCAGGTGAAGCGTATGCGGCAGCAAGGGCAGGCCCAACGCGTGGCGATCCTCCATGGCGCGCCAGGCGTAAAGCGCGGCACCCGAATAGGCCAGCGCCAGTCCGAACAGGACGGTGGGAAGGCCAAACTGCTGGAAGCCCAGCACGGCGGTCAACAGCCAGATTGCCGCCGCGCCCACGCCAAGGATGATCGTTCCTCTGGGAGCCCGGAAGGGCCGCTCGGCATCGGGGCTGTCACGGCGCAGGAGCCAGACTGCGATGTTCGGCATGCAGATGCTGATCAGGTAGGTGAAATTGGCTGCAGCGATCATCCAGAGCGGGTACCCGCACAGCATGAAACCGATTGCCGCGGCAGCTGTGAGCAGTGTTGCCGCCCATGGGCAATCCGTTGTCGAGATGCGGCTGGCCAGAAATCTCGGCAGCAGGCCGTCTTCGCTCAGCTGCGCAAGGGTCCGCGCGGCGCCTGCCAATGGCTGCAACGTGCCATGGAACATGTTGAACATGATGAACCAGATGGCGGCCGCTTTGCCGAAACTGCCCAACAGGGGCGCAAATGTCGGCCCGAGAGCCATGGCGAGGTCCGTTCCGAGCGGCTCAGGTCCAAGCACACCCAGCCAGACGACCGGCAGGACAAGGAAATAGATGCCGGCCATTGCCGCGCTGGCCCACATCGCCCGGGGAATATTGCGGTTGGGATCGATGGTTTCGCCAACATGGCAGGCTGCAGCCTCGAATGCCGGCGCTGCAAATCCGATCAGGTACAGCCCAGCCATCACTGACGTGATATCGCCGAACAGGCCGGCAAACGGGCTGGTCAGCGTAAAATCCGTCGCCTTCCGCCAGTCGACTTCGCCACTGATGACCGGGACAAGGGACGAGAGAAACGCCAGCATTGCCGAGGCCGTGGCTACCGGTATCGCCAGTCGGACCACCCACTTGATTCCGCATAAATTGACTGCCGCAAAGAATGCGACGAGCCCGCAGGCGACCGCCTCCACGGGGAGGTCCGGCAAGTACCATTGCTGGATTGCAGACGCTGAAAGAACCGCTGTCAGTCCGCAGGTCGGGACCCAACCCCACCAATAGCAAGTGCCCGTCAAGGCCGAGAGAACCGGACTGTAGGGTCGGAAAGCTTCCGCGCATGCCGCAGAGATGCCGCCGACGCGGTTTGGCCACATGAGAACCAGTTCGGTCCACGCCGGCGCGGCTGCCCAGCCAAGCAGCAGACCAATGACGAGCAGCGGAACCGCAGCGCTTCCTTGCCCCGGAATGTTCCCCTGGCCGACAAAAAGAGCGGTGATCAGAAACAGGCTTTGATTGCTGCCACCCATGGCGAGCGCCGTCGTGCCAATCCATCCCAAGGTTCTCGGGTGCGGTCGAGAAGCAGTGACGTCGCGCATTCTGAGCCATCCAAGCCAGTGCGTAGCTCTGTGTGACCCGCGAACGTAAACTGAACAGAGTTATTTCTGTCTAATGCAACGCTCTCGAAGTCAAAGACGAACCCTAGGTGAGACATCTTAAGACTTCGTACCAATGCCGATTCGCACAATCACCACTGTCGACGCGCTGGTGACGATTCGGCCAAGTGCGTGCCGGCACGATGACTCTGATCTCATTGGCATACGGAAGTCATCGTCCACTTGATCTAGTGACGTCGACCTGGGGCAAGGCGAATAGTCGAGAATACAAGTACCGATGGTCGATTAACGATATTGCGTGGCGCCATCCGAAACCGGCGGATGAACCCGGCTGTAGATCGCCAAAACACGCTCACCGCTTTTCGCCGGGGTGCCGCGCCATTCCCGAGCGAGTTCGAAGCCCTCCCGTCGCATGATGCGGGAGAACGCCTCGGCGAGCGCCAGGGGCGCCGTCCGGGCAATGAACGTTCCCACGCACCGTCTGGCGAGGTCGATCGCTACCCGCTCGGCGACGGCTTCGCCATGCCTTTCGTAAATGTGCTGCCACACCGCCATGAAGATGACGATGTCATAGTCGGCCGCAAGCGTCTGCTCGACCCGGCGCCGCTTGGTGAGGTCAAGCACATCGAAGCTGTGCGGGAGAGCGCGATAGCCCTGGAACACGGACTTTGCGGTTTCGATGAATTCGGGGAAATAGTCGACGCCGTGGACAAAAGCCGGCGCTTGCTTCGCCACCTCATAGGCAACGATCCCGACATTGCAGCCGGCGTCCAGTACGCGCTTGCCGCTGAAATCGATACCGCTCTCGAACAGCCCTTCCAGGCGGGAAGCCCAGTCGCCGCTGAAGACCGTCTGCCCGTACGAACGCCACGGCGCGCGAAGCTTTCCAAACAGTCTCAACGGAAATCCTCGCTGGCTGGCCACATGCGCTTATGGGCAAGAGGGCCAACGGGTTCAATTCTCGGGGCGGCGGTTCGGCCTTCGTCCGAGCGCTGACGCCACGGAACCACAGGCAACAAAAAAGCCCGGCGAACCGGGCTTTTTGTTAGTGCGTCTGAACCATATCGAATGGCTCGAAACGAGAATTTGGTGCCCAGAAGAGGACTCGAACCTCCACTCCTTGCGGAACACGGACCTGAACCGTGCGCGTCTACCAATTCCGCCATCTGGGCTGGTGCGGGCTCATGTAAGCGGGCAAGCGACGGGTGTCAACGCGCTTTTTTCGAGGGACCGCTGCATGTCGGCTTAGTTCCAGGCGTTGGCGCTGCCCCTTGTGTCTTTCGAATCATGCAGGATCGGGTTGGCGAGTGACCCGGGTCACGACCGGGTCACTCGCTGCGGCGGAAGCCCGCGTGCCCCTTGGTTTGAGTCCGCAGGTGAGCAAGGAGCTCCGACCGCATCTTCCATAGCCCGAACGGTTGCCAGGGTTCGACCCCGCACCAGCAAGGAAGGGATCAGAAGATGACACAAATCGCGCTTCGTGTCGGCATCGATGTGGCCAAGG
>NZ_JBFUFZ010000011.1:0-156941 GCF_056403175.1 Mesorhizobium sp. P3_A10 | reverse complement strand
CCGAACGCCTTGGCCAGCGTGCCTTCGATGATGTCGATGCGGTCGGCCAGGCCTTCGCGCTCGGTGATGCCGCCGCCGCGCGGTCCGTACATGCCGACGGCGTGAACCTCGTCGATATAGGTCATGGCGTTGTAGCGCTCGGCCAGCTCGACGATCTGCCGGATCGGCGCGATGTCGCCATCCATCGAATAGACGCTCTCGAAGACGATCAGCTTGGCGCGTTCGCGGCCGGCCGCCTGCAGCAGGCTTTCGAGATGGGCGACGTCGTTGTGGCGGAAAATCTTCTTCTCGGCGCCCGAGCGCCGCACGCCTTCGATCATCGAAGCGTGGTTCAGCTCGTCCGAGATGATCAGGCAGTTCGGCAAAAGCCGCGCAATGGTCGAGATCGAGGCTTCGTTGGAGACGAAGCCCGAGGTGAAGACCAGGGCGGCTTCCTTGTCGTGCAGGTCGGCCAGTTCCAGCTCGAGCTCGACCAGCGGGTTGCTGGTGCCCGAAATGTTGCGGGTGCCGCCGGCGCCGGAGCCCATCTTGCCGGCTGCGGCCTGGAACGCGGCGATGACGTCAGGGTGCTGGCCCATGCCGAGATAGTCGTTGGAGCACCAGACGGTGATTTCCTCGGCGCGGCCGTTGGAGCGCCAGATGGCACGGGGAAATTTTCCGACGATCCGCTCGAGGTCGGCGAAGACGCGGTAGCGACGCTCTGCATGGAGCTGGTCGATCGCTTCTTCGAAGAACCGCTGATAATTCATGTCGACTTACCTTTGCCTATTGAGCATTCACTGATACCGCCGCGCCGCCCCCGCTGCCTGGACTGTGTAGCGGTTTGCGCGAAAAGCCGACCTTGATTCATATCAATATCAGGGGGCCTGAGATGTCTTTTGGCTCAGTTCGATATGAACCGATGCAGTGATCCGCTGCGCAGGACAGAACGCGTCACGCCGCCAAAGGTCATTTCCCGCACGCGGCTGTGGCCATAGCCACCCAGAACAATCAGATCGGCCGAAATCTCCTGGCCGATCCGGAGGAGCAGGTCCGCCGGTTCGGAGCGCCGTGCATCCAAGACTTCCGATCGCGCCTTTACGCCGTGTCGTGTCAGGAAGAGCTCGACGTCCGCAAGATCTTCGGCAGGTGTGGTGTCCCCGTTGTTCACGGTGGCGAGAACGACATCCGTGGCGGCGATCAGGAAGGGCAAGGCGTCGGCGACGGCGCGTCGCGCTTCCCGCGTGTCGTTCCATGCAATCAAGATGCTATCGGCCTTGATCGAGGCACGGGTCTCCGACGCCACAAGTATCGGGCGGCCGGCTGCCAGGATGAGACTTGCCGTGTCCAGGGTGCGGCGATGGTCGCTCACCAGGTCGATCGAAGGCGAGCCGGTTATGATCAGGTCGGCGGCACGTGCGTTGAGCGCAAGCTGGGCCGTCGGGTTCCCAATTTCGCCACGCCACGAGGCACGATTGCTGCCGCTGACGGTAGTAAGAAATTCTTCTTTCAAGCAGTCGAGGCGGCCTTCAATCTGCTCCACTTGAGCCCACATCGCCCTAGCCGAGGCCTGATTGTCGACGCCAGTTGGGATGACGAAATGAGGCTCGGCCGCACAGAAGCCGATCAGATCGGCATCATGCCGTTGAGCAAGATTCCACGCCATCGCGATACATGGCGCGGCGATGCCGTCCACGTCCAGCTGAACCATGATCGTTTTGAAAGCCATCGCGGCAACCCTTTTGCGTCGAAGCGAGCTAGCCACAACGGAAGGGCAAGGACCTTGATGCGTGTCAAACGCGGAGATGTCGTCCGACGGCGCCCAACTGATACGAAACGACGATCCGGCCGGTGCCGCAATGACTGACATCCGTCTTGCAGAAAATCGTATCGCGCAATTTCGGAAATGATCCAGATCAAAGCGCCCACCTTCGCTTTTGAGATCATTGCCCGATGTGGAACCCAATCCTAAGCGCACCGTCTGGTCGCGACCTCGAACTGGCCGTCTTCGACGAAGAGGGGGAGCACGCGCTCGTATTTCCTTGCATAAAGGATCGCGAAGGGTGGAGGAATGCCACCACCGGCGCTCGTGTTGACATTCGGCCGACCCACTGGCGCGACTGGGAGCCGGAACAGGCGAAGGCCCGATTTGACAAACCTCTCGAAGGCTCTCCCTAGGATCTGGATTCCACGATCAGCGCCATGCGCACAAGGTGTGACAGGCTGCCCGCGCCCATCTTGCTCATGACGTTGGCACGATGGATCTCGACGGTGCGCGGGCTGATTCCGAGGTCATAAGCGATCGTCTTGTTTGGCAGACCCGACACCAGCCCGTCTAGCACCTGCCGCTCGCGCTCTGACAAGGTCGACAGACGCCCGCTAATTTCCGCAGACTGCGGGTGCGCAGCATTGACCTGGTTGCGGTTGGCCAGCGCGGAGCGAATCGCGCCAATGAGCACCTCGTCGTCGAACGGTTTTTCGATGAAGTCGGAAGCGCCTTCCTTCATCGCCTGTACGGCAAGCGCCACATCGGCATGGCCCGTCATGACAATCACCGGAATTGTATGTCCACTTGTTCTGAGCTGGCGCAGGAACTCGATGCCGTCTATGCCCGGCATGCGCACGTCGGTGACAATGCAGCCGTCGAGATTGCTCTGTGCCGTCGAGAGAAAAGCTGTGGCCGATTCGTGCAAGCGCACAGCGAAGTCTGCTGTGGCCAGGAGAAAACCGAGCGACTTGCGAACATCGACGTCGTCGTCGACCACATGTACCAGATCGCTATCGGCCATTGGAGACCTCTTCTTTTCCCACGATGCGCAAGGTGAACCGAAAGGCGGTGCCCCCAGCCGGCACTGCCTCGGCCCATATGTGACCACCGTGCGATTCAACGATCGTGCGGCAAATGGAAAGGCCAACTCCCATGCCTTGCTTCTTGGTGGTTACAAACGGCTGGAAAAGTTGCGCCGCAACCTCCGGGGCGAGGCCTGGGCCGGTATCGATCACGCTCACCTCGGCCATCCCATCATCCCGGGCAACGGTTGTGACTTTCAATTCGCGGCGCGGCTCGCCCTGCATGGCCTCCACCGCGTTGCGCATCAGGTTGAGCAGAACCTGCTGAATCTGGATGCGATCGGTCAAGACCAGTTCGGCGGCGGGGTCAAGCTTGTAGCTGACGAGGACATTTATCTCCCTTGCGCCGACCAGCGCGAGCGACGAGGCTTCCTCGATCAGAGCCGGCAGTCGTTCAACCTGACGTTCACTTTCGCCCCTTGCAACAAAATCTCTCAGATGACGGATGACGTCGCCTGCGCGTAGCGCCTGCTCAGCTGCCTTGTCGACGGCATCCCGCAGCATGGGCGCGTTCTCTTCCGTGCTCTTCTCGAGCAGCCGACGGCTGCCCTTGAGGTAATTCGTGATCGCCGTCAGTGGCTGGTTGATCTCGTGAGCAAGCGTCGAAGCCATTTCGCCAAGCGCGGTAAACCGCGCCATGTGAAGGAGCTCCTGCTGCTGCTCCTGGATTCTCGCTTCTGCCCGGTGGCGTTCGGTCAGGTCGCGGCAAAAGCCGGTAAAGAAGCGGCCCGTTCCAGGATGCATCTCACCGACGGAAAGCTCCATCGGAAAAGTGGTACCATCCTTGCGCGCCCCGGTAACAGTGCGGCCGAGCCCGATGATCCGGCGTTCTCCCGTCGTCAGGTAGCGCAGCAGATAGGCATCATGCTCGTCGCGATAGGGCGAAGGCATTAGCATGTTGACGTTTTTACCAATGACCTCGCTTGACTGATATCCGAACAGCGTTTCGGCAGCCGTGCTGAAGGACTGGATCCGGCCTTGTTCGTCGATAACCACCATAGCGTCCGGCACTGTGGCCAGGATCGATCGCAAATGGTCCTCACGCAACCGAAGTGCGGCGTTTGCAAAGGACAGGTCGCTGACATCTGTGCCTTCAACAAAGATCGCGGTGATACGGCCATCGTCGGCCTTGATCGGCTGATAGACGAAATCCAGGATGCGTTCTTCGACCGGCTCGTCGACTTTGTTGCGAAGGCCGACCTTTACGCCCTGGCCCCTGTATGGCTCGCCGGTCGTGTACACGTGGTCCAGATGTTCGAAAAACTCATGTCCTTCGAGCTCGGGAAAGGCCTCCCGCACCGACTTTCCAATCACTTGCCTGTTGCCGATCAATCGCTGGTAGGCTGCATTGGTCAGGTCGAAAATGTGACCTGGCTCGCGGATGAGCGCAATAAAGCCCGGAGCCTGATCGAACATTCGTGACAAAAGTGATTTCAGCGTCGTCCCGCCGGGCGACAGACTGAGCTCTTCGTCTTTGATCACCTGAAGTTCCTAGGTTCGAGACGGTGCTACCAGGGCTAACTATCACTTCTCGCCGCACACGCAAAACGGATCGAAACCGGCGCTTTTTCAAACACAGATGCAATTGGCGGGTCCTTGATACGCATCAAGGCATCGGGCGCCGGCGAATGCGATTCATCATGCACTGCACCGTTTCAGCGAAAGGCACCCGCAATGTCCTACAAGTCAATCATCGTGAACCTCGCCATCGATGCGACTCCCGCACCCGTTGTGCGGGTAGGGGTCGAACTTGCCGAACGATTTGGAGCCCATCTTATTGGCTTGGCGGCAGCTGATGTCCCGCCGCTGGTCGCGACGGGCGATGGCATGGTCTACGAAGGCGAGGTCATGCAGATCCAGCGAACGGAAATCGAAATGCGGCTTGCGGAATTGCGTGCCGAGTTCGAGGATCTGGTGCCAGCTTCGATTACCAGTGAATGGGGGCAAGCGGTCTGCAGTCCGACCCGGTTCCTCAGCGTTTCGGCCAGAGCGGCCGACCTCATCGTCACCGGCGGCGTGGATGGAGACAACGTCTTTCGCGCCGTGGATATCGGCAGCCTCGCGCTCGGTGCAGGACGGCCAGTCCTGGTCACCGCGGGCAATATCGAGCATATCCGTGCAAAAACCGTACTGGTTGCCTGGAAGGACACCAGGGAGGCGCGGCGTGCCGTAACAGATGCACTGCCATTTCTGGCCAAGGCCAACGAAGTTGTCGTCGCCACGATAGACACCAACCGCGGCGAGGCCAGTCGTGACAGCCTCGACGACGTCACCACGTTTCTTGAACATCATGGTATCAAGGCGCGAACCGAACTGATCGCCGGCGAGGCCGACGGCGACCGGCTGCTGACATTCGCCCGCTCGATCCACGCGGACCTGATCGTCTCTGGCGCCTATGGCCATAGCCGCTTGCGGGAATGGGCGTTTGGCGGCGTCACCCGCACGCTGATCGAAGAGAGCAGCATCAATCGCTTCATGTCGTATTGATGATAGGCGAAGCTGACCAGCTATCCGTCCCGCCAGACGGTGCCTATTGGTCGATCGAGACCAATGAGCTCCTGCGCCGCCTCGAGGCATCTGCCTCGGGCCTGGCTGGTTCCGAGGCGGCATCGAGGCTCGCAAAATTCGGCCGAAACACACCGGTGTCGAGGTCAAGCACGTCGGCCCTGATCGTGTTTGCCCGCCAGTTCCGTAGCCCGCTGGTCCTGATCCTCATTTTCGCGGCCAGCGTGTCAGCCTTCGTTGGAGAGGGCCAGGAGGCTACGATCATCGGTGCGATCGTGCTGGCAAGCTGCATCCTGAGTTTCACTCAGGAGTATGGTGCGTCCCGGGCAACCGAAGCACTGAAACAGCGCATCTCGCGCAGGGCAATAGTGTTGCGTGATAGTGCCGAGTGTTCGATTGCTGCCGAAGATATCGTGCCGGGCGACTTGATCCGCCTCTCTGCCGGAAACCTCATTCCTGCGGACGGTATTATTCTGGATGCGCGCGATTTCAATGTCAGCGAGGCCGTGCTGACCGGCGAAACCTTTCCCGTTGTGAAGGCACCGGGACGGTCGGCGCCCGACGCCTCCGTCGCACAGCGTAGCAATGCCGTTTTC
Organism: Mesorhizobium sp. P3_A10; assembly: GCF_056403175.1. NCBI lineage: Bacteria > Pseudomonadati > Pseudomonadota > Alphaproteobacteria > Hyphomicrobiales > Phyllobacteriaceae > Mesorhizobium > Mesorhizobium sp. P3_A10. The sequence continues at coordinate 151,011 of NZ_JBFUFZ010000011.1, read as the reverse complement.
ACCGGCACTTCGGTCCGCAGCGGCACTGCAACCGTGCTTGCGGCAGCGACCGGCGCCAGCACTGAATTCGCATCGATCGCTGCGGCCCTGGAGCGCCAAATCCCCGAAACCGGGTTTGCCCGGGGCATAAGACATTTCGGCTATCTGATGACCGAGATCATGCTGGCGATTGTCATCCTGGTGTTCTTCGCCAACCTGATGCTGCATCGACCGCTGATGGAATCGCTGCTGTTTTCGCTCGCACTTGCGGTTGGTCTTACGCCGGAACTCCTGCCGGCCATCATCAGTGTGACCCTGGCTAGAGGGGCTCGCGCGATGGCTGCCAACGGCGTCATCGTGCGCCGTCTCGACGCCATCGAGAATCTGGGCAGCATGGATGTGCTGTGCACCGACAAGACTGGCACGCTGACGGAAGGCGTGATCCACCTCGACCGGTGGCTTGATGTCGACGGCAATCCGTCAACCGACGTCCTGCTTTGGGCACGTCTCAACGCGACCCTGCAGACCGGGCTGAAGAACCCGCTGGACGAAGCGATCGCCGGCGCGCCGGGCGAGGGCGCATCCTCGGCCGCTTTCACCAAGGTCGACGAGATCCCCTATGATTTCATTCGCAAGCGCCTATCCGTTGTTGTGCGGACCCGGGATGCGGAAGATCTCCTGATCACCAAAGGCGCCGTACTGAATGTCCTCGCGACGTGCGGCTTCGTCAGCACGGCGAAAGGGCTGGAACCCCTCGATGAGAGTCAGCGTGCGGCGATCGATGAAAAATTCCGGCGCTGGAGCGCGGACGGCTACCGCGTTCTGGGCCTGGCGATCCGTCGATTTGAGAGCCGGAAAACGTTCAGCAGGAAAGACGAAATCGATCTCGTCTTCGCGGGCTTCCTGCTTTTCCTCGACCCACCAAAGGAAGGCGTCAAGGAGACACTTGCCGAACTCGCCCATCGCGGCATCGCGGTGAAGGTCATTTCGGGCGACAACCGCTACGTTGCCGCACATCTTGCCCAGGCGGTCGGCCTGCACGCCAACAGGATCATGACCGGCGAGGAGCTTTCGAAATTGACCAAGAGCGCGCTCTTTGCGGGCGTGCAGCACACCGATCTCTTCGTTGAGATCGACCCCAACCAGAAGGAGCGCATCGTCCAGGCCTTGCGCAGCAGGGGCAATGTCGTCGGTTACCTCGGCGACGGCATCAATGATGCGCCCGCCCTTCATGAGGCAGACATAGGCATATCGGTCGACACCGCTGTCGATGTCGCGCGCGAAGCGGCCGATATCATCCTTCTCAAGCAAGACCTGGGCGTGCTCGTGCGCGGCGTCGACGATGGCCGCAAGACATTCGCCAATACGATGAAATACATATCAATCACCACCAGCGCCAATTTCGGCAACATGATCAGCATGGCTGTAGCCTCGTTGTTCCTGCCTTTCCTTCCGCTTCTGGCAAAGCAAATCCTGCTCAACAATTTCCTTTCAGACGTTCCTTCGCTCGCCATCGCAAGCGACAACGTCGATACCGACCAATTGCGCCGTCCTCGCCACTGGGACATCCAATTTGTGCGACGGTTCATGATCAGCTTTGGCCTGGTCAGTTCGTTGTTCGACTTCGCGACCTTCGCGTTCCTTCTGTTTTTCGCGCATGTCACGGAGGCGGCATTCCAGACCGCCTGGTTTGTCGAGTCGCTGCTGACGGAGCTTGCCATCGTGCTCATTGTGCGCACGCACAGGGTTTTCTGGGCGAGCCGTCCAAGCCCGTTGCTTGCCTGGCTTACATTGGGTGTCGGGGTTGTCGCGATCATGATCCCCTATCTGCCGTTTGCAGCCTGGTTCGGCTTCGTACCCTTGGCGCTGCCGGTGCTTGCCGGGCTTGTCGCAATCACCGCGCTCTATCTGCTGGCCTCCGAGGCGACCAAGCGCTGGTTTTTCAGCCAAGAGAGCCGCCAGTCGCACCGGAAGAGGGCGGGGCACCTGATCGACCGAGGGCCCAAGCCTCATGCGGCCTGTCCGAGATCGTAGGCGCTTGGGGAGGCTTGAGCGATGATGAAAAGGAGCGCGGGCATTCTGCCCTATCGTAGATCGACCAAGGCGCTGCAGGTGCTGCTCGTCCATCCTGGCGGCCCATTCTGGCAAAGCCGCGATCTTGGCGCCTGGTCCATCGCCAAGGGCGAGTACGACGAGGGCGAGCTGCCGGAAGCCGCGGCGCGGCGCGAATTCGCGGAAGAGACAGGCTGGGAGCCCAACGGGACCCTGCTCAATCTGGGTGAGTTGCGCCAGCGAAAGAGCAAGGTCATCACTGCTTTTGCGCTGGAAGGCGATTTCGATACCACGACGTTGCGCAGCAACATGTTTGAGATGGAATGGCCTCGACGCAGCGGCCGCAAGCAGTCTTTTTCCGAGGTGGATCGCGGTGAATGGCTGGATCTAGACCTGGCCCGGCAAAAACTGCTTGCCGGTCAGCGGCCCTTTCTCGACCGCCTTGTCGCTTCGGTTTTGCGCCACACAGCCTGTTGATCGAGATCAACGCCATCGGCCACCAACAGTGGCAAGGATGGCCAGCAGGCAGGAGTGATCAACATGACCTTTCTCGATTACCTGATTTCGGTTGACGCCAGAACCGCTTTGATGGGTCGCATGATGCAGAAGCTCGGCGTCGACAAACAATTGAAATCGGTGGCGGATCACGCGGGCGTCACCAATCGGGCTGTGGACCGCTGTCGTTCCTGCGGGCACCAGGATGAATGTTCGACCTGGCTTGACGAACATCAGCATGCCGATGTTCCGCCAGACTACTGCCGTAACAGCGACCTGATCGCACGACTGCAGCACGCAGCCGGTCAAAGGTAGTACATCGAGCAGATCAGCCTTGAGGATTTCGTGCCGTCCGTGTCTTGACGGAGCCAATGCAAACCGACTTTTTGCAGTTGATGGGTTTTCATCCCACAGGATCAGGCAGTTTGGACACTCTATTTATTCTAGAAGCATCTCTGCTCTTTGTCGCGCCAGGGCCAACCAACGCCCTTTTGATGGCGGGGGCAGTCAAACGAGCGAATGCGATCAAGCTTTTGGTCGCTCAGGCATGCGGATACGGGATCGCATCCGCATGCTGGTTTTCGCTGCGTCCCGTTGTGTCGCCGGATGCCATTCAAATCCTTAGGCTGGTTGCAGCCGCGTGGCTCGTGTTTCTTGGCCTACGTCTGACGGCGGGCGCTCGGATCAACGCGTCCCAAAACGGCGACGCCATATCTGTTGCGGCGACCAGTGCCCTGAACCCGAAGGCCTTTGTTTATTGCCTGGCTATCGTGCCGATCAACATCAACATTGAACCGCGCGCTCTGGGGATCTTCTGGGTTGCGCTCCTGGTGATGACAGCCGCCACCGGATCGGTGTGGCTTTTGCTAGGTCGGCGCTTCAGCGAAGGCAAAAGAATGGCAGAGAGAGTCACGGGCGCAGCGCTTGTCGCATTCGCCCTGATGCTTCTTCGGCCATTGATACTTCTAGCCGCGATCTGAGTGCGGCGAAGCCTGCGCGAACTGTCGGCTGGCAATGAAAACCGACCGCAGGTGGAGGCGCGACCTGTTTTGCCGCTGGGCCGATCCTCGAATGCGACGTTATAACCCGGTGGCACGGCGGCTCGCGATATCAACTCGGTGTTGGTCCTGCCACCGCTACGAAACAAGGATGGCGGACACGGGATCGGCGCAAAAGAGATGGTCCTCGACCGCTTTGACGCCGGCGACGTTTTCGGCCGCAACAATGGCCGCCTGGCGCTCACGTTCGTCGAAGATGGCGCCGGTCAGTTTCACCACGCCATTGTTCACCGTCACGTTGATCAAGTCCTTGCCGGCCCATTTCTGCGCCGCTAGTTCGGTCGTGATATTCTGCCGAATCTGTTCGTCATCGATGGCTGCAGGGGCGGCATCGGGAAGGACGCTGAGCAGTGCCCGCAGAAGATCAGAGCGGGTGATGATACCCACGACTTTCCCATCGTCAACCACCGGAATGCGTTTGATGTGGTGACGCGTCATGAGCTCGACGATCTCGGCCAGCGATGCGGTGGGGGAAGCCGTGACGACATCTTGCGACATCACCTCGTCGATCCGTCGCCCATTGGCGTGGACATATTCATCGGCGGCTTTTCCGGGGCTGACGAGAAACTCCAGCCAGCGCGAGCGCTTGCGCTGCGTGCCCAGTTCCCCGCGACGCAGGAAATCGCCCTCGCTGACCATCCCCACCAGGGTGCCGTCGCCGCGAATGACGGGAAAGCCGCTGATCTTTCTGAAGAGCATCAACCCGGCCGCCTCGGCGATCGATGCGGACGGGTCTATGCCGACGACCGGCTTGCTCATTATGGCTTCGGCTTGCATGTTCGCTCTCCGGAGTTTGCCAAACCTCCGGCTTCTTAGAATTCCCATGCATCAAGCGCCTTGATCTGAATCATTTTGCCATCAAGGCAAATGGTCCAAATGTGGGGTTGCGAATGACGGGCGCCTGCCGGTCAACCAGCGATCGCGGTCTTGGAGACATTCACGCCAAGTTCGTAGACAAGCAGTCCACCATAGTAGGCCGTCGCAGTGACCAGCACCGCTCCGCAAACTTCAATCAGAGGAATGGCGATCGATACCGTTCGAAACTCGCGATTCCGGATCCAGAGTGCGAGCCTTACAAGTCCCCAGGTCAGGAAGGCAAAGGCGGTAATACCCCCCAGGCTTTCGTGGACTTCCGCGATGTCGCTGCTGAAGCCGGCCGCTTCGGCGTGATCCAGGGCAAGACCACCGAAGAACCAGGTCCCAATGGCGAACACTCCGGCAGCCAGGGCCACAAAAGTTGAAATCGTGCCGGCGCCCGATTTCCTGGTGACGGCGTTGCCGCCAGCCAAAGCCACAAGGTCGATAGCCGCAAGCGTGTAGATCAGAACAATTGGGAAATGAACAAGAACGGGGTGGATGTGTTGAATGGGGATCACGAAAACGCTCCAGAAATTGGTAGGTACTTTGGATAATTGCTAGCCGTGCAGCGAGCCTTGGCCAACGACATCTGCGGGGCTAGGTGCTGTGGCGGGCGGCGTTGCGAGCGAGAGAGCTAATCATTTTCGTCGGCCTCATCGCCCTGCCGGTCATCGCACGCATCGTCATCCCCCTTGATGGCTTTCGGGGTGGTTGCGTCCTGCATCGGGATGGCCTGCAGGTCGATCGGGCCGGAAGGGGCAACGGACGATGGCGCCCCACATGATCCCTCATCCGATTCGGCTGCCGCCGGCAGGGCAAAGATCGTGAGGCCTGCAAGTGCTGCAAGGACAAACATGGAATTGCGCATGGTCTGGTATCCTTCTCGGCGCGGCCATGATTGGACGCGATAATGCCTTGATATGGCCCCTCTGCTTGCTGCGGGCTGAGGATGACTGACAGCAAATTGAAAGCTTCAACGTGCGACATGCCTTGCCGATGAAAAGCCGATTGAAGCGTTTGGCGGTGCTGGGTCTCGCTGGACTTGTCCTGGCCATGCCTCTCGTTGCACGTGCCGATGAGGACGATGACGGCGACCATGACCGGGCGCGGGATTTGTACGAGCACGGCGAAATCAAGGGCCTTGCCGATATACTGGACGTTGTCCGCGCCAAAGCTCCCGGCGATGTTGTTGCGGTCGATCTCTTCCGCAAGGCCGACAAATGGATCTACCGGTTCCAGGTCGTCGGTGCAGATGGCCGGCGAAAGACCGTCGACGTCGACGCCGGCGCCGGTGTCATCATGCGCGATGGGGAGGGTGACTGATGAAGATACTCCTCGCAGAAGACGAACCCCGTATCGCTGCCGATATCGCGACCGTCCTCAAGGCGTCAGGAATGGCGGTCGATGTCATAAAGGATGGCGAAGCTGCGTGGTTCGCAGGCGATGTCGAGAACTATGATGCCGCGATTCTGGATCTCGGATTGCCCAAGCTCGATGGCCTAACGATCTTGAAACGGTGGCGAGCCAACGCCCGCCGTTTTCCGGTTCTCATCCTCACCGCAAGGGGGATGTGGACTGAGCGTGTCGAGGGCATCGACTCCGGTGCGGACGACTATCTTCCCAAGCCTTTTGAAATGGAGGAGCTGCTCGCCCGGTTGCGCGCCATCCTGCGTCGCTCGGCAGGGCAGGCGGCACCCGTTTTGAGGTCCGGCCCGCTGCTTCTGGACACGCGCCAGATGCGCATTTCGCTTCGCGGCATTCCCGTTTCCCTGTCGCCGTTGGAGTACCGGCTCCTGGCGTTTCTGATGCATCATGCCGGGCGGGTGGTGGCGCCGACCGAACTGGCTGAGCATCTTTACGATTCAGGCAACGACCGCGATCCGAACGCGATCGAGGTTATTGTAGCGCGACTGCGACGCAAGCTCGGCAGCGATGTCATCGAAACACGACGCGGGTTCGGGTATCTGATGCCCGATGATGCCACCTGATGGGCAACTCGATCCGCTTCCGATTGTGGTTGGCGGCAACCATCTCGATTCTTGTCGCACTCGGCATCGCCGGCGCCGGCTTGCGCTATCTGTTCGAACTTCACGTCGAGCGGCGCGTGGTGGGCGAGCTGACGGTCGACCTCAACGAACTGATCGGTGCAACGACCTTTACAAGCGATGGCCGGCTTGTCGTAACTCCAGTGCTGACCGACCCGCGGTTTGCCATTCCCCTCTCCGGTTACTACTGGCAGGTGGAGGACATCGCCACCGGCAGCCTCGAGCGTTCGCGATCCTTGTGGGACGCCAAGCTGCTCCTGCCTGCCCGAAGCGCAAGTGGTGGGCTGCGAAAGGTCGAGGAGTTCACGGGCCCGGGCGGCGAACTCAGTATAGCTGTCGAGCGTACGATCCTCGATGCCGAAGGCCGGTCCTTTCGCGCCATCGTTGCGGAAGATCATCGAACCGTTGAGGCGTCTGTAAGCGAATATGTTCGCGACCTTGCTCCGGCTCTCCTGATGCTCGCTGCAGTCCTCATGGCTGCGTTTTTCATCCAGATCACCATCGGCCTTGCGCCGCTGGTGACGTTGCGGATCGCGGTCGGAAGCGTGATTGCGCGGCGAGCGGCACGGCTCGATGTGGTGGCACCAAGCGAGGTGCAGCCGCTCGCGGACGAAATCAATCGTCTTCTCGATGCGCAGGAGAAGGCTCTGGCGCGGGCGCGATCGCGCGCTACCGATCTGGCGCACGGCCTCAAGACGCCGCTGCAAGTGCTGTCGGCCGACATCCGTGCCTTGCGCAAGAAAGGTGAGACGGATCTGGCCGATGAGATCGAGAAGAGCGCGGGAGCGATCCGGCGCCATGTCGAGCGGGAGCTCGCACGCGCCCGCCTCGCGCCCGGTGTCTCGGGCAAGGCATCCTGCCTGGTGTCTGACGTAGCTGCTGGCGTCGTTGCCGTCGTCAAACGGACGCCAAGCGGCAAGCAGCTTTCATTCAAGATGGAGGTCGCGGAAGATCTGATGGCGCCTATCGATGAAGGCGACCTGTCGGAAATCCTGGGCAATCTGGTCGAGAACGCCGCGCGCTATGCAAAGTCGACAGTCCGTGTCGATGCATCCGCCACCGCTGGCGAGGTGATCGTCACTGTCGCCGATGATGGCCCCGGCATACCGGATGCCGATCGGGAGTCCGCCTTGTCGCGTGGCGTCCAGCTCGACAGCAAGGGCGGCAGCGGCGGCCTTGGCCTGGCCATCGTTTCCGACATCGTCGAAGCTTATGGCGGACGCCTTGCCATGGCCAACGCCGATCCGGGTCTGGTCGTGACCATTTCCTTGCCGCGACACAGTTGAGCGTGCTTCAGGCAAAACCCGGGAAGTAGTCGACCTTTATCTTCGAGCGGCGAACACCCATGGCCAGAAGTTTCCGGCGCAGCGCCTTGACCATCGCCTGCGGGCCGGAAATGTAGAAAGTGCGCTCGAGGTAGTCGGGTATGGCCAGACGTATCAGGCGCTCGTCGATGTATCCGGAATACTGCCCGCGCTCGCCACCGCGCGCCACAGCGTGGACCGTCTTGATACCAAGTTCCTGCCTGGCCGCGCCAAGCACGTCGCGATACGCGATGTCCTGCTGTCCCTCTGTTCCGTAGAGGACAACGATAGGTCGCCGCTCCTTGCGGTCGAGGAGATATTGCAGCATCGAGCGGAACGGCGTGATCCCGATGCCTCCGGCCAGGAAGGCGATCTTGGTGTCACGCCGGGCGGGCAGCGTGAAGTTGCCCGCCAGTTGTGCGGCGTGGATCGTGCCGCCGGGCTTCATGGTCATCAATTCGCGCTTGAAGGCGCTTGATTGCGGGTAGAACTTGACGCCGAGGCGTACCGTTTCCTCCGTGGGCGCCGAGGCCACTGTGAAATAGCGGCGGTTGCCGCGATTGTCGGCACGCTCGAGGCCAAGCGTCCATTCGAGATACTGGCCGGCCTCAAAGGCGAGCTTGCGCGGCGACCGGAAGATGAAGTCAAAGCTGTCTACGGCCGATTGCTCGATGCGTTCGAGCGTCAGCACGAAGCGTCCCTTGGGTCCTGCCGCATAAGCAAACAGGTTGCCGGCGAGCAGCGCCAGTTCCGGCGTGAAATAGAACGAGCCGATATGGATGTTGGGAGCGAACAGAAAGCCGACGATGGCGGCAAAGGCGATCCGCGGCCATCGCATCGTCGGTGCCGTCAGCGGCTCGGTCAGCATTACAAAGGCAAAGAACAGCAAAGGCGACGAACCCAGTGTTTCCGTAAGCGCGGTCCAGTACTGTGACGGATCGCTGGTTGCCAGAATGGTCGCCAACGCCACGACAACGAACGTGGAGACAAGATCAAGCCGGCGCAGTTTGCGGACTATGAGCATGCCGCCGAAGAGCACGGGTGGAAGCAGCGTCAGATTGCCGCCAACCCACCAGCTGGCTGGCTGGTCGAGCAGCAGCGCGGACAGCGCCACGCCCAGCGCAGCCGGATTGAAAAGGTGCTTCCGGCCGATGGCGAGAATGAATTTGGATGAAATCGCCCAGACGGACGCAAATGCCACCGCCGCGATTCCCTTGATGTCGGTGGTGGCTACCGGATCGAGGATGAGCGCCAAGATGAGTGCTGTGATGTAGACGGACTCGTTGTTGGCCGGGACCGCGAAGACATGCGCAAAGACCTTGTTGGTGAGCCAGCAGGCGGCCAGCGCCAGAGCCGTCGTGAAGGCGAGCGCAATCGGATCATGTGGCACGAGCTTGGCGAAGCCGAGCACGAGCGCTGCGCCGACCAGCGCCATCAGATAGTAGAGGACCAGCCGGTACATGGTCAGGTGATCGAGAATTCGATCGATGGTTTTGATCATGGCAGGCAAAGGGCTCCGAACCCGGTTGTCGGCGTGGCGCGGCCATGGGTGTCTATGACATAGCCCTCCAAGCCAGGCGTCTGCTCGATGAAGAGAATGCCGTCCCGGCCCATGGCGAAGGCAGCAGTGGCGAAACGATCGGCTTCGAGCACATCGGCGCCGATGACGGTCAGGCTGACGATGTCCTGGATCGGACTGCCAATTCCATGTGGGTTGTAGATGTGTTGACCGCGGACATAGGTTCCGGAGGTCGCCACACCGCGGCCACGGGGATAGACGATTTTTACGATCTCTTGGGTGTTGAAGGGATTGCGGATGCCGACGCTCCAGTGCTGGCCCGAGGCATTCCTGCCGCAGGACTGCACGTCACCTCCCGCCTCGATGAAGAAATCGCTGACGCCGGCTCGCTGAACGATGGCTGCCGCGTTGCGGATGGCCCAGCCCTTGACGATGCCGGAAGGATCGAGCGACCCGTCGGGCTTGCGAATGTCGAAGTATCCGTCCGTCTCGTCTTTCGTCTGCCGCGCGAGAGCAAACACTTCCGCCATCTCACCGCTCCACTCGGCGACCGGAACGTCGCCGCGGTTGATGGCCATGATTTCGCTGTCGGCCCGGTATGTGCTGAAGCGGCGGTCGATATGCTCGAAATAGCCGAAGACCGTCTCGATCAGCTCCCCGTTCGACGCGCCGCCGACGTCGACCGTAACGGGCATTCCCATCAAAATGCGCGTTTCACGCATGGACCTAGGACGACGCTTTCTTCAGCGCGCCGCGCAATGACTGAATGAAGGCCCTGCTGGTCAGCGTCGCACCCGAAATAATGTCGACATTGGCGCTTTGGGCGCGGATCGCTTCGTCGCGCAGCATGGGCAACGCCTGCCTGTTGATGTTGATGGAGGTACGGCGGTCGGATGGGTATTTCAGAACCTTCAGCGCCGTAAGCTGCCCACCTTGGACGAGGGCTTGAATCTGGATGATGCCGTAATAGGCATCGGCGGGCGGGCCGGTGTAGACACCGTCGGCATAGCCCTGTGTGGCGACCTTCATACCCACCGGGACAAGACGTGCGGCCGCATCCGGATAAGTCGGCCTCGGCTGCGGGACTGGTATGTAGACGGCTGGAGTCACGGCGAATGAGAGGGTCGATGACGCCGGATCTGTGACAGTCGGCGCCACTGGCTGGTCCGGTGTGGCCGGCGATGGTTGTGGTGCCACCGGAACCGCTGCCTGCTTGACGGGATCATTTGGCCGTTTGGCGCGAACTGCGATGCCCGCCGTCGTCTCCCTTGCAATCGGGAACCTTGTTCTGAGCTGGGGTGAGGGCGCCGGCAAGGTCCGGAACATCGGCGCCGGCGCGGCGGGCACCTCTGTCGCGTCGGCTGGCAGTACCGAACCAAGCACATCGTCGGCTGACTGTTTGCCGGCCTGATCCCAGACATAGGCGCCGGAGGCGGCGATCACCAAAAGTGACAGGGCAATCTGTTTCATCGGAATTGTGTTTCCACTTTGAAGCTTGCTGAGGCGACCCATCCGATTCGCTTCGGATGCAATATTTCACGACCAAGCTGACAACTGGCTGTCAGCCGAGGTCGAACAGCAACGGGCCGTGAAAGCTCTAGGGGAAATTGACTTGTCCTAGATCAAGATCGTCGCATAAGCAGCGAGGTAGGAAGGTTCTCCCAAACGAGGTGGCTGCTTATGACTGTTGCCAACGAACCGACCGGATACTCCGGAACCCAGATAGTGCTGCATTGGACAATCGCGGTGCTGATCGTCCTGCAGCTTGTAATCGGTGAGGACATCAAGCCGGCTTACCGGGCGTTCTCGCGCGGCACCGAGCCGGCAGTTGGCGACATCTTCAACGCGAACATTCATGTCTATGTCGGTTTGGCCGTTCTGGTGCTGGCGATCTGGCGGATTGCAGTCCGTCTATGGGACGGTGTGCCGGCGGCGCCGCCCGAAGAAAGCGTGCTGCTGAAACGGATTGCCGCGGCCGCCCATTTCCTGCTGTATCTTTTCATTTTCGGGATGCCGATCACCGGGGCGCTGGCATGGTACTTCAGCTTTCGAGCGATGGGGGAGATTCATGAACTCGCCAAGCCGGTGATCATCATTGTCGTCGGCCTCCATGCGGCAGCGGCGCTATGGCAACATTTCTATGGGAAATCGGATGTTCTGGTCAGGATGCTGCGACCTGCCGGACGGCGCACGCGGTGATGTCATGAGCCGGCTGCACAACGAAAACCATCTCGTATCGCGCGTCGGCTGGCTGCGCGCCGCCGTGCTCGGCGCCAATGACGGCATCGTCTCGACGGCCAGCCTGATCGTTGGCGTGGCGGCAGCCAATGCCGCGACCTCCAATGTTCTGGTGGCCGGCGTCGCCGGACTGGTCGCCGGCGCGATGTCGATGGCGGCCGGCGAATATGTCTCGGTCAGCTCGCAGTCCGATACCGAGCAAGCCGACCTTGCGCGTGAGAGAGGGGAGTTGGCGACGCAGCCAGATTTCGAGCGACAGGAACTTGCGGAGATCTATGTCAAACGTGGCCTTGAGCCAACTTTGGCCTTGCAGGTTGCCGACCAATTGATGGCGAAGGACGCGCTTGGCTCCCACGCTCGTGACGAACTCGGTATTTCGGAGGTGACGACGGCCCGACCGATCCAGGCCGCGCTGACCTCAGCGGCCGCATTTTCGGTTGGCGCGGCCATGCCATTGGCGATGGTGTTTGTTTCGCCGTCCGCCTTGCTTGCCGCAACGGTGTCTGTTGCCTCGCTCCTGTTCCTGGCGGTTCTGGGCGCCATTGGTGCCAAGGCCGGCGGCGCCAACGTGTTGAGGGCAACTGTTCGCGTCACCTTCTGGGGCGCGCTGGCGATGGCGCTGACCGCCGGTATCGGTGCCGTCGTTGGTACTGCCATCTGACAGTCTTGCGACCTTGATCCCGGCCATTGCCATGGGCGCTTGTCCTCCTGCAAGATAGTCCCGAGAGGGCTCGGCGCCAGTTCTACGAAGTTGCGAAAGCGCAACGAAGGCGGCGCACGCGGTATATATCACGGGGCTTCGCAAATCGCGGAGACACTATCGTGAAGGAATTCAATTCGATCGATCGGGACATGGTCGTCGATGAGATCATGCGGAAATGGCCGGCAACGGTAACGGTGATGCTGAGCTACAGGATGCTTTGCGTTGGCTGCCCGATCGGCACTTTCCATACCGTGGCCGAAGCATGCCACGAACATCGGATCGATGAGACACGCTTCATTCTGGACCTGGAATCGGCTGTTCGAGGCGAACGGTGAGGATCACCCCTTGTTCCGGTTCTCGGCCAGAACCACAAGGCGATGCGCATCCTTCACGGTGACTTTCTGGCGCCCGCTGACAATTATTCCATTGTCTTCCCACTTGCTAAGCAGGCGGCTGACGGTATGCAGCGTCGTTCCCGTCATCTCGGCAATGTCCTGCCTCGAAATCGGGAAATCGATTTCGATGCCGCTTTCTGTCTTTCGGCCGGTCTGGTTTGCCAATCGCAACAAGGCGTGCGCGACCCGCTGCTCCACCTGCTCGGTGGACATCTCCACCACTCGCGTCTGGGCCTCTTGCAGCCTGTTTCCGACTGTCCTGTAGGTGCTTGCTCCAAACACCGGAAACCGTCGCACCAGTTCCGGCCAAAGTGCGTTGGGCCAGGCCAGCACCACGCAGTCGACCGCCGCGACAGCACTGGCGGGATAGGTCGTCCGGCCAAGTGCTGCGGCGACACCAAAAATTTCGCCTTCGCTGATGTATCTGGCGATGACCTGCTGCCCATCCGGTGTGGTGCGGACGACACGTATGTGGCCAGAGATCAGCACGAAAAACGAATGGGCCTCGGTTTCCTGCTCGAAGATCGCCGAGTCCTTGGCGTAGCGTGACGATCGAGCGCCTTTGAGAATCTCGGTTTGCTCCTCGGGCGCGATCCCCTGGAAGAGCGGCAGCTGCGATATCAGCGATCGGTCCAGTGCAACCAAGCGGATTTCCCCACAGCCCTACAGTCCGCACCAATCGTGCGGCAAACCTTTCTTATCCCGAGTTTGCGCCAGCGCAAATTGTCCCCGGCCACATCAGGCTAGATGGCATGGAACGGCGCAACGCCGCGAAGACGAAACAAAGGATAAATCGATGAAACTCTCCATCCTCGCCGCCGCAGTCTCCATCCTCGCGCTCGCCAGCGGCGCAAGTGCCGCAGAGCATGTGGTGCAAATGCTCAACAAGGGTGAAAAAGGCGCAATGGTTTTCCAGCCTGCCTTCGTTCAGGCGGCTCCTGGCGACACCGTGAAGTTCGTGCCAACCGACAAGAGCCATGACGCGGAGTCGATCAAGGGCATGCTCCCGGACGGCGCTGAAGCTTTCAAGGGAAAGCCCAACGAGGAGATCACCGTCACACTGACCCAGGAAGGTGTGTACGGCGTCAAATGCGCGCCTCACTACGGCATGGGCATGGTCGCACTCATCGTTGTGGGCAAGCCGGTCAACCTCGATGCCGCCAAGGCGGTCAAGCACGCAGGCAAGGCAAAGACAGTGTTCGCGGATTTGTTCACCCAGATTCCCGCTAACTGACCAGCAATCGACACAACCATTCCTGCCCCATGAAAAGGCAGGCGCGGGCCGGATGGACCGAGGACGGCGGTTCATCCGGCCCTGTTCGTTTGAGGATGCAAATCATGGGAATTCCCCGCCTTCGGGCCTACACCGGGCCTGCATTTCTTTCTTACGGGTTCAGGCCCTTCTTCTTCCTCGGGTCGCTTTATGCCGCGCTCTCAATCCTGCTTTGGCTGCCGATGTATGCGGGCGAACTCGATGCTCATAGTGTCTTTGTTCCCGTCGACTGGCACATCCACGAGATGCTGTTCGGCTATCTGCCCGCGATCGTCACCGGGTTCCTGCTGACCGCCATTCCGAACTGGACCGGCCGGCTGCCGGTGCAAGGCCTGCCGCTGCTGGCACTGGTTGCCCTGTGGCTTGCCGGCCGCATCGTTGTCTTCTTCTCGGCGGATATCGGCTGGCAGACAGCCGCTATGATCGATGGCTCTTTTCTGCTTGCGGTCGCTGCGGCGGCGGCGCGCGAGATCGTCGCCGGACGCAACTGGCGCAATCTCAAGGTGCTGCTGCCGCTTGCCGTTCTGGCTTGCGCCAACGGCGCGTTCCATGTCGAGGCGCACCTTGAAGGAACATCCGATATCAGCCGCAGGCTCGGCATGGCCTCAGCGATCATGCTCATCTCGCTGATCGGAGGGCGCATCATTCCGAGCTTCACCCGCAACTGGCTCGTTCGCGAAAATCCTGGCAGGCTTCCCGCGCCGTTCGATCGTTTCGACATCGCGTCGCTTGTCATCTCAGCCATGGCGTTGGCAGCGTGGACGCTCGCTCCCGACCACGGCCCGTCAGGAACGCTCATGGCCGTCGCGGCAGTTTGCCAGGCATGGCGTCTGTCACGCTGGGCTGGCGAGCGTACATTGCGGGATCCGTTGGTGCTCGTTCTGCATCTTGCCTATGCCTTCGTGCCGATCGGTTTTGCCCTGGTTTCGGCGTCGATATTCTTTCCCGATGCTGTGCCGGCGGCGGCGGGTCTGCACGGGCTCGGAACTGGTGCTGTCGGCTCAATGACGCTTGCCGTGATGACCCGCGCGACGCTCGGCCACACCGGACAAAAGCTCGAGGCTGGGAGAGGCGCCTTGTTCATCTTCGCCACCATCCTTCTGGCGGGAACGTTGCGAATTCTGGCTGCCTTCACCCCCTATGACGTGGTGATCGACATGGCCGGCGCCGCATGGGTGGCAGCATTTGCCAGCTTCCTGCTGATCCACGGAACCGCGTTGATGACGCCAAAGGCACGGTGAAGCGGGGAGGCAACAGGGGGCTAGCGCCGGTCGAAACGCCGTCGGTCGTTCTTTTTCAGATGGCACCCAGCCGGCCGAGGATCCGGTTCGCCCACCCTCGATGGTCCCGTACCAGCCTGAAACCCAGATTGTCGGGAGGCGTGCCAACGGCACAGCCGCCGCTCTTTCCGTCGTTGACGAAGTTCGACATGTAGGCCCTGTGAAGCCCTTCGAGGACGTGGACGCCGCAATTGTCGACTGAACTCGTGACGCCGGTGCCACCCGCAGCCAACGTGGTGCGAACATAGCAGGTCGATGTCCACTCCCAGACGTTGCCGGAAAAATCGGCGAGGCCTAGGGAATTCACACCAAAGGAGCCACGGCTCCTGGGCAAGGGGTCCGGTTTGCGATTGAGGTCCACCTCGGCCTTGTAGCTGGTGAGCCATCGCCTGGCGGGATTCTTGGCATCGATCTCGACACCCTCGAATTCCCCTGCGAACCGCTCGGCCGCGGCAAACGCCCACTCCTCGTCGGATGGCAGCCGCCAGTCGTCGCCAGTCGCCTTCGAGTACCATTGGGCGTAGCCTTGGGCGTCGAGATAGCTCACCCCGGTCACGGGAGCATCGGGCGGGATCGCGCGCGTCTCCTGTGCCGGCTGACAACCGCCAGCGGTGACACAGGCAGCATAGTCCGACACGCTGACCTGATAGGTCATGATTACGATGGGTTCGTTGAGCTGTCGGCTGAGCAGGGGATTTGCTTGCGGGCGTCCATTCCTCAGGAACTCGCCCGGCAGGGGATATGTGATCGAACCGGGGACCAGGGTAACTGTCGTGGCGGCTGGGTGGGGCTGCCCGTTCTGGCCGATGGCAAGCAAACCCATCGGAACCGTTGCGGCTGCCATGGCGACCGAGACAACCTTGAGGATCAAAGGAGACATGGCTTTTGTCCGTGCCCGGACAGCGCGTCGCTGCCCGGGCAAATTGGAGTGCCGTCAGTTGGTGGTGATCGGTTTAGGCGCCTCTACCTGTGTCATCAGGTCGTCGTTCCACTCGCCCTCGACCATGAAGTGCGCGGTCGCGCCGAGTTCCACGGCTTCGATCAGATTGTGGTTCACGTAGGCGTAGATGCCCGGCTGCAGGAACGTATAGAGCGCCGAGCCTGCCGAACCGCCGCGGATGAACCAGGTTTCCAGATCTTTGGCCGGCGGGTTGGCGAATTTTCCCTGCTCCCAGACGTAGTCGCCATGGCCACCGATGAGATGTGGCCGCGTATCGCGATTGGCCTGTGAATGCACGATCAGCACGGTTTCGCCGACCTTGGCTTTCATGGCGTTATCACCGGTCAGGGATCCGACCTTGCCGTTGAACACGACATGCGTCGGGACAAGCCCGCGCATCACCTTGACGATGTCGTCATAGCCGTCGCCGGCCGATTCGTAGCTCTTGAAGTTACCCTTCTCGTCGCGCGGAATGTAGAAGTCGCTCTCACCGATGTAGAAAATCTTGTCGTATGTGACCGGTTCGCCCTTGTCGTTCCTGAGCCCATCGCGCGGCAGCACCATGATTGCGCCATTCATGCCGGAGACGACATGCCACGGGATCATCGGACCGCCGGGCGCGCAGTGATAGACGAACGTTCCGGTTCGCGTTGCCTTGAACCGCAACGTCACCTGTTCGCCGGGATTGATCAAGGTGAGGGCGCCGCCGCCCAGCGCACCAGTCGCGGCATGGAAGTCGATGTTATGGGCAAGCGTGTTGGTGTCGGGATTGATGAGCGTCAGTTCGACATAGTCGTCCTGGTGCACGACCATCAGCGGGCCAGGGATTGAGCCGTTGTAGGTCATCGCGTTGAGCTGTGTGCCATCGGCATCGATGACGACAGGCTTTTCCTCGATCGTCATGGTGAACTCGACGATTTTCGGTCCACCCTTGGCGACCTGATCATGCGGATGCACGAAGGGCGGTGCCACGAGCTTGATCTTCTCTCGGGCGAGCCCCTTAATGTCTGCCTTTGTCACTGTTGCCGAAAATGCCGGCAGTGCCGCCACGGCGGCAGCGCCAATGGCTGCTCCGAAAAGGGCCTCGCGTCGCGTGATCATGTCAATCTCCTGTCTGTCGACCGTTTCTGATGAGCAGAAGATAACTGACGTGACGCAGCGTTTCTTTGCGCTAGAGCAAACTGGCGGAGTTCAGATTATCAGGTCGCCGCCTCAGACACTGCAATCTTGCGTGTCACGCTCTGGCGAGGAAAGGTAAGTGTTTGGGAACCAGCGCTCTGATTCCATTTCGTTCTAGATCAGCGGTCGCTCTTGTCTTCCGGATCGATGAGGATCCGCTCCGCAGCTCCATCAAGATCTTCGTACTGGCCACTTTTCAAAGCCCAAAGGAAGCCGCCCAGGCCAAGCGCGCCAAGGAAGAGGGCGACGGGTATCAGGTAAGCGAGGGTGGTCATGACGAGCGGGCCAGTTCGTTGAAGTCGGATTGCCTGTTTCGGCGAACATTTTTCGCCGGTGAATTAGGCATAGAAGCCTGCAATCGCAGCGCATTTCCAATGACAAGCAGCGATGAGGCGGACATGGCGATGGCTGCTATCAATGGCGTGACATGTCCCAAAATGGCGATCGGCACGGCGACAGCGTTGTAGACGATCGCGATCGCGATATTTTGGCGGATCAGGCTTCCTGCCTTGCGTGAGACGTCCAGCGCCAGCGGCACAGCCAGAAGGCTTTCGCGCAGAAAGACGAAGTCTGCTGCGTTGCGGCCGATGTCGGCGGCGGTGGCCGGCGCGATCGAGACATGCGCCGCTCTCAGCGCCGGCGTGTCGTTGAGGCCATCGCCAACCATCAGAACCTTGTGTCCGTCTTTCGCCATGGTCCCAATGCGCTCGACCTTGCCGGAGGGCAGGAGGCACGGAACGAAGTCGCCGACGCCCAGCATTTTTGCAACTTCGCCACAGGCGCCGGCGGTATCACCCGACAGCATTTCCACCGACACTCCGGCGTCATTCAATCGCTCGATCGTCATCCTGGCATCGGCACGCAGCGCGTCCTCGAAATCGAAGGTCGCCACAATGAACCCGTCCTTTGAGAGGACCGTTCCGCCGTAGCCATGCTTGCCTTCGCCACCGGTCCGGGCCTTCCATCCAGCCCATCCGCGTCGACCCAGCCGCCAGGTGCTTCCAGCGTCTGTGGCTTCGATCCCGAACCCCGGGTGCTCGGTGACGGCATCGAATTTGTTTTGCCCCCCAGGAGCAGCAAAGCCGGCTATGGCCTTTGAAAACGGATGGCGGGAATGCGAGGCCATGTCTGCGGCGATTGCCAGCATGCCCGGATCGATCGAGGCCGCATTGACCAGACGAGGCTGTCCGAGCGTTAGCGTTCCAGTCTTGTCGAACACCGCAGTATCGATCGTCGCCAGGCGCTCCATGGCCGAGCCGTCCTTGACCATGATGCCATTCTCGAACAGGCGCCGCGCGGCGACCACCTGAACAATCGGCACGGCGAGGCCGAGCGCGCACGGGCACGTGATGATCAGAACTGCAATGGCAATGGTTATCGCCCGGTGCCAATCACCGGTTGCCGCCATCCAGCCAAGGAATGTCGCGAAGGCGGTGAGATGGACCACCGGAGCATAAAGCGCTGAAACGCGATCGGCGATCCGGCGATAATGCGCGCGACCACCTTCCGCCGCCTCCATCAAGCGAACCATTTCCGCCAGGAACGAATCCTTCGCGGCGGCTGTCGCCTCGATCGTCAGCGGGCCGGTAAGATTGAGGACACCGGCTTGCACGGTTTCGCCCGGCGCCACGTTTCGGGGCGTGCTCTCGCCGGAGGCCAGTGAGCAGTCCAGATCCGACGCCCCCAGAATAATCCTGCCATCGACGGGTATCCTTTCGCCGGCCGCTATCAGGAGTTGCATTCCCGGCTCGATCTCGCCAACCGGCAGATAGTCGCGAACGCCGTCGCCGCGCAGGACCATGGCGCCACGTGCGGCCAACTGCGACAGGCCTTTTACGGCGGTCCGCGCACGCTCCCGCATCACGTGATCCAGCGTGCGGCCGATCAGCAGGAAGAACAGCAGCGATACCGATGCGTCGAAATAGGCGTGATCGCCATGGTTGATCGTCTCATAGAGGCTCATGGCGTAGGCAAGCGACACCCCGACCGCGATCGGCACGTCCATGTTCATGCGACCGTGGCGCAGCGCATTCCAGGCCGAGCGGAAAAAGATGCCGCCGGCGAAGGCGAGGGCAGGGATGGCGATCAGTGCCGAGACCCAATGGAACAGGTCGCGGGTAGCACCCTCAGCGCCGGACCAGACCGAGACCGAAAGCAGCATGATGTTGCCCGCCGCAAAGCCGGAGACAGCGACAGCGCGGATCAGCTCCGAAAGTGTCTTGTCCTTGTCATCGACCTCCGGGTCGAAAAGATGCGCCTGGTAACCCAGTCGTCCCAGAACAGCGACGAAAGGCGGAACCTCATCGCCTCGCCACCTGACCGCGACCCGTTTCGTCGACAGGTTTACGCGAGCGCCCTCAACAGTGTCGAGCTTTCCCAGTGCTGCCTCGATCGCCTGGATGCAGCCCGCGCAATGAACCGTCGGCACTGAAAGGTCGGTCTGGCGAAGATCGTCGCCAAGCGATCGACTGGCCAGCCTGATCTCCTGGCTGGACGGAAGCACCGATGTGGTGCTGGCCAGACCCAGCGCCATCTCAGCGCCCGGCGCACAACAGCTCATTTCAGCGCTCCCTGGGAAATCATGATCCTGCGGACATCGCGGTATGGCTCTGCCAGGCCGGCGTCGGCGTCGACCTCGACGATCCAGACGCCGTCCTTCGGCATGTGCTGCGCGGCAAACTCCTGGTCCGAGGCGAGGGCGAGCGTAACCGCCTTGTCCTCCTTCTCGTAGGCGGGATGACGAAACAGCACCTTGACGCCATGCAAGGGAACCGGCTTGCCGGCGGCATCGGTAAGGCTATAGCGGACTTCGCCCCATGCGATGGTCAGTTTGCCGGTCCAGCCAAGGGCTGTTTGCGCCCGCCCTTCCTCGGCCTTCTTGTTGAACTGCTGGCTCGCCACATAGGTGTTTTCGACGACAAGGCCGGTCCAGCTCGTGTTGGCGAGCGTCGCCATCGTCAGGTTGACCGCGATGACCACCCCGAAGAAGGCAAGGATGATGGCCAACATGTGCCGACCGGTGAATTCCCGGGCTTGTTTTGCATTGGCGGTCATTTGGAGATCTCCGGCGCGTTGAAGGTGGCCGTGTATTCGTCGGCCTCGAAGCTCGCCTTGTCCTCGACACGGAACGTGAAGGTTTGCGCTGTGACATGGATTTGATCGGCGGGCTGGCGCACGAAGACCTTCAGCATTTTCAGGCGGTCGGGTTCGACCGCAATGGCGAAGGAGCGGCCAGCCGGGATGTCATCGCCGATCACGCTCATTTCAGCCCCTTGCAAGCCTTGCATCGTGACGACGATCGTCCGCGGCTCGGGGATCATGTTGAGAAGCTTGACGGTGTAGCCATTGCGGATCGAACCGTCGGACAGCGTGACGAATTGCGGATTGCGGTCATGCAGCACGTTGACTTCGAGCCGGTCGCGCGTCAGCAGAGAATAGAGCAGGCCAAGGCCGATCAGCGTCCACAAAGCCATGTAGACATAAGTGCGTGGCCGAAAGATCTTGCGAATATGGAAATGGGCGACGCCGTCGGAAAACAGGCCATCGGCCGTCCTGACTAGCGACGGACTAATTGCGCTGGAGCCGCCGGCGGTCGCCAGCATCATGTTGGCGTTGTAGTCGGACAGCGTCGCGTAGGAGATCAGCCCGCGCTCCCGGCCGAGCTTGTCCATGACGCCGTCACAGGCGTCGATGCAAAGCGCGCAGGTGATGCATTCGAGTTGCTGACCGTCGCGAATGTCGATCCCCATCGGGCAGACCGCGACACAGGCATTGCAGTCGACGCAGTCGCCGACGGGCTGCCCGGCGGCAAGAACCTTCTTGGCGTGACGTGAGCGCGGTTCGCCGCGCCAGTCATTGTAGGTGACGGTGAGCGAATTTTCGTCGAGCATGGCCGCCTGGATGCGCGGCCATGGGCACATGTAGGTGCAGACCTGCTCACGCATCAGCCCGCCGAACGTATAGGTCGTCGCCGTCAGCACGGCGACGGTGATGTAGGCGACAGGTGCCGCGGTGCCGGTGAAGAGCTCGCCAACCAGCGTCGGCGCATCTGCGAAATAGAAGATCCAGGCGCCGCCGGTCGCCGCGCCTATGACCAACCAGATGGCGTGCTTCGATACCCGCAGCACGAGCTTGCGGGTGGTCCAGGGACCGGCATCGAGCTTCATGCGCGCGTTGCGATCGCCTTCGATGGCGCGCTCGACGACAAGGAAAAGATCGACCCACACGGTCTGCGGGCATGTATAGCCGCACCAGGCACGGCCGACAGTCGACGTGATCAGGAAAAGACCGACGCCGGCCATCACCAGGAGGCCGGCCACATAGTAGAATTCCTGCGGCCAGATCTCGATGAGGAAGAAGTAGAAGCGCCGATTGGCGAGATCGAGCAGTACCGCTTGGTCCGGGGCAAACGGACCCCGATCCCATCGCAGCCACGGCGTCAGATAGTAGATGCCCAGCGTGATCGCCATCACGATCCATTTGAACTGACGAAAGCTTCCCGAGGCTCGCTTTGGGAAGATTTTCTTGCGCGCCGCATATATTGGCTGGCGCACTCGGGCGGAGTTGACCGCCTCGGCCTCAAGCCGTTCTACCTGGGTATCGTCTAGCACCGGCATCTCCAGTTGCGCAGCTTCTCATGTCGCCGGACAATCGGCCTGATTGCTCTCAGGCAGATGTGCGATATGCAGCATTGCGTGGACTTTGCCGCGGACTGGATTGCGCCGCGTTGATGCAGGTCAATCGCGGTGGCCGCAATGCAAGACGAGGCCCGGCAGAACCAGGCCTCGTCGCCTTGGCGGTCGAGGGCAGGAAATAGGCCTCCCGTTCCTATTCCCCACCGCCAAGCGAATGGATGTAGACTGCCAGTTCCTTGACCTTGGTCTCGCCCAGGCGCGCGCCCCAGGCCGGCATCACGCCCTGTTTCGGCGCGCGGACCTGTGCGGCGATGGCTGTTTCGCCGGAGCCATAGAGCCAGATCGCATCGGTCAGGTCGGGGGCCCCGAGTTCCTTGTTGCCTTTTGCATTGTCGCCATGACAGGCCACGCAATTTTCGGCAAAGACCTTGGCGCCAGGCGCGATCAGACTGGCGTCCTGGACCTTGCCGGAAAGGCTGGCGATGTAGGTGCTGACCTGAGCGATCTGGTCAGCGGTGATGATGTCACCGAAGGCCGGCATTTCCGACAGGCGCGTGTCAGGGTCGGACGCGAAGCGGATGCCGTGCGTGATTGTCTGCTGGATCTGCTCAGCCTTGCCGCCCCAAAGCCAGTCGTCGTCATTAAGGTTGGGAAAGCCCTTGGAGCCCTGGGCGCCGGAGCCATGGCATTGGACGCAATTGACCTTGAAAGCGGCGCCGCCAGCAGCGACCGCGAATTCGCGCAAGGCATCGTCGGCAGCAATCTCCGAGACGGTTTTCGATTCCACCGCAGTGACATACTTGCCCTTCGCAACTTCGGCCGCTGCGAGCTCGTTCCCGACATCGTTGCGGCTGGAATAGCCGAGCACACCCCTGGTTGCCGAGTGCAGCAGCGGCCATGCCGGGTAGGCGATGGTGTAGCCGATCGCCCAGACTATGGTGATGTAGAACGTCCATATCCACCAGCGCGGAAGCGGGTTGTTGAGTTCCCGAATACCGTCCCATTCGTGCCCGGTGGTCGAGACGCCAGAGATTTCATCGATATGCTCGTCGCTCATGATCACTCGTCCTCAAGGGGAATCCGGGCAGCTTCGTCGGCCAGCTTGCGGCTGCCGGGGCGAAGCGCGAAGGCGATTGCGCAGACAAAGAAAAGCGCCATGGCGACTAAACCCCAGCTGTCGGCAAACTCTCGCATTAGATTGTAATCCATGGATAAAACTCCTCAGCGGTAGCCGGCGGCTTCGTCGTAATTCTTGAAATCCACCAGCGTGCCAAGCATCTGCAGATAGGCGACAAGGGCATCCATTTCGGTGACCTGTTGCGGATTGCCGTCGAAGTCGCCAATCTTGGCTTTGGGGTAGCGGGCCTCAAGGCCGGATGTGTCGGCGTTGGGGTCAGCCTGCGCCATCAGGTCGGCATTGGCGTGCGCGATCATGTCGTCAGTGTAAGGCACGCCAACGCGCGCATTGGCAACCAGATGCGTCGAGAAGTCCTTCACGTTGATGGGCGCGTCTTTGAGGAACGCGTAGCTCGGCATGATCGATTCCGGCACGACCGAACGTGGGTCGGAGAGGTGATCGACGTGCCAGACATTCGAGTAGCGGTCGCCAACCCGGGCGAGGTCCGGTCCGGTGCGTTTCGATCCCCACTGGAAAGGATGATCGTACATGGACTCCGCGGCCAGGCTGTAATGGCCGTAGCGTTCAACCTCGTCACGGAAAGGCCTGATCATCTGGCTGTGGCAGAGGTAGCAGCCCTCGCGCACATAGATATTGCGCCCGGCAAGTTCGAGCGGCGAATAAGGCCGCATGCCTTCGACCTTCTCGATCGTGTTATCGAGATAGAAGAGCGGCGCGATCTCGACGATGCCGCCGACAGTGACCACCAGGAGGGAGCCGACGAGAAGAAGCGTGGCGTTCTTCTCGATCAGTGCGTGTCTGTCCATCAAGCCCATTTTCTGGCTCCTTATTCGGCAGGCTGAAGGGCGGGAACGGAGCCGGGCATCGGCTCCTCCTCGCGCTGGTATCCAAGGATCGTCATGGTGATGTTCCAGGCCATGATCAGGGCACCGGAGAGGTACATGGCTCCGCCAATGGCGCGCATGACGTAGTAGGGGTGCATGGCGGCCACGGTTTCGGCGAAGGAGTAGACCAGGAAGCCCTGCTCGTCGTATTCACGCCACATCAGGCCCTGCATGATGCCGGATACCCACATGACCGCCGCGTAGACAACAATGCCGAGCGTCGCCAGCCAGAAGTGCCAGGTGACGAGCCGCAGCGAGTAGAGACGATCACGGTTCCACAGCTTCGGCACCATGAAGTAGATTGCGCCGAACGAGATCAAGCCGACCCAGCCGAGCGCGCCGGAGTGCACGTGGCCAATGGTCCAGTCGGTATAGTGCGACAACGAATTGACCGTCTTGATCGACATCATCGGACCTTCGAAGGTCGACATGCCGTAGAAGGCGATTGCCACCACCATCATGCGGATGATGGGATCGGTGCGCAGCTTGTCCCAGGCGCCCGACAGCGTCATCAGGCCGTTGATCATCCCGCCCCAGGACGGCATCCACAGCATGATCGAAAACACCATGCCGAGCGTCTGCGCCCAGTCGGGCAGGGCGGTGTAGTGCAGGTGATGCGGCCCGGCCCAGATGTAGAGAAAGATGATCGCCCAGAAATGGATGATCGACAGCCGGTAGGAATAGACCGGTCGGTTAGCTTGCTTGGGCACGAAGTAATACATCATGCCGAGGAAGCCAGCGGTGAGGAAGAAGCCGACGGCATTGTGGCCGTACCACCATTGCGTCAGGGCGTCCTGGACCCCCGAAAATGCCGAGTAACTCTTGGAGCCGAGGAAGGAGGCCGGCATCGACAGGTTGTTGATCACATGCAGCATCGCGATGGTGACGATGAAGGAGAGGTAGAACCAGTTGGCGACGTAGATGTGCGGTTCCTTGCGCTTCAGGATCGTGCCAAGGAACAGGACGAGATAGGCGACCCAGACGATGGTCAGCCAGATGTCCACATACCATTCGGGTTCCGCATATTCGCGGCTCTCGGTGATGCCGAGCAGGTAGCCGGTCGCGGCCATGACGATGAAAAGCTGGTAGCCCCAGAACACGAACCAGGCGAGATCGCCGCCGAACAGTCGGGCGCGGCAGGTGCGTTGCACGACGTATAATGACGTGCAAAGCAACGCGTTGCCGCCGAAGGCGAAGACGACGCCCGAAGTATGCAGCGGCCGCAAGCGGCCGAAGTTGAACCAGGGCTGGATGTTGAGATCGGGATAGGCAAGCTGCAACGCGATGACCACGCCGACCAGCATGCCGACGACACCCCAGAACATGGTGGCAATGGCGCCGTAGCGGACTGGCCCGTCCATATAGGCTGAAGGGTCGATCGGTGCGGCGGCTTCGAAACTCGTGTTGCGGATGAGGATGGCAACAAAACCGAGCAGCACAAAAAACAGCACCCACATATGTTGCCGGAAAGGCTCGTCCACCCCGAAGCCAGCGGCCACGAGAGCTGCAAACGTGAACAGGCTCAAAGCGAAGATTTGAGTGCCGAACTTCATGAGATGTCCCCGACCTCGGATTGTGATGCGCGGACGCCAATCCGCGTCGACACCAATTCAGCAGTCGGCGCATCGACGCCTTGATCCATGTCAAGGCCACTTCTTTTTGGATTGGGCAGCTTCGGTCGCGCAAACGATCAGGAGGCTGCCGTTGCACAGGGAGAAGGGGCTGGGGTCGCTGCCGAGCGAAACAAGCCGCGAGAATTCAATACTGGCACCCCGATCTGGCAGGGAGGCGGTTCCGGCGGCGGTGATGAAACGTGCGCATCTGGAAAAGCTACGGCTCTGCGAGGCCCTCGAAACAATCGCGGATACCTTGCCGAAGGTTGACCGCTTGAAATGCCTGAGTACGGCAAACGCGATCGTCCCGCTGTTGCGCAACATCCACCAATATGAAGAGACGGTCATCTTTCCGGCCTACGAAGCCGCTTTGACCGGCGATGCCAACCTTGCCTCAACCCGGCGATTGCGTGCCGAACACGTCGAGGACGAATGCTTTGCCGGCGAGGTGACTGAAGTTCTGTTGGCGATCGGCCATGGCGAGACGGTCGAGAATGCCGAAGCAGTCGGCTTCATGCTACGCGGCTTCTTCGAAAGCTTGCGCCGGCATATCGCCTTTGAACGCGAGCACGTCTTGCCGATGATCGGGGTCGTCGATTGATTTAGACGCCAGAGCGTCGCTGCAGCCTGGTCAAGTCGTCGACGGTGACTTCCCGATTGTTCTCGATCCTGATCACGCCATCCGATCGCAACCTGGTCAGCTGACGGCTCACCGTCTCGATCGTCAGACCCAGGAAATCCGCGATGTCGGCGCGGGTCAGCGGCAGATCGAAACGTGTCGACTGGGCAGCTGGATCGAGCGTTGGGTCGATGTTCCTGGCGATCATCAGGAGAAAGCTCGCCACCTTTTCCGAAGCGTTCTTGCGCCCCAGCGTCACCATCCAGTCGCGGGCTTCGTCCAGTTCGTTCAGTGTCTGCTTGAGCAAACGATGCTCGAGTTCCGGTGATTCTTTCATCATCCGTTCGATGGCGGCCTTTGGAAACGAACACACGGAAACGGCGGTAGCGGCTTCGGCGTTGATTGCGCTTTCCACTTTGAAAGGCCGCCCCAGAAAATCGGGAGCGAACTGGAGGCCGACAATCTGCTGGCGTCCATCCGACAGGCTCTTGGTGAGCTTCACCACGCCCGAAAGCACGTTCGAATAACTATCGACGGTCTCGGTGTCGCCTATCAGTTCTGCGCCCGGTTCAACATTATGCTTCGATGAGGTCTTGGCGAGGCCCACCAGTTGATCGGGATCGAGCGCGCCGCAGACGCCATGGTGGCGCGCTTCGCATGATTGGCAAAGCACGGGAATGCCGGCGTTGTGAACATCCTGACGCATTGTCATCATGATCGTCCGAGGACCCAAAGTGCCGGCAAGATAGCATCGGCGGCAGGAAAATCCTTGCGGCAGTTTGTCCGTAGAAGGCTTTGACCGAAATCAAGGCTGATGGCGTCGAATGTAATCAATGTCGCGCCATGGAAAGTGGAGCGGATAGAGACATGCAGCCAGGATTCGTTGCCAGACTTGGTGAAAACGTGCCGCGCTATACGAGCTACCCGACAGCGCCGCATTTTCATTCAGGTGTCGATGCTGCCGTTTGTCGAGGGTGGCTGCAGGCGCTCGACGAGGGCGACGAGATCTCGCTCTATTTGCACATCCCGTACTGCGACAAGCTTTGCTGGTTCTGTGCCTGCCATACCAAGCAGACACGCCACTACGAGCCGGTGACCACCTATCTTCGCTCACTGCATGCCGAGATCGCCACCGTCGCCGGTCTTGTCGCGGGCAAGGGCCGCGTTGGTGCCGTCCATTTCGGCGGCGGTTCGCCGACGATGCTCAAACCTAGAGATATGGTGGCGATGGGAACCGCCCTGCGCAACAGCTTCGCCTTTCTGCCCGGCGCCAAGATCAGCGTTGAAATCGAACCCAACGACATGGACGATGCCCGTCTCGACGCGCTTGCCGAAATCGGCATGACAAGAGCGAGCCTCGGCGTCCAGGATTTCGATCCAAAGGTGCAGAAGGCAATCAACCGCGAGCAGAGCTTCCTGCAGACCAAGACGGTTGTTGACGGCGTTCGTTCGCGCGGCGTCGAATCCGTCAATCTCGATCTGCTCTACGGCCTGCCGCACCAGACCAGGCAGAGCGTCGCTTCCACGGTCGCGCAGGCACTGACCCTGGAACCGGATCGGATCGCGCTTTTTGGTTATGCGCATGTGCCTTGGTTCAAGAAACATCAGACGATGATCGACGAGGCATGGCTGCCCGGTCCCGCGGAACGGTTTGCCCAATCGCAACTGGCCGCGCAGGCGATCGTGGACAATGGATACGAAGCAATCGGGCTCGACCATTTCGCCAAACCGGGTGATGCGTTAGCGATTGCGGCACGCGCCGGGACTTTGCACCGGAACTTTCAAGGCTACACCGAGGATCGCTGCGAAACTTTGATTGGCCTCGGCCCATCGTCAATCAGCCAGTTTCGGCAAGGCTTTGCCCAGAACATGCCTTCGACCACCGAATATGGGCGCATGGTCGCAGACGGCGGACTGGCTGCTGTCCGTGGGATTGCGTTTTCCGATGACGATCGCGTTCGCGGCTGGATCATAGAGCGCCTGATGTGCGATTTCGGGTTTTCGGCGATCGAGCTGGTGGAACGCTTTGGCGAAGCCGGGCAAAGACTCCTCGCTAAAGCGAGTTCCACGGCGCTTCACGATCCTGCGCGCTTGCTCGAGCTTGACGCCGACCGTTTCGTCGTGCCGGCGGAAAGCCGGCCCTTTGTCAGGAGCATCGCGGCGAAATTCGACAAATATTTTGAAACCGGCAAAGCCAGGCATTCGGTAGCGGTCTGAAATTGGCCAGTTCAGAAATGCTCGCCGGCCTTGAACGGGCCGATGCGGGTGCCCGCCGCAATCAGATAGGCGGTCGACCAGCCAATGAGCAGGAACCCGTTCACACCCTCTAGCGCCGCCAGGACACGCCACGCATGGGCGGGCACGATGTCGCCGTAGCCAACAGTCGAGAAGGTGATGGTAGAAAAGTAAAGGGCGGTTTCGAAATCTGCGAAGATATCAAGCAGCCGGTATAGTCCTGCCCAGAGCCACACCTCCGCGGTCATGACAGCAAATAGCCCCATCACCACGCTGATCATCGCGACGATACGGCTGCGGCGCCCGTGCATGCGAAACCGGGCGACCAAGTGTCTCATCGCGTGTGTGACGGCGATCAGACCAAAGGTATGGATCAACACCGTGAGGCTTATGATGATGGTGCCGATGAGCAGATTGAGGATCATCCGCGGACCGTACCCGATGGTTATCGGTGCTTACATTGTGCAGGATCAAGTTCAATAAACTGATCTATGGATTTTTCTGACATACACTGGCGAGGGGAAGCGTGTGATCGTCAATTAACAGGCACACCCAAGCGAGCACCAGGCACGCACCTGAGCTACTCAATCGAGCTCGATCAGCTCCAAAACCGGACGCCAAAAGTGCTATTGAGAAACCAATACGCAACTGCTGAATTTATGGTGGGTCCAATGGTTGGTCCCAGATAAAGCATGAATTAAGTTACTGTTTTTAATAGATAATATTATAGAAATGGCGGAGGGAGTGGGATTCGAACCCACGGTGAGCTTGCACCCACGCCGGTTTTCAAGACCGGTGCCTTAAACCGCTCGGCCATCCCTCCAACGTGACTTTTCAATCACGTCAAGCGCTCGTCTCGACCTCCGCTCTTGCCTTTCGGCGCAGCGGCATCTGGAGATCATCCGCTTGTCATTGCTCTAGTGTGCCCGGCAAAGCCCTGTCAACCGGCACGGGGCGCCTTCTGCCAGCGGCAACGCGCCAGGCCGATTTCGGCCTTGGCGAGATTTTCAGCGTTTCGCAGTGAATCCCCTGTTGGTCGTGGCAAGCTACTGCCCGGATCAATTCAAGCCGGCGAATTGACAATGAGGCACAAGGCTGGCCAACTTGCGGCGTGTTTTCAAACTTTCGGAGGGCTCCGTGAAGAAGACTTACGAAAAGCCGATTTTGACAAGGCGCGGAAAGCTGTCGGAGATGACGGCGCAGCAAGTGGTGTCGCAGACAGACTGAGCGATGTCAGGCGCCCCCATCTTGAGGGCCATGCTGATTGCCGGGCAGACATAGACCTTCAGGCCAAGCCTGATCCGCTCGGCAGCGACAGCCGACGTGCCGCGCGCTCAGCCTATCGCCGGTCGAGCGCCGAAAATCCGCATCCGATCCAGACTGGTCGCATTGGGTCGCCGGCGGCGTACATTATCCAGACCTGCGATTGCTTGGGAGGAAGCGCGACTGCTTGGGTGGCGAGCTCCGCGACCGATAGGCACGCGGCAGCCCAACTGCCCTGGTCTGCGCCTATATCGGGCCTGCGGACCTTTATGCGGAACAACGCGTCGGGATCACGGTCGTCAACGACGATGGCTGGGTAGAGCCCGTACATTCTTTGCGGCGGCATTGGCGCGTCTCCGTCGTGTCGCACATCAACACATCGCGAAGTGGAAAGCCACCGGCAGGCCGAGGCGAGGGCGCCACAATCTTGCCCGGTTCCGGACATAATCGGTTAATACGCTGATAAACAATTCCTGCGCACAAAGGGATTGGGGATCAGGGCGTTACGGCATTTGTCGGATAAGTGCTCTGGCGTCTTCCGACGCTTAAATGCGGCCTGTGTCGAGACTGTAGGGGACTTCAGAAAAAATGCAGACCACGGCGCGCCCGCGTCTTCGTCGCGCTTCCACTTTCGTGCTGTTCGCGGCGTCGGCTGCCTTGCTGGCCGCTTGCGCTTCGCAGCCACAGCCGAAAGCCATGGTCGACAGGAAACCCCGCTCCAAGGAATATTTTGCCGAGACCGAGTACGGCGTGAAAGCCAGTCCGCGCGTTCAATACATGCGGCGCGGCGGCGGCCGCGACCAGCTCGGCAAGCCCTATCAGGTGCGCGGCAAGTGGTATTATCCCAAGGAGGACAAGCACTACGCCAAGGTTGGTTTGGCCTCCTGGTATGGTGACGCCTTCCATGGCCGGCTGACCGCCAATGGCGAAGTCTACGACATGACGCATCTGACGGCGGCGCATCCGACCATGCCGCTGCCGAGCTATGCCCGCGTCACCAACACCGAGACCGGAAGTTCGGTCATCGTGCGCGTCAACGACCGCGGCCCCTACCATGAGGGGCGCATTATCGATGTCTCGGAACGCGCCGCCGAAATGCTTGACTATGCCAAGGTCGGCACGGCCAAGGTCAAAGTGGAATATATTGGCCGCGCGCCACTCGATGGCAATGACGACCAGTATCTTATGGCCTCCTATCACCCCGGCAACAGGGTGCCGGATCCGTCGGACGGCCTGCCGACCGGCGTCATGGTCGCCATGAACGGCCCGTCGCCAAGCCTGCCCGTAGCTGCCACGGCCGTGGCGTTTCCCGGCCAGTTGACGAACACCGGAGAGGCATTCGAGGCGCAGCCGGCCTTGTCGGGTGAGACGCCGGCGTTCAGTGATGTGACGCTGCCTGATTTCGGCCCGATCGTGCCCGAGCGTCCTGACGTCAACATGCCGCGCCAATCGCCGTTTGCCGTGGCGTCATTGGGGTATGCCGACGAGCGCGTGCATCGCGCCGCCGACGTCTTTGCCTCGCTCGATGGCGACGGCATGTCGCCCGCCGACGTGCTGCAGTCGTGGAAGCGGCAAGCCCCGCCAACCGCTTCGGCGACGGACTATGTCGCTGCCGGTTCGTTCGAGGATGCCGCGGAGGCAAAGCGCGTGGCGGCAGAGCTTGCCGGCTTCGGCAAGACCGAAATCCAGCGCTCCGAGCTCGACGGCAAGGACTGGTATTCGGTCAATCTTTACCCCGACGGTCACCGCAGCCTGGACGAGATGCTGCAGGCGGCATGGTCGCATGGTGCGCCTGACGCGCTTGTGGTGCGCAACTGATGCGAAAGCCCGCCGGTTTCCCGATCGGCGGTTGATCCGCCGGGAAAAAGCCTGATAGCCTTGCCAAGCTGGCGCCACGCCGGCTAACGGGTCGAACCTCTCATGCGATTTCGCTTTTTTGAGCCTTTCGCCGGGCTTCTGGGTCTTGGTCTTCTGCTGCTTTCGCTGGCCCCGGCCGACGCGCAGCTCTTCGAGACCAAGGCGACGCAAGCGTTCATGATCGATGCCGAAACCGGCACGGTGCTGTTTGCCAAGGATGCCGACAAATTGATGCCGCCGGCGTCGATGGCCAAGCTGATGACCATGGAAGTGGTTTTCAATGCCATCAAAGCCGGGCGCATGAAGCTCGACGACACCTTCGTGGTCTCGGAGAATGCCTGGCGCAAGGGTGGCGCACCGTCCGGAACATCGACGATGTTTGCAAAGCTCAAATCCTCGATCCGGGTCGAGGACCTGATCCAGGGCATCGCCGTCCAGGCCGCCAATGATGGCTGCATGGTGCTGGCCGAAGGCATGGCCGGATCGGAAGAGAATTTTGCGGCGCAGATGACCGAGCGCGCCCGTGAGATCGGCCTGCAGAAATCGACCTTCGTCAATTCGACCGGCCTGCCGGCCGATGGCCAGCAGACGACCGTGCGCGAGCTTGCGCAGCTCGCCTTGCATCTCTGGCGCGATTATCCGGACCTCTACCGCTACTATGGCCAGGCGGATTTCACCTGGAACAAGATCGCGCAGAGGAATCGCAATCCGCTGCTGGCGATGGACATCGGCGCCGACGGTCTGGCTGTCGGCATGAGCGAGGCCGGCGGCTTCGGCATCGTCGGCTCGGTCAGCCACAATGGCACGCGGGTGATCGCGGCATTGAGCGGACTGGCCAGCGACCGCGAGCGCTCCGAGGAAGCGCGGAAGCTGCTCGACTGGGGCGTTCGCTCCTTTGAGAAGACCGAAATCTTCGCCAAGGACGAAGTGGTCGGCGAGGCCCAGGTTTTCGGCGGCGCCAAGTCCGGCGTGGCGCTGAAGGCCAAGGGACCGGTCGACATCTTCCTGCCGATCACCAACCGCGACAAGCTGACGGCGAAGATCGTCTATGACGGGCCGGTCGCCGCGCCGATAGAGGAGGGGCAACCGGTTGGCGCGCTGCGCGTCTGGATCGGCGACACGCTGAGCCAGGAGACGCCGCTTTTTGCCGCCGAGTCGGTCGGCGTTGGCACCCTGCCGCAAAGGGCGTTGGATGCCGCCAAGGAATTGGCCGTCGGCTGGCTGCGATAGCAGCCTTCCGGTAGACCTTCCTTCCAACCGGGACTAATACGGTTGCCGCAAGCATGGACAAAGGTTTTCGATTGGCGCGCGGATTTTTCATTACCTTCGAAGGCGGCGAAGGAGCAGGCAAGTCGACGCAGATCGAGCGGCTGGCCAAAAAAATGCGCGCCAAGAAATACGATGTCCTCGTCACCCGCGAACCGGGCGGATCGCCGGGCGCCGAGGCGGTCAGGCATGTCCTGCTTTCCGGTGCTGCCGAACCGTTCGGGCCCAAGATGGAGGCGCTGCTTTTCGCCGCCGCCCGCTCCGACCATGTCGAACAGGTCATCCGGCCGGCGGTCGAGCGCGGCTCGGTCGTGCTTTGCGATCGCTTCCTGGACTCCTCGCGGGTCTACCAGGGCGTCACCGGCGATCTCGATCCGGCATTCATGAAGGCACTGGAAGAGGTCGCCATCAACGGCATGGTGCCCGACATGACGCTGATCTTCGACATCGATCCGACCGAGGGCCTGCGGCGCGCCACCGCGCGGCGTGGCGCGGACGCCGGCCCGGACCGTTTCGAAAAGGAAACGCTCGCGATCCACCAGCGCCGCCGCGAAGCCTTCCTGGCCATCGCCGCGGCGGAACCGGAGCGCTGCATCGTCGTCGATGCGTCCGCCGATCCCGATACGGTGGAGCATGTGGTCACCGCCGCCGTGTTCGCGGCGCTCGAGACAATAACGCCGGCGCACAAGAGACAGGCGGCACCGGCATGATCTTCGAACGCATCGCCCCTGAACAGCACGACACGCTGGACGGCGTGCCGGAGCCGTCGGAAACGCCGCGCCTGGTCGGCCATCTGCAGGTGGCCAACATGCTCGCCGCCGCCTATCGCTCCGGAAAACTGCCGCATGCGCTGATCTTTGCCGGGCCGGTTGGCATCGGCAAAGCGACGCTCGCCTTTCACCTGGCGCATCATCTGTTGAAGCATCCGGCGTTCGAGCACGCGCCTGACGTCCTTGCCGTTCCCGACCCCACGTCGTCGCTGTTTCGCCAGATCGCCATTGGCGCGCATCCTTCGGTGCTGCATCTGACACGGCCGGCGAACGACAAGACCAAGAGCTTCAAGACCGTCGTCACCGTCGACGAGATCCGCAAGGTCAGCCGCTTCCTGTCGCTGACCTCGCATGACGGCAGCTACCGCGTCGTGATCGTCGACCCAGCCGACGACATGAACACCAATGCCGCCAATGCCTTGCTGAAGAATCTTGAGGAGCCGCCGGCGCGCACGCTGTTCATCCTCATCGTCCATGCGCCGGGCAGTCTGCTGCCGACAATCCGGTCGCGCTGCCAGATGGTGCGGCTGACGCCGCTTGGCGCCGAGGATCTGATGACCGTTCTGGAAGGTGTCGAACCACCGCCGCCTAGGGATTCGGCGGCGCGCGCTGCACTGGCCGAGCGGGCAGGGGGCAGCGCCCGCAACGCCATCCTGTTGACGCAGTATGGTGGGCTGGAGATCGCCGGCACCCTCGACGCCCTGGTGTCGGCGAGAAAGAGCGATGTCGCCGGCGCCTATCGCCTTGCCGAGGCGGTCGCCGGCCGCGACCAGGCGATCCAGTTCGACATCTTCAACCGCCGGGCGCTCGATCTGCTTTCGACCAGCGCCAGCGAGGCTGCACTTGCCGGCGATCTGGCGCGGGCAAAAACGCTGTCGGATACTTGGCACGAGGCGCTGAACGCTATATCTGAGACCGATACCTACAATCTCGACAAGAAGCAGCACGCCTTGACCATGATCGATCGCCTGAATTCTGCGATGCGAATGTGACGGTTTCCCGGGATGGCAATCGCCGTCTCGATGCGATATCCACCGCCACACCTTCATTCAGACATTCATGACGGTCATTCATGTCACGCGAAAAATACTATCTGACGACACCGATTTTCTATCCCAACGGCAAGCCGCATATCGGCCACGCCTATACGGTCATTGCGACCGATGCGCTGGCTCGCTTCCAGCGCCTTGACGGCAAGGACGTGTTCTTCCTCACCGGCACCGACGAACACGGCCTGAAGATGCAGCAGACGGCCGAGAAGGAAGGCATCACGCCGCTCGCGCTGGCCGACCGCAATTCAGCGATCTTCCGTTCGATGACCGAGACAGTCGGCGGCTCGAACGACGAGTACATCCGCACGACCGAACCGCGCCACTACGCATCCTGCCAGGCGATCTGGAAGGCGATGGCCGCCAATGGCGACATCTATCTCGACCGCTATAGCGGCTGGTATTCGGTGCGCCAGGAAGCCTACTTCGAAGAGGCCGAAACCACGCTCGGCGATGACGGCGTGCGCCGCGAGCCGCTCGGCTCGCCGGTCGAATGGAACGAGGAGGAAAGCTATTTCTTCAGGCTTTCCGCCTATCAGGACAAACTGCTGGCCCTGTATGAAAACCAGCCCGACTTCGTCGGTCCAGCCGAGCGCCGGAACGAGGTGGCGAGCTTCGTCAAGTCCGGCCTCAAGGATATCTCGATCTCGCGCACCACTTTCGACTGGGGCGTGCCCGTGCCGGGCGACGACAAGCATGTGATGTATGTCTGGGTCGACGCCTTGACCAACTACATCACCGCCGCCGGCTATCCCGACACCAAGTCCGAACAATGGAACTATTGGCCGGCCATGCACATCATCGGCAAGGACATCGTCCGCTTCCACGCGGTGTACTGGCCAGCCTTCCTGATGTCAGCCGGCATCGAGCTGCCGAAGCGGGTCTTCGCCCACGGCTTCCTGTTTAACCGCGGCGAGAAAATGTCGAAGTCGGTCGGCAACGTCGTCGATCCGTTCACCATGGTCGAGCACTACGGCCTCGACCAGGTGCGCTATTTCTTCCTGCGCGAGGTGCCGTTCGGCCAGGACGGCAGCTATAGCCATGATGCGATCGTCAACCGCACCAATGCCGACCTCGCCAATGGTCTCGGCAATCTGGCGCAGCGTTCGCTGTCGATGATCGCCAAGAACTGCGGCGGCGTGGTGCCGCAGCGTGGCGAACTGACCGATGCCGACAGCGCCATCCTCGATCAGGCGGTGGAAGCGCTCGGCACAGCGCGCAAGACGATGGCGGAGCAGGGCATCCATTTGGCGCTGGCGGCGATCTTCAACGTGGTGGCGGAAGCCGATCGCTACTTCGCCTCGCAGGCACCCTGGGCGCTGAAGAAGACCGACCCGGCGCGTATGGAAACGGTGCTGTGGACGACCGCGGAGCTCGTGCGGCGCGTGGCGTTGCTGTGCCAGCCCTACATTCCGGGGTCGGCGGCGAAGCTGCTCGACCTGCTGGCAGTGCCGGCCGACACGCGCCAGTTCGCGCATGTCCATGCCGACTATGCGCTGGTGCCCGGCACGGCATTGCCCGCGCCGGAAGGCGTCTTTCCGCGCTATGTCGAAAAGCCGGACGCGAACGCCTGATGCTGGTCGACAGTCACTGCCATCTGGACTTTCCCGACTTCGCCGAGGAGCGGGCGGCCATCGTCGCCCGCGCCTTGGCCGCCGGTGTAGGCCGCATGGTCACCATCTCGACGCGCGTGAAGCGGTTTCAGCAAGTGCTTGAGATCGCTGAAACTTTTGACGAAGTTTTTTGTTCTGTCGGCACCCACCCGCACAATGCCGCCGAAGAGTTGGATGTGACGGTCGAGGAGCTTGTGCGGCTGTCCGCGCATCCGAAAGTGGTGGCCATCGGCGAGGCCGGGCTGGATTACTTCTACGACAAAGCGCCGCGCGATGCGCAGGCGCAGGGCTTTCGCACCCACATCGCCGCCGCGCGCCAGACCGGCCTGCCGCTGGTCATCCATTCGCGCGATGCCGATGATGACATGGCCTCGATCCTCGAGGATGAAACAGGGAAGGGCGCCTTCCCCTTCATTCTGCATTGTTTTTCCTCCGGGCGCCGGTTGGCGGAAGTCGGTGTGGCGCTGGGCGGCTATGTCTCCTTCTCCGGCATCCTGACCTTCAAGAACTCGGCCGAGCTGCGTGCCATCGCCGCCGATGTGCCACATGACCGGCTGCTGGTCGAAACCGACGCGCCATATCTGGCGCCGATGCCGTTTCGCGGCAAGCGCAACGAGCCTGCCTATGTCGCCAACACCGCCAAGGTGCTGGCAGAAACGATCGGTGTCACCGAGGCCGAGATCGCCACCATCACCACCGACAATGTCTTCCGCCTGTTCAAAAAAATGCCGGATGTGCGGAGCGCCTGACGCATGAGCGACCGGCTGCGCCTCACCATTCTCGGCTGCGGCTCGTCGCCCGGCACGCCGCGCATCACCGGCGACTGGGGCAATTGCGATCCGGCCAATCCACGCAACCGCCGCATGCGCACGGCGGCACTGGTCGAGCGCATCGCCACGAACGGCGCCAAGACCACGGTCGTCATCGACACCGGACCGGATTTCCGCGAGCAGATGTTGCTGACGTCGGTCAAGC
This sequence comes from Mesorhizobium sp. P3_A10, assembly GCF_056403175.1. Lineage (NCBI taxonomy): Bacteria > Pseudomonadati > Pseudomonadota > Alphaproteobacteria > Hyphomicrobiales > Phyllobacteriaceae > Mesorhizobium > Mesorhizobium sp. P3_A10. The sequence continues at coordinate 113,777 of NZ_JBFUFZ010000011.1, read as the reverse complement.
GCATCGACGCGGTCATCTACACGCATCCGCATGCCGACCACATCCATGGCATCGACGATTTGCGCGGCTACGTGCTCGAGCAGCGCCACCTGATCGACGTCCACGCCGACCAGCCGACGATGCAGCGCCTGCGGCAGGCCTTCGGTTATTGCTTCGAAACGCCGCCAGGCAGCTCCTATCCGCCGATCGTGCGGGCGCATCTCATCGACCACGCCAGGCCGGTGGTGATCGAAGGCGAGGGCGGTGCCCTCACCCTCGAGCCGCTGCCGCAGATCCATGGTGATATCATATCGCTGGGTTTTCGCATTGGCGGGCTGGCCTATTGCCCTGACATCAGCGACTTCCCGGATGCCACCGTCGAGCGTCTGCGCGGGCTGGACATGCTTGTCATCGACGCGCTGCAATACAATACCCATCCGAGCCATCTGTCGCTCGGCCAGGCGCTCGGCTGGATCGAAAAACTGGCGCCGAAGAATGCCGTGCTGACGCATATGCACGTGCCGCTCGACTACGCCACGGTGATGGCCGAAACGCCCGGCAATGTCGAGCCGGCCTATGATGGAATGGTGATCGAAATCCCTTATGAATCAGCGTGATACAAATATATCTTCATAATGACATTCGGCTCTTCGGTCCGAATATCAGCAGCGTTCCAATCCGTTCATAGCCCATGCGGGGATAAAGCAGCGCCCCCGCATGCGTCGCCGTCAGCACTGAGCACCGCGATCCACCGGCGCGGTCGTCATGCAGCATTTTAGCCATCAGCGCCTGGCCGATACCGCGACGCCGCTGCGAAGGCTCGACATACATGTCCGCGCACCAGGTGGCGCCGACGGCATCCACGCTGCGCACACGTCCAACGATAGCGTCGCCGTCGACTGCCACATATTGGCGGAACGGCGCACCGTCGCCGAGCAGATCGTCCGCGATCGGCCGTCTGCGCATGGTCTGTCCCAACTGCGCCGCCCGTTCGACTGTCTGCACGCGCTCAATCGAGACCACCGCCGGAGGGTCCGGGATCTGGCGCAGTCGCTGGACGAAGAAGCCTTCCGTCCGCAGAAGCCGGTAGCCGAGAGCCTTGTAGGCGGTTCGCACCGGCTGATCCGGCTCGTCGTTTGCAATAACGACTGAAACGGCGAAGCCTGGCCGCGCATGCTGCCGCACGATCGCATCGGCTTCCTGGGCAGCGACATCATGCGCGACCCATTCCTCGCTGCGGTAGTCGCGCGCATTCTTGCGCGGCGCATCGCGCATCAGCCACAATGGCCCGACGCGGTTGGCCTCGTATGGAAAGATGCGGCTCCTGCCGATGCTGTAGCCGTGCACGAACACTTCGATCGCCGCTTCGATCTCACGCTTTGCTGTCGTCATTCATGCAGCGTAGCGTTGGCCATCCGTTCAAGGCAACATGGATCGATCGTGCCAAGCCTATGAAAATCCGCCGCAATTCCCAACCGCAGGCCAATGCATGAGTTCCATAATCTATCTTATGCGACTTTCTGTCGTAGCAGCAATTTGGCGATGCGACGACATTTGTCGTGGCTGGTTCCCTTTCAAAGCGCGGATGCAAGGCGGGCAAACGGACGGCAGTTCTTCTTTCATGATCGCATTCAACGCGACGAACCAAGTCTCTGCAATGGTTTGTGCGAAGCGGGTGATACGTCTTTCAGGCGGGCTCGTAGCAGAGATAGACGTTCCCGTTTTCGAAGGTGCGCGCCAACGTGCGCTTAAGTGTCGGCTTACCGCTGACGCCTTCGAACAATGTACGACCGCTGCCGAGAACCACTGGCACGACCGCGATCTTGTATTCGTCGATCAGTTTGGCTTCGGTCAGTTGGGATACGATGGTGCCACTTCCGATAATGACGATACCCTCCCCTGGCTCCTTCTTAAGTTGCCGTACATGTCCAACCAGGTCGTCCTTGATAAGGCGAGTGTTATTCCAGGTTGCTTCGTCGAGCGTCCGTGAGAATACAATCTTTGAGAGATTGTTCATCCGTTCCGCAACGGCCGCGTTGTTCCTGGAAGCGGCAGGGGTCGGCCAATATTGAATCATCAGGTCATAGGTGACCCTACCGAAGATCATTGTACCGCCACCCTGCGCATTGCTGCGGGTGAATTCCATCCATTCCGGGTCAAATCTGTGAGCCCAGATCATGTCACCTTGCGCGTCGGTGAAATACCCGTCCAGCGACACATTGTTGAAGACGCTCAGTTTACGCATTGCACAGTTTTCCTTGTTTCATACGTCATTGAGAAAGCCCGAAAGCCGCTCAGCGAGGCGCTCAGTGCTGGCCGCGATCGGCTTTGTGAAGCCCATGCCGACCGCGAAATCGCGCGCGGTAATCGATTTGAAGCGCGTGACCATCTCCCATCCGGTCTGAGCGCCTAAATCTCTAAGTGTCACAGTTGTCACGGAGACCGGCGGCCCTCCCTGACGAAAGCCGTGATCAGCATGCTGCCAAACGAGCCGATGGGGTGGGTCGACCTCGACAAACACGAAATCCATTTCGAGCTCATTGCCGTCGGGAAAGCGCATTACGTGATGCCAGAGCCCTGAAGGTCGTACATCCATCTCACAGACTGGGTTGGTGAAGCCGGGGCCGCCCCACCATTTGGAGACGTGCTCGGCTTCGGTCATCATCTTCCATACGAGCGGCCGCGGCGCGTCGAAGGTCCGGCGCATTACGACGACCGCATCGCCAACAGGGATGTCCGTTACAATATTCATGTTCGATCCCCTGGAAGCTCAATCTGGCCATCGCGATCCTTTTGCTGAAATGCTTTCAAGTAGTCCGCGAGGCTGTCTAGGTTGCGGTCCCAGTAGCGCCGATAGTCATCTAGCCATTCGCTCACCGCCTGCAGAGGCGCGCCTTCAAGATGACAGGGACGCCACTGCGATTGGCGGCCGCGGGAGACGAGACCAGCAGCCTCCAAGACCTTCAGATGCTTGGAGATTGCGGCGAGGCTCATTTCATAGGGCTCGGCCAATTCCGTCACCATCGCATCTCCGGCCGCCAAACGAGCCAGGAGACCCCGACGAGTCGGATCTGCCAGGGCGAAAAGAGTAGCACTTAGGGCGTCGGAAGGCATTGTATTTAACCGATCAGTTGACAACTGATTGGTTAAATACCCCCGTTGAGTTCGACCTGTCAACTCCCGGCTGTTGAAGTGCGCCCGGCGGTCCATCGTTGATCAAGGGCGCGCGGTTACTAAGCTCCGCAAGTGCACCGCAGATCCAAAACAGGGTAATCAGGATGAGCCTCTGCCCCTCATGCGGAGCGAGAAGGATCTCCGCCGCAGCGGTCAATTGCAATGACAGTGCTCTTCGTCGTAGCCATTCCAACCGCTTGATTTCAGAGGAGACGCAAGCATGGAGCGATTCACCGGCGGTTGCCTGTGCGGCAACGTCCGCTTTGTGGCGTCGGGCGCCCCATACCGGGTCGGCATTTGTCACTGTCTCGACTGCCGCAAGCATCATGGCGCGCTTTTTATGCTGCGGCGGTATTCCCTCAGGATGCGGTGACGATCGAGGGCGAAACACGCGACTATCTCGGGCGGTTTTTCTGCCCCCGTTGCGGCTCGTCCGTTTTCGCACGCAGCGCTGACGAAATCGAAGTGCACCTGGGATCCCTGGATGCGCCTGACCAACTGGTGCCAACCTACGAAAGCTGGACCGTCCGTCGCGAGTCCTGGTTGCCGCCGTTTCCGCTTGCCAAACGATACGAGCGCGGTCGTGACGCCACGGGTCGCTCTGAGGAATAGCTCGTGCGGGCAGCGCCTTCCTACCGCCGGCGCGTCACTCCGGAAGGCCAGCCTTGCGGAAGCCGTCGACGAAATGCTCGAGCATAGCGGCGTCGCGGAACGGCTCAGTCATGACCCAGTGGCGGGTCGTGAAGTGCGGGTTGCTGATCAGGAACATTTCAACCTCGGCGCGCGCCTCGTCGAGCCGCCCCAACTGGGCAAGGCTCGCCGCCAGGAAACGGCGTGAGCTTGTTCGATAGGTCTCGTCCCGGCGCAATGTCTCGATAGCGGCTTCGTAGTCGCGCGCCGCATATTGCGCCTGGCCGAGCGTCAGATAGTACCAACTCGCCGGAAACGGGTTCAGCCGGAACGCCTTGCGGATTTGCTCGAGCCCCTCCTCCACCTGCCCACCCAAGGTCGTGATGTCGGATAGCGTCGCCCAGGCGTCGGCCTCGTTGGGGTCGAGTTCGAACGCCTTGGCGAACTCGACATTCGCCTCGGCGAAGCTGCGCTCGTAGGCAAGCAGGTTGCCGAGCACCCAACGGCAGCCGGCATCGTTGGGATCGATCGCCACGGCTTTCCGCGCCAGCTCCAAGGCCACGCTGCGATTGGATTCAATGGGTTCGCCCCAATGCACCCACCCCATCCAGTGGTTCATGGCGAGCCAGCGATAGGCCTCGGCGTAATCAGGATCGAGCGCAACCGCGCGCGTCAGCATCAGATGCGCTTCGCGCGCCGTCTGCGGCGAATCGTCGATCAGCTTGCGCGCCCGCACGCAGAGATCGTAAGCCTCGAGATTCTTGGGCCGATTGCGTGGCAGTGGCGCGCGCAGCCGGCCGAGCAATGCCTCCACGATCTTGGCCGTCACCTCGTCCTGGACGGCAAAGATGTCCTCCAGGCTGCGATCAAAGCGTTCCGCCCAAAGATGCTCGCCGCTCTTCGCGTCGACCAGCTGGGCGTTGATACGCACGCGCCCCGCGGCGCGTCTTGCGCTACCCTCCAGCAGGTAGCGCACCCCAAGGTCCTCAGCGATCTCACGCACGTCCATCGCCTTTCCCTTGTAGGCAAAGGTCGAGTTGCGGGCGATGACGAACAGGCCGGAGATCCTCGACAGATCGGTGATCAGATCTTCGGTCAACCCATCCGCGAAGGCCCCCTGCTCGGGATCGTTGCTGAAATTGACGAAGGGCAACACAGCTATCGATGGTTTGTCGGGCAGCGGCAATGGTTTTCGCTTCGCGTCGGCGAACTGTTCGACGGCGCCGGTGAAGCGATAGCCGACGCGCGGAACCGTGGATATCCATTCGCCCTCGACGGACGGCCCCAGCAGCTTGCGCAGCTGCGCGATCTGGACGGTGAGGTTGCCTTCCTCGACGGCCGTGCCCGGCCACGCCGCATCCATCAACTCGGCCTTGCCAAGGATTTCGCCGGGCCGTCCGACGAGCGCTGCGAGCAGCCTCAGCCCGCGGTAGCCAACAGCAACGGGGACATCGTTCCGAAGCAGCGTTCCCGCAGCGGAATCAAGCACGAACGGACCAAAGGCAAAGCGCGATCCCTGCATACGGCGCATCTATAGCCGGTTTGGAACTTTTGAGAACTATTTGGCGGCGCTTAAGTACGACGCCGTGCGTATCCGGCAGAGTTCAGCCTCGTTCAAGTCGAGGGCTCCAGGAGAATGAGCCGCTCAAACCATATGGAGGTTGCCATGACCAATACTTTTGCGCCGGCCCCCTGTCAGGCAGCCGGACCAGGAATGCCCGCCGCGCCGGCGTCGCGTCGATACGTGACGACCCTGCAAAGCATTGTCGCCACCTGGCGCGATGGGAGCTGGCGCGAGCGGATATATTTTCGCTGGCAGCTCAGGCAAATGGCGAAGGACAATCCGCATCTGATCGACGATATCGGTCTGACGCAACGGCAGGTCGAGGCAGAGATCGTCAAGCCCTTCTGGCAAGCATAAGGCGAATGCTGCCGAGACACCGGATCGCCCGATCGGGCCGCATACCGCGGTCATCGCAGATGTATCTGATAGCTCAGCACGCGCTTCTCCGCGGGCGCAATCAGCATGATGCCCGGCTTGTTGGTGAACTCACCGTCGAAATCCACCGGGCTCGCAATGCCGTGCCAAGGCTCGACGCAGAGGAACGGCGCGCCGCCCGGCTTGGACCAGATACCCAGTTCGCTGAAGCCCTGCCACGACATTTCGATCGCCGGGCCCTGGTCAGCGGCATAGCGCACGCTGCTGCTGGCCGGTCGATCCATGATGACGGCATCCTCGTCAAAAAGCCGTTCGGACAGCGCGAGAACCTTGCCCTCGACAGGCGTCGGCTGCACTGTCGCCAGCAGCAAGCCGTCCTCCAGCCGGCGGACCGGCGCATGCTCGGCGTTGGCAAAGGTCAGCCGGTAGGCTTCCTTGGGCAAATCCGGCAGCAATGGCCAGTTGAATGCCGGATGCGCCCCGATCGACGCCGGCAGCGGCTCGTCGCCGGTGTTGGTGATATCGAAAGTCACGCCAAGTTGCTGGCGCTCGAGCGTGTAGGTCACATCAAAGCGAAAGGCGAACGGGTAGTGTGCGCGGCTATCGGCGTCATCGGTGAGAACCAGCGTACAGGATCGAGGCCCCCTCGCCGCCCAGCCAAACCGCTTGTCACGCGCAAATCCGTGCTGCGTCATCGGATAGACTTGGCCCCGATGGCGCAGTTGATCTCCCTTCAGCCGGCCGACGATCGGAAACAGCACCGGCGAATGACGCCGCCAAGCCGGACCCGCCTGCCAAAGGAACTCGAACCCTTCAGTGTTTTGCAGCGAAACCAGTTCGGCGCCCTGCGCAACTATGGTTGCCGAAATGCCATCGGCCTCAAGCGTTTGACTGTCCTGTGACACTTTCCCTCGCGTGGCAGATCTGCGGGCTGGCGTGGCCGGCAGGTTAGCAAAAGCCTCGATAGACTCAAAGCTTGCTGCCTCCTGCGAGGCCTAGTGGCCAACTTCACTCCCTCGGGACGAGAGACTTTTGCCCCCTCCTCCCAACACTCCTGTTCAAGGCCTTTCGCCGCGCCGGAGCCGTCCCTCGATCGCCGCGATGGCCGGCATCAGGTCGGCTACGCCGTTGACGACATAGTGAGCGCCGGCGGCGGTGAGTTTGGCGGCCGCCGCGGCGCGTTTGGTCCTGAAGGCGTCCGCCGCCAGCGCCTGCGTCTCGACCAGCGTATGGCCAAAGACATTGCCGGTCACCGCCACGCCAACGGTCCAGGCTCCGGCGTTGGTTCCCTCGGCAATGCCGACCTCGGTGTCGTCGACCTTGACGGCGAGCCAAGGCGGGTAAACGCCGAGCTCCGTCAGCGCCTTCCACAGCATGAACGGCGTCGGCCTGCCGTCCGGCGTGTCGCCCGTGCAGACCAGGCAATCCGGCGAAAAGCCCTGCCCCGCGGCCACCGGCAGGATTTCGGCCATGATGTCGCGCGTGTAGCCGGTGGTTGATCCGATCTTCAAGCCGCGGGCGCGCAGCACGGCGACGACATCGGCAACACCGGGGATGACATCCGAGAAGCGCGCCGCAACCGCCCGGTTCTTCGGTACGAACACATCGTAGACGGCGTCGATATCGGCGTCGGCCGGCGCATGGCCGTGCTGCTTCGTCCAGGCCGCGGCGATCCTCGGCAGCGCCATCAGCGCCGCGATATGCGGGCGCTTGGCCATCCCCATCGGGCCGCGCGCCTCGTCAACGCTGATTGCCACGCCGAATTCGGCGAACGCCTCGACGAACACACCCATCGGCGCCAGCGAGCCATGATCGACGACGGTGCCGGCCCAATCAAAGACAACGGCGCGGAGCAGATACTCGTTGGCCATCATGCCATCTTCCTGGCGTCTGCCATGGTTGAACCGAAAAGCCCGTCGACCACCTCTTCGGCGATCGCGAACGAAGTGCTGGCGCCGGTGCCGCTGGTGATCATCACCAGCCGCACATTTTCCTGCGGCGCATCGGCGAACATCGTCCGCTCCGACGCCGAGGCATAGATGCCGGTCCAGCGTTCCAGGACCCGTGGCGCCGGCCTGCCGAAAACAGCGCTGAACTCCTCAAGGATGATTTCGTCGACCCACTCCGAAGCGAACGGATCGGGCGTCGTCGCATAGTGGTGAGAATCGCCGACCACCAGCGTGCCGTCGGCGCTCTGCACCACGATCAGATGCACGCCATTGTCGAGCGCATGGCGCTGATCGACCTCAAGCTTGCGCCGCAGGGCGGCAGCTTCGGGCAGCGCGGCATAGCCGGCATATCGGGCAAGTCCGAGATCCGACATCACGGCTGCCGGCAGCCTAAACCCGGGACCGGCCAGGCGCAGCATCTGCAATTTGCAGCGGGTGACGCCGTATTGCGCAATGCGCTCGGGATAGAGCGTTGCCAGATCGTCGCCGGGGCAGACAATCACCTTGTCGGCCTGAACTGGGCCTCGGCTGGTCTCGATATCAGGTGGCGCAATCGAGCGCACCGCCGTTTCGCGTCGGAATTCCACGCCATGCCGTTCGGCAAGGAAAGCCGCAAGCTGCGGGATCGCCTGGCGCGATTCGATGCGCACTTCGTGCGGGCTCCACAGGCCGCCAGCGAAATCTTGCCCGGCAAATTCGGGATGGCGGCTGCGCAACGCATCCGGCTCGAGCAGCAAACAGCCCTCGCCCATTTCGGTCTGCAGGAAGGCTTCGACCACCGTGCGCGCTTCCGGGCGGCGCGCAACGACGACCACGCCGCGCTGGATGACATCGATGCCGGCCGGCCCGGCCACCTCCAGCCAGATATCGCGGGAGCGCATGGCCCGGCGCCACACCTGCCCGCGCTCCTGGCCGCTGACCGTGACAAAGCCAAAGTTGCGAACCGAAGCGCCATTGGCTTGCGCGTCGCGGTCGACAACGACGACGCGCAGGCCGCGACGGACAGCGGCGAGCGCGTGGGCGAGGCCGACAATGCCGGCGCCGACAACCGCGAGATCGAACTTTTCTTGCCGGCTCATTTTTCCACGCCTGGTCCAGAGGAGCGCCTATTCAAACTACGCCCATGTGACAGGAACGTGTAAGACACAGATATGGGCGTCGATGGCTCCATGGTTGGGAACTTCAGCCTGGCGCACATGAAAGCGCTGGCGAAGCACGGCCGATTTGCGTATCACTCCGCCGCCAACGGAACCACACCGATGTTTGAAGACCTTCAGCCTGCCCCCACAGACAAGATCCTTGCCCTGATCGGCCTCTATCGCGCCGATCCGCGCCCCGGCAAGGTCGACCTCGGCGTTGGCGTCTACAAGGATCGCGACGGCAAGACGCCGGTCATGCGCGCCGTGCGCGAGGCCGAAAAGCGGCTGCTGCAAAGCCAGGACACCAAGACCTATCTCGGCCTTGCCGGCGACACGGCTTTCAACACGGTGATGGCGAAGCTTGCCTTTGGTCCCGCCGCCGACCTGACGCGCATCCGCGCAGCGCAAGCGCCGGGCGGCTCCGGCGCGCTGCGGCTGGTGGCCGAATTGCTGAAGCGGACACGCTCCGACGCAACGATCTGGCTGTCGGACCCGACATGGCCGAACCACATGCCGGTGATGCGTGCCGCCGGCCTGCAGATCCGCGAGTATCCCTATTTTGACGCCGCCTCCGGTGCTGTTCGCTTTGCCGACATGCTGGCGGCGCTGCACACGGCAAAGCATGGCGACGTCGTGCTGCTGCACGGCTGCTGCCACAACCCGACCGGCGCCAATCTCGACATCGCGCAGTGGGCCGAGGTCGCCGATCTTTTGGTCGAACGCGGCCTGCTGCCCTTTGTCGACATTGCCTATCAGGGCTTTGGCGAAGGCCTCGATGCCGATGCTGCCGGCCTGCGCTTGCTGGCGGCAAAAGTTCCGGAAATGGTCGTCGCCTCAAGCTGCTCGAAGAACTTTGCCGTCTACCGCGACCGCGTCGGTGCGGCGATGGTCCTGGCCAAGGATGGCGCGCAAGCCGATGTGGCGATGAGCCAAATGCTGGCGGCAGCGCGCGCCATGTATTCGATGCCGCCGGACCACGGCGCTGCCGCGGTGCGCATCGTGCTCGAAGACGCCACGCTGCGCGCCGACTGGGAAGCGGAACTGGAAGACATGCGCCTGCGCATGCTCAGGCTTCGCGTCCAGTTCGCCGAGGCGTTGCGGCGGCAGTCCAATTCCGACCGCTTCGATTTCGTCGCCAGTCATCGCGGCATGTTTTCCCGGCTTGGCCTGTCAGAGGCGCAGGTCGAGCGGCTGCGTGCCGAGCATGGCGTCTACATGGTCGGCGACAGCCGCATCAACGTCGCCGGCCTGCCCGAGGACGGCATGGATGAACTGGCCAAGGCGATCGTCTCCGTCCTCGACTGAGAGGACCGCAACTGTGGACAAGGCGCCCTCGCCGGCTGACATCGTTGGCCGTGCGGTTGGCCGCGCGATAGCATCTGGCGCATGAAACCTTCGCAAGACATTTCCCGGCTGATCGAGATCATGGCAGCGCTGCGGGCGCCGAAGACCGGCTGCCCCTGGGACATCGAGCAGGATTTCTCGACCATCGCGCCCTACACGATCGAGGAGGCCTATGAAGTGGCGGACTCCATTGCGCGCGGCGATCTCGACGACCTGCGCGACGAGCTCGGCGACCTTCTGCTACAGGTCGTCTACCACGCGCAAATGGCTGAGGAGGCCGGTGAATTTGCCTTCGGCGATGTGGTGCAAGCCATCACCACAAAAATGATCCGCCGCCATCCGCATGTCTTCGGCGACGAAGAGGCGCGCAGCGCCGGCATGGCCAAGGGCATGTGGGAAAAGATCAAGGCGCAAGAGAAGGCGGAAAAGCGAAGCGAGCGCCTCGCCCGCGGGCTCAACCCCGAAGACGCTGGTAAGGGTTTTCTCGACAGCGTGCCGGTCGCTCTGCCCGCGCTTACCCGGGCGCTAAAGCTTCAGGAGAAGGCGGCTCGCGTCGGCTTCGACTGGAGCGAAGCGGCACCGATCCTCGACAAGATCGAGGAAGAAATCGGCGAATTGCGCGAGGCGTTGGCCAAGGGCGATACCGCCTCGATCAAGGACGAGTTCGGCGACATGCTGTTTGCCGTCGTCAATCTCGGCCGCCACCTCAAGCTCGATTCCGAAGCCGCGCTCAGCGGCACCAACGAGAAATTCCGCTCGCGCTTCCACTATGTCGAGCGGGCGCTGGAAAGCTCCGGCAGCACGTTGGAAAAGGCGACTTTGGACGAAATGGAAGCGCTCTGGCAGCAGGCCAAGAGCGCTAAGTAAAAGCCGCTAGCCGTTGTTCTTACGGTGCAAACGGCTTTCGATTTCTTGCTTGGCGCTGTGCGTGGCCATGAGCGAGATGGTCGTGCTGCCATCCTCGTTGTCGGCGCGCGAAACGATGTCGCCATTGCGGTAAAGCCAGTCGACGAGCCCGAACTGCGCCGGCTTGATCGTCACCGTCAGCTCCTCCAGCTCGCCCGACATCCGCGTCTCGATGATCGCCTTCAGCGCATCGATGCCCTCGCCGGTAATCGCCGATATGGCGACTGGCGGCGCCTTGGCGTCAGCACCGTCGGCAAGCAGCCTGGCACGGTTGCCTTCGTCGAGCCGGTCGATCTTGTTCCAGACTTCGATGACGCGCTTGGTATCGCCGGCATCGACGCCGAGATCGGCCAGGATGCGCTCGACATCTTCAGCCTGTGCGGCGGTGTCCGGATCCGAGATATCGCGCAGATGGATGACGAGGTCGGCTTCGACCACCTCTTCCAGCGTTGCTCGGAAAGCGGCGACCAGATGCGTCGGCAGATCCGAGATGAAGCCAACCGTATCCGAAAGGATGATCGGCGTGCCATGCGGCAGGCGCACGCGGCGCAGCGTTGGGTCGAGCGTGGCGAACAGCATGTCCTCCGCCAGCACGTCCGCACCGGTCACTTTGTTGAACAGCGTCGACTTGCCGGCATTGGTGTAGCCGACGATCGCCACCACCGGGAACGGCACCTTCTTGCGCTTGGCGCGGTGCAGGTCGCGCGTGCGCCGCACCGTTTCCAGCTCTTGCTTCAGCTTGATGATCTTTTCCTGCAACTGCCGCCGGTCGGATTCGATCTGCGTTTCGCCGGGGCCGCCGAGGAAGCCGGCGCCACCGCGCTGGCGTTCCAGGTGGGTCCAGCTGCGTACGAGTCGGCCCTTCTGGTAATTGAGATGCGCCAGCTCGACCTGCAGCGTGCCTTCCTTGGTGCGCGCGCGCTCGCCGAAGATCTCCAGGATCAGCCCGGTGCGGTCCAGCACCTTGGCGTTCATCTCTTTTTCGAGATTGCGCTGCTGCACCGGCGTCAGCGGATGGTCGACGATGACCACTTCCGCGTGCCCCTCTTTGACGATCTCTGCGAACTCCGCGACCTTGCCGCTGCCGAGCAAGGTTGCCGGACGCGGATCGTTGACGGTCACCACCGCCGTATGGATCAGATCAAGGTTGATGGCGCGCGCAAGGCCGACCGCTTCGTCGTGGCGCGCCTCGGCCGAACGCGTCAGCCGTGGACGGTTCGTTTCGTCGTCATTGCGCTGGTGGCGGGTAAGGACGGGCACAATGACAACGGCCCGGGTCGGGCCCTTGGCTTCCGTCCCGGGATGATGCGTTGGTTTTCCGCGAACGGTAGCGTCCGCGTCTTTCTCACGTGCCAATCAGGCGCCCTGGCTTTCCTCGCCATCGAACATCTGAACCGGCTGGCTCGGCATGATCGTGGAAATGGCGTGCTTGTAGACGAGCTGAGAATGACCGTCACGCCGTAGCAGGACACAGAAATTGTCGAACGAAGTGACCACACCGGTCAGCTTGACGCCGTTGATCAGGAAGATGGTGAGTGGGTTCTTGCTCTTGCGAACTGAGTTCAGGAACAGGTCCTGAAGGTTTTGCGATCGTTCCGCCATTGTTCTTGTCTTTCGCCGATCCCCTTCGATTTGCAGGCCAGTGCGCCAAACTAAACGGCACATGTCAAGCGCGCAAACCCCCTCTTGCCGTCAGTAACGACAAGCAGAACGAGATATATTGATGTTCATTCCACCTGTGCGGTTATCAGGCTGGACTTTTTTCCGCAACGTCAAAAAAGGCTTGCCGCAACGAAAGTGTCACAGAACCAGGATGTCCGTTGGCGACCCGATCGCCGTCGATGGTCACGACAGGCATGGCAATTGTCGTCGCTGAACTGATGAAAGCCTCGCGCGCGGCCTTGGCCTCGGCGACCGAAAAACCCCGCTCCTCGATCTTCAAGCCGAGCTTGGCCGCCACCTCGAACATGGTCGTGCGGGTGATGCCGCGCAGGATGCCGTGCTCTGCCGGCCGCGTCACCAGAACGCCGTCCCGGGTAACGATCCAGGCATTCGACGAGCCGCCTTCCTTGACGTTGCCATCGGTGTCGACGAACCAGGCTTCCTGGGCGCCGGCTTCCTTAGCCTTCTGCTTGGCCAGCACATTGGGCAGCAGGCCGGTGCTCTTGATGTCGACCCGATCCCAGCGATTCTCCGGCACGGTGATGACCTTGATGCCGGTCTCGGCCCGCTTCACAGCGGCCGCCGGGTCGGCTTTTCTGGCCGTAATCACCAAAGAAGACGGGGTATCCATCGGAAAAACGAAGTCGCGGCTGGCAACGCCGCGCGTCACCTGGACATAGACCAGGCCGTTGGCGACATGGTTGCGCCGCACCACCTCGCGCAGGAGGAGCGGCAGGACACCTTGCGAAACCGGCCAATCGATCGACAGTTCGCTCAGCGAACGCTTCAGCCGCGCGAGATGGCGCGGCATGTCGACGATGAAGCCGCGCGCCACCTCGCAGACCTCGTAGACACCGTCGGCGAACTGATAGCCACGATCCTCGATATGCACGGCTGCGTCGGCATGGGCGACGTAGCGCCCGTTCACATAGGCAATGCGTGGCATTCAGAAACCCTCGAGAAAAGTCCCGGCTGTCTTAGGCGATTCCGCCGCTGCCGTAACCGACAATTGCGTGGGCCACGGCGAGCTGGAACCGGTCAGACGCCCAGCGACTTGAGCTTGCGGTGAAGGGCGGAACGCTCCATGCCGATGAACTCGGCCGTCTTCGAGATGTTGCCGCCAAACCGGTTGATCTGGGCGATCAGATAGTCCTTCTCGAACTGTTCGCGCGCCTCGCGCAGCGGCAGTGCCATGATGTGCTGATCCGACTGGTTTGGCGTGCGCGGCATGACATCGCCGATTTCGGCCGGCAAAAGGTCGGCAGTGATCGGCGCATCGACATCGTCGCCGCGCGCCAGGATCATCAGCCGCTCGACATTGTTGCGCAGCTGCCGGACGTTGCCTGGCCAGTTGTGCGCTTGCAACACAGCCAGCGCATCGTCGCCGATGCGACGCGGCCGAATGCCGGCCTGACGCGCAATCTGCTTCATGAAATTGTCGACCAGATAGGGGATGTCCTCGCGCCGCTCGGCCAGCCCCGGCACCATGACCGGAACCACCGCCAGGCGGTGATAGAGATCTTCGCGGAAACGACCGTCGGCGATCATCGCCTCCAGGTTCTGCGAGGTCGACGAAATGATGCGGACATCGACCTTGACCCGCTTGGTGCCGCCCACCCGCTCGAATTGCTGCTCGACCAGCACGCGCAGGATCTTGTTCTGCGTCTCTCGCGGCATGTCGGCCACTTCGTCGATATAGAGAATGCCGCGATGCGCCTCTTCCAGCGCCCCGACCTTGCGTTCGACACCGTTGGACTCGGTGCCGAACAGTTCGATTTCCATACGCTCGGGCGTGATGTTGGCAGCACTCAGCGTCACGAACGGCGCGCCCTTGCGCGCCGACAGCGTGTGGATGGCGCGCGCCGCCAGTTCCTTGCCCGATCCCGACGGGCCGATGATCATGACGCGGCTGTTGGTCGGGGCGACGCGCTCGATGGTCTGGCGCAGCTGGCTCATCGCCGACGACATGCCGATCAGGTCGAAGGTCTCGCCGCTGCGCTGCTTGAGATCGGAAACCTCGCGTTTCAATTTGGAGGTTTCGAGCGCCCGCTCGGCAATCAGGATCAGCCTGTCGGCCTTGAATGGCTTCTCGATGAAATCATAGGCGCCGCGGCGAATGGCCGACACCGCCGTTTCGATGTTGCCGTGGCCGGAGATCATCACCACCGGCAAGGTCGGATGCATGGTCTTGATCTCGTCAAGCAACGCCAGGCCGTCGAGACGCGAGCCCTGCAGCCAGATGTCGAGGAAAATCAGCCGTGGCGCCCGGTCGGCGATCGCCGCCAGCGCGCTGTCGGCATCGAATGCCGTGCGGGTTTCATGACCTTCGTCGCTCAGAATGCCCGCGACGAGTTCACGGATGTCTTCCTCGTCATCGACGATGAGAATATCAGACGCCATTACCGACCTTTTCAGTTTCTCGTTCGTGTTCCGTCCTGCCTTCGCCGCGCGACGGCGCGGCAGGAGTGGCGGCGGCAGGCGGCAGAATGATGCTGATCATCGCGCCCCGCCCTTCGTGGAAATCCTTTGGTGCGTCATGCAGTTCCAGCCGTCCGCCATGGTCCTCCACGATCTTCTTGACGATTGCCAGACCGAGCCCGGTGCCCTTCTCGCGTGTCGTCATATAGGGCTCGAGCAGCCGTTGGCGATTCTCGCGCGGCAAACCTTTGCCATTGTCGATGACATCGATTCGGATTGCCCCATTCTGGCGCCCGGCTTGAATCCGGATTATGCCGTGCGGGCGGTCTTTTTGATCAAGTCCGTCAATGGCCTCTGCCGCGTTCTTGATGACGTTGCCGAAAGCCTGCGCCATCAGCCGGCTGTCGAAAGTGCCCTTCAGTGGCTCGTTACCGAACACGCGTTCGAAAGCGATGTCGGCACGGCTCACTTCGACCAGGAACGAAGCTTCGCGCAACGCTTCGCGCAAGTCTATGGCCTTCATTTCGGGCTTCGGCATACGGGCGAAAGCCGAGAACTCGTCGACCATGCGGCCGATGTCCTCGACCTGCCGGATGATCGTGTCGGTGCACTGATCGAAAATCTCGCGGTCCTCGGTGATGACCTTGCCAAAGCGGCGCTTGATGCGCTCGGCCGAAAGCTGGATCGGCGTCAGCGGGTTCTTGATCTCGTGGGCGATGCGCCGCGCCACGTCGGCCCAGGCCGACGAGCGTTGCGCCTGGACCAGATCGGTGATGTCGTCGACCGTCACCACATAGGATTTTTCTTCCGAACCGTCGTCACCCGCCTCGATGGTGATCTGCACGTTGAAGGTCCGCTCGGCGCCGGCGCGATAGAAGGTCACCTGCTCGCGATAGACCGGCTTGCCCGACTTGCGGCCGATTTCGAAGACACGGCCGACATGCGGCAGCACGGCGGAAAGGTTCTGCCCGAGCGCGGCCGTCGCGGATATGGCCAGCATCGTCTCGGCCGATTTGTTGACGATGGTAACGATGCCGTAGGGATCGACGCCGATGACGCCGGCGGTGACGCCGGCAAGCACCGCTTCCGAAAAACGCCGGCGCTCGTCGATCAGATCCTTGGCCGACAGGATCTCGTTGCGCTGCGATTTCAGCTCCAGCAGCATCTTGTTGAACGTGTCGCCAAGCGATGCGACATCGCCGTCGGAGGGTCGAACCGGCACGGCGACGTCGAGATTGCCGGTGGCGACCTCGTCGGCGGCACCGATGAGCTGGCGGATCGGCCGCACCAGGCGGTCGGCGACCGCAATGCCGGTCCAGATGGCGGACAGGATGATGATCAGCGTCAGGGACAGATACGGAAGCGCAAACGCCACCTGCGACGTCCGGCGATTTTCTTCCAGGCCGCGGTATTCGGCGGTGTTGGACTGGACGATCTGCCGCGCCTTGATGACTTCGGGATCGACGAGGCGAATGGTGTAGAGATAGAGCCCTTCGATCTCGCGCAACTTGACGATGGCGCCCATGATGTTGCGCGTCTTCGGCTCGATCAGCACCGGCTTGCCATCGGCCGCACTGGCCACGGCGCCTTCCGGCGGCTCGGGCATGGCGAAATCCGTGTCGGTCTTGGCGCTCATGACGAACGAGCCGTCGGGCTTGATCAGCGCGGCATGGGCCAGCGTCCGTCCTACGGCTTCCTTGTTCATCAGGTCGAGAAAGCCGGTGCGATCAAGGCCGTAGAGTGAGCGTGACGCATCGAGGTCATAGGCCATCGACAATGTCGTGCCCTGCAGGTTGCGGGCGTTTTCCTGCACATAGGCATCGGCGATCGACAGTGACGAATTGACGATCGTCTTGGTGCGAATCTCGAACCAGCGGTCGAGGCCGATGTCGAGCGTGATCGAGGCGATGATGGCCACCATGATGGCGGGGATGGCGGCGACCAGCGCAAACATCGCCACGATGCGCACATGCAGCCGCGACGCCGCCTTGCCGTGCCGGCGCGCCATAGCAATGCGATGCACCTCGCGGCCGACCAGCGCAATCAGGAACAGGACGAATGTCGCATTGAGCGCAATGAGCGCCAGCGTCGTCTTCTCGTCCGGGGTGATCGGCGTGGCGCCGACCAGAATGGCAAACGAGATCGCTGCCGTAATCAGCGCACCGGCAATCGCAACGACACCGGGCAGCGCAAGCAGCCGGCGGCCATCCCTGGCGCCGGGTTCGCTGAAAAGCGGTTCGTTCAGTGTCGGAGCCTGCAGAGCCATGTCGCCGTCTGGAGCCATTGATTGCGTCGGATGTATGCAACGCATTGTGGCGATTATGCAACAAGTGTGGCCGAGACGGAAATCTTTCGGCGCTCGATCCCCGGAAAAGAGCCTGCGCTACACCTGCCGCGACGACTTGTAGACGTTGACGCCGAGTTCGCGGATCTTCTTGCGCAGCGTGTTGCGGTTCAGGCCCAGCAATTCCGCGGCCTTGATCTGGTTGCCGCGCGTTGCCGTCATCGAGGCCAGCACCAGCGGATATTCAACCTCGGAAAGAATGCGCTGGTAGAGACCGGCAGGCGGCAATTCGCCGGCGAATGACGTAAAATAGCGCTGCAGGAAATGCTCCACCGCCTGGCCGATGGACAGGTCGTCCGGGATGAGGTTGCCGCCGCCAGGAACCACCGGCCGCTCGCCGGTCTTCAGTTCGGCTTCGATGATCTCGGCCGAAATCTCGTCCTGGGAGTAGAGCGCGGCAAGCCGGCGAACCAGGTTTTCCAGTTCGCGCACATTGCCAGGCCACGGGTAGCGCTTCATCAACTCGATGCCGCCAGAGGAAATGCGCTTGGTCTGCAGGCCTTCCAGGGCGCCAAGCTTGAAGAAGTGGCGAACCAGATCGGGAACATCCTCGGACCGCTCGCGCAGCGCCGGCAGCCTCAGCGGCACGACGTTCAGGCGGTAGAAAAGATCCTCGCGAAACAGCCCCTGGTTGATCAGCGTTCGCAGGTCCTTGTTGGTGGCCGCGACAATGCGCACATCCGTCTTGATCGGCGTGCGTCCGCCGACCGTGGTGTATTCGCCCTGCTGCAGCACGCGCAGCAGCCGCGTCTGCGCTTCCATCGGCATATCGCCGATCTCGTCGAGGAACAGCGTGCCGCCTTCAGCCTGTTCGAAACGGCCGGTGGAACGGTTCTGTGCGCCGGTGAAGGCGCCCTTCTCGTGGCCGAACAGTTCCGATTCGATCAGGTCGCGTGGGATCGCCGCCATGTTGATGGCCACGAACGGGCCGCCACGGCGGCGGCCATATTCGTGCAACGCCCGGGCGACGAGTTCCTTGCCGGTGCCCGACTCGCCTGAGATCATCACCGTCAGGTCGGTCTGCATCATGCGCGCCAGCATGCGGTAGATGTCCTGCATGGCCGCCGAGCGGCCGACCAGCGGCATCGTTTCCAGCTGCTCGGCCGGTCCCGTGTCAATCTTCGGCCGCTTCGGCTCGGACAGCGCCCGGTTGACGATGTTGAGCAGCTCGGTCAGGTCGAACGGCTTCGGCAGATACTCGTAAGCGCCGGTTTCGGAGGCGCGAATCGCGGTCATAAAGGTGTTTTGGGCACTCATGACGATAACCGGCAGTTCCGGCCGTGCCTTCTTGATGCGCGGCAGCATGTCGAAGGCGTTCTCGTCGGGCATCACCACGTCGGTGATCACCAGATCGCCCTCGCCCGCCGCCACCCAGCGCCACAGCGTCGAGGCGTTGGAGGTCACGCGCACCTCATGGCCGACGCGCGACAGCGCCTGATTGAGCACGGTGCGGATGGCTGCATCGTCGTCGGCGACGAGAATATTGCCGCGAACCGTCATTTGCGGTCTCCTTCGCCTTCATCATCGGCAGCGTCGTAGGGTGTTTCTTTCCAGGCCGGCATCAGGATGCGGAAGGTGGTTCCGCGCGGCGTCGAATCGCATTCGATGATGCCGCCATGCTCGCCGACGATTTTCGCCACCAGCGCCAGGCCGAGGCCCGAACCATTCGGCTTGGTGGTTATGAACGGGTCGAACAGGATCGGCAGGATGTCTTCCGAAACACCCGAACCATTGTCGCGCACGCAGAATTCCAGCGGCAGCGAGACGCGATCCTGCGTCCCCGGCACGGAAACGCGGATGCCTGGCCGGAAAGCGGTCGACAGGATGATCTCGCCTTGCGGGTCGCTGCCGATCGCCTCGGCGGCGTTTTTGACCAGGTTGAGGAACACCTGGATCAGCTGGTCGCGATTGGCGAACACCGGAGGCAATGATGGATCATAATCCTCCAATATCTTGATTCGCTTGGCAAAACCGTTCTTGGCGATCGCCTTCACATGGTCGAGCACGACATGGATGTTGACGGGGTAGCGGTCGATCGGCCGCTCGTCGGAAAACACCTCCATGCGGTCGACCAGCGAGACGATGCGGTCAGTCTCGTCGGTAATCAGCCGGGTCAGCGCGCGATCTTCGTCGGAAGCCGAGAGTTCGAGCAGCTGGGCAGCACCGCGTATGCCCGACAGCGGGTTCTTGATCTCGTGCGCAAGCATGGCGGCAAGGCCGGTGACCGAGCGCGCCGCGCCGCGATGCGTCATTTGCCGGTCGATCTTGTCGGCCATCGACCGTTCCTGGAACATCACCACGACCGAGCCCGGGAATTCCGGCACCGGCGCAACGTAGAGGTCGACGACCTTTTCGATGCCAAGCCGTGGCGATGACACGTCCACCCGGTATTCGTTGACCGGCGCCAAGCGCTCACGCACCTGGTCGACAAGCGTCAGCAGCGGACTGCCGAAAGGAATGAGCTTGGGCAGTGTATTGCGAGCCAGCATGGTCGCGCTCGAGCGAAAGAAGTCTTCGGCATCGGCATTGGCGTAGGTGATGAAGCCTTCCGCGTCGACCATGATCACCGGCCGGCGGATGGTGTTGAGCACGATATGGGCGGCGTTCGCCTTGTCGGCACCCTGTGGCACAGTGGCGTTCATGCCGCGCTCCGCAGCTTCACCGCGTCGGCAGCGCTTGAAAACACATCGCGCAGCTCAGCGATGACACGTGCGGGTTCGAACGAGGTGAGGATCGCCTTTCGCCGGTCGTCGGCAACGCCGGCGGCGTGGCGGTCGAGATACCAGCCGAGATGCTTGCGTGCCTGACGCAGGCCGCTCTCGACGCCATAGAGGGTCAGCATGTTCTCATAGTGCGAGATGATGTAGTCGGCCATGGCTGCCGGGCTTTCCGGGATGCCGGAGGCTGGATTGCCCGCTGCCGCCGCCGCGATGCTGCCGGCCGTCCATGGCGCGCCATAGTGAGCGCGGCCGATCATCACTGCATCGGCGCCCGACTGGTCGAGGATATCGGCGGCCTCTGCCGGCGAGCCGACATCGCCATTGGCGACGACCGGGATCGACACAGCGTCCTTGATGCGGGCGATGGCGCGCCAGTCGGCCTTGCCTTGATAGAACTGGCAGCGCGTGCGGCCATGCACCGTCACCATCCTGACACCGGCCTGTTCGGCCCGGCGCGCCAGCATTGGCGCGTTGAGCGCGCTTTCGTCCCAGCCGAGCCGCATCTTGACCGTGACCGGGACCTCGACGGCGCCAACCACGGCCTCGATCAGCGACAGAGCGTGGTCGAGATCGCGCATCAGCGCCGAACCGGCATAGCCGCCCGTCACCTTCTTGGCGGGGCAGCCCATGTTGATGTCGACAATGTCGGCGCCCTCGCCGGCAGCGATTCGCGCGCCTTCAGCCATATGCGCGGCCTCGCGGCCGGCAAGCTGGACCATGTGAACCGGCAGACCGGAGTGACGGATGCGCAAGTCGCAGCCCGCCCTGCCCTTGGCAAGCTCACCACTGGCCACCATTTCGGAGACGACGAGGCCTGCGCCATGCGCATAGGCGCGCTGCCGGAAGGGTTCGTCGGTGATGCCCGACATCGGCGCAAGAAAGACGCGATTGCGGATTCTCACACCGCCCACGTCCAGTGGCGAAGCCAATTTGGTCACATCAGGCATGCACAAAAACCAAGCATGTTCAATTGCTGCACATTCTCTAGCCAGAACTGCGGCAATGTGCAACGCGGAATGACGCCACATTAAGGCGCATTTGGGAAAATGCTGGCCTTCGGCCTTGGCCACGACTAAGCGTCTCGACATGACAGATGCAAGCGAAAACCAGGCGTTGGGAGACGACAAAGTTGGCGTGGTCATCGTCGCCGCCGGCCGCGGCGCGCGAGCCGGCCAGGCCGATGGACCAAAGCAGTACCAAAGCATCGGCGGCAGCGCCGTCATTGCGCACACGCTCGATATGTTTCTGTCGCATCCGAGAACCGGTCCCGTCGTTGTCGCCATCCATGCCGACGACCGCGCGCTTTTCCGCCGCGCGGCAGGCGCAAATGCCGACCGGGTCACAGCCGTCATCGGCGGAGAGTCAAGGCAGGCGTCGGTTCGGCTCGGCCTGCTTGCCCTGAGGGAACATGCGCCGAGCCGGGTTCTCGTTCACGACGCCGTGCGTCCCTTCGTCGACGCCGGCCTGATAGACCGCACGATCGAGGCGATCGGCGAGCGCCAGGGCGCCCTGCCCGCTCTGCCCGTCGCCGACACGCTGAAGCGCGAGTCGGCCGCCGGCATGATCGAAGAGACGGTTTCCAGAAATGGTCTTCATGCCGCGCAGACGCCGCAGGGTTTTCCGTTCTGGCCGATCCTGGCTGCGCACGAAAAGGCCCATCATCTGGGCAAAACGGATTTCACCGACGACGCCGCGATCGCCGAATGGGCGCATATTCCGGTAAAAATCGTTCCGGGATCACCGGACAATGTCAAACTGACCTGGGCAAGGGATATTGCGATGGCGGATCAGCGGCTTTCCGGCGAACGGCCGCGTTTTCCCGACATCCGCACCGGCAATGGCTATGACGTCCATGCCTTCGAACCCGGCGACCATGTCACGCTCTGCGGTGTTGCCATTCCGCACGGCCAGAAACTGTCCGGCCACTCGGATGCCGATGTCGGCCTGCATGCCTTGACCGACGCGCTGCTCGCCACCTGTGGCGCCGGCGACATCGGCACGCATTTCCCGCCCTCCGACCCGCAATGGAAAGGCGCGGCTTCAAAAATCTTCGTGGAGCACGCGGCAAAGCTGGTGCGCGCGCGTGGCGGGCGCATCGCCAATGCCGACATCACGCTGATCTGCGAGTCGCCGCGCGTCGGCCCGCACCGCGAGGCAATGACGGCAGCCCTTTCGGAGATGCTGGGGATTTCCAGCGACCGGATCTCGATCAAGGCGACAACCAACGAAAAGCTCGGTTTTGTCGGCCGCGAGGAAGGCATAGCCGCGATTGCCACCGCCAGCGTGGTGTTTCCAGGCGAGGTCCCCGCATGAGCAACGCCGAACTCGCAAACGCCGTGCTCCTGGCGTGCCAGCAACGCGGCATCATGCTGGCGACGGCCGAAAGCTGCACCGGCGGCCTGATCATCGCCGCGCTGACCGACATTGCCGGCTCCTCCGCGGTGGTCGACCGCGGTTTCATCACCTATTCCAACGAAGCCAAGATGGAGATGCTCGGCGTATCCGCCGCCACGCTCGACGTTCATGGTGCCGTCTCGCGCGAAACGGTGCTGGAGATGGCGGTCGGCGCGCTGGCGCATTCGCGCGCGAGCCTTTCTCTGGCCGTTACCGGCATTGCCGGCCCAAGCGGCGGCTCGGCCGACAAGCCGGTCGGTCTTGTCTGGTTCGGCCTGGCGCTCGCCGGCCAGCCGGTTGTCGCCGAGCGCCAGCTGTTTGGCCACAAGGGTCGCGAATTCATCCGACACGAGACGGTGAGGCACGCGCTGCAACTCGGGTTGCGTGCACTGGGCGCAAGTTAAGCTGGCTTTCCATAGATGACGTCGGCGCGCTTCTCGAAAGCCTCGGCGAACATGCGGAAGGCGCGGTCGAACATGGTTCCCATCACCGCGCCCAGAATGCGGCTCTTGAACTCGTAGTCGATGAAGAAGCGCACGGTACAGCCGTCAGCGGCCGGCTCGAAACGCCAGACATTGCTCAAATATTTGAACGGGCCGTCGATGTATTTGACGTCGATGGCGTTCTCGTCGGGCTTCAACAGCACCTGCGTCGTAAACGTCTCGCGGATCGCCTTGTAGCCGATGGTCATGTCGGCGACGAGGATGGTGCGGCCGTCGCGCTCCTTGCGCGAACGAACCGTCAGCGCCTCGCAAAGCGGCAGAAATTGGGGATAGGCCTCGACATCCGCGACCAGCGCGAACATCTGCTCCGGCGTGTGGGAAACGCGGCGAGTGGCTTCGAATTTCGGCATGAAACCAGCGTGTTAGGCTGATTTCTTGAGCAGCGCCTCACGCGCTGCGCGCAGCCTGGCGAAATCGTCGCCGGCGTGATGCGACGAGCGCGTCAGCGGGCTCGACGCCACCAGCAGGAAACCCTTGGTCCGGCCGATCGTCTCGAAGGACTTGAACTCCTCCGGCGTTACGAAGCGGATGACCGGATGGTGCTTCTTCGATGGCTGCAGATACTGGCCGATGGTCATGAAGTCGACATTGGCCGAGCGCAGATCGTCCATCAATTGCAGGATCTCGTTCCGCTCTTCGCCGAGCCCAACCATGATGCCGGACTTGGTGAAGATAGACGGATCGAGCTCCTTGACCCGCTGCAGCAGCCTGATCGAGTGGAAGTAGCGCGCACCCGGACGCACCGTCAGGTAGTTCGACGGCACTGTCTCCAGATTGTGGTTGAAGACGTCCGGCTTGGCCGCGACCACAATCTCCAGCGCGCCTTCCTTGCGCAGGAAGTCGGGCGTCAGGATCTCAATGGTCGTCAAAGGCGTTGCCGCGCGAATGGCGCGGATGACCTCGGCGAAATGCTGGGCACCACCGTCGGCCAGATCGTCACGGTCGACGGAGGTGATGACGACATGGGTCAGGCCCATCTGCTTCACAGCGTGCGCGACGCGCGCCGGCTCGTCGGCATCGAGCACGGTCGGGATACCGGTGGCGACATTGCAGAAGGCGCAGGCGCGTGTGCAGATCTCGCCCATGATCATAAAGGTGGCGTGCTTCTTCTCCCAGCATTCGCCGATGTTGGGACAGCCCGCCTCTTCACAAACCGTGACCAGCTTGTGCGACTTCACGATCTCGCGTGTCTCGGCATAGCCCTTGGACACCGGCGCCTTGACGCGGATCCAGTCGGGCTTGCGCAGCACTTCCTGGTCGGGCTTGTGCGCTTTCTCGGGGTGCCGCAGGCGCGGCGCGTTGGCGATCGTGTCGAGAACAGTGACCATCTCAAACCTGACTTGTTGGCGTCCGCCCGTCGGCGTTCGCCTCTAGAACGTCACTTAAGACTTTTCGAAGCAAAGAAAAAGGCCGCGGCGACGCATGCCGCCACAGCCTTTTTCGCATAGCGGGATCTAGCGGCGTATGACCCGCCCAGCAAAGATCAGCAGGCAGGCGCCGATGAAGCCGGTGATCAGATAGGCGAACCAGCCGACGCCGAAGGGTTCGATGTTGAGCGCCCTGAGAATTGCATTCAGCACCACCGCGCCGACAATGCCCATAATGATGTTCATGAAGATGCCGGTGTTGCTCTTCATGACCATCTCGGCGAACCACCCGGCCAACCCGCCGATGATGATCGCCGCAATCCAGCCCACGCCATTCACGTCCATATGCCAACTCCTCCTGTGTCAGGTAAAAATGCATCCGGAAACGAACTGCCTTGCCGTAAGGTTCCTCCAGCGCATGCGTCTGAGTCTCGCGGCAGCAATTTATCATGCGTTGAGCGCGCGGCCATAGGCGTCGAGCACGCTCTCCTTCATCATCTCCGACAGTGTCGGATGCGGGAAGATGGTGTGCATCAGCTCTTCCTCGGTGGTTTCGAGGTTCATCGCCACGACAAAACCCTGGATCAGCTCGGTCACTTCGGCGCCGACCATATGCGCGCCGAGCAGCTGGCCGGTCTTCTTGTCAAAAATGGTCTTGATGAAACCCTGGTCCTCGCCGAGCGCGATCGCCTTGCCATTGGCGGCGAACTGGAAGCGGCCGACACGGATGTCCTTGCCCTCGGCCTTTGCCTTGGCTTCGGTGAGGCCGACGGAGGCGACCTGCGGGTTGCAATAGGTGCAGCCGGGGATCTTCAGCTTGTCGATGGCATGCACGCCGGGTACATTTGCGATCTTTTCGACGCAGATCACGCCCTCATGCTCGGCCTTGTGGGCGAGCATCGGTGGTCCCGCGACGTCGCCGATGGCGTAGATGCCGGGCACATTGGTCTTGCCATAACCATCGACGACGATGCAGCCGCGCTCGGTCTTCACGCCGAGCGTTTCCAGCCCGAGGCCCTCGATATTGCCTTGTACGCCGACGGCCGAGATCATGCGGTCGGCGGTGATCTTCTCGACCTTGCCGTCCTTCATCTCGACATGCGCGGTGACCGAATTCGCACCCTTCTCGACCTTGGTCACCTTGGCTTCGAGGATGATCTTCATGCCTTGCTTCTCGAACTGCTTCTGCGCGAATTTCGAGACCTCGGCATCCTCGACCGGCATCACCGCCGGCAATAGTTCGACCACCGTCACCTCCGCGCCCATGGTGCGGTAGAAGGAAGCGAACTCGATGCCGATGGCGCCGGAGCCCATCACCAGCAGCGATTTCGGCATCTCCTTCGGCACCATCGCCTCAAAATAGGTCCAGATCAGCTTGCCGTCCGGCTCGATGCCGGGCAACGCCCGCGGCCGGGCGCCTGTCGCCAGGATGATGTGCTTGGCGGTGTAGGTGCCCTCGCCCTTGACGCCCTTCGGCACCGGCGGCTGCGGCTGCATCGGCTTCTTGGCCGTCTGGGAGACGATGATCTCGCCCGGCTTCGAGAACTTGGCCTCGCCCCAGATGACGTCGACCTTGTTCTTCTTCATCAGGAAGGAAACACCGCCATTCAGCCGCAGCGAGACTTTTCGCGAGCGGTCGACCACGGCAGCGGTGTCGACGCTGACCTTGCCGTCGAGCTTCAAGCCATAGTCCTTCAGATGATCGGAATAGTGCATGATCTCGGCCGAGCGCAGCAGCGCCTTGGTCGGAATACAACCCCAGTTGAGGCAGATGCCGCCGAGATGCTCACGCTCGACGATCGCCGTCTTGAAGCCGAGCTGCGCGGAACGCACCGCCGTGACATAGCCGCCGGGACCGGAGCCGATGATGATGACGTCGTAGGATTCAGCCACGGGTTTTCTCCCTGATTTTCTTTCGCTAGAGTTCCAGCATCACGCGCAGCAGCGGCGCCAGCGCGTTGCCGATGTTGCGCGTGTTTTCAGCGTCGAGATGCACGCCATCGAGAGGCGTGGTCGTCGCTACCGTACCGGCATCGAAGAAGCCGCAGCCGGCCTCGTCGGCAAGCGCGGAATATTGCGGCGCCAGCCGCTTTGAGGCTTCGTCGCCGCCGGCAAACATTTCCTTGAATTCGGCATTGTCAGTGCGGCTGACCGCGGGCGGCGCGACGATCAGGATCTGCGGTGCGGCCCAGTCGAACGGATAGTCGTGACCGCGCACGATGTCGATCAGCCGCTGGATGCCTTGCTTGGCCGCGACCGGATTGCCATGGATCCACGGCTTCATGTCGTTGGCGCCGAGCATGATGACGATCAGGTCGAGCGGCGCATGCGTCGTCAGGACTGTCGGCAGCACCCTTGCGCCGTTGCGGTCGGCACCGGCCAGATGATCGTCGAACGCGGTGGTGCGACCGTTCAGGCCTTCGGCGATTATTTCGACATCGCCGCCCAACGCTACCTGCAGCACGCTCGGCCAGCGGTCTTCCAGCGCATGGCGGCCGAGGCTCGCCGCGTCATAGCCCCAGGTCAGGGAATCGCCGTAGCAGAGAATGGTTTTCATGCGCTTGCCTCTGCCTTGACCAGCCCGCGTCTTACACGCCAGCGTACGAACAGCCATTGCACCACGATTGTCACCAGACCCGGCAGGCCAAGGCCGGCAACCATCGGAATGTCCTTGTTCACCACCGCCGCACTGCTGTCGGCGTAGAGGATCAAGGCGACCAGCAGGGCAATCAATACCGCGAAGACGATCAGCGACCACCTGCCCGCCCTTGCCACGGCCGCCACCGGATCGGTCATGAACTGCGCGACGAAGAAGACAAAGCTGACGATGCAGGTCACCAACACCGAAGCCATGAAGACGAGGATGTATTCTTCCTGCGCATTGGTGATCACGGCCAGTTCCTGAGCCACCAGCCCGCCGGCCAGGCCGGAAAGGATCAGGGCAAAAAGGCTGGTGACGAATTTCCGCACCGCCCTTTTCCTTCCTAGACCAGCATGCCCATCGGGTTTTCGATGAGTCGCTTGAAGGCGACCAGCAGTTCGGCGCCGAGCGCGCCATCGACGGCGCGGTGATCGGTCGACAGCGTCACCGACATGACAGTGGCAACCTTGATCTCGCCGTTCTTGACTACCGCGCGCTGCTCGCCGGCACCCACCGCCAGGATCGTCGCATGCGGCGGGTTGATCACGGCGGCAAAGTCCTTGATGCCGAACATGCCCAGATTGGACACCGCCGTGGTGCCGCCCTGATACTCCTCAGGCTTCAGCTTGCGGCTGCGGGCGCGGCTGGCCAGGTCCTTCATCTCGTTGGAAATGACCGATAGCGTCTTTTCGTCCGCGTGCCGGATGATCGGCGTGATCAGTCCGCCGGGGATCGACACGGCAACGCCGACATCGGTATGCTTGTGCTTGACCATGGCGCTGTCGGTCCAGGACGCATTGGCATCCGGCACCGCCTTCAGCGCCAGCGCCATCGCCTTGATCACCATGTCGTTGACCGACAGCTTGTAGGCCGGCACTTCGCCCTTCTCGGTCTTCTTCACCGGGGCAGCGGCATTGAGCTGCGTGCGCAGCGCGAGAAGCGCATCGAGCTCGCAATCGAGCGTCAGGTAGAAATGCGGGATGGTGCT
Source organism: Mesorhizobium sp. P3_A10 (assembly GCF_056403175.1). NCBI lineage: Bacteria > Pseudomonadati > Pseudomonadota > Alphaproteobacteria > Hyphomicrobiales > Phyllobacteriaceae > Mesorhizobium > Mesorhizobium sp. P3_A10. Next base: position 85,680 of record NZ_JBFUFZ010000011.1, on the reverse strand, counting down.
CTTGGCCTCGACCAGGCGGCGCGCGATGGTCTTGCGCATATTGTCGTGCGGGACGAGGTCGTAGGAGCCTTCGGCAAACAGTTTCAGCACCTGTTCGTCCGACATCGCCTTTGGCGCGGGTGCTGCAGCAGCAGGCGCTGGTGCACCAGCAGTCGCTGCTTTCGCGGCAGGCGCTGCCTTGGCGCCGCCGCCGGCAATCGCTGCCTCGACATCGGCCTTGACGACACGGCCATGCGGGCCGGTGCCGGTGACGGCAGACACATCGACGCCGGCGTCCTTTGCGATGCGACGAGCCAGTGGCGAAGCAAAGGAGCGCTCGCCGCTTGCACGACCATTGGCGGCCGGAGCCGCCTTCGCCGGCGCAGGCGCCACCGCAGCTTCCGGCTTCGATGCTTCAGCCTTGGGCGCATCGGCTTTCGGCGCCTCGGCCTTAGGCGCGGCACTGCCACCGCCCTTTGCCGCGGCACCGGCATCCTCGCCTTCGCCGGCAAGAATGGCGATCAGCGCGTTGACCTTGACGCCCTCGGTGCCCGCGGGAACGACCAGCTTGGCAACCGTGCCTTCATCGACGGCCTCGACTTCCATCGTCGCCTTGTCGGTCTCGATCTCGGCAATCACGTCGCCGGGCGAAACCTTGTCGCCCTCTTTCACGAGCCATTTGGAAAGATTGCCTTCTTCCATCGTTGGCGAGAGTGCCGGCATGGTGATGTTGATGGGCATCGCTCACTCCTGAATGAATTTGAACAGGCCGCGCATGACGGTCAGCGTGGCGACGATGAACACAGGTGGCAAGAACCCGAAATGGAAGCTGTTTTTGCTCATTTCGAGGCTCATCATGCCACCGGTCTGATCAAGTTGTGCGGAACCGGTTGCAACGATTGCCAGGACAAGCGAAGCGGCCCCGCTGAGCATCAGCAAAACCGCATCGAACTTCCCGGTCATGCGGCGCACGAAAAAGGCCACGGCGACGGTGGGGACAATAACGGCGGCCAGAACCCAGAAGGACGGCATAGGCGCTGTATCCTAGCGATACGTGACGGCTTTGACGGCCTCGACCACCTCGCCGATATTCGGCAAGGCCAGCTTTTCGAGGTTCGCTGCATAAGGCATCGGCACGTCCTTGCCGGCAATGGTGATCACCGGCGCGTCGAGGAAGTCGAAGGCGCGCTGCGACACCTGGTTGGCGATGTGGTCGCCGACCGAGCTCTGCGGATAGCCTTCTTCCACCACCACCAGGCGGTTGGTCTTCTTGACCGAGGCGATGATCGTGTCGAGATCGAGCGGACGGATGGTCCTGAGATCGATGATCTCGACGTCGATGCCCATGGCGCGCAATTCAGCTTCCGCCTTGACTGCGTAGGTCATGCCGATGCCGAACGAGACAATGGTGACGTCCTTGCCAGTCTTGTGGATGCGCGCCTTGCCGATCGGCAGCACGAAATCGTCGAGCTTCGGCACGTCGAAGGACTGACCGTAGAGGATTTCGTTCTCGAGGAAGATGACCGGGTTCGGGTCGCGGATGGCGGCCTTCAGCAGGCCCTTGGCGTCAGCCGCCGTGTAGGGCATCACCACCTTAAGACCGGGAATATGGCTGTACCAGGCGGCGTAGCACTGCGAATGCTGGGCGGCGACGCGGGCGGCCGCACCATTCGGTCCACGGAAGACGATCGGCGCGCCCATCTGGCCGCCGGACATATAGAGCGTCTTGGCGGCGGAGTTGATGATCTGGTCGATCGCCTGCATGGCGAAGTTGAAGGTCATGAATTCGACGATCGGCCTCAGACCTGCCATTGCAGCACCGACGCCAACGCCGGCAAAGCCGTGCTCGGTGATCGGCGTGTCGACGACACGCCGGGGTCCGAATTCCTGCAGCAGCCCTTGCGTGATCTTGTAGGCGCCCTGGTATTCGGCGACCTCCTCGCCCATGACGAAGACGTCACCGTCGCGGCGCATTTCCTCGGCCATCGCGTCACGCAGCGCCTCGCGCACCGTGGTCGAGACCATTTCGGTGCCGGCAGGGATATCCGGATCGGCGGCGATCTCGGTCTTCGGCGCCGCAGCGACAGGTGCCGCGGCCTCGCTCTTGGCAGCAGCAGGCGCCGCCACCTCAGGCTTGGCGGGCTCTTCGCCGATGCCTTCCCCGGCCTGGTCGGTGTCTTCGCCTTCAACCGCAAGCACGGCGATCACGGCATTGACCTTGACGCCTTCGGTGCCGGCGGGAACCACGATCTTGGCCAGCGTGCCTTCGTCGACGGCTTCGACTTCCATCGTCGCCTTGTCGGTCTCGATCTCGGCGATCACGTCGCCGGCGACGACCTTGTCGCCTTCGTTCTTCAACCACTTGGAAAGATTGCCCTCTTCCATGGTCGGCGAGAGAGCGGGCATGAGAATTTCGATCGGCATGTCCTTGCCCTCCCGTTACAATACGATGTCGGTCCAGAGCTCGGACGGATCCGGCTCTGAATCGTTCTGGGCAAATTCGGCGGCGTCGGCGACGATGTCGCGGACCTCCTTGTCGATGGTCTTGAGCTGGTCCTCGTCGGCCCACTTCTTGGCGATCAGGCGCGCCTTGACCTGTTCGATCGGATCATGGTCGGAGCGCATCTTCTGCACTTCTTCCTTAGAGCGGTATTTGGCCGGATCCGACATCGAGTGGCCGCGATAGCGATAGGTCTGCATCTCGAGGATGATCGGTCCATTGCCGGCGCGGCACCATTCGGTCGCCTGATCGCCGGCGGCTTTGACCGCACGCACATCCATGCCGTCGACCTGAATGCCGGGAATCTTGAACGAGGCGCCGCGATGCGAAAAATTCGTTTCGGCCGACGAGCGCGACACCGAAGTGCCCATGGCGTAGCGGTTGTTCTCGATGATGTAGATCACCGGCAGCTTCCACAGCGAGGCCATGTTGAAGCTTTCATAGACCTGGCCCTGGTTGGCCGCGCCATCGCCAAAATAGGTCAGCGACACATTGTTGTTGTCGCGGTAGCGGTTGGCGAAGGCCAGGCCCGTGCCGAGCGACACCTGTGCACCGACAATGCCGTGGCCGCCGTAAAAATGCTTCTCCTTGGAGAACATGTGCATGGAGCCGCCCTTGCCCCGCGACAGGCCGCCACGGCGCCCGGTCAGCTCGGCCATGACGCCGCGCGGCGACAGCTCCATCGCCAGCATGTGGCCGTGGTCGCGATAGGCGGTGATCATCTGATCGCCATCGATCAGCGCCATCTTCATGCCGGTGACGACCGCTTCCTGGCCGATATAGAGGTGGCAGAAACCGCCGATGAAGCCCATGCCATAGAGCTGGCCGGCCTTTTCCTCGAAGCGGCGGATGAGCAGCATGTGCCGGTAGGCGGCAACCTCCTCGTCCTTGCTGAAATCAGCTGGCTTGGGGGCGGAAAGACCCGAAATTTTTGTCGATTTGGCAGGCGCTTTTCTGGCGGCGGTGGCCATGCATCACTCCCTGTTGGCGTCTCTTTGTGGACACTGGAGCAAGATGAAATCTGCTCCGGGGGAGATCAGCTCTCCCCACCGATTTGTGTGAGGCTAACACGCGAGAAAGCGTTTCGCCATGCAGAAAAATGCATGGCTGTCATGCGTCTAAGCGATTAAAATCATTTGATATAACAGCGATTAACTGAAATCGAGTTATTTCGAGGAAGCCGGCAACATGATGGTGATTTCGTCGGCCTGGGACAGATTGAGCGCCTTGCGCGCCTGCTCGTCAAGCATGTCCTTCTCCAGCGTGCCCTCATGCATCAGCTGCACGCGCCGCTCCAGATCGACCCGGCGCGCCTTGATGGTGTCAAGCTTGCCTTGCAGTTCGACGGTCTGTGCTTCGAGTTGATATTTGGAATAGATGCCGAACTCACCATGATAGGCGTGGAAGCCGAAATAAGCCAGGAACGCCACGCAGAGCGACGGGATGATCAGCCGGCCGGTGTTTCTCTGCTTGTGCTGGCGTGTCCACATGATCCCAATCCTCTGCCACCCCATCTCGCCCGATTGTGCTTAATGGACGGTTACGGACTTCCGGATTTGGCGTGCCAGACACGAAAAAGGGCGGGAATGTTCCCGCCCTCGTCATTCCGGATATTTTTCCGGGATCAGCTTTTCACAACCGACTTGCCGGCATAGCGCGCCTGCTTGCCCAGTTCTTCCTCGATGCGGATGAGTTGGTTGTACTTGGCCATGCGGTCGGAGCGCGACAGCGAACCGGTCTTGATCTGCCCGCAATTGGTGGCGACTGCGAGATCGGCGATGGTCGAATCCTCGGTTTCGCCCGAGCGGTGCGACATGACGGCGGTGTAGCCGGCCTTGTGGGCGGTCTCGACGGCGTCGAGCGTCTCGGTCAGCGAGCCGATCTGGTTGACCTTGACCAGGATCGAATTGGCGACCCCCATGCGGATGCCGTCGCGCAGCCGCGCCGTATTGGTGACGAACAGATCGTCGCCGACCAGCTGCGTCTTCTTGCCGATCAGGTCGGTCAGGTACTTCCAGCCTTCCCAGTCGTCCTCGGCCAGGCCGTCTTCGATCGAGATGATCGGATAGTCGGCGGCAAGCTTGGCCAGGTACTTGGCCTGCGCCTTGGGATCGCGGCTCTTCTTCTCGCCTTCATAGACGTAATTGCCGTCCTTGAAGAACTCGGTCGCGGCGCAGTCGAGGCCGAGCGCGATGTCCTCGCCCGGCTTGAAGCCGGCCTTCTCGATCGATTCCATGATGAAGTCGAGCGCTACCGGCGCGCTCTTCAGATTGGGAGCGAAGCCGCCCTCGTCACCGACATTGGTGTTGTGGCCGGCGTCCTTCAGCTTCTTGCGCAGCGTGTGGAAGATCTCCGAGCCCCAGCGCACACCCTCGCGCAGCGTCGGCGCGCCGATCGGCATGATCATGAATTCCTGGAAATCGATCGGGTTGTCGGCATGCGCGCCGCCATTGATGATGTTCATCATCGGCACCGGCAGGATATGCGCCTTGGCGCCGCCGACATAGCGATAGAGCGGCAGTCCGGAGGCGCCCGCGGCCGCCTTGGCCACCGCCAGCGACACACCGAGAATGGCGTTGGCGCCGAGCCGGCTCTTGTTGGGCGTGCCGTCGAGCTCGATCATCGTCTGGTCGATATGGATCTGGTTTTCGGCTTCCATGCCGCCGATCGCCTCGAACAGCTCGCCATTCACGGCCTCGACGGCCCCAAGCACGCCCTTGCCGAGGTAGCGGGCGCCGCCGTCGCGAAGTTCAACGGCTTCATGGGCGCCGGTGGAGGCGCCTGACGGTACAGCTGCACGGCCCATCGAGCCGTCTTCGAGCACCACGTCGACCTCGACGGTCGGATTGCCACGGCTATCCAGGATTTCACGCCCGACAATGTCGATGATGGCGGTCATTGCGATGTCCCCGATTGATCGATTGAAAGCGTCGCGCCCCTCTTAGCCAAAGTGCTGCAAAACGCAATCGGGCACTCGCAAATATTGCCGTCACGTTTGCTCGACCGACTCACGAAGCGCAAATCGCTGTCATTATAAGTCATGCACGGCAGGCTGGTTTGTGGTCTAAGCTCGCACCTGCGCGGGGCGAAACAGGAGGAGTTTCGCCATGTCCCAGTTGAGCGGTATCGTGAGTTTGTTCCTGATCGCGACGGCGTTCCTGACGTCGTGCGACAGTCAGCAGTCGCCGCAGGGCGCCATGCAGCTATCAACCCTCCGGGCGGCTGAGTAGAGCCCCCGCACGTAAGAAAGGCCCCCGGTTTGCCGGGGGCCTTTTCGATTCCGGCTGGCGGTCGGTCAGCCGGTCAATGCCAGTAGGGCATGACCTTGTAGTAGTCGTAGGACCGACAATGAGGGGCGCAGGCGAAAGTTCCCGACTTTTTTAAGCGCTAAGCGCTCATTCGGCGAGGATGAAAGTGACCTTCATGTTGACGCGGTAAGCAGCGATCTTGCCATCCTCAACGACGATCTTCTGGTCTTGGATCCAGGCGCCTTCGACGTTTTTCAAAGTCTTCGAGGCGCGCGCAATTCCCTTCTCGATGGCGTCCTGAAAGCCTTTCTTGGATGACGACGTGATCTCGGTGACGCGGGCGACAGACATGGCTTCCTCCTGCCAAGGCGCTTATTTGCCGGGCAAGCGTACAGCCGGCCTTTGCCGACCACAAGCCGGCGGCAGCCATTGTCACGCCAACCTGTGTGGCATTAAATGGCAGTCCGGTCGTTTCATGGGGGTGGCAATGACCAAACAGCCCGATACGCCGACCATGGCAGAGCCGCCAGTCCCGGTGGCCGACGCCAATGCGGCCAACGCCTCCAGCGGCTATTTCTTTGCCGGCGCCATGGGCCTGATCGCGGTCCTGCTCCCTTGGTATTTCGAGCTGCCGCTCAACTTCAATGTTAACGACCGCGAGTTCAATCCGCTCGTCTTCGTCCCGGTCGTGTTCGCCGTCATCGGCCTTTACGCACTGCTGAAAGCGATCCGCGACACACTGCGCGTCCGCAAATTCGGCGCCACGACACTGCTTGCCGGCCCCGCCAACCCGGGAACGCGCTTCGAAGGGATGATCCGCTCGAGCCGCGACCTGGCGCCCGACGGCGACTACACCGTGCTGCTTCGATGCATCCGCACCTACCGCGTCGGTGGACCGATCGTGAATGCCACGGCCGGGACCAAATCCACCTACAAGGATGAACTCAAATGGCAGGACAAGGTGGTCGTGCTGCGCGGTTCGGTGCAATCGAGCGCCGGCATTCCTTTCGCCTTCGCCATCCCTGCCGATGCACTGCCTTCGGTGGGACCGCCGATTTTCGAGCACCAGCATGGTAATGTGCGCTGGATCCTGACCGTCACCGCACCGATGCCCGGCGTGGATTATTACGCTGTTTTCGCGGTCACCATGAGAAGGCCCGGCGAGGACGATGATTAACGGCTTAGCGAGCTTTCGCCACGCGGTCGAACGCCATCAGCCTTTCGAGCAATGCCGGAAGATCCTTGAGCGGAACCATGTTGGGGCCGTCGGAAGGGGCGTTGTCTGGGTCCTGATGGGTTTCGATGAAGACGCCGGCGACGCCGACCGCCACCGCCGCCCGCGCCAGCGTCTCGACAAAACGCCGATCGCCGCCGGTGGAACCGCCCTGCCCGCCGGGCTGCTGCACGGAATGCGTGGCATCGAAAATCACCGGCGCGCCGATCTCGGCCATGATCGGCAGCGCGCGCATGTCCGACACCAGTGTGTTGTAGCCGAAGGACGCGCCACGCTCGGTGACCAGCACATTGGCATTGCCGGAATCGGTGACCTTGGCGACGACATTCTTCATGTCCCAGGGTGCCAGGAACTGGCCCTTCTTCACATTGACCACCTTGCCGGTCCTTGCCGCGGCGATCAGCAGATCGGTCTGGCGGCTGAGAAAGGCCGGTATCTGCAGGATGTCGACATGCGGCGCGACGATTGCACACTGTTCCTCGGTGTGAACGTCGGTCAGGATCGGCAGCGAAAACGCCTGGCGCAAATCGTCGAAGACCGGCAGCGCCGCGTCAAGCCCGGCGCCGCGCGTGCCGCCAAGTGACGTGCGGTTGGCCTTGTCGTAGCTGGTTTTGTAGACAAGCCCGATGCCGAGCTTCTCGGTCAGCTCCTTCAGCGCACCGGCCATGTCGAAAGCATGCTGGCGCGATTCGAGCTGGCACGGCCCTGCGATCAGCGACAGCGGCGCGGTGTTGGCGAAGACGACCTTGCCGGCACTTACGGACGAATTGGGCTTGCTCATGCGATCTCCCGGAAAATGAAACCCGCGCCCTGTCCGGGCGCCGGCGGCACGACAATCTGATTGCCGCGTATGTCGTGTGCGATGGCGCCGGCTGCAAGCAGCTTTGCAACGACGCCGACATTGCGGACCGAGTAGACGATTGCAGCAAAGCGCAGTTTTGACGGTGCGCCGGCCGAAATGCCGAAGCGCGCCGCAAAATCTGCCGGCTCAAGCACGGTCAAGGTCGCATTCGACAGCTCAAACGCCGTGCCGCTTCCCGCCTCGGTGCCCGCTGCGATCGCAATCAAGCGGCGTTGTTGCGCAGGAGATTCGCTGACCCCCACGATTTCGACGATGCCGGTCACGCCATTGGCATGGGCTTGCAGCACCGTGCGGTCGATCTTCGGCGCATTGATCCGCTCGCAGGCGAACAGGAACGCATCCGTCGCCTTGCTGCCAGCTGCGAAGGCCAGTTTGAACGATGCCGTTTCGCTCTTTCCCGTCGTATCTATGAAGGCGCGCGAAAAGCACAGCTCGTCACCCGCCGACAGGCCCGCCTCGACAAAGCGCGCGTGATCCGCGTCGGCATTGCCGGTCCCCAGAACTACGGCGGAAAACCCCTCATCGCCTAAAGTCTCGCGATAGAGACGATCGCGGGTGACAAAGACGTTACCCTCGGCAATGGCGTTCGCCGCTGCCGGTTCATTGCCGACCGCGAGCGGTTCGAGATAGGTGCCATCGGCGAGGAAAACACAGCAGTTTTCCGTCCCGAAAGGGTGGACGCCGGTCGGTGCAACGACGAAGCCGAGCGAGGTGAGCCGGGCTCGAGCCACATCGAGGCTCTGCGTAGGCAGCACCAGATGATCGAGCGGGCCGGCAGCTATGGTTCGTATCATGCAGGCGCGATGTGCATCATTCCGCAAATCGGTTCAAGACTTGATCGCAATCCCTGCCGCCGGCGACAGCGCAACTACACCCAGAAATGGTCCCGATTTTCCCTTCTGCCGCCAAGCGATTTGACGTAGGGCATCCCCCGCGCGGGGGATGCCCCGAATTTCGCGTTGGATGAATGTCGTCAAAGTTGCGATTCGATTTCGAGCCGCGACCACTGCCCTTTATACCGGCTGGAACAGAGCAACTGATGACGGGCAGCGGCATGCTCAGGGTTTTGCGGATCACACCGCATTTCTATCGGCCGGGCATCTGGCCTGCCGCGTTCGACCCGGTTGGTGGATTGCAGAACCAGACCTGGACCATCGCCGAAGGCATGGACAAGGCCGGCGCAGTGCAGACCGTGCTCACGACCTATATCCCGGGCAGCCCCAGACACGCGCAGCTCTCCCCTCGCTTGCGCGTCAAATGCGCCGGCTTCTGGTTGCCCAAGTTCGCGGCCGGTCCCTTGCTCTGCTTCACATGGTTTCTGGCGGCACTGCCCGAGCTTTTTCGCGCCCGCGGCCGCTATGATATCGTCCATATCCACTTCAACCATTCCATCTGGTGCAGGGCTATCGCCATTGTCGTCAGCATGCTCAAAATACCGCTGGTCGTCTCGATGAACACGCCGCTGTGGTCCGGGTTGCAGGAAGCACTGCGGCTCAAGGGCAAGCCCTATGACCTTACCCGTTGGCTGGAACGGGCAGCCTTGCAGTCGGCCGACCGGGTCGTCGCGCTGACCGAACGATATGGCAGGAACGCGGCCACCGAGATGGGACTTGATCGTGGTCAGGTGACGGTGATTGCCGATGCGGTCGACGCAGACGCCTTTCGGCACCCGATCGCGCCTGAGGTGCTGCAAGCGTTTCGCGCCGAACATGGCATTCCGGCCGGACGACCCATCGTCAGTTTCATCGGCCGCATCAGCGCGGAAAAGGGCTGGCAGGATTTGCCGGCCCTCGTCGAGCGCCTGTCCGCAAAAGGCACCTTCCTGCTGATCTGCGGCGACGGACCCGACCGGCGCAAACTGGAAAAGGTACTCGCGGCGATTTCGCGGCCCGGCTGGTGGACCATAACCGGCTTTGTCTCGCCGGCCGAGGTGAAGAAGGCGCTCGGAATCTCCGATGTCATGGTCTTGCCGTCGCGACGCGAAGTGTTGGGCAGTGTCCTGCTCGAAGCGATGGCCGCAGGAGTTCCCGCCGTAGCCTATGCCGTCGGCGGTGTCGTCGACGTTGCCGGTAGCCCTGAGGCGTTGGCGCTGGTGCCCGAAGCACGGCGGCAAGACATGATTGACCGCACGCTTAAACTCCTTGCCGACAGCGAGGCGCGGCGTGTCCTGGTCGAGCGGGGACAGCAACGGGCAAGGGATTTCTCGCTGCGTTCGGCGGTTGCCCTCAACCTAGACCTCTACGCTTCCATTCTTTCGGGTTCAGAAAGCCAATCACCAAGCCGGGCCAAGGCACTGGCGCTGCAGGAGGGCGGCGGTTCGCCGGACGCTGCTTGATCAATTTCGTCACCACGCGCAGCCACGCCTACACGGTCCGCCATCTGGTCCGTCAGTTGCGCGACGCGCGCTCATGGAGCTACGAACGCCTGTTCCGGCAGAAGGAGTTGCGCTCCGGCACATGGGTGTTCACCGATCACGAGCGGCTGTCGAATTTCGAGATCGCGCTGGCCGCCAGGGTCGCCAACAAACTCGAGCAAGGCGGGGCCCGCGTGCTCAACCACCCGGCCCGTGTGCGCAGCCGCTATGACCTGCTGAAAGCCTTGAAGCAGGCCGGGATCAATCGTTTCTCGGCATGGCGCTGCGAAAACCAGCCGCAGCCGGACTCCTTCCCGGTTTTCATCCGCAATGAGTTCGACCACATCTCCTCCGATTTCGAGTTGATTGCCGACCAGCAGGCGCTCGATGCAACGATCGGCCGAATGAAGGCAAACGGCATCCCGCTGGCCGGCAAGCTGGTCATCGAATATGCCGGCCAGGAGGTCAGCCCCGGCGTCTGGCAGCGTTTCGCCACCTATCGTGCCGGCTACCGCCTGATCGCGCATCACAACGTCGTCGACTTCCGCTGGGTGGCCAAGGACGTGCAGGATGAACAGCGTGTGCTCGACCATCCGATGTTTGCCACCTTCGTCGAGAATGAGCGCCGCTTCGTCGTCGACAATCTCTATGAGGGTGTGCTGCGGCAAGCTTACGATCTTGCCGGCATCGACTATGGCCGCGCCGACTTTTCACTGGTCGACGGGCGTCCGCAGATTTTCGAGATCAACACCAACCCGGCCCACGCCTCGCACAGAACGCTCTATCGCGAGACATTCCCCGCCAGGGTCGAGACGCAGCGGTTGAGTGAAGACCGGCTGTATGGGGCGTTGCGCGCCATCGCAATGCCGACCGGCCGCCGCATCGTGCTTGACGATCCCGCACTTCTGCCGCAGCAAGTGTTCAGGCGGCTTTTCCTAGGGCTGAAGCGTGCTTGATCTTGTCAGGCGAGAGATAGACGCAGCGCATGGGCCGATCGCTCTCAATGCGACCGACCGCTTCGATTTCGGCTCAAGCGAATTCCACCGGCTTTTCAGCGACGCACGAGCGACTGCCTTCCAGCGTCCGGACTGGCTGCTCGCCTTCTATCGTCACATCGCGCCTGCGCACAACGCCGAGCCGCTGGTGGTGACGGGCCGCGACACGGACGGCCAACTCCGCATGGTCGTGCCACTGGTTCGGCGCAAGATGGAAGAGGGATTGGACAGGATCGAATATGCCTTTCTCGGCGTCACCGACTATGCTTGCCCGGTTGTCGCCGACGGCACCGACCTTGGCGGTGAAACCGCGCGGCGTTTTCGTGACATCCTTGGTCCCCATGCCGGGCTGAACATAGGCCCGGTTCATCATGACCATTTGCAGCAGTGGCGCTCATTGCTGGGGAGCGAGCCCCAGGCGCTCGGCTTCGGTGCCCATGCGGTCGGCTACGGCTTTCCCTATCCCGAATGGCGACGCACCAATCTACGCGCCCGCCATGCGGCAGAGCTTGACGGCAAGGCGCGCAAGCTGGCTGAGGCAGGCGGGCTTTGGCTGGAACTGGTGGAACCGGACGATGTGCGTGACGTCATGATTGCCGCCCGTGATTTCCGCGCCGGGCGTTTTCCGGACGATCCGCTGCAGACGGCACATGGCCTGCAATTTTACATCGACGTCGCCACCAACGGAGCGCGTTGCGGGCTGGCGCGAACCTGGCGCCTCGCGTCCCGCAATGGCACCGTTGCCATCGTCTTCGGCCTGATCGACGGCGCGCGCTTCTACTACATTTTGCTCGCCTGCGACTACGCCGCCTATGCCCGATTTTCGCCAGGCCGCGTCGCGCTCGACCGTGTCATGGCGGCCTGGGCCGCCGATGGCGGCACGATGTTCGACTTCACCATCGGCGACGAGGCGTTCAAAGCAGGCTTTGGCTGTACCCGCACAAACATGTATGAGTTTGCCCTGTGACAGTCTTGCCAACCTCCTTTCCAGCCGCACAAGAGGGCTTCCCGGGCCCCAGGCTTGCCGTCGTGGTTCCGGCGAGGGATCGGCGGGAAAGCCTGCCCCGCACGCTGGCATCGGTTCTGTCCATTTCAAGGACGGACATCGAACTGATCGTTGTCGACGACGGTTCGCTGGATGACACCGAAAGCTATCTGGCTTCGCTCGACGATCCGCGCCTGGCCTGGCGCCGCCTGTCGGCACCGGGCGGCGCCAACCGGGCGCGCAACCAAGGGGCTGCATTGAGCAGCGCGCCGCTCATTGCCTTTCTCGATTCCGACGATGCCTTCTGCCCCGGACGCATCGACAGGCTGATCGCCTTCTTCGATGCAAATCCCGACATCGCCTGCACCATCGACGGCTTCAGTGATGTTGCGAAGGAGTATCGACGCCTGCACAAAATGCCCGGCCGCACACCCGAAGGAGAAAGGCTGCGGCAGCTCTTGTTCTGCCATTGTGTTCCCCTGACCAACTCGACCGTCACCGTTCGCCGGACCGCTTTTGCGTCGGTCGGCGGATACGATCCGGATCTCAATCGCCACCAGGACCGCGAGTTTCTGATAAGGCTGAGCAGGCAGCATCGCATCGCCTTCGGCAATGCGGCCGACGTCATCAAGTATCGGGAAGCCAACTCGATATCACACGCTCATGCCGGCTACATCGAAGGACTGGATGATTTTGTTGCTCGCTGCCCGGACTATCAGGCACCCGGCTACCGCTCCATTCTCAGCTACCTTACGGTTCGCGGCGTCGTGAAGGCGGTGGCTCAGGGGCATTTCGGCACCGCCCTGGCGGAAATGAAAGCCTGGCGCAAAGCTGGCAACCTGCCCGGAGGATTTGGGGTGCTGCCCGGCTATTTCGCCGGGCGCCGGCAGAGGCAGGCGCTCAGTCAGGCCGCCGACACGACATCGGCCGAGTAGCGCAATTCGCGCAATGGTTTGACCTTGCTGGTCGTCTCGGCATAGAGCGGGTGGGCCTTGTAGGCGGCAAGAGCCGCGTCATCCCTGAACTCGGCATAGACAACCACGTCGATCGCGTCTGAAAGCGGATCGACTTTGGTGTTGAGCGTCACTTCGAAGAGGCTGGAATGCGGGATGCTGCCCAGCGCCAGCAAGCCCGTGCGCACGGCTTCGACATCCTCTGTGCGTCGCGCGCTGAAGAAAACAATGTGCCGGATCAAGCCAGCCTCCTCGATCGGTTTTGCCACGTCTTTTGTGTCAGCAAGACCGTCGCGTCAACCAGCAACGATGTCGCGCCCGGCGGCCTTCAGAGGGGTCTTCTGGATGGAAAAATTAGACCACGCCGGTGACATAGCGCACGACGCGCGACATCTCCCTGACCGTCGTGTCGAGATAGTGGCCCTGATTGTAGAGGCCGTCCCAGATCAGGAAGAAGGTGATGGCGACGATGACGATAACATAACGCATGGCTAAAACTATCGCATGGAGCCGGCGGCAACCATAGCGATTTTGACGCCGGCCGGCACCTTCCTCTGAAATCCGTTTCGTTGGCTTCAAGTCGGCTTGCGAAACACTGAGAGACATTTTTGTCGCGTGGCGCCGTGAAACTCAGCGCCGATTGCCCGTCCAGCTGGCGCGCACCAAGGTCTTCCACGTCTCGACGTTCATCGACATGGGCGCGCTGCCACTTCCACATCATGCCGCCGGGAAAGGTGGTGCGCCCGCGCATTCTCGAGACGGAAAGCGGCGAAGCGCTGCTTGTCAGCCACCTTTGCCGGCCAGGCCCAACCGCTTGGCACAGCCCGGCTCGCTGCTTGCCTCTTGAAGTTCCCGTTAATGACGTGGAAGATTGTCGCGGGAATTCACTGGGAAGCGCTGAAGCTCTGGTTAAAGGGCGCGCGTTTTCGTTCGAGCCCGCCCGCTCCCGAACCGGCCAGCACCCGGGATCAGGCAGCGGCGGCCGAACCTGGCGAATGAACTGCGAGAGGGTGTGGGAGCCGGAGGATTTTTGTGCCGGTCCCGCAGAAGTGCAGGGACGTGAAATGGCATACAAGGAACACAAGGGCGCAGCATCGGCCGGCATGGTGTTGAGCGATGCGGTCAAGCTCGACGAATTCAATTTCGCCGAGATCGTCAAAGGCCTGCCGGCCAAGGCGCGCATGGTGCTGTCGGCGGCGATGAACCTGCCACGCGGTTCGCTGAAGGTGAGAATGCCTGACGGTCGCGCCGTTCTCGTCGGCGGCAAGGGTCCCGGTCCCGACGCCGAACTGGTGCTCAAGAACTGGCGCTTGCCCGGCCGGGCCTTCACCGGCGGCACCATCGGCGTTGCCGAATCCTACATGGACGGCGACTGGGAAAGCCCTGACGTCACCAGTTTCCTGGAACTGTTCGTCATCAACTCGGCCATCGGCGAACGTGTCGCCGGCGGCGCCAGCTGGCTCATCAACACCGTCCAGCGCATCCGCCACTGGTTCAATGAAAACACCCGCACCGGCTCGCAACGCAACATCTCGGCGCACTACGATCTTGGCAACGCCTTCTACAAGGAATGGCTCGATCCGAGCATGACCTATTCGTCGGCGCTCTATGCGACCGGCGCCAATGATCTGGAAAGCGCCCAGGCTGCCAAATATCGCGCACTGGCCAAGGACACCGGCATTGGCAAAAAGGACCATGTGCTGGAGATCGGCTGCGGGTGGGGCGGCTTTGCCGAATTTGCCGCGCGCGAAATCGGCTGCCGCGTCACCGGATTGACGATCAGCCGCGAGCAGCACGATTTCGCCAAGGCCCGCATCCAGAAGGCAGGCCTTGCCGACAAGGTCGACATCAAGCTGCAGGACTATCGCGACGAGACCGGCACCTATGACCGCATCGCCTCGATCGAGATGTTCGAGGCGGTCGGCGAAAAATACTGGCCGGTGTTCTTCGCCAAGATGAAGGCCTGTCTGAAGCCCGGCGGCACTGCCGGCCTGCAGATCATCACCATCAACGAAGCTGCCTACGACACCTATCGCGCCCGGCCCGATTTCATCCAGCGCTATGTTTTCCCCGGCGGCATGCTGCCGACGCCGTCGATCCTGAAATCGCTCGGCGCCGACCACGGCCTTGCCCATCTGCGCGAGCGCGTGTTCCCTGACGACTATGCGCGCACACTCGCCGAATGGCGTCAGCGCTTCTGGGCGTCATGGGAAAAGATCGTTCCGCTCGGTTTCGACGACCGCTTCAAGAAACTCTGGGAATTCTACCTGCACTATTGCGAAGCCGGCTTTAGGGCCAGCTACATCGATGTCCGTCAGGTGGTCTACAAGGCGTAGGGGCGGCCTCAACGAAATCCCGGCAGGCGGCCTGCGCCGCCTTGCCCTTCTGCCCATTGCGCGACGTCTCGCGAACCGATTTTCAGAGGATGATGCGGTATTTCGCAAACCCCGCTTCGCCCTCGCCCGCCGGTTCGATCTTCAGCGACGTCACCTCAGCAATGAAATCCTTGGCCTCGGCGCCGGTCTCGAACACGACGCTGGTTCCAGGCAATGGCGCAAACGACCAATTGCCATCCGCCGACGGATTGATCGTGCCCTCGCTGATAATGTAGCGAACGATCACATCGCGGTTGGTGTCGGGCGCCTCATAGATGATCTTCGAGGCATTGATATCAGGGAAATTGCCGCCGCCTCCGGCGCGGTAATTGTTGGTGGCGACGACAAATTTCCCCGCGGGATCAATTGGTTTACCGTCGAACATCAGGTCGACGATGCGGTTTGAGTCGGCATTCGCCAACCCGCCCTTGGCATCGTATTTGGGCGGCTTCGACAGGTCGATCCTGTAGCTGACGCCGTCGATGACGTCGAAATTGTAGGACGGGAAATCGGAGTTGATGAGCGCCTGGTCGGCTTTCCCCGCCTCGATTCTGTTGAAGATGCCAGCCGACATTTCCAGCCATTCCTTGACCTGCGCGCCGGTGATTTCGACGGCACGCACCGTGTTCGGATAGAGATAGAGGTCGGCGACATTTTTGATCGCAATATCGCCGACCGGCACGTCGGTATAATAGTCGGCGCCGTTGCGCCCGCCCGCCTTGAAGGGCGCCGCCGCCGACAGCAGCGGCACGTCCTTCCACTGCGTGTTTTTGAGGATATCCTTGAGATACCAGGTCTGCGCCTGGCTCACGATCTGCACCGACGGATCGTCGGCGACCAGCGCAAAATAGGAATAGAGCGGCGCCGAAGTCTTGCCGACGGGACGGCGCACATAGGCGAGCGTCGCCTCATGGTCTTCCTTCAGCGCCTCGACGATGCGCTGGTCGTCCTCGACCGTCGGCTTGTTCGCCTTGTCGACCCGCTCGTAAATCGGCCGCGCCTCGGAGGTTGCCGAAACGACCTTCCATTTCGACCCGTCGCGCTCCAGCATCAGGTCGATCAGGCCCATATGCGAGCCCCAGAAGCCGCCCATGACGGCAGGCTTGCCTTGCAGCGTGCCCTTTTGCGTGTCGACGGCCTCAAGCGACTGAAAGTCCTTCTTGCCGGGGAAGACCAGATGCTGGTGACCGGTAAAGACCGCGTCGATACCCTCGACGCCGGCGACGAAGAACGAGGCGTTCTCCATCATGTCGCCCTGCTTGATGTCGATGCCGGAATGCGAGAGTGCAATGACGATGTCGGCGCCCGCCTCCTTCATCTCAGGCACCCAGGCCTTGGCCGCCTCGACGATGTCGCGCGTCCTGACGTTGCCTTCGAGATTCTTCAAGTCCCAGACCATGATTTGCGGCGGCACGAAGCCGATGATGCCTATCTTGATCGGCTGCTCGGCGCCCGACCCGTCCTTGATCTTCTTCTCCAGGATGACATACGGCTTGAGGTAAAGCTTGTCGTCGCGCGGGTTGGCGGCAAGCTCGGTGCCTCGGATCAAATTGGCGCAGACGAAGGGGAAATTGGCACCGGCCAGCACTTTGTCCAGGAACGACAGGCCGTAGTTGAACTCATGGTTGCCGAGCGTCGAGCATTCATAGCCGAGCAGGTTCATGCCCTTCATGATCGGATGCAGGTCGCCCTCTTTCATCCCCTTCTCATAGGCGATGTAGTCACCCATCGGGTTGCCTTGCAGAAGGTCGCCATTGTCGATCAGCATGGCGTTGGTGGCTTCCTTGCGCACCGCTGCGATCAGCGACGCCGTCCGCGACAGCCCCATCGTGTCGTTTGGTTTGTCGGCGTAATAATCGTAGGGCAGCACATTCACATGGATGTCGGTGGTTTCCATGATCCTCAGATGCGCCTGGTTGGCTTGCGCGCGAGCGGAGAACGGATGGAGCATGATCAGTGCGCCTGCGGCGGTGGCGCCGGCGAGAAAGCCACGGCGGGAGACGGGGTGGAGCAGTTGGGGCATTGTTTTTTCCTACTTCGACAAAGTGACAAGCCCAGACCCCGAAGCAGAAACTTCGCGCCGAAATCCGGCCATGTCCACCGGGAAGTCAATCGATCAGGAAAAGGTGACGGGCGGATGAAACATCCTCACCGGAACGAAAAGTCAGCCCTTGTCGTCATCGCCTTGGGTGATCAGCCGCGCGCTGCGCTGACCCGTCAGGTAGATCCATAGCCAGCTTAACGAGACCGCAAGCCGGTTGCGAAAGCCGATCAGGAAGTAGATGTGCGCAATTCCCCACAGCCACCAGGCGAGCCACCCGGTGAGCTTGATCCAGCCGAAATCGATGGCGGCGGTGCGCTTGCCGATCGTCGCCAGATCGCCGGCGTGTTTGTAGTGGAAAGGACGCGCGGTCCTGTCACCGTTAAGCCGGGCCTTGACGGTAGCCGCAACATGTCGGCCCTCCTGCTTGGCGGAAGGCGCCACGCCGGGGACCGGCCGTCCGTCGGGCCGCAGCACAAGGGCGGCGTCGCCGATGACAAAAATCTCGGGGCTGCCGGGCACGCTGAGGTCAGGCTCGACGAGCACCCTGCCCGCCCGGTCTGCCTTCGCTCCAAGCCATTCGGCGGCGGGCGAAGCGGCAACGCCGGCTGCCCAGAGGATCGTTCGGGCCGCCAGTTGCTTGTCGCCAAACACAACACCTTCGGCGTCGCAGCGCGTCACGGCCCGGCCGAGCTCGATCGTCACGCCCAGCCGCTCGAGCGCCTTCCCAGCGTAAACGGAGAGTTTTGGCGCGAAATTGGCAAGGATGCGATCCCCGGCCTCGATCAACACCACACGCGTTTGCCGCGTATCGATGTTGCGGAACTCGCCGCGCAGCGTGTCATGCGCCAGTTCGATGATGGTGCCGGCAAGCTCCACACCGGTCGGCCCGCCGCCGACAATCGCAATGGTCAGAAGCGCCTGGCGTTTGGCAGGATCGGTTTCGCGCTCGGCCTGCTCGAACGCCAGCAGAATGCGCCGCCGAATGGTGGTGGCGTCCTCCAGCGTTTTTAGCCCCGGCGCAAAAGGCTCCCATTCGTCGTGGCCGAAATAGGCGTGACGCGCGCCGGTGGCCAGCACCAGCGTGTCATAGCCGACGGCACTGCCATCATCGAACAGCACGCGTTTGCCGGCGCGGTCGACGCCGGTGACATTGGCGAGCAGCGTCGTCACGTCCTTGCGCTTGCGAAGGAG
The DNA here is from genome assembly GCF_056403175.1 of Mesorhizobium sp. P3_A10. NCBI lineage: Bacteria > Pseudomonadati > Pseudomonadota > Alphaproteobacteria > Hyphomicrobiales > Phyllobacteriaceae > Mesorhizobium > Mesorhizobium sp. P3_A10. The sequence goes on along the minus strand of NZ_JBFUFZ010000011.1, from coordinate 66,961 downwards.
CTGGCGCACCGGCCAGGCAACCTCCGACGTGGCCAGCGCCGTGGTCGCCACCTGGTAGAGCAGCGGCTGGAACAGATGATGGTTGCGCTTGTCGATCATGGTGATGCGCACCGGCGCGCCGGCCAGCGCGCGGGTGAATTCGAGACCGCCGAAACCCGCGCCGACAACGACGATATGATGACTGGCTTCGTTCATCTCATCCACCCTGATCTATCGAGTTGGATGTAGGTATTTTTGTGCACCGCAACAATGTCCCGTCCTGGCAATTGCCCGGGAGTCGCCGCTCGATGTCGTGAATGCACATGTCGCACACCATGGCCGGGTATAGCCTCGACCGAAACAGCATGCCGAGGGTGAAGCATGGCGAACAATCATGACGACGAAGGTCCGGCGCGGTACGCTTCGCCGCCTTGCTTCATGCATGAACTCGATCCGGAGTTTCGTGCGCCCTTGAGTGACTGGACCGACGTAAAACGCTGGCGCAAGGCCGAGCGCGAGCGGCTGATCGCGGCCCGTCTCGCCGTTGCCGCCGACGCGCGGGCAGCGATGTCGCAGCGCATCGCCGAAGGTCTCGACACTGTCATCGGCGAGATCGCCGGCCGCATGGTCAGCCTCTACTGGCCGTTTCGCGGCGAACCGGATTTACGGCCCTGGATGGCGTCCATCAACGAACGTGGCGGCCGCACCGCCCTGCCCGTCGTCATCGAGAAAGGCCAACCGCTGGTCTTTCGCGCCTACGTGCCTGGCGACCGTTTGGAAAAGGGCGTCTGGAACATCCCGATCCCGGCGGAAGGCGACCCGGTGCTGCCCGACATCGTCATCTCGCCGATCGTCGGCATCGATCCCAGCCATTACCGCCTGGGTTACGGCGGCGGCTTCTTCGACCGCACGCTGGCGGCGATGCCGTTCAAGCCGCTGGTCATCGGCGTCGGCTACGAACTGCAGCGCATCGCCACCATTTACCCGCAGCCGCATGACATCCCGATGGATCGGCTGGTGACCGAGGCCTAGGAGCCCGTTTGGAAACGAGACCGGCTGGATTTCTGTTTCGCCATGACAAAAATCCGACTTGGTCGCCAAATAACATGATCTTCAAGGAGACCATGCCGCGGCGGACCGTTTCGACATGCGCTCTGGGCGGATCCAACAGCGTCCAGTCGCTCCTGGATTGATTGCATCGCAACGGGTGACAAGATGATCGGACGAATTATGGCGGCGGCCATCGCAATTGCGTTTTCCTGTTCGCCTTCGCTTGCGCAACCAAAGCATCGTTTGCCCAGCGGTTATAAATGGGGCCGCTGCCTGCTTGTTGTTGACGGCCAAACTCGCATATCCGGAAGATGCTCCTATCAAATCGAGCAGGGCGGCGATTTCAATATCCAAGGGCCCCGGCAGGTTTTTGCAGGGATCGACTATCCCGATACGCATAGTGGCGCTGGTGAAATGTCCGAAGATTACTGGGCGGTTGTCTACAAGGACGAGGATGTCTGGGCGGGCTATGGGAACTCGGACATTCGCGCGACACACGGTGATGAACGCTGGGAAGAACTTCGCCGCGAAGGCGCGTGCTATATTGGGAAAGACGTCCGCGTGTGCCTTTGGCGCTAAGCCAGTTCCGGCTTCATCCCCATCGCCGTGCGGTCGACAATCTCGCGCAAGGCGAATGACGAGTTGATCTTCGTCACATGCGGCATCGCCGACAGCCATTCCTTGTGGATGCGCTCGTAATCGACGAGATCCTTTGCCGCGATGCGCAGGATATAGTCGTATTCGCCCGACATCAGATGGCAGGACAGCACGTTCGGGCAGCGTTTAATCGCCGCCTCGAAATCCGACAGCGTCTTCTCGAACTGTCCCGACAGCGATATATGCACGATCGCCGTCATCTGGTGGCCAAGGGCGGCATTGGAAAGCCGGGCGTGGTAACCGCGAATGGTTCCGGATTTCTCCAGATTGTCGAGCCGCCGCGAACAGGCCGACTGCGACAGGCCGACCTTCTCGGCGAGCGCTGCATTGGGGATCCGTCCATCCTTCTGCAAAGTCTCGAGAATAGCGATATCAATCCTGTCGAGTGGCATTTTTCGTGATTCCTGCGACTATTCGGCTATTTCGCGCAACGATTATCGAAAACGCCCCTCTCACGCAAGCGCATTCGCAAGCACTTTCGGAACGATTCGTGGTTCACTGCCTTTAGACAGGGAACGAGCCCAAAAGGGCCGGATCAGGAGATAAAAAGATGCGCGTCGGCTGCCCCCGGGAAATCAAGAACCACGAATACCGCGTTGGCCTCACACCAGGCTCGGTTCGCGAATATGTCGCTCACGGCCATGAAGTGCTGGTCGAGACCGGCGCCGGCGCCGGCATCGGCGCCGATGACAACGCCTACCGCGCCGCCGGCGCCACCATCGCCAAGACCGCCGCCGACGTGTTTGCCAAGTCCGACATGATCGTCAAGGTCAAGGAGCCGCAGCCCAACGAATGGGTGCAACTGCGTGACGGCCAGATCCTCTACACCTATCTCCATCTCGCTCCGGATCCGGAGCAGACCAAGGGCCTGCTAGCCTCCGGCGTCACGGCAATCGCCTACGAAACCGTCACCGACGATCGCGGCGGTCTGCCGCTGCTGGCGCCGATGTCGGAAGTCGCCGGCCGCCTGTCGATCCAGGCCGGCGCCACCGCGCTGCAGAAGGCCAATGGCGGCCGTGGCGTATTGCTCGGCGGCGTGCCCGGCGTGCTGCCCGGTAAGGTCACCGTGCTCGGCGGCGGCGTCGTTGGCTTGCATGCCGCCAGAATGGCGGCCGGCCTTGGCGCCGACGTCACCATCATCGACCGCTCGATCCCGCGCCTGCGCCAGCTCGACGACCTCTTCGCCGGCCGCGTGCACACCCGCTACTCCACCGTCGAGGCGCTCGAGGAAGAGTGCTTTTCGGCCGACATCATCGTCGGCGCCGTGCTGATCCCGGGTGCTGCCGCGCCGAAACTCGTTTCGCGCGAAATGCTGTCCGGCATGAAGAAGGGCGCGGTGCTGGTCGACGTCGCCATCGACCAGGGTGGGTGCTTCGAGACCTCGCATGCCACCACCCATGCCGATCCGACCTACGAAGTCGACGGTGTTATCCACTACTGCGTCGCCAACATGCCGGGCGCTGTGCCGGTCACCTCGGCGCATGCGCTCAACAACGCAACGTTGCATTACGGCCTGCAGCTCGCCGACAAGGGCCTGAAGGCGATGATCGACGATCATCACCTGCGCAACGGTCTCAACGTACACAGGGGCAAGATCACCAATCGCGCTGTCGCCGAAGCACTCGGCTACGAACTGGTCGAGCCCAAGGCGGTCCTGGCCGCCTGATTTCAGCAAACAAGAGTTTCCTCCTGTCTCGCCCGCCGGTTCGCTCCGGCGGGCCTTTTCTTGGCGCGGCAAGATCACGGACAACAAAAAAGCGGAGCCAAAGCCCCGCTTCCTAGGTCATCGAGATTTCCCGCCGGTTCATCCGCGGTCGGCAAATCGATCGACAGTCACTGTCTAACGCGACAATACGACGGCAGTACGACAGTCGTCACCGACTTCGGTGCTCTTCACCAATACTTTCGCGCGACCGGCTGACCGACGCCCGAGCGAGTGTGAGCGACTTCACATTCGCAATTCGAAATATGCCTAGACTGACGTTGCTCTGTGGCGGCAGAGGCCGCCTTCCCACCATTCGAGGAGACCGCAATGGTCAAGGCACCGAAGGAAATTGGGATATCCGAAATAGCAGCCAAACTGGATGACCTGCATGGCAGATTGTCCGCGATCGAAACTGGTCTTGGCCGACGCCCCGGCGGACCCGTTACCGATCCCGCGCCCTACCCTGGCGGGGTGATCATCGATCCGGCGCCCTATCCATACCCCTATCCGTTCCCGCATCCATTTCCCTGGCCCCGGCCGCCGATCCCGTGGCCATGGCCCGGTCCCCATCCGGGTCCAAACCCGGTCGATCCGCCTCCCTTCTGGGATCTGCGCGGCCAGTTGGCTTCGATCGCAGATATCATCGGCAAGCTGCGTGGTCCGATCTTCGACCCGCCGCCGATCGACTTCTCGCGCATGTCGAAGGAAGCGCTGCAGTCGCAACTGCACGAGATGAACGCTTCCAAGGTGCGCCTGGATGCGGCGATCGCCCAGGTCGAAAAACAGCTCGGCCAGAAGTGAGCAGCCGGATTGCGGGGGTCCGCCAGCGGACCCCCGTCCTTGCCCCAGCCAACGGAGGAGCCGCAATGCTTCAAACGGTGCAGACGGTGCGGTTCGAGCCAGAGATCTATGCGTCGGCGCGGCCGGCGCGGGTTCTGCTCGTCGGCTACGAAGACCAGGACAATCTCGGCCTGCGCTATCTGATGTCGGCGCTGGCGCAAGCCGGCCATGAAGCGCAAATGGTCGAGTTTTCCGTCGATACATCAGGGCTGATTGCCGCCGCGAAGGCGTTTCATCCGGACATTGTCGGTTTCTCGCTGATCTTCCAGTATATGACCGCATCCTACATCGCGGTCATCGACGCGCTGCGCGGTTCCGGCTATCGCGGCCATGTCACGATGGGCGGGCACTACCCGAGCTTTTCCTATGCCGAGGTGCTCGACAAGGCCGCGGGTCTTGATTCGATCGTGCGTTTCGAAGGCGAATCGACGCTTTGCGCGCTGGCCGCCGCGGTCGCCGACGGCAAGGACTGGACCAGCCTCGACGGCATTGCCTGCCGCAAGGCCGGCCGCGTCCAGGCCAATTGCTTGCGCACCGTCATCGACGACCTCGACAGTCTGCCCCGGCCCGACCGCAGCACCATCCACTACAGCGACGATCCGCTGGAAACGGCGTCGGTGCTCGGCAGCCGCGGCTGCCCGTGGAAATGCAGTTTCTGTTCGATACGCCCCTTCTACGAGAAACAAGGCGGAGCGCTGCGCCGGCTGCGTGATCCCGAATGCGTGGTCGACGAGCTTGAACAGCTACACGAAAGCGAGGGCGTGCGGCTGTTCCTGTTCCAGGATGACGATTTCCTGGCGACCGGAAAACGCGCCCGCGATTGGGCGACCGCCATCTCGGCCTCGGTGCGGCGCCGCGGGCTTGCCGGTCGCATCGCCTACAAGATCAGCTGCCGTTCCGACGAAATCCGCGACGACGTGCTCGCCGATCTTATCTCGGGCGGCCTGACCCACGTCTACATGGGCGTCGAATCCGGCGACGAGCACGGCCTCAAGCTGATGGAAAAGCTGATCGTGCCGGAAACCCACCTCAAGGCCGGCCGCATTCTGCGCCAGCATGATTTGTCATTCGATTTCGGCTTCATGCTGCTCGATCCCGATTCCACATTCGAGCGCATTCGCATCAACATCGACTTCCTGGAAAGCTTCATCGGCGACGGCTGGTCGGTGGCCCCCTTCTGCCGCATGCTGCCCTATGCCGGGACGCCGATCCGCGACCGGCTGCAGCGCGAAGGCCGCCTGCGCGGCACTGAGTTCGAACCCGATTACGTCTTTCTCGATCCCAAGATCGATGTATTCTACGAGTTCATGCTGACCGCGTTTCACCGGCGCAACTTCACCAGTGATGGGCTGAGCCATTTGTTCCGCGCCATGCTGTTCGAGGCCTGGGCCAAGCTCGACGGCCTTCCGGTTTACACAGATGAGCAGAAAATGCGGCTGCGCTATCTCGCCGCCGTCTGCAATGGGCTTGCCGCCTATACGCTGCGCAGCGCCATTGCCATTATCGAAGCGACACCCCTGGAAGAGCTCTCGGCAAACATGCCGTCGCTTCGCTCGCTGGCCGAGAACGAACTCAAGCAGGAAATGTCGATAGAGCAGGAATTGCTGTCGATCTATCGCACTTCACGAACGCCCGCGAATGTCCGTCTAGCCGGCGGCTTCGACCGCAGCTGGACCTTTGCCACCGCCACACAACCCTTGGCGGCAATGGCAGACTGCTGAAATTCGCGGACACGCTCCCCAACTGCCCGCCAGACCATCGGCGGGCTCTTTTTTTGGGCACTGTCAGGCTCGCTCAACACGGCACTGGTAGCAATTGTTGCGTGCCGAGCGGACATGGACATAGGCAATGTCGTCGCGCTCGAACAAGGTCTGCGCCCGCGCCACGATGGCATCAGTCGGGATGACGCCGCCGCTGCCGTAGACGATGCGGTCATCGCTGCCATAGCCACGCACGATGTAGTCGCTGCTCTCGAGCATTTCGGGAAGCGCCTCGCCCGCGGCGGCGCGCTCGCATTCCTGCGCATGCAGGAAGATCGGCCCGGTCTCGGCATAGGGCTGCAAGGCCGGGAACGGCCGGTAGGCCAGAACGAGATAGGGCGCGCCGGCAGCGACATTCTTCAAGCAATGCCGGCAAGGCACGCCGTCGCCATCGGATATCTGCCGCTCCGGCGTGCGGCCATAGGCATCGGCAGCACCGCGCTGCAAGGCTCTCACATCTTCGGTCGGCAAGGCTTTGAACTGGATGGTCATGGCGAAATCTCCGGTGTCGTGACCGGAAATTATGCCGTGCTCTGAGCTCGTCCCACCCGAATCCTGCCAACCTCAATCCATCAGAGCGTCGAGGCCACGCACCAGTCCGGTGATCTCTTGTACCCGCCTGACGGCAAGCAGCGTGCCGGCCACGTAGGGAGCGGCCGACGAGCCGGCGTCGTGGCGGATGGTTAGCCGCTCGTCGGGCAGGCCGAACAGCGCCTCGCAGGACAGGATGTAGGAGGGCAACCGAAGCGCATGCACCTGCACCCCCTCGCCCGCGCCGACCGCAGCACCTCGTGTTCCCGGCACGCCGGAGACCTCGGCGACTGGCCGCGCGGTCGATGCCTGGCGGATTTCGGCCAGCGCCTCTGCAAGCTCGCGTGCGGTGCCGGACGGCGCGTCCGGCTTTCTGGCGCTGGCATAGTCGATGACCTCGACATCCGGCACGTATTTCGCCGCCATCAGCGCAAAACGCTTCATCAGCGTGGCGGTGATCGAGAAATTGCCGGCTGCGATCACGCCGACCCCATTGGCGCGCGCCGCGGCATCGATCTCGGCATAGTCGGCAGCCCCCAGTCCGGACGTGCCGATCACCACATGGCGTCCCTTTTCGATGGCCAGCAGCACGTGGTCCTTCACCACATCCGGCTTGGTGTAGTCGACCAGCACATCGGACGACGCTTCCAGCGCTTGCGCCAGCGAAGCGGAAACGATCACACCGTTAGCCGGCACACCAACCAGCAGGCCGCAATCCTGTCCGGCGCCGCTGCGCGAAACCGCGCCCGCCAGCGTCATGTCGGCTTGCGCCGAGATCGCCGGCACCAGCGCCTTGCCGACCCAGCCGGTCGCGCCGGCCATCACCACTCGTATCGCCATCGTCCGATCCTTCCATCGCCATGAGCTCCGAATGATCAGCGATATGGAAAGAGCCCGGCTCATTCAAGCCGGGCTCGTTTTCAGTGTCGCTCCAGGATGCTGGAACGGCCTATCGAATAAAATCGTCGAAGCGGCGGAGCGTCACCCGGCGATTGCGCCAGTTCTCGTCCTGCGTCTGCACCAGCAGAAACTCCTCGCCATAGCCGACGGTTTCGAGCGCGTAGCCCGGCACTCCGAATTCGCGCACCAGGGTCCGCTTCAGCGAGGCGGCACGCTGCTCCGACAGGATCTGGTTCGACTGGAAGGAGCCGACGGCGTCGGTGTGGCCCTCGATCAGCACGCGGGCGCCGGGGTCGCGGCGCAGGATGCGCTCAAGCGCATCGGCGATGTTTTCGATCTTGCCGTATTGCGTCTCGGAAATGGCCGCCGAGCCGAAGGCAAAATTGATCGACTGGATGTCGATCGAACGCGCCATGCGACGCAGATCCGGCCGCTTCTTGAATTCGCGGATGGTGACGCGCTGGTTGGGGCGCAGCTTCACCCGGGGCGCCGCCTCCAACTGACGCTCGATCGTTGCCGCCGATGGCGTCGTCGCCTGAGCGAGAGCAAGGGTCGGCATGGCAAGCGCTGCGATCAGCGCCGCGGCAAGTGTACGTCGGGTCAGCATGTCTTGTTCTCCTTCGGCCTCGATCTGACGGCCGCATTGGTGATGTCGCCAACATGGCAAAGCCAGTCTGAAGCGCCGATGAACGGACAGTTCAGCTTGGAGGAGAAATCAAGGTCGCATGACGCTGGCCGAGCGCTCCAGGAAAGGCAGCGGATGCACCACCTCCTTCTTTTGCGCCACCGGGGTAAAGCCGAGTTTCTGGTAGAGCGGCAAGGCTGCCGGATGATCGAGCGTACAGGTCTGCACCGTCACCCGCTTCGGCCCGTGCGACCACGCTGCAGAGATCGCCGCCCCCAGGAACCAGCGGCCGATGCCTTGCCCGGTGGCGTGTTCCATCATGCCGAAATAGGCGAGCTCCACTTCCTCCGGCAAATGCGGCTTGAGGTCGAAGAACCCGGCCGGCGCGCCGTCGACATAAAGCACCCTGATGTCGCGATCCTCGCGATGGATGCCGGCAGCAAGCTCGTCATCGTCCAGCCTGAGCACGTTGACCCAGTGCCATTTGCGCCCCACCCGGTCCATCAGATAGCGATAGAAGTGCAGCGGAATATCCTTGGTCTTCAACAGCGCGATCTGCCTGTTGTAGGGTACCGGCGGCGAATAGGCTGGCGGCACATGCATTTCGAGAAACGTCACCGTCACCTCGATGTCGTCCTGCGCACCGTTTTCCATCAGAATCATTCCTTGCCCGTCACCACGGGCGTATCGCCGAGCCCGCCCCATTCCGTCCATGAGCCGTCGTAGAGCCTGTTGTCGGTATGGCCAAGCGTTTCCAGCGCCAGCGTGATCGCAGCCGCCGTGATACCTGACCCGCAAGAGGTGACGACAGGCTTCGACAGGTCGATACCGGCGTCCTCGACTACCTTGCGCAAGCGGTCCCTGGACAGAAGCTCGCCATTTTCCGAAAGCGCCGACGCCGGCACGTTGCGCGCACCCGGCATATGACCGGAGCGGATACCGGCGCGGGGCTCGGGCTCGACGCCAGTAAAGCGGCCTGCCCCGCGGGCATCGGCGATCTGGCTTTCATGCGTCTCGACGATACGGCGCATGTCGGCAAGGCTGACGACACGTGCGGCGTCAAAATCGGCATGAAACACGTTTGGCGCGATCCTGGTCGGTTCAGCCGTCACCGGCCGACCTTCTGCTTTCCAGCGATCGAAACCGCCATCCAGAATGTAGACCTGGAAGACGCCCATCACCCTGAACATCCACCACCCCCGCGGTGCGGAGAAAAAACCCGGACCGTCATAGATGACGATGGTGTCGTCGGCAGAAATACCCATCGCGCCGACATATTGCGCGAAGTGCTGTGGCGACGGCAGTGTGTGCGGCAGCGGCGAATCCGGGTCCGAGATCGCGTCCTGATCGAGGAACCGTGCGCCCGGAATGTGCGCCGCCTCATATTCGGCGCGCGCGTCGCGCTTCTGCGCCGGCAGATACCAGGAGGCATCGACGATCGTCAGGCCGGGCTCGCCGAGACGCTTCTGCAACCAATCCGCGTCGACGGTGAAAGGGCTGTCTTCGGCCATTTTTTCTTCTCCTGCTCCGCCCTCGGCAAAACTTGTTTGGCTTGACATGCTGGATGCGTTCCGAGCGCGCGACATTCGCTGCCGCAGTCCGTTGATACCGATTGTTTTCGTGTTTCGTGGCGAGTACGGATTGATCGTTATGATCTGGGGTAGGCGGGGTCAATAATCTAGGCATGAGCAATCTTCTGTTTTCCCGCATTCCCAGCAATCCGGTTTCGCTCGGACTTGTCTGCAACTTCATTGCGCACTATCCGCCTTTCGACGGCTACGAGTTCGGCCTCATGGTGAAGTCGCTTCGTTACCAGCTGGATCAGCAGACACACACGATCGGCTCGATCGACGATGCCATCGTCGCTTATGTCGGCTGGATCCAGACCAGCCGCGAGATAGCCGAAGCCTGGGCAATAAATGGCGGGCCGCTTAATCCCTTCCCCGATGGCGATGCCACAGCGGTGACGGTGCTGGCGACGCGATCCTCGTCCCATATCCTGCCGCTGATCAAAAAAGCCAAACTCATCAACCTCGACAAATCGGTATTCTGGAAACGCGACTTCATCGACAACCGCGGCTCGGTCAAGCGTGCCGTCCGCAAGCGCGACGCCTGATGCAATCGGTCGAATCCGCCGAGGCGCTGACGCAAGAGATTCTCATCCGGCTGGATGACCGCTATGCCGCAATGTTCGTGCGCATCTGGCGGCCTGCCGGCACGCCGCGTGCGACAGTCTTCTGCCTGCACGGCTTCACCGGCAACGGCGCCGACTTTGACTACCTCGCCACTTTCCTGTGCCGTAACGGCTTCCTGGTGATCTGCCCGGACCTGTTGGGGCGCGGGCGCAGCGCGTATCTGGGTTCAGGATACGACATCAACGTCTACGCCAAATGCCTGCGTGCACTCGGTGAGTTCGCTGGTACGGAGAACCACTTCATCGGTACTTCGTGGGGCGGCACGATTTTGCTTCTGTTTATGCACATGACACGCTCCAAGGCCGCGAAAATCGTTCTCAACGACGTGCCAATGCTCGGCGGGTCGAAGGTCGACGCGATGAGAAACGAAGTCGTGAAGGAAAGTACGCTGGTGTTCGAGACCCGCGCAGCGGCGAAGGATTATCTGGGCGCCACCAGGGCCGTCATGGGCCCGGTCGAGGAAGCGGTATTCAACCGCTATGTCGAGAACAGGATCGCGGCCAGTCAGGATGGTTTCCGGTTGGCCTACGACCCGGCCACGACTGGAAATTTCGGAGCTATGACCGGACGCGAATATGATCTTTTTCCGATCGCGGCAAAGATCGATGCCCGCATTCTGCTGATGTACGGCCGTGACAGCCATTTCATCGACAGGCAGGCCATTGACCGCACTCGGGTGATACGGCCAGATCTGGGACTTGTCGACAATATCGGTGCGGGCAATCCGCCATCGCTGATGACACTGGACCAGGCCCTGCTCATCCTGGGTTTTCTGTCTGCCGTCTGAAACTGGATCCGTCGTGGCGGGGATGATTCCGGAAATGCAATTCGACGATTTATACAGCAAGTTCATCGCCGAGACCTACGACCGCCAAAGCTTGGTCGAAAATCCCGCCAAGGTCCTGGTTTGCACGACTCCGCGAACGGCCGGGCATTCCTATTGTCGGGTCCTGCAGCAGTTCGGTCTGGGAATACCCACTGAGTATTTTCAGTGGCAATATGCCTTGCCGTTGATGAGACGGTGGTCGATCGACGGCACAATGGACCTTGAAAAACTCAATCAGCAGGCGCCGGCCTACGGTCGCCATCTCCTGGAGAAAAGGACCGAGAACGGCGTTTTCAGCGCCAAGATCTTCTATGAGAACCTGCCATTCGCGCACAGTTCAATCGGCGATGACGACGACAACTCGTTCTACGTTTTCCTCTCGAGGAGAAACAAGACAGATCAGACCATCAGTCTGCTTTCGATGCTCCACACGGGCCAGCCGTTCGACAGCCAGGAGAAGCTGCCTGGGATTCCCACGGTGACAATTTTGAGCGAGAAAGTTGTCCGAGACACCGCGCAGCATATTTTCGATAGCGAAATCCGGTGGAAAAATTACCTGAACACTATTGATCGACGCAGAGTGGCTCATGTCTTCTACGAGGACTTTATCGCGGACCAGCAGGAAAACGCATCCGCCACAATGAGCACCTGGTTCCCGGGCTTGGCGCTGAAGTCAAAAGCCATATCGACAAGCAAGCGCTATGCGCATGATGCCGAATTCAAGACCATGATCGGAAGGCAATTCGGGGGTTATATACGGCGGTTCTGGCAGGAACATGCCTGACTTGGCGTCATCGACGCGAAACACTGACCGCAGCCCCCTCCGCCGGCCGTAGCGCCAACCCATAGTCGAACCGGATCACATCGTCGGCACGGCTGAAGGCGAACTGACGAATTATCGCGAGAACAGCCTCTTTGACCTCCAGCCGGCCGAGACGCGCGCCACCACACATGCGCGGTCCGGTTAGGAACGGAATAAAAGCCCGTCGGTCGAAGCTGTTCTCGATGAATTCTTTCCTGCTGGCGTCGAAAGTGCGTGGGTTTTCCCAGAAGGCTGGATGCTGGTGCACGCCGATGATCGACACCATGATCAGCTGCCCGGCGCGTAGATCGCGGCCGTCGAGCGTCGTGTCGGCGGCGACTTCGCGGGTCAGAAACGGTATCGGAGGGAAATAACGCATCGTCTCGTTGATCAAGCAATCGGTGTACGGCGTGTGCGCCTCGCCAGAGAGGACCTCGGCATGGATGCGCTCCTGCACCTGCTGGTTGGCCCCAAGCCGATCGATTACCCAAAGTACGGTCGTTACCGTGGTCTCGACGCCGGCGAAGAAATTCATGACGAACTCCTCCACCGGCGAAAAGCCTTCAAGGTCGCGGGCCTCGCTTCTAAAGCGGTCCATCTCGGCCGCCGCCCGGGAATCCGCCATCAGCAGCGATGCGAAATCGGCAATCACTGCGCGGGCATCCTGGATGGCATTCGCGCGCTCGGCGGTCGTCGGGGTCACCCAGGAATAATATTGGAGACGCCTCAACACATCGCGCACCCTGTCGAGCAGCAAGAGTGTAGCCGCCATATCGGGAACAAGGCCGAAAGCCCGGTAAAATATCGTCATCGACGCAGCAAACAGGGCTTGCTGGATCGCAGGTAGCGTCGCGTCGCTGCCGGAAAGCCCGGCAGCATAGATTTCCGCCACGGAATGCTGCTGCGCCGGCCTGGCGGCCGCCAGGTAAATATCCTGGGTGATGGCGCGCCGGACAGACCAGTCCTCGTCATTGGTGTTGAAGCGGCTGAACCCGAGGGCCGAGATCAAGGAGAAGTTCTTTCGGAAGAGCTCCGGCGCCTTGACGATGACGTCGACGGCCTCGGGATTGTCGAAGACAGTCAGATTGCCGAGATCTCGGGCCTTGCCATTCGGCCCCACCTCGCCGCTGTGGGCGAAAAGCGCATAGACAATGTTGTTGAGCACGCTTTCGATTTGCGCTGGATTGTCCACCAAACCCCCTGTCCGCCGAGGCCCGGTCAGCCCTGGCGCGACGCTTACCACATCTGTCCACCGGCGCCACCGAGGCACCGTGGCAAAGCAGCAACACCACCCTATAAAGTTGCTGGCCGGACTTGCTGCAATGTGGCGTTAGGTTATGTCTGCAATGTTGGATTTGGGGCAGGATTCTAGACGGGGGGTAAGTATGCGGGCTCGGGCACCTGGTAAATTGTTGGCGACTGTCGCGGCATCCGCTGCTTCGGTGACTTCCGCAGGCGTGGTTGCCGCGCACGCGGAGGATGCGAAGATCACGGACCCGTCAGTGATCGATTCACGCGTCAAGATCGCCTTTGAGGGCGCGTTTTTTCAAAACAACGTCCACCAGGACGACAAGACCGGCGGCACCGACAAGCTTGGAAACAGCAATGGTGACTTCTCAGGTTCGATCGCGTTGACCAAGCAGATTTCTTCCGACATGGACTGGCGCCTTGCAGGCGCGTTTCACCTAGGCAAGAACCGTTCCTGGGAAGAGAGTGGCCAGATACCGGACGGCTTTTTGACGATAGGCTACGGCGACGACTACAGCTTCCAGGCGTTCGATTTCGATGTCGGCAAGCACGTCAAGGTTCAGTCCGCCGATATCCGCTTCTTTGGTGGTCTGCGTCTGGTGCATTCGGATGAAAGAGGTGTTGTCTCCGAAAGCTTCGCCCCGGACGATCCGGCCGACAAGGGAGGTACCGTCGACAAGATTGGATCGTCGGAATATTGGGGCATTGGCCCGCGTGTTGGCGCCGAGGCGTACTACCCGCTGGGCGAAACCTGGGGGCTGACAGGCGCGGTTTCCGGTTCCGTCATGTGGGGCCGTCGCGAAAACCGCGAGGGATACAGATACGACTTCACAACGGGTGCACAGGGCTCCGGCACGCTGTTCAGCGAGTCCTCCAGCCAGACAGTCACCAATGTCGACGCCTCTGCCGGCTTGAGCTGGACCCCCCTGGCGGGCGCCACCTTTACGGCCGGCTACAAGATCGAGCAGTGGCACAATCTGCTTATCAATGCGGACAGCAGCACCCAGACCTTCCACGGTCCGTTCCTTCGCCTGGAAGTCAAGATGTGACGGCGGCGGCCGGCATCCGGTGAGCTTGGGGGCGGAGTTCGAATCCAGGACCGCGGTCAACGGCGGGGTTAAACTGCACTACACGGCGGCGGGCTCAGGCCCGCCGATCGTGTTTCTGCATGGCTTTCCCGATCACGGCATGGGCTGGCGTCGGCAGATGCAAGCGCTTTGCGGCCGCTATCGCGTGATCGCGCCGGACCTGCGGGGTTTCGGACAAAGCGATGCGCCGCAGGGCTACGGCAACTATGTGCTGACGCATCTGGTCAATGACGTGCTGGCCGTTCTCGCGGCTGAAAAGCTGACCCAGGCCGCGATTGTCGGCCACGACTGGGGCGGCATCATCGCATGGTGGCTGGCCATACGCGTGCCGCAGGTCGTACGCCATCTCATCTTGTTGTCGACGCCGCACCCGCGCAATCATCTGCGCGCCATTGCCGATCCGGCCAATGCCGAGATCACGGGGTACATACGCCGTTTCCAGGTCCCGGGCGCGGCCCAGATGCTGAACATAGACGAACTCGCCACCTGGGTCACCGATCCGCAGGACAGGCAGGCCTTGATGGACGCGCTCAGGCGATCCGATCCGGAAGCAATGCTGGGCTACTACAGGGCAAACATACCGCTTGGCAGAGTGCCCGATATCGGACAGCTGCCTCTCGTCAAAGCGCCAACCCTGGTCCTGTTCGGCACCGACGATCCCTATGTTCCAGCCAGCGCCTTTGACGGCACGTTCCGCGAGGTTGACAACGTGAGTTCACTGTTGGCGTTGCCCGGCGCCGGTCACTTCATCCACCATCAGGCAGCCAAGTTCGTCACGGAGCAGATCGAAGCGTGGGTGGCGCGACCGCCTTCCAGTTTCCGCCATCTTGCCTAGAGCATGATCGCGAAAAGTGGAATCCGGTTTTCTCGGACAAAAACGGGAACCGTTTTGTCCAGAGATCATGCTCAAACAAGAAGATAGAGCCCCATCCTGATTCCATCGGGATGGAACAGGCTCTAGACTGGGTGTTCGGCGAAAGGCCCGCTGTAGCCGCCTTAGCCCGCCGGCATCGGTCCAAAGCGTATGCGGAAGCGCCGGTTCTCGCGGCCCTTCTTCTCGATCTTGCCGATATGGATTTCGCCGACTTCGCCGGTGCTTTTCACATGCGTGCCGCCGCAAGGCTGGCTGTCGATCGAGGCGTTCTCGCCGATGCAGACCAGGCGGATCTTGCCGGTGCCGACCGGCGGGCGGACATTCTTGGATTTCACCAGCCCCGGATTGGCGGCCAGTTCCTCGTCGGTGATCAGCCGGACGAAGATCGGATGGTCGGCCCGCACCAGCGCCATCAACCCGGCGGTCACATCCTCCTTGGTGAAACCGGCATCCGGAGCGTCGAAGTCGACACGGCTGTCGTCTTCGGAAACCGAGGCGCCGGTGATCGGGAACGGGCAGACGACGGTGAGCAGGTGGCAGGCTGCGTGCATGCGCATCAAAAGGTGCCGACGCTCCCAGTCGATGACAAGTTTCACCCGTTCGCCAATGGCAGGAACCGCCTGTTCAGGCGCCGGCACGTGGATGATCTCGTCCTTGGTCTCGCCGGTGATGGTCGCGGCAATGGCGATGCGGCCCCCATCGGCGCGCTCCAGCGTTCCGGTGTCGCCCGGCTGGCCGCCCGACGTGGCGTAGAAGATCGTACGGTCCAAAATGATGCCGCCGCGATCGTTGATGGCCACGACCGTTGCCTCGGCTGTCCTCAGATAGGCGTCGTCGCGAAACAGCGCTTCGGTCTTGTGCGCCATCAGGCGACCTTCTCGAACGGCACCGAAATTGTGCTGCGCTGCTCCATCCAGCCCGGCACCGGCAAGTTCTTCTCGCGCAGGAATTCCGGGTTGAACAGTTTTGACTGATAGCGCGTGCCGTAGTCGCAAAGGATGGTCACGATGGTGTGGCCAGGGCCCAATTCGCGTGCCAGCCTGATCGCGCCGGCAATGTTGATGCCGGTCGAACCGCCGACGCACAGACCTTCCTCCTGGATCAGGTCGAAGACGATCGGCAGCGCATCCTCGTCCGGAATCTGGAAGGAGAAATCCGGCGTAAAGCCCTCAAGGTTGGCGGTGATCCGCCCCTGCCCGATGCCTTCGGTTATCGAACTGCCCTCGGATTTCAGATCGCCGCTGGTGTAAAAACTGTAGAGCGCGGCGCCCATCGGGTCGGCGAGCGCAATCTTGACGTCCTTGCTCTTGGCTTTCAGCCCGAAACCGACGCCCGCCAACGTGCCGCCGGAACCGACCGCCGAAACGAAACCATCGACCTTGCCACCGGTCTGGTTCCAGATTTCCTGCGCCGTGGTGCGGATATGGCCGTCGCGATTGGCGACGTTGTCGAACTGGTTGGCCCAGATCGCCCCGTTCGGCTCCGACCGCGCCATCTGCTCGGCCAGGCGTCCCGACAGTTTCACGTAGTTGTTGGGGTTCTTGTAGGGCACGGCCGGCACTTCGATCAGCTCGGCGCCGAGCAGTTTGATCGTGTCCTTCTTCTCCTGGCTCTGTGTGTCGGGAATGACGATGACGGTGCGGTATCCCAGCGCCTTGGCAACCAGCGTCAATCCGATGCCGGTATTCCCGGCGGTTCCCTCGACGATGACGCCGCCCGGCTTCAACAGCCCGCGCTGTTCGGCGTCGCGGATGATGAACAGGCCGGCGCGGTCCTTCACCGACTGGCCCGGGTTCATGAATTCGGCCTTGCCCAGTATCTCGCAGCCGGTCTCTTCCGAGGCCTTGTTGAGGCGGATCAAGGGCGTGTTGCCGATCGCTTCGATCACAGAACGGGGCATCAAGGATTCCTTATGTAGCGTGCGGCGAACCCTAGAAACCCAACGCTTCGGTTTCAAGGCAAGAATCGACTGGCACAGTCGCATTTGGGGCACTGCAATTTTCTGAAACAGCGGCTGAGCCCCGGCATTCATTTCAACCATGTGCCGAAAAGCGCTCTTTTCATTCAATTCCTTCGCCGCTAGAGCACTAGCAACAGTTTCGCAGGGCGCAGCATGACACTCTATCGGGCCAACCCGAAACACGGCGTCGCCTGGATCACTGGCGGCAGCAGCGGCATCGGCCGTTCCCTGGCCAAGGATCTCGCGGCGCAAGGCTACGCCGTCGCGGTGACAGCGCTTGATGATGATCCGATCGACACACTTGTTGTCGAGACGGCGCAGATGCCGGGTCACGTCACGGCCTATCCTTGCGACGTGACCGACGAGAAGCGCATGGCAAGGACGGTCGCGGCGATCGAGAAAGATCTTGGCCCGATCGTGCTGGCCGTATTCAACGCCGGAAATTATATCGCGACCCCCGGCGAAGATCTCGCCATCCGCGATTTCCACCGGTCTTTCGACGTCAATTATTTCGGCATCATCAACGGCCTGGTGCCCGTCATCGAGTACATGCGCGTGCGCGCCCGCGGCCATGTCGTCCTCGTCGGTTCGGTCACCGCCTATTTCGGCTGGCCGACCACCGCCGCCTATGGCGGCACCAAGGCAGCGATCAACATCCTGGCCGAATCGCTGAAATACGATTTCGACAAGATGAATGTCCGCATCCAGGTGATGAACCCGGGCTTCATCGATACACCGCTGACGGAAAAGAACATGCTGCCGATGCCCGGACTGATGCCGGTCAACCGGGCTTCGCGGCGCATGGCCAGAGGCATCAAATCCGGCGGCTTCGAAGTCACCTTTCCGCGCCGGCTGAGCTGGGGTCTGAAGTTGCTCAGCATCCTGCCGAGGCCGTTCTGCCGCTGGTTCATCAGCACCGCGATCCGCTGGCCGGCGCGACCGCTCAACTACGACCGCAAGCTGCCGAGCGAATAGAGCCGTTCGTAAAATTTGGCGACCCCGTCATCGGCGGGATGCCGGTTGTCTGTTTGCAATCACAGCCATAGGCTGACAAGTCTTGCGTGGAGTCTGCGATGGGGCGACGGATCGTGCTTGCGGTACTGGGCCTGCTTGTCGTCCTCGCTTTGGCCTTCCTGCTCGGCCCGCGCGTCCCCGTCGACACGACGATCCGGTTCGATCCCAAGGGGATCGGCGACGATCCGCAGGCTTATCTCGCGCGTGAAGAAGCGGCAGTGCCCAATATTCGCGACGGGCTCGAGAAAGAGATCATCTGGGCCAATCCGATGGTTCACGCCAAAACGCCGCTGGCGATCGTCTACATCCATGGGTTTTCGGCATCGAGGGGCGAAGTTCGTCCGCTGCCCGACGACGTCGCCGACCAGCTCGACGCCAATCTCTTTTACACCCGCCTCACCGGTCACGGGCAGGACGGTGCGGCGATGACGCAAGGCAGCGTCAACGCCTGGATCAACGATTACGAGGAAGCGCTCGCCATCGGCCGCGCGATCGGCGACAAGGTCATCGTCATCTGCACCTCGACCGGCGGCTCACTGGCGGCCTGGGCTGCAACGCAGCCGGGTGCTTCGGACGGCGTCGCCGCGATTGCGTTCATCTCGCCGAACTTCGGCGTCAAGGCGTCGGGCGCCGAGCTCCTGACCATGCCGTGGGGCCGGCAGATCGCCAGGCTGGTCGCCGGCAAGGAGCACAGCTTCGTGCCGCGCAACGCGCTGCATGAGAAATTCTGGACCTACCGCTACCCGATCGAAGCGACCTTGCCGATGCAGGCGCTGACCGAGCTTGCCTATGGCGCGCCGGTCGAGAAGGCGACCATCCCGGCTTTGTTTGTCTTTTCGGATTCCGACAAGGTGGTGCGCGAAGACCGCACCCGCGAAATCGCCGGACGCTGGGGCGGCGCGCACGAACTGGTGCCGGTCGACGACAATGGCGATCCTGATGACCACGTCATTGCCGGCGACGCGATGTCGCCCTCGACCACAGCCTTCCTGGCGCAGCGGATCGTCGTCTGGGTCAAGGCGATTGCTGAGTAGCGATCCGGCACGTCGAACGATGCGCTCCCCGCCAAACGAAAAGGGCGACCGAAGCATCGCTCCGGTCGCCCTTCTTTCTGTTCAGCAAAGCCAAGCCTGGCCAGCCGGAGCTCGTTCTGCTTACGCAGCCCGCGCCGCGGGCCGCTTGCCGCCGAAGCGGCGCTTGTTGTTGCCCTTGAAGGGCTTGGCGCCTTCCGGCTTGCGCTCGCCGGCATATGCCGGCTTGTCGCCAAAGCGCGGCTTGCCGTTGTTCTGGCCGCCGGGCCGCCTGCCGTCACGACGACCATTGCGGTCGTTGCGATCGTTGGCCGGCTCGAAGCGCTCGTTCTTTTCAGCCGGGTTGCGCTGCGGATCGGGGCTGCCGAGATGGTCGGCAACGATCGGCAGCTTGCTGCGGATGATGCGCTCGACCTGGCGCAGCTTGCTGTTCTCGGAAGGATCGCAAAGCGTAATCGCGATGCCGTCCATGCCGTTGCGGCCGGTGCGGCCGATGCGGTGGACGTAGCTTTCCGCTTCGTCCGGCAGGTCGAAATTCACCACATGGCTGATGCCGGGCACGTCGATGCCGCGCGCCGCGATGTCGGTCGCCACCAGAATGCGCACCGAACCCTCGCGGAAATCGTTGAGCGCCTTCTGGCGGGCGTTCTGCGACTTGTTGCCGTGGATGACGGCGGCCTTGAAGCCGTCGCGCTCGAGGTCCTTGGTCACCCGGTCGGCGCCATGCTTGGTGCGCGAAAAGATGATGACGGACTTCATCGCTTCGTCGGCGAGCATCGTCGACAGCACCTGGCGCTTCTGCTTGGTGCGGGCAAAGACAACGCCCTGCACGATCTCGGCCGCCGCAGTGCTCTGCGGCGCAACTTCGACGCGGATCGGGTTCTTGAGCAGGCCCTTGGCCAGCTCGGCGATTTCATTGGGCATGGTCGCCGAGAACAGCACCGTCTGGCGGTCCGGCGCGGTCGCCTTGGCGATGCGCTTGACGTCGTTGATGAAGCCCATGTCGAGCATGCGGTCGCCTTCGTCCAGCACCAGCCATTTGGTGTCGGCAAGCATGAGGTCGCCTTCACGCACCAGGTCGGTCAACCGGCCGGGCGTTGCGATCAGGATGTCGACGCCGGGAGCAACCTTCTTCACCTGGCTGAAGCGCGAGACGCCGCCGAGCACGAGCGCGGTCGAGACATGCGCGCCCTTGGCGAGGATCTTGATGGTGTCCTCGATCTGCACGGCGAGTTCGCGCGTCGGCGCCAGGATCAGCGCACGCGCCGTCTTCGGCCGGCGCTTGGTGCCGAGAGCGATGATCTTCGACAGGATCGGCAGCGCGAAGGCCGCCGTCTTGCCCGAGCCGGTCTGGGCGATGCCGAAAATGTCGCGGCCTTCCATCTGCGGCGGGATCGCCTGCATCTGGATCGGCTTCGGCTCGGTGAAGCCGGCGCCATGCGTCGCCTTGAGCAGCGCGCCGGAGATACCAAGGGCTGCGAAACCGGTGAGTTCAGCAGTGTTGCCGGTCGAAATGGCGTTACCGGCAGACGTGTTTTCGTTGGTCAAAATAGTCTTCTTTCACGCGGCCTTAGCCGCAAACATCGATGCGGCAGGGCGCAACCTGCCGTCGAAGAAATTGATATGAAACGACAAGGCGGGCGGACGGTAACGTCCACTCGGCTGCGCTGTCGTGCCCGCAGGCATCATGCCACGGGGCTTTTCCGCCACCTTGCCGAACAACCGGAAAGAGGGAAAACAGACGCAACCAGTCTCATTTCGTCGAGAAGGCCGGAATCTCCCGGCCCAAGCGCCTATGGGCTGCATATGGCTGAGTTCGCCCCGGAATGCAAGGGGCGTTATGTTGCAGCGCAGCAAAACCAGCACGAAAGCGGCGCTTGCGCACGCCTGCGGGCATCATTACCACAAATGCAGCTTCCATTTTGGGGAACTGAGCGATGAAGGACGTGCTGAAGGAACTCGAGCGCCGCCGCGAGATCGCCCGCATGGGCGGCGGTCAGGCCCGCATCGATGCCCAGCACAGCAAGGGCAAGCTCACCGCCCGCGAACGCATTGAGGTGTTTCTCGACGAGGGCTCGTTCGAGGAATTCGACATGTATGTCGAACACCGCTCGACCGATTTCGGCATGGAGAAGACGAAGATAGCCGGCGACGGCGTCGTCACCGGCTGGGGCACCGTCAACGGCCGGCCGGTCTATCTCTTCGCCAAGGATTTTACCGTGTTCGGCGGCTCGCTGTCCGAGGCCCACGCCGAAAAGGTCATCAAGGTGCAGGAGATGGCGCTGCGCAATCGCGCGCCGATCATCGGCTTTTACGATGCCGGCGGCGCCCGCATCCAGGAGGGCGTCGCCGCACTTGGCGGCTATGCCGAGATCTTTCAGCGCAATGTTCTGGCTTCCGGCGTCATTCCGCAAATCTCGCTCATCATGGGCCCTTGCGCCGGCGGCGACGTCTATTCGCCGGCCATGACCGATTTCATCTTCATGGTGCGCGACACCTCCTACATGTTCGTCACCGGGCCGGATGTGGTGAAGACCGTCACCAACGAGACGGTGACGGCCGAGAGCCTCGGCGGCGCTTCCGTGCACACGACCAAATCCTCGATCGCCGACGGCGCCTATGACAATGATGTCGAGGCGCTGTTGCAGATGCGCAGGCTGGTCGACCTGCTGCCGGCCTCCAACACGGCCGAACTGCCCGAGATCGAGTGCTATCAGTCGGTGACCGATCACGACCTGTCGCTCGACCGGCTGATCCCCGACAACGCCAACAAGCCCTACGACATCAAGGAGCTGATCCTGAAGGTGGCCGACGAAGGCGACTTCTTCGAGATCCAGCAAAACTTTGCTAAGAACATCGTCACCGGTTTTGGCCGCGTCGAGGGCCGCACCGTCGGCTTCGTCGCCAACCAGCCGATGGTGCTGGCCGGCGTGCTCGATTCCGACGCCAGCCGCAAGGCGGCGCGCTTCGTGCGCTTCTGTGACTGCTTTTCGATTCCCCTCGTCACCTTTGTCGACGTTCCAGGCTTCCTGCCCGGCACTGCGCAGGAATATGGCGGCCTGATCAAGCACGGCGCCAAGCTGCTGTTTGCCTATGCCGAGGCGACCGTACCAAAGATCACTGTCATTACCAGAAAGGCCTATGGCGGCGCCTATGACGTGATGGCCTCAAAACATCTGCGCGGCGACATGAACTATGCCTGGCCGACGGCGCAGATCGCGGTGATGGGCGCCAGGGGCGCGGTCGAGATCATCTACCGCAAGGACATTGGCGACGCGGACAAGATTGCAGCCCATACAAAGGCTTACGAGGATCGCTTCCTGTCGCCCTTCGTTGCCGCCGAGCGCGGTTATGTCGACGAGGTGATCATGCCGCATTCGACCCGCCGCCGCATCGCGCGGGCGCTCAGGATGCTGCGCAACAAGGACATGCAGAACCCCTGGAAGAAGCACGACAACATTCCGCTGTGATGCTTGCGGCAAGTTGCCAGGCGGGTGCCGCAGTGAAGATGTTCACTCCTCCTCCGCCGCCCCGAAGCCCGCGCCCATGGTGGCGCTGGTAGCGCTTGCCCACGGTGTCGCATGGTTGTCGATGCGCATCTGAAAAATGAAATAGGTCGGCGAGCAGAAGCCAACGCCTTTCACCTTTGAAATGCCGGGCGTGTCGGGCGGTAGCGACTGGCACATATAATCCTCGCGGCAGAAATGCTCGGCATCGCAGGCCGGCCGGTTGCCGCGATTGACCGCGCCGCCGAGGCACTGGTCGAAATTGTTGGTCGCCACGCACGTGTCGAACTTTTTGCCGCCGACCAGCCCGCAGATCTCGTTCGGCATCGGCTTGCCGGCTCTGAAGGCGGCGAAGCTGCGGTCCTTGTCGTCGCAGCCGCGATAGGCGATGCCCGCCGGCACACCGATCTTCGGCGGCCGGCAGGTATAGGCGGTGCGCGAAATATCCGACGCGAAGGCCGCGAACTGGCCGGTGATTTTGTAACGGTCGTTGAAAGGCTGTGTCTCATTGCTGGCGATCGAGCCGGTCAGGCAGGGATGGCCGGAAAACATCTGCTTGCTGTCCTTGGGCAAAAGGCATTGCGCCAGCTTGGTCCGCACCCCGGATGCCGTCGCCAGCGGCGTACAGACAGTGCCGCCGCCGCATTGCCAGGTCGCGCCGAAGCGGGCTGCGTCCTCGGGCATCAGGCAGGGCATCGTCATCCCGGCCGGCGCGTAGTCGACCTCACCGGCGTCTTTCCATGCTGCCGGCGGTGCAAATGACAGCGGCCGAAAACGGGTCGGCTCCTTGCCTTCGATCGTGGCGCGCAGCCAGGCCTCGCGCCGTGGAATCTCGGCATGCAGATGCGGCGAGATGCCGACCTCGATGCGGTTGAGCGGCGAGGTCGTCTTGTCGTCGCGGCCGATGAAATGAAAGCCAGCGGTAGAACCGGCCTGATGGCACCCTTGGCAGGCGCCATTGTCCAGCCGCTCGACCAATGCCTCCGGCGTGCGCACCAGCTTCAAGGCGGAATAATCGAGCCCGGCGAAATCCGCGGGCTGATAGAGCGGCGTGAACGGGTGGTTGGCCTGCCTGGCGCTGCCGAAGGTCGACCACGAGATGACTTTCTTGGCCAGGAATTCGTCGGGGATTTCGTAGACGCCGAGATCGACCGCCGCGAGATTGGCGCTGACATAGGCGGCGAGTTTTGCCTTCAGCGCCGCATCGCTCGAGAGCCGTGCTACATCGGGCGTGTTTTCCAGCAGCTTCTCACTGACCGTCTCGCCATCTATGCCGAAAATCCGCAAGAGATAGGCCGCCTGCCCGCCGAACTCGGTCTCCTGTCCCGAGGGAAAGCGCACCACTTGTGCGTTGAGTTCGAGTTGCTTGAAGGTCAGTTCCTCCGGTTCCAGCGGCCCGCCGGCCAGCCAGCCGGCGTCGACGTTTTCGTCGAGTTGCGGCGTCCAGCGTCCGGCAACGCCGACGCAGCCGCCATCGGCATCAGGTGCCACACTGTAGACGGCGTTGAAATTGAACGGCAGGCGCGAGGCCAGAACCTTGCCGCCCTTCTTGAAGCTGTAGGCAAGGCGGTAGATGAACCGCACCTCGCCGCAACTCTTGTCGCCCGTCAGCGCGGCGAAATCGTGCCGGTCGAGCCGGTTGACGACGCCGACCAAACGAAAGCGCGCGGCATCAGTCTTCAGCCAGCGCATGTCCATGATGCGGCCGACATTGCCGTCGGTGACCTCGTAGAGCGTCCGCCCGCCGGCCTTCATCTCAGCCCGCAGCGCGGCAATATCGGCGGCCACCATTTCGGTGATCGCGTGATAGGCCGGCGCCTTGTCGTAGAGCGTCTTCAGATCGCCGCTGCCATCGACGCCGAAAATGCCGGCGAAGCCAAAACCCTTGGCGTCCAGCCCTGCCAGAACGGTCGGATCGTCGACGATGGTCACCGGACCTTCAGCGCGTGCGACGTGCGCCGTGAAGACAGCAGCGAAGAGCGCGACAAGCAGCACGAGCCAGCGGTTCATTCGACAGTTCCACTGTGACCGCCGACAAGATCGAGCAGCACCGGCAGCAGCGCCAGTGGCAGATCCTCGGCGATCAGCCCCGGACCGAAGCGGGTGCCAGCCTCGGCATGGATCCACACCGCCGCGCAAGCCGCTTCGAACGCTGACATGCCTTGCGCCAGCAACCCGGCAATGATGCCCGCCAGCACGTCGCCCGACCCGGCGGTGGCGAGCCATGGCGCACCGTTGCTGTTGATCGCGGCACGGCCATCGGGTGCTGCAATCACCGTGTCGGCGCCTTTGTAGACGAGGATCGCATTGGCACGCTTGGCAGCCGCGCGCGCCTTTGCCAATTTGGACAGGCCTTTGTCGGCAGCGATGTCCGAAAACAAGCGGCCGAACTCGCCGTCATGCGGCGTCAACACCAGCGCCGAAGCGTTCGGTCGACGGGCGGCTTCGAACAGAGCCTCGCGCGTGTCGCGGAACGACGTGATGCCATCGGCATCGAGCACCAGCCCGTCGCTCCCGCCGGTGGCAGCTTGCCGTTCGGCGCCCAGCAACGCCAGGGCAAAATCCCGGCTCTTTTCACCGACCCCAAATCCGGGGCCGAGAACAAAGGCCGACGGTCTGCGCTCGCCGATGAATTCATGGACCTCGGCGACGGTGTCGGCCTTGCGCAACATGATCGAGGTCAGATGCGCAGCGTTCACCTGCATGGCGTTTCCAGGTGAAAGCACAGTTATCGCCCCTGCCCCACTGCGAGCCGCGGCCATGGCCGACAACCGCGCGGCGCCCGTCGCGCTCGGCCCACCGGAAAAGACACCGACATGGCCACGCTTGTATTTGTGAGCATCGACGGCGGGAACCGGGAAACTTTTCAGCCAAAGCGCCGGTATGTTTTCGAAAATCTGCGAATGAAGTTGCGTGATGACCCCGTCGCCGATGCCGATGTCGGCGAGCACGATCTCGCCGCATCGTTCGCGTCCCGGCAACAGCAGATGGCCTGGCTTTTTTCGCGCAAACGTCACCGTGACCTGAGCCTGGAATGCCCGGCCAAGAACGTCACCACTCTCGCCGGAGACACCTGACGGCAAATCGACGGCGACGACAGGTAGGTTCAGCTCCGTCGCAACATCGACCGCCCTAGCGTCATCGCCGGACAGCGATTTGGACAGCCCTGCCCCGTAAAGCGCGTCGACCACGATCGAGCCGTCCTCGGCGGCAAATTCCGACAGGGGCCGAAATTCAACTTTGCAATCCAAGGCAGCGAGCGCTGCGTCGCTACCGGCTCTCGGTGAACCGGACGCCCACAACGACACATCGATGCCATTGTCATGGAGGATGCGCGCCACGACATAACCGTCGCCGCCATTGTTGCCGGGGCCGCACAGCACATGCACGCGGCTCGCCTGGGGATAGCGCGCCAGCACCACAGCAGCGACCGCCTCGCCAGCACGCTGCATCAGGCCATATCCATCGTGCGGTCCGGCGGCAATTGCCAGCCGGTCGGCCTCGGCCATTTCGGCCGGAGACAGAAGTTCGTTGCTCATGAATTGCCGATCCGCATTTCTGTTCAAGCCCAACCCTTGTGCAATCGAGCATTGTCCAGTTTTCGGTTCGAAGCAAACGGCCAGAGCATCAGTAGAGTTAGCCGCCGATTCTTTTCAGGGCAGTCCGCAACTGCCCGCAAAATGCGCGGTCTGCCCAATTTTTGTGCGGACGCAAGGACCGGCAATGTGTAGGCTCTGAGTACCCGTGCCGCATCCAAAGCAGCGAATGACGTGAATGTGCATCCCTGTGCGGCATGGCGTTGAAATCGCATGACAGCGCCTCGTTTCGGCTGAAATTGGCACAGTTCGTGCTTGATGGAGGCGCAAGCGGGGCGCACAACCCGTCTTTTTGGCAGTGGAGGCCACTTTTTACATGAAAAAGATCGAAGCGATCATCAAGCCGTTCAAGCTAGACGAAGTGAAGGAAGCGCTTCAGGAGGCCGGCCTGCAAGGCATTACCGTGACCGAAGCCAAGGGCTTTGGCCGCCAGAAGGGCCATACCGAACTCTATCGCGGCGCCGAATATGTCGTCGACTTTCTGCCCAAGGTGAAAATCGAAGTTGTGCTCGGCGACGATGCGGTCGAAGGCGCGATCGAGGCCATCCGCAAGGCGGCCCAGACCGGCCGCATCGGCGACGGCAAGATCTTCGTTTCCAACATCGAGGAAGTCGTTCGCATCCGCACCGGTGAAACGGGGATGGACGCCGTCTGAGGTTTCTGATTTCAGATATCTCGGTATCTGATTTCCGATAACTCCTCGAAACGTCATCAGACAGGGAAGAAATGACATGACGACAGCCAAAGACATCATGAAGCAGATCAAGGACAACGACGTGAAATTCGTCGACCTGCGCTTCACCGATCCGAAGGGCAAGCTGCAGCACGTGACGATGGATATCATCGAGGTCGAGGAAGACATGTTCGCCGATGGCGTCATGTTCGACGGCTCGTCCATCGCCGGCTGGAAGGCGATCAACGAGTCCGACATGGTGCTGATGCCCGATCCTGATACCGTGCACATGGACCCGTTCTTCGCGCAGTCGACCATGGTCATCCTGTGCGACATCCTCGATCCGGTTTCCGGCGAATCCTACAACCGCGACCCGCGCGGCACCGCCAAGAAGGCCGAGGCCTACATGAAGGCTGAAGGCATCGGCGACACCATCTATGTCGGCCCGGAAGCCGAGTTCTTCGTCTTCGACGACGTCAAGTACAAGGCCGATCCCTACAACACTGGCTTCAAGCTCGACTCCACCGAATTGCCGTCCAACGACGACACCGACTACGAGACAGGCAACCTTGGCCACCGTCCGCGCATCAAGGGCGGCTATTTCCCGGTGCCGCCGATCGACAGCGCCCAGGACATGCGCTCGGAAATGCTGACCGTGCTTGCCGAAATGGGCGTGCGCGTCGAGAAGCACCACCACGAAGTGGCGGCAGCCCAGCACGAACTTGGCATCAAGTTCGACACGCTGGTCCGCAACGCCGATAAGATGCTGATCTACAAATACGTCGTGCACCAGGTTGCCAATGCCTATGGCAAGACGGCCACCTTCATGCCGAAACCGATCTTCGGCGACAATGGCTCGGGCATGCACGTCCACCAGTCGATCTGGAAGAATGGCAAGCCGACCTTCGCCGGCAACGAGTATGCCGGCCTGTCGGAGAGCTGCCTGTTCTACATCGGTGGTATCATCAAACACGCCAAGGCGATCAACGCCTTCACCAACCCGCTGACCAACTCCTACAAGCGCCTGGTGCCTGGCTATGAAGCGCCGGTGCTGCTGGCTTATTCCGCGCGCAACCGCTCGGCCTCCTGCCGCATTCCGTTCGGCTCGTCGCCAAAGGCCAAGCGCGTCGAAGTCCGCTTCCCCGATCCGGGCGCGAACCCCTACCTCGCCTTCGCCGCCATGCTGATGGCCGGCCTCGACGGCATCAAGAACAAGATCCATCCGGGACAGCCGATGGACAAGGATCTCTACGATCTGCCGCCGAAAGAACTGAAGAAGATCCCGACCGTCTGCGGCTCGCTGCGCGAAGCCCTGCAGAGCCTCGACAAGGACCGCGGCTTCCTGAAAGCCGGCGGCGTCTTCGATGACGACCAGATCGACAGCTACATCGAGCTCAAGATGGCCGAAGTGATGCGCTTCGAAATGACCCCGCATCCGGTCGAATACGACATGTACTATTCGGTCTGAGCGGACCGTCTCAGAGACAAAGAAAAAACCCCGGCGGAAACGCCGGGGTTTTTTCTTTGACCGATGGTGGCCATCAGATTTATCAACCAGGTCGCGGCGCAGGCACTCAAGCCTACGCCGCGATAAATGCTCAGGCCGCCGCCGAAACCTGGGCGCTGGCCGGAACTTCCGCAATCGTCTTCAGGATCTGCGAAGCGATCTGGTAGGGGTCGCCCTGCGAGTTCGGACGGCGGTCCTCCAGGTAGCCCTTGTAGTCGCCCTTGATGAAGGAGTGCGGGACGCGGATCGAGGCGCCGCGATCGGCGATGCCGTAGCTGAACCGGTTCCACGGCGCGGTCTCGTGCTTGCCGGTCAGACGCTTGTCATTGTCCGGGCCGTAGACGGCGATGTGATCCATCAGGTTCTTGTCGAAAGCCGCCATCAGCGCTTCGAAATAGGCCTTGCCGCCGACTTCGCGCATATGGGTGGTCGAGAAATTGGCATGCATGCCCGAGCCGTTCCAGTCGGTGTCGCCGAGCGGCTTGCAGTGATACTCGATGTCGATCTCGTATTTTTCGGTCAGGCGCTGCAAGAGATAGCGTGCCATCCACATCTGGTCGGCGGCCTTCTTGGAGCCCTTGCCGAAAATCTGGAATTCCCACTGGCCCTTGGCCACTTCGGCGTTGATGCCTTCATGGTTGATGCCTGCGGCGAGGCACTGGTCGAGATGCTCCTCGACGATCTGGCGCGCAACCGAGCCGACATTCGAGTAGCCGACGCCGGTGTAGTACGGGCCCTGCGGCGCGGGATAACCGCTCTCAGGGAAGCCGAGCGGGCGGCCGTCTTTGTAGAAGAAATACTCCTGTTCGAAGCCGAACCAGGCGCCCTCGTCGTCGAGGATGGTGGCGCGCTTGTTGGATGCATGCGGCGTCACGCCGTCAGGCATCATGACTTCGCACATCACCAGCACGCCATTGGTGCGGGCCGGATCCGGATACACCGCGACCGGCTTCAGCACGCAGTCGGAGCTGTGGCCTTCGGCCTGCTGGGTCGAGGAACCGTCGAAGCCCCACAGCGGCAGCTGCTCGAGCGTCGGGAACTCGGCATAGTCCTTGATCTGGGTCTTGCCGCGAAGGTTGGGGACCGGGGTGTATCCGTCGAGCCAGATATACTCGAGCTTGTATTTCGTCATTCTAGAGCCTCTCGTTGCTTGATCACCGAAGCTGGATAGCGCGGGCGCATGCCGAGCCATCCGGCAGGCCGGCTGCCGATCGATAAAATGCAAGTCATGTGCCATTTCCGCTGCGCGGGGTGCGTCAAAAGTGCCCATTCATCCCGGCGATGCGGCCAAGCCGTCTAAGCAATGCGCCGGGATCGATCAGAAGCCAATTCTGCTTAAATTACAGGCAAATACTGATCTTTCTTTAGGCATCTTGCCTAAACAGATTGCAGGACCTATCTTGGTGAAAGGCTGAATCGACAAGCTTCGGCAAAAGAAAGGAGCCCGACCATGGAAATCGTTTCTGCCCGTCCGTCGGCCAAAATCCTGATGTTCCCGGTGGCAGCCCGTCTTTCTGCCTCAAATTTAAGCGGAAAGGCTAAGTTCGCGGCAGAGCTTGCCTCCATGCGCGATCATCTCACGGATTTCGGCAGCGGCTGGTACCACGAGGCAGCCATCGAGGAAGCGCAACACGACCGGAAGAGCTGAACTCTTCCTTCGCTTCTGATGAATCGGAAAGCCCGGCGCGATCGCTCGCGCCGGGCTTTTGCGTTGGTATCGGCCAATGACTCTAGGTCTTGGCGTGCAGGTCGGTTCCCAGCGTATCTTTGACGAAGATCATGCCGATGATTAGCGTCATCGCCGCGATCACGATCGGGTACCAGAGACCATAATAGATGTCGCCCTTGGCCGCGCTCAAGGCGAAGACCGTCGCCGGGAGCAGGCCGCCGAACCAGCCATTGCCGATGTGATAGGGCAGCGACATGCCGGTGTAGCGGATGCGGGTCGGGAACATCTCGACCAGAATCGCCGCGATCGGCCCGTAAACCATCGTCACGTAGAGGATCAGGATGAACAGAATGCCGACGACCTTTGTCCAGTTGACCTGCGCGGGGTCGGCAAACATCGCAAACGCGCCGGACGCTGGAATGCTGTAGACGGTCACGTCGGTGGCACCAGCGGCTTCATCGGCCGTCAGCACCTTGTCCTTGATCGCCTGGGCGGCCGGCACCGTCGCCTTCTCGCCGGCGCGAATGGCGACGGCATCGAGCTTCAGTTCAGGATTGGCCGCGACGAAGGCATCAAGCTTCTGGTCGGCGACCTTTGAAGCGGCACGCTTCAGCGGATAGCCGCCATCCTTGAGTGCCATGTTGACCGCCTTGGTGAAGGCACCATCCTTGGCTTTGGCCTGATCGCCGGCAGCGATGGCGTCGTAGGATTCAACCGTCTCATTGCCCACCTTCACCGTGGCCGCGGTGCCAGGCGCTGCACTTGTAACGATGTCATAGGGCACCGAGCTCTTGGCTAGGAACGACGTGGCGATGTCACACGACGTGGTGAACTTGGCCGTCCCGACCGGGTTGAACTGGAACTTGCAGTCGCCGGGCGCCACGGTAACCGTTGCACGCGTGTTCTGTTGCGCGGCAGCCAGCGTCGGATTAGCCGCCCAGGTCAATGCCTTGAACAGCGGGAAGTAGGTGACGATCGCCAGAGCCAGTCCCGCCATGATGATCGGCTTGCGGCCGATCTTGTCGGAGAGCCAGCCGAAAACGACAAAGAAGATGGAGCCTAGCCCCAAGGCAATGGCAATCAGGATGTTGACCGTCTGCAGGTCAACCTTGAGCACGTTCTGCAGGAAGAACAGTGCGTAGAACTGACCGGAATACCAGACCACAGCCTGACCGGCGGTCAGGCCAAGAAGGGCCAGGATGGCAATCTTGGCGTTCTTCCACTGTCCGAAAGCCTCCGACAGCGGTGCCTTGGAACCCTTGCCCTCGTCCTTCATGCGCTGGAAGGTTGGTGATTCACTCAGCGTCAGCCGAATCCAGACAGATATGCCGAGCAGGATGACCGATACGAGGAACGGAATGCGCCAGCCCCAGGCGGCGAAGTCTTCCTTGCTCAACATTGCCTGGACGCCGAGGATGATCAGCAGTGACAGGAACAGGCCGAGCGTTGCCGTTGTCTGGATCCATGAGGTGTAGAAACCACGACGGTCGTCGGGCGCGTGTTCGGCGACATAGGTTGCCGCACCGCCATACTCGCCGCCAAGTGCCAGGCCCTGCAGCATGCGCAGCCCGACCAAGATGATGGGAGCGGCAATGCCCCAGCTCGCTGAACCAGGAAGCAGGCCGACCAGGAACGTCGAACTGCCCATGATCAGGATGGTGACAAGAAACGTATACTTTCGGCCGACAAGGTCGCCGATGCGGCCGAACACCAGCGCGCCGAACGGGCGCACCAGAAAACCTGCAGCGAAAGCCAGCAGCGCGAAGATGTTGCGCGTCGCTTCCGGATACTGGCTGAAGAAGGTGGCGCCGATGAAGGCTGCCAGCGAACCGTAGAGATAGAAATCGTACCATTCGAAAACGGTGCCGAGCGAGGAAGCGAAGATGACCTTCTTCTCCTCTCGCGTCATGCCGCGGCTCGTTCCGCCGGCGGTCGATGCCATTGCCATTGATGTGTCCTCCCGTGAGATCCCGTCTGCCTTGAGGCTGCGCGTCATCGTCCGTGTTCTCCTCCAAACACGGACTCGGCGCATGCAACGCGGGAAAAATGACAGAAAGCACCGCCCAGAGGCAGACCGACCTTGGGTTTATGACTTTGGTATTAGGTGCAATGCGAAACGGGTCGGCGGCGGCTATTTCAACGCGTCGAGAAGACTGACAGCAGCGATCATCTCGTGCCTGCGGGCCGAGCGGCGCGCCACAGCCTCCGCATCCTGGCCCCAGTGCTCGACCTGCCAATCCTCGTCGACATGGCCGGCCACCCATGCCGCATCGCCGTCGAGTTCGCCGAAATCGACTGCCAAAGCCAGCAGTGCCGATCCCGTCAGCGAGGTCATGACATGGATGGCTGCAAGCCGCAGCGGATCGCTGCGCTGGCTGAGATGGACACCGAGCACAGCGATGCTCTCGCGCGGCTGCTCGACATGGATGATGCCCTCGGCGAGGTTGAAGCGGGCGCCAAGCGTGCCGCGCGCCCAGTCGATCACCGGGTCCCAATGCTGGTTCTGCCGGTCGACCAGCCCTTGCGGCGCGTCGGCCCGGTAGCAGAGAAGATCGGATGAGGCGAAGCGCAATATGTCCTCCAGCACCGCCTGCGGGTCGCTGGCAACGCCGTCGATGGCCGTGTTGACCAGGCGCAGGACCGGCATCGTCACCGGGTTGATGGTTTCGCCTTGCGCGGCAAACTCGTCGGCGATCAGGCCGGCCGCCTTTTCGGTCGGCAACGCCAGCAGCGCCTTGCCCGGCGTGCGCACCGGCTTGCCGTCAAGATGAACGGCAAATCCATCCTCGAGCGGTGCGACCGAGACGGCCTTGTAGAAGCGTTTCGGCAGATGCGTCTTCATCTGGATCTGGGCGCGGCGCACCGGATCCGGGTCGGAAAGCTGCTTGCCCGCTTCGAGGTCGTTGAGGATATCGCGCATGCCAGAACTTTCTATCCGGGGATCTGCTTTCGCGCCGGCCGGTTGACGATGATCAGCCCGGCGGCGATGAGGCCGAGTGCCAGGAAAATACGGACGGTCAGCGGCTCGTTCAAGATCACGGCGCCGCACAGCACACCGAACACGGGCGACAGGAAGGTGAAGCTCGACAAGCCCGAAGCCGGATAGCGCCTGAGCAGCCAGAACCACAGCACATAGGTGAAGGCGACGACGTAAATGGCTTGGAAAAGCAGCGCCAATGTCGGCACGGCGGTAAAATTGCGGATGGCGGGTCCGGTGAAAGGCAGCACCAAAGCGCCGACGACGACGGCGCCGGCCAGTTGATAGAGTAGCAGTTTTTCGGCGCTGGTGTCGGCCAGTTTCGACCGCTTGATGACGATGCTGGTCAACGCCCAGAGGATGCCGGCGCCAAGACTGAGCAGGTCACCGGTCAATGTCGCGCCGTCGCCGGCACTCATCTTGTCGGAGAACACGCAGACCAGTCCGGCGAAAGCCAGGAGAAGACCGACGATCTTGAGCGCGGTGATGCGCTCGCCCAGCAGGAAATGGCCACCGACCAGCACCCAGAACGGCATGGTGTTGACCAGTAGCGTGTTGCGGGCGACCGTCGTGTGTTCGAGCCCGACATAGAGACAGAGGAACTCGACGCCAAACAGCCCGCCCACGAGCATGCCCGCGACAAGCGTTTTGTCTGGCTTGAACAGCGAAATGCCGCGCCAGCGGCACCAGCCGAGAACGCACAGGCCGCCGATGATCGAGCGCGCGATGGACAGGAAAACCGGGTCGTAGCCGGCATAGGAGATCTTGGCGGCGACGTAATTCAGCCCCCAGGAAAACGTCAGCCCGACCATGATGAATGCTGCCGCCAGGTCGACCGCATCGCGGCGGTCGAGCGTATCGGTGGCGCCGCTCAACCCTAGTCCTCCGCGCTGGCGTCGTCGAAACCGATCAGGTTCCAGCTTTGGCGCATATGCGGTGACATCGGCGCGGTGACATCGATGACACCCTTGTCCGGGTGCGGAATGATGATGCGGCGCGCATGCAGGTGCAGTCGGTTCTGCATGCCGCCCGGAAAGTCCCAATTGGTGTCAGCCTCGAAATATTTGGGGTCGCCGATGATCGGGCAGCCGATATAGGCGGCATGGACACGAAGCTGGTGGGTGCGGCCGGTGTAGGGCTCCATCTCCAGCCAGGTCATCGTCTGTGCGGCCTGCTCGATGACACGGTAGTAGGACACGGCGTGGTCGGCGCCCTTTTCGCCATGCTTGGCGACGCGCACGCGGTCGCCATCGGGCGTCGGTTCCTTGATCAGCCAGGTCGAGATCTTGTCCTCGCGCTTCGGCGGCACACCCTTCACCAGCGCCCAATAGGTCTTCTTGGTCTCGCGGGCGCGAAACGCTTCGGCGAGCTTCATGGCGGCGAGCCTCGTGCGGGCGACGACCAGCACACCTGACGTGTCGCGGTCGAGGCGGTGCACCAGGCGCGGCTTCTCGCCCTTCTGGTTGCGCCAGGCCTCCAGCATGTCGTCGACATTGCGGGTGACGCCGGAACCGCCCTGCACGGCCAGGCCTGCCGGCTTGTTGAAGACGAAGACTTTCGGATCCTCATGGATCAGCATCTTGGCGAGCACATCGGCGTCGCCCTGGTTGCGGATCGAGTGACCGGTAAGCGCGCTCTCGCCTTTCTTGTCCACTTCCAGCGGCGGCACACGGACCATCTGGCCCGGCTCGACACGCGTATCGGCCTTCACCCGGCCGCCATCGACGCGGATCTGGCCGGAGCGCAAGAGCTTCTGCAGATGGCCGAAGCCAAGGCCCGGGAAATGGGTCTTGAACCAGCGATCGAGCCGCATGCCCGCCTCGCCGGCCTCCACCGTGATCTGTTCAACGCCTGCCATATTTTTTTCGCTTATCCGTTTCCGAGCAGGGCTCAGCCCTGCTTTTGCGCGGCAATAGCACTATGAAACGGTTCTTGCGAGCCAAAGTCCCAGAAACAGGGCGATAATGGCGCCAATAACGCTGGCAAGGGCATATCCGAA
Source organism: Mesorhizobium sp. P3_A10 (assembly GCF_056403175.1). NCBI lineage: Bacteria > Pseudomonadati > Pseudomonadota > Alphaproteobacteria > Hyphomicrobiales > Phyllobacteriaceae > Mesorhizobium > Mesorhizobium sp. P3_A10. The sequence continues at coordinate 31,949 of NZ_JBFUFZ010000011.1, read as the reverse complement.
AGCCGGCAGCGTGGCGCCGCGCTCCCACAGCGTCGCGAAATCGAGCGAAAAAGCTGAGAACGTGGTGAAGCCGCCAAGAATGCCGGTAGCCACGAACAGCCTGAGTTCATTCGATCCGCCGCGCCGCATCAGAATGGCGATGAACAGGCCCATGGCAAAGGAGCCGACAATGTTGATGGCCATCGTGCCCCACGGGAAATTGGGGCCGACAAGGCGCAGCGCGCCGATGTTGGTGAAATGACGGATGCCGGCGCCGATACCACCACCGACGACAACGAGAAGCAGATTGAACATGGGGTTTACTGCCCTCACAAGGGCGGTTCGGTCAATCCCGATTGTTGGCCGGGACAGCACAGACCGTTGAACGCGTCAAAAACCGTCTCTCGCGCCCATTGTCGAGCGAGAACATGCCACCCCTGCCCGGCACGACGTCGATGATCAGGTCCGTGTGCTTCCACACCTCATATTGCGAGCCGCTGATATAGACCGGCGTCTCGCCGATCTCGCCTAGCATGACGTCATTGTCGCCGACGATGAAATCGCTTTGCGGATAGCACATCGGCGAGGAGCCGTCGCAACAGCCGCCGGACTGGTGGAACAGCACCGGACCGTGATCGGCGATGATCTCGGCCAGGAACGCCACGGCCTCGGGCGTCGCGGAAACCTTTCCCATGGACACCTTGTCGAGCATCAAAAATCCTCCCAGGAAGCCGGTGCGGCGGCGCGGCCTGTTGGGCCGCACCGCCTGACAGTGCGCCTTTGCCGGCGATCAGAAGAAGCCGAGCTTCTTCGGGCTGTAGCTGACCAGCATATTCTTGGTTTGCTGGTAGTGGTCGAGCATCATCTTGTGCGTCTCGCGGCCGATGCCTGATTGCTTATAGCCGCCGAAGGCGGCATGCGCGGGATAGGCGTGGTAGCAGTTGGTCCAGACGCGACCGGCCTGAATGGCGCGACCGAAGCGATAGCAGCGGTTGGCGTCGCGGCTCCAGATGCCGGCACCCAGGCCATAGAGCGTGTCGTTGGCGATCGACAGCGCCTCGTCGTCATCCCTGAAGGTGGTGACCGAAACCACCGGCCCAAAAATCTCCTCCTGGAAGACGCGCATCTTGTTGTGGCCCTTGAACACGGTCGGCTTCACGTAGTAGCCGCCGGCAAGGTCGCCCGGCAGGTGGTTCTGCTCGCCACCGATCAGCACCTCGGCGCCTTCCTGGCGGCCGATGTCGAAGTAGGAGAGAATCTTCTCCAGCTGCTCGCTCGACGCCTGCGCCCCGATCATCGTTGCCGGATCGAGCGGATCACCCTGCACGATCGCCTCGACGCGCTTCAGCGCCTTTTCCATGAACCTGTCGTAGATCTTCTCATGCACCAGCGCCCGGCTGGGACACGTGCAGACCTCGCCTTGGTTGAGCGCGAACATGACAAAACCTTCGATCGCCTTGTCGAAGAAATCGTCGTCTTCGGCGGTCACGTCTTGGAAGAAGATGTTGGGCGACTTGCCGCCAAGTTCGAGCGTCACCGGGATGAGATTCTGGCTGGCATATTGCGAGATCAGGCGGCCGGTCGTGGTCTCGCCGGTGAAGGCGATCTTGGCGATGCGGTTCGACGATGCCAGCGGCTTGCCGGCTTCGAGGCCGAACCCATTGACGATGTTGAGCACGCCGTCCGGCAAGAGATCGCCGATCAGGTCCGCCCACAACATGATGGTCGCAGGCGTCTGTTCAGCCGGCTTCAAGACGACGCAGTTGCCAGCGGCGAGCGCCGGAGCCAGCTTCCACACCGCCATCAGCAGCGGGAAATTCCAGGGGATGATCAGGCCAACGACGCCGAGCGGCTCATGGAAATGATAGGCGACGGTGTCGTGGTCGATCTCTGAAATGCCACCCTCCTGGGCGCGCACGGCCCCGGCGAAATAGCGGAAATGGTCGATGGCGAGCGGCAGGTCGGCGGCGGTCGTCTCGCGGATCGGCTTGCCATTGTCCCAGGTTTCGGCGAGGGCCAGCAGATCGAGATTGTCCTCCATACGATCGGCGATCCGGTTGAGGATCAGCGCGCGCGCGGCGGCACTCGTCTTGCCCCAGCCATCCTTGGCCTTGTGCGCGGCGTCGAGCGCAGCCTCGATATCGCTGGCGTCGGAGCGGGCAATCTCGCCCAGCGGACGGCCGGTCACCGGCGAGATGTTCTCAAAATACCTTCCGGATTTCGGCGCCACCCACTTGCCGCCGATGAAGTTGTCGTAGCGCTTGGCAAAGGGGATCTTGGCCGTGCGAGAAAATTCAACCTTGTTCATTGTCTTCCTCCCAGGAAACGGCCGCGGGATGCGGCACGTAATGAGGAAGCTTTGCGGATGGCGGCGGGCTTGTCAGCCCCGGCCAGACAGTCGCCGGCGCCGACTGTCGCAGTTCTGCGACAGGTTAGGGCCTGAAAACTCAATGCGGGCGACGGATGCCCAGTCGCGCGAGTTTTCGATGCAGCGTGGCGCGGGAAATACCGAGATTGTGCGCGGCGGCCGAGACGTTGCCTTCGGCGCGGGCGAGAGCGCGCTGGACCACGCCACGCTCGGCCTCGCCCAGTTCCTCGGTGGCTTTCGCGCAGTCGCCGAGGACATCGGCGGCCGGCAAGCCCTTGGTCAGCGTTTGTTGCGTGATGCCGAGAGCCTGTCGCGCCGAGCGTGTCGCACCGACCACGAGATCATCGGCATCGACAGCTATCAGCGCGCCGGCGCTGCGCTCGCCCACCGGCGCCAACAGAATGCGGGCGCTTGAAAAAGCCAGGCGAAAATTCTCCGCCTCGATGCGGCGAGCGGCGTCGCCGACCGCCATGGCGATCAGGTTGACGAAGTCTTCGGTCAAATCCGACCGGCAGGACGACACATCGAGCGCAGCCGCCAGGTTGCCCTCGTGATCGTAGATCGGCGCCGTCGTGCAGCTGAGCAGCGTGTTGCGCGAGAAGAAGTGCTGGTCGCGGTGAATGGTGAGGGAGCGCTGATCGGCAAGACAGGTACCGATGCCGTTGGTTCCTTCGCTGTCCTCGCTCCACACCGTGCCTGTCCAAAGGCCCCATTCGTCGAACGTATCGTCATCGGCGGAAGCACCCCGGCGCTCTAACGGAATGCCTTCACGGTCGGCAAGCATCACGCAGCAGCCGATGCCTCCAACGGCCAAATAGAGCCGATCGAGGCTCGCATCCGCGGCGCGCAGCAACGGCTCCATTCGCTGCCGCGCCTGCCTGAGCTCGCTTTCGGTCAGGCGTCTCGGCGCCTTTCGCTCGGCTGGGTCGAGCCTATGCAATGTAAGGGAACGCCGCCAGGAGGCGATCAATGCCGAGCGGGCGGCATCGCTGGTGGCGATCGCTGCCTGCACGACATCGGCATGATGGGCCGGCTGTCCGCTCACCTCATCCTCCCGGAGCATGGTGCGCTTCAATCCCCTGGCGCCGTGCTCGCATCACCGCCTTCTACGGGATCGGTGGCCGATGCCGCTATAAGACAATGGTTCAAGAGCAACCGAGATGCGCTGTGCAGGCTATTCGCCACCTGCTGAGAGGTAGAGCAATGTCGCCTGTCTGAGGGTTCAGGTCGTCTCGACCTTCTTCGCCTTGCTCGAGCCGATCATCTTCCAATTCTTGTAGAACATGGAATTGATGCGCTCGACGCTGACCGAAACGATGGCCAGAAGAGCGGAGATGAAACCGGGGAATGGCGACGGCCGGATGATGTCCATGAACACGCAGTAGCGGCGTCCATCATATTCGTTGACCGAGCGGTGCAGCAGCGTGTCGTCGAAAATGTACAGCGGATTGTCGTGCCAGTAGTTCTTGACGCTGTTGCACTCGACGAAAACCTCGGCCTTCACCGGGATCAGATTGTAGAGAATGCGCAGGCCGAGCCGCAGCGGCCCGAAATGCCAGGAGGTCGATTCCTGTCCCCTGAAAACCGATACGGCAATCGTCTTGATGTATTTGAAATCCTTGTTGAACTCGGCGACGTTGTCGATCTTGTGCTTGCCATACCATTGATAGACATACATGCCGCGCCGGCCGGTGCCGAAATTGGCGTCGATGTCGGCGATGATCTCGTCCTTGCGCGCCTTGAAGACGTCGAGAACCTCGTTGACCTCGCGTTGATAGTCGGCGGGAAACTGCTCCAGCTTCCACACGCCCGGGTTCCTGTAGCAAAGCAGGTCGACCAAAAGGTTGAAGGGCGATAGCAGCCAGGTGAAGATGCCGTTGCCAAGGAAATAGCCGCGAAACAGCGACAAATCCTTGTTGGCGTTGCGCAGCACGTCGATCAGGCCACAGGCGATGAAAATCGTCGTCAGGATCGGAATGAAGTAGAAGCCAAGCGCCAGCAGCGGAACCGCTATGACCAGCTGGCGAAGGGTTTTGCGAAGCGTTTTTGTCATTTTTTGTTCGCGCCGGGCGCGATTCCTGTTTTGAATGATTATCGCCAAAGGTCCTGGCAGCGACCACCGCCCGGTCGTGCGCCTAGATAAGGTTTTTTGTCGCCTCGCACAATCTCCATCGCAGATCGTCCGATTGGCCGGCGGCCGTTGCCAACGATATTTGGAGGACGTAGCTCCACTTCAGGTCAGTGCTCGGCAAAGCCGTGCCCCATGGCAATATCTCGTCCCGAAGGGTGAGGACCACCGGGCTGCGCAAAGCCTACCTTTCCCGTTCGGCGCGCAGCTTTGCCCAATAGTCCAGCCGCTTCCTGATATCGCGTTCAAAACCGCGCTCCGGAGGATCGTAGAAGGTTTGCCTTCCCATCTTTTCCGGAAAATAGTCCTGCCCGGAAAAGGCGTCCGGCTCGTCATGGTCGTAGCGATAGCCCGAGCCGTAATCTTCCTCTTTCATCAGCTTGGTCGGCGCGTTGAGGATGTGCTTGGGCGGCAGCAGCGAGCCGAACTCCTTGGCTGCCTGCGTGGCTGCCTTGAAGGCGGTGTAGACGGCGTTGGATTTGGGCGCCGTGGCGAGATAGACGGTGGCCTCGGCGAAGGCCAGTTCACCCTCGGGCGAACCGAGATAGTCGTAGGCGTCCTTGGCGGCGTTGGCGACGACCAGCGCCTGCGGATCGGCGAGGCCGATATCCTCCATCGCCATGCGCACCAGCCGGCGGCCGAGATAGAGCGGATCCTCGCCGGCATCGAACATGCGCGCGAGGTAATAAAGTGCGGCGTCAGGGTCGGAACCGCGCACCGATTTGTGCAGCGCCGAGATCAGATTGTAGTGGCCATCCTGGCCCTTGTCGTAGATCGGCGCGCGGCGCTGGACGATGCGCTGCAGGCCTTCTGTCCCGAACACCTCGCCGGGCTTGGCGGCGCGCCAGACTTCCTCGGCCAGCGTCAGCGATGCACGGCCGTCGCCGTCGCTCATGCGGACCAGCATCGCCCTCGCCTCGTCATCGAGCGGCAGCGCCCTGCCCTCCGTCTCCTCCGCCCGCGCCAGCAATTTGGCGATGCTCTCCTCGCCAAGCGAATGGAACACCAGCACCCGCGCGCGGGACAGCAGAGCGGCATTCAGCTCAAAGGACGGGTTTTCCGTCGTGGCGCCGACCAGGACGACCGTGCCGTCCTCCATGACCGGAAGAAAAGAATCCTGCTGGGCGCGGTTGAAGCGGTGGATCTCGTCGACGAACAGCAGCGTCTGACGGCCATTGGAGCGGCGCAGCTTTGCTGCCTCGAACACCTTCTTCAGGTCGGCGACACCGGAAAACACCGCCGATATCTGCTCGAAGGCAAGGCTGGTTTCGCCGGCAAGCAACCGCGCCACCGTGGTCTTGCCGGTGCCGGGCGGGCCCCAGAAGATCATCGAGCCGAGCGAGCCGGAGCCGATCAGCCGCGTCAGCGCACCATCCGGTCCGGTCAGATGCTCCTGGCCGACGACCTCGCCAAGGTTTTTCGGGCGCAGCCGGTCGGCCAACGGCCGCCCGGGCGGCGCTTTTTCCGGTTCATCGACGCTGAACAGATCGGCCATGCAGTTCTTTTGGTTGGAGCACGACCTCTTCGGAAATGCCGGAGATCGAACTCAGTAGCGCAACACCTGGCGCAGTATCTGCCCGCCGCGCTCGACGGTAAAGCGCCACCAGCGCGTATCCTGCTGGGCGAGTTGCGCCAGCGTCGCTGCCGTGTCTACGGTGGTGCCGTTCACTTCACGCACGATATCGCCTGGCTGGAAGCCAAAATCGGCGGCGGGCGAATCGCGGTTGATGTCGACCACGGTGACGCCCTTGAGGTCCGTGCGCAGGCCAAGCCGCTGGGCAAGCCGGGGCGACAGTTCCGCAACCTTGGCGCCGGAGAAGGGGCTGCGGCCATGCAGCGTCACTTCCGAGGCCTTGGCGCCCTCCGGCGCGCGCTCCAGAGGGATGTCCATCGTCGCCTGCTGGCCTTTGCTTAAGATCCCGAAGCTCGCCTTGGTGCCGATCGACAGCGTTGCCATCCGGTAGTCCAGCGCCTCGATGCTTTCGACAGGCGTGCCGTTGAGCTGCAGCACGACGTCGCCGGGCTTGAGCCCCGCCTTGGCCGCCGGCCCGGCCTCTTCGACCGACGAGACCAGCGCACCGGTCGGCTTTTCCATAGCCAGCGATTCGGCGATCTGCGGCGTCACCGCCTCGAATTCGGCGCCGATATAGGGCCGCTCGAAGAAATCGAGCCCGGCCTTGGCCGCATCGGCGAAGGCGCGCACCATGTTGGACGGAATGGCAAAGCCGATGCCGATGGAGCCGCCGCTGCGACTGTAGATCGCCGTGTTGATGCCGACCAGCTGGCCGCCCATGTTGATCAGCGCGCCGCCGGAATTGCCGGGGTTGATGGCGGCGTCTGTCTGGATGAAGTAGCCCGAATCCGAAACGCCGATATGGCTGCGGGCAAGCGCTGAAACGATGCCGCTGGTGGTGGTCTGGCCGACGCCGAAAGGATTGCCGATGGCCAACAGCAGATCGCCGACCTCGAGCGCGTCGGAATCGCCGATGGCAATCACCGGAAACGGCTTGTCCGAGGTGATCTTGAGCACGGCAAGATCGAGCGTCTCGTCCTTGAGCATGACCTTCGAGGTGAATTCGCGTCCGTCCGCGGTCGCTACCTTCACCTCGTCGGCATCCTTGATGACGTGGTAATTGGTGACGATGACGCCACTGGGATCGACCAGCACGCCGGAGCCGAGCGAGGACTGCGCGCGCGGCTGCGCCCGGCCGAAGAACTCCTCGAAGAATGGATCGCCTTCGAAAGGCGATGTCACCTTGGCCGTCTGCGAGGCATAGACGTTGACCACCGCCGGCGCCGTCTGCTTGACCAAAGGCGCGAAGGACAGTTGCACCTCTTCACGGCCGAACGGCACGCGCTTGTCGGGACCGGAGGTGGAGTTTTCGCCCTCGACGCCGTGCAGCAGGTCGGTCAGCACATCGGAGAGGCCCGGATCCGTCTTGGCGGCGTCTTCGGCCAGCGCCTGCCTGGCCGCCGGCACGACTGCCAGCGCCATGACGGCGCAGAGCAGAACAAGGGACAACCGTGTGAAGCGCATTCCGAATCCTCCAGATCGGGCGCCATCTGTCCCGACGATTGTGCAAAATAAAAGGCTAAGTCGCTGAAATCCGATTATTTTGGTCAAAACCCACGCGGTTTGAACCGCGAAACCAGCGTGACCGCCCTTTGCTGCTTCCAGAATATGAAAAGGGGCCCGCAGGCCCCTTTTGAATCGCTTGGAATAGACGGGCTTATGCAGCCGCGGCTTCCTCGTTGGCGCCTTCGGCCTCGATGCGGGCGCGGTCGCCGGCGCCCTTGGCGTCGACGTCACGGTCGACGAACTCGATGACAGCCATGGCGGCATTGTCGCCGTGGCGGAAGCCGGCCTTCATGATGCGCAGGTAGCCGCCATTGCGGTTGGCGTAGCGCGGCGCGATCGTGTCGAACAGGCGCTTGACGACGCCCTCATTGCCGATCTGGGCAATGACCTGGCGGCGGGCGTGCAGGTCGCCGCGCTTGCCGAGCGTCACCAGCTTCTCGACGATCGGACGCAAATCCTTCGCCTTCGGCAGGGTGGTGACGATCTGCTCGTGCTCGAGCAGCGACACGGCGAGGTTGGCGAACATCGACTTGCGATGGCTAATGCTTCTGGCGAAGCGACGGCCTTTGAAACCGTGGCGCATGGCTCTTTTCCTTCTTCAGTTGTTCAAGAGGCCGCGGCCTCCGATGGTTTTCCGCATGACCGTCGGATCGAGCGGCTCACGCCGCCGATCCTTGGAATTCATGCTCAATATTGGTCTTCGTAACGCTTGGCGAGGTCTTCGATGTTTTCCGGCGGCCAGTCCGGCACTTCCATGCCCAGATGCAGGCCCATCGCCGCGAGAACTTCCTTGATCTCGTTCAGCGACTTGCGGCCGAAGTTCGGGGTGCGCAGCATCTCGGCTTCGGTCTTCTGGATGAGGTCGCCGATGTAGACGATGTTGTCGTTCTTCAGGCAGTTGGCCGAACGCACCGAAAGCTCGAGTTCGTCGACCTTCTTGAGCAGCGCCGGGTTGAAGGCGAGCTCGGTGACGGCTTCGGCGGCGACTTCCTTCTGCGGCTCGTCGAAGTTGACGAACAAGCCAAGCTGGTCCTGCAGGATGCGGGCAGCGAAAGCCACCGCGTCTTCGCCGGTGATCGAACCATCGGTCTCGATCGTCATGGTCAGCTTGTCATAGTCGAGAACCTGGCCCTCGCGGGTGTTTTCGACCTTGTAGGAGACCTTCTTGACCGGCGAGTACAGGCTGTCGACCGGGATCAGGCCGATCGGCGCGTCTTCGGCACGGTTGCGGTCGGCCGGCACGTAGCCCTTGCCGGTGTCGACGGTGAATTCCATGCGGATTTCAGCGCCTTCGTCCAGCGTGCAGATGACGTGGTCGGGGTTGAGGATCTCGACGTCGCCAACCGTCTGGATGTCGCCGGCAAGAACCGCACCTGGTCCCTGCTTGCGCACGACCATGCGCTTGGGGCCGTCGCCTGCCATGCGGATGGCGATTTCCTTGATGTTCAAGACGATGTCGGTCACGTCCTCGCGCACGCCGGCGATGGACGAGAATTCATGCAGAACGCCGTCGATCTGCACGGCGGTCACGGCCGCGCCACGCAGCGAAGACAAAAGCACGCGGCGCAGCGCGTTGCCAAGCGTCAGGCCAAAGCCGCGCTCGAGCGGCTCGGCGACCAGCGTGGTCAGCGTCTTCTTCTTCGACGAGAATTCGATCTTGTTTGGCTTGATCAGTTCCTGCCAATTTTTCTGGATCATATGATGCTTTCCTTCCGTTGACCCGCCACCATCCAATCGTGGCGGGCGACCTGGAATGCCGTGGAGGAGCGCCCCATGGGGCGCTCGCGCGGCGTTCGGTAATTCTTTTTAGACGCGGCGCTTCTTGCGCGGGCGGCAGCCATTGTGCGGGATCGGCGTCACATCACGGATCGAGGTGATGGTGAAGCCGGCCGCCTGCAGGGCGCGCAGCGCCGATTCACGACCCGAGCCAGGTCCGCAGACCTCGACTTCGAGCATGCGCATGCCGTGTTCCTGGGCCTTCTTGGCAACGTCTTCGGCAGCCATCTGGGCAGCGAACGGGGTCGACTTGCGCGAACCCTTGAAGCCCTGGGCACCGGCCGACGACCAGGCAATCGAATTGCCCTGCGCGTCGGTGATGGTGATCATCGTGTTGTTGAAGGTCGAATTGACGTGGGCAACGCCCGACGAGATGTTCTTGCGTTCGCGACGGCGAACACGAGCGGCTTCCTTGGCCATGACAGTCCTTTCAGTTGATCTCTACACCGCCGTAATGCCAGCGGCTCCACCTAGGAGAAGGCAGTAGGGGAATATGGCAGTAGGGCAGTATGTCTGCCGATCCTATTGCCTTACTGCCCTACTCCCTTACTGCCCTAAATTACTTCTTCTTGCCGGCGATCGACTTGGCCGGGCCCTTGCGGGTGCGCGCATTGGTATGCGTGCGCTGGCCGCGAACCGGCAGCGAGCGGCGGTGACGCAGGCCGCGGTAGCAGCCGAGGTCCATGAGGCGCTTGATGTTCATCGACACTTCGCGGCGCAGGTCGCCCTCGACCTGGTAGTCGCGGTCGATCGTTTCGCGGATCTGCAGCACTTCCGCGTCGGTCAACTGGTTGACGCGACGCTCGGCCGGGATGCCGACCTTGTCGACGATCTCCTGGGCGAACTTTTTGCCAATGCCGTGAATGTACTGAAGCGCAATGACGACGCGCTTGTTGGTCGGAATGTTGACGCCGGCTATACGAGCCATATTCTTCTCTTCTCCATGTGGGCCGGACAACCTTTAGAAATAAGGCAGGCCCGGCGCTGTCTAAGTTGCCCCGCGTCCGGTGGAGACCGGCCCATGCGGGAGTTTCCAGTTCAAAGCGGCTGCCTTGCCCTTGCGGACAAGCAAGCCTCATGCCTGATAGGAAGACGGGCCGCCATACCCCAGCGAACCGCTCCAGTCAAGCGCAATCGTCTATTTTCCGTGTGTGGCCGCCGCCAGCACCGCTTCGATCTGCTGCGTCACCGCATCGATGTCGGCCATGCCGTCCACGCCTCTGAGCTTGCCCTTGGCGTAATAGTAGCCGATCAGCGGCGACGTCTTCTTGTAGTACTCGCGCAGGCGCTCTTCGAACACTACCGGATTGTCGTCCTTGCGCACGGGCTGGCCCGCGGCCTGGGCCTCTTCGGCGCGCTTGACGATTCGACCAACCAGCGCCTTGTCGTCGACGACAAGCTCGATGACGACATCGAGAGCCTGACCACGATCCGCAAGCATCGATTCAACCGCATCGGCCTGCACCAGGGTGCGCGGGTATCCGTCAAGGATAAAGCCGTTTGTGCAATCGGCCTGGTCGATACGCTCGGCCACGATCGCGTTGACGATGGCGTCGGAAACCAGTTCGCCGGCATCCATCACCGCTTTGGCGCGCTTGCCAACTTCCGTGCCGGCCTGGACGGCAGCACGCAGCATGTCACCCGTAGAAAGCTGGGGTATGCCGTGTTTGTCTACCAGTCTTTGTGCTTGCGTCCCCTTGCCCGCCCCCGGCGGCCCAAGCAATATCAACCTCATCTGGCCTTCTTCCCCCCGCGCAGCTTCGACTTCTTGATCAGGCCCTCATACTGATGGGCGATCAGGTGACCCTGAATCTGCGCCACCGTATCGAGCGTTACACTGACCACGATCAGAAGCGATGTGCCACCAAGGTAGAATGGTACGCCAGTCGCTGAAATCAGGAACTCGGGCAACAGACACACCAGCACCAGATAGACGGCGCCGACGACGGTGATGCGGGTGAGAACGTAGTCGATGTAGTCGGCGGTGCGCTCACCGGGACGATAGCCCGGGATAAAGCCGGAGTGCTTCTTGAGCTGATCGGCGGTGTCCTTCGGGTTGAAGACGATCGCGGTGTAGAAGAAGGCGAAGAACACGATCATCGCCGCATAGAACGCCATGTAGAGCGGCTGGCCATGGCCGAGCGAGGCCAGGATGGTGCTTGCCCAGGCCGGCATGTTGGTCGTCTGCGAGAAGCCGGCGACGGTTGCCGGCAGCAACAGCAGCGACGAGGCAAAGATCGGCGGAATGACGCCCGAGGTGTTGAGCTTCAGCGGCAAATGCGAGGTATCGCCCTGGAACATGCGGTTGCCGACCTGGCGCTTCGGATACTGGATCAGCAGGCGGCGCTGGGCGCGCTCGAAGAACACGATGAGCGCAATGACGATGATCGCAAGCACGATGATCGCCAGGATGAGACCCGTCGACAGCGCACCGGTGCGGCCAAGCTCCAGCGTGCCGGAGATGGCGCGCGGCAGGCCGGCGACGATGCCGGAGAAGATGATCAGCGAAATGCCGTTGCCGATGCCGCGTGCGGTGATCTGTTCGCCCAGCCACATCAGGAACATGGTGCCGCCGACCAGCGTCACGACGGTCGAAATGCGGAAGAACACGCCGGGATCGTTGACGATGCCGTTGCCGCCTTCCAGACCGACAGAAATGCCGTAGGCCTGCACCAGCGCCAGCAGCACGGTGCCGTAGCGCGTGTACTGGTTGATGATCTTGCGGCCCTGCTCGCCTTCCTTCTTCAGCGCTTCCAGTGACGGGATGACCGAGGTCATCAGCTGCATGATGATGGAGGCGGAGATGTAGGGCATGATGCCGAGCGCAAAGATCGCCATGCGCTGCACGGCGCCGCCGGCGAACATGTTGAACATGCCAAGCACGCCCTTGCTCTGCGACGAGAAGGCCTGTGCAAAAGCGTCGGGATTGATGCCGGGCAGCGGAATGTAGGTGCCGAGGCGATAGACGAGCAGCGCGCCAATGGTGAACCAGATGCGCTTCTTCAGGTCCTCCGCCTTGGCGAAGGCCGAGAAATTCAGATTCGAGGCTAGTTGTTCAGCAGCCGACGCCATGCCTGATTCTCCGCTAGAGCATGATGCCGAAAAGTGTGAAGCGGTTTTCGGACAACATCATGCGCTACTTCTTGATTTCCATGTCACGCTCGATGCCCGCAGCTCAGGCGGCGCGTGTCACCGAAGCTCACGAGATAAGCTCCGGACTGTAAACATGCAAGCGGCCGCGTTGACGCGGCCGCCATATTGCTTGGGATCAAAGTGCGATCGAGGGCAAAAACGATAAACATCCTTGCTGATCGCGCTTCAAATTGTCGTTACTCGGCGGCTGCCTTTTCCGGCAGCTTCACCGAACCGCCGGCCTTTTCGATCTTCTCGATCGCGGCCTTGGAGGCGCCGGCAACGTCGAAGGCGAGCTTCGTCTTGATCTCGCCGTCGGAGAGGATGCGCACGCCGTCCTTGACGCGGCGGATGACGCCGGCAGCGACCAGCGCTTCAGCCGTCACGGTTGCCTTGGCATCGAGCTTCTTGGCGTCGAGCGCAACCTGGATGCGAGCCAGCGACACGACCGTGAAGCTCTTCGCAAAGATGTTGTTGAAGCCGCGCTTCGGCAGACGCCTGTAGAGTGGCATCTGGCCACCCTCGAAGCCGTTGATGGCAACGCCGGAGCGCGCCTTCTGGCCCTTGACGCCGCGACCGGCGGTCTTGCCCGAGCCGGAACCGATGCCGCGGCCGAGACGCTTCTTGGAGTGCGTCGCGCCGTCCTTGTCACGCAGATCGTTGAGTTTCATCTTCGTTCTCCTGCGCTTGTGTTCAGCCCTCGTCCACGACGCGGACGAGATGCTGGACGGCAGCGATCATGCCGCGCACGGAAGGAGTGTCCTCCAGCGTGCGCTGCTTGTGCATCTTGTTGAGGCCGAGGCCGACCAGCGTTGCGCGCTGCTCCTTCGGCCGGCGGATCGGCGAACCGATCTGCTCAACGGTGACGGTCTTGGTTGCTTTCTTGGCCATGGTCAAAATCCCTGGTCAGCGTCGACTATTCTTCAGCCGCAACGGCGGTGCCGCGGCGGGCCTGAAGGGTCGAGTACTTGATGCCGCGCGCAGCAGCCACATCCTTGGGATGCATCTGGCTCTTCAGCGCGTCGAAAGTGGCACGAACCATGTTGTACGGGTTCGACGAACCCATCGACTTGGCGACCACGTCATGCATGCCGAGCGTCTCGAAGACAGCGCGCATCGGGCCGCCGGCGATGATGCCGGTACCCTGCTTGGCAGCGCGCAGCAGCACGCGTCCCGCGCCCCAGCGTCCTTCGACGTCGTGGTGCAGCGTGCGGCCCGAGCGCAGCGGCACGAAAATCATGTCGCGCTTGGCCGATTCAGTTGCCTTGCGGATAGCCTCAGGCACTTCGCGCGCCTTGCCGTGACCAAAGCCGACGCGGCCCTTCTGGTCGCCGACGACGACGAGTGCTGCAAAACCGAAGCGACGGCCGCCCTTGACGACCTTGGCGACGCGGTTGATGTGGACGAGCTTGTCCACCATGCCATCGTCGCGCTCTTCGCGATCACGGCCGCGGCCGCCATCCCTACGTTCCTGTGCCATATCCTGTTCCTTGTTTTTTTCCGGAAGCACGGTTGCTGATAAGATCCGGCGCCTCTGTGGGTCACCGGGGGCGAAAGTTTTAGAAGCTCAGGCCGCCTTCGCGGGCAGCCTCGGCCAGCGCCTTGACGCGGCCGTGATAGATGTAGGCGCCACGGTCGAAGACGACTTCCTTGACGCCAGCCTTCGCGGCCCGCTCGGCGATCAGCTTGCCGATCGCAGCGGCAGCCGCGGTGTCGGCGCCGGTCTTGAGCGAACCCTTCAGGTCCTTCTCGAGCGTCGAGGCGGCAACGATGGTGTGGCCCTTGGCGTCGTCGATGACCTGCACGTAGATGTTCTTCGACGTGCGGTGAACCGAAAGACGCGGACGCTCGCCGGCGACCTTCTTGATCTGGCGACGGACGCGCTGCGCGCGGCGCTGGATGGATTCTTTGTTAGCCATGATAGTCTTCCCTGCCTTCAAAAAACGGGGGCCGCCATATGCGGTAGGCGAAAGCGCCTCCCGCGGCCGCTCCCCGCGGCGTTACGATTACTTCTTCTTGCCTTCCTTGCGGACGATCTTCTCGCCGGCGTAACGGACCCCCTTGCCCTTGTAAGGCTCGGGGCCGCGGTATTCGCGAATCTCGGCGGCAACCTGGCCAACCTGCTGCTTGTCGATGCCGGCCACGGTGATTTCGGTCGGCTTCGGCACGGTGATGGTGATGCCAGCCGGCGTCTGATAGACGACGTCATGGCTGAAGCCAAGAGCCAGCTGCAGGTTCTTGCCCTGGAGTGCTGCGCGATAGCCGACGCCGGTGATCTCGAGCTTCTTCTCGAAACCGTCCTTGACACCCTGCAGGATGTTGACGATCTGCGTGCGCGACATGCCCCACTTGGAGCGAGCGGTCTTGGTCTGGTCGCGCGGCTGGACAGCAATTTCGCTGCCTTCCATCTTGACCAGCACTTCGTCGTTCACCACGAACTTCAGCTCGCCCTTGGGGCCCTTCGCCGTCACGGTCTGGCCGTTGACGGTCGCGGTCACGCCCTGCGGCAGCGAAACGGGTTTCTTACCAATACGAGACATTTTGTTGTCCTCGTCACTTCTCTTGTTTCAGGTCTCTGTCTTCGGAAACGATCCGAAGACCGGATTCCAGTTTGCGGTCAGCTGCCAGATCAGAAGATCTGGCAGAGGATCTCGCCACCGACATTCTGTTCGCGCGCTTCGTGGTCGGCCATCACGCCCTTCGGTGTCGAAAGGATGGCGATGCCGAGGCCGTTGGCGACGTGCGGGATCGACTTGGCCGAGACGTAAACGCGGCGGCCCGGCTTCGAAACGCGGGCGATTTCGCGCACGACCGGCGCACCGTCGAAATACTTCAGCTCGATCTCGATTTCGGACTTGCCGTTGTCGAAGTCGGTCTGGCTGTAATCGCGGATATAGCCTTCAGCCTTCAGCACGTCGAGGACGCGGGTACGCAGGCGCGAGGCCGGCGTCGAAACGCTCGACTTCTTGCGGCCATAGGCGTTGCGGATGCGGGTCAGCATATCGCCGAGAGGATCGCTCAATGACATGTTATGTCCTCCTTACCAGCTCGACTTGACCAGGCCCGGGATCTGGCCGTTATTGCCGAGATCACGAAGCGCGATGCGCGATACTTTGAGCTTACGATAGTAGGCGCGCGGACGGCCGGTAACTTCGCAGCGGTTGCGGATGCGGATCTTGGCCGAGTTGCGCGGCAAGGCAGCAAGCTTGAGCTGAGCGCGGAAACGCTCTTCCATCGGCTTGGACTGATCCATGATGATCGCCTTGAGGGCAGCGCGCTTGGGACCGTACTGGTCGGCAAGCTTGCGGCGCCTGTTGTTCTTCTCGACTGAGCTGGTCTTTGCCATTTCAGATTTTTCCTTTTCTCGCTGCCGTTACTGGCGGAAGGGGAAGTTGAAGGCCTTGAGCAATGCCCTGGCTTCGTCGTCCGTCTTCGCAGTCGTACAAACGATGACGTCCATGCCCCAGATCTGATCAACCTTGTCGTAGTTGATCTCCGGAAACACGATGTGTTCCTTGATGCCCATGGCATAGTTGCCACGGCCATCGAAGCTCTTCGGATTCAGTCCGCGAAAATCGCGGACGCGCGGCAGCGCGATGTTCACGAGACGGTCGAGGAACTCGTACATACGTTCCTTGCGCAGCGTGACCTTGGCGCCGATCGGCATCTTTTCGCGGACCTTGAAGCCGGCGATCGAATTGCGAGCCCGGGTGACGACGGCCTTCTGGCCGGCGATCATCGCCAGGTCTTCGGCAGCGATCGAAGGCTTCTTCGAATCGCCGGTCGCTTCGCCAACGCCCATGTTCAGCACGATCTTGTCGATGCGCGGAACCTGCATCTCGTTCTCGTAGCCAAACTGCTCCTGCAGCGCCTTGCGGATGGTCTCGTTATAGACCTGCTTCAGACGCGGCGTGTTCTGGGCCTTGGACTGCTTGCTTTCAGCCTTGGGCTTCGTGGTTTGAGCCTTAGCCATTGATGACTTCTCCCGAGCGCTTGGCGACGCGCACCTTCTTGCCGTCCTTCTGGAAGATGAAGCCGACGCGGGTCGGCTTGCCATCCTTGGGGTCGGCCAGCGCGATGTTCGACAGCTGGATCGGCGCTTCCTTGGTGATGATCCCGCCCTCTTGGGACTGGGACTGCTTCTGGTGACGACGGATCATGTTGACGCCGCGCACCAGCGCGGTGTCTTCCTTCGGCTGTACCGAGAGGACTTCGCCCGAACGGCCCTTGTCCTTGCCGGCCAGCACGACGACCTTGTCGCCTTTTCTAATCTTCTGCATTGGTCCGGCTCCTTACAGCACTTCAGGCGCGAGCGAGATGATCTTCATGTGGTTCTTGGCGCGGAGTTCGCGCGGAACCGGTCCAAAGATACGCGTGCCGATCGGCTCTTTCTTGTTGTCGACGAGAACGGCTGCGTTCTTGTCGAAACGGATCACGCTGCCGTCCGGGCGGCGGATGTCCTTGGCCGTGCGAACCACGACCGCCTTCATCACATCGCCCTTCTTGACGCGGCCGCGCGGAATGGCTTCCTTGATCGACACCACGATGATGTCGCCCACGGAAGCGTATTTCCGCTTCGAGCCGCCCAGCACCTTGATGCACATGACACGACGGGCGCCGGAATTATCCGCGACGTCGAGGTTTGTTTGCATCTGAATCATGACTGGCCGCCTTCTTCTTTTCTAACGGGACAGGCTCGAAGCCCCTCCCCGGTCTGTCCAAAATTCGTTGTTTACGCCTGATCCGAAGATACGACGATCCAGCGCTTGTCCTTGGAAATCGGCTTCGATTCCTGGATGAACACCTGATCGCCAACCTTGTGGGCGTTGTTCTCGTCGTGCGCCTTGTACTTCTTGGTCATGCGCACGGTCTTCTTCATCACGGGATGCGTGAAGCGCCGTTCGACCTTGACGACAACCGTCTTCTCGTTCTTGTCGCTGACGACGGTGCCCTGCAGAATGCGCTTTGGCATGGTTTTCGTCCTTAAGCCTTCTTAGCCGCGGACTTTTCCGCAGCGATGGTCTTGATACGCGCAATGTCCTTACGGACCTGTCTCACGCGCGCGGTCTTCTCGAGCTGGCCGGTGGCCTTCTGGAAGCGCAGGTTGAACTGCTCCTTCTTCAAGCTGGCCAGGTCGTCGGTCAGCTGGTCCTGGGTCTTGGTCCGGATGTCTTCGGCTTTCATGATCAGCCCGTCCTTATTCTGCGATGCGCTGTACGAAGCGCGTCCTGACCGAGAGCTTGGCCGCGCCGAGACGCAGCGCCTCACGGGCGGTTTCTTCGTTGACGCCGTCGATCTCGAACATGATGCGGCCCGGCTTGACGCGAGCTGCCCAGTAATCGACCGCGCCCTTGCCCTTGCCCATGCGGACTTCGGTCGGCTTCGAGGTCACCGGCACATCCGGGAAAATACGGATCCACACGCGGCCGGCACGCTTCATCTCACGAGTGATCGCGCGGCGGGCCGCCTCGATCTCGCGCGCGGTGACGCGGTTCGGCTCAAGCGCCTTCAGCCCGAAACCACCGAAATCCAGGTTGGTGCCGCCCTTGGCGGTACCATGGATGCGGCCCTTGAACTGCTTGCGGAACTTTGTGCGCTTTGGCTGCAGCATCGTTCTAACTCCAAATTCTCAACTGTCTTAGGCGTTTTCGCGACGGCGACCGCGTTCGCGCTCACCACCACCACCGCCATGCGCATGATCGCCCTCGGTCGCGCGACGCTCCGAAGCCATCGGGTCGTGCTCGAGGATTTCGCCCTTGAACACCCAGACCTTGACGCCGCAGATGCCGTAAGCCGTATGCGCTTCGGCCGTGCCGTAGTCGACATCGGCGCGCAGCGTATGCAGCGGCACGCGGCCTTCGCGGTACCATTCCATGCGCGCAATCTCGGCGCCGCCGAGACGGCCGGCGCAGTTGATGCGGATGCCTTCGGCACCGAGACGCATCGCCGACTGAACGGCGCGCTTCATGGCGCGGCGGAACGCGATACGGCGCTCGAGCTGCTGGGCGATCGACTGGGCGACCAGGGTCGCGTCGATCTCCGGCTTGCGCACTTCAACGATGTTGAGGTGCGTCTCGGACTTCGTCATCTCCATCAGCTTCTTGCGAAGCTTCTCGATGTCGGCGCCCTTCTTGCCGATGATCAGACCCGGGCGCGCCGCATGGATGGTGACGCGGCACTTCTTGTGCGGACGCTCGATCACAACCTTCGAGATGGCAGCCTGCTTGAGCTCCTTCTCGAGATACTTGCGGATCTTGATGTCCTCATGCAGCAGCTTGCCGTACTCCCCGGTGTTCGCGAACCAGCGCGAATCCCAGGTGCGGTTGATGCCGAGGCGCAGACCGATCGGATTGACTTTCTGGCCCATTATGCGGCCTCCCCTTTTTCTTCGACTTCACGAACAACGATCGTGAGGTGCGAGAACGGCTTCTCGATACGGCTGGCGCGACCACGGCCACGGGCATGGAACCGCTTCATGACGATCGACTTGCCGACATAGGCTTCCGCCACGATCAGTGCATCGACATCCAAGTCGTGGTTGTTTTCGGCGTTGGCGATCGCCGATTCCAGCGTCTTCTTGACCGTGCCGGAAATCCGCTTGGCCGAGAATTCGAGATCGGAAAGCGCTGTCGCGACCTTCTTGCCGCGGATCAGCGCGGCAACGAGGTTCAGCTTCTGCGGGCTGATACGGATCGTGCGCAGTACGGCGCGCGCTTCGTTGTCAGCAAGCCTGCGCGGAGCTTTGGCCTTGCCCATGATTATTTCCTCTTCGCCTTCTTATCCGCGCCGTGACCGTAATAGGTCCGGGTCGGAGCGAATTCACCGAACTTGTGACCGACCATGTCCTCGTTCACCGAGACGGGAACATGCTTCTGGCCGTTGTAGACACCGAAGGTGAAGCCGACGAACTGCGGCAGGATGGTGGAGCGACGGCTCCACATCTTGATCACCTCATTGCGACCACCTTCACGAACCTTGTCCACCTTCTTGAGAAGGTAGCCGTCAATGAAGGGGCCTTTCCAAATCGAACGAGTCACTTGGCGTTACCTCTTCTTAGCTCTTGCGCTGATGGCGCGAGCGCAGGATGAACTTGTCGGTCGCCTTGTTGGACCGCGTCTTCTTGCCCTTGGTCGGCTTGCCCCAGGGCGAAACCGGATGGCGGCCACCCGAAGTGCGGCCTTCGCCGCCGCCGTGCGGATGGTCGACCGGGTTCATGGTCACGCCGCGATTGTGCGGGCGCTTGCCACGCCAGACGGTGCGACCGGCCTTGCCGTCATTGATGTTGCCGTGGTCCGGATTGGACACGGCGCCGACAGTGGCCATGCACGAACCGTGCACGACACGCTGCTCGCCCGAGTTGAGGCGAAGGATCGCCATGCCCTGGTCACGACCGACCAGCTGGCCGTAGCCGCCGGCCGAACGAGCGACCTGAGCGCCCTTGCCCGGCTTCAGCTCGATGTTGTGAACGATCGTGCCGACCGGCATCGAAGCCAGCGGCATCGCATTGCCCGGCTTCACGTCGACCGATTCACCGGCCACGATCTTGTCGCCTGGAGCCAGACGCTGCGGAGCGATGATGTAGGACAGCTCGCCATCGTCGTACTTGATTAGCGCGATGAAGGCGGTGCGGTTCGGATCGTATTCAATGCGCTCGACCGTGCCGACGACGTCGAACTTGCGGCGCTTGAAGTCGATGATGCGGTACGAACGCTTGTGACCGCCGCCGATGAAGCGAGCCGTGATGCGACCGTAGTTGTTGCGGCCGCCCGACTTGGTCAGGCCTTCGGTCAGACCCTTGACGGGCTTGCCCTTGTAGAGGCCCGAGCGGTCGACGATGACCAGCTGGCGGGTGCTCGGCGTTACCGGGTTGAATTTTTTCAGTGCCATGTTTCTGTCCTCGCGGCCTTGCTCAGAGACCCGTCGCGACGTCGATCGACTGGCCATCGGCCAGCGTCACAATCGCCTTCTTGACGTCGCTCTGGCGGCCAACCGTGCCACGGAAGCGCTTGATCTTGCCCTTACGGACAAGCGTGTTCACGGCCATCACCTTGACGCCGAACAGCGCTTCGACGGCGGCCTTGATTTCCGGCTTCGACGCCTTCTTAGCGACGTTGAAGACGACCTGGTTCTGCTCGGAGGCCATGGTCGACTTTTCGGTGATCGCCGGCGAGACGATCACGTCGTAGTGACGAAGGTCGGTCATTTGAAGCGCTCCTCGAGAGCCTCGACGGCGGCCTTCGAAAGGACCAGCGTGCCGCGGCGCAGAATGTCGTAGACGTTGATGCCCTGGATGGGCAGCACGTCGATGTTCGGGATGTTCGTCGCTGCCAGCTTGAAGTTCTTGTCAAGCTCGGCGCCGCCGATCAGCAAAGCGTTGGTCAGGCCCAGCGTCGCGAAATTCGCGATCAGCGCCTTCGTCTTGGCCTCGGTCAGCTTCAGCTCGTCGATGATGATGATCGACGCGCTCTTGGCCTTGGCCGAGAGAGCATGCTTGAGGCCGAGCGCGCGGACCTTCTTCGGCAAATCGTGCTCGTGGCTGCGAACGACCGGGCCGTGAGCCTTGCCGCCGCCGCGGAACTGCGGAGCGCGTGCCGAATGGTGGCGGGCGCGGCCCGTACCCTTCTGCTTGTACATCTTGGCGCCGGTGCGCGCGATTTCGGCGCGGCCCTTGGCCTTGTGCGTGCCCTGCTGCTTCTTGGCAAGCTGCCAGCGCACGACGCGCTGCAGGATGTCTTCGCGCGGATCAAGGCCGAAAATCTCCTCGGAGAGTTTCACCTTGCCGGCGTCCTTGCCGCCCAGCGTTGTGATCTTGATGTCCATTATTCCGCTCCCTCTGTGGCCGGGGCATCGTTCTTGGCGACAGCACGGATTGCGGCAGGCTTCGGCGCATTGGCCGGCAGCGCCACCTTGGCGGCGTCGCGAACCAGGATCCAGGCGCCCTTCGAACCGGGAACCGCACCGCGGATCAGGATCAGGCCGCGATCGGCATCGGTCGAAACGATCTCGACATTCTGCGTGGTGACGCGGGTGTCGCCCATGTGGCCAGCCATATGCTTGCCCTTGAACACCTTGCCCGGATCCTGGCGCTGGCCAGTCGAACCGTGCGTACGGTGAGAAACCGAGTTACCGTGCGTCGCGCGGCCACCACCCATGTGGTGGCGCTTGATGACGCCCTGAAAACCCTTGCCGATCGTCGTGCCCGTCACATCGACCTTCTGGCCGGCGACGTAATGCTCGACGGTGATCTCGGCGCCGACATCGATCATGTTGTCGGCCGAGACGCGGAACTCGGCAACCTTGGCCTTGGGCTCGACGGAAGCGGTCGCGAAATGGCCGCGCATCGCCTTCGACGTATTCTTCACCTTGGCAAGGCCAACGCCGAGCTGGACGGCGGTATAGCCGTTCTTCTCCTGCGTGCGCTGCGCCACGACCTGGCAGTTCTCCATCTGGAGAACGGTGACGGGAACATGTTCCCCGGCATCGTTGTAGATGCGGGTCATTCCCACCTTCTTTGCAATCACACCTGAACGCATCGGTTCAATTCCTTTAGAGTTCCGGGCCAGGGGCACCGCCCCTTCCTCGCTCGCTCTCGTTCCTTAGAGCTTGATCTCGACGTCGACACCGGCGGCCAGATCGAGCTTCATCAAAGCATCGACCGTCTGCGGGGTCGGATCGACGATGTCGAGCAGACGCTTGTGCGTGCGCATCTCGAACTGCTCGCGGCTCTTCTTGTCGACGTGAGGCGACCTGTTGACCGTGAACTTTTCGATCCGCGTCGGCAGCGGAATGGGGCCGCGGACGTTGGCACCGGTGCGCTTGGCCGTCGACACGATTTCCTTCGTCGAGGCGTCGAGCACGCGGTGATCAAACGCCTTCAGGCGGATGCGGATATTCTGTCCGTTCATGCGTCACTTCCTTGTTCTGGCGCGGCGCGGGCATATCCTGCGCCCGCGACAGATCGGTTTAAGTCCAAGTTACTCTTTGATGGTGACGACGATGCCGGCACCGACGGTGCGGCCGCCTTCACGGATGGCGAAGCGCAGCTTCTCTTCCATGGCGATCGGCACGATCAGCTCGACATCGACCGTGATGTTGTCGCCCGGCATCACCATCTCGGTGCCTTCCGGCAGCGACACGATRCCGGTCACRTCMGTCGTGCGGAAATAGAACTGCGGACGGTAGTTGGTGAAGAACGGCGTGTGACGGCCACCTTCGTCCTTGGTCAGGATGTAGGCTTCRGCCACGAACTTCTTGTGCGGCTTSACCGTACCCGGCTTGGCCARAACCTGGCCGCGCTCGACACCTTCACGRTCAACGCCRCGCAGCAGCGCGCCGATGTTGTCGCCAGCCTGGCCCTGATCGAGCAGCTTGCGGAACATTTCMACRCCCGTGCAGGTCGTCTTGGTCGTCGGACGGATGCCGATGATCTCGAGTTCCTCGCCGACCTTGACRATGCCGCGCTCGACGCGGCCGGTGACGACCGTGCCACGGCCCGAGATCGAGAACACGTCTTCGATCGGCATCAGGAACGGCTTGTCCAGCGGACGAACCGGGGTCGGGATGTAGGCATCAACCGCCGCCATCAGYTCGCGGATCGCGTCCTCGCCGATCGTCTTGTTSGAATCTTCAAGAGCRGCMAGCGCCGAACCCTTGACGATCGGAATGTCGTCGCCGGGGAATTCGTTCTTCGACARAAGCTCGCGMACCTCGAGCTCGACCAGTTCGAGCAGCTCGGCGTCGTCGACCTGGTCGACCTTGTTCAARAACACCACGATCGACGGCACGCCGACCTGACGGGCAAGCAGGATGTGCTCGCGGGTCTGCGGCATCGGGCCGTCGGCGGCCGAAACGACCAGGATCGCGCCGTCCATCTGCGCGGCACCGGTGATCATGTTCTTCACATAGTCGGCGTGGCCGGGGCAGTCGACATGGGCGTAGTGTCGGGCAGCCGTCTCGTATTCGACGTGCGCCGTCGAGATGGTGATGCCGCGGGCCTTCTCTTCCGGCGCCGCATCGATCTGGTCGTAGCGCTTGTATTCGCCAAAATACTTGGTGATCGCCGCCGTCAGCGACGTCTTGCCATGATCGACGTGGCCAATCGTGCCAATGTTCACATGAGGCTTGTTACGCTCGAATTTACCTTTTGCCATAGTCTCTTTCCTTGGACGGCCTTGACCTTCAGTTCAGTCGAATGCGGGGCGATTAGCGACTACGGCCGAAAAACACAAGTGCCTTGTGACCGGGAGTGCGCGCACTCGGTCCGAACCGACGATCCGATTTCGGGGGTATGACGCCTATATAGGAACGCGCGATCGAAAATGAAATGGCGAAGGCTCGCCGCGGCGAATGTCGGCATATTGCCGGCGGCGACCTGTCTGCCCTGCCGGATTTGCAACCGGCGGCTGGCCCATTGCCGCCGCAATGCCAGTCTGATTTGGTCAGCGCATGCATTTCATCCCGATCACCATCCGCGGCCCGCTGTTCATGATCGTTTCAACGGGGTCGTACCTCGTCAACGACACGATGATGAAGCTCGCGACCACCGGGCTGCCACCTTATGAAGTGCTATTCCTGCGCGGGGTGGCCGCCTCGCTCTGGGGCTTCCCCTTGTTGTTCCTGCTCGGCTACGCCAGGCAGGTTCCGCTGATCCTCAACAGACGCGTATTGCGCAGAAACCTGCTCGAGCTGGCGGCGATCCTTTGCTATGTGGTGGCGCTGGCCAACATGCAGATCGCCGATTCCACCGCGCTCGGGCAGATCACCCCTCTGCTGATGCTGGTCGGCTCCTCGATCCTGTTTGGCGAACGGATCGGCGGCGTGCGCATGGCGTTGATCGGGCTCGGCTTCATCGGCGCGCTGATGGTGGCACAACCGACGATGCAGGGCATTTCCGTCTATGCCTTGCTGGCGCTCGGCAACGCCGCACTTTCCGCCGCGCGCGATCTGGCCGGGCGTAGGGTCGCGGCCGAAGTGCCCGGCATGATCGTCGCCATTTCCGCGGTCGTGGTGGTGTTGGCCGGCGCCGGCATTGCGCATCTGGTTTCCGAGCAATGGGTGATGCCGGAGACCCGCCACCTTCTGCTGATAGGCGGGGCCGGACTGTTCCTGATCTTCGGCCACTTCTTCATCTTCATGGCCTATCGTGTCGGGCCGACCAGCCTTGTGGCGCCGTTCTACTACTGCTTCACTGTCTGGGCCGTCATTTCAGGCCTGGTTGTGTTCGGGCAGTTCCCCAATGCGCTGGCCGTCTGCGGCATCCTTTTGGTGGTGGCCAGCGGGCTGACCATCGTGTCGCTGGATGAGCGCAGGCGCCGGCTGACGGTCGTCGCGTAGCGCTTGCGGGCAAGGGCCGCTCTCGAAACGGAGATATTCGCGGAGATTTGACTGGAGCGGGTAGCGGGAATCGAACCCGCATATTCAGCTTGGAAGGCTGCTGCTCTACCACTGAGCTATACCCGCGCCTTTCAGTGAAGTATCGGATTCACCCGAAAACCGCCATGCATTTTTCGGTTCGATGCTTGTTAGTTAAGCATCGGAGTCGCCCGAAAACCGTTATCCACGTTTCGGTCCGATGCTTTGCGTTTCAGGGCTTCCGGGCCGGCAGTGGTGGAGAGGGTTGGATTTGAACCAACGTAGGCATAGCCAACGGATTTACAGTCCGTCCCCTTTAACCACTCGGGCACCTCTCCAGTCTGCCGCCGGAGCCATGCAACAAGGCATCGACGCGTCGGGGCCGCCTCAACAGCCCGTCCGCGAAGCGCCTTATGGCGGCACCGCCCAAAACTGTCAACCGCAACAACCAGGCAAAACGCGCTGAATTTCATATGCCGGGCAGCGGGCAGCTTTCAGCGCTGTATCCATGACCGGACGACACGTCTATAGAAGCCGGCCATGAGCAACGACAACAGTTCCAAGACCCCGAAAGACACCCACTACGCCAAGCTGCGCCGCGCGCATCGCGACGAGAAGGCCGGCGGCGCGCCGGCCTTCCGGCCGCGCCAGCCGGTGCCGCCCGGCGAGCACGCTGCGGACGGTCTGGTGCGGCTTTACGGCCTGCACACGGTGCGTGCAGCACTCGACAATCCGCGCCGGCGGATCAAAAGAATGCTGGTGACCCGCAATGCGGCCGAGCGTCTGGAGATCGCCGACCTGGCCGCCTTGCCCTTCAAGACCGAACTGGTCGAACCCAGGGACATCGACAAGATTACCGGCTCCGACGCCGTCCACCAGGGCGTGCTGATCGAGGCAGAGCCGCTGAAGCCGAAGCGCCTCGACGCGCTGGGCGACGCCAGGCTGGTGCTGGTGCTCGACCAGGTCACCGACCCGCACAATGTCGGCGCCATCCTGCGCTCGGCGGTCGCCTTCGGCGCCGGCGCGCTGATCACCACCGCGCGCCACAGCCCGCAGGAATCCGGCGTGCTGGCGAAATCCGCCTCCGGCGCGCTGGAGCATATCGACCAGATCGAGGTGAAAAACCTGGCCGACGCGCTCGGCCAGTTACACGAGGCCGGCTTTCAGACCATCGGCCTTGATTCGGACGGACCGGCGGAACTGGAAAAGAGCTTTTCGGGCGACAAGATCGCGCTGGTGCTCGGCGCCGAAGGCAAGGGCCTGCGCCAGAAGACGCGCGAGACGGTCACAGCGCTCGCCCGCCTCGACATGCCCGGCGCCATCCGTTCGCTCAACGTGTCGAACGCGGCGGCGGTGAGCCTCTATGCGGCGCAGGCATTTTTGAAGCGCGGCTGAGCCCGCAGCGGCCGTTCGCTTTCCCAAGAAGCAAGACGAGAAACGGGCTCCGGCATCAACGCAGGAACCCGTTCTCCGAAAGGAAAGAGCAGGCGGCTTGGGAACGTTGCGCCGCCCTCTCCTGACCTACGCTGCTTTGCCTTTGGTTCCGGCCGCGTCGCCGCCGACCTCGAAATTGGCCATCCGCTCCAGCGCCCTCACCAGTGCCGAGTGATCCTCCTTCGCACCGCCATTGGCCGCGCAGGAATTGAACAGTTGCTGCGTCGTCGAGGTGTTGGGCAACGACACGCCGAGCGCCTTGGCGCCTTCTAGCGCCAGGTTCAGATCCTTCTGGTGCAATTCGATGCGAAAGCCTGGCGCAAAGGTGCGTTTGACCATGCGCTCGCCATGCACTTCGAGGATGCGCGACGCCGCCAGCCCGCCCATCAGCGCCTGCCGCACCTTGGCCGGATCGGCGCCGGCTTTCGATGCAAAAACAAGCGCTTCGGCAACCGCTTCAATGGTCAACGCGACGACGATCTGGTTGGCGACCTTGGTGGTCTGGCCGACACCGTTGGGGCCAACGAGCGTAATGTTTTTGCCCATCTTCTCGAACACAGGTCTGGCGCGTTCGAACGCCTTGTCCTCGCCGCCGACCATGATGGTCAACGACGCCGCCTTGGCGCCGACCTCGCCGCCGGACACCGGCGCGTCGAGATAGTCGCAGCCAAGATCATTGATCCTTTTGGCGAAAACCTTGGTTTCGATCGGCGAGATCGAGCTCATGTCGATGACAAGCTTGCCCTTCGACAGCCCTGACGCGACGCTGTTGTCACCGAACAGAACATCGGCCACCTGCGGCGTATCGGGCACCATGGTGATGATGATGTCGGCAGCCTTCGCCACGGCGGCATGGCCGGTGACTGTCTTAAGGCCCTTGGCGACGAGCTCGGCCGGTGGCTTCGAACGATGGTCGCTGGCGATGACCTTGTAGCCGGCGTCCAAAAGATGCCCCGCCATCGGTGCGCCCATGATGCCGAGGCCGATAAAGCCGATGGTGTCCATTGTTGTTCTCCGTCCTTTGTTGGCCGCGTTCTGTCGCGCCCCCCTCTAGCCTGCCGGCCATCTCCCCCACAGGTGGGGAGATTGGATGTCACCGATGCCTTCGCCAATTTTCGAAATTAGAAAGTTGCAAGCCGGCGCCGAAGCTGCCGATCTCCCCACCTGTGGGGGAGATGGCCGGCAGGCTAGAGGGGGGCGCGAAGGAACTCGAACTCAGTCGCTTACGCCCCGGCAGCTACGCTGCCGCACTGCCCTGCCCGGCCAATTCCTTTAACCACCCGAGCCCAGCCTCCGTTCCCGCCTTCGGCTTGTATTCCGCCCCGATCCATCCGGAATAACCGAGGCGGTCGATATGCTCGTAGAGGAAGGGATAATTGATCTCGCCCGTCCCCGGCTCGTGACGGCCGGGATTGTCCGCAAGCTGGATATGCGCGATGCGGCCGAGGTTTGCCTCGATGGTACGGGCGAGATCCCCCTCCATGATCTGCATGTGATAGATGTCGTATTGCAGGAACAGGTTTTTCGAGCCGACGCGATCGATCAGCGCCAAGGCCTGGTCCGAGTAGTTGAGAAAGAAGCCCGGAATGTCGCGCGTGTTGATCGGCTCGATCAGCAGCTTGATACCGGCCTGCTCCAGCTTCTCCGCCGCGAAAGCCAGGTTTTCGGCAAAGACGTTCTCCAGCACCGTGCGATCGGCGCCTTGCGGCGCGATGCCGGCGAGGCAGTTGATCTGCTCGCAGCCCAGCGCATGCGCATAGGTGATCGCCTTGGCCACGCCTTGCCGAAATTCCGGGACCCGCTCCGGCAGCACGGCAATGCCGCGCTCGCCCTTGCCCCAGTCGCCGGCCGGCAGGTTGAACAGCACCTGCGTCAGGCCGTTCTTCTTCAATCTTGCCGCCACCACGTCGGGCGCGTGGTCATAGGGGCCGATATATTCGACGCCCTTGAAGCCGGCGCGGGCGGCGGCATCAAAACGGTCGAGAAAGTCATGCTCGCCAAAGAGCATCGAAAGATTGGCTGAAAAACGCGGCATTCTTCTTCTCCTAGTCCAACATCACGATCGCGGTCGGCGCGTCTTCGTTGTGTTCGGCAAGCTCCTCGAATTCGGTGATCTTGTCGATCTCGGTGCCCATCGAGATGTTGGTGACCCGCTCGAGGATGAATTCGAGCACAACCGGAACCTGGTGCTCCTTCATCAGCCGCTGCGCCTCCTTGAAGGCGCCGGCGAATTCGTCGGGTTTGCGCACCCTCACCGCCTTGCAGCCCATGGCTTCGGCGACAGCAA
The DNA here is from genome assembly GCF_056403175.1 of Mesorhizobium sp. P3_A10. NCBI lineage: Bacteria > Pseudomonadati > Pseudomonadota > Alphaproteobacteria > Hyphomicrobiales > Phyllobacteriaceae > Mesorhizobium > Mesorhizobium sp. P3_A10. Next base: position 3,415 of record NZ_JBFUFZ010000011.1, on the reverse strand, counting down.
CGTGGTCGACGCCATAGCCGGCCTCGGGTTCGTTTGCGCGATTGACGTTCTCGAAGGCCAGGCTGACCTCGAAATCCATGGCAAAGCCGCGCTGCGCCTGGCGGATCAGGCCGAGATAGGCGTTGTTCACGACGACATGGATGTAGGGCAATTTGTGCTGCGCCCCGGCCGCCAGTTCCTCGATCATGAACTGGAAGTCGTAATCGCCCGACAGCGCCACGACGGTGCGGTTCGGGTCGGCGGCGCGCACGCCCAATGCTGCCGGCAGCGTCCAGCCGAGTGGTCCGGCCTGACCGCAATTGATCCAGTTGCGCGGCTTGTAGACATGCAGGAACTGGGCGCCGGCGATCTGCGACAGCCCGATCGTGGTGACATAGGTGGTGTCGCGGCCAAACGCCTTGTTCATCTCCTCATAGACGCGCTGTGGCTTCAGCGGCACCTGGTCGAAATGCGTCTTGCGCTTCATCGTCTTCTTGCGGGCCTGGCATTCCTTCGCCCAACCCGACCAGTCGCGCAATTTGCCCGCCGTCTTCCATTCGGTGGCGACGTCGAGCAGGATTTTCAGCGCCGCACCGGCATCTGAGACGACGCCGAGGTCCGGCGCGAAGACACGGCCGATCTGCGTCGGCTCGATATCGACATGGATGAACTTTTTCCCCTTGGTGTAGACATCGACCGAGCCGGTATGGCGGTTGGCCCAGCGGTTGCCGATGCCGAAGACGAAGTCGGCTTCGAGCATCGTCGCATTGCCGTAGCGATGCGAGGTCTGCAGCCCGCACATGCCGGCCATCAGCCGGTGGTCGTCGGGGATCGCGCCCCAGCCCATCAGCGTCGGAATGACCGGAACGCCCGTGATCTCAGCGAATTCGATGAGCAGATCGGACGCATCGGCATTGATGATGCCGCCACCGGCAACGATCAGCGGCTTCTCGGCCGTGTTGAGCATCGCCAAAGCCTTTTCGGCCTGGCCGCGCGTCATCGCCGGCTTGAACGGCACCATCGGCTCATAGGCATCGATATCGAACTCGATCTCGGCCAGTTGCACGTCGACCGGCAAATCGACGAGGACGGGACCAGGCCGCGACGAGCGCATCAGGTGAAACGCCTTCTGCAGCGCCATCGGCACCAGATAGGGCTCCATGACCGTGACCGCCCATTTGGCAACGGGTGCGGCGATGGCGGCGATGTCGACAGCCTGAAAATCTTCCTTGTTCAGCCGTGCCCGCGGCGCCTGGCCGGTGATGCACAGGATCGGGATGGAATCGGCCGCAGCCGAATAAAGCCCGGTGATCATGTCGGTGCCGGCCGGCCCCGACGTGCCGATGCACAGGCCGATATTGCCTGCCTTGGCTCGCGTATAGCCTTCGGCCATGTGCGAGGCCGCCTCGACATGGCGTGCGAGGATATGGCGAACCGTGCCCCTCGCCTTCAGCGCCGAGTAGAACGGATTGATCGCGGCACCCGGCACGCCGAAGGCGCAGGAAATGCCTTCCTTTTCGAGAACGAGAACCGCGGCATCGACCGCGCGCATCCTAGCCATTTCAAGCCTCCACCGGAATTAGTCATTGTTGGATGTCGCGATAATGCCTGCGCCGGAGCTATTTTTCAATTTTTTCAGAATATTTTTTCATTTCTAGAAAACGACGCCTGGCCACTGTTTTTATTTGATTTTCCGTTTTCCACGGTTTCGGCTGATCAATCAGTGAAAAACTTTTTCATTGCTGATTCAAAAATATCTGGGAGAATGACGGGATGGAAACGACCGAAAAACGCCAGCGCGGCCGGCCACGCTCCTTCAATGGCCCCGCCGAAGCGGGCTCCGTACAGTCGCTCGACCGGGCGCTGCGCATCCTGGCCATTGTCGCCGAAGGCAGCGGCCTGTCGCTGAGCGAGATCGCGGCGCAGAGCGGCCTTGCCGCCTCCACCGCCTACCGCATGCTGACGACGCTGCAAAACCACGGCATGGTCGAGTTCGATACGAGCGACCAGCTTTGGTCGATCGGCGTCGAGACCTACCGCATGGGCGCCGCCTTCCTGCGCCGCCGCAAGCTGGTCGACCGCGCCCGCATCGTCATGCAGGAACTGATGGAAAAGACCGGCGAGACCGCCAATCTCGGCGTCGCCGAGGATGATTGCGTCGTCTTCGTCAGCCAGGTCGAGACGCATCAGGCGATCCGCGCCTTCTTCCGGCCGGGCACGCGCAGCCCGTTTCACGCCTCGGGCATCGGCAAGGCGGTGCTGGCGCATCTCGAGCCGGAGCGCGTCGGCGCCATCCTGCGCAAGGCTGGGCTGGAGCGCTTCACCGGCAACACGCTATCCGATATCTCGGCGCTGGCCCACGATCTGGTAGCGATCAAGCAGCGCGGCTGGTCGGTCGACGACGAGGAGCGGCACCCCGGCATGCGCTGCGTCGCCGCCGCCATCTTCAACGAGTTCGGCGAACCGATCGGCGGCGTTTCCGTGTCCGGTCCGACCGTGCGCGTGACCCCGGAGCGGTTGTCCGAAATCGGGCCGCTGGTGCACGACGCGGCGGCGGCAGTGACCAAGATGATCGGCGGCGTCAGACTGGCCTAGCCAGGCAGCGCGCTACTCGCCGAAACCTCGAAGACATCGAGCAGAATCGCTAGCCCGACGCCGCAGGCGGTCAGGATAATGCCGGCCATGAAGATGCGGTTGGCCCGCTCGTAGATCTTCCGGCGCAGCGACTCCACGTCGAGCAACAGCGACAGCGCCCGCATCTGCAGGGCGATGCCGACCAGGATCGGCACCACGGCAAGCAGATGATGCAGTTTCCAGGGTATCGGATTGGCCGCCCAATGCGTGACAAAACCCAGCGAGAACGCCAGCAGAATGCCGACGGTGGTGATTGTGCCGTTGCGGAAAACCGGCTCGATCAGCTTTTCCCCAGGATCGTGCTCGTCCAAGCGCCCCTCCTCTGCTGGCATCGGATGATCAGATTAGGGACTTTGGAAATCGCTGTACACCGCTGGACAATCGCTTGAGGTTGGCGCCGCCCCTCATTGCCCTGCCGGGCATTTCTCCCCGTAAACGGGGAGAAAGAAGCTGGCCGCAACGCCGGCGCTGTCCCGCAACGCTGAGAATTGGCGAAAACATTAATGAAGGCGTCCTTCTCCCCGTTCACGGGGAGAAGATGCCGGCAGGCAGATGAGCAACCGTGCTTTCATATCGATGCGGGGTTCCAGGATTTGTTGGTACGCATCATGGCGTTGAGGGTGGTGATAAGCTTGCGCATGACGGCCACAATGGCGACCTTTGCTTCCTTGCCTTTGGCCCGTAGGCGCTGGCGAAAGGCGGCGAAGATGGGGTTATGCACTCCGGCGCTGAGCGCAGCCATGTAGAGGACGTTGCGGACCGACTCTCGACCACCCCAGATACATCGCTTGCCTTTGAGCTT
>NZ_JBFUFZ010000010.1:0-170204 GCF_056403175.1 Mesorhizobium sp. P3_A10 | reverse complement strand
CAGCCGCATCGGCGGGCGGCGTTGCGGTTGGCGCAGCCGTGGCTGCCGCATCGCCGGCGGGCGCAGCGGGCGTCGCCGGCGCAGGCGCCGGGGGAGGAGGCGTGGTCAGCGCGGCGACGGATTCGCCTTCGCCAATGCCGCTTTGCCCTGCCGCCGGACCGGGGTCGACCTCGCCGCCCTCGGGCGTCAGGCGCTGTGTAAACTTCGTTCCCTCGGCGTCTGCCGCAGCCGGTGCCGCGGCATCGGTGGTCGCTGGCTTGGCCGGAGCCGGCTTTGCCGGTTCGACCTTGGCGACTTCAGTGCCCTTGCCGCTGAACATCTTGCCGAACGCATCCTTGTTCAGCCAGATGCCATAGCCGCCACCGGCGATCACCAGCAGCGCGACGGCGGCGGCAATCAACCCGCCATAGCTGCGCTTGCGCTCGGCCGGACGCAGCCGCTGGAAGGTATTCTCAGCCGGTTCCTCGTCATTGGCAAAGACATCGTCCTTGTCGTTCGACACCGCGTCGAAGTCCGGAAGACGGTTGTCGGCGGGATCGAAAGGCGACGGAGCCGGCGGCGCTTTCTGCCAGCTCGGCTCCGGCTTGGCAGCCGGAGTCGCCTTCTGCCAACTCGGCTCAGCCTTGGCAGCTGGTGCCGCCGGCTGCCAGGCCGGCTCGGTCTTCGCTGGCTGCCTGGTATGGCTGGGCTGGTTCTTGTTGCGGTCGATGGAGGAAAAAATATGTTCCAGTTCCGCCAGCGGATCGGACGCCGGCACAGTCTTGGCATAGTCCCGCTCGACGCTCGATATGGCATCTTCCAGCGCGCGCTTTTGCCGGTCGGCGACCGACGACGGCGGTGGCGGCGTGATGGCCGCGAGCTTGGCCGCGATGGTCGAGCGGGCCTTGTCATAGACCCTGGCACGCACCTCCGGCGTCGTTTCGCCGAGATTGTCGAGCGTCTTTTTCAGAACAGCAACAAAATCTGCCATGCTTCAGTCGACCTGTATTTTGTTCCTGGGCCGGCCCCCGCAAATCGGCCGCGATGCCCCGGAAAGGCTGAGAAACTAGTCTTGAAACGGGTCGGTCACAAGTATTGTGTCGTCCCGTTCCGGGCTCGTGGAAAGGAGTGCGACCGGCGCGCCGATCAGTTCCTCGATGTAACGGACATACTTGACCGCCTGGGCCGGTAGATCGTTCCAGCTTCTGGCGCCGGCGGTGGTGCCTTTCCAGCCCTCCAGCGTCTCGTAGATCGGTTCGACCCGGGCCTGCGCGCCTTGACTGGCCGGCAGATAGTCGATCATCTCGCCGTCGAGCCGGTAGCCGGTGCAAACCTTGATCTCGTCCAGGCCGTCGAGCACGTCGAGCTTGGTCAGCGCGATGCCCTTGATGCCGTTGACAGCGACGGCCTGGCGTACCAGCACCGCGTCGAACCAGCCGCAGCGGCGCTTGCGGCCGGTGACGACGCCGAACTCATGGCCGCGCGTGCCGAGGAATTCGCCGATCTCGTTCTTCTGTTCGGTCGGGAACGGACCTTCGCCGACGCGCGTCGTATAGGCCTTGGTGATGCCGAGCACATAGCCGATGGCGCCGGGACCGACGCCGGAACCGGCGGAAGCCTGGCCGGCGACGGTGTTCGACGAGGTGACGAACGGATAGGTGCCATGGTCGATGTCGAGCAGCGTGCCTTGCGCACCCTCGAACAGGATACGCTCGCCCGCGCGGCGCTTGTCGTCGAGGATTTTCCAGACGCGGTCCATATAGGGCAGGATCTGATCGGCAACCGAGGTCAGTTCACCCAGGATGGCGTCATGCGTGACTTCGGCATGGCCGAGCCCGCGGCGCAGCGCATTGTGGTGCGTCAGCAGCCTGTCGACCTTCAGGGGAAGCGTTTCCAAATCCGCCAAATCCATCACCCGAACCGCGCGCCGGCCCACCTTGTCTTCATAGGCGGGGCCGATGCCGCGGCGGGTCGTGCCAATCTTCGTCCCGGAATTGGAAGCGGCGTCCTCGCGGAATCCGTCCAGCTCCCGGTGCACCGACAGGATAAGCGCGGTGTTTTCGGCTATTTTCAGGCGGTCTGGTGTCACCTCGACGCCTTGCGCCTTCAGTTTCGCCACTTCCGCGACGAAAGCATGCGGATCGAAGACCACACCATTGCCGATGATCGACAGCTTACCTGGTCGCACCACGCCGGACGGCAGCAGCGACAGTTTGTAGACCTTGCCGTCGACGACCAGCGTATGGCCGGCATTGTGGCCGCCCTGAAAGCGCACGACAACGTCGGCGCGTTCCGAAAGCCAGTCGACGATCTTGCCCTTGCCCTCGTCGCCCCATTGCGAGCCGACGACCACCACATTGGCCATGTTTCTTTTCCCTTGAGATGCCGCCATTGCGGCTTGAAGACGGTTCGAAACGACAGGCCTCTATAACGTCAAGACCCGGCGGGCGCGACCATTCTTTGCAGCCGAAAACGCCCTGAGGCACAACAATTTTCGCTATTCGCATCATTTACTTGGCTGAGCAGCCGCAATAGGTCGGCAGTGACCCTCGCCATGCCTTCCTCCGGCTGGATTTCGCCATGCATCGAAACGCCTATCTGTTCCTGCTGTTCACCACCTTGCTGTGGGGCGGCAACTCGGTGGCCGGCAAGCTGGCGGTCGGTCACATCTCGCCGATGACGCTTGTCTTTCTGCGCTGGGTGCTGGCGGTTCTCATCATGCTGCCGATCGGTTGGCGCACGCTGCGTGAGGATTGGCCGATCGTGCGCAAGCACTGGCTCGTGCTGGCAGCACTTGGCGCCAGCGGCTTCACCTTCTTCAACACCATCTTTTACACCGCGCTCAACTACACGACGGCAATCAATGTCTCGATCGAGCAGGCGGCGATGCCGATCCTAATTATCGTTGCCAATTTCCTGTTCTTTCGCTTGCGGGTGAACTGGGCCCAGATTGTTGGCGTCGTGCTGACCATCGCCGGCGTGATCCTGACCGCTTGCCACGGCGATCCGCGGCGACTGCTGACGCTGGAGCTCAACTTTGGCGATGCGATCATGCTGATCGCGGTTTTACTCTACAGCGGCTACTCGGTCGGGTTGCGATTGAAACCGGTCATGCGCTGGCAGAGCCTGATGCTGGCACTGTCGGTCGCTGCGCTCATCACAGCGCTGCCCTTCTTCCTGTGGGAAATCGCCGCCGGCAAGGTCATCGTTCCCGATGCGCGCGGCTGGGCGGTGACGATCTACACCGCGGTCGGCGCCTCAATCATCTCGCAGATCTTCTACATCAGGGGCAACGAACTGATCGGCGCCAACCGCGCCGGCCTGTTCATCAATCTGGTGCCGATCTTCGGCACGTTGCTTTCAGTGCTGATCGTCGGCGAGACATTCCAGCTCTATCAGGCGCTGGCGCTGGTGCTGGTGCTGGGCGGCATCGGCCTTGCCGAAAATAGCGGGCGCAAGGCGGCGAAGCACTCGGCAGTGCGAACAGGTCTCTAGAGCATGATCCCGAAAAGTGGAATCCGGTTTTCACGCTCAAACAAAGACATAGAAAGCGAAATGGCGCGAACGGGTTCGCGCCATTTCCAGCTTTAAAGCAAGCCCGGCCTATACGCCGCCGACATCGAATTGCAGCCTTTTGGCCGAGTCGATCGACTTGTGCGCCCGCACCTGTTCCAGCACTTTTTCCGGGAACGGCGCATCGAGATAGAGCAGCGCGATGGCGTCGCCGCCCGGCCGGTTGCGGCCGAGCTGGAAGTTGGCGATGTTGACGCCGTTCTCGCCACAGACCGTGCCGAGCAGGCCGATGATGCCCGGCGCATCGGCGTTGGTGGTGTAGAGCATGTGCTGGCCAACCTCGGCGTCGAGATTGATGCCCTTGATCTGGATGAAGCGTGGTTTGCCGTCGGAGAAGCAGGTGCCGGCGATCGAACGCGTCTTGTGCTCGGTCTTGACCGTCAGCTTGATGTAGCCGTCGAACACGCCCGACTTGTCGCGCTTGACCTCGGCAACGATGATGCCGCGCTCCTTCACCATGATCGGCGCCGACACCATGTTGACGTCGGAGACCTGCGGCCGGATCAGGCCGGCAAGCGTAGCGCTGATCAGCGCGCGCGTGTTCATCGTCGCGGTCGAGCCGTCGAACAGGATCTCGACCTCCGTGATCGGATCCTCGGTGACCTGGCCGACAAAGGCGCCGAGCACTTCGGCGAGCTTGACGAAGGGCTTCAGCCGTGGCGCTTCCTCGGCGGTGATCGACGGCATGTTGATGGCGTTGGAGACAGCGCCCTTGATCAGATAGTCGGCCATCTGCTCGGCGACCTGCAACGCCACATTCTCCTGCGCCTCGGCGGTCGAAGCACCGAGATGCGGTGTCGCCACGACGTTTTCCATACCGAACAGTTCATTCTGGTCCGCCGGTTCGACCTCGAACACATCGATGCCGGCGCCGGCAACCTTGCCGCTCTTCAGCGCCGCGACCAGATCGGCCTCGACAACCAGCCCGCCGCGCGCGCAGTTGATGATGCGCACGCCTGTTTTCATCTTGGCGATTGCGGCCGCGTCGATGATGTTGCGCGTCTTGTCGGTCAAAGGCGTGTGCAAGGTGATGAAGTCGGCGCGGGCTAGCAGCTCGTCGAGTTCAACCTTGTCGACCCCAAGCTCCTCGGCACGTTTGTCGGACAGGAACGGATCGAAGGCGACGACATGCATCTTTAAGCCGACGCCGCGCGTGGCGACGATCGAGCCGATATTGCCGCAACCGATGACACCCAGCGTCTTGCCGGTGATCTCGATCCCCATGAATCGGTTCTTTTCCCATTTGCCGGCATGGGTCGAGGCGTTGGCTTCCGGAATCTGGCGGGCGAGCGCGAAGATCATCGCCACCGCATGCTCGGCGGTGGTGATCGAATTGCCGAAGGGAGTGTTCATCACGATGATGCCCCTGCGGCTCGCAGCCGGGATGTCGACATTGTCGACGCCGATGCCGGCGCGGCCCACGACCTTCAGCCTGGTGGCGGCGTTGATCAGCTTTTCGGTGACCTTGGTGGCCGAGCGGATGGCGAGACCGTCATACTGGTCGATGACTTCCAGCAGTTTTTCTTTGTCCTTGCCGAGATCGGGCAGGTAGTCGACCTCGATGCCGCGGTCTTTGAAGATCTGCACGGCGGTGGTGGAGAGTTTGTCTGAGACGAGAACGCGGGGCGCCATGGCGACCTCCTTCAATGGGATTTGATCCGTGGGGAATGGGCGGCCCAAGGGCCGCCTCAAGAAAATCTCAGGCCGCCGCTTTCAGCGACGCCTTCTGCGCGGCAAAGGCCCAGTCGAGCCAGGGCAGCAGCGCTTCGAGGTCGGATGTCTCGACCGTTGCGCCGCACCAGATGCGCAGGCCCGGCGGTGCGTCGCGATAGGCGCCGATGTCATAGGCAACGCCTTCCTTGTCGAGCACCGACACCAGCCCCTTGGCGAAAGCCGCCTGTCCGTCGGCATCGAGTGCAGCAACATCGGGGTCGGTGAAGGACAGGCAGACCGAGGTGTTCGAGCGCGTTGCCGGCTCGACGGCGAGATGGCCGAGCCATGAAGACTTGCCGACAAAGCCGTCGAGGATGGCGGCATTGGCATCCGCTCTGTCGACTAGCGCCTCGAGGCCGCCGATCAACTTCGCCCAGTGCAAGGCGTCGAGATAATCCTCCACGCACAGCATCGACGGCGTGTTGATGGTCTCACCCTTGAAGATGCCTTCGATCAACTTGCCGCCGGACGTCAGGCGGAAGATTTTCGGCAGCGGCCATGCAGGCTTGTAGCTCTCCAGCCGCGCGACGGCGCGCGGCGACAGGATCAGCATGCCGTGCGCGCCCTCGCCGCCCAGCACCTTCTGCCAGGAGAAGGTGACGACATCCAGCTTCTGGAAATCAAGCCTTTGTGCGAACGCCGCCGAGGTGGCGTCGCAGATGGTCAGCCCTTGGCGATCTGCGGGGATGAAATCGCCGTTCGGCACGCGCACGCCGGATGTGGTGCCGTTCCAGGTGAAGACCACATCGCGGTCGAAATCGATCTTCGCCAGGTCAGGCAATTCGCCGTAGCCAGCCTCGATCTTGCGCGCGTCGGCGAGCTTCAGCTGCTTGACCACATCGGTGACCCAGCCGGAGCCAAAGCTCTCCCAGGCGACCATGTCGACGCCGCGCTCGCCGAGCAGCGACCACAGCGCCATCTCGACGGCGCCGGTGTCCGACGCCGGGACGATGCCGATGCGGTAATCCACCGGGACCTGGAGAATTTCGCGCGTCAGCTCGATCGCCTGTTCGAGCTTGGTCTTGCCGATCTTGGCGCGGTGGGAGCGCCCGAGCGCAGCGTTTCTCAAGGCCTCGACCGACCAGCCGGGGCGTTTTGCGCAGGGACCTGAGGAAAAATTGGGACTTGCCGGACGGAGTCCAGGCTTCGTATGCGTCGTCATCGTGGTCTATCCTTCCAGATAGTGGCCCCTCGTTGGGGAGGGGTGGCCCACGGACGGCGATATGCGTTCAGGCTTCAGGCGTCAAGAGGAAAGTTTTTGTCGCGGTCAGGATACTGGTCGCATGGGGCGAAAAAGCAAACGGCGGATCAGCCGATCCGCCGTTCTGATTCTTCGGCTTTGCCGCACCTACCAGAGGTCGTAGCGCAGCCCGAGCTTGACCGTCTGATAGTTGATGCCCTTGTGGATGTTGAAGGCGCCGCTGTCATACGCGACATATTTGCCGCTCGGAATCGAGAAATACTCGTAGCCGAGGTCGAGCGAGAGATTCTTGGACACCTGATAGGACAGGCCGGCACCGATCGAGTAGGCGAGATTGAATTTGGCCTGGGAGTCTTCTGACCCCTTGTATCCGGCCGGATCGTTACACGCGAAGCCGCCAGCGCCCGACGTCGGATCAGGAGCGATTTCAACGCAATCGCGCTCGCCCTGGGTCTTGAAATACTTGTTGTAGGCGAGACCGACGCCACCACCGACGTACGGAGTGATACCGACATAGGTGCCGAGGTCAAAATAGCCATTGGCCATGACACTGTAGCCCTTGTTAGTAGCGAAGTTCGAGGCCATACAATCCTGGGTCGCCGCCACCGGAACGATGATGAACCCGCCACTCCCGTCAGGGAACAGGGAGTTTGTCGTTCCAGCGCACCCGGCTGGCACCAATGCATGGTCGCCGAACTCGTTGCTCGGCAGGATTCCGCCATTCAGCTCGAGCCGAAGATAGTCGTTGAGATGGTAGCCTATGCCGACACTGCCGGTGAAAAGGCTGCTGCTCTGGGAGAAGTTGATAGCGCCAAGAGCGTTGGTTTCGTCGGTGAACGGATGGCTGAAGGAATAGCCGAGATCGCCGCGCAGATACCATCCGGAGCCGACCTCGACCGGTTGATAGTCCGGTGCCTGGTCGACATAGATCGGCGGGTCGTAGTCGGCGGCCTGCACGGGCGCCAGCGGCATAAGGACGATTGCGGCGAGCATCAATGCGATACGCGATTTGAAGGTCATGGTCCCCGGCTCCCGAAGTTGGCGCTATTCGCATTCACGAGCGCCGTTTGAGAGCATTGTTAACCATAGTGGTTAAGTGCCGGTTAAGGATAACGGAGAGTTACCAAATTGATTTCGATGGGCTTTCGGCTCAAACGAAAACCGCCCGGCAGGGGCCGGGCGGTTCGCGAACTCGTGGATCTCGAAGCGGCTACTTGGTGTAGATCGGCTCGGGTTCGGGCTGATAGGCCACCGGCGCGGCGCACCCATTGTTGCCGCCGAACTGATAGCGCAGGCCACCACGCACCTCGTGGGTATTGATGCCGCGGTCGAAGCCCGGGCCTGAACTGCTCGCATCCCACTCGAACATGCGACCGCCCTGGATATGGGAGAAGCGATAGCCTGCATCGAGTATCACTTTGTCGGTCAAGCAGTAGGAAGCGCCGGCCATGAGTGCATAAGCGAAGCGCCAGTTGGATGACCCTGGATTGAACTCGGTGGTGTTCGGGTCCCTGACGGCATCCCACTTGACGTGCGCGCCGCCGATGCCGGCGCCGACATAAGGGGTGATGCCGTGGTAGGTGCCGATATCGACATAGGCGTTGGCAAGCAGCAGGAAGGCGCTCATCTTCGACACCTCGGTCGATGTCGAGACGAGATCCGAGGTCTGGCCGTTGAAGTTCGACTTGAACCAATAGTCGGCGGTCAGATCCGTACGGAAGTGATCGTTGATCTTGTAGCCGACGCCGGCGCCGAGCGAGAAACCGCCCTTGAGCTTCCCGAAATCAAAACTTCTGTTGCCAGGCGTGACAACGGAGGTAACGGGATCGACGGTGTACGTCGTATAGTCGATGCCGCGTAGGGTCGACTTGTGGTAATCGAGATCGCCGCGGATGTACCAGCCACCGACCTCTGCCGGCTGCTCGTAGACTGCTGGCGGCGGTGCTTCTTCGACCTGCGGCTCCGCCAAATCGGCGGCGAATACCGGCCCGGCCACGCCTGAGAACAGCGCGGCAAGGAGAGCCCTTTTTGCTGTATTGAACATGCTTGTCACCCCTGAGAACTCTCGGACCATCGAACCCGCCCGAATGTGATTGACCTCAGTTGTGGATAATGAATTGCAAAGGTTAAAACGCGTTTAACCGTGTCGGTTAACTACGAATCTATACAATTTTAGCGGGAAGACGCTGCCTGTCCGGGGCGGGGAATTGCCTCGACTCGACAAAAAAAGCCCGCCTGAAGGCGGGCTTTGCAACGTCTCGAACCGACGGCGCTGCGCGTCCCCTGGACGCGCCGGGAATCAGGCGGCGCTGCGTGTTTCCGAAATGACCTCGACGATATCGTTGACGACGGCCTCGACCAGTAGCGGGTCGTCACCTTCGGCCATGACGCGGATGAGCGGCTCGGTGCCCGAGGGCCGGATGACCAGGCGCCCGGCCTTGCCGAGGCGATTGCGGGCGTCTTCGATTGCCGCCTTGACCGGCGCCTCCTCGAGCGGCTTGCCACCGGAAATATGCACGTTCTTCAACAACTGCGGCACCGGCTCGAACTTCTTCGACAGTTCGCTGACCGGCCGGTTCTGCCGCTTGATGCAGGCCAGCACCTGCAGCGCCGAGACCAGGCCGTCGCCGGTTGTCGAGAAATCGGAAAGCACGATGTGGCCCGACTGTTCGCCGCCGACATTCAACCCGTGCGCGCGCATATGCTCGACGACATAGCGGTCGCCGACCTTGGTGCGATGCAGTTGCAGGTTCATGCCGCCAAGGAAGCGTTCGAGGCCGAGATTGGACATCACCGTCGAGACGACGCCGCCACCGGCAAGCCGGCCGCTCTGGTGCCAGGACTCGGCGATCAGCGCCATGATCTGGTCGCCATCGACGATGGCGCCGTTTTCGTCGACGATGACGACGCGGTCGGCATCGCCGTCGAGCGCGATGCCTATATCGGCACGCACCTCATGCACCTTCTTCTGTAGCCCGGCCGGATGGGTCGAGCCGCATTCCTTGTTGATGTTGAAGCCGTTGGGCTCGACATTGATGGCGACGACCTCGGCGCCCAATTCCCACAGCGCCTCTGGCGCCACCTTGTAGGCGGCGCCGTTGGCGCAATCGACAACGATCCTGAGGCCCGAAAGCGACATCGAGCGCGGCAGAGTGCGCTTGGCGAATTCGATATAGCGGTCATGCACGCCATCGACACGCTTGGCGCGGCCAAGCCCGTCCGAATCGGCGAGCGCCAGTTCGATATCCTTGTCGAGCATTCCCTCGATCCGCTCCTCGATCTCGTCGGAAAGCTTGTAGCCATCGGGACCGAACAGCTTGATGCCGTTGTCGTAATAGGGATTGTGCGAGGCCGAGATCATCACGCCAATGTCGGCGCGCAGCGACCGTACCAGCATGGCGACTGCAGGCGTCGGAATGGGGCCAAGCAGGAACACGTCCATGCCGGCGGCGCACAGGCCCGACACCATCGCGTTCTCGATCATGTAGCCGGAAAGTCTTGTATCTTTGCCAAGCACGACGCGGTGGCGATGGCTCCCGCGTTGAAACGACAGGCCAGCGGCCATGCCGACCCGCATGGCGATCTCCGCCGTCATCGGAAACTTGTTGGCGCGCCCGCGAATGCCGTCCGTGCCGAAATAACGCCCTGCCATGCTTGCCAGATCCCCGTCGGTTTTTCAGCCGCCCCTAGTGCCACAATTGGGCCGCATCCGATCATCACATTGTATGATTATATATTACGATTCCTTAGAAAAGCATTGTGTCGGCTGTTAAAATGATTCGACAGCTTACCATGGCAACACGGGGTTTCGGCAATACACCCGGCCACGGCGTGCCGGCCGCTGTAGATTCCCCCGAAACACCTTGCGTCGATGGCGCAGGACACAACAATTTCATCACCTTATCGGGAGGAGTGCAGTTTCTAGCTGCATCCGCACCAGTTGCATCTGGCGCAACCGATCGTTGAGAGCTAATGATCCGCAAGGGACATATTATGGGCTGCAGCAACGGAGAAACGCTATGCTCATCCACCGACTAGCCACTTTGACGGGCCTTGCCGTCGTGACCTTGTTTCTGGCAGCGCCAGCCAATGCGCTGACCATGGCCGAGTGTAGCACCAAGTACAACACCGCCAAGGATGCCGGCACACTGAACGGGGCGACCTGGAACCAGTTCCGCAAGGCTGAATGCGGCACCGACGCCAGCGCCACCACCACCGATACCAAGCCAGCCAAGAAGACGGCAAAGGCCACCGACGCGGCCAAGCCCGACGCCAAGGCAGCCGCCGCTGACGCGGCGCCGGGCCTGACGGCGAAGGAATGCAGCACCAAATACCAGGCCGCCAAGGCCGCCGGCACGCTGAACGGCATGAAGTGGAACGACTTCCGCAAGACCGAATGCGCCGCCGGCGCGTCCGCTGCAGCCGAGCCAGCCAAGGCGACGACCAAAGCGACCAAGGCGGCTGCCGCGTCTGCCGACGAGGCAAAGGGCCTGACGACGAAAGAGTGCAGCGCCAAGTATCAGGCGGCCAAGGCCGCCGGCACGCTGGGCGGCGTGAAGTGGAACGACTTCCGCAAGACCGAATGCGCTGCCGGCGCGTCGGCCACGGCTGAACCCGTGAAAGCAACGACCAAGGCAGCCGACGCCGGCAAAAGCCTGACGATGGCCGAATGCAGCGCCAAGTATCAGGCGGCCAAGACCGCCAACACGCTGGGCGGCAAGAAGTGGAACGACTTCCGCAAGGCCGAATGCGGCGCCGGCGCAGATGACGACGACACCGTGCCGGCCCCGAGCGAGGCGACCTACAAGGCCGATCCGGAAGCCCCGACCGTCGTTGCTCCCAAGGGCGTGAAGTTCCCGACCGCGATCTCCAAGAAATATGCCAGCGAAACCCCCGGCAAGGCCCGCATGCATACCTGCCTCGAGCAGTACTATGCTCTCAAGGACGCCAATGCGTTGAACGGCCTGAAGTGGATCCAGAAAGGTGGCGGCTTCTACAGCCTCTGCAATGCCAAGCTGAAGAGCTGATCGCGTAGCCATATTCTCAAGACAAAGGCCCGCGCATCGCAACATGCGCGGGCCTTTTTGTTGCGCTCGAAGACGCCCGGCTTTGCTCGCGTCTACATCTGGCGGAAGCTGTCGGCATATTCGCCCACACTGCCCACCGCCAGACTTATCGGTGGTTTGCAAAGATTCCAATTGAACATATGCAGAACAAACAGTATACAAAAGGACATCGAACTTTTGTCAACCAGGAGGGTCTTATGTCCAGATTGAAATTGGCGGCATTGGCTGTGACGGCATGGGTTGCTTGGAGCGTCGCCCCTGCAAGCGCACTGACGATGAAGGAATGCGGCGAGGCCTATCGCACAGCCAAGGAAGGCGGCACTCTGAACGGCATGGATTGGACCGCTTTCCGCACGGAGAAGTGCGCGACGTCAGCTGCGGAGAGTGCCAGCGCGGATACGGTCAAAACCGAGCCGCAGCCGAAGAAGGAAACCAGCGCGGCGGTCGCCCCCGCTGTAGCGCCGGCGGGCGTGACATTCCCGACCACCCTCGCCGCCGAGTTCAAGACCGAAAAGCCCGCGAAGGCGCGGATGAAGACCTGCCTGCAGGGTTACCACGGCAACAAGGACGCAGGTACGTTGAACGGCCTTCGCTGGATCCAGAAGGGTGGCGGCTATTACAGCCTCTGCAACGCCAAGCTGAAGAGCTGATACAGGACCCCGCTGGCCTGTCAGGTCCGCGGGGTTTTCATTTGAGCACGGCAATCAGTAGACGGTCGGCACCCAGTGCTGGCTGGTCTTGGGCGGACGGACATAGCCGTCGTCCTTCTGGCGCGGGCTGAGCTTTATCTTCGCCGGACGGATTTCCTTGTATGGAATCCGCGTCAGCAGATGGCTGATGCAATTGAGCCGTGCCTTCTTTTTGTTATCGGCATCGACAATGTTCCAGGGCGACTGATCCGTGTCGGTGAATTTCTGCATCATGTCCTTGGCCCGTGAATACTCGACCCAGTGTTCGCGCGACTTCAGGTCCATGGGTGATAGCTTCCAGCGCTTGATCGGATTGTCGATACGCTCCTTGAAGCGGCGTTCCTGTTCGTCGTCGCCAACCGAGAACCAGTATTTGATCAGGATGATACCGGACTTGATCAGCATCTCCTCGAACAGCGGGCACGAGCGCAGGAATTCGCCGTACTCTTCGTCGGTGCAGAAGCCCATGACGCGCTCGACACCGGCACGGTTGTACCAGGAGCGGTCGAACAGCACGATCTCGCCCTTGCCGGGCAGGTGCTGGACATAGCGCTGGAAATACCATTGGCTGCGTTCGCGCTCGGTCGGCGTGCCCAGTGCCACGACCCGGCAGACGCGCGGATTGAGGCTTTCGGTGATGCGCTTGATGACACCGCCCTTGCCGGCCGCGTCGCGGCCTTCAAAGATCACGACGACCTTCAGCCCTTCCTTCTGCACCCAATCCTGCAGCTTGATCAGTTCGAACTGCAGACGGACCAGTTCGTCGACATAACGGTAGGGCTTTGCCGCCTTGGCCTGCTTGGCCTTCTTCTTCTTCTTTTTCTTGACCCCGCCGGCATCGCCGTTCGGCAATCTCCAGGCTACTTCCTTTGCCGCGCCCTCGACCGCGTCGAGATGGATATCGCCTCCGACCGGCGCATTTCTGGCCTGCTTGTCCCTCTTGCCCATGATCACACCTCCCACGCAGCCGCGCCGGTTGATCCGGCGGCAGCCGGCTAATCGATTCAATACCGACTGTGAGGGGAGTCAAGCCAATGGAGTGCAACGCCTGCCCGAACGGAAATGGCCAGCCGGAAACGAAAACGCCGCGGTTTGAGCCGCGGCGTTTTTCAAAACCTGTCCTGTCCGGACCTCAGCTTGATGGCTGAGGCTCCATGCCGCCTTCCGGCTCCGGGCCTTTCTTGCGGCGGCCACCGGACTTCGGCACGGCCGAGCCACGGCTCGGCGGCGTGTCGTCGCCAAGGTCGCGGGCTGGCTTGTGGCCGGCGATCAACTGCTTGATCTCCTCGCCTGACAGCGTCTCGTATTCGAGCAAGCCTTGCGCCAGCGCAATCCATTCCTTCTTCTTCTTGGTCAGGATGGACTTGGCCGAGACATAGGCCTCGTCGATAAGCCGGCGCACTTCGGCGTCGATGATCTGCGCCGTCTCTTCCGAAACGTTTTGCGTGCGCGCCACCGAATGGCCGAGGAACACCTCTTCCTGGTTGTCGCCATAGGCGACGTGGCCGAGCTTGTCGGAGAAACCCCAGCGCGTGACCATGGCGCGCGCCAGCTTGGTCGCCTGCTCGATATCAGAGGAGGCGCCCGAAGTGATGTTCTCCTTGCCGAACTTGAACTCCTCGGCAACGCGGCCGCCCATCATGATGGCGAGGCGCGAGATCATGTATTTGTAGCTCATCGAGTAGCGGTCGCCTTCCGGCAACTGCATGACCATACCAAGTGCCCGGCCGCGCGGGATGATCGTCGCCTTGTGCAGCGGATCGGCCGACGGCACGTTGAGCGCCAGAATGGCGTGGCCGGCCTCGTGATAGGCGGTCAGCTCCTTCTCGGCCTGCGTCATCGCAGACGAGCGACGCTCGGCGCCCATCATGATCTTGTCCTTGGCGTCCTCGAATTCGGCCATGGTGACGAGACGCTTGTTGCGGCGCGCCGCCATCAGGGCGGATTCGTTGACGAGGTTCATCAGGTCGGCGCCGGAAAATCCCGGCGTGCCGCGTGCGATCACCTTGAGGTCGACATTAGGCGCCAGCGGCACGTTGCGCACATGCACCTTGAGGATCTTCTCGCGGCCGACGATGTCGGGGTTCGGCACCACCACCTGGCGGTCGAAACGGCCCGGACGCAACAGCGCCGGGTCAAGCACGTCGGGCCGGTTGGTGGCGGCGATCAGGATGATGCTTTCGTTGGACTCGAAGCCGTCCATCTCGACCAGCAACTGGTTCAGCGTCTGCTCGCGCTCGTCGTTGCCGCCGCCAAGACCGGCGCCGCGATGGCGACCGACTGCGTCGATTTCGTCGATGAAGATGATGCAGGGTGCGTTCTTCTTGGCCTGGTCGAACATGTCGCGGACGCGGGATGCGCCGACACCGACGAACATCTCGACGAAGTCAGAACCCGAGATGGTGAAGAACGGCACGTTGGCTTCGCCGGCGACGGAGCGCGCGAGAAGCGTCTTGCCGGTTCCCGGAGGGCCGACCAGAAGCACGCCGCGCGGGATCTTGCCGCCGAGACGCTGGAACTTCTGCGGGTCGCGCAGGAACTCGACGATCTCTTCCAGATCTTCCTTGGCTTCGTCGACACCCGCGACGTCCTGGAAGGTGACGCGGCCATGCGCCTCGGTCAGAAGCTTGGCCTTCGACTTGCCGAAGCCCATGGCACGACCGGAGCCGGACTGCATCTGGCGCATGAAGAATATCCAGACGCCGAGGATGAGGAGCATCGGCAGCCAGCCGATCAGGGTACCGAACAGCGTGTTCGAACCGTCGGATTCAGGACGGGCATTGATGGTGACGTTCTTCTCCTGCAGCCTCGACACCAGCTGCGGATCGCCGGGCGAGTAGGTCTGGAAGCCACTTGCGCTGTCGGTGTAGGTGCCGGAGATACGAGCGCCGGCGATCGTCACCGTCTTGACCCGGCCGGCCGAAACTTCCTGCAGGAACTGCGAATAGGGGACGTCGCTCGAGGCTCCACGCGTCTGCGGCGTCTG
Source organism: Mesorhizobium sp. P3_A10 (assembly GCF_056403175.1). Lineage (NCBI taxonomy): Bacteria > Pseudomonadati > Pseudomonadota > Alphaproteobacteria > Hyphomicrobiales > Phyllobacteriaceae > Mesorhizobium > Mesorhizobium sp. P3_A10. The sequence continues at coordinate 154,997 of NZ_JBFUFZ010000010.1, read as the reverse complement.
GAACAGATTGAAGAGTGCGATGAGCAGGACCGCTATGATCGCCCAGAGCGCGAGATTGCGATAATTCGGATTCATCAATTGTCCCGTTGGCGTCCGCTGGCGGACACACGTCATGAGAGGAAACTTGGGCCTAACATAGGGAGAGCGCTTCCCCTTGCCAAGCATAACAGCACGTCTGGGTTAAGCTTTCGCCCATGATCAACCGGCAGTGTGGCCGTGGAAAGGCGGGGCCGGAACAGGCGGCGCGCCGATCAGCCCGGCGACAGCGTCGGCCGGTGCCAGATCGAAGGATGGCAGGAAGCGGGCAAAGGGCGCAACGACCGGATGTGCCGCGATCGCCGGCAGCACCGGGCTGTGCTGCGCCAAGCCAAGGCATTCGCCGTCGCGCCACAGCGCTGGCTCGGCGGCAAGCGCGGCGCGGACAAGGCTCGGTGGCGTGCCGTCTTCGGCAAGAGTGCGCCTGGCGGCAGCAGCCGCTCCCAACGGCGCGATCAACAATGCATCTGACTTGTCTTTCGACGTGATCCACCGGCGGCCGTCCCAAAGGGCAGTGTTCGCAGGTGCCGCGGGCGGCAGATCACGGATTTCACGGTGCAGGAAGATGCCGGCCCGCCTTGCGTCGACCACCGTCCGCGACAATGTGGCGCAAAGCGGTCCGGCCCTTAGGCTGTCGAACAGCGCTTCGCTGCGGGCCTGGTCCGGCAGAAAGGAGACGCCGCCACAAGCGGCCAGCAGGATGCGCAAGGTGTAAACTGCAGCCTGACCGTCGCCGGATGTGGCAAAGCCGGGCTCGAGCCGGATGAGACCGGGGGTTGGCTGGCTGGCCAAGGCACGGATCAGCCCGGCCGCGCGATGGCCGAGCTGTTCGCGCTCTGTGGCAGCCTGCTTGGCCAAGGCGATCGCTGCTGCAAAACGCTGCCCACCGTCGCCGGCAAGTGCGGCGCGGATGCGCGGCCGTTCGAAATGCGCGTCAGTGTTGGTCGGGTCTTCGATCCAACCGACAAGTTCGCGCCGCAGGGCGTCACGCAGCGCGGTCCGCCGCATGCCGAGCAACGGCCGCACGATCCAGATGCGCCAATCGTAGAGGGTTGCCGGCGCCATGCCCGCCAGGCCGCGGCCTGCCGTTTCGGCGAGCCCGCGGCCGTCATCCCGCGCGTACCGCATCTGCACCGTCTCGGCCTGATCGTCGGCGGTGTGGCCAGTCAGGATCAGGCCGATATCAGCGGCTTGTGCGGCCTGCGCCAGCAACCGGTAGCGCGCCTCGCGCGCGGCGGCGGGCAGGCCGGTCGACGGCTTTGGCCCGGACCAGAGCAGAGTGCGATGTGCAATGCCGCGCCCGGCACAGAGCCCGGCCACGGCTTGCGCCTCTGCTGCCGAACCCGGCCGCAAATCGTGGTCGATCGTCACCGCCAGCAGCTTGGTTGCCGGTGCGGTACGGTCGAGATGGTTTTTGAGGAGGAGGAGAAGGGCGGTCGAGTCGCTGCCGCCGGACACGGCCGCAACAGCGCCGTTGGTAAAGTCGATCTGCGAAAAATCCGAAAGGTCAGGCTCGGTATCGAGCATCATGCATGTCGCCCAAAAGTGGTCCCGGTTTTGGGACAACGACATGCAAGGGAAAGACTAGCAAGCCGCGAGCGCCTTCTCCTGCTTGACGCGTTCCTTGAGCGCGCCGGAAATGTCGGGATAGCGCTTGCCGATCTCGCTGAAGGTGGCGCAGGCAACATCCTTCTGCTTGAGGCCAACCAGCGACACGCCGAGCTTCAACAGCATGTCAGGTGCCTTCTTGGCCTTCGGGTAGTCCTTGCTGGCGGCAAGGAAAACCTCGGCCGCGTCGTGGTACTTTTGCTGGCCGAGCAGCGATTCACCCAGCCAGTAATGCGCGTCCGCCGCCTTGGCGTCCTTGGGGAAGCGGGAAATATGGTCGCGAAACCCTTCCTCGGCGGTGCTGTAGTCACCCGATAGGATGAACTGGTAGGAATTGCGGTAAAGCTCTTCCGGATCCTTGGTGGAGGGCAGCGCCGCAACCACCGTGCCATCCGACTTGCCGGCCTTGGCGGCCTTGGCGCCTGCTGCCGGAGCCTCTGTCGCAGGAGGGGCAGTCTCCGCCGGCGCGGTTGCCTGCGTATTGCCGTTGGCGTCGATCACATTGCCGTTCTTGTCGACGGTGATGGTGCCGAACGTCTTGGGCGGCGTACCCGTCACGGTGGTGCCAGGGTCGCCGGTCGGCGATTCGATGATGACATCCTGGACGCTCTGGCCGCCTGCGGATTGATCACCGGCCGGCGCCGTGCCTGAATCGGCCGGCGCTGGCGTCGCAGGCGCCTCGGCGACGCTGTCGTCGGTGGTGGTCGTGGCGTCCGATTTCTTCTGTGCCGGAGGCTGCTGCGCGCCTTGCGAACCGCCTTCCAGCTGCTGGAAGCGGAACTCGTTGTCTTCCTGCTGCTTGCGGATCTGCTCCTGCATCTGCAGCACCTGGAAGTTGAGCTCCTCGATCTTGCCGTTCATCTGCCGCAGCTGCTCTTCGAGCGCCGTGGCGGTGGTGCCGTCCGCCTGCTGCGCGACCTGCAACTGATCCGGCTTCTTCTTTTCGCCGAAAATGCCGAGGTTGGGCAGATGGAAGGAAAACCCGCTTTCCGCCGGTTGCCCGATGCCGCTAGCCGGGGCAGCGACGCTTGATACGAGCAGCAGCGCAAGGGTGCCGCTCAAGACCGTTCTGAAATGCATGTGCCTCTCGCCGTGAAAATCGTTGGTATGCGCCTTTCCGGTCAGGGTGGACCGGTCAGGCACCCTCGGCTCTTAGCAGGGCGTGAGACTTCGGCCAAATTTTGTTTCGCTGGTCCAGATATGAAAAAGGCGGCCATTTGGCCGCCTTTCGCATGGATGTGTTGTATTTTTGCCGATCAGGAGCCGGCGCCGCTGAGCGTGGTGACGGCGCGGCGGTTCTGCGACCAGCAGGAGATGTCGTCGCAAACCGCGACCGGACGTTCCTTGCCGTAGGAAATCGTCTTCAGGCGCTGGGCCGAAACACCCTTTGCCACCAGGAAGTCGCGGGTGGCGGCGGCGCGGCGGGCGCCGAGAGCCAGATTGTATTCACGCGTGCCGCGCTCGTCGGCATGGCCTTCGATGACGATGGCATACTGCTTGTACTGGTTCAGCCACTGCGCCTGGCGAGCAAGCGTCGTCTGCGCGTCGGCGCGGATCGCGGTCGAGTCAGTATCGAAGAAGATGCGGTCGCCAATGTTGACGGTGAAGTCCTGCGCCGAGCCGGGCGTTGCCGCGCCGGCGCCGTTGAGGCCGAGATCGGCGGCGCTGTTCGGCGTCTTCTTCGAGGCGCAACCGGTAATGGCGAGCATCGCGACGAGCGCGATCATGACCGGGTTTCTGGTAAGTGCTGCGATACGGCCCATGCCGCCTCTCCTTCGTATTTCGAGTGATTTCATTGATCACCCAGTAACCACGTTTGGGTTAACCGGCATTCAACAAACACGGTTAAGATTTGGTTTCGGCTGCCGTCCGCAGTCGCTTTGACCGAAGGCCACAATGTGCGCGGACCGTAGGCGGAAATGCGGCTGAAACGCGACCAAGGCGTGAAAAAAGCCCCAAAACGGGGCTTTTGAGGCACTGTTGCCAAGTTGCAACGGAGCGAGCGGAGGCTCGACCGAAAAACCCAACTTGGTTATTCCAGCAGCGGCGACCATGCCGGGTCGGAAGCGAAGTTCGCGGTCGGGATCGACTGTTCGTTGCGGCCGGTGAGATCGACCGAAACGAGTTTCGGGCCGCCGGCGGAATCGCGGAAGAACATCAGCACCCGGCCGTTGGGCGCCCAGGTCGGACCCTCCTGCTGGAAGCCGGAAGACAGGATGCGCTCGCCCGAACCATCGGTCTTCATGACGCCGATCTGGAATTCGCCGCCGGTCTGCTTGGTGAAGGCGATGAGGTCGCCGCGCGGCGACCACACCGGCGTCGAATAGACGCCGTCGCCGAAAGAGATGCGGTTCTGGCCCGAGCCATCGGCGCCCATCACATAGATCTGCGCACGGCCGCCGCGGTCGGAGGTGAATACCACCTGGCTGCCGTCAGGCGAATACGATGGCGAAGTGTCGATGGCGGTCGAATTGGTCAGCCTGGTCGTCGAGCGGCTTCTCAGATCCATGGCGAAGATGTTGGAATTGCCGTCGTCGCGCAGCAGGCTCATGATCACCTTCTGGCCGTCCGGCGAGAAGCGCGGCGCAAAGGTCATGCCGGGGAAATTGCCGACCAGTTCGCGCTGCCCGGTCTCGATCTGCAAGAGATAGACCCGCGGCTGGCCGCTTTCATAGGACATATAGGTGATTTCCTGCCGGTTCGGCGAGAAACGCGGCGTCAGCACGATCGACTTGCCGTCGGAGAGATAGCGGACGTTGGCGCCGTCCTGGTCCATGATGGCCAGCCGCTTCTTGCGCGCATTCTTGGCGCCCGATTCGTCGATGAAGACGACACGCGTGTCGAAATAGCCCTTCTCGCCGGTCAACCGCTCATAGATGGCGTCGGCGATGATGTGGGCGACGCGCCTGGTGTTGGCGTCGTTGGCGAAGAACTGCTCGCCGGAAAGCTGCTGGCCGGCAAAAGTATCCCACAGCCGGTACTGGGCACGGACGCGGCCGTCTGCCTCCTTGCTGACGCTGCCGGTGACCAGCGCCTGGGCGTTGATGACCTTCCAGTCGTCGAAGCGAGGGGCGGCGTCCGGATTGGCGATCTTTTCGATGAAAGCGCTCTTGTCGATCGGCGCAAACAGGCCGGACCGTTTCAGATCCTCACTGACGATGCCCGATATCTGGGCGCCGAGCGCATCGCCTGACTGGAAATCGGTGATGGCGATCGGCAGCGGCTCGACAGTGCCCTTGTTGATGTCGAGTACGATCTCCGCCTTCGCCGAAAGCGTGGCAAGTGCGCTCATGCCGGTGGCCATGGCCCCGATCATCATGAGCGGGATGAGAAATTTCTTCATGCTTTCAGCCTCGTTTGTCTGGCGAGCGATCGGTTAGAACATGTCACTCGGGTCGAAATTGAGCGTCACATCAGCCCAGTCGTCGTATTTGTCTGCGGCAAGATTGTACGGGGCGCATTTTTGCACCGCGCGTATTGCCGATTCCGCTGCCGTCCTGCCAGGACCGGAAGCCGCGCCGCCCTTGATCACTTCTGGCCGGCCATCGAGCATGCCGGAGCGGTCGAGATGAAACCGTATCGAGACCTTCAAAAGCTCTGCATCATCGACACCAGCCGGGATGCTCCAGCAGCCCTGGATTTTCTGCCTCAGTCCATCCAATTCGTTTTGCGACAACTTGTTGCCAGTCGTCTTGTCACCGCCCAGCGACGCCTGCTGGGTCGAACGCTTGGCGCCGCCGCCGGATGGCTTCTGCTTGTCGAGGAGTGCGGAAATCTCGTCGGCATTGAACTGCTTGTCATCCGATTTCGGCTTGGACGACGCTTCCTTGACCGGCTTTTCGGCGTCCTTGCGGTCCGGTGCCTTGGCGCTTTCGGCCTGGGCCGGCTGCGGCTTCGGCCGGGCTTCCGGGGCGGGCGCGGAATCCGGAAGCTGTGTCGCCTCGGTGGGCGGATCTTGCGCTATGGCTTCAGCCACCGCATCCGGCTTGACTTCCGGCGTCGGCTCGATCGCGGCAGTCTTGTCCTCCGGTGGCGTCGGCGTGGGCTCCTTGGCCGGCGTCGGCTTTGGGTCCGTCTGCTTGACCGGCTCGGGCTTGACCTCTTCCTTCGGCTGCGGCGCCGGGGCCACTTCCGTCGCCGGAATAGGCTTCGGCTTTTCCTGCGGCTTCGGCACGTCCTCGGTCTTTGGTTTCTCGACCGGTGTCGGCGCCGGCGGCGGAGCCGACGTCGTATCGACCGGCTTGGGCTTGGCTTCTGGCGTCACCGGCTTGTCAGTGTCGACGCTGTTCTCGCCGACCTTCTGCGCATCCGGCACGATATCCGGGCGCTGGGTCGGTACCGGTGCCGGCTTTTCGTGGACGACGGCCTTCTTGTCGCCTTGCAGGACCTGCGTCATCGCTTCCATCGGTACAATGTCGACCGCGACCGACTCTTCGGCGCTCGGAAGCGCAGCCGGCGCCGACAGCGTGAACAGACCGAAGCCGAGCACGACAGCATGCAATATCACCGATGTGGTGAGGCCGGTCTTCATCGTACGTCTATTGATCCTGTTCCTGGAGCGAAACGAGGCCGATATTCTTGTAGCCGGCGGCCGAAATGCGGGCCATCACCTTCATCGCCGTGCCATAGTCGGTCAGCTTGTCGCCGCGGATGAAGATGCGCTCGTCATAGCCGGTCTTCGAGATTGCCTGCAGCTTGGCCACCAGCTCGTCGATCGGAATCTCGGTTTCCTGGAGGTAGATCTGGCCAGCGGCGTTGATCGAGACGGTGATCGGCTGCGTGTCGGCGTTCATCGCCTTGGCCTGCGTGTCCGGCAGGTCGATCGGCACGCCGACCGTCAGCAACGGCGCCGCGACCATGAAGATGATCAGCAGCACCAGCATCACGTCGACCATCGGCGTGACGTTGATCTCGGCCATCAGGCCATGGTGACGGCCACGTCGCCTGTGCCCGCGCCCGCCGCGTCCACCACCCGCGCTTACAGACATTCCCATGATCGTTCCTCAGGCCTTCTGCGCGACTTTTTCATCGATTTGGCGCGAGAGTATGGCGGAGAACTCGTCGGAGAATCCCTCCATGCGCACCGCGATCTTGCTCGCGTCGGACGACAGCTTGTTGTAGGCGATGACCGCCGGGATGGCGGCGAGCAGGCCGATGGCGGTCGCCAGCAGCGCTTCGGCAATGCCGGGCGCCACGACGGCGAGACTTGTGTTCTTCGATCCGGCGATCGCCTGGAACGAGGTCATGATGCCGATGACAGTGCCGAACAGGCCGATGAAGGGCGCGGCCGCGCCGACCGTGGCGAGGAAGCCGAGACGCCCTTCCAGCTTCTCCATCTCGCGGGTCAGCGCCAGATCCATCGCCTTGTCGATGCGCGTCTGCAGGCCGAGCGGTGATTTGGCGCCCTTCTCGAAGCTCTTCTTCCATTCGCGCATGGCGGCGACGAAAATCGCGCCCATGCCGGCGGTCTTGCGGTCGGCGAGCGTGCGGTAGAGTTCTTCCAGCGACTGTCCCGACCAGAAAACCTGTTCGAAACGGTTGAGCGCGAGCCGCATGCGGGCGTAGGCGACCAGCTTGTCGACGACAATCGCCCAGGTCCAGATCGAAGCGCCGAGCAGGCCGATCATCACCAGCTTGACCACCCAACTGGCCTGCATGAACAGCGCCCAAATCGACAATTGCGCGCCCGGTTCGGCGAGTGCGATGTTTTCCATGTTTACGTCCTTAAGATTTTCCGGGCATGGCTGGCGGCTGGCCCCTGGGCATCCCTTGTGGTCCGTTCGCGCGAGGCTCGCGGAATAACCCCAAAATGCAGCGTTGGCGGCCTTTTCAGGGCAAATATTGGTGAAAGGAAGGCGCTTGGATTCTTCCAATCTTCACCAATCTCTTCATGAACCGTTATGGTTAAGGATGGGTTAGGAAATAAGGCGCGGCGCATTGCCGCGCCCTCGACGCCAAGCAAAGGGTCTGCTTTCGCCTCGCGCGACTGCCGGAAATGACGAAGGAGCTATTTCTAGGCGCTTGCCTTGGACATAAATGCTGCCACCCATTCCCTGGGGAAGCGGCGCGGCCGGCCGTTCTCGCCGATGATCGCCGCCTCGACCCGCGCCTCGACCAGCACGTCATCACCACGCTTCAGCTGCTGGGCCATGAAGATGCGGGCACCGGAAATCTCCTCGGTACGCGTGTCGATGGTCAGGATGTCGTCGATGCGGGCGGACCCTCGAAAATCGATCTCCATGCGCCGCACCACCCAGACGATTTTTTCGCCATGCTTGCCCTCGGCTAGCTCGGTGTGGTGGACGCCGGTAAGCCTGAGATAGTCGGAACGACCGCGTTCGAAGAATTCGAGATAGCGCGCGTGGTAGACGACGCCGGAAAAATCGGTGTCGGCGTAATAGACCCGTGCCATCAGCCGATGGCCGAACTCCGTCAGCGCGCCGGAAAGACCTGCGGCAAGCGCTGCCGATTCACCATGATCGTCCATTGCGCTTTCCTTTTTGGCCCTGACGGGGCACCTGCTCGTGGTGGCGCAGCAACCCGATGGCACTGTTGACGACGATGATCAAGACCTTGATAGCAGCCCTGCTTGTGCTGGCTGCCCTCGCCATGCCGGGCCACGCCGCGAGCTTTTCGATGAAGCGCGGCCTCAACCTCGACCAGTGGACGACCTGGCCAGGCGAGGACAAATGGAACGATCCCAGCGCCATCCTGCCTTATCCGGAATGGCGCAAATTTCTCAACGACAACGACCTCAAGGCGCTGAAAGACGCCGGCTTCGATTTCCTGCGCATGCCGGTCGACCCGTCGCCCTTCCTTTCCGACCAGACGCCGGCGCTGCGCGACGACCTCTATGCCAGCGTGCTGGACTCGGTACGCATGATCAACCGTGCCGGGCTGAAGGTGATCGTCGACATGCACCTGATCCCGTCCGGCGCCAGCCGCAAGATCGGCATGGGCGAGGTGATGGACGACCCGCAAACCTTTGACACCTATGTCGAGATGATCCGCAAAATGGCCCATACGCTCGCCGCCGAGGACCCACGCCAGGTCGCCTTCGAGCCGATGAACGAGCCGATCGTGGATTGTGATTCCGACGGCACCAGCCTGTGGCCGGATCGGCAGCGCAAACTGTTCGCCGCGGCGCGTGCTTCGGCCACTAGGCTGACGCTGATCCTGACCGGCGCCTGCTATTCCAACGCGGCGTCACTGACGAAAATCGACCCAAAGACGGTCCCCGACGACAACGTCATCTGGACCTTCCATTCCTACGATCCGTTCCTGCTCACCCATCAGGGCGCGACCTGGGCCGGCGATTTCATCCCCTATGTCACCGGCCTGCCCTTTCCGCTGACAGCGGTGCCGCGCGCAGAGCTCGACGTGACGCTCGACACCATCCGCGCCAGGATCAAGGCCGAAGCGCCTTGGGCGCGGCGGAGCGGGCTGCTCGCCTATCTCGAAGAGCAGGTGGCCAGCCTGGATACGAATGAAAAGCTGCTCGCAGCGATGGACGCGCCGTTCACCTTGGTTGAAGACTGGGCCAAGGCCAACGGCATCAAGCCGGAAAACATCACGCTGGGCGAGTTCGGCATGATCCGCCAGGAATATGGCAATGCCTATGTGATGCCGGCGCAGTACCGGGCTGCCTATGTCAAGGATATGGTCGCCCGCGCAGAAGCGCACGGCTTCTCCTGGTCGGTATGGAGCTATGGAGGCGCCTTCGGCATCGTCGACGCTTTCAACGGCGATAGGGCCGAGCCGAACGTTCTGGACGCGATCAAGTCACTTCATTGACAGGGTTCACGCCGAACCCAGCTCGATCAACAGGATTTCCGGGCGCATGCCAAAGCGCACCGGCACGATGCTGAAGCCAAGCCCGCCAGAAACGATGAGATGGCGATCGTGTTCGACGACATGGCCATAGGCAAAACGATTGCCGAAGCGGGACGGCACCACCGGCGAATAGCCGAACAACCTGACCTGCCCGCCATGGGTATGGCCGGAGAGCGTCAGCGAAACCCGCCACGGTATTTGCGGAAAAATATCCGGCTCGTGCGCTAGCAGGATGATGGGTGCTTGGTCGCTGACTTTCGCCAACGTTCCGTCGAGATCGTCCAGCCCTTCAAATCTGTCGCGGCCCGCGGCTTTGTTCGGCAACAGGGCCAGTTGGTCGGCGAGCCCGGCTATCCATAAGCCATATCCGTCCTTTTCCAGGCGCACGGCATCATTCTCCAGGACTGAGATACCCGCACGCTCGAGCGCCTTGCGCGCCACCGTCGGCCCGGCCCCGGCCTCTTGCGCGGCAAGATCGTGCCACCAGTCGTGATTGCCGAGGATCGACAAGACCCCGAGCGGCGCTTTCAACCCAGACAAAGCCGAGGCCCATTCGGGCGCCTCCACCTGAGCCGTCACCAGAGGCATGCCCGACATATAGTCGCCGAGCAAAACGATCAGATCGGGCTGAAGAGCATTCGCGTCTTCGACAAGCGAAGCGATCCGCTCGGGCGTCATCCACGGCCGGCAGGCATGGATGTCTGCAAGTGCCACGATTCGCAAGCGCATTCCAGCCGGCCAGTGCGGCGGCTTCATCGCATAACGCTTCACATGAGTCAGAAGCATCGGCTCTATGCCGACCGCATAGGCGCCGAGCGACACCACCGCGAAAAACGAACCACCGACGAGGCGCAGGAAACCACGTCTGGTGATCATCGGGGAGGCTCCGGCGACTGAAGAACGGGCGCATACAGGGATTTCAGCAAAATCTGAAATTGCGCCTTCACGCTGGCGGAGATCCGCAGATTTTGCGCAGACAAGCCGTTCTTCGCGCAACCGAAGAACAAATCTCCGTTACTCTTCCTGGAACAGGCTGATCTGCTGCTGCGCCAGATCCTTCGGCGCGTCGAGGCCAAGATGCCGCCAGGCATTGGCGGTCAGCACGCGGCCACGCGGCGTGCGCTGGATGAACCCCTGCTGGATCAGGTAGGGCTCGATAATGTCCTCGATGGCGTCGCGCGGCTCGGACAAGCCCGCGGCGATGGTCTCGATACCGACCGGCCCGCCGCCGAAATTGCCGGCAATCATCGAGAGATAGCGGCGATCGAGCGCATCGAGACCGAGCGCGTCGACCTCCAGCCGCGTCAGCGCCTCGTCGGCGACCTTGCGGTCGACATGGCCGTCGCCGGCAACGCTGGCGAAATCGCGCACGCGGCGCAGCAGCCGGCCGGCGATGCGCGGCGTGCCGCGGGCGCGGCGCGCGATCTCCAGCGCGCCATCGTCGCCGAGTGGCATTTGCAGGATGCGGGCGCCACGGCGCACGATCTGCTCCAGTTCCTCGACCGAATAGAAATTGAGCCGCACCGGAATGCCGAAACGGTCGCGCAGCGGGTTGGTCAAAAGGCCGAGCCGCGTGGTCGCGGCAACAAGGGTAAAACGGGCGAGATCGATCTTGACCGAGCGCGCCGCCGGCCCTTCGCCGATGATCAGGTCGAGCTGGAAATCCTCCATCGCGGGATAGAGGATTTCCTCGACCGCAGGGTTCAGCCGGTGAATCTCGTCGATGAACAGCACGTCGCGGTCCTCGAGATTGGTCAGCAGCGCCGCCAGGTCGCCGGCCTTGGCGATGACCGGCCCGGAGGTCGAGCGAAAATTGACGCCGAGTTCTCGCGCCATGATCTGCGCCAGCGTCGTCTTGCCGAGACCGGGTGGCCCAACAAACAGCACATGGTCGAGCGCCTCGCCGCGGCCCTTGGCGGCCTCGATGAAAACCTTGAGATTGGCCCGCACCGCCGCCTGGCCGACGAAATCGTCAAGCGTCTGCGGCCGCAAGGTCTGCTCGGCATCCTCGCCGCGTTTTTCGGGAGCGATGAGACGGGGCGAAAGGCTCATGCCGCCTTCCTCGCATAGCGCTGGGGACGGGACAAGCGATGCCTCACCGTGCCAACTCCTTCAGCCCAAATCGAATGAGCTTCGAGGCATCCGCATCCTCTCCGGCCGTCTTCAGCGCTGCCGCCACGGCATTGGCTGCCGTGTCGCGCGAATAGCCGAGATTGACCAGCGCCGAGACGGCATCGGTGATCGGCGCCGGTGCCACGCCTTCGCCGAGTTCCTGCTTCAGACCGATGGTGCCGGAGGCGGAACCGGCATAGGCCGGCGCCTTGTTCTTCAATTCGGTGACGATGCGCTCGGCCACCTTTTTGCCGACGCCGGGTGCGCGGCTGACCATGGCGATGTCACGCAGCGCGATGGCATTGGCGAGATCGGCAGGCGCCAGCGTCGACAGGATAGCCAGCGCCACCTTGGCGCCGACGCCTTGCACATTGGTCATCAGCAGCCGGAACCATTCGCGCTCCAGCACCGACTGGAAGCCATAGAGCCGCAGCATGTCCTCGCGCACATAGGTCTCGATGAACAGCACCACCGCCTCGCCCGGCGCCGGCAACGCCGCCAGCGTGCGCGCCGAGCAATAGGCGACATAGCCGACGCCATGCACATCGACGAGGCAGAAATCCTCGTCGATCTCGTCCAGCGTGCCTTTGAGCTTGCCGATCATGGGCGATCCCTCATGCCAGCGCCGCCATCCTGTAGGCGACGCTCTGCCGGTGGTGCGCGTGGCAGATGGCGATGGCCAGCGCATCGGCGGCATGCTCGGTGTCGAAAATGGCTTTTGGCAACAGCACCTTTACCATCATGTGGATCTGCTTCTTGTCGCCATGGCCGACGCCAATGACCGCCTTCTTGACGGCATTGGGGGCATATTCGGCGACGACAAGGCCGGCCCGCGCCGGCACCAGCATGGCGATGCCGCGTGCCTGGCCGAGCTTCAGCGTTGCCACCGCATCCTTGTTGACGAAGGTCTGTTCGACCGCCGCTTCGTGCGGCATTGCGGCGTGCAGGATCTCGGCGAGCCCGTCATGCAGTTGGCACAGCCTCGTCGCCAGCGCCGCCTTGTCGTCGGACCGCACGGTGCCGGAGGCGATGAAGCGCAGCGAATTGCCGAGGCTCTCGACGATGCCCCAGCCGGTGCGCCTCAGCCCCGGATCGATGCCGATGATGCGAATCGCTTCCCCCATACGCCGACTTTACCTCCGGCGGACAGCGATGCCAGCGAAATGTGAACAAACCAGAAACGTTGCCTCACGCGACCACAGGCTGCTTCAGAACTCGCTCTGACGAGACATATGGCGTGGTTTTCGAGAACCGGAGCGCAGCGTACATAAATACGCGAGCACCGGAAGCGCAGAAAGCGACGCCAGATGGCCGTCAGAGTAGAATTGTCAAGCAGTCTGTCAGCCGCGGGCAAAAGCCGTGTTTAGCAGCGTGATCTGGTCGGAAACCGGATTGGCGCGGCGGCCCATGGGCGGCGTGTCGACCATCGCACCGCCGTAGATTTCCTCGTCCATGCGGCGCACCAGCGCCTGCAGCCGCAACGAGCGGGTGACGAGGTCAAGGAAGTCCTTGGGCAGTTCGCTCCAGCCTGCCGCTTCGTCATGCGCGGAAGCGGTGTCGAGACGCACCTTGGATTTTTCGGAAGCAACCTGGTCGCGGGTCATCTCGCCGGAGTTCGCGGCTCGCTGCAAAAGCAGCCAGGAGGCGACTTGCATCAGCCGCGTGGTCAGCCGCATCGATTCAGCGGCATAGAGCGTTGCTGCCAGCCTGGAGAGCTTCTTCGCCTCGGCCCGGCCCTTGCCGTCGAGATATTCTGCCGCCTGCTCGACCAGGCCCATACCCTCCTGGTAAAGCGGCTTGAAGGATTGGGAGAAAACCCGGCGTTCCGCCAGCTTAATGGTTTTCGCGATGCCCTTCGAAGGCTCGTTCATTGGAGACGCCCCTGCACTACCCGCTGGCTGATTCGGCTTCATCACCGTCACCCCTGCACCCTAAACGACTGAAGCTTGAAAATGCGCTTCGTCACCGGTGAAGGCAAGCACATGTTTAACAAACGGTTAACGGCGGCACTGACGCCGGACGACCCGGGAAAGCGGACAAAAAAAGAGCCGCGGATAAGGCGGCTCTCAGGAGTTTAACAGGGAGGCGTCAAACGAAGTGGCTCCAACCACTCGGTAAGAATCCAGATAACTGGATGAACGTAGTAAACGCCTGTAAAGCTTAATGAAGCCTTAACGGGGCGGATATTTTTCGATCGAGCGCCACCCTTCTGTGCCGGAACAGCACATCAGGACGGCGCTCAGGCCTTCCACACCGCCGGCAAAGCGATGAAGGCGAACAGCAGCATGCCGGCATAGAACGCCATCGAAGATGCTGCCACCAACGGCTCGATCGCCGGGTGACCGGCAAGCAGAAAATAGAGCCCGATCAGAAGGCCAATGCCACTGATCGCGGTCAGCCAGAAATGAACGCTGGCAAGCGTCTTTTGCGCGATCGCCGGGAACAGGTGGTAGAAGAAGGCGAACACCGCCGACATCAGCCATCCCGCCACCATCGTGTGAGCGTGGGTTGGCATCTGGCCATGGTCGTCGCTGATCGCCATATGAATGCCAAGCGCCATTCCGCACAGCGCGTAGACGATGGCCAGCGTGAAGAAATTTCGTGCGACGCCTTGCATAGTATCCCCCGAATTGCCTGTTCCCATTGCTGGGAATGGGTTGATGTCAGGCGGTTTCCCCGCCACCGGGTTCCCGGCACAGGCGCATTAGCATCGGCAATGTTTCCGGATGATGCCGCATCGCGCCCGCCCTGTCCCGGCGCGGCGACTCGACGGCCGAAACAAACCGGCTTGGCGCGCGACATCGTTCCGAAACAGCCGCCGCGCTAAACGCCCGCTCCTCGAAACTACGCAGCGCACCCCAGCCCTGCTCGCAATCATAAGAAATCAAAGGATAAAACCATGGACTGGTACTCGATCGTCAAGTTTCTGCACATCGTTTCGGCGACCCTGTGGGTCGGTGGCGGTTTCGTCCTGTTCCTGCTTGGCGTGATGGCCGAGCGCGCCGGCAACATCGAGGAAAAGCTGCAGGCGATGCGCGCCAGCGGACAGCTGGGCAGCCGCTTCTTTGCGCCGATGTCGATGCTGACGCTGCTGTTCGGGCTCATCATGTGCAGCTTCTGGGTTGGGTTCACCGACCTGTGGATCCTGATCGGTCTTGCCGGCTATGCCACGACCTTCTCGATCGGCATGTTCATCTTCAAGCCGACCGGCGAGCGGATGGGCGCCATGATCGCCAAAGACGGCATAACGCCCGAGGTTCTCGCCATTGGCCAGCGCATGATGAGTGCGGCGCGCTTCGACTATGCGGTGATGCTAGTGATCCTCGCCGACATGGCGCTCAAGCCGACCGTGCATGACATCGGCGTTCTCGCCGGCATGGCGATGGTCTTGGCAGCGGGCGCCATGCTGGCCATGGGCGGCAGCCGCAGGATGGTGCCGAGCGCGGCCTAAGGCCATCGGATGATGCGAGCGGCCTGCAAGGCAGCCGCCCGCATCACATAAGCCCCGCGATGCCGTCCCACAGCAGCTTGACCGCGACGACTGCGACCGTCGCATAGGTGAACGGATAAAAGATTTCCGGCCGCATGCGCCGCACCAGCCAGGCGCCGGCGATGGTCGCCAGCGGCGCCAGCGGCATCAGCACGGCGGAAGCCGTCAAATTGGCGGTGTCGAACTGGCCGAGCGCGAAATAAGGCACCAGCTTCAGCGCATTGGTGGCGGCAAAGAAGATCGCCGATGTGCCCGTCAGCACTTTCGGGTCGAGCCGGATCGGCAGCGCGTAGACCTGGAAGGGCGGTCCGCCGACATGGGCGACGAAGCTGGTGAAGCCGGCGACCGTGCCCCAGAAGCCGGCAGCGATGCGGTTTGGCGCCGCCGCATGATCGGCGCCGTGGCGAAATTGCAGATAGAGCCAGCGCAGCACGAAAATCAGCGCGACCGCGCCGACGATCAGCCGCACCATCTCTTCGGTGACAAGGGCTGCCGTCAGCCAGCCGAGGCCGATGCCGATCAAAGCGCCCGGCATCATGTCGACCAGCATCTTGCGGTCGTAGACGCCCCACCATGTCCACACCGAGACGATATCCATCAGGCACAGGATCGGCAGCAGGATGGCGGCGGCCTGCACCGGCGGCATGGCCAGCGCCATCAGCGGCACGCCGACAAAGCCGACGGCACCACCAAAGCCGCCCTTCGACAGGCCGACGAGAATGACCGCCGGAAGGGCGGCGGCATAAAACCAGGGATCGGCGAGCAGACCTGACATGGGGGAGAGGAGGCTGGAGGGAAGGACGGGAATTCTGGAATAGACCAGAAATGGTCACGCCGCGACTGCAAACATCGCGCGGCGCGCCGAGGCCGGTCACATGTTCGGCACAGGCGCCAGCGGCGGCGGGCGGCGGCGGATCGGCTGCCCCTTGATGATGGCGGTGCTGGTCTCGGCCTCGTCGGCGATGCGGTCGAGAATCTGGTCGAGGTCGCCGATCGAGCGCACGAACAGCCGGGCGACGAAACAGTCATCGCCGGTGACCTTGTCGCATTCGCCAAACTCCGGGATCTCCTCGATCAGCTTCTGCACGATATGCAGCTTGCCCGGGAGAGGCCGGATGCGAACGATCGCCTGCAACGTAAAGCCGAGCGCCTGCGGATCGATCTCGATGGTGAAGGCCCGGATGACGCCGCGTTCCTCGAGCCGCCGAAGCCGTTCCGAGACGCTCGGCGACGACAACCCGACCTGGCTCGCCAGCTCCTTCAGCGAGGTTCGTGAATCCTTGAGCAGGATCTCGAGAAGCTTTCTGTCCAGCTCATCCAGCATTTTTGTTCCTTAGGTGAAAACAGGATTTACCTTAGATAATAAGGCAAACCTCCTATACGGATTTTTGTGGACTATAGAAAGAGACGATCCGGCATGAGATCATGAAGCCTCAAACTGTAGAGGTTTCTGATGGACAACACGGTACGCGGCACGATCGAAATGTCCGCCGCAATGGCGATCCTGGGCACCATTGGCTGGTTCGTCGTGCTCTCAGGCCAGCCGATCATGGACGTGGTGTTCTGGCGTTGCGCTTTCGGTGCGATAACGCTGCTGGTCATCTGTGCCGCCCTTGGGTTGCTGCGCGGCAGGCTGTCGCTGCGCGTCATCGGCATCGCTGCTCTCGGCGGCGCTGCCATCGTCATCAACTGGCTGCTGCTGTTCAGCGCGTTTTCGCGTGCCTCGATCTCGATCGCCACGGCGGTCTACAACACCCAGCCCTTCATGCTGGTCGGCTTCGGCGCGCTGTTCTTCTCCGAACGGCTGACCCTGACAAAGCTGACCTGGCTTGGCATCGCCTTCGCCGGCATGCTGCTGATCGTGCAGGCCACGCCTGATGCCGGCGACGTCGGCACCGACTATTTCACCGGCATCGCCATGGCGTTGGGGGCGGCTTTCTTCTGGGCCGTTGCCGCCATCGTCACCAAGAAGCTCAAAGGCACGCCGCCGCACCTGATCGCTCTCATCCAGGTTTGCGTCGGCGTCGTCATGCTGGCACCCTTTGCCAATCTCACCCAGCTTCCCACCGATGCGTGGAGCTGGGCCATGCTGGCGACCCTCGGCGTCGTCCATACCGGCTTCATGTACATATTGATGTATGGCGCCATCCAGAAGCTGCCGACGCATCTGCAAGGATCGCTGTCATTCATCTACCCGGTGGTCGCGATCCTGGTCGATGTCGTTGCCTTCGGCCATCGGCTGCATCCCCTCCAGATCGTCGGCGCTGCCGCCATCCTGATCGCCGCCGCCGGCATGAATCTCGGCTGGACGCTGTGGAAGTCGAGGTCCCCGCTGGAAAGCCCGCAAGCGATCAAGTGAACCGATAAAGCAGGCATTAGACTTTCAAATCGCGATCCCGGCTGCCCGCCTGTTCAAGGCGGGCAGTTTGCTCTATGCCGCAATCCAACCATCTTCGCCCGGCATAGGCGAAAACCGGGATCGAAGGCCTATGAACGAAGCAACACCTCCAAACCGCTGCCGCATCGTGCTGATCGCGCCGCCAGGTGCGCCTGCGCAACGTATTGTGGCGGCATTCGAAGGCGGCGACGTCGCCTCGCTGATCCTGCCCGAAAACGGCATGGATGAAGCCTCCTTCCAGGCCTTCGCCGAAGAGATCGTGCCGGTTGCACAAGCGGCCGGTGTCGCGGTCATCATTGCCGGCGACACCCGCATTGCCGGCCGCGTCCAGGCCGACGGCATCCATGTCGAGGTCGGCAAGGCCGAACTTGCCGAGACGATCGGACATTTCCAGGCAAAGATGATGGTCGGCACCGGTGGCGCCAAGACCCGCGACGATGCGCTGGAGCTCGGCGAGCTCAGGCCCGACTACATGTTCTTTGGCCGCTTCGGCTACGACAACAAGCCGGAGCCGCACCCCCGCAACCTGTCGCTTGGGCAATTCTGGGCCGACGTGATCCAGATCCCGTGCATCGTCATGGCCGGTTCCGATCTCGCTTCGGTGACAGCGGTGGCCGCCATCGGCGCCGAATTCGTGGCGCTGTCCAGCGCCGTCTTCGCCGATGGTGTCGACCCCAAGGCGGCGGTCGCCGCCGCCAATTTGCTGCTCGATGAAACAGCTCCGCGTTTCGAGGACTGAAATGTCCTCGCCAATGCTTCCTCTCCAGGCCCTGGTTGCGGTCTTGATGATGCAGGGCGCCGCCACCGCTGCGCAGACCATACCGCTGCCGCAACCCAAGCCAGACATCGGCGTGCCCGATATCGGCGTGCATGTCGACAAGCCCATCGACAAGCCGCTGCCGCAGCCCGCCACCACCGCCGAACCCGCCCCGCTGCCGTCGGCCGACACCATCAATCCCGATCGCTTTGGCGCCAAGCCGGCGGACCCGGCCTACGGCGCCTTTCAGCGCGGGCTTTACAAGACAGCCTACAATCTCGCGCTGGTTCGCGCCCAGAACGGCGATCCGGCAGCTGAGACCCTGTTGGCCGAGATCCTGTCGCGCGGTCTCGGCGTGCCGCTCAACGCGGCGGAGGCCGCCAAGTGGTACGCGCTTGCCGCCGAGCAAGGCGTATCTGAATCGCAATTCCAGTATGCGCTGATGCTGCTCGACGGCCGCTACGTCAAGAAGGACGAGAAAGAGGCCTATGCGCTGATGCAGGCTGCCGCCGAGGCCGGCAATCGGCTGGCGCAGTTCAATTTCGCGCAATTGCTGGTCCAGCAGGACTCCGGCGATGCCGGCATCGCCAAGGCGGTATCCTACTACGAGCGGGCCGCCGCCACCGGCCTTGCCGACGCGCAGTATGCGATGGCGCAGATTTATGCCAATGGCGCCGGCGGCAAGCCGCGCGACGATGCCCAGGCCCGCCGCCTGCTGGCACAGGCTGCCAGGCAGAATTACGACACCGCGCAGATCGATCTTGCCGCCTGGATGATCGAGGGACGTGGCGGCGCGCGCGACATGAAATCCGGCTTCGGCTGGATGAAACAGGCTGCCGAGGGCGGCAACGTCGCCGCCCAGAATCGCCTCGCCAAACTCTATATGCAAGGCATCGGCACCGATCCGGATCTCATCCTCGCCGGCGCCTGGTACATCGTCGCCCGCCGCGCCGGGCTCATCGATCCCGAGATGGACGATTTCCTGCAGGGCCTGACCGACGACCAGACCAAGCAGGCGTTGCAGAAGGCAAACCGCCTGCCCTGACGCCTACCCCCTGGTCTACCCCCCTCAAAGCCGCCTCCCTTGCCTCTTCTGGCGATTTGTGGTCTTGGAGGCCGAAATTCGCAGCGGCGAACATCTCATTCCGGATCAAAAATCATCATGGCCAAGATCAATGGCAACGAAATCCGTCCCGGCTACGTCATCGAGCACGATGGCGGCCTGTGGGTGGCGGTCAGAACCAACACGGTCAAGCCCGGCAAGGGCGGCGCCTACAACCAGGTGGAACTCAAGAACCTGATCAACGGCACCAAGCTCAACGAGCGCTTCCGCTCGGCCGAGACGGTCGAGCAGATCCGGCTCGACCTGAAGGATTTTTCCTTCCTCTACGCGCAAGAAGACGCGCTGGTGTTCATGGATACCCAGAGCTACGAGCAGCTCGAATTGAACAAGGACTTCGTCGGCGATCGTGCTGCGTTCCTGCAGGACGGCATGATGGTGACAGTTCAGCTCTATGAAGACAGGCCGATCGGCATTTCACTGCCCGACTATGTTACGCTGACCATCACCGAGGCCGATCCTGTGGTGAAGGGGCAGACAGCCGCGTCCTCCTACAAGCCCGCGGTACTGGAAAACGGCATCCGCGTGCTGGTGCCGCCCTTCATCGGTTCGGGCGAGCGCATCATCGTCGACACCAACGAAATCACTTACGTGCGCCGCGCGGACTGATGCATGTCGCCCAAAAGTGGCCCCGGTTTTGGGTCAACGACATGCATCAAATCAAAGGTTAAAGCGCAGCAGGAAGAATAACGATGGCACGCTCCGCACTTCTAAACGTCATGGTTCAGGCCGCCATGAAGGCCGGCCGCTCGCTGGCGCGCGACTTCGGCGAAGTGCAGAACCTGCAGGTGTCGATGAAGGGGCCGGGCGACTATGTCAGCCAGGCCGACCGCAAGGCCGAGGACATCCTGTTTGCCGAACTGTCGAAGGCGCGGCCGGGCTACGCCTTCCTGATGGAAGAGCGTGGCGCCATCGAAGGCGACGACGGCCAGCACCGCTGGATCGTCGATCCGCTCGACGGCACCACCAATTTCCTGCACGGTATTCCGCTGTTTGCCATCTCGATCGCGCTGGAGCGCCAGGGCCAGGTTGTCGCCGGCGTCATCTACAATCCGGCGATGGACGAGCTCTACACCGCCGAGCGCGGCGGCGGCGCCTTCATGAACGACCGCCGGCTACGCGTCGCCGGCCGCACCAAGCTGGTCGACACCGTCATCGGCTGCGGCGTGCCACATCTCGGGCGCGGCCAGCACGGCAATTTCCTCGTCGAACTGCGCAACGTCATGGCCGAGGTTTCCGGCGTCCGCCGCCTCGGCTCCGCCTCGCTCGATCTCGCCTATGTCGCCGCCGGCCGCATGGACGGTTTCTGGGAAACCGGCCTGTCGGCCTGGGACATGGCCGCGGCCATTCTTTTGATCCGCGAAGCCGGTGGCTTTGTCTCCGACATGGATGGCGGCCAGGACATGCTGGACCACGGCTCGGTCGTCGCCGGCAACGAGGTCATCCATCGCGCGCTGTTGAAGACGGTCAAAAAGCCGGTCACGCCACGCTGAGAAGCTTGGCGCCCAAAGCACCTGGCGCGCTGAAGCGCCGCAGTCGCAAAACCGCAACCAAAGCTTGAAATACTGTCCGGCAAGCGCCCAAATAGGGGTGATGCAGGATCATTCATGACGGACGCGCGGCCAGAGATTGAAATCCCCTTCGTGGGTCGCTGGCACTATTCGCGCGCCGAAATGATCGCCGACGGCGTCGTCCACGCGGTGGGCATCGTGCTGGCGATATCAGCCGGCTCGGCGTTGCTGGCGCTGGCCGCCTTCCATGTCGGTCCCGGCGAATATGTCGCCGCCGCCTTCTACGTGGTTTCGCTGCTGACTGTGCTGTCGGTGTCGCTCGCCTATAATCTGTGGCCTGTGTCGTCACCGGCGAAGTGGATCCTGAGGCGCTTCGACCATGCCGCGATCTACCTGCTGATCGCCGCCACCTACACGCCTTTCCTCGCCCAGCTCGACACCTCGCCGCTGGCCGTTTCGATGATCGTCCTGGTGTGGACCGCGGCGGCCATCGGCATCGCCATAAAAGTGCTGCTTCCCGGCCGCTTCGACCGGCTGGCCATCGTCTTCTACCTCGCCATCGGCTGGAGCGGCATCGTCGTGGCCAAGCCGCTTGTCGAGACGCTGCCGACGACGTCGATCGCGCTCATCGTTGCCGGCGGCGTCGTCTATTCCTGTGGTGTCATCTTCTTCGCCTGGAAAGGCCTGCGCTTCCACAATGCGCTGTGGCACGGCTTTGTCGTCACCGGCGCTGGCCTGCATCTGGCCGCCATGGTCGACTGCCTGGTCATCAACCGGTTCTAGGCTCTCCGGCAATATTGCCAGGCGCCATTCAATTTGGTCACAATTCCGTTTAAAGTCGCGAAATACGTGATCGGCGGCACTGGAGCAATTCAAGGGAAAGTGTGAGCGGTTTCCCGTTCGGAATTGCGTCAAGGCAAATAGAGCATCGGAAACGGGGCACGGATGGCTTTTCTCAGATCCTTCGGCATGGGCAGGCGTTCCGACGTCTTGATTTACGATCCGCACAAACTGTCGAGCCCGCAGGTCTTTGTGCTGACCATGGTCATCTTCCTGGCCATCGTCGCTTTCATCGCCGCCATCCTGACCCGCCAGATCTCGACCGCTTTCGGCAGCAATCCCGGCCTCAACGGCCTGATTGTCGGCGTGCTGGCGGTCGGCATCCTGCTCGCCTTCGCCCAGGTCGGGCGCCTGTTTCGGGAAGTGCGCTGGGTCAACTCCTTCCGTGCCGGCTCCGAAACCACCGAACCGGTGCTGCTGGCGCCGATGAAGGCGATGATCGGCCGCTCGTCGACCGTGGCCTTCTCGACCAGCTCGATGCGCACCATGCTTGATTCGATCGCCACCCGCCTCGACGAAAGCCGCGACACCTCGCGCTACCTTGTCGGCCTGCTGGTGTTCCTCGGTCTGCTCGGCACCTTCTGGGGCCTGCTCAACACCATCGGCTCGATCCGCGAAACCATCGAGTCGCTCGATCCCGGCACCGGTGACGCCGCCGCCGTGCTCGATTCGCTGAAGCAGGGTCTGTCGGCGCCGTTGGCCGGCATGGGCACCGCGTTTTCGTCCTCTCTGTTCGGCCTCTCCGGCTCGCTGGTGCTCGGCTTCCTCGACCTGCA
Source organism: Mesorhizobium sp. P3_A10 (assembly GCF_056403175.1). Lineage (NCBI taxonomy): Bacteria > Pseudomonadati > Pseudomonadota > Alphaproteobacteria > Hyphomicrobiales > Phyllobacteriaceae > Mesorhizobium > Mesorhizobium sp. P3_A10. The sequence continues at coordinate 132,516 of NZ_JBFUFZ010000010.1, read as the reverse complement.
GGCCGGCCGCGCCCAGACCCGTTTCTACACCGAACTTGAAAACTGGTTGTCCTCGGTCACTGACCTGTCGTCCGACATCGTCGTCGCCGATCCGGCCAAGACCGAATCCTCCGACGAGATCCGCGTGCTGTCGGAAAGGCTGCGCAGCATGCAGGAGAATGGCGGCGGCTCCAATCCGCGCGTTGCCACCGCCATGGCCAATCTCGCCGATGGCATTTCGGGTCTGGTCAAGAACATGCGCTCGGAACAGCAGATCATGCGCGACTGGGTCGAAGCCCAGTCGGACGAACAGAAGGCGATGCGCAACACGCTGGAAAAGATCGCCGACGCCCTGAAGAAGCCCGGGGTCCACTAACATGGCGCTCGCCAAGCGGCGCACCGATCGCCGCATCGACTACTGGCCGGGCTTTGTCGACGCGCTGTCGACGCTGCTTCTGGCGATCATGTTCCTGCTCACCGTCTTCGTTCTGGCGCAATTCCTGCTCGGTCGCGAACTCTCCGGCAAGGATACGGCGCTCACCCGCCTCAACTCGCAGATCAACGAACTGACGCAACTGCTGGCGCTGGAGCGCTCGACGACGCAGGACAAGGATGATTCGCTCGCCAATCTGCAGGCATCGCTGTCGGCGTCAGAGGCGGAAAAGAGCCGGCTCGAACAGTTGCTGGCGCAAGGTGCCGGCGCCGGCGACGCCGCCAACCAGCGCGCCATACAGCTGGGCGGCGAACTCGACAGCCAGCGCCAGATCAGCCAGCAGGCGCTGAGCCAGGTCGAGATCCTCAACCAGCAGATCGCCGCACTTCGCAAGCAGATCGGCGCGCTCGAGGATGCGCTCAACGTGTCGGAAACGCGCGACCGCGACTCCAACACCAAGATCGCCGATCTCGGCCGCCGCCTCAATGTGGCGCTTGCGCAGCGCGTGCAAGAACTCAACCGCTACCGCTCCGACTTCTTCGGGCGCTTGCGCGAAATCCTCGCCGACCGCGAGAACATCCGCATCGTCGGCGACCGCTTCGTCTTCCAGTCGGAAGTGCTGTTCCCGACCGGCTCCGAAGAAATCAACGACGCCGGCAAGGTCGAGATGAAGAAGCTCGCCGACGCCATCATCGAATTGCAAAAAGAGATTCCGCCGGAGATCAACTGGGTGCTGCGCGTCGACGGCCATACCGACAACAAGCCGCTGTCCGGCGCCGGCCGCTACCGCGACAATTGGGAACTGTCGACGGCGCGCTCGACCTCGGTGGTGAAGTTCCTGATCGAGAACGGCGTGCCGGCCAACCGGCTGGTCGCCGCCGGCTTCGGCGAATTCCAGCCGCTCGATCCCGCCGACACCGAAGAGGCGCGCAACAAGAACCGCCGTATCGAATTGAAGCTCACCGAACGTTGATCGATCTTCACGCGGTATCACGCGAATTTGTTTCGTCGGCTCAACTCTAGGGCGCAGCCCGAGGCCGGCAAGGCCTGAAAAGATTATCTTTTTTTAATTACACTTTGCCGCAACGCGATCCTAGCGTCCGCCATGGGCCGAGAACCGCCGGCGATGGCTCCCATCATCGCGACGCGACGGAACCGGACGGCCCGGACGGAAGCCTGGCGAAACAATCGCCGCCTTCCCCAATAAGAGGAGGACGCAACCATGCGCTCTTTCAACAGGACTGCAACGCTCACCGCACTTCTCATCGCCGTCCCACTCGCAGGCGCCTACGCCGCCGGACACCACAAGGGCGCCCTCGATGAGGCTGCACCGACCGATCTAACCGGCCCGCGCGTTGCAGCCCTCATCGAGCAGGTGCAAGGCGTGGACAAGGGCATCACCGACGCAAGCAGGCGAACACCATCACGCCGGCCGAGGCGCAAAAGCTGCACCAGCGGGCTGCCCATATCAGCCAGGCCGCCGAAAAAACCGCCGCCGCCGACCATGGCAGGATACCGGCAGCGCAATACGCCCAGCTGCTGCACCGGCTCGACAACCTCGATCAGCGGCTGATGAGCGATACCGGCAGCGGCTTCGCCATCGGCGACGGTGCCGACGGCGGAAACTATCCGAACGGTTGACGCTGTCCAGCACGGACAAGGAAGGGACTGCCTGGCGCCTCGGGGCTGTTGCCCCGCTGGCGTCTTTTTTACCAGCCGATCCACACCGCCAGCAGCGCCAGCACTGCCGGCACCGTCTGGATGAACAGGATTTTCCTGCCCACCGTCGCCGCGCCGTAGAGACCGGCGATGGCGACACAGAGCAGGAAGAACACTTTGATCTGGAATCCGGCGGCGCCGAGATACAGTCCCCAAATCAGCCCGGCGGCGAGAAAGCCATTGTAGAGCCCCTGATTGGCGGCGAGCACTTTCGAGGCGCTTGCAAATTCCGGCGTCAGGCTGAACGCCTTGTGGCCGCGCGGCGTGTCCCACAGCACCATCTCCAGATAGACGATGTAGGCATGGATCAGGGCCACCAGCCCGACCAGAATGTTGCCGATCATCTTGTCTCCCTCCATCGCCGTCTTTTGCAGTCACCAGCATTCCACGCGCGCCGTCACTTCCGCAAGGTGCATCAACGAGACCGGCCCTGGAGGGTTGCCAATCGCCGTGCGTTGGTATCTTTTCCCGCCGTCCAAACCCACCGGAAGCAGCCCATGTCCTTTCAGAAACTCGATGACCTCGGCCACAAGCTCGAAGCGCTGGAGCATGCGCTTGCCATCCTCGGCGCAGACGAGGCGACCCATATGGCCGTCGGCGGTGGCGAGAAGCGTGCCGAGGCGATGTCGGCCCTTGCCGGCATGCATCACCGACAGGCGACAGCGCCGGAGATCGCCGACTGGATCGCGGCGGCCGAACAGGAAGTGCTGAACGAAGAACAGCAGGTGGCGGTCAGGGAATTGCGCCGGCAATACACCAACCTGACCTGCCTGCCGGTGGAATTCGTCGAGCGGCAGACGGTCGCCCGCATGCGTTCCGAACAGCTCTGGCGCGACCTGCGCGCCGAGAACGACTGGACCGGTTTCCTGCCGGCGCTCGAAGGCATCGTGACGCTAGTGCGCGAAGAGGCAGCACTGCGCGCCGATGTGCTCGGCCTCGATCCCTATGACGCGCTGATGGAGCAGTACGATCCCGGCAACCGCGTCGCCGACATCACGCCGGTGTTCGCCGAATTGAAGACCTTTCTGAAAGGCTTTGTCCCTGAGGCGCTGGCGGTGCAGGAAGAGCGCCTGGCAAAACGCCCGCTAAAGCCGCTTTCGGGCAGCTATGCGATCGACAGGCAGCGCGAGCTCGGTCTCGCCATGATGGCGGCGGTCGGCTTCGACCTCACCCATGGCTCGCTGTCTGTGTCGCACCATCCGTTCTGCGGCGGCGTGCCCAGCGACGTGCGCATCACCACCCGCTACAAGACCTCCGATTTCCTGTCGGCGCTGATGGGCGTGCTGCACGAGACCGGCCATGCTCTTTACGAGCAGAATCTGCCGAAGGCATGGGCGCACTGGCCGCTCGGCAAGGCGCGCGGCATGGCGGTGCATGAAAGCCAGAGCCTGTTCGTCGAAAAGCAGCTCGGCCGCAACCCCGAATTCTGGCGCTGGGCGCTGCCGGTGGTCGAACGGCATCTCGGCGAAAGCTGGACGCTCGACGACATCCTGCCGCATGTGCACCGTGTCGAGCGTGGCCTGATCCGCGTCGACGCCGACGAGGTGACCTATCCTCTGCATGTCATCCTGCGTTACGAGTTGGAGCAGGAACTGGTCTCCGGACGGCTGCAGGCGGCCGACCTGCCCGAGGCCTGGGACGCCAAGATGCGCGACTATCTCGGCCTCTCGACCATCGACAATCCGGCCGACGGGCCGATGCAGGATGTACATTGGCCGGGTGCGGCCTTCGGCTATTTCCCCTCCTACACGCTGGGTGCCATGATGGCGGCGCAGCAATGGGCGGCGCTGACGAAAGACCATCCCTCAGTCGACAACGATCTTGCCAGAGGCGATTTCGCCGCCATCAACGACTGGCGCCGCAGGAAAATCTGGTCGCAAGGGTCGCATTGGTCGACACCGGAACTGCTCGAACGCGCCACGGGCGAAAAGCTCAATGCCACGCATTTCACCGATCATTTGCGCAAGCGGTATGGGAACTGAACACAGTTGCGTTTCCGCTCCTGCTGTTTGTTCATGGCCTATAGGCCCGCAAGGCACCATCGCATGAAACGTCAATCGGGATCGTGAGATGCCGTTGTAGGACATACACTTTCGTCGCTGAATTCCCGAACGAAAGGATTTGCAGCAAACCATGGGCGATGACGCTGAACTCCGGCGCCTGATGAGTGCTATCGCATTGGCTGACGACGCAGCCATGCTGGACTTGCTGACCACCTCTCCTGCTCTCTGCCGGGCGACCCTGAAAGAGGGGGCGACCCGGGCGTCGGCAGGCAACGCTTTCACCGAGATCAACCACCAAGTTTATACTGGCGACACGGCGCTTCACGTCGCGGCGGCGGCCCATCGGCCTGAGATCGTGAGCAAGTTCATCAGCCTCGGGGCCGACGTCGCCGCGAAAAACCGGCGGGGTGCGACAGCGCTCCATTATGCCGCCGATGGGATTCCGGGGTCGCCAAAGTGGGATCCAGTCGCCCAATCCGCTACCGTCGCCTGCCTGATCGCGTCAGGGGCCGATCCCAACGCCGTCGACCTGAACGGCGTGACGCCTTTACATCGCGCCGTCAGAACTCGGTGCGCGGCAGCGGCGAGCGCGCTCCTGGACGGCGGCGCTGACGCCTTGCGTAGGAACGGGAACGGCTCGACGCCAATGATGCTTGCAACGCGGCAGACAGGCCGTGGCGGCAGCAGTTCACCAGAGGCAAAGACGCAACAGGTGGAGATTATCCGGCTGCTTGAGCGTTACGGCGCAATGCTATAGGCGCAACGCATCGCCGATCTCGGAATGTCCCGTAGCAAGGCGCGCTGGTCGAGCACGCCGACCAAATTTCAGCTCAACTGGTATCTCAAGACGATTGCCAAACTGAGCCCCGGAAATGCCTACTCGGCAGCGCCCCTGAATGCGCTGGCGCCGGTTTCGAACTGCAGCTTGGCCAGCCGCGCATAGATGCCGCCCTTGGCGACGAGGCTCTGGTGGGTGCCTTCCTCGACGATGCGGCCGCCATCCATCACCAGGATGCGGTCGGCCTTCAGCACCGTCGCCAGCCGGTGGGCGATGACGATGGTGGTGCGGCCCTGCATCAGCCGTTCCAGCGCCATCTGCACCAGCGTCTCGCTTTCGGCGTCGAGCGCCGAGGTCGCCTCGTCGAGCAGCAGGATCGGCGCATCGCGCAGGATCGCGCGGGCGATCGCTACCCGCTGGCGCTGGCCGCCGGACAGCGTCACGCCGCGCTCGCCGACCTGGCTGTCATAGCCTTTCTCGAGCTTCAGGATGAATTCGTCGGCCAGCGCATCTTTCGCCGCCGCCTCGATTTCGGCCTCGCTGGCGCCCGGCCGGCCAAAGCCGATATTTTCGCGCGCGGTCGCGGCGAAGATGGTGACGTCCTGCGGCACGATGGCGATGCGCGCCCGCACCGCGGCGGGATCGGCCTCACGCACATCGACACCATCGATGACGATCCTGCCGGTCTCGGGATCATAGAAGCGCAGGATCAGCGAGAACACCGTGCTCTTGCCGGCCCCCGAGGGACCGACGATCGCAACCGTCTCGCCCGGCCTGACCTGGAAACTGAGGCCATGGACAGCGGCGCGATCGGGCCGGGCCGGATAGGAGAAGGACACGTCATCGAAGCTGATCGCGCCTTTCGCCGTCGCAGGCAGCGGCTTCGGATCGGCCGGTGCCTGGATGGCCGGTTTTTCAGCGAGGATTTCGGTCAGCCGCTCGGCGGCACCGGCCGCCTGGGCAAGTTCGCCCCACACTTCCGACAGCGCGCCGAGCGCGCCGGCGGCGAACACCGAATAGAGCAGGAACTGGCCGAGTGTGCCCGGCGACAGCGTGCCGGCGAGCACGTCGCGCGAGCCGAACCACAGCACCGCCACCACCGAGGAGAAGATCATGAAGATGGCAAAGAAGGTGAGGAAGGAGCGGGCAAAGACCGAGGCCCGCGCCGCGTCGAACGCGGCTTCCACGGCAGCCGAAAAGCGATTGGTGACCAGCTTCTCATTGGTGAAGGCCTGCAGCGTGCGCACAGCGCCGATCTGCTCACTGGCATAGGCCGTCGCATTGGCAAGCGTGTCCTGCGCCAACCGCGACTTGCGCCGCACCGAACGGCCGAAGGCGACCAGCGGCAGCACGATCAGCGGAATTGCGGCGATGACCAACCCTGACAGTTTCGGGCTGGTGACGACCATCATCGCCACGGCGCCAAGGCCAAGGATGACGTTGCGCAGCGCCACCGAGGCGGTCGCCCCGACAGCTGATTTCACCTGCGTCGTGTCGGCGGCGAGGCGCGACACGATCTCGCCTGACTGGGCGGTGTCGAAGAAGGACGGCGATAGCGTGGTGACATGGCGGAACACATCGCTGCGGATGTCGGCAACGACGCGCTCGCCCAGCGTGATGACGAAATAGTAGCGGCTGGCCGACGCCGCCGCCAGCAAGGCAGCCATCACCACCAGCATGGCGAAGTACTCGGCGATGAAACTGGAATCGGACGCCGAAAAGCCGTGGTCGATCATGCGCCGCACGGCCAGCGGCAGCGCCAGCGTCGTTGCCGCCGCAACGACCAGCGAGATGACCGCGCCGATGACCATTTTCCGGTAGCGGGTGAGATAGGGAAACAGGCGCCGCAGCGGCCTGAGCGAGCGCCGACGCTCGTCTTCCCCGCCGCTGATATCCGCCATGACCGTTTCCTCTGGCCGCTTCCGGGTGGGCGCTTCAATATGCGCCTGCCGCGGCCTTGTGATTCAATTCCGGCTGATGTATAGGCTCGCCGACCGTTTTAGAAGCCGTGGCTCCTCAATAGCTGCGGCTTCGAGTTTTAAAAAGGGGCGCATCGACGCAGGCTTTGCGCCCGTCGGCCGCTCCGGCAAGCCACGAACAAAGCCCAGGATCAGAACAATGAAGACCGACATCCATCCCGACTACCACACCATCAAGGTCGTCATGACCGACGGCACCGAATACATGACCCGTTCGACCTGGGGCAAGGAAGGCGATACGATGAACCTCGATATCGACCCGACCACCCACCCGGCCTGGACCGGCGGCCAGCAGACCCTGCTCGACCGCGGTGGCCGCCTGTCGAAGTTCAAGAAGCGTTTCGAAGGTTTCGGCCTCTAAGCCGGATACGCCTGCAGCATTTTGAAAAACCCGCCTTCGAGGCGGGTTTTTTGTTGGCCACAGCTCCCTTCTCCCCGTATAGCGACGGGGAGAGGGGCGCTCTCGCTAACGGTTTCGCCAACCACCAACGCTGCGGGAAAAGCGCCAAGGGCGGTTCGTCTCTACTCGCCCACCAACTCCCTGAGCGCCATGCGCTTGTAGGCGGCGACCAGATCATCGCCCTCTTGCCGCTCAACCGAGATCGCCAGCCGCATGGCGGCCTCGCCCATCTGCCAGATGAGAAATGCCGTGGTTTCCAGCGCCGCAGGATCGGCGGCCGGCCGCAGCCGCTTCAGCACCGTGGTGAGGAATTCGGCGTTGGCGCGGCTGTCGGCGAGTTCGAGTTCACGCAGCGCCTTGTCGGCCTGTGTGCCCGACCAGATGTCGCGCATCACCGGCTCGGCCAGAAACAGCCCGTAATAGATATCGACCAACTCCGAAAACGCCCGTCGCAGGCCCTCGGCGTCACTGACATTGGCCAAAGCGGCCGCAATGCAGGCCTGGCTTTCGGCGGTGTGGCGCTCGGCCAGCGCCCAGATGATCGCCCGCTTGTCGGGAAAGAACTGATAGAGCGAACCGATCGACACGCCGGCCCTTTCCGCCACTTCGCCCATGCGCATGGCGTCGCTGCCTTGCTCGGCGATCAGCACTGATGCGGCGGCCAGCATCCGCTCGACGCGTTCGCGGCTGCGCTGCTGGCTCGGCGCCCGGCGCGGCGATGCAATCTGCTCCGGCGGCGAAACGGATGCTGCGGTGTCTTCCATGACTGTCTCCCAAAAATCGCCGCCAAAATTCGCCGCCAAAATCGCTTGACTCGCAAAATACGAGGGTTTATCACGTTTTGCAAATGTGAGGATTACTCATATTTTCAAAACAGAGGAAACCGAAATGACTGACACGACATCGAAACCAATTCTGGTACTCGGCGGCACCGGAAAAACCGGCCGCCGCCTTGCCGAGCGGCTGACCGCGCGCGGCCTGCCGGTGCGGATCGGCTCGCGCACGAGCACCCCAGGCTTCGACTGGGAAACCCCCGCCACCTGGGGCCCGGCGCTCAAGGGCGTCGGCGCTGTCTACATCAGCTACTATCCCGACCTGGCCGTGCCGGGTGCCGCCGAAGCGATCGGCGCCTTCGCCAGGCTTGCCGTGGCCAGCGGCGTCACGCGGCTGGTGCTGCTGTCGGGGCGCGGCGAAACGGAAGCGCAACGCGCCGAAGAGATGGTAAAAGCCTCCGGCGCCGACTGGACGATCCTGCGCTGCGCCTGGTTTGCCCAGAACTTCAGCGAAGGCTTCCTCATCTATTCCTTGCTCGACGGCGAGGTGGCGTTGCCGGTCGGCAGTGTCGGCGAACCTTTCGTCGATGCCGACGACATTGCCGAAGCCGCCTTCGTCGCACTGACCGAGCCAGGCCATGTCGGCCAGCTCTATGAGCTGACCGGGCCGCGACTCCTGAGCTTCGCCGACGCGGTCGCCGAGATCGCCAGGGCCACAGGGCGCGACATCCGCTTTGTCAGGATTTCGCACGCCGAGTTCACGGCCGCGGTGGCCGCGCACGACATGCCGCCTGAGTTCGCCTGGCTGCTCAACGAGCTGTTCACCGAAGTGCTCGACGGCCGCAACGAGGTGCTCACCGACGGCGTCCAGCGCGTGCTTGGCCGCGCGCCGAAAGACTTCTCCACCTACGCAACCGAAACCGCCGCAACCGGCATCTGGAGCAAATGAGATGATCAAGCTTCTTCCCACCCTCACCATCATTGCCGCAATCGGCTCGGGCGTCGTCGGCGGCGTGTTCTTCGCCTTTTCCAATTTCGTCATGGCAGCGCTCGCCCGGTTGCCCGTCCCAGCGGGCATCGCCGCGATGAATTCGATCAACATCACGGTGATCACCCCGACCTTCATGACGGCGCTTTTCGGCACCGGCCTGCTCTGTGTGGTGCTTATCGCCGCCGCCATCATGGGCTGGAGCCAGTCCGGCTCGTACTGGTTGCTTGCCGGCGCGGTGATCTACCTGATCGGCAACCCGATCGTGACCATGGTCTTCAACGTGCCGCTCAACGATGCGCTCGCCGCCGTCGACCCGGCCAGCGCCAACGGCGCTGCCGTGTGGGCGAACCATCTGAGCCAATGGGTGATGTGGAACCACGTCCGAACCATCACCGCCATCGTGGCGATGGCCTGCTTCATCTTCGCGCTGCTCTGAAAGTCGTTGAGCAAGTAAGCTGCGTTGAGATTCAGGTCAGGCCGAGTCGAAAATGGTGGATGCCGAGAACCGGAGCGGAGCGTACTTTTCGTACGTGAGCACCGGAAGCGCAGGTATCCACCATTTGCAGGCCGGCCTCAGCTGAATATCGACGCAGATTAGGCCTTGCGGTCGGAATGGCCCAGATCGCGGTCCGGGTCGATCACGTCTCGCACCAGCTGCTTGAGCTTGGCGGCATCGGGAAAGCCGCCGTCGCGCTTGCGGTCCCAGACCAGCGTGTCGTTGCAGGTGATGGTGAAAATGCCGCCGGTGCCGGGCACCAGCGTTACTTCACCCAGATCCGTGCCGAAGGTGGAGAGCAGCTCCTGCGCCATCCAGCCGGCCCGCAGCAGCCACTGGCACTGCGTGCAGTAGGTGATGCGGATGGTGGGCAGCGGCTTGTCGGTCATCACGGATTGAGCATCGCTCATATCAGATTGAGCTCCGCTCATATCTTACGCCGCGCTGAGCTTGGCCATGGTCTCGTCATCGACCTCGAAGTTGGCGTAGACGCTCTGCACGTCGTCGTCATCCTCGAGCGTGGCGACCAGCTTCATCAGCGACTGTGCCCGTTCCTCGTCGACGGGAACATTGTTCTGCGGCTGCCAGATCGGCTTCACCGACTCGGCCTCGCCGAGCGAGGCTTCCAGTGCCTTGGACACTTCCCCGAGGCTCTCGAAGCCACAATAAATGGTGTGGCCTTCCTCGTCCGTTTCAACGTCATCGGCGCCAGCCTCGATCGCCGCGTCCATGACCTTGTCCGCGCTGCCGGCAGACGCCGGATAGTAGATCTCGCCGGCGCGGTTCCACATGAACGACACCGAGCCGGTTTCGCCGAGCGCACCACCGGCCTTGGTGAAGGCGGCGCGCACGTTCGAGGCCGAGCGGTTGCGGTTGTCGGTCAGCGCTTCGACGATCAGCGCCACGCCGCCCGGCCCGTAGCCTTCATAGCGCACCGCTTCGTAATTCTCGGCATCACCCATCGACGCCTTGTTGACGGCGCGCTGGATGTTGTCCTTCGGCATCGACACCGCCTTGGCGTTCTGGATTGCCAGTCGCAGGCGCGGGTTCATCGATGGATCGGGCGTACCGCTTTTGGCGGCGACGGTGATTTCGCGCGCCAGCTTGGAAAACATTTTCGACCGCACCGCGTCCTGACGGCCCTTGCGGTGCATGATGTTCTTGAACTGTGAATGGCCAGCCATGGCACCCCTGTCGTCTTTTCGGCTGAGCATGCCGAAGCGAAGGTGATTTCACCTCGTCTTCCGCAATGCTCAAATTCAAAATTTAGAACGGCCTTGCGCGTCCGGATGGACGCAACGGCGCTCTCTGTCGGAATGGCCGGCTTATAGATAAATCGGCTCAATTCGTCCAGCCGCGCCGTGTATGCGGCGCCCGCGTTCAGGATCGCGGCCTTTTCCTGGACTAATGGCCGCTGGACCGGGACTTCTTGCGCTTGCGTGCCAGCATGTTGAGACCTTCGACCAGCGCCGAAAAACCCATGGCGGCGTAGATGTAGCCCTTGGGCACATGATAGCCCATGCCGTCGGCGATCAGCGTCATGCCGATCATCAGCAGGAAGCCCAGCGCCAGCATGACGATGGTCGGGTTCTTGGCGATGAAATTGGCCAGCGGCGCGGCCGCCAGCATCATCACGCTCACCGCCACGATCACCGCGATGTACATGATGGCGATCTCGTCGGTCATGCCGACGGCGGTGATGATCGAATCGATCGAGAAGACGAGGTCAAGCAACAGGATCTGGAAGATGGCGCCGGCGAGCGAAAGCTGCAGCGTCTCGCCCATCATTGAATCCTGATGGTCGTCGAGATCGACCGTGTGGTGGATTTCCTTGGTCGCCTTCCAGACCAGGAACAGGCCGCCGGCGATCAGGATTAGGTCGCGCCAGGAAAAGCCGTGGCTGAAGGCGGTGAACACCGGCGTCGTCAGTTGGACGATGATCGAGATGGTGGCAAGCAGCACCAGCCGCATGACCAGCGCCGCCGAAATGCCGAGCCGCCGGGCGCGGGCCCGCTGCGCTTCCGGCAATTTGTTGGTCAGGATCGAGATGAAGATCAGATTGTCGATGCCGAGCACGATCTCCAGCACCACCAGCGTCAGCAGCGCGATCCACGCGGTCGGATCGTTGACGAAGGCAAAATGCGGCGCCAGGAATTCGATGAGCTGCATGGAGGTCGTCCCCTCTTTAACGATCTAGAGCAGTTTCGCGGTTGGCCGGCAGTTAGGTACTGCGCGCACCCATATCAATGTCACGACCAGAAGGACGGCGCGGTTTCCTCCAGCCGTGGCCCGCGGCGAAACGGCGCGATCTTCTCGGCCAGGCCGGTGCGATCGGAAATGTCGACGCCGACGCCGCACAGTGTCGCCGGCCCGGTCGCCGCCTCGAACCGGCCTTTCGGCACTTTCGACAGGAACCGGTTGAGCGGCTCTTCCTTGTCCATGCCGAGCGAGGAATCATAATCGCCGCACATGCCGGCGTCGGACAGATAGCCGGTGCCGCCATTGAGGATCTGGTGATCGGCGGTCGGCTGGTGCGTGTGGGTGCCGACGACGAGGCTGGCGCGGCCATCGACGAAATGCGCAAAACACATTTTCTCCGAGGTCGCTTCGGCATGGAAATCGATGACCACCGCATCGGCCTGTTCGCCGAGCGGACAGGCGGCCAGTTCGCGCTCGCCGGCCTGGAACGGATCGTCAAGCTCGGGATGCATGAACACCCGGCCCATGATGTTGGCGACCAGAACGCGCGCGCCGTTCCTGGCGATATAGACGCCGGAGCCACGCCCCGGCGTGCCTTTGGGGAAATTGGACGGGCGCAGGAAGCGTTCCTCGCGCGGCGCGAAAACCAGCGCGTCGCGCTGGTCCCAGACATGGTTGCCGGTGGTCACGACATCGGCGCCGGCTGCGATCGTGTCGCGAAAGATGTCTTCGGTGATGCCGAAGCCGCCGGCGGCGTTCTCGCCATTGACGATGACGAAATCGAGTTTGAAATCCGAGATCAGGCCAGGCAGCTGTTCCCACACTGCCGTGCGTCCCGATTTGCCGACCATATCGCCAAGAAAGAGAAGTCTCATCTAGGTCCTGAAAAGCTGCATGGCTCCTTGGAAAGGATCATGCGTCTGAAAGATAATCTATCTACAATTTTGGCGCGAACCGGCGCAACCCGCTCTCGGTGAGTATTTCCGAGATGACGACGTCATGCGGCTCGTCGGGAACCAGCGCCACTTCCTGGCAGTCGAAGGCGATGCCGATCAGCCGGGGCGGCAGGCCCTTGTCGATCAGTCTGGCGATGGCACGATCGTAATAGCCTGCGCCGTAGCCGATGCGGTGGCCGCGCGCGTCGAAGGCGGCGAGCGGCACCAGCATCACCGCGGGGTCGAGCACCTCTGCCTCTTCATGCGGCCCGACAGTGCCGAATCCCATCTCGACCATCGGCGCGCCGCGCACCAGTTCGCGAAAGACGATGGTCGTCTTGTCGAGGATGGCCGGCAGGCAGAGCCGCGCTCCTTGCTCGCGCAAGGCAAACATCAGCGGCCGCACATCAACCTCCGAGCGCATCGGCCAGAAGCCAGAGACGATCTGGCCCGATTCGACCGCTAGATGATCGCGCGCCGTCTCGGCCATTTCGAGCGCGGCCTCCACCCGCCAGAACGCATCGAGCGCATCGCGGCGGCCGAGTGCTTCCTTGCGGAGGTGTTTTTTCAATTCTTTTGGAGATGTCATGGAGCCAAGGTAGAAAAGGTCGGGTTTGAACGGAGTGTCAGGAACGACGTTTCTACCGCATGATCCGCCGAAATGTCAGTGGATCCAAAGCGTTTGAGTGACGATCCACACAACCGGTGGAGAGAGCGATCCCGGGAACCTACAAAGTAGGTGGGCGCCGTATGAGAAAACCCACGGGTCTTCCCAGGGACAGCTCCCTAGGGATCATTAAGGCCCCGGGGAAAATGTTCTCCTGCCGGGAAGCGCAGACCGTCGCCCCTGATATAGGCTTGTTGCGGCCTATAGACCAGATGCCAGGGCATTCTCGACCGCTTTATTCGCGACACGCCCCTGCCACCACACCAGCGCCGGCACCGCCAGCAGTTCGACGCAGAGCCCGGCGATGTGGCCCGCCGACGGCGCGCCGGCCATCAGCAGCGAGAAGAGCCGCGCCAGCCCGCCGGTGAAGGTGCAGGCGGCGAGCAGGCGAAACCGTTCGGTATTGGTCTCGATGCCAGGAATGCAGCTGTACCAGGCGATGCCGACGGCGAGGAAAGAGCCGGAGAGGAAACGGAAATGGCTGTCGAGATCGACCGGCCACGGTGCTGTGACATGCAGAAACTGCGGTCCCGACACCATGCCTTCGAAGCCGACCAGCACCGGCGTCGCCGCCAGCACCCCGACAGCCACTTGTAGCGCCGCTTTGCCGAACGTCTTTTCTTTCAACTCTGTCGCCCCCAGTCCGAGGTTGGACCTGACGAAGCAACGTATTTGGCGGCACGAGGTTTCACGGCAGCTTCGCCGCAGCCTTGCACAGGCAAGGCCGCGTCCTTACGGTTCAACTGAAGAGAACCAAGGAGCAAAAATGCGTTTCGAAGGCACGGCGGCCTATGTCGCCGACAAGGACCTGATGGTGGCCGTCAACGCGGCGATCGCGCTGGAGCGGCCCTTGCTGGTCAAGGGCGAGCCCGGCACCGGCAAGACCGAACTTGCCAGGCAAGTGGCATCCGCACTCGACCTCGACCTGATCGAATGGCACGTCAAGTCGACGACCCGGGCACAGCAGGGTCTGTACGAATATGACGCCGTGTCGCGGCTGCGCGACAGCCAGCTCGGCGATAACAGGTTCAACGACATCAGGAACTACATCAAGCGCGGCAAGCTTTGGGAAGCCTTCGCCGCCGGCAAGAAGGTTGTGCTTTTGATCGACGAGATCGACAAGGCCGACATCGAGTTCCCCAACGATTTGCTGCAGGAACTCGATCGGATGGAGTTCTTCGTCTACGAGACCGGCGAGACGATCCGCGCCGAGGTCAGGCCGATCGTCATCATCACCTCCAACAACGAGAAGGAACTGCCGGACGCCTTCCTGCGTCGCTGCTTCTTCCACTACATCCGCTTTCCCGACGTCGACACACTGCACAAGATCGTCGACGTCCACTATCCCGGCATCAAGCAGAATCTGGTGCGCGCCGCACTCACCCAGTTCTACGAAATCCGCGACGTGCCCGGGCTGAAGAAAAAGCCGTCGACCTCCGAAGCACTGGATTGGATCAGGCTGCTCGTCGCCGACGACATCGCACCGGAGGATCTGCGCGCCGACCCGAAGAACGCTCTGCCCAAGCTGCACGGGGCGCTGTTGAAGAACGAACAGGACGTGCACCTGTTCGAGCGCCTGGCCTTCATGGCGCGAAGGCAGGGGTAAGCGGCAGCAATAGGGTTTTCCCCTGCTGTGGACCGTTGCCGGCGACTGCGCGCCGAGGCAGCTTGGCGCTCTAAAACTTCGGAGGAATGAAATGACCGAAATCACCGTGCGCCCGCTGGCGCAATCCGATCACGCAGACTGGCAGCGGCTGTGGACCGCCTATCTCACCTTCTACGAGACGAAACTGCCGCAGGAGGTCTACGCCATCACCTGGAAACGACTGTTCACGGAAGGTGAGTTCGAGCCGAAGGGCTTCATCGCTACGCTCGACGGCAAGGCGGTCGGCCTCACCCACTATCTCTACCACCGCTCCGGCTGGTCGGAGAAAAACAACTGCTATCTGCAGGACCTGTTCGCCGACCCCGATGTGCGCGGCAAAGGCATCGGCGCGGCCCTCATCGAAGCGGTGAAGCAGGAAGCGGCCAAGATCGGCGTCAAGAACGTCTACTGGATGACCCACGAAACCAACGCCACGGCGCGCAAGCTCTACGACCACGTGGCACGGCGGACGGGCTTCATTGAGTACGATCTGCTGTAGATAGACCATGTTCATCCCCTTCTTCCTCGAACTGAAGGCTGCGCGGGTTCCTGTTTCGCTCAGGGAATATCTGTCGCTGCTGGAAGGGCTGGAAGCGGGACTGGTCGATTATGATGTCGAGGGTTTTTACTATCTTGCCCGCGCCGCGCTGGTGAAGGACGAGCGCCATATCGACCGCTTCGACCAGGTGTTTGCGCATGTCTTCAAGGGCGTGGAGGCGCTGGGCGGGCCGGATGCGGTAGACGTCGCCAATATTCCCGAGGAATGGTTGCGCCGGCTTGCCGAAAAGCACCTGACCGAGGAAGAGAAAAAACTGGTCGAGGCGCTGGGCGGTTTCGACAAATTGATGGAGACGCTGAAGCAGCGGCTCGAGGAACAAAAAGGCCGCCACCAGGGCGGCTCGAAATGGATCGGCACCGGCGGTACCTCGCCCTTCGGCGCCTATGGCTACAATCCCGAAGGCGTGCGCATCGGCCAGCACGAAAGCCGCAACCGCCGCGCGGTCAAAGTCTGGGACAAGCGTGAGTTCAAGAACTTCGACGATGCCGTCGAACTCGGCACCCGCAACATCAAGATCGCGCTGAAGCGCTTGCGCCGCTGGGTGCGCGAAGGCGCCGAAGAAGAGTTCGACCTGCCCGGCACCATCCATGCCACCGCCGAGCACGGCTATCTCGACGTGCAGACGCGGCCCGAGCGACGCAACGCCGTGAAGCTGCTGATGTTCTTCGATGTTGGCGGCTCGATGGACGATCACATCAAAACCGTCGAGGAATTGTTTTCGGCCGCTCGCGCCGAATTCCGCCAGCTCGAATATTTTTATTTCCACAACTGCGTCTACGAGGGCGTGTGGAAGGACAATCGCCGCCGCCACTCGGAGGTCATTCCGACCTTCGACCTGCTCCACAAATACGGCCCGGACTACAAGGTGATCGTCGTCGGCGACGCCTCGATGAGCCCCTACGAGATTGCGCACCCCGGCGGCTCGGTCGAGCACTGGAACCCGGAGGCCGGCGTCGTCTGGCTCGGTCGCCTGTTGCAGCAATGGCCGAACGCGGTATGGCTCAACCCGGAAAACCAGAAGAATTGGGGCTTTACCCATTCGATCGCGATGATCCGCGACATCTTTGGCGGCCGGATGTTTCCGCTGACGCTCGCCGGTCTGGAAGGCGCGACCAAGCAGCTTTCCAGGAAACATTGATTTGCCTGCTCGAACGGTGGAGATTCAGGTCAGGTCGAGCCGAAAATGGTTGATACCGAGAACCGGAGCGGAGCGTACTTTTCGTATGTGAGCACCGGAAGCGCAGGTATCAGCCATTTGCAGGCCGGCCTCACCTGAATATCGCTGTAACAAATGCCTATGTTGGTGCGAATATAGCTTGCAATCAACAACGAGCCGTCAAGGCTGAGGAGATCAAATGGACACCCACACCTATCCCGTGACCCGCACCGACGCCGAATGGCGCGCCCGGCTGACTCCTGAGCAATATGCGGTGATGCGCAACCATGGCACCGAGCGGCCGGGAAGCTGCGCGCTGCTCTACGAAAAGCGCGCCGGCACCTTTTCCTGCGTCGGCTGCGACCAGCCGCTGTTCGAATCCAAGCTGAAGTTCGAGAGCGGCACCGGCTGGCCGAGCTTCAACGATCCGGTTCCGGGTTCGGTCGAGAACACGGTCGACCGCAGCTACGGCATGGTCCGCACCGAATGCCACTGCGCCCGCTGCGGCAGTCACCTCGGCCACGTCTTCGACGACGGCCCGCCGCCGACCGGCCTGCGCTATTGCATCAACGGCGTGGCGCTGAAATTCGAGCCGGCGGCTTAAACCGCAACTCGGTCATCTCGCGAAGGGCGGCTCCGGCCGCCCTTTTCGTTCAGCGACGGCCTCAGAGGACAGCCGTCAGGATCAGCCACAAGGCGGAACCGAGCATCATCGCCGAGGCCTTGGCGCCACCGGCCTTCTCAGCGGTTCGCCAGACGGCAAGGGTCAGGAAGATGTTGTAGGGCACCGGCGAAAAATGCACTGCCAGAACCAACGCGAGCGGCAGCTTCAGCCCGAGCAGGATGAGTGCCGCCACCGTCGAGGCGATGTTGATGGCGGTGCCGACAAAGGCCAGGTCGCGCCAGAACAGCCGGTCGAGCGGTACCAAGCCTTGCCAGCGCTGGCCAAAGAAGGACCCGACGCCGGATTTCATATCTTGCTCTGCCCCAGCACCTCGGTGACGGCGCGCTCGATGCGTGAGCATTCCGTCACCAGCCAGTCGGCCATGGCCGGCCAGTTGTCCTCGGCATAGCAGTTGACCCGCCACATCGAATTGATGCCGAGGCCCTCGCAACTCTGCTCCGGCCTGAGCTTCAGCCTGTCTTCGATCGCCGGCTGGAACGGCTTCAACCGCGACCAGGCCTGCGTGGCGCCGAACTTCTCGTTGCGGCCGAAGAAGACGCCGACATGGTTCTGCGCCGGCGCGACATACATCGAAAGCACCAGTGCAAAGTCGGGCAGCCCGCGCTGCCAGAACCAGGGTCCGCGCCGCGCCATCAGAGCCCGTTCTTCCGGATGCCGTTCGGCGAACAGCGTCCAGAAGCCGCGCTGGCGAAATTCAGAGGCGCGGCGGGCGCCGAAATCGAATTCGCTCATGGTTCGATGCCCGCTCCAGCACCACGCTCGGCCCGAGACTGTTTCCAAATTCGCTCCGGCGAGTCATATGGTGGTGGTTTCGAGAACCGGAGCGCAGCGGACATTTGGGTCCGTGAGCAACGGAAGCGCAGAAACCGCCATCAGATGGCCGCCGGAGTAGAATTTCCAGACAGTCTCTTACACCATTCCGAGCGCGGCCTTGTAGAGATCGAGGATGGTTTCCTCTTCCTGGCGCTCGGCCTGATCCTTCTTGCGCAGCCGGATGATCGACCGCATCGCCTTGGTGTCGAAGCCGGTGCCCTTGGCCTCGGCGAACACTTCCTTGATGTCGTCAGAAATGGTCTTCTTCTCTTCCTCGAGCCGCTCGATGCGCTCGATGAAGGCGCGCAACTGGCCGGCGGCAACAGTCTGGCTGGTATCGGTGATGTCGTCGGCCATGTTTTTCTCCGCTTCTTTTTAAACGCCGCGATTCTGGTGCGGCGAAATTGGAGCGGGTTCGATGCCCGAGCGGGCGCGGCGGGTCAAGACATTATCGGCGCTTCGTGAACGGCTGCTGCCAGCCGTCCCCAGAGCGATCGATCGGCGCGTCAATTAAACGCGATCAGCAGATCCTTCGCGTCGATCTGATCGCCGGCCTTGACCAGCACCTCGGCGATCGTGCCGTCGCGCTCGGCATGCAGCGCCGTCTCCATTTTCATCGCTTCGATCGACAGCAGCACGTCACCGGCCTTGACCGCCTGACCGGCGGCAACCGCGAGTGCGGAGACCACGCCCGGCATCGGCGCGCCGACATGCGCTTCATTGCCAGGCTCGGCCTTGCGTCGCGCCTTGGCCGCGGAAGCACCATGTGCGCGGTCCGGCACCTTGATGCGGCGCGGCTGGCCGTTGAGCTCGAAGAACACGGTCACCATGCCCTTCTCGTCGACATCGCCGATGGCGAGACACCGCACCACCAGCGTCTTGCCCTTCTCGATGTCAACAAAGATCTCGTCTTCCGACTTCATGCCGTAGAAATAGGTCGGCGTCGGCAGCACGCTGACCGGCCCGTAGGTTTCCTGCGCGCCGGCGAAGTCGGAAAACACCTTCGGATACATCAGCCACGAGGCGAACTCGAACTCTGACAGCTTGCGCTCGAGCTTCTCCTCGATCTCCTTGCGGCTGGCCTTCAGGTCGGCTGCTTTCAGCAGCGAGCCTGGCCTGACCGTGATCGGCTTGTCGCCCTTCAAAACCTTCTTCTGCAGCGCCTCCGGCCAGCCGCCGGGCGATTGGCCGAGATCGCCGCGCAGCATCGACACCACCGAGTCCGGGAAGGCGATGTCCTTGCTGGGGTTCTCGACGTCGGCGACGGTCAGGTCCTGGCTCACCATCATCAGCGCCATGTCGCCGACAACCTTGGACGACGGCGTCACCTTGACGATGTCGCCGAACATCAGGTTGACGTCGTGATAGGTCTGCGCCACCTCGTGCCAGCGCGTCTCCAGCCCGAGCGAGCGCGCCTGCTCCTTCAGATTGGTGAACTGTCCGCCCGGCATTTCGTGCAGATAGACTTCCGAGGCCGGACCTTTGAGGTCGCTCTCGAAGGCGGCGTACTGGTTGCGCACCGCCTCCCAGTAGAACGAGATTTTCCGGATCCACAGCGGATCGAGGCCGGGATCGCGCTCGGTGCCTTTCAGCGCCTCGACGATCGAACCCAGGCACGGCTGCGAGGTGTTGCCCGACAGCGAATCCATAGCCGCGTCGATGGCGTCGACGCCGCTCTCCACTGCCGCCAATACCGTTGCCGCCGACAGGCCTGAGGTATCGTGCGTGTGGAAATGGATCGGCAGGTCGCTCGCCTCGCGCAGCGCCTTGAACAGCACGCGGGCCGCAGCCGGCTTCAACAGGCCGGCCATGTCCTTGACGGCGATGATATGGGCGCCCGCCGCCTGCAATTCCCTGGCCAGCCCGACATAATATTTGAGATCGTATTTGGCCCGCGCCGGATCGAGGATGTCGCCGGTGTAGCAGATCGCCGCTTCGATGAGCTTGCCCTCGGCGCCAACCGCATCCATGGCGACACGCATGTTCTCGACCCAGTTCAGACAGTCGAAGACGCGGAACAGGTCGATGCCGCCGGCAGCCGCTTGGCGGACGAAATGCTGCACGACATTGTCGGGATAGTTGGTGTAGCCGACACCATTGGCGCCGCGCAGCAGCATCTGCAGCAACAGATTGGGTGCGGCTTCGCGCACCAGCGACAGCCGCTCCCACGGGTCTTCGGTGAGGAAGCGCATGGCGACGTCAAAAGTGGCGCCGCCCCAACATTCCAATGACAAAAGCTGCGGCAAGGCCCGCGCGTAGGTGCCGGCAATACCGGCGATGTCATGCGTGCGCATGCGCGTTGCCAGCAGCGACTGATGCCCGTCGCGCATCGTCGTGTCGGTGACCAGCACCTCTTTTTGCGCGCGCATCCAGGCGGCGAATTTTTCCGGCCCGAGCGCGTCGAGCTTCTGCTTGCTGCCGCCAGGTACATTGCCGTTGAGGTAGGGCACCACAGGGGCCGCCGCATCGGCCTTCGGCTTGGGCCGGCCGCGCGTCTCGGGATGACCGTTGACCGAGACATCGGCCAGATAGTTGAGCAGCTTGGTGGCGCGGTCCTGCCGCTTGACCTGCTGGAACAGCTCCGGCGTCGTGTCGATGAATTTGGTGGTGTAGGAATTGTCGGCAAAACTCGGGTGATTGATGATCGCCTCGAGGAAGGTGAGATTGGTCGCCACGCCGCGGATGCGGAACTCGCGCAGCGCCCGGTTCATGCGAGCGATGGTCTCCGCCGGCGTCGGCGCCCACGCCGTCACCTTCTCCAGCAGCGGATCGTAGAAGCGGGTGATGACCGCGCCTGAATAGGCGGTGCCGCCATCGAGGCGAATGCCGAAACCGGTGGCGCCGCGATAGGCGGTGATGCGGCCATAATCGGGAATGAAATTATGCTCGGGATCTTCCGTGGTGATGCGGCACTGCAGGGCATGGCCGTTCAGCCTGATATCCTTCTGCGCCGGTACGCCCGATTCCGGCGTGCCGATGGCAAAGCCGTCGAGGATGTGGATCTGCGCCTTGACGATATCGATGCCGGTCACCTGTTCGGTGACGGTGTGCTCGACCTGGATACGCGGGTTGACCTCGATGAAGTAGAATTTGCCGGTATCGGCATCCTGCAGGAACTCGACCGTGCCGGCGCCGATATAGGCCGTCTCGCGGGCGATCTTCAGCGCGTAGCCGCACAGCTCTTCGCGTTGCGCCATCTCGAGATACGGCGCCGGCGCCCGCTCGACCACCTTCTGGTTGCGGCGCTGGATCGAACAGTCGCGCTCGAACAGGTGCACGGCGTTGCCTTGGCGGTCGCCTAGCACCTGCACCTCGACATGGCGGGCGCGCTCGATCAGCTTCTCGAGATAGACCTCGTCCTTGCCGAAGGCGGCTTTCGCCTCGCGCTTGCCTTCCGTGACCTCGCGGGCCAGGTCGGCTTCGGCGCGAATGGCGCGCATGCCGCGACCGCCACCACCCCACGACGCCTTCAGCATCACCGGGTAGCCGATCGCCTTGGCGAGTTTCTTGACCGCCTCCATGTCATCCGGCAGCGGATCGGTGGCGGGGATCACCGGCACGCCGACCTCGATGGCGAGATTGCGCGCCGCGACCTTGTTGCCAAGCCGGCGCATCGTGTCCGGCTTGGGGCCGATGAAGGTGATGCCGGCCTCGGCGCAAGCGTCGGCGAATTCGGGGCTTTCGGACAACAGGCCGTAGCCCGGATGGATCGCATCGGCGCCCGAAAGCCTGGCGACGCGGATCACCTCCTCGATCGACAGATAGCTTTCGATCGGCCCCATGTCGCGAGTCAGATGCGGTCCGCGCCCGACCTGGTAGCTTTCGTCGGCCTTGAAACGGTGCAGCGAATATTTGTCTTCCTCTGCCCAGATCGCCACGGTTTTGAGGCCCAGTTCGTTGGCCGCGCGAAAGACGCGGATGGCGATTTCGGACCGGTTGGCGACAAGGATCTTCGTGATTGCCAAGGACTGGGCTCCAGACACGAGAGGATGGGGGCTAAGGGCAATGATTAACGCGAAAATGCTGCAGTGCAAACAAAATCAGGAGGCGATTAAACCGATTTAAATCGATTCTTCGCGCGAAAGCGGCATGCAATTGCCTGGACGCGTCAGCGGCCTCCGATTTGCTATCCGGGCGGATGCTCTTCGCCCGCCGCATCGAGGATCGATCTTCGGTTTTCGAAGAGGGTCGTGCCCGACATGAAAAATGCCCGGCGCAGCGCGCCGGGCATTTCCGAAAGTCAGACGTTTGTCGGCTTATTGCTCGAAGTAGGTGTACTTGCCGTCGTCACCCTTCTTCCAGTTATAGATGACATAGTCGGGGCGGGTGATGTCGCCCTTGGCGTCATAGCCGATGTCGCCGATAGCGGTCTTCCAGGGGCCGCTCGCCTTGATCTCTGCGGCAACCTTCTGCGCATCGTCCGACGAGCCGACCTTGGCGGCGGCGGCGGCGACGATCTGCAGGGCGGCGTAGGAGTAGAGCGTATAGGCCTCAGGCTCGAAACCGGCGGCGCGGAACTTCTCGACGAGTTCCTTGGCGTTCGGGTTCTTGCGCGGATCGGGAGCGAACGTCATCAGCGTGCCATCGACGGCGTCGCCGGCGATCGAAGCCAGTTCGTTCGACACGATGCCGTCGCCCGACATGAACTGGACCTTGAGGCCCTGGTCAGCCGCCTGGCGCTCGATAAGGCCGAACTCGGTATGCAGGCCGCCGTAGTAGACGACGTTGACACCGGCGTCCTTCATCTTGGCGATGAGGGCCGAGAAGTCCTTGTCGCCGACATTGATGCCTTCATACAAGACTTCGGTCAGGCCGTTGCCATTGAGCGCCTTCTTGGTTTCGTCGGCGAGGCCCTGGCCATAAGGCGTCTTGTCATGGATGACAGCGATCTTGCCGTCCTTGAAGTGCGCGGCGAGATAGTCGCCGGCAACCTTGCCCTGCTGATCGTCGCGTCCGCAGGTGCGGAACGTGTTCCACAGGCCGCGCTCAGTCAGCTGCGGGTTGGTCGCCGAAGGCGTGATGACGAGAATGCCGTTCTCGGCATAGACTTCCGACGCCGGGATGGTGACGCCCGAGTTGAAGTGGCCGACAACATACTTCACGCCGTCAGCGACGAACTTGTTGGCGACCGAGATACCCTGCTTCGGGTCCGATACGTCGTCACCGACTTCGAGCTTGACCTGCTGGCCGTTGATGCCACCGGCCGCGTTGATGTCGGCGGCGGCCTGTTCGGCGCCCTTCTGCAACTGGGCACCGAACGCTGCGTTCGGGCCGGTGATCGGACCGGCTACGCCGATCAGAATGTCAGCCCACGCGTTACCGCTGAACGCGACAAGCGCGGTCAGGGCGACGGCGGACAAAAGTGACTTTTTCATATAACGCTCCCATTTACCGAGTGGGCGTGGATGATGCTTTCATGCGATGCCCACCCTTGCTCGCAGAAAGTTTACTTTGCCGATTTTCAGGCGCTTGTCACGCCGATTCATCCCCGAAACGGCGTTTATGATGAACGTCAAGCTTTCGGCTTCCAGCTCAAAAGCGAGGCTCGTTCGTAGAGCCAATTATACTGCGTCACCATCTGGTTGGTGCGCGTGTATTGATAGCCGATGAAGCCCAGAATCAGCAGCACGATGGTATCGACGATGTAGTAATGCAGAGAGAACATCGTGCCGCCGAACAGCGCATGGTGGATGAACCTGATGCCGATGCCGAGGCCAAGCATGTAGGCGAACAGCTGGATGAAGCTGCGCCATGTCTGGGCACTGGCCTTGCCGGTCATCCATGCCGCCCAGCCGCCAAGCAGGCAGGTGACGAAGAAGAACTGCCAGATCGAGGGTTCCTCGTAGAGAATGCCCTGCATGATGAAAACTCCCTAGCATGGTCCCGAAAAGTTGCAGACTTTTCGGATAAAGATCATGCGACTAACAAACGACTTGGAGCGGAATACCGGATGCACATATTCCGCTCCAAACTCAGTGGTGGCCGCCTTCGAGATAGGCGGCGCGCACTTCCGGATTGGCGAGCAGCTCCTTGCCGGTGCCGCTCATCGTCACGTTGCCGTTGACCATGACATAGCCGCGAGTGGCGAGCTTCAGCGCGCCGAAGGCGTTCTGCTCGACCAGGAACACGGTCAACCCCTGCGTGCGGTTCAGTTCGCGGATGGCGTCGAAGATCTGCTTGACGATCAGCGGTGCAAGACCCAGTGAAGGCTCGTCGAGCAAGAGCAGCTTCGGCCGCGCCATAAGCGCGCGCCCAATCGACAGCATCTGCTGCTCGCCGCCCGACAGCGTACCGCCGCGCTGGGCGATGCGCTCCTTGAGGCGCGGGAACAGCGTGAACACCTTCTCGACGTCCTCGTCATAGTGCTTGAGGTTGTCGAGGCTGGCGCCCATCTGTAGGTTTTCCATCACCGTCATGCGAGGGAAGATGCGGCGCCCCTCCGGCGATTGCGCAATGCGCATGCGCGCAATCTCGTGGGTGGGCATCTGGGTGATGTCGGTGCCTGCGAAGGTGATGGTGCCGGCGCGGGCGCGTGGAGCACCAAAGATGGTCATCATCAGCGTCGACTTGCCGGCGCCGTTGGCGCCGATCAGCGCGACGATCTCACCCTCGTTGACGGTGACATCGACGCCGTTCAGCGCCCGGATATTGCCGTAGTAGGTCTGGACGCCCTTGATATCGAGCAGCGTTGTCCCGGCCATTATTTGCGTCCTCCGCGCGGCTTGGTTGTCGAGGACTTCCCGGTCGACTTGGCCGTGGCCCGCTCGGACGGCTTTCTTGGCAAGTTGGCCCTCGCATCGACCTGCGCTGCCTTCGAAGCGCCCTTTGCCACTGTGATGCGCTCGCCCTCGCTGTGGCCGATAGTGTCGGTCACCGGGCCGGCCATCATCGACGACGACATGTCGGACCCGTGCGCCTTGTCGGGACCGGTGTCCAACTGCTCGATGACGGCTTCGTCACCGACCTCGGTCAGCACCGTCTCGACCTCTTCGTCATCGACACCGAGATAGGCGGCGATGACGCGCGGGTCGGTCCGCACCGATTGCGGACTGCCGTCGGAGATCTTGCGTCCGTATTCCAGCACCACGACATGGTCGGAAATCTGCATGACCACCGACATGTCGTGTTCGATCAACAGGATCGAGGTGCTGCTCTTGATGTCCATCAGCAGGTCGTTGAGCGCCGCCGATTCCTTCGGATTGAGGCCCGCGGCCGGCTCGTCGAGGCACAGAAGCTCGGGACCGGTGCACATGGCGCGCGCGATCTCCAGGCGCCGTTGCGCGCCATAGGGCAGGTCGCCGGCCGGATCGTCGGCACGGTCGACGAGATTGGCCTTCTCCAGCCAATGCTTGGCCAAGTCGATCGATTCGGCCGATGCCTTGCGATAGCTCGGGAAGCCGAACAGGCCCAGCATCGTATAACCCGACGCCTTCATCAGCTTGTTGTGCTGGGCGACCAGAAGGTTTTCCAGCAGCGTCATGCCCGAGAACAGGCGGATGTTCTGGAAGGTGCGCGCCACCTTGGCGCGCGCCGGGATCTCATGGTTCGGCAGCCGTTCGAGCAGGAAGCTCGAACCGTCGCTGCGGTT
The DNA here is from genome assembly GCF_056403175.1 of Mesorhizobium sp. P3_A10. Taxonomy (NCBI): domain Bacteria; kingdom Pseudomonadati; phylum Pseudomonadota; class Alphaproteobacteria; order Hyphomicrobiales; family Phyllobacteriaceae; genus Mesorhizobium; species Mesorhizobium sp. P3_A10. The sequence continues at coordinate 106,718 of NZ_JBFUFZ010000010.1, read as the reverse complement.
GAGCGTGATCATGCCTTCCGACGGCTTGTAGAAGCCGGTGATGCAGTTGAACACCGTGGTCTTGCCGGCGCCGTTCGGTCCGATCAGCGCGGTGATCTCGCCGCGCCTGGCCTGGAAGGAGAGGTCGCCGATGGCCACCAGACCGCCGAATTTCATCGACAGATGGTCGACCTGCAGGATGGCGTCTTTCATGCCCGGATTGGTCTTCTGAATCGAGTTCATGCTCATCAGCCGTGTCCCTCTTTGGTGAAGGACCCCGAGACCGCTTTTCGCTCCTTGAGGAAGGCGGTCGGTTCACGGCTGCCGACGAAGCCGCGCGGCTTCCACAACATGACGATGACCATAGCCATGCCGAACAAAAGCATGCGGTAGAGCTCCGGTGTGAAGTCAGGACCGAAGCCGGGGATGACCGTTATGTCGCCCCAGACCAGGCCTCTCTTGAGGAAATCCAACTCGCGCAGAATTTCCGTGCCGCCGATCATCACCATCGCCGCTATGGCGATGCCGATCAGCGAGCCCATGCCGCCGAGCACCACGATGGCCAGGATGATCGCCGATTCCAGGAAGACGAAGGATTCCGGACTGACGAAGCCTTGCCGTGCGGCAAAGAACGCACCGGCAAAGCCGCCGAACATGGCACCGGTGGCAAACGCCGTCAGCTTGGTGGTGGTGGTGTTGATGCCGAGCGAACGGCAGGCGATCTCATCCTCACGCAGCGCTTCCCAGGCGCGCCCGACCGGCAGGCGGCGCAACCTCACGGTGACGAAGGCGGTCAGGAAGCACAGCCCCAGGATCAGATAATAGAGGAAAATCTTGTAGTAGGCGCCCGACTGGGCGATGCCCAGCACCTTGGAAATATAGTTCGGGTCCGAGACGTTGAACGACATCAGGCCGAAAAAAGAGACCTTCGGGATACCGGAAATGCCGGCCGAGCCGTTGGTCACCTCGCGCCAGTTGATGATCACCAGCCGGATGATCTCGCCGAAGGCCAGCGTCACGATCGCCAGATAGTCCCCGCGCAGGCGCAGCACCGGAAAACCGAGCATCACGCCCCAGAACGCGGCCATCAGGCCGGCTGCTGGCAGCAGGATCCAGAATGACAGGCCGAAATGCGTGCCGAGCAGCGCATAGGCATAGGCCCCGACGGCATAGAAGGCGACATACCCAAGGTCTAGCAGCCCGGCCAGGCCGATGACGATGTTTAGCCCCCAGGCCAGCATCACGTAGATCAGGATCTGGATCCCGAAATTGTCAACCAGCAGCAGCGAACCCTGGAAACCGGCCGACCACGACCGCGACAAGGCGGCGAGAACCAGCACGACGCAAACTGGATAGAGCAGCAGTGCGATGATGCCCAATATGGAACCGCGGGTACGAATGAACCTGCGGAAGTAGTACAGCACCGAGGCAAAGGCATAGACGATGGCCAGCCCGCGCAGGAACCGGGAAAAGTCGGCCAGGAACGGTCCCAGCAACTCCTCAAGCGAGCCGGTCAAGGCCAGAAGGAACACGGCGGTCGCTATGACGACGGCGACGATGAAATAGGGGAGCGTGAAGAATCGCGTCGCCAGGCTGCCTGTGCCGGCATCGGCCGCTGTTCGACGAGCCATGAACGGCAAGGCATAGGCGACGTAGAGGAAACGTCCGGCCGCCACGGTGACGACCACAACGGCGAGGAGGCCCCAGCGCTGCACCAGAATCAGTTCGTTGGAGATGTTCTGATCGGTCTTCAGGCCGATAAACAGGACGAACAGGCCAAGCGCGATGGCGCCGGCATAGAGCGCCTCGCGAAAGGCGCGCTGGATGGGGCTGGCGACGACGTCGCTTTCCGGAGAAACGGTAACCGCCATGATCTCAGACCTTTTCGACTTCTGGCCGGCCCAGAATGCCGGACGGCAGGAAGATCAGCACGATCGCCAGGATGGAGAAGGCGGCGACGTCTTTGTAGTCGATGGAGAAATAGGCCGACCACATGCTCTCGATGAAGCCGATCAGCAGCCCGCCGAGCACGGCGCCGGGCAGCGAGCCGATGCCGCCGAGCACCGCCGCGGTAAATGCCTTAACACCGGGCGTGAAGCCGTCGGAAAACACCACCACGCCGTAATACATCAGGAACAGCGTGCCGGCGACGGCGGCAAGGGCGGCGCCCATGATGAAGGTGATCGAAATGGTGCGGTCGACATCGATGCCGAGCAGTGCCGCCATCTTGCGGTCCTGTTCGCAGGCGCGCTGCGCTCGGCCAAGCGCGGTCCTGTTGACGAGGTACCAGAACAGCGCCAGCAGGATCGCGGTGACCACGACGATGATGATCTGCTTCAGCGAAACGCTGACACCGTCGATCGTGAAGACCTTGGACACCATCGGCGGGACCGGCTTGTTGCGCGGCCCTTGCGTCACCTGGACGAAATTGGACAGTGCGATCGACATGCCGATCGCGGTGATCAGCGGCGCCAGCCGGAACGAACCGCGCAGCGGCCGGTAGGCCACCTTTTCGATCGTCCAGTTGTAGAGGCTGGTAAGCAGCATCGCCACGATCATCATGATCAGCAGCGCGAGCACGATCGGCACCGAAGTGAACATGGCGCCGAGGATGAGGAAGACGATGAGGGCGGTGAAGGCGCCGACCATGAAGATGTCGCCATGGGCGAAATTGATCATGCCGATGATGCCGTAGACCATCGTATAGCCGATTGCGATCAGCCCATAGATCGATCCCAGCGTCAGCCCATTGATAAGCTGCTGGACAAAGTACTGCATGCTGTCGTGGCTCCCCTGGAATGTCGCCCATGCAGACGCATTCCTTTTCGTATTTCCCCTAGTCGTAAAGTTTCGAGCCCGGATTGCAACGTGATTTTTCGATGGCCATGCGTGTTTTCCCGACACGCCATCAGATTGCCCGTTTTTTCTTATCCGGCCCCTGGACTATCGCGGACCCTATCATTGGCATAACGCAATGTCTTTGACGATTCAGCCGCATCATGCGCCTCGTTTCGAAGAAATCACCGTCAAGATTAGGTGATGAGCAGGATCGTTGCGTCATTGAAGGCGATCCGATTTTCGCGCCTTTCGCATCCCGGGGGGCCGGATTCTGTTAGCTGGCGCCAAACCTGCGCGAAAACGGATCGTCGTCGGCGATAAAGATGGCCTTCAGCCCGGCCATCCCATCGAAGCAATGATCGCTCCGCCCCGGCCTCAATAGGCCGAGCCGCCGTCCTGGCCAAGAACGTGCCGCTCGGTACCCTTCAATGGCGGGTTGAACACGCTGACCAGGATCATGTCGCTGGCGGCATCCGCGCGCAGAAAATGCTCGTCATGCTCGTTGAGCACATAGATCGTGCCCGGTTCGATGCGATGCACCAGGCCGGACATATCCTCGACCTCACCCCCGCCGGCGATGCAGTAGCAGGCCTCGAAATGCCTGCGGTAATGGAGGCGTGATTCGCTGCCGGCGCGCACCACGGTATGGCAGACGGTGAACCCCATGCCGTCCTGCTGCGTCAGCAGGCGATGGCTGGTGCCATTGCCCCAATCGACGAAGAAGTCAGATTTTTCTACATCAGTCAGTTGTCTTGTAAACATGATCGCTCTTTCGAAAGCTACGGCCACAGGCCACGACACGCAAAGCGGACAGGGAATCGCGCTGCTTGGTCTGCTGTTTTTGCGATAGTCCCGGGATCCGGCCGCAGGAATGCCGCAGCTGCGGGGCGCTTTCAAATGATTGCTTCTCATCCGATATGTTAGTAAATTTGACGGATGGATTACATCCCGTTGAATGCCGTCCGCGCTTTCGAAGCCGCTGCCCGCCATCTCAGCTTTTCGGCTGCTGGCGAAGAGCTTCACGTCACCCACCCGGCCATCAGTCACCAGATCCGGCGGCTTGAGGAATGGCTGGGCGTCTCGCTGTTTCACCGGGATGCCCGCAAGGTGCGGCTGACCGAAGCCGGCTTGATCTTGCAGATCTCGGCCAGTGGTGCGCTTGCCGAACTCGGCGCCACTTGCCGCCGCATTCGCCGCAATGCCGGCCAGGAAACCTTGTCGGTCGGCTGCATTCCTTCCATCGCCAGCCGCTGGCTGGTGCCGCGTCTATCCGACTTTGCCGCCCGCCACCCCGGCATCGGTATGCGGGTCGCCTATGCCAAGGCCGATGAGAGGTTCATCGACGGCCAGAACGATGTGCTGATCACGCTCGGCGCCGACCCCTCTCCTGACGTCACCAGCCTCAAGCTGTTTTCCCGCCTCAACCAGCCGGTGTGCAGCCCCCACTATCTCGCCGGCAAGGATCATCTGCGCACGCCGGCCGGCATCGCCGGCGCCGACCTGCTGCATGACGAGACCCGCGACGGCTGGCGCGAATGGTTTTCGCAAGCCGGCTTGCCCGGCGTCGATGTCGGCAATGGGCCGGTGTTCGCCGACTTCAATATTCTTGCGACGGCGGTCATCGCCGGTCACGGCGTGGCGCTCTGCCCGGTCGAAGTTTTTCGCGACGAGCTGAAGCGCGGCGACCTGATCGTCTTGTCGGAGATCGCGACCAACCGCGACAAGGGCTACTTCCTGACCATGCTGGCGCAAGCCTCACCGGCAGCGTTCAAATTCGCCGACTGGTTTCGCCAGGAGGTCTCGGTTGACAAGGAAGCAGGTGACTCCCGGGCCGGGCAACTCGACGTCATTTGACGATAAACCCATGCGCGAACGGATCGCGGTCGTCGATGAAGATGGTGTTCAGCCCGGTCATCCGCGCCCAGCCGCCGATCGACGGAATGATCGCCGGCTTGCCGGCAAGTGTGACCTCTTTCTCGACCCGGCCCTTGAACAGCGAGCCGATGATCGATTCGTGGACGAAGTCGTCGCCCGCCTTGAGCTTGCCCTTGGCATGAAGCTGCGCCATCCGGGCCGAGGTGCCGGTGCCGCACGGGGAGCGGTCGATCGCCTTGTCGCCGTAGAAGACGGCATTGCGCGCATCCGCACCCGCCACCGTCGGCGCCCCGGTCCACAGCATGTGCGACAGCCGGTTGATGCCGGGATTTTCCGGATGCTCGAATGTGTACTTCTCGTTGAGCCGCTGCCGTACCACCGGGCTCCAGGCGATCAGGTCGCCGGCTGAATGATCGGCCATGTCGCGATAGTTTTTCTGCGGCTCGACGATGGCGTAGAAATTGCCGCCATAGGCGACATCGACACTGATCTCGCCGAGCCCGGGGCAGTCGACCGTCAGCCCCTCGGCATAGAGGAAGGACGGCACGTTGGTGATGCGCACCTCTTCGACATACTCGCCAACCTGCTTGTATTCGGCGGTGACCAGGCCGGCCGGCGTGTCGAGCCTCAGCATGCCCGGCGTCTTCGGCTTGATCAGCCCGTGCTCGATGGCCATCGTCACCGTACCGATGGTGCCATGGCCGCACATCGGCAGGCAGCCCGACGTCTCGATGAACAGGATGGCGATGTCGCAATCCTCACGTGTCGGCGGGTAGAGGATCGAGCCCGACATCACGTCATGGCCGCGCGGCTCGAACATCAGTCCGGTGCGGATCCAGTCATACTCGGCCAGGAAATGCGCGCGCCGCTCCATCATCGTCGAACCCTGGAGCAACGGCCCGCCGCCTGCGACCAGCCGAACCGGATTGCCGCAAGTATGGCCGTCAATGCAGAAGAAGGAATGGCGTGCCATTTTGGACCCTGTCAGAAGCGGTTTGGCGAAAAGGCAGAAAGATCAAGCGCCGGACTTTGCCCGAGAACAAGCTCTCGGATCAACCGTCCGGTCGCCGCAGCCTGGGTGAGGCCGAGATGGCCGTGACCGAAGGCATAGATCACCGACGGACTTTTTTGCGCACAGCCAATGACCGGCAGCGAATCCGGCAACGAAGGACGAAAACCCATCCATTCGCGGCCACCTGAGGGATCGAGCCCGGGCAGGAACTTTTTCGCCTTTTCCAGCAGCGCCTTCGAGCGAGCATAATTGGGCGGCCGCTCGATGCCGCCGAGCTCGACCGCGCCGCCGACGCGCACGCCTGATACAAGCGGCGTGATAACGAAGCCATGGCCGGAGAAGATCAGCTGCCGCTTCACGTCGAAGGCAGTCTTCGGCAGCGTCGTGTTGTAGCCGCGCTCGGTTTCGAGCGGGATGCGATCGCCGAGATTTCTGGCCAAAAGATGCGACCAGGCGCCGGCGGCGATGACGAGGTGTTTTGCCTGCCTGGTCGTGCCGTCGGCCAGTGTCAGCGTCGCGCCGTCCTGAGCCGCATCGACACGCTCGATCCGCGCCCTTTCAAAGCGGGCGCCCTTGCTCTGCGCATAGGCCCAGATGGCTTTGCCAAGCAATTTCGGGTCGGCGACGGTCTTCCATCCTGGCACGAACGTGCCCTTGATGAAGCGTGGTGACAGCCCTGGCTGCAGCCGCGCCAGTTCCTCGCCTTCGACATGGCGAAAGACGATGCCAAAACGCTGCCTTGCCGCCCAGCCGGGCAGCGATGCCTTGAACTCGGCTTCGTTCTCATAGAGTTCGAGCGAGCCGTCCTCATGCAGCATGTCTCCGGTGCCGGAGCGCGCCATCAGCCCGGCCCATTCGGCCTCGGCAAGCCGCATCATCGCCACTTGCGCCGCAAGACTGCCCTCGTAGCGGTCGCTGCGCCCAGCGCGCCAGAAGCGGAACAGCCAAGGCAGCAGCTTCGGCAGATAGGCCGGCGGAATGCTGAGCGGGCCGAGCGGATCGGCAAGCCATTTCGGCAGTTGCCTGATCATGCCCTTGTGGGCGAGCGGCAGCACATCGGAAAAGGCAAAGGCGGCGGCATTGCCGGAGCTGGTCTCCTCGCAAATGCCGGTGCGGTCGAAGATCGTGACGTTACGCCCGGCTTCCGCCAGAAAGGCCGCGGCGCAGATGCCGATGATGCCGCCACCGACAATGGCGACGTCGAGTGTAGCATCACCATTCATTGCCATGCGCCGCGCTGCATATCTGCTCTGACGGTCCTCTTAGAACTGCGGCAGATTCGGCCGCACCGCCAACGCGTCCTTGACGATCTTCTCGACCGCCTTGCGGCGTTCGCCCGACAGCGGCTGGCGCGGCATGCGCACCCGGTCGTTGGTTTGAATCGCAAAAACTTCGGCGAGCTTGATGTTCTGCACCAGATAGGTCGACACGTCGAGGTCGAGCAGCGGCCGGAACCAGCGGTAGATAGACAGCGCCTCTTCGCGGCGGCCCTGCTTCATCAGCTGGTAGATGGCGACCGTCTCGCGCGGGAATGCCACGACCAGTCCGGCCACCCAGCCGATGGCGCCGACCGACAGCGCCTCGAACGCCAGATTGTCGACGCCGGTGAACAGATCGTAGCGGTCGCCGAAGCGGTTGATGATCTCGGTCGAACGGCGGATGTCGTCCGAGGATTCCTTGATGGCGACAAACCGCTTGTCCGCCGCCAGCTCTTCCATCTGGTCGACGGTGACGTCCACGCGGTAGGCAAGCCGGTTGGAGTATATCATGACCGGCAGGTCGCCGGCCTGAGCGACGGCGCGCAACGCCGCAACCGTCTCTTCCTCATTGGTGTGGTAGATCGGGCTCGGCACCACCATCAGCCCGTTGGCGCCCTCTTTCGCGGCGCGGCGTGCGATGCTGGCAGCCTCGCGGGTGCCGGCCTCGTTGACGGTCAGCAACACCGGCTTCTTGCCGGCGATCTTCTGCGCCGTCTTCAGCACTTCGATCTTCTCGTCAGGCGACAGCATCGGCCCTTCGCCGAGCGAGCCGCAGACGATGATGCCGTCGCAGCCGGCCTCCATCTGCAGCGCAAAGCAGCGCTCCATCTCGGCATGGTCGAGGCGGTCGTCCGCGGTGAATTTGGTCGTGACGGCGGGGAAAACTCCGGTCCACATGGTCATCTCTCCATCTGATATATCAGTGATATATTTCAAGCGAAAGCCGCTGTCAATGCAGATTCCGTTGTGATATATCCAAAATATATCAGGAGATGACCCTTGGCGTTGGTCGATGAAAGCCAAAGCTCCGAGCCGGTGGCGGCAAAAGCCTACCGCGTGCTCGAGCACATGATCGTGACGCTCGAACTGGCACCCGCCAGTTTCGTCACCGAAGGCGCGTTGATCGAGCGGCTCAAGCTCGGGCGCACACCGGTGCGCGAGGCCATCCAGCGGCTGGCCTGGGAAGGCCTGCTGGATGTTCGGCCGCGCGCCGGCATTGCCATTGCCCCGCTCCATCCCGGCGACTGGCTGCGCGTTCTCGACGCCCGTCGCGGAGTCGAGGTGGTGCTGGCCCGCTCGGCCGCCCGCTTCGTCACCCGCGAGGCCGCCGACCTGTTCCACGATGCGGCTTTGGCCATGCAGAGGGCAGTGATCTCCGGCAACGTGCTTGCCTTCATCCAGGCCGACAAGGCGCTCGACGAGGCGCTGGCGCTGGCCGCCGACAATCCGTTCGCCGCCCGGCTGGCCGCGCCCTTGCAGACCCACAGCCGCCGCTTCTGGTTCCGCTACAAGGCCGATACGGGTCTAGCCGAATCCGCCGAGCACCACGTCGCGCTGATCCGCTCGATCCTCGCCGGCGACGAAGAGGCCGCCGCCAAGGATGCCAAGCGCCTGATGGCGCTGCTGCGCGGCCATGCCGAGATGGCGGCCACGCGCTGATCAGGCTGTTCAGTTCCCGTGCGCCATCGCGGTCACAGTTTGGGTATTCTCCCATCCCTCACCGATCGCGAGGATGCAGCTTTGGCCGTTTACGTCGGTTATCAGCAAGGTCCATGTCCCACTTGCCGAGACATAGATTTCAACAATGGCAGCTTGCCCGACAACACCGTAGCCGGTCTGCCTCTGTTCAAAGGCCTGCGCCAGTCCGGCGATAACATCACTGTGGCCGCCGCAGACGAGTTGCGCCTGTGCGGGCAGCGTCGACAGCGCCAGCGCGGCGGCGATCGCGGCTATCCTGATCCATCGAAACGAAAATTTGTGTGCCATTTGGCACCTCCTTCGCCTTCACGTTCCGGCAAAGGGAGGCACATAGGCAGCCTCAATATGCCGGAGCGTTCCAGGCCGGGTCCGACGTCGTCATCACGTCACTCCTTCTGGTTTCCGGTCTGTCGTCTGGGAATTTTATCACATTCCCTGGATTCGATATGGTGAGGTCCCGAACCGAAAACAAGCACCATTGCCTTGCCGTCACCTGCGCCACCGGACCTACAAAAACGAAAAAGGCGGGATAACCCGCCTCTTTCTTTATTTTGAAATGTTACCGACCTCAGTTCATCGTCGGGATGACGAATTCGGCACCGTCCTTGACGCCGGACGGCCAACGCGAGGTCACCGTCTTGGTCTTGGTGTAGAAGCGGAACGCGTCCGGGCCGTGCTGGTTGAGGTCGCCGAACGAGGAACCCTTCCAGCCGCCGAAGGTGTAGTAGGCGATCGGCACCGGGATCGGCACGTTGACGCCGACCATGCCGACCTGGACACGGCTTGCGAAATCGCGCGCCGCGTCGCCGTCACGAGTGAAGATGGCGACGCCATTGCCCATCTCGTGGTCGTTGGCGAGCTTGATGGCGCTCTCATAGGTCGGTGCACGCACCACCGAGAGCACCGGGCCAAAGATCTCTTCTTTGTAGATGCGCATGTCGGCGGTCACATTGTCGAACAGGCAGCCGCCCATATAGTAGCCGTCTTCATAGCCCTGCATGGAGAAGCCGCGGCCGTCGACGACCAGCTTGGCGCCTTCCTTGACGCCGATGTCGACATAACCCTTGACCCGCTCCAGCGCCTGCGCCGTGACCAGCGGGCCGAAATCGGCGGACGAGTCGGTAGAAGGACCGACCTTCAGGCTTTCGACGCGCGGGACCAGCTTTTCCATCAGCCGGTTGGCGGTGTCGTTGCCGACCGGAACCGCCACCGAGATCGCCATGCAGCGCTCGCCGGCCGAGCCGTAGCCGGCGCCGATCAGTGCGTCGACGGTCTGGTCCATGTCTGCATCGGGCATGATGATCATGTGGTTCTTGGCGCCACCGAAGCACTGCACGCGCTTGCCCGACGCGGTGCCGCGCGAATAGATGTACTGGGCGATCGGCGTCGAGCCGACAAAACCGATGGCCTTGATATCGGGGTCGTCGAGGATGGCGTCGACCACATCCTTGTCGCCATTGACGACGTTGAGGATGCCTGCCGGCAGGCCGGCCTCGATGAACAGCTCGGCAATGCGCATCGGCACGCCCGGGTCGCGCTCGGAAGGCTTCAGGATGAAGGCGTTGCCGCAAGCAATGGCCGGCGCGATCTTCCACAGCGGGATCATGGCCGGGAAATTGAACGGCGTGATGCCGGCGACGACGCCGAGCGGCTGTCGCATCGAATAGACGTCGATGCCGGGGCCGGCGCCGTCGGTAAATTCGCCCTTCATCATATGCGGCGCGCCGATGCAGACTTCGACCACTTCGAGGCCGCGCTGGATGTCACCCTTGGCGTCGGCGATGGTCTTGCCGTGCTCGCGCGCCAGGATTTCGGCCAGCGAGTCGTATTCTCTTGCAACCAGTTCGAGGAACTTCATCAAGACGCGCACGCGCCGCTGCGGGTTGGTTGCCGCCCATTTGGGCTGGGCTTCCCTGGCATTGATTACCGCTGCGCGCAGTTCCGCCTGCGAAGCCAGCGCTACCGTGCCACGCACGGTGCCATCCATCGGCTGCATGACATCCTGCTTGCGGCCGCTGGTGCCGGCGACATGCTTGCCGCCGATGAAATGACCGTAGTCGATCATGATTTCTCTCCCTTTGTTGTGATGGGATCATTCAACGCCTTTGCGCGGTCGATGGCAACGCGAGGGAGAACGCAACCGTTGTGCGTGAAATCGATAGCAGTTGGCGGCTGTGCATCAATTGCCGCAAATGATAGGGTGGGCCCATCGTCAAAGGAACTCTTAGGTTTGAGCTTCGTCACGCCCCCCTCTGTCCTGCCGGACATCTCCCCCACACGGGGGGAGATTGCCTTGTCATCTCTGCTTTCGCCAATCTCCAGCGTCGCAGGGAAAAGGCCGGCGGCGAAACTGCTGATCTCCCCCCTTGAGGGGGAGATGTCCGGCAGGACAGAGGGGGGCGCGAAGGAACGCGGCTTTGATCGTTGTCCCCGGGACCATCCCCATGAACTGGGATGACGTCCGCATCTTCCTTGCCGTGGCGCGCGCTGGCCAGATCCTTGGCGCGGCCAAGCGGCTGGAGCTCAACCATGCCACCGTCTCGCGCCGCATCGCCGCGCTCGAGGACGCGCTTAGGACAAAACTCTTTCGCCGGCTTACCACCGGCAGCGAGCTGACGCCGGCCGGCGAGCGCTTCCTCGACATCGCCGAGCGCATGGAGGGCGACATGATCGCCGCGCGCTCGACCGTTGCTGGCGAAGGCGACGATGTCTCCGGCACTGTGCGGATCGGTGCGCCGGACGGTTTCGGCGTCGCCTTCCTGGCCAAACATCTTGGTGTGCTCACCGCGCTTCACCGCGAACTCACCATCCAACTGGTGCCGGTGCCGCGCTCCTTCTCGCTGTCCCGGCGCGAGGCCGACATAGCGATCACCGTAGAGCGGCCGACGGAAGGCCGGCTGGTGGCGGGGAAGCTGGTCGACTATACGCTCGGCCTGTTCGCGTCGCACGCCTATGCGCAGGCGCATGGCTTGCCCAAAACAGCCGCCGAGCTTGGCCAGCACAATCTGATCGGCTACGTGCCGGACCTCATCGTCAGTCCGTCGCTCGACTATGCGGCCGAGTTCAGCCCCGACTGGCGCACCAGTTTCGCCATTTCCTCGGCGCTCGGCCAGGCAGAGGCGGTGCGATCCGGGGCCGGCATCGGCATCCTGCACACATTCGTCGCCCGCTCGATGCCGGAGTTGCTCCCGGTCGACATCGTCGCGCCCATCCGCCGCGCCTACTGGCTGGTCTATCACGAATCGGTCAGGCCGCTGCGCCGCGTCCAGATCGTCGCCAACTTCATCACCAAGGCGGTGGAGCGGGAACGAAGCCTGTTCGTATAGGAGCACAAACTGTGCCGCTCCTGCCGCCTTGCCCTTGCCACAAAATCGGGCTGTGTGGCATCAGGTGCAGGCGTTCCCGATTCACGTGGCCAAAGCGCTGGGTGGGGACATTTTCGGAAAATTGGCGCGGAAAAGATGCGAGCCGTTCTTGCCATCCTGCCGCTGGTTTTCGTCTCCGCCTGCGCCAACCCGTGGACGAAGGTGCCGGAAGCGGACTTGCCCAAGCCGATCCGCACTGCGATGGCGCGCCCGTCGCCTTTCGTCTTCGGCAATTACTGCGGCCCCGGCACCCGCACCGGCGACCTCTCGGCCCGGCCGGTCGATCGTCTTGATAGCGCTTGCCAAACCCATGACGCCTGCTACATCGCCCGTCACAATCATTGCGATTGTGACAGTGCTCTCATCGCCTCGGCGAAGACGATCCGCGATGACAGGACGGCGCCAAAAAAGATGCGCGGCGAGGCAGAGCTTTTGATCGCCACCTTCGCGCTTCCGGTCTGCAAGGTCTTTCCGCAAGGCTTCATGCCGCCGCGCGATCCCGCCCAGTTGAAGGAATTGAACGAGGCAGCGGGTTGAACCGGGCCGCATGCATGGCCCTGCTCGGACTGGCGTTTGCCGCGCTTGCCGGCTGCGCCGGTCCACTTCGCCATGGCTGTGATTTCTTCCCAGACGGGAAGGATTGCACGAGACCGTCACTGTCGGCGGGCGCATCAGGACCGCAAATCGCGGCCACCCAGTTTTTCGGCAATGCCGGCATCAGCGACTACGAAAAGCAGTTCCTGGCATTGCTCGCCCACAACCAGATCGGCGCCATCGACCGCACCAACGGCACCGGCCCTTTCGGCCACGATCGTCACGCCATCGCCAACAGCGACTTCCAGGCGACCTATCGGGCATTGGAGCAAATGGCAAAGCCGGTCGCCGCGCCGCAGGTGCCGCCGACGAGCGGCAAAGCCGGCGAAGGCCGTTTCGACGGCCGCTGGCGTGTGTCGCGGCAGACACTCTATGTCGACGCGGCCGCCCGACCTTCCCTACCCAAGACTTTCAGCTTTTCCGGCCTGCAGGCGCGGTCGGTCGAAATCCTGTTGCGCCAGGCGGGCCGGCAGCCGGTCGACATCGGCGGCACATGTGACGGGGCGCTGGCGCTCCGCGCCGGCGGCCATTCGCGTACTATCGCTAAGGGCGCGGCATTTCGGTTCCACCTGTCCGGGGAGGGCGTCGCCGTCAGCCTGTTGCCGAGCGGCAGCCTCAACCGCTGCAACCTGCAAATCCGTTCCAGTCTTGCCCCGGCCGGCGCGCCGCTCACCGTCCTGCGCGAAGAAATCGCCGACCCTGCGCTGGCCGCCTTCGACAGCCGCTACCAGCTCTGTCCGGTCCCCGATCCGGCCGGCCTCGAAGAGCTGGACCGCGTTTTCTACGCCAGCCGCTGGCTGTCGCAGACCTGCGCTCTGCCGCTCGCTCAGCCCCGCTTGTTGCGCAAGTCGCGCGACGGCTTCAATGCCAAGGTCGAGGCGCTGATGGGCGCGGCCTTGCCCGACAGCGCCTTCGACAGGGGCGACCCGGAACTGCCACTCGATTTCTCGCAGGCGCCAAAGCTCAAGCTGATCTACCTGTCGTCGCTGGAGTTCAAGGCGGACTTTTCCGGTCGCATCATCGAGCGGCTGATCCGCCATCACGCCGCACTTGGCACCAAGGTGCGCATCATGGTGACCGATGTGCTGGAGCGCGACAAGGACGACGCCATGCTGCATCGGCTGGCGGCCGAATTCCCCAATGTCGAGCTGCAGGAATACCGTTGGCGGGCCGACCACGGCGCGCCGATCGACGAGCAGCTGTCGCAATTCCACAAGACCCACCACGTCAAGATGCTGGCGACGCTGGCGCAGGATCCCGGCCGCTCACGCGTCATCATCGGCGGCCGCAACATCCATGACGGCTTCCTGTTCCACAAGCCGGTCGACCTGTCGCGCTACCCGAACCTCCAGCAGTATGGTCGGACCGACGGGCTGTCGCTGAACTACTATTCGAACTGGAGCGACTTCGACATCGAGATATCAGACCGGGCCACGGTCGAGACGCTCGCCGCGCATCTTTCGACGCTGTGGCTGCGCGACGCCGACACCAACATCGCCCGGCCGTTCTCCATTCCGGTCCGCTCAGGCGGCAAGCGGCCGCTGGGCACGGCGCGGCATTTCATCTCCGTGCCCTACGAGGACGGGCATGCGCTGGAGGCGTATTTCGTCGAGTTGATCGACACCGCCGAGCACCACATCGAGATCGTCAATCCCTATCTCAATCTGACGCCGAAGCTGGCTCTGGCCTTCGACCGGGCGCTGGCCCGCGGCGTCAGGATCGACATTGTCGGCCGCATCGACCTCAAGGGCGACATCGGCGGCAAGTTCCTGACAGCGCTCAACAAGCTGTTCGTCGAGAAATACGGCGACCGCATCAACATTCGCGAATTCAAGGCGCCCGATGTCGTGCTGCATTCCAAGATCATGATGATCGACGAAAGGCTGGTGACGATCTCTTCGGTCAACCTCAACAACCGCAGCTTCTTCCACGACTCGGAGAACGGCATGATGGTTCTCGATCCCGCCTTCTATGCCAAGATGCAGCCGATCTACGACGACTATGTCGCCCACTCCAACCCGGTCTCGACGAAGGTGACGATCCCCTGGGCCTACCGCCTGCTGTTTAGCAAAGGCTGGGTGAAGGAAGCGTTCTAAGAGCATGATCCCGAAAAGTGGAATCCGGTTTTCGGAAAAGATCATGCTCAAACAAAGAGATAGAGCCCCATCCCGATTTCCATCGGGATGGAACAGGCTCTAGTTACTTGACGTATCGCTCCGGCCCGAGGTCGCGCGCATTGATGTCAGGCACCCGGCTGGAGATGATGTCGGCCAGCACCTTGGCCGAGCCGCAGGCCATGGTCCAGCCGAGCGTGCCATGGCCGGTGTTGAGATAGAGGTTGGAAAATTCGGTGCGGCCGATCAGCGGCGGCCCGTCTGGCGTCATCGGCCGCAGTCCGCACCAGAACGTCGCCGCCTTGAGATCGCCGCCCTCCGGAAACAGGTCGCCAACCGAGTGCTCGAGCGTGCGGCGCCGCGATTCGTGCAGGTTGAGATCGAAGCCTGAAATCTCCGCCGTGCCGCCGACGCGGATACGGTCGCCGAGCCTGGTGATCGCCACCTTGTAGGTTTCGTCCATGACCGTGGATTCGGGTGCTGCGGCTGCATCCTTGATCGGCACGGTGATCGAATAGCCCTTGACCGGATAGACCGGGATCGGCCGTTTCAGCTGACGCATGAATTTCGCCGAATAGCTGCCCATCGCCATCACATAGGCGTCGGCCACCCGCCAGCCCTTGTCGGTGGCAATGTTGGTGATGCGGTTGCGGTTCTTGACGACGCGTCGGATCGTCGTGCCGTATTCAAAGGTGACGCCGCGCGCAACACACAGCTCGGCCAGACGGTCGGTGAACATCTTGCAGTCGCCGGTTTCGTCGCCCGGCAGCCTGAGCCCGCCGACAAACTTTTCGCGCACGCCCGCCAGTGCCGGCTCTGCCACGATGCAGCCATCGGGATCGAGCACCTCGTAGGGAACGCCATAGGTCTTCAGCACCTCGATATCGCCTGATGTGCCGTCGAGCTGCTTTTGCGTGCGGAAAAGCTGCAGCGTTCCCTTGGCCCGTGCGTCATAGGCAATGCCGTTCGTTTCGCGCAGCGCCTTCAGCGTATCACGGCTGTATTCGGCCAGCGGCACCATGCGCGCCTTGTTCACCGCATAGCGTTCCGCCGTGCAGTTGCGCAGCATCTTGAGCAGCCAGATCCACATATGAGGATCGAAGGCCGGCCGCACCACCAGCGGCCCATGCTTCATCAGCAGCCACTTGATCGCCTTCAGCGGGATGCCGGGTCCCGCCCAAGGCGAGGCGTAGCCGGGCGAGACCTCGCCGGCATTGGCAAAACTGGTTTCCAGCGCCGGGCCTTTCTGGCGATCGATAACCGTCACTTCGTGGCCGGCCTCGGCGAGAAAATAGGCGGTGGTGACCCCGATCACGCCGCCGCCCAACACCAGGATCTTCATCGCACCATTCTCCACGACGACGTCTTTTCAGGCCCGGATCGTCCTGACTTCTGTCTGCCGGATTTTATGGTGCTCGCCAAGTGCCTGTGTGCTCTGCCGCTATCCGTTCACGTAGCGGCGATGGAAGCGTGACCCGAGGCTGGTCAGGATTTCATAGCCGATGGTGCCGGCATGGCCGGCGGCATCGTCGACGCTCTGCGACGGGCCGAGCAGTTCGACGAGGTCACCTTCCGCAAGCTTGCCCTCCGGCAGCGCGGAAATGTCGAGGATGATCGAGTCCATCGACACGCGCCCGAGGAAGGGCAAGCGCACGCCTTCGAACCAGGCGGCGGAGGCCGCGCGGCGATGCCAGCCATCGGCATAGCCAAGCGAAATCGTCGCCGCGCTCAACGGACCCGTTGCGTGAAAGGTGTGGCCGTAGCCGACGCCGGCTCCCGTTTGCAGGCTGCGAATCTGTACGACCTTCGCCTGCAGCCGCACCACCGGCAGCATCGGGTTCGGTTCGCCCGGCGTTGGATTGATGCCGTAGAGCGCCGCCCCCGGGCGGGCGAGGTCGAAATGAAAGGCCGACCCCAGAAAGATGCCGGAGGAATTGGCGAGCGAAGCGGGAGCCTCGGGCAGCACCTTGCGCAGGCGTTCGAAGACCAGCCATTGCCGCTCGTTGGCTGGATGCTCCGGCTCGTCGGCGCAAGCGAGATGGCTCATGACAAGGGTAACGGCGATGCCGTCGAAGGCATGCGGATCAGCAGCAATCGCTTCCACTTCCGCAGGTGCCATGCCGAGCCGCGACATGCCGCTGTCGACCTGGATCGCTGCCGGCAGCTTGCGTCCGGCCTGTCGGCAGGCTTCACCCCAGGCCTTGAGTTGGCCAGCGCTGTTGATGACGGGAACAAGCTCCGCCGCAACCGCTTCTGGTTCCGAGCCGGACGGCAGGCCGTTGAGGACATGGACCACGGGCTGGGGTCCGAGCGCCTTGCGCAGCGCCAGACCCTCGGCCAGAAGCGCGACGAAGAAGATCGTGCAGCCTTCTTCTGCCAGCGCCCGTGCGATTGGCGCCGCGCCCAGACCATAGCCGTCGGCCTTGACGACTCCGGCGCACCGCACGCCGCCCAGTTGCGCCTTCAATCGCCGGTAGTTTTCCCTGATGGCACCAAGGTCGATGGTCAGAATCGCGCCGGCCGCCGCTTCGCTGACCGGCTCGCCGGCTGTGTCGACAGGTTCGGGGAAAGACCCTTCGGCGGCGTTGCTCATGCCAGCCCCTTGTTGCGTCAACCCATCAATAGGGCCGCCGCGCGGGCGCCGCAACCATGCGGAGACGATGCCGTCCCTGGCCGCCCTACGCCACCAGATGCCGGAACGCCGCCACCACGTCCTCATAGACCTTGCGCTTGAACGGCACGATCAGGTCGGGCAGGTCCTGCATTGGTTGCCAGGCCCATTTGTCGAACTCGGCGGTATGGCCGCCCGGCGGCGGATTGATCAGGATTTCGCTCGCCTCGCCGTGAAAGCGGAAGGCAAACCACTTTTGCGTCTGGCCGCGATAGCGTCCTTTGAAGGCGATGCCGACCAGGTCGGCCGGCAGGTCGTAGTTGATCCAGTGGGGCGCCTCGGCCAGCAGCGAGACCGAGCGCATGCCTGTCTCTTCGTAGAGTTCCCGCTCCGCCGCCTGCAGCGGCTCCTCGCCCTTGTCGATGCCGCCCTGCGGCATTTGCCAGAGTTGTGTGGTGCCGGCGAATTCGCTGTCCGGCTCGGCAATGCGATGGCCGACCCAGACCAGGCCGTCGCCATTGAGGATCATCAGCCCGACGCAGGGACGATAAGGCAGCGTCTCGGGATCGATTTTCTTCTTTGACATCGGTCAGATTTCCAGCCGTTTTGAGAATTCGCTCCGGCGAGGCAGGTGGCGAGCGGTTTCGAGAATCGGAGCGGAGCGTACTTAAAGTACATGAGCACCGGAAGCGCAGAAAACGCCGCCAGATGCCCGCCGGAGTAGAATTATCAAGACGGCTGCTAGCCTTTTTCCGGGTCAATGGCCACCGCCGAGATCGGCACGATCTCGATGCCGCGCTTCTTGGCTTCCACCACCCAGGACGACACCGTGTCGACCGTCAGGTCGAAAGCCGAGCCGATGCCGACGGCAGAGCCTTTGGCCCGCGCGGTGGCTTCCAGCGCGTCGAGCTTTTTCAGGATCGCGCCGCGATCCTGTAAGGCATCGATCGCCGTGTCGCCGGCGACGAACGGCACGCCGTCCTTCAAGGCGAGGTCCGGCGCCAGGCTCCGCGCTGACGAGCCGTCGTCGATATAGGCCAGGCCGCGTCTGCCGAGCTCGGCCATGAATGGCCCCATCGCTGTCGCATCGGCCGAAAAGCGCGCGCCCATATAGTTCATGACGCCGGTATAGTTGGTCGTGCGCGACAGAGCCCAGTGCAGGCTCTTCAGATTCTCTTCCGGCGTCGCCGAAACGGTCAGCGTGTTGCGGCCGGGATTGACGTTTGGATAGTCGAACGGCTCCAGCGGCACCTGCAGGACGATCTCATGGCCGCTCTGCCGCGCCGCCTGCATCCAGCGGCCGATGCTGTTGCCTTGCGGTGCGAAGGCCAGCGTCACCTCGGCCGGCAGCTTGGCAATCGCCGCCTGCGTGCCGGTCTGCGATACGGCAAGCCCGCCAATGACGATCGCCACACGGGCACCGCGCGCGCCCGACCATGGCCGCGCATAGACATCGAAAGGCCGCCTTCCGTCGGCGGCACGGATCGGCAGCGGCCCGGTGTCGCTGGGCTCGATCAGCGCCTTATCGGGAATATGCGCGATCTTCAGATTCTGGCCGAGCGTCGACGGATCGTGAATGACGATGGCCGCCTTGGGCGGACCGTCGCCCTCTTCCGTTTGCACATGGATGATCTGCGGCCCGCCGGTCTTGGCCGGCGCGTCCGCCTTCGGCGCCGCCGGTGCAGTGGCCGGCGCTGCCGCAGGCTCCGCCGCCGCCGTCACTTTCGGCGTCGACACAGTGGCTGCTTCCGGTTTGCGGAACGGCTTTTCGCGCAGCGCGATCGCGCCGGAGATGCCGACCACCGCCAGCACGGCAAGCGTGGCTGCGACCGCTCCGGCGCTGACCGTGCGCGACGCCGCGCGCGGCGGCCGGGCGGCGGTCTGTCCAAGCGGGCGTTCGATATCCTTTACGATGTCAGCCAAGCCGCATCCCCGGGCGCATGATCGGCTAAAAGGGAAACCCCTGTCGCAAAGGACCTGCGCAAATTCAAAACTGTTGGCGCGTCAGAGACGCGACGCCACCACAACGACGTCCCCCGAATCAAACTGCCGGAACCTCGCGGTCCCGGCAGCATCGCATCGCTTCGATCAGGCGGCCAGAGCTGTTTGCCCGGCCGGCCAACCTTACTGGTTGAGCACAGCCTTGTCCGGATTCGGCGGGAACGCCGGATCGGTCTTCTGGCCGCGCAACAGCTGCTCGGCATAGATGAGCTGCAGATCGTCCTTCGGATCCGGCGGCACATAGGCAGCCGAGCCCGAACCGGTATCGCTCTCGTCGGCGCCCTTGATATGGCCCTTGAGGTCCGATTCGCCGCGGGTCAGGTCCCTGCCCTGCAATTCCGGCGGCAACGGCTGGTCGACCTTGATGTCGGGCGTGATGCCCTTGCCCTGGATCGATTTGCCGGATGGCGTGTAGTAGAGCGCCGTCGTCAGACGCAGCGCACCATTCTCGCCAAGCGGGATGATTGTCTGCACCGAACCCTTGCCGAAAGACTGCGTGCCCACCACCGTGGCGCGGCGCAGATCCTGCAACGCACCGGCAACGATTTCCGAGGCACTGGCCGAGCCGCCATTGACGAGCACGATCAGCGGCTTGGCGCCGATGTCGTCGCCCGGCCTTGCGTCGAAGCGGGTGACGTCCTTGGGATCGCGGCCGCGGGTCGAGACGATCTCGCCACGGTCGAGGAAGGCGTCGGACACGCTCACCGCCTGGTCGAGCAAACCGCCCGGATTGAGCCTGAGATCGAGCACATAGCCCTTGAGCTTGTCGTTCGGCACCTGCTTCTTGATGGTGTCGATGGCGTTCTCGAGGTCGTCATAGGTCTTTTCGGTGAACGAGGTGATCTTCATGTAGCCGACGTCGTTTTCAACCCGGAACTTGACCGCCTTGACCTTGATGATGTCGCGCACGACCGTCAGTTCGATCGGCTTGTCGGCACCCTGGCGCAGGATGGTCAGCTTGATCGGCGTGTTGACCGGCCCGCGCATCTTCTCGACCGCGTCATTCAGCGTCAGCCCGCGCACCTCGTCGCCGTCGATCTTGGCGATATAGTCGCCGGCCAGCACGCCAGCCTTGGCGGCCGGTGTGTCGTCGATCGGCGTGATCACCTTGACCAGGTCGTTCTCCATGGTGACCTCGATGCCGAGGCCGCCGAACTCACCCTTGGTCTGCACGCGCATGTCCTGCGCCTGCTCGGCATTCATGTAGGACGAGTGCGGATCAAGCGAGGCGAGCATGCCGTTGATGGCGTTTTCGACCAGCGACTTGTCGTCCGGAGGCGTCACATATTGCGCCCGCACACGCTCGAAGATGTCGCCGAAGATCGCCAGTTGCTTGTACGTTTCGGAGCCCGCAGCGTTCGCCGTCGAGCCAGGCGCGCCGTAGACCAGGCTCATCGCTGATGCGCCCATCAGCGCACCGGCAAACAGAAGCGACAGTTTCCGCATCATTTCACGTCCTTCCAGAAAAACGGTCCGCCCACCATGGGGTCGGATCGACGGGTTTTCCATCCTTGCGGAACTCGACATAGAGTTCCGGCGTGGCATTTCCATTCTTCGAGGCCGAGGTGCTTGCCACCCGGGCCTCTCCCATCGCGCCCACCGGCTCTCCTGCGAGCACCGACTGGCCAGACGCGACGCTGATTCTGCTCATCCCCGCCAGGACGACATGATAGCCGTCACCTGCGTTCAGGATCAAGAGTTGTCCATAGGAGCGAAACGGCCCCGCATAAAGCACATTTCCATCCGCCGGTGCGGTGACGATGGCTCCCGATTGTGTCGCAACCATGTCGCCAAGCATCACTGCGCCGTTACCGTCATCGGCTCCGAAGCGCCGCTTGATCTTGCCGGTGACCGGCAGCGCGACCTGTCCCTGAAGCGCCGAAAACGGGACCGCGGCGGTCAACTGGTTGCCTTCCGGCACGGGCAGCGACGCCAGTTCCGTTGACGCGGTCGTGCCTGTGTCCGCCTTGTCGGCGTCAGCCGCCTTCTGCTCGCCGGCTTTGACCGCATCCGCCGCCTTGCGGCTCTTGTCGGCCTCGAGCGAGGCGATCAGTTCTTTCAGGCTGCCGGCCTTGGCCGCAAGTGCCTGGGATCGCTGCTTTTCGGCCACCATAGCCGTCCAGGTGTCCGCTTCGAGCTTCTGCTTGGCCTCGAGCAGCATGCTGAGTCGCTTCTTTTCCGCCGCCTGCTCGCTGACCGCCGCCGTCAGCCGTACCCGCTCGGCCTCGATCGAGGCGGTCACCCGCGATTGTTCCTTGAGGTCGGCCAGCAAGCTGTCGGTCTGCTGGCGCAGTTCCGGCACCACCGCGCCGAGCAGGATGGCGCTGCGCACCGACGACAGCGCGTCTTCGGGCTTGACCAGGATTGCCGGCGGCGGGTTGAGCCCCATGCGCTGCAGCGCGCCCAGCACTTCAGCCAGGACGTCGCGCCGCGCCAGCAGCGAAGTGCGGAGCTTCTGCTCCTGCCCCTTCAGCCCTTCGAGCTTGGCGCCGATGTCCTCGATGTCCTGGCCGAGCTTCTGCTCGGTCATCGCCGACTGGATCAGCGCCGCGGTGATCGAGGCATGATCCTTCTTGACCGCCGCTATGTCGGCGGCGAGCTTGCCCAGCCGCTCGGACGACAGCGTGATCTCTTTCGAGACCTGCTCATATTCGGCCCGGCTCTGATCGGGGTCGGGCGCCATGTCGAGCGTGTTCTCGGCCTGCGCGGCGCCGAGCGACAAAGCGACCGCCGCCGCAGCGATGCCGCAGCGCGCGCGCCAGGAGCTCGTTCTTGATTTCCAGTCTTCAGACATTGAAGCCCGACTCTATGCGCGGCATCGTTAACGAACAATCAACCATGTTCGAAAGGTGGGCCGTCTCCAACGCAATCTCGCTGCGCATTGGGGCGGAAATCCGGGCGGTTCGCACCAGTTCGCAGGATTACGAGCGGTGATAGGGATGCCCGGAAAGAATGGTGGCGGCCCTGTAAAGCTGCTCGCCCAGCATCACACGCACCAATTGATGCGGCCAGGTCAGCGCGCCGAACGACACCGTCAATTCCGCCTGATCGCGCAGCGATTGATCGTGACCGTCGGCACCGCCAATGGCGATGACCAAGGCCTTGCGGCCGCCGTCGCGCAACAGGCCGATGCGCCCGGCGAAATCCTCGGAGGACAGGTTTTTGCCACGCTCGTCGAGCAGGATCAGCGCGCTGCCTTGCTGCAACAGCGTCTGCAGCTTCTGACCTTCCTCGCGGCGACGCTCATTGGCGGTCTGGGCGCGTCCCTCAGCAATCTCGACAACGCCTGAGAATTCGAGCCCCACCGCCGGGCCGCTCTTGGCGAAACGCTCGAAGTAGCGGTCGGCAAGTTGCTTCTCGGGGCCGGCTTTCATCCGGCCCACGGCATGAACGGTAATCTTCATCCTCGCCTCAAAAAGCAGCTAGAACAAAAGCTGCTCAGTGCAGGGTCTCTTCCTCGAGATCCGGCGCCTGCCACATCTTTTCAAGATTGTAGAAGTCGCGGACTTCGGGGCGGAAGACATGGACGATGATGTCGCCCGAATCGATCAGGACCCAGTCGGCACCGGCCAGCCCTTCGACGCGCGCCATGCCGAGACCGGCATCCTTGAGCGCCTTGAGCAGATGGTCGGCGACAGCCGAGACATGACGGTGCGATCGGCCCGACGCAACGACCATGTAGTCGCCGAGGCTCGATTTCCCCTGAATGTCGATTGAGACGATGTTTTCGGCCTTGGAGTCTTCCAGACTGGCAAGGACTGTCTTGATGGCGCGGGACACGGCGTCGTTTACGCTGATCCCGGCCGGCGAAGGCACGATGTCGGCCTTCTTCCGCAGTGCTGTTCTCAGTGTATTTCCTTTCGCAGCAAGAACAACCAAATCACCCTTCAAAGCAGGTGACACCACTTAGATAGGCAGAGTTCCGTTGCAGTTTCAAGACGGAGCCCTCAAAGCATTGGCCTCAAGCGCTGGAAACGGCGGATGTTTTGGCGATCAGCTCGTTTTCCCGCCATGCTCTTCCGACGCGAAGGCAAGCTCCACCGGCAGTGGCGCCTGCGCCGTCATCGGCGCGAAACTGCCGGTTTCAGTGGCGGGAACCGCCTGCGTGGTGGCCACCCGCCACAGCACGAACAGGCAAAAACCGGTGGCAATGACGATTGCCACATAGATGAAGGCCTGCGTGCCGTAGATCGCCGAAAGCGCCGTCACGATACCGGGCACGACAAAACCCGACAGCGACCAGGCAAACAAAAGCGAACTGGACAGCGCCACCATATCGTCCTTGCCGGCGCGGTCCGCGGCATGCGCGCTGGCCAGCGAGTAGATCGATTCGGAGGCGCCGTCCCAGACCACATAGATGACGATCAGTGCCGCCAGCGCGCCGCCATCGAAACCGAGGGCAAACGCTCCCGCACCGGCGGCAAGCGCCGAGGCGGCGATCAGCACATAGCGCCGGTCTGTGCGGTCGGAAATCCAGCCAAGCGGGATCTGCAGGATCAGCGTGCCGACCGGCATTGCCGAAAGCAGCAGCGCCACATCGGCCTGGCTGTAGCCCTTGGCCGTGGCATGGATCGGCGCGAAGCCGGCGATCGCCATCGACAGGCCGCCGACGGCCAGCATGCCGGCAACGCCCACCGGCGAAATCCGCCAGGCGCGGCCGAGCGCCACCGATGCCGCCCTGGGCGCCGGCGGCTGCGCCAGCCGTGTCATGCCGACGGGAAGGATCGACAAAGCGGTGAACGCGATGCCGACCAGCGGTGCCTCGGCCGTATTGATGTCGACCAGCGCCAGTGTCGCATAGCCGAAACCGAGTCCGGCGACATAGGCGACGTAGAAGAACGCCATCACCCTGCCACGTATGGCGTTGGCGACGGCGTCGTTCAGCCAGCTCTGCGCGACGATGAAGAGACCGCAGATCGAGAAGCCATAAAGAGCCCGCGCAGCAATCCAGACGATGGGATGCGTCCCGGCGCCGACAGCGGCGTTGGAGAGCGCGATCAGCGCCGACAGCACCATGAAGGCGCGGGCATGGCCGACCCTTCTGACCAGCGGTCCGGTCAGGATGCAGCCGGCGAGACCGCCCGCCGACAGCCCGGTGATGATCAGTCCGGCCCAGGTCGGATCGAAACCCTCGGCGCCGAGCCGGACCGGAATGTAGGCGAACATCAGCCCGTTGCCGACCGCGATCAGCGCCATCGACAAGACGACGCTGGCAATGGCGATCAGCGGCGCCGACGGCTTGCCTTGCTCCTGATCGATTGTGGCGCGGTCCTTCTCCAGCATTCGCGCACCATCGCCCACCGCATGGCGAAAAGCCGCCGCAAAAGCGACATCGCCGGACGGCCAGCAGCGCGGATCCTCACATGGCCAGAATTTCGCCCAGCGGCGAGGTCGGCGGCACATCGGCGAAGGAGAGTTTGCGCAGCGACCCGTGCCAGAGGTGGATAGCCAAAGTGTTCGGCCTGACCAGGTCCGCGAGAGATTGTTGCGGATCGAGCAGAGTGCCTTGCCCCTCGATGTTGGTGTAGAAAACATCCAGCGGCGAGGCTTCGGCCAAGAGGCCGTGCTTGCGCACCAGATAGGTCAGCAAGGGCGGGCCGAGCGAGGCATGCGGCAGGTTCTCGAACCCCTTCATCCGTCCGAACGCCCGCCGGGCGCCGAAGCGCAAGCGCTTGGTCCATGAAAACCATTCCGGAAGCCGCTCGGGATGATCCACCGCTTCAGCGAGATCGCACAGGATCGGCGACCCGACGGGCAGGCTCAGCACCGCATTGTTGATGCGGGTCTGGCTCTCCCAGCCGAACATGTAGGAACGGCGCGGCAAAGGCCGCACGCAATACATGTCGCAGTCGACATAGACCTCGGCCCCGCTGGCAAGCAGCTTGTAGCGAAAAATGTCGGCGAACAGCGAGTAGCTGCCGTTGCGGTGGACGATAACGCGCTCCCGCGGCAGGATTTTCGTCGCGTCCGCAAGCTCTACGCCCGACGGCGCGTCGCCGGGATCGTCGTAGACATGCAGCACGGTGCGATGCCCAAGGCGTACGATGGATTTGAGGCAGGCGACATGCATCGGCCCGAGTGGCCCGCCGATCCAGAAAGCATGAATCGCGGGCAGGCCCGGGTCGATCACGGCTTTGCCATATTGCGGATCGCGCTCGACGACAGCGACGAGCGTGGGCCATGGATAAAAGTCCAGGCCGGCGCCTTCATGCGGGCAAGCCGCGGCGCATCGCCCTCGTCGACGCGGGCATAGTCGAAGGTTTTGGCGACGACCGATGACAGGAAGGAGAGCGTCGCCCCTGGACGATCGATGACCGCGATCGGAAACGTCATCACGATCTGGCGCCAGCGCTGCCAGCGATGGAAATCGCGCAAACTGTCGGCGCCCATGATCCAGACGAAATCGACGCCTGGGTTGCGCGCCTTGACCAGCGCCAGCGTGTCGGCGGTAAAACGGATATGCTGAGCGGCCTCGAAGGCAGTGACCTTGATCCGCGGGTTCTTGGCAATCTCCTCCGACAAGCGCAACCGCTCGGCGAGGGGCGCCAATTCCCGCGTGCTCTTCAGCGGATTGCCGGGGGTGACCATCCACCACAGCTGATCGAGCGCCAGCCGCCGCAGCGCAATCTCGGCGACCAGCGCATGACCGGCATGCGGCGGATTGAACGAACCGCCGAACAGCCCGACGGTCAGACCCTTTTCGGCATGCGGCATGCGGAGGTAGGGGGAAGAAACGGCGTTCTCACCCTCCCCCTTGTGGGGAGGGTCGATCTGCGAAGCGGAGCGGGGTGGGGGTATCGTAGAATTCAGCGTCGTTCCCCCACCCGGCTCGCTGCGCTCGCCACCCTCCCCACAAGGGGGAGGGTAAGACCAGCGCTCAAGGCCTCACCTGCCCCGACCCGCGCACGCGGTATTTGAACGAGGTCAGTTGCTCGACGCCGACCGGTCCGCGCGCATGCATCTTGCCGGTGGCGATGCCGATCTCGGCGCCCATGCCGAACTCGCCGCCATCGGCAAACTGCGTCGAGGCATTGTGCAGGAGGATCGCCGAATCGATCTCGTTGAAGAATCTTTCGACCGTTTTGGCATCTTCGGCGACGATCGCCTCGGTGTGATGCGAGGAGAACGTCTCGATATGCTCGATCGCGCCGGCAACGCCGTCGACCAGCTTCACCGCGAGGATGGCATCGAGATATTCGGTCACCCAGTCGAGATCGGTCGCCGGCTTGGCGTCAAAGAACAGTTTGAGCACCTCTTGATCGGCATGAATCTCGCAGCCCGCCGCGCGCAAGGCGTCGAGGATCGGCACCAGATGCGTCGAGGCAACGGCGCGGTCGACCAGCAAAGTCTCGGCGGCACCGCAGACGCCGGTGCGCCGCATCTTGGCGTTGACCGCGATCTGAACCGCCATGTCGAGCTTGGCCGAGCGGTCGATGTAGAGATGGCAGATGCCTTCGAGATGAGCAAACACCGGCACCCGGGCCTCGCTCTGCACGCGCTCGACCAGGCTCTTGCCGCCGCGCGGAATGATGACGTCGAGCGCACCGCCAAGACCTTTCAGCATCTCGCCAACGGCGGCGCGGTCGGTGGTCGGCACCAGTTGGATGGCGTCCTCAGGCAGCCCGGCGGCCTTCAGCCCCTCGACCAGGCAGGCATGGATGGCGGCAGACGAGTTGAGCGAATCCGAACCGCCGCGCAGGATCACCGGATTGCCGGCCTTGAGGCAGAGCGCACCGGCATCCGCCGTCACATTCGGCCGGCTCTCATAGATGACGCCGACGACGCCGAGCGGTGTGCGCACGCGTTCGATATGCAGGCCGTTGGGGCGATCCCAGGCGGCGATGACGTCGCCGACCGGGTCGCGCAATTCGGCGATTTCCCTGATGCCGTCGGCCATGGCGCGGATGCGCGCCGGATCGAGCTTCAGCCGGTCCATGAAGGAGGAGGACAAGCCCGATTCGTGGCCGTTCGAGACATCGATAGCGTTGGCGTCGAGAATCTCCTGCTCACGGGAAATGATCGCGTCGCCCATGGCAATGAGCGCGGCATTCTTGGCGGCGGTGGTGGCGATAGCCAACGGTCGGGCGGCGGCGCGGGCCTTGCGGCCCGTCCGTGCCATCAAACTGGCTACATCTTCGCCTTGGTGTTTGTTCAGCATCTGACCGCTCCGGTGAAGCTTGGTGGATTTACACGCGGCCGGCCTTCGCGGCAATGGCCGCAGATTTGAGGAAGCGGAATGAAGAGCGCGATAGTCCTCATTGCTCTGAGCGCGATGCTCGCATCGACTGGCCTTCGCGCCGCCGATTATTGCGACGACAAGATCGAGCCAAGCGAGAGCCCGGATGGCAAGGCCATGACCATGGTAAGTTCGATGATGTCCCTCGTACTCGCCGAGCGCTATTGCGGCGCGCCACCGACGCCGCTTTCCCAAATCTACATCGTAGTTGAGGAGGGACACGGATGTGGGCCGCGTGTGAGGCTTGAGGCAGAATTCAAGAAAAAGATGGAGGAGGAAAAAGCGACAGACGCAATGATGGCCGAGTCCGTCATGCACGACCTCATCGTAGATGGGACGGACCTCCCCCAAGCCGAAATAGATAGACGTGCCAAAGCTGTCATTGAAGGAGAGTTGGGAGGTTGCAGCGAACTTCTGAAGATGCAGCAGGACCTAGAGGATCGCTACCGCAACCCACCGAAATGGCCACGTGAACCTGCCCAGTAGCGCGCCTTGAATGGCGGGATCACATCTCAGTCGGCCGCGCCACTCACCACAAGGTCATCGCGGTGGATCATCGCCGAGCGCGCTTCGTAACCAAGCACAGTTTCGATTTCGGCCGTCTTCAGGCCTGCGATCCTCACCGCATCGGCGGCATCGTACGCAACCAGCCCGCGCGCGATCTCGCGGCCCTCGGGCGACAGGATCGCCACTGTGTCGCCGCGCGAGAAATTGCCGCTGACCAATTTGACGCCGGCCGGCAGCAGCGATTTGCCCGACAGCAGCGCACCGATGGCGCCGGCATCGACGGTCAGCCGTCCCGCCGGTTCGAGCTGGCCGGCGATCCAGGTCTTGTAGCCCTTGACCGGATTGGCGCTCGGCCGAAAGAAGGTCGCCCGCTCGCCGCGTTCGATCGCCATCAATGGCGACAGCCGCGTGCCAGCGGTGATGATCATGGCGGTGCCGGCGGCGGTGGCGATCTTGCCGGCGTCGAGTTTGGTCCGCATGCCACCGCGCGACAGTTCGGACGCCGCCGCCCCCGCCATCGCTTCGATGTCGGGCGTGATGCGGTCGACCACCGGAATGAACCTGGCATCAGGATCTCTGGCCGGCGGCGCCGTGTAGAGCCCGTCAATATCGGAGAGCAGCACCAAAAGGTCGGCACCCATCATCGTTGCCACCCGCGCCGCCAGCCGGTCATTGTCGCCATAGCGGATTTCGGAGGTCGCCACCGTGTCGTTCTCGTTGATGACCGGCACCGCCTTCATCTTGAGCAAGGTCGAGATCGTCGCCCGCGCGTTGAGGTAGCGGCGGCGCTCTTCGGTGTCACCCAGCGTCAAAAGGATCTGGCCCGATTTCAGGCCGCCCTTGCCGAGCGCATCCGACCAGGCGCCGGCCAAAGCGATCTGCCCGACGGCAGCGGCCGCCTGGCTCTCTTCCAGCTTCAGCGCCCGCTTGCCAAGGCCGAGAATGGTGCGGCCAAGCGCGATGGCGCCGGAGGACACGACGAGGATTTCGGCGCCGCCCTCAGCCAGCACAGCAATATCGTCGGCCAGCGACGCCAGCCAGTCGCGCTTCAGGCCGCTCGTGCGGTCGACGAGCAGCGCCGAGCCGATCTTGACGGTGATGCGCCGGTATTTTTTCAGCGACTGCGCAGCCATGCTTAGCGATCCCAGCGTGTCTCGACCGGGGCCGCGGTGGCGGCGCGGGCTTCGCCCACCACCGCCATCAGCGCACGCAGCACCGCCTCGACGCCTTCACCGGTGACGGCAGACAGCAGCATCGGCGCACGGCCGGCGGCACGCTTCAGCGCCGCGACCTTCTTCTTGCGTTCGGCGGCATCGAGAATGTCGACCTGCGAAAGCGCGACGATCTCGACCTTTTCGATCAGCCCGTTGCCATAGGCATCGAGTTCGGCGCGCACGGTCTTGTAGGCCTTGCCAGGGTTTTCCTCCTGCGCCGAGACCAGGTGCAGCAGCACGCGCGTGCGCTCGACATGGCCGAGAAAGCGGTCGCCGATGCCGACGCCTTCATGCGCGCCCTCGATCAGGCCGGGAATGTCGGCGATGACGAATTCGCGCGCATCGATGCGCGCGACGCCGAGGCCGGGATGCAGCGTGGTGAAGGGATAGTCGGCGATCTTCGGCTTGGCAGCGGTAACCGCCGCCAGAAAGGTCGACTTGCCGGCATTGGGCAGGCCGACCAGGCCGGCATCGGCGATCAGCTTGAGCCTGAGCCAGATGTTGAGCTCTTCGCCCGGCAGGCCGGGATTGGCGCGGCGCGGCGCCTGGTTGGTCGAGGTCTTGAAATGCTGGTTGCCGAAACCGCCATTGCCGCCCTTGGCGAGCAGATAGCGCTGGCCGACCACGGTCAGGTCGCAGATCAGCGTCTCATTGTCCTCGGCAAAGACCTGGGTTCCGGCCGGCACTTTCAGCGTCACGTCGGCGCCCTTAGCGCCGGTCATGTTGCGGCCCATGCCGTGAATGCCGGTCTTGGCCTTGAAATGCTGCTGGTAGCGATAGTCGATCAGCGTGTTCAGCCCGTTGACGGCCTCCAGCCAGACATCGCCGCCACGGCCGCCATCGCCGCCATCCGGCCCGCCGAATTCGATGAATTTTTCGCGCCTAAACGACACCGAACCGGCGCCGCCGTCGCCGGAGCGGATGTAAACTTTGGCTTGATCGAGAAATTTCATCGGATTTCGTAGTTTCTCTATTGGCCTTGCGGCATTGCTCTAACCCTCGGCACTGCTCTAAACCAAGGTGGGGCGAAGGGCGAGGCCGTTTTGCGACAACGGCGCCGCGTGATTTTTTGCGGCGCTGTTGCAATTTGCCCGGGCCGGGGAGATGTGGAATGCGGGTTGTAACCTACAACATCCAGTATGGCATCGGCCTCGATGGGCAATACGATGTCGGCCGCATCACCGACGCCGTGCGCGGCGCCGACGTGATTGCCCTGCAGGAGGTCACCCGCAACAACCCCAGGAACGGCAACCGTGACATGGTGGCCGAGATCGGCGAGGCGCTGCCCGAATATTTCGCCGCCTATGGCAGCAATTTCGAGGTCAATGTCGGCTCGCGCGTCGAGAACGGCCGGGCTGTCACCACAACCTTCCAGCTTGGCAACATGGTGCTGTCGAAAAGTCCCATTCATCTGTCGCGCAACCTGCTTTTGCCGCGCAGCCGCAGTTTCGAAGCGATGAACTTCCAGCGCGGCGCGCTGGAAGCGTTGATCGAGACGCCGCTCGGTTTCATCCGTTTCTACTCCACGCATCTCGACCATCGCAGCCCGGTCGAACGCACGAGCCAAATCCGTTTCCTGCGCCAGCGCCTGTTGAACTATGCGCTCGAGGGCGGCGGTCTCTCCGGCATTCCCGAGATCGGCCTGCCGGATCTGCCCTATCCCGAGGCCTTCATCGTGCTCGGCGACTTCAACATGCTGCCCGGATCGCCCGAATATGTCGAACTCGCCGGCCGCCCGGATCATGAGTTCGGCATGCCGCTGACCGCCGATCTCGCCGTCGACGTCGCCCAGCGCCTCGACACGCCCGGTCTCGTCACCTGGGTCGATCCCGAACGGCCGGACGATGTGAGCCGCCACAAACGCATCGACTATGTCTTCACCTCAGCCTCGCTCGCCGGATCGCTGAAGCGCCTGTGGGTCGACCGGCAAGCAGTCGGCTCCGACCATCTGCCGGTCTGGCTCGAGACGGCCTGACCGGCGATTGTTCATCTGGCCGCGTTTTTGTGGTCGACGATCGCCATCATGATCGTATTGAGGTATTGGCCGTCGATTTTGACCGCGTCGCGCTGCACACCCTCGGTGACAAACCCGACCTTGTCGTAAAGGGAGATGGCGCGGGCGTTGTCGGAATGCACGGAAAGCTCGATACGGACAAAGCCGATCTTGCTCGCTTCCACCAAGGCCGCATTGATAAGCCGCAGTCCCAGGCCACGTCCCCGATAGTCCGGTACAATTCCCATTCCAAGGGTGCCGCGATGAGCATGTATCTGCCGATCATGCCGCGAGATATCGCACCAACCGACAACCTCGCCACCGACAACGGCCACGAACCCTGGATCGCCTCTTTCGATGCGGTCCAATATGAATGTTCGGGTTTGATCGAGCGGCGGCGCTTCCAGGAAAGACAGGTACTTCCGCTCACGCGCAACGATGTCGAGCGCCTGGTGAAAACTCTCGACATCGCGCGGCGTTATCGGCGCAATCGTGACTGCTTCGATATCGTTGCTATGATCAGCCATCGGCTTGACCGGCATAAACCATCAAAAATGCACCCAGTTCCTGAGGCTGGTCCAGGTCTTGCGATCCAGCCGGTAGCGCTCGACCGGCACCTGGCCGGCGACGATCGAGTTCAGCATGCCCTGGCCGGCATACTGGAAGCCGCATTTGTGGATGACCCTGCGTGAAGCCGGATTGATGACCCGCGTCGAGGCATGCAGCACCTGGATCGTCGTCCTCTGGAAGGCGAGGTCGACCAGCGCGTGCGCGGCCTCTGTCGCATAGCCGCGCTTCCAGAAGGGTTCGCCGATCCAGTAGCCGAGTTCCAGCCCGCGATCGGTGGTGTTGAGGCCGGCGCAGCCGACGAAAGTGTCGGTTCCCGCCAGCGTCAAGGCAAAGGCGATTCCGGCCCGGCGCGAGGCCGTCATCGCCAGGAAGGTACGCGCCTCGGCCTCGCCATAGGGGTGCGGCATGCGGGCCAGCATTTCGGCGACATGACGGTTGTCGGCGAGTGCGGCCAGTTGGCCGATGTCACTTTCACGCGGTGCACGCATCACCAGCCGCTCGGTGGCTAGCACCGGGCAGTCTATCGCGTAACTTTCGTCGTCCGTGTCTTCCGCTTCGGCAACCATGTCAGTCCTCCAGGCACAAGAAAAAGGGGAGATGGAAAACCCATCTCCCCTGATCCATTTCCTGGCTTGGCCAGACACCGGTTCCCGAGATGGGTGCCGGTGTTCTCGTACGGAACCGGCTACTCCGCGGCTTTGGCGATCGGATTGACCGATACGTAGGTTCGGCCGTTGGCTTTTTTGTTGAAGGTGACTGCGCCAGTTTCGAGCGCAAAAAGGGTGTGATCCGTGCCCATGCCGACATTGACGCCGGGATGCCACGTGGTGCCGCGCTGACGAATGATGATGTTGCCCGGAATCACGGCTTCGCCGCCGAACTTCTTCACGCCCAGGCGCTTGGAATGCGAGTCGCGACCGTTGCGCGACGAGCCGCCAGCTTTCTTGTGTGCCATCTAACTAACTCCGATGCGCCCTCGAGGGCGCTTGAATGGTCTTATGAACGCGTTCGCGTTCCGTTTCAAGTCCGATCCGGCGATCGTTTCGCCGGTTCGTTTTACTTCTTCGCCAGTTCCTTGGCCTGCTCGCGCCAGTCGCTGATCTGCTCGGCGCTGAACGGCATATGCTCGTCGATCTTGGCGACATCCTTGTCCGACAGCTTGGCCAGCTGCGCGAAGGTGATGATGCCCTGCTCGGCAAGGTCCTTGGCGGCGACCGGGCCGATGCCCTTGATCACGGTCAGGTCGTCCGGCTCGCCCTTCGGCGCCTTGAACAGCGGCGCGGCGACGGCTTCAGCAGCCTCGACCTTGGCTTCCTTCTTGGCCTTGGCCTCCTTCGGCGCGGCCTCGGCCTTCGCCTCGGGGGCAATTTCTGCCTTGGCCTTGGCCTCAGCCTTCACGGCGGCCTTCTTCGTCGGCTTGGCGCCACCCAGCAGGATCTCGGCGATCCGCACGGTGGTCAGAAGCTGGCGGTGGCCGATCTTGCGGCGCGAATTCTGCCGGCGGCGCTTCTTGAAAGCGATGACGGTGCGGTTCTTGCCCTGCTCGACGACTTCCGCCGTGACCAGAGCGCCATCGACGAACGGTGCGCCGAAGGTGACATTCTCGCCCTCGCCATGGGCGAGAACATGGCCGATTTCGACGATATCGCCGACATTGGCTTCGAGTTTTTCGATCTTCAGGAGATCGTTGGCGGCAACGCGATACTGCTTACCGCCCGTTTTAATGACTGCGAACATTTTTTGCCTTTCGCTGTTCGGTCGGCCTTGATGAACCGCGTTGGCGGTTCGGCCGTCTTTTTGTCAGTCTGCGGGTTCAAAAAACAAGCGGCGCGGAAGAACCCTCCACGCCGATTGCGCGCTGTCCCTAACCGAAGGTTGCGGTGAAGTCAAGGCAATCGGCCAGGACAAGCGCCTCTGCGCCGGCTGTTTGCGGCTGTACACCATCCACGTCCCGCAATCGCCCCCAAAACGGTAAGGCGCCGGACGTTCGCACCCCTCGGAAACGGTGCTGTGCCGAAGAAGCCGGATAACAGGCAGATTGGGCCTTGTAACCTGCCGATGCAGCCGTTATCTAGTGCGCCGCGCCGGCAACGGCCGACCATGACCGCGGAGAGGTGGCAGAGTGGTCGAATGCACCGCACTCGAAATGCGGCATGGGTGCAAGCCCATCGGGGGTTCGAATCCCTCCCTCTCCGCCATTCTTCCGATGCCCTCCTAACTAATTGATTTTGCTTCGCCATTTACGGCGCGGCCTGATGCTGGTGCCCCACGGCGGTGCCCCACCAAATTATTTTCCGGGCTTTCCCCCACGTTTTCTTGGCTGCACGTTATGGCCCCTCAGTGAACTGGCAATTGTGCACCCAACATGATCGTTCTGCCGTTCCACCACGCTTACCGCAACAACTTCGGAATGATCCCTGTGCGCACTCAAGACGATTTCATGCTCGTCTCGCCGTCGCACTACGACCCTGAGCGCTACCCGCCGGGCTCTTGCATTCAATAGGTCCGACGCCCACCATTTTAGCCCGCTGCCTCAACGGTGGCGGGCTGTTCATTTGGCGGTGGGGACTAGCGGGATTAGCGGGCAAAACGCCGTCGCTTTCGAGTGTCAGCAGATGTGGTAAGGTTGATTGTCGGCGAGTAGCAGAGGTCCAGCGACAATGACTTTGAGACGAACCAGAGCTTACGGCGCATCCGGCTTGGTTCTAGCGGTTTGCATTGTATTTGCTTGGCAGAACGCCGCTGCCGCTCAAGATTGCGACGCAGCGGCGACGCCAGGCGTCAATTGGCAGGACTGTGACAAAAAGCTTCTCATCCTAAAAGGACAGGACCTGAGCGGGGCGAACCTGTTTGGTGTTGATTTCACTTCGACCGACCTAAGGAACAGCAATCTCCTTGGGGCAAATTTTGAGAAGGCAACGCTTGTGCGTGCTTCCCTGGCCGACTCGACCGCCAAGGGCGCCCGGTTCGACAAAATCGAGGCTTACAGGACCGACTTCAGCCGTATGGACGCGCAGGGCGCTGTGTTTACGAGCGCGGAAGTGCAGCGCTCGAATTTCCAGGACGCCAATCTGACCAATGCTGATTTCACAAAGGCGGAATTGGGGCGAGCGCAGTTCCATGACGCCGATATCAGCGGCAGCCGCTTTTCGTTTGCCAATCTCGCGCGGGCGGACTTCCGAGGAGCGACGTTCACCGCGCCGATAGACTTTGACAGCGCTTTTTTCTTTCTGACCCGTATCGAGGGCCTCGATCTTTCCGATTCGGCGGGTCTGTCCCAGTGGCAGCTCAACATGGCTTGCGGAGACGCCCGGACCGAGTTGCCTTCTGGCTTGACGAGGCCTGAAGATTGGCCCTGTAGCGAGCCATAGGCTCGGCGCCGTGTCGCTGCCGAGGCCGAAATCGTCAAGCGCGCCCTTGCTGGGGCGAAGCCTGCGGTGCTGGTGGAGGTGATTAACCCTTTACTAATGATTAATTTGCCGTGCCGTTCGGCGAGTGCTTTTATAATAGCGCTGGAGGGAGCACCGCTTTGTTCGTTGACTACTACGAGCTTTTAGAAGTCAGCCGAAACGCCAACTCAGAAACGATAGAGCGCGTGTTTCGCTATTTTGCCATGCGCTATCATCCCGACAACCAGAATACCGGGGACGAAGCGCGCTTCAGCGAAATCGTCGAGGCACATGATACGCTCAAAGATCCCGTCAAGCGCGCGCAATATGACATTCACTACAATGAGCAGCTGAATATACATCGCGAGCTGACCCAGGAAGCCACCGACACCAAAGGCATCGAACGCGATAGCGTCATCCAGGCTAAAGTTCTCTCGTTGCTGTATGTAAAACGTCGAAAGGATGTCAACGATTCGGGCATTGGCGACGTGGAAATCGAACGATTGTCAGGCTGCCCTCGGGAACATCTGGAGTTTCATATCTGGTATATGAAAGCAAAAGGCTGGATTTCGAGGATCGAAAACGGAACCATTGCGATCACCATTGAAGGCATAGATCGCGCGAACTCCGAATATCCTCGTAGGGCTGCGGTGACCAGACTACTGGATCACGCTCATTAGGGCGGCCCTGGGCACCCGACCAACGCACGTTCTTCCTGATATACGGCGGCTCGGAAAGATGCATTGGTTGCGATCGAGCGTGCTTTGGTCTCGGCCGGCGTCGAGTTCATCGCCGAGAATGGCGGCGGCGCCGGGGGTTAGGCTGAGGAAGAAATAGACGCAAAGCGCGCGTTTGCCACCGGCCTATGTTAGGGGCACATTGTAGACGGGGCTTGGGGGCTTCACCCGTCTCTCGATTCCAGCTTCGGCGAGCGTCGGGCGCTCACCGTTGGGTCGAAAACGGCCCCGCCGAGGCGTTGCACCCTGCCCGATCAAGCGAAGGAGGTGG
Organism: Mesorhizobium sp. P3_A10; assembly: GCF_056403175.1. Lineage (NCBI taxonomy): Bacteria > Pseudomonadati > Pseudomonadota > Alphaproteobacteria > Hyphomicrobiales > Phyllobacteriaceae > Mesorhizobium > Mesorhizobium sp. P3_A10. The sequence continues at coordinate 70,455 of NZ_JBFUFZ010000010.1, read as the reverse complement.
AACATGAGAAAGGCATTACTGACAATTTTGACCGTCTTAATTGTAAGCGCCATGACCTTTCCGCAACCGGCTATGGCCAAGGGGAAGGGCCTCAGGAAGCAATTGCAGATAGCAGCCGACGAAGCAGCCATAGCAAACGGCACTGCTACTCCCGAGCAAAAGGCCAGGGACGCCAAGCGCAAGAAGAGACACGCCGAGCTTGAAGCTATCCGAGCCAAATTGCACTCTGGCAGCGACCCAAACAAAGACGATTGACGAAGCACTCTGCCGGTCGAGCAGCCTCACCAAGCGCGTTCTTGCCGGCTGCTAGCGCTTCTTCGACTTTGGCGCGATCTCCTCGATCTGCACCTTGACTCCGTCCTGGGCCATCGCCAGTTCTTGCGCCCCCTGTCGCTGTATCTGGTCGGCTTTTGCGGTCTATCGCCTGCTGGTGTGGGCCGGGTTGATGGCGGCATAGCTTAGCGCGATCACACCATAGGCGCTGTCGGCCGCGTCTGTTAGCTTATTGGACAGCGGAGGTGAATAGCCGCTTGACTGACAACGGCCCGCTGCCAGGGGCATGGCAGCGGGTTGTTTAGCATTACCTAACGTAAGAACGTGTCTTGCACGTTTCACGAACGGAAAGTGGTCCCGCTATATCGAGTTATGCCGGGCCTCGTCCAATAGGCGTAGCTCGGCAACTGAGATGACGTCGGCGCCGACGCCCCGACCATAAGCTCCCGCGCGAGGAGTCCACTTGCGCTCGCCTTCAGGTTGCGCGACTATTCCCTTGGGGATGGACGGAGGGGATCAAATGACGGCCGGAAAAAGGGCAATAGCTCTCGAGAAAAGGACAATAGCTCTCCAGAAATGGAATGTAGCTATGAGCGAAGAAATGGGCCAAGTTGTCTTGCTCATGTTCCCGACAGCAGGTGAACCATTCCCGATCGTCCTTAGCATTGATCAGGCAACAAAGTTGGGCCACGATTTACAATCGCCCAAGTTCATACCCAAACCAACTGTCCAATAGGCCTCCAGGCTGCGCCTTGCATTTGCTACCTCTCTACCTCGCCGCCATCACTGCATCCATGTTCGCTGGCGCCGTCTGGCGTTACAGGCAGCGCGACATGGTCGGCATGGCCGCTGCCTCCTAATGGCCGGCATGGGCACCTATATGCTGTTGCGCTAGCGCCTTGGAGGCGGTGGCGGCTAAGAGCAATCCAAATCGAAAACTCTTTGGAACGGCTTGCCGCGACGCTGCGTTGATCTCGATAGGAGATCACAACGATGTCAGCGCCAAAAGAAGATTATCGAACCAACAGAGCCGACTACGTGATTGCTGCGAGGCATGCCCGAGCGACCACAGAGGATAAGCTGGCTAGAAAAGAGAAATCCCTGTTCCTAAAAGATCGGCGATCCGCCAGATTGGCTGCAAACCCATCGGAAAGCTCGCCAGAAGCGAAAGCCAGGCCGCGCGGGTCTTTCCGACCTCAGCCTTCCTGAAATTTCGCCTGCGCTTCTCCGGGATTCGCCATGATCGTCTCGAATGGGCAAGCCACGTCAAGATGCTCTTTCAGGACTTGCTCGACCACGAGCCAGACGAGAGCATTATCAGCCGGATCATCGGGCGGTAGGTTTCCTTAATATCCGCGCTTCGCGCAACAGCGACGACCAATTGTAGGGGCCAAGGAAGCCGATAAGCTCGCGTGCTTGTGCTTCGGTGATGCCTGTCTCTTTGACCAAGCGCTGAACTGCAACGGTTACAGCGCTCGGCGGTATTTCGGTCATGCCAACGGCGCAACGTGCCAACGGGCTTCCAGTTCCGCAGATAAATGACTCGCCAAACCGCCGCCAAAGCGTAGAGTTAGATTGTCGCTCAGTCTGCACGGCAACGAGCGCTTGGAAGTCAACTCAGGTGCTCCCGCCTTTAATGAACGCGGGAGGCTGGCGTGGACCAAGTTCAACACAATTACGTTTCCGCCTTTGATTGCGACATCATTCGCGAAGCTTTTAGAAAATCCGTCATCGAAGAGAATATCCCTGAAGACAAATGGCGGTCGGTTGCCGCGCGTTTGATCAGCGAGTTTACCGACAGCGATGATGTCGATTCAGACTTACTGGATTGGATTTTGCGGAAGGTAGCCGGCGCTACCCAGCCGTAGGGGGCCGCACCGGTCCTGTCCCGTTCCATCGAATGAACGGCGCATCCTTGCCGGTGATATCCTTGACCGTCTTCAGCATGGCCCCATGGGCTTCCTGAAGCGCTCGGAAGTGATCGCAGCCAGGCGACAGCAGCGGCTGGACAACGCTCCTGTGCAGCGCTTCGGCTGCCACGAGAAAGCGCTCGATTTCAGTCTCTGATAGCTGCTTGGAAAGCTTGGTCCTGGCCATGGTAGCGAACTCCGTTTGAGGGGATCGCCGCAACGGGAGGATTATATTCCTGATGTCGGGGAAATTGCCAAGGGCTTCCGCGATCAGCCGCGAGTGGCCTAACCATCGCTATGCGACGTTGGATGGCAACATCTATGTACCGATCCTGCATTTGGCCGTAACGTATGCCTTGGCTAGGTAGAGGTGCCCCAAGCGGATTGAAATCGGCAGAAACTTTTTCGCCGGGGTATTTCGAGAGGCAAATTGAGGGGAACCATCATGAGCAATCAAGGTTTGCTCAACGTTCTCGCGTTCGAACGCTACGACCCAACAGACGCCTCGCTTGGCTGGCTGCGCGAGCGTGGGGTCAACGTCATTTTCGGCAACGCGCTCTGGGAAATGCCGTTCAAACGCTTCACCGAGGATGAGCTGATCGACAAGGCGCGCGGATGCGTCGCCTTGATGGGGGCAAGTGGCACGCGCATCACCAGGCGCGTCATGCAGGCGCTTCCGGATCTGCGCTACATCTCCAAATACGGCATTGGCGTTGACAGCATCGACATCGACGCTGCCACCGAGCACGGCATTCTGGTTTCCAGCACGCCCAACGATTTTCAGATATTCACGGTCAGCGAGCACGCCGTCGCCCTCATGCTGGCAGTGGCGAAACAACTTGGCACATGGACGCCCGAGTTCATGCGGAGTGGCGGATGGCGAGGCCTGACCCATGGCGCGACGTTGCGCGGCGCCACCGTCGGCATCCTTGGCCTCGGCCGCATCGGCCGCGGCGTGGCGCAACGGCTGTCGGGCTGGGAGGCCCGCATCCTCGCCTATGATCCCTTCCTGAAGGAAGTGCCTCTAGGCATCGAACTCGTCGAGTTCTCCACACTTGTCGAGCAATCCGACTTCCTGACGCTGCACGCAACGCCGAGTCCTGATAACCATCACATCCTGAACGCCGCCGCGTTCGCGAAGATGAAACCGTCGGCAATCGTGGTTAACACCGGGCGCGGATCGCTTATCGACTACACCGCCCTGCGGGCAGCGCTAGCCAACAAGCAGATCGCTGGTGCGGCCCTCGACGTGTTCGACCAGGAGCCGCCGAAGACCGACGACCCATTGTTTTTGCTACCCAATGTTTTGTGCACACCGCATGTAGCGGCTTGGACGACAGAAGGAACCCAAGCAATCGGCTGGCATGCGGCCAAGAACCTGTGGGCGATGATGAGCGGGGAAGGACGCGCTGATATCGTCAACCCGCAAGCCAGACAGCGCTTGAGAGCAGTGTAGTAAGCCGCGCTACGATGGCTCGTCCTAGAAATCCTGCAGCGAGGCATGCCGCAGGTCATCCTCGCCCCGTAGGTGCTTCACACGGCCAATCAGCCCCGGCTTGACCCATTGCGTCGCCGGTCGCTTCATGCCCTTGGGCGCCGTCCCTGCATGCTCCTGGCAATTCGTAAAAGAGTTTTCAGTCGGTGACGGGGCGAATAAGGCCGATCCTCAAGGGATATCACAAGGGCCGAGGATCACTCGTCGGGTTGGGCATCGAATGCGTCGTGCAGTTGCTGGATAAAGTGCTCGAGTGACAGAGTTGCATAGCTGATATGCTGGCCAACAGCCAATTTCGTGTCGTCCGGTATGCCTGTCGCAAGAAGTGCCCGCAGCGTGGCATCAAGCTGATCCATGATATCCTGAGCGGCGTCCGCAATCGCATGCTTGCCGTCCATGGTCGCACCCAGTCACCGATCGAGTAGCGGTAGCACGATCGCCATAAGCTGTGAGCTTAGCCATTCGAGGGTGTTCGCAAGCGTGCCGCGCGTCCTAGCGCGCGCCTGTGGCAGCGTGCCACCGCAACCAAGCCTGCTCGGCCTCCTGCCCATATCCGGCCGGCATAGACTTCCAATCGGCAGGCGGCAAGCGCATGGTCCACTTGGCATCGCGAAAGCCCCAATGCGCCAGTCCGACCAGCGAATGAACGGCGCATCCTTTCCTGTGCAAGGTGGTTGAGCGCTGGGCGAATGAGCCCGCATAGATCCATTGGCTGTTTTTCGCTCTACCTCGCTGAGCACGGCGCCGTGGCCCTAATGCTTCCTGTGAGCGCCTCGCCTGCCCAGCCGGCCGGGGCGATGCTTGCGCCCTTGCTAAGCTGCTGTGACCAAGTTAGGGGGTACTCCTTTCACGGGACTTGCGGGTGAATATTCAGCAAAAGTTAATAGAGGCGCCGACGATAACGCCTCGCCTTTATATCGCACCACTGGACGGTCTTCGTTTCCTGGCCTTCCTGGCCGTCTTCTTTCACCATGTCCCGCCATTCGCACATTCCAGCGCGCTGACGATATTGCACGACCACGGCTGGGTCGGTGTCGAGTTGTTCTTCGTAATTTCGTCGTTTCTATTTTTTCATTTGCTCGACGCTGAGCGGCTGAAGACAGGCGGCATCAGCATTCGAAACTTCTATGTGCGCCGCTTCCTGCGCATCTACCCGCTCATGATCGTGTTTCCGGTGATCATGCTTGCAGTGTATGGCAGTACCGATGGGAATGGCCTCCTACGCTTGGCGGGCCATGCGCTCTTTCTCGACAATGTCATCGCCTGGTTTCATGGCGTCGACATCTCTATCCCGAACACAGGTCATCTCTGGACGCTATCCTTCGAGTTCCAGATCTACCTGCTTATCCCGTTCGTCTTCCTGGCCTACCGTCGCTGCGGCAGGAGCGCATTCCTGGCGGCGCTTGCGGCAGTGTTCGCCTATTGCTTCCTCGCTCGAATGCTTTTCTTCAGCCTCGGGATCAGGCACCCGCTGGTGTGGGTAACACCGTTCCTGCGGCCGGAGTCCGTACTTGCCGGGATGGCCCTGTACGTCATTCGGCCGCAATGGCATTGGGTTTATTCCCTGGCGGCGGCTGTAGCGGCGGCCGTGGCTTTTCTGAATATGACCCCGCCTTGGGCATCAGCTACCGGCTCCGCCTTGAGCTATCCGTTGGCCGCGCTCATGTTTGCAGCAACCGTGGATGCCGGTTTGCGAGCACCCCTTCTGGCCTGGTTTCTTTCAACCGCCCCGATGCGCTACCTGGGCCGAATTTCCTATGGGCTTTACGTGTTCCATTTCTTCTGCATCGTCTTTTCGATCGGCAGGGTTGCAATGATGCAAGGTCGACCCATCGATATCGGAAACAATGCCTCGGACTATTGGATGGTTTGGCTGACAGCGCTGACGCTCGCGGTGAGTGCTGCCAGCGTCAGCTACTTTGCCTTCGAAAAATGGATCGCCCAGTTCAAGCGCCGCTTTGAGGCGGTCGAAGGCAGGCGGCCTTAGTTGATCAGGCCATGGGTCCGCATCGCGTCCTGACGCTCGCGCACAGGTCGCAACGACTTTCTGTCGCTCTGCTACCGGCCTAGCGGTTGCTTAGAAAGCGATATCAGTTCCGCTTCATCAATCACGCCGGCCATGTAGTTGGCGATGATCCGTGAGGCTAGTCTGCCCAGCGCATCAGCTGATTGGTCAGCGAGTTTGAGATGGTCGAAAACCCGCCCCAGCAAGGCTAGTTCGGCGGTATCAAGAATCCCGGCATCCACAGCCTTTCGCCTGATAGGCATGGTTACTCCTCCTCCTGAAAATCCTGCAGCGAGGCATGCCGAAAGTCTTCCTCGCCTGATTACGGAAAAGCCTGCCGCTCCATTCACGGTAGCGGCAGGCGCTAGTTGGCTCAGGGCGTTGGAGGCCCGGCGCAGGTCCAACCTGCAGAGTGCGCTATTGTTCCAGCCTGTTCTGGCGCATCAGACTTTTGCGCGATGGTGTAAGACCTTAGCCCCTACCTGCCTGGGTAGGAGCCTCGCCAGCGCGGCTTAAATTAGCAGCCGCTAAGCACTGGTGCGGTAACACCATGAGGCTGGGATTCACATTCGCCGCTTTCCGATCTACTATCGGCGCATGGACACGGTATTTGATGACCTCTCCAGAGCCCTCTCGCAGCCCCGCACAGACGTGCGCGCTGCCGTCCGCACCATCGCCCTAGATATGGCCGGCAAGCTCATGATGGGCCTCGCTATCGGCTTGGGAATAGCGTTCGGACTGGCAATCGCCGGCTGATCTCGCCTCCGATCTCGCCTCCATTAGCGACCGCTTGCATTCGATCCAAGGCGGGATCATGCTTAGAGAACCTCGAGCAGCACGGAGACTGACGGGAGGAAGAAATGAGCCGGGTCAAGGACGTTTGCGATCGAGCACGATCGCTATGGCTGCGGGTAGTGCGATCGACCCGCCCTGTCGACGACGAGGTCGACGAGCTGTATCGGCTGATCGACGTCAAAAACAAGGTCATCAGCGGCGGCACCAACTTCGAGGCGTCCCGCTTCGACATCGAGACCGATCTATCGCGGTGGGAGAGCTACAAGCCGCCGAACCGTAACTGAAAACTATTTGCGCTCGATATCGCCGGGCAACCCTCGGCCCAGCGAGACCAGCCGCGGCCGGGACGCTCCGTAAGCTCGCTGTCACGCATCCTAAATCATCTCGCTATCGTGTATTAGCGGCAGCTTGTATTTCTCCCGAAGCAGGATCATTCTTAGAGAGCGGACGGAGGAGGCCACCAGGGTAAATGGGTGGTTTTGAAGGGGTTAGGTTTATGGAAGCCGTTTGTTACGTCCCCAGCGCATTCTGTTTGTTGTCGTTCATGATCAGCGTCGCCATGGCGTTCCTCGTCATGACACCGTTTGCGGCTACGCGCCTGCTGGTGTTGAGGATGCGCAAACACGCTGTCTGGAACCTTCAGGCGGCCTAATTCCCTCTTGAGGGAGTTCCGATGCGGACGTTTATGCTGATGCTGGTCGCGGTTTTCGCGTTCTTCGCACTGGACCTTGTGGCAAACAATGGCCGGTATACGGATCAGATTTTTAGCAGCATCCAACAGACTTTCGCCTCGACCGGACCTGCCGGTCGCGTCACGATCGACAACTAGGATCTCGGAAAGGCCGCAGCCGGCGGCGTGGCAATCGCCGGCTCTCGCCTAGAACGCCGGATAGACAACCCGACCATGGTCGCTGACCGTCGTTCCTGTCGGGCCGTCATGGTGGAGCCGAACCGATCACGCGCCGGCCGAACCAGCGGCGCATGGAACTTCAGGGCGTTCTTCGCCACACCTGCCGGCGAAAAGTCCTTTGTTAGTGCATTGATCTCAGCCGCATCCAACTGCCTGTTCCAGACAGCGACCTCAGCCAGATCGCCGACGAACTGGGGCCAGAAGGCATTATAGCCGTTGCCGAGAGTAATCCGTGGCGGGCCGGAGCCTAGCGTCCACGTAAATGCAGAGTTGCCGACCATTCCGAGTTGCCGTCGATATAGTACGAGTTCGCGCCACCATTGTTGGTGTTGTAATTCAAGGCGACGGTGTGCCAGTTGCCATCGTTGACGGTGGCCGAGCTTGCTTGCTGGAAGGCGACTGCGCCAGCATCGACGCCAATACCCTGACGCGCTCAATCGGGCCGGCATTCCGGTTACGGGCAAGCAACTCGGCTGGGTTCTGGCAGGCCTCTACGCATTGCTCATTGTCTCGGCGACCGTACAAATATGGCGCCGGCTCCAGCATGACGACCTGAACGCGGCACGATTGGCGGGGGCTCCGCTGGCGCTCCTGGTGGCGCTGCCGTTGATGGCCTGGCTTTCGACGAACGCAATGGTGCGTTCCTGGCCGTGAGGCCGTGCCGAAGATAAACCCGGCATCGCCGTAAGCAGTTCGCTGAATTGAATGCGAAGGCCACCCTGGTGTGCTACACTGGTTGCTTGGCGCGAAGAGTGAGCCATCTCATAGTGGAGACTGGCAGCACGGGTTAAGTTGGCAAAGCACGCAACTTGATCATGAGTGCGACCGATGAGGTTCTGGGCCATCATTGTTGGATTGCTTTTGCTGACTGCGGCAGACCTGTCGCAGGCAAGCCTGTTCGCGGCTGACAGCAATCGCGTGGCCCTGGTCATCGGCAACAGCAAATATGTCTATGCGCCGGCGCTCCCCAACCCGGCAAGCGATGCGCGCCTGATGGCCGAGACGCTGCGGCATGCCGGGTTCAATGTCATCGAAGGCGTCGACCTCGACTATGCCGGCATGCGTGACCGGCTCAACAGGTTTACCGAGGCCTCCTACGACGCGGACACGGCGCTCATCTACTATGCCGGCCACGGCATGCAGGTGAACGGCAAGAACTACCTCATTCCGGTCGACGCCGAATTGACGGCGCCGTCGCATCTCAAGACGCGCACCATCCAGATCGACGAGCTGCTGGCCGCCCTGCCGCCGGATCCGGCCGTCGGCATCGTCATCCTCGATGCCTGCCGGGACAATCCTCTGGCCAGAACCTTGGCCGCTTCGTTGCCGAAGAGCCGCTCGACCACAGCGCCGGGCCTGGCGCCGATCAATATCAGCCCGACGGATGTTGGCACCGGGGGCGTGCTGATCGCCTTTGCGACCGACCCCGGCGCGGTGTCTTATGACGGCAACGGCGCCAACAGCCCCTATACGACCTCTCTCGCCAGGCATCTCGCCGAGCCCGGCGTGGAAATCCAGAGCGCGCTGACCCGCGTGCGGGGTGAGGTGGCGGCCGAGACAAACGGCCGCCAGCGGCCCTGGCACAATGCTTCGCTTGGTCGCGAGGTCTTCCTCGGGCCGCAGGCGCCGGCGGCAGCGGTTGCACCTCCGCAGGCGCCGAGCGGCGAACCTTCGAACCAGGCCGCTGGCAGCGACTCTCGCTCATGGGACGTCGAACAACGCGTGTGGGACGAGGCCTCCAAGCGCAACACGGTTGCCCACTATGAAGCCTATCTGAAGCAGTTTCCGAACGGAGCTTTCGCCGCTCTGGCGCGTCTCAACCTGGATGAGATCGAGAAGGGGAAAGTGGCGGCCAAGGCGGAAACCGATACGGCAAGATCCACCACCCCGGAGCAAACTCCGGCCGCGAACGCCGATCCCGGCAACGAGACCGGCACGGAATTGACGGAGAGTGCGCTCGGGCTTGATCGTCAGGCAAAAGTCGAGCTGCAGGAGAGGTTGCTGGCGCTCAGCTATGATCTGGACGATGCCGACGGCACTTTCGGCGCCAAGACGCGCCGGGCCATCGGCCTCTGGCAGGAAGCGAACGGCCTGTCCGCGACCACCTTCTTGACCCCAAAGCAATATGCTCGCCTGAAGCTCGATTCCGACGCCGCCCTGAAGACCTATCGCGCCCAACGGGCGTCCGCGGCGGAGGCGAGCAAGCAGGACAGCGTCACGCCGCAAAAGGCGGGGAAACCGCAGCCGGTTGTCCGTGCGAAGCCGAGACGTGAGCCACAACGCGAGGCGGCAAATCCGCGGCAGGCGCCGAAGCCAAAGCCGGCCAAGCCAGCGACGGGAAAGTTTCGCACCTGCAAGGGCATTGAAGGTCCCTATTCTGTTCCCATAACGCAGAACTGCCCGGTAAGCGGCTACGCCGCTCGTTAATGTGTCATTGTCGTCGCCCCTTTTCTCCGGCAGGCTATAGCCTCCCGCGCTAGGTGTTTCGATAACCCCAGCCATGTGCGGCGCAAATTGGCCACTCCCGTTGCAGCAGGGCGCTAGCTACCCGGACTAGGGCCCAAACCCTCTCAACCGGACGCCGGATCCGGATGCGCGTCGATCGCGCTCAGAAAAATCTCGCCGAACTCCTTGAGCTTCGCCGCACCCACGCCATTGACCTCGGCGAAGGCGTCGAGGTCATGCGGGCGACGCTCGGCCATGTCGATCAGCGTGCGATCGGAAAACACCACGTAGGCCGGCACCCGGCGTTCCTTGGCGAGACGCAGGCGCAGCGTCTTGAGCGTGGCCAGCAGCGACGCATCCACATTTTCGCCCTTGGGAGTCTGGCCGGCGCGGGCCTTGCCGCGCAATGCACGGAGTCGCATTTCGACGCGGTACTGGAACGCCATTTCGCCTCGCCCAAGCGCATGGCCTTTTTCCGCGATGGCAAGGCCGCCATGGCCACCGGGATCCGGTACCAGAAAGCCACCTGCGACAAGCTGGCGGATCAGCGACAGCCAGAAATCCTTCTTGTGTGCCAGTCCGGTCCCGAAGCTGGCGAGCCTTTGGTGCCCCCTGGCCAGCACCTTCTCGGTTTCATGGCCGAGCAGAATGTCGACGACATGGCCCGCGCCGAAGCGTTCGCCGGTCTCGCGCACAGCAGCGAGGATGATCCGCGCCTCCGCGCCGCCATCGGCGCGCGGCGCCTCGTCGAGACAGGTGTCGCAATTGCCGCAAGCCGATGCTTCTTCGCCGAAATAGCCAAGCAGGACCTGGCGGCGGCACTCAGCCGTCTCGCAATAGCCGATCAGCGTATTGAGTCGGCCATGGGCGCGCCTTTTGTGTTCCGCCGGCGCGTCCTCGTCGTCGATGAAAAGCCGGCGCATGCGGATATCGCCGAGACCAAACAGCATATGCGCCTCGGCCGTCCGCCCGTCGCGGCCGGCACGGCCGATTTCCTGATAGTAGGCCTCCAGGCTGCCCGGCAGGTCGGTGTGGAAGACATAGGCGACATCCGGCTTGTCGATGCCCATGCCGAAGGCGATGGTCGCTACCATGACGACGCCGGACAAGGTCATGAAACTGTTCTGGTTGGCGTCACGCGCCTCTTTGCTCATGCCGGCATGATAGGCCAGAGCGGTGACGCCGTTCTTGTCGAGGAACGCCGCCATCTCTTCGGTCTTCTTGCGCGACAGGCAATAGACGATGCCGCTGCGGCCTTGATGACCCTGGACGAAGCTCAAGAGCTGGCGCTTGCTGTCCTGCTTGGCCTCGATGGCAAGCTTGATGTTCGGCCGGTCGAAACCCAGCACCACGGTTTCGACGCGTCCGGCAAACAATTGCGCTTCGATGTCGGTGCGCGTGGCCTCGTCGGCCGTCGCCGTCAGCGCAATGATCGGCACATCGGGGAAAATATCGCGCAGCCGCGACAGTTCTTCATATTCGCGCCGGAACGCCGGCCCCCATTGCGAGATGCAATGCGCCTCGTCGACGGCGATCAGCCGGACATCGAGCCTGGCCAGCGCCTCGAGCATGCGTGCGGTCATCAACCGCTCCGGTGCGAGATAGAGCAGGCGCGTCTGGCCCGCCGCGACACGGCGCCACGCCGCGATATTGGCATCGCGCTCGATCGAGGAGTTGATCGTATCGGCGGCAACGCCAGCAAGCCGCAAGGCCGCGACCTGATCCTGCATCAGCGCCACCAGCGGCGAAACGACAATGGTGAGCCCGCCCAGAACCAGCGCCGGAACCTGGTAGCAGAGCGATTTGCCCGCACCCGTCGGCATGACGGCCAGCACATGACGCCTGGCCAGCAGCGCCTCCATCACATCGGCCTGGCCGGGACGAAAGTCGTCGAAGCCGAACACGTCCTTCAAGACACGCCGCTTGGGATCCTGCGCCGGGAGGCTCGCCGCCGATATTTGCATCACCTTGTCGCCTGCTGTTGAAGCGGATGCATGGTTGAGTCCGCCCGCGCCATTCGTTCCGCCGGCATTCGGCTCGCCAAAGACCTGCCGTCCTGCTTGGCCGATAAAGCGGGGCTAATCCAGCCCTGTTAAATCTATTTTCACCATCTTGCGGCACCGTCCCGACCCTGCGGTGATGTATCGAGTACCGCGGCGCCACAAGCGCCCAGGCAACAAGCCCGCGCCTCTCTCGAGGCGCGGGCTTTTCGTTTCGGAACCCTGGAGAAGACTGTGTCAGTCCAGGAAATCGGCGCGGTGCGGGGTAAAGCTGTCGACCAGCCGACCGGCCTCGAGCGCTTTGACGCCATGCACGAGGTTCGACGGGACGATGAAGCTGCCGCCCGTCTCCAGGATTTCGCTTCTGCCGTCGACGGTCACCTCGAAGCGGCCCTCGGCGACATAGCTCGCCTGGACATGCGGATGCGAATGCAGCGCGCCAACGCCGCCCGCGTCGAAGCCGAACTCGACCATCATCAGCTCATCGGTGTGCAGCAGAACCCGCCTTCGATTGCCGTCCGGGGTCGGCGTCCACGCGCCCTCGCCGGCATGCGCAAAGATCTTTGCTTTGTTCATTGCTACTCCTATCGCGCCAGCCAGCCGCCATCCACCGGCACCACCGCGCCATGCATGTAGTTGGACGCCGGCGCCAGCAGGAACACGGCGGCGTCGCCGATGTCTTCCGGTCCGCCCCAGCGCCCGGCGGGAATGCGCGCCAGGATGGACGCACTGCGGTCGGGATCGGCGCGCAACGCCTCGGTGTTGTTGGTTTCGATATAGCCCGGCGCGATGGCATTGACGTTGATACCTTTTGCCGCCCACTCGCAGGCGAGCAGCCTTGTGATGCCGAGCACGCCATGTTTCGAGGCGGTATACGACGCAACGCGAATGCCGCCCTGGAAACTCAGCACCGAGGCGATATTGACTATCTTGCCGCGCCGTCCCGGCTCGGCAAGCACGCGCCTGGCAAAACTCTGGCTGAGAAAAAACACCGTCTTCAAATTGACGTCGGTGACGTCATCCCAATCGGCTTCGGTGAGATCGACCGCATCGGCACGGCGGATGATGCCGGCATTGTTGACCAGGCCGTCGAGCGGCCCGGTTTCCTCACAGACGCGGTCGAGCATCGCTTGTGCGGCGGCATGGTCGGCGAGATCGCAGCCTACCGCCTCGAACTGTCCGCCCGCTGCGGCGACTTTCTCAGCTGTATCGTCCATCGCCGAACGGCCGACGCCGATGACTGCGCCGCCGGCGCGCGCGATCGACAAGGTTATGCCCTGCCCGATGCCGGTGTTGGCGCCGGTGACGAGGATGCGCTTGCCAGCAAGGCTGAAGGCGGAGAGATCGATCCTGGTCATGCTCATCGTGTCCACCGTTTGCGTGTATTCCATGGCCCGCGACCCCCAAGGCGCTGAAAAAGCGCAAGCGTCAGCTCAGAGTCGATAGGCCTTTTTTGCCAGCGTGTAGGCCAATTCCCGCGCTAGCTCATGCGCCTCGTCTTCGCGCAGCCGGTGCTCGGCGACGAGGCGCGCGAGAAAGGCGCAGTCGACCCGACGCGCCACATCGTGGCGAGCCGGTATCGACGGAAAGGCGCGGGTGTCGTCGTTGAAACCGACGGTGTTGTAGAAGCCGGCGGTCTCGGTGGTCATCTCGCGGAACCGGCGCATGCCCTCCGGGCTGTCGTGAAACCACCAGGCCGGCCCGAGTTTCAGCGCCGGATAGACGCCGGCCAGCGGCGCCAGTTCGCGCGCATAACTGGCTTCATCGAGCGTGAAGAGGATGATGGTGAGATCGCGCTCCAGCCCGACACAGTCGAGCAGCGGCTTCAGCGCCGTCACATAGTCGGTTTGGGTCGGGATATCAAAGCCCTTGTCCCGGCCGTATTTTCGAAAAATAGCCGGCGAATGATTGCGCAGGGAACCGGGATGGATCTGCAGCACCAGCCCGTCATCGCGGCTCATCTTGGCCATCTCGGTAAGCATCTGGGCGCGAAACAGTTTGCGCTCGCGCTCATCGTCCGAGCCGCCGCGGATGCGGCTGTACAGTTCGGCGGCGGCGGCATCCGAAAGATTGGCGGTGTCGGCCGTCGGATGGCCGTGATCGGATGACGTTGCGCCGAAACCTTTGAAGAAGGCGCGCCGCTGGCGATGCGCATCGAGATAGCCGGCCCAACCACCAGTGTCGCAGCCGGTGATCTCGCCAAGCCGATCGAGATTGGCGGAAAACCCCTCGAAATCGGGATCGACGACAGCGTCCGGCCGATAGGCGGTAACGACACGCCCTTGCCACCCACTGTCGCGGATCGCCTCGTGCCATTTGAGATCGTCGAGCGCGCCCTCGGTCGTCGCGATCACCTCGATGTTGAAGCGCTCGAACAAAGCACGCGGGCGAAACTCGTCGCGCTGCAGCAGTGCAGCGATGGTGTCGTAGTGGCGGTCGGCTGTTGCCGGATTCAGCGGCTCGTCGATGCCGAACAGATGGGCGAGCACGTGGTCGAGCCACAGCCGAGTCGGCGTGCCGCGAAACAGATAGTAGTGCTCGGCAAAGCGCCGCCAGATGATCCTGCCGTCGGTCTCCGCCGGCGCGCCGTCGAGCGTCGGCACGCCGAGATCCTCCAGACGAACGCCCTGGCTGAACAGCATGCGGAAAATGTAGTGGTCCGGCACAATGAGCAATTGCGCCGGGTCGGGAAACGGCTCGTTGAGCGCATACCAGCGCGGATCGGTATGGCCGTGCGGGCTGACGATCGGCAGATCCTTTACGCCGGCGTAAAGGTCGCGGGCCAACGAACGCGACTGCGCTTCGGGCGGAAACAGCAGATCCGGATCGGTCAGCGCGATCATCGAAAGGCGGCTCCTCCCAGGCCCGGTATCGGTACGGTCGGGCCGGAACGATGTCAACGCCGCTGCCGGACATCGGCATCCTTGCGGCATCGGGAAACAGGTGTTACGCCGCTTGTGATTTGCCGCGCAGGAACCCCGCCATGCACTCCACCCCTCAACCCTTTTGCATGTCATGACGCACGGCCATCTCTCCGTCAGCAAGCTAAAGTCATTACCGAAACAGGTCGCCGTTCCCTCGTATGACCGCGGCAGTGTCGCGCCGGGCATCGTCCATCTCGGCGTCGGCGCTTTCCATCGCGCCCATCAGGCGGCCTATGTCGACGACTGCCTGGCGGCCGGCGAGACCGGCTGGGGCATTGTCGGCGTGTCCTTGCGCAGCACCGACACGCGTGACGCGCTGGCGCCGCAGGACGGTCTCTACACGCTGGCGGTGAGAAGCAGCGACGGTGAGAGCCTGCGGGTCGTCGGCTCGATCCAGTCGCTGCTGGTGGCGCCGGAAGACCCGGGCGCGGTGCTGGCCGTGCTGACCGATCCGCGCACCCGCATCGTCACGCTGACGATCACCGAAAAGGCCTATCTCAGGGCCGCCGACGGCAGTCTCGATACATCCCATCCCGACATCGTCCATGATCTGGCGAACCCGCAAAGCCCGAAGACGGCGCATGGTTTTCTCGCCGAGTCGCTGGCGCGGCGCCGCGCCGCCGGCACCCCGCCTTTCACCGTGCTCTGCTGCGACAATCTCCCGGCCAATGGCGCCACGTTGCACCGGCTGCTGGTCGAATTTGCCAAGCAGCGTGACCCCCGGCTCGCCACAGGCGATGCCCGGCTCGCCACTTCTGGCGATGCCGACCTTGCCCGGCACATCGCCGACGAAGTGGCCTTCCCCTCGAGCATGGTCGACCGCATCGTGCCGGCGACCACCGACGCCGACCGGGCGCGCATCGCTGTTGAGCTTGGGTTCAACGACGCCTGGCCGGTGATGACCGAGCCATTCTGCCAATGGGTGGTCGAAGACAATTTCCCGGCGGGCCGGCCGGCCTGGGAAAAGTTCGGTGTCACCATGGTCAGTGATGTCGGCCCCTTTGAAGACATGAAGCTGAGGTTGCTCAACGGCTCGCATTCGGGGATCGCCTATCTCGGCTTGCTCAGCGGGCACGCCACGGTCGACCGCGCCTTCGCCGATCCGGCAATCCGACAGTTCGTCGATGCCTTGTGGGCCGAGGCCGCTTCGACGCTGCCGGAGGATGCCGGGCTCGATACATCAGCCTACACGGCCGAGCTCACTGAGCGTTTTTCCAACACCGCGCTCGCCCACCGCACGGCGCAGATCGCCAATGACGGCAGCCAGAAACTGCCGCAGCGGATTGTCGCGTCGGCCATCGAGTGCCTCGAAGCCGGTACTGAGTTCGTTCATCTCACGCTTGTGGTGGCGGCCTGGATTGCCGCTTGCGGTGCGCGCGGAACAACCTTGCCCGAAAGCCATTTCACCGATCCGCTCGACACGGCGTTGACGGCACTTTTGAGCCAGCAGCTGCCGGCGAACGAAACCGTGGCGGCGGTGTTCGACCTCGCCGGCTTCGCCAGGGACCACGCCGAGCGCCAGACGCTGATTGAACTCGTCGCCGTCCATCTCGTCCACCTGCGGCGGGGCGGTCCGGCTCTGGCCTTCGCCGCACTCGGCATACAGAGTGAACAATCCTGAGCTATGCGCTGGGATCAGTGCCGCAACAATAAAGCGTTGAGGACCGAACTCTGACGTTGGCGGGACAGCGCCCCCCTCTGTCCTGCCGGACATCTCCCCCACAAGGAGGGAGATAGGCAGCCCGGATGCCGGTGCTGGTCCTGCAACGTTGGAGATGGCGCAAGCCCCGCAATGACAGCCGATCTCCCCACCTGTGGGGAGATGTCCGGTAGGACAGAGGGGGCGCGAAGGATCGCTACCGAACACTCATTCGGCGCTACTAATGTCGCGGCATGAGTCCCAAGCCTGCGCTCCGCTTCGCGTTCGCTCCGCTTGGAATGACGAGGAGATAGCCGGCCCTTACGCCGGCAGAATGGCGCTTTCCAGAGTGGTGAGCTGGCTAAGGAACTGCTCTGCCTTGCTGCGGGTCTGGTCGTCCTTGGCGTCGGCAGCGTCTTCCTTGGCTTCCTGGATGCGGCGGGCGAGATCGGTGCGATCGACATCCTTCACGGCCACGGCCGATTCTGCCAGCAGCGTGCAGCCTGACGGCACGATGTCGGCGAACCCGCCGAACACCACATAGCGCTCTTCCTGGCCTGCCGCTGTCTTCAGCGTGACAACGCCCGGCTTGATCGTCGTCATCACCGGTGCGTGATGCGCCATCACGGTCATCTCGCCTTCGGCGCCCGGAATGACGACGGACTCGACCTGCTCGGAAACCAGCAGGCGCTCCGGCGAAACCAGTTCGAATTTGAAAGCTTCAGCCATGATCATTTTAGCGAGTAGGGAATAGTGAGTAGCGAGTAGTGAAAGAACACGCGCTCAACCCATCAATCCCTATTCGCTACTCCCTATTCGCTATTCGCTTCTTATGCTGCTTCGGCCGCCAGGCGCTGTGCCTTCTCGACCGCTTCCTCGATGCCGCCGACCATGTAGAAGGCAGCTTCCGGAAGGTGGTCATAGTCACCGTTGCAGAGGCCCTTGAAGCCCTTGATGGTGTCGGCGAGGTCGACCAGCTTGCCCGGCGCGCCGGTGAACACTTCGGCGACGAAGAAGGGCTGCGACAGGAAGCGCTCGATCTTGCGGGCGCGAGCCACCGTCTGCTTGTCCTCTTCCGACAATTCGTCCATGCCCAGGATGGCGATGATGTCCTGCAGCGACTTGTAGCGCTGGAGGATCGACTGCACCTGGCGCGCGACGCTGTAGTGCTCGTCGCCGACGACCAGCGGGTCGAGCATGCGCGAGGTCGAGTCCAACGGGTCGACGGCCGGGTAGATGCCCTTTTCCGAGATCGCGCGGTTGAGCACGGTCGTCGCGTCAAGGTGGGCAAACGAGGTCGCCGGCGCCGGATCGGTCAAATCGTCGGCAGGCACGTAAATCGCCTGCACCGAAGTGATCGAGCCCTTGGTGGTCGTCGTGATGCGTTCCTGCAGCGCGCCCATGTCGGTGGCCAGCGTCGGCTGATAGCCCACGGCCGAAGGAATACGGCCGAGCAGCGCCGACACTTCGGAACCTGCCTGCGTGAAGCGGAAGATGTTGTCGACGAAGAACAGCACGTCCTGGCCCTGGTCGCGGAAATATTCGGCGACCGTCAGTCCGGTCAGGCCGACGCGGGCACGCGCGCCCGGCGGCTCGTTCATCTGGCCATAGACCAGTGCCGCCTTGGAGCCTTCGCCGCCGCCCTTCTTGTTGACGCCGGACTCGATGAACTCGTGATAGAGATCGTTGCCTTCGCGGGTGCGCTCGCCAACGCCGGCGAACACCGAGAAGCCGCCATGCGCCTTGGCGACGTTGTTGATCAGTTCCTGGATCAGCACCGTCTTGCCGACGCCGGCGCCGCCGAACAGGCCGATCTTGCCGCCGCGGGCGTATGGCGCCAAAAGGTCGAGAACCTTGATGCCGGTGATCAGGATCTGCGCTTCCGTCGACTGCTCGACATAGGACGGGGCAGGCTGGTGGATGGAGCGCATCTCGATGCCGTCGACCGGGCCTTCTTCGTCGACCGGCTCGCCGATGACGTTGATGATGCGGCCGAGCATGCCCGGGCCGACCGGAACGGTGATCGGCGCGCCGGTGTCATAGACCTCCTGGCCGCGAACCAGACCTTCAGTCGAGTCCATGGCGATGCAGCGCACGGTGTTTTCGCCGAGATGCTGGGCAACCTCGAGCACCAGGCGGTTGCCGACATTGACTGTCTCGATCGCGTTCAGGATGGCCGGCAGGTGATCGCCGAACTGCACGTCGACGACGGCGCCGATGACCTGGCGAACCTTGCCGACAACACCCGTCTTCTTGACCGAAACCACCGGCGTCTTGGCTGCAGCTGCCTTGACGGGAGCTGCCGCCTTGGCGGGCGCAGCTGCCTTCTTGACCGGAGCGGCCTTCGCCGCTGCTGCCGGAGCCTTCGCTGGTGCCGCCTTTGCGGCAGTCTTCGGGGTCGCTGCTTTCGCCATCGTCTTTACCCTTTTCGTCCTTTGTTTCTCACGCTCCATCAGAAGGCCGATGACCCTCTGGCGGTCGCGCCTAGAGCGCTTCGGCGCCCGAAATGATTTCGATCAGTTCCTTGGTGATCTGCGCCTGCCGCTGGCGGTTGTAGGTGATCGACAGCTTGTTGATCATGTCGCCGGCATTGCGCGTCGCATTGTCCATGGCGCTCATCTTGGCGCCCATTTCGCCGGCTGCGTTTTCGAGCAGCGCACGGAAAACCTGAACAGAGATGTTGCGCGGGATGAGATCGGAGAGGATTTCGCCCGGCTCCGGCTCATATTCATAGACGGCATTGCCACCGTCCGCAGCCGCGGCCGGAGCGGAAGCCACACCCGCCGGAATGATCTGCTGCGTGGTCGGGATCTGGCTGATCACCGACTTGAACTGCGAATAGAACAGCGTGCAGATGTCGAAGCCACCCTCGTTGAACAGGTGGATGACCTTGCGGGCAATCGCATCGGCATTGACGAAGCCGAGCGTCTTGACCTCGCGCAGATCGACGCGGTCAATCACCAGCGACGCGTAGTCGCGACGCAATATGTCAAAGCCCTTCTTGCCGACGCAGATGATCTTGACCTGCTTGCCGTCGGCCAGGAGCTTGCGGATATGATCGCGGGCGAGGCGGGCAATCTGCGAATTGAAGCCGCCGCACAGGCCGCGCTCGGCGGTGCAGACGACGAGCAGATGCACGTCATCCTTGCCGGTGCCGGTCATCAGCGCCGGGGCATCGCCGCCGCCGCCGATCGCCTGCGTGATGTTGGCCAGCACCGCGCCCATCCGTTCCGAATAGGGCCGTGCGGCTTCCGCCGCTTCCTGCGCGCGACGCAGCTTCGCCGCGGCGACCATCTGCATCGCCTTGGTGATCTTCTGCGTCGCCTTGACCGAGGCGATACGGTTACGAAGGTCTTTTAATGAAGGCATGCTTCAAACCTGATCCCGTGCGTCCGGCTTATCTCAAGCAAAGGTCTTGGCGAAGGCGTCGATTTCCGCCTTCAGCTTGGCGCGCAGATCGTCCGACAGCGCCTTCTCCTTGCGGATGGCGTCGAGCACGTCCTTGCCGGCTGCACGCATATGCGACAGCAGGCCATGCTCGAACTTGCCGACCTGGTTGATCGTCAGCTTGTCGAGATAGCCGTTGACGCCGGCGAAGATCACCGTGACCTGCTCCTCGACCTTGAGCGGCGAGAACTGCGGCTGCTTCAACAGCTCGGTCAGGCGCGCGCCGCGATTGAGCAGGCGCTGCGTGGCGGCGTCGAGATCGGAACCGAACTGCGCAAAGGCCGCCATTTCGCGGTACTGCGCGAGCTCGCCCTTGATCGAGCCGGCGACCTGCTTCATCGCCTTGATCTGCGCCGAGGAACCGACGCGCGACACCGACAGGCCGACGTTGACGGCCGGGCGAACGCCCTGGAAGAACAGGTTGGTTTCCAGGAAGATCTGGCCGTCGGTGATCGAGATGACGTTGGTCGGGATGTAGGCCGAGACGTCGTTGGCCTGCGTCTCGATGATCGGCAGCGCGGTCAGCGAACCGCCGCCATTGTCGTCATTGAGCTTGGCAGCCCGCTCGAGAAGACGCGAATGCAGGTAGAACACGTCGCCCGGATAGGCTTCGCGGCCCGGCGGGCGGCGCAGCAGGAGCGACATCTGGCGGTAGGCGACGGCCTGCTTCGACAGATCGTCATAGCTGATCAGCGCATGCATGCCATTGTCGCGGAAATATTCGCCCATGGTGCAGGCGGTGAACGGCGCCAGGAACTGCATCGGCGCCGGGTCGGAAGCGGTCGCGGCGACGATGATCGAATATTCGAGCGCGCCGCGCTCTTCGAGAACCTTGACGAACTGCGCAACCGTCGAGCGCTTCTGGCCGATAGCGACGTAGACGCAGTAGAGCTTTTCCTTCTCCGGCCCGTTGTCGTGCACCGATTTCTGGTTGAGCATCGTGTCGAGGATGATCGCGGTCTTGCCGGTCTGACGGTCGCCGATGACCAGCTCGCGCTGGCCGCGGCCGACCGGGATCAGCGCATCGATGGCCTTGAGGCCGGTCGACATCGGCTCGTTCACCGACTTGCGCGGGATGATGCCGGGCGCCTTGACGTCGACTCGCTTGCGCTCGGTCGCCTTGATCGGGCCCTTGCCGTCGATCGGATTGCCGAGCGCGTCGACGACGCGGCCGAGCAGGCCCATTCCGACAGGCGTATCGACGATGGCGCCGGTGCGCTTAACGATGTCGCCTTCCTTGATGTCGCGGTCGGCGCCGAAGATGACGACGCCGACATTGTCGGCTTCGAGGTTGAGCGCCATTCCGCGGATGCCGCCGGGGAACTCGACCATCTCGCCGGCCTGGACATTGTCGAGGCCGTAGACGCGGGCGATACCGTCACCGACGGACAGCACCTGGCCGACTTCGGAGACCTCGGCCTCCTTGCCGAAATTCTTGATCTGGTCTTTCAGAATTGCGGAAATTTCCGCGGCGCGGATGTCCATCAGCCGACCTCTTTCAGTGCAAGCTTGAGCGAATTGAGTTTGGTTTTGAGCGACGTATCGATCTGGCGCGAGCCCATCTTGACCACCAGCCCGCCGAGCAGCGACGGGTCGACGGTGACGGTGATGGCCACGTCCTTGCCGGCAACGCTTTTCAGCGCCGCCTTCAGTTCAGCCTGCTGGGGCGCCGTCAGCTCATGAGCCGAGGTGACTTCAGCAGCGGTCTCGCCGCGATGTTCGGCGGCGATCTGGCGGAAAGCCTTGATCATGCCGGGGACAGCGAAGAGACGGCGATTGCGCGCAACGACACGCAGGAAATTTCCGGTCAGCCCGGTGATTTCAGCCTTGTCGGCGATTGCCGCGATCGCCTTGGCCTGGTCCTCGCTGGAGAACACCGGGCTGTTGATGAGGCGCGTAAGGTCGGCGCTGTCATCGAGCATCTTGGCGAAACTGTTGAGGTCGGTCTCGACCTTGGCGATCGAATTTGCCTGCAGCGCGAGTTCGAACAGCGAACCCGCATAGCGTTCTGCGACACCTGAGATTGGCGATGACGATTGGGCCACGGACCGTCTTTTCTCTTGTCTGACAGGCCGCAGATTGTTGGCGCGAGCAAAAACTCTGGCTAAATCTTTGACCTTACTACGTTTTTCCAAGCACGGAGGCGCGGCTTCCGCTATCCCCGGCCGAAAGTCGATTGCCGTCTAGCACAGGCATTTTAAGACCGCAATGCGTCGTTCCGCATGCTTTTCAGGCACTATTGTCGCATCCTGCGGCTGAGTTCAACCGAAGCCGTTGGATTCAAGGCAAAAAGCCGAAGGCGAAGGCGAGCGGCAGCCCGGCCAGCGCCAGTTCCACAACGATGGAAACCCAGTTGAAGGGCGTGTTGGCGCCGTCCGACATCATCGACAGCAAGCGGCCGAAGGCGGTGAACAGCCAGGAAAAGCCGAGCGCCATGTAGAGCAAGGGCTGCGCCAGCAGGAGGCAGCACAGGCTGACGCCGAGATAGAAGCCCGACATGCGGCCGCGCCCTTCGGCGATGGCGGCGAGTTTTTCGGGCTTGGGCTGCAGCCGAAGAATCCTGAAACCAATTCTGGGCGCCAGAAACAGCAGCAGGCCGAAGGCGAGCGTGACAACTGCGCTCGACCATGCCAGCCACTCGCCCTGGCTCGTCGGCCACGGAAATGCAAATTCCATTTTTTGGGTCCCCTCACAGCAATGGATGCATTGAATGTCGCTGGGAAAGGAAGTCAAGCGTGCAGCGGGCCAGCCGAAGTTTCGGCACCAGGGCGCTGACCTGCTTCGTCCGCACGCATGATCGGTTTGCCGCCAACTCGACCGGTATGTAAGAAAACTCTTAAACAAGAAAATCCAGCCTGATTTCTTCTACAGTATAGGCTGCCTGTCTTGCCCTCACGTAAAGTCAGTACTATGCTTCGAATGTTCTTTTAGCCGATTTCTTGTTTGCTTCGCCAATTTCGCATTTTTCACAATCACTTGTGAAATCTGTGCCGATGAATTGCGGCAGGCAGGATCTGAAAATTCGGAGAGGATCATGCCAGGTCTTTGTCGGACGTTGCATCTGGCCGGGATCTGGGTTGCTGCGGCAGCCCTTGCGGTGATCGCGCAGGGCGCACGCGCAGACTGTATCGCCGAACGACCGACGGCCATGGTTCCTGCCGATCCTTTGGCCTGCCAGCAGCTCGAGGCGACGATCCGCAAGCCTTCGGCGCTGTCCTTGGGGGACTACGAGAACAAGCTCAATCAGTATCTGGGCAATTACTGCTATCGCGGCGAGGCCGCCGGATGGGTGCACGACAAATTCGTGCGCCCGGCCGGACCGAGCATCGCCACCCTGGTCAACGGCGCGTGGCAGGGCAAGGATTTCGGAACCCATGCGCCTGTGATGATCTGGTATTCACCGGAGATGACGGATTGGCTTCGCAAGAACCGCCCGGCCGAAGGCGAGGTCGATCATCCGCCGCCGGTTCCCGACGGCGCTATCATGGTCAAGGAGATGTTTTCCGAACCGGCCTCGGATTGCCACGCCGTCGATCCGCGCAAACTGTTCCCGACCAGCGGCGCCGCCATCATGATCCGCGATGCCGCCGCCTCCTATGACGGCTGGTTCTGGGGCTGGTACGGCTTTGGCAGCCAGAGCGGCTGGACTCCGGACTGGCCGGCGCTGCCGGCCGACAACAACAGCCTGCCGAATATGGGCTTTGCCCAGTACTGCATGAACTGCCATGCCTCGGCGACCGACAATCTGACCTTCGCATCTCCCAAGAACATCGCGGGTGAACCCGGCAAGCCGCTCAACTATCTCGCCCAGGATTTTTTCCAGGGGTCGCCGGCGCCGACCTTGCACCAGGCCGTCGTTCTGCCGGTCAATGCCAAGCCGCGGCTTGGCGAACCGCTCTACAGCCCGAACGCCGGCGTGATCGCGGCGCTGCGGGCCTATGTCCGCGAAATGCCGACCTATGACACCGTGTCGCGAATGCCTTCCGAAACCTACGACAACACCTGGGTCGGAGCCAAAGGCCCCGATGCGTCCGACACCTTCCTGACCTCGAGCCAATGCCTTGGCTGTCACGACGCCGGCAGCACCGGGCTGCAGTTCGACATGACCAAACCGAACCCGCATGGCGATGGCCTGATCAACCTGTCTCCGCTGGCCACCTGGCGAACCTCGCCGATGGGGCTCGGCGGCCGGGACCCGATTTTCTTCGCGCAGTTGGCGAGCGAAACGCAAAGCTTTCACCCCAAAATGTCTGGTGTCGTGCAGGACGTTTGCCTCGGCTGCCATGGCATAGCCGGGGAACGGCAATTTCATATCGACGAGAAGGCGCGCTCGGGCAAATGCGAACTGTTCCTGCGCGACATGGTCGACGCGACGCCATGGCCGGCCGACAATCCGAGTTCGGCACTCGCCAATTATGGCATGCTTGCCCGCGACGGCATCACCTGCACCTCCTGCCACCGCATGGTGCTCAACAGCAAGGCCAGCGAGCCGCTGGCCGACAAACCGCAAAACGCCTGCGTGGATGAGCGGCAGGCCCTGCTCAATCCGCACGCCAGCGGCTTTGCCAAGACCTTCACCGGCAGTTTCATGGTCGGTTCGCCGGATGCGCTCATCGGCCCCTTCGAAAAGCCGGAAGTCGGGCCGATGCACACCGCGCTTGGCATCAAGCCGGTCCACGATGCCACGATCATGAGCTCCGAGGTTTGCGGCACATGCCACACGGTTCACTTGCCGGTCCTGCAAGGCACCAACACCCTGGCGCATATCTACGAACAGACAACCTATCCGGAGTGGGCGTTCAGCGCCTATCGAACCGGCAGCACGCCCGATGGTCCGCTGCCGCTCGGCGCCGGCGCCACGCCGCGAAGCTGTCAGGGCTGCCACATGCCGTCGACGGAACAGGACGGATCGCCGACGATGAGCAAGATCGCCAGCATCCAGGAAAATCTGAATTTCCCGGAGACCGAGTCCAGCAACGCCCCTGATCTTTCGGCTCGCGAGGGATTTGCGCGCCACACGCTCGTCGGTCTCAACGTCTTCCTGGTCAAGATGGCGCAGCAGTTTCCCGATGTCTTCGGCATCAGGACGCGTGATCCGATGATGGGCAAGAAGGCGCTCGATCCGCTCGTTCTCACCGAACAGTCAATGCTGGACATGGCGTCGCAGACAACCGCCGCCGTCGCTATCAGTGATATCGCCATGACTGGAGATGCGCTTGACGCCAAAGTGACGGTGAAGAACTTCGCCGGTCACAAGTTTCCCTCCGGAGTGGGTTTCCGGCGTGCATTTCTCACCTTCAGCGTGCTCGACCAGAACGGCGAGCAGCTCTGGGTCTCCGGCCGAACCAACGCCGCCGGCGTGATCACCGACGCGGACGGCAAACCGCTCGATGGCGAGCTGTGGTGGAAGGACGACTGCTCCGGCCGGATCCACCCCGGCGAGCGGCCGCATCAGCCGCACTACCAGAAGATCACGCGGCAGGATCAGGTTCAGATCTATCAGGAACTGGTTTCCACGCCGCCCGCCAATACGCCCAATCCGGTCTGCAATGCGCATTCGAAGCCGGAAGGCGAACTGACCACCAGCTTCCTGTCGATCTGCACGGAGGTGAAGGACAACCGCATATTGCCCTCGGGCTTCCTGCCACTTTCAGGCCGTCTCGAGATTGCCAAGGCCCTTGGCGCGGATGAAGAGCTTGCGGTCGATGTCGGCACGACCGCCGTCGAAAACGATCCCGACTACGTCTCAGGCGGCAGCGACACGCTGACCTACTCGATCCCGCTTGCCGATCTGCCGAAGGGCACGCGTCCGGCCAGCATCGTGGCGAACCTGTACTACCAGGCGACGCCTCCCTCTTATCTGCAGGATCGCTTCTGCACCGCCAAGGGGCCCGACACCGATCGTCTGTATTTCCTCACCGGGCATCTCAACCTGGCCGGCACGGAAGCAGACGGATGGAAGCTGAAAGTGGTCGGCAGCGGAAATATCGCCGTGGCCGCCCAGCCCTGAGTCAGGGGCAGGAGGCTATGGCAGCATGAACGCGACCGCCGCCTCGGCATGGATGCGCGTCGTGTCGAAGACCGGAATGTCGAAATCCGGCTGGCCGATCAGCATGGTGATCTCGGTGCAGCCCATGATGACGCTGTCGATCTTTTCGTCGCGCCGCATGCGGGCGAGTTCATCGATGTATGCGGCCTTCGACTCTGTTGTGACGATGCCCTGGCAGAGCTCCTCGTAAATCACCCGATGCACCATGTCGCGCCCGGCCTGATCCGGCACCACGGGCTGCAGCCCATACTTCTCGATGAGCCGGCCCTTGTAGAAATCCTGTTCCATTGTGAAGCGCGTCGCCAGCAGTGCCGGCCGGCTGACGCCGGCAGCCTTGACCGCGACGGCCGTGGCATCGGCAATATGAATGATCGGGATCGACACCGCCGCCTGCACGGCGTCAGCCAGTTTGTGCATGGTGTTGGTGCAGATCAGCAACCCTTCGGCGCCTGCGGCTTCCAGTTTGCGCGCCGCTTCGACCAACAGCACGCCGGCGCCTTGCCAGTCCCCTTCATGCTGCCGCTCGGCAATCTCGGCGAAATCGAACGACCACAGCAAAAGCTCTGCCGAATGCAGCCCGCCCAAACGCTCGCGAACGATCTCGTTGAGCAGGCGATAATAGATCGCCGTCGATTCCCAACTCATGCCGCCGATCAGGCCAAGGGTTTTCATGCGCTCATGGCTCCGGTGGAAATTGCATGGTCGATCTCACAAAAAGCTCTGCGGGTCGATGTCGACCTGCACCCGCACCGAGCCGCGCTGCTTCGGCCCCTCGGCCAGCATGGTGCGGATGAAGCCTTGCATGTCGGCGCGCCGCTCGCCCTGGATCAGCAGGCGGAAGCGATGGCGTCCGCCAAGCAAGGACAACGGCGCTTCCGCCGGGCCGAGCACGAACAGGTCGGTGGCCTGGGGTGCGGCACGGCGCAGGCCACGCGCATGGCCCTCGGCTTCCGCCCGCGACGCGGCACTGACGATGACGCCAGCGAGCCGGCCGAAAGGCGGCAGGGCCGCCCGCTCGCGCTCGGCGATCTCGCGCTCGTAAAAAGCATCGGCATCGCCGGAGACGATCGCCCGCATCACCGGATGCTCCGGCTGAAATGTCTGCAGCAGGCCAAGGCTTTTCTTGCCGGTGCGGCCGGCGCGGCCGGTCACCTGGCTGAGCAGCTGAAACGTGCGCTCGGCGGCGCGCGGATCGCCATTGGCGAGACCGAGATCGGCATCGACGACGCCGACCAAAGTCATGTTGGGGAAGTTGTGCCCCTTGGCGACCAGCTGCGTGCCGATGACGATGTCGGCCTCGCCATCGGCGATGGCTTCCAGCTCGAGTCTCAGCCGCCGCACGCCGCCCATCAGGTCCGACGAGAGCACGATGGTGCGGGCATCGGGAAAGTGCGTGACGACCTCCTCGGCGATGCGCTCGACGCCCGGACCGCAAGCCACCAGATGGTCGAGCGTGCCGCATTCCGGGCAGGCCTCGGGACGGCGCTCATTGTGCCCGCAATGGTGACAGACGAGCTGCCCGCGAAAACGGTGCTCGACCAGCCAGGCCGAGCACACCGGGCAGCCGAAACGGTGGCCGCAAACCCGGCACAGCGTCAGCGGCGCATAGCCTCGCCGGTTGAGGAACAGCAGCGACTGCTCCCGTTTCTCCAGCGTGCGCCGCATATGGTCGATCAGCACCGGCGACAGGAAACGGCCGCGCGCCGGCGGGGCGCGGCGCATGTCGATCGTCTTCAGGTCGGGAAGGGCGGCCTCGGCAAAGCGCGCTGAAAGCACCGCCCTGCCGTAGCGGCCTTGCAGGGCGTTCACCCGGCTCTCGACCGATGGTGTCGCCGAAGCCAGCACCACTGGAAAACCGCCAATATGGCCGCGCACCACCGCCATGTCGCGCGCATTGTAGAAGACGCGGTCCTCCTGCTTGTAGGCGGGGTCGTGCTCTTCGTCGACGACGATCAGCCCTAGTTGCCTGAACGGCAGGAACAGCGCCGAGCGCGCGCCGGCGACGACACGCACGCCGCCTTCCGCCACTTGCCGCCAGACCCGTTCGCGCATTTTTGGCGGCAGGTCCGAATGCCATTCCGCCGGCTTGGCGCCGAAGCGTTGCTGGAAGCGCTCGAGAAAGGCGTGCGTCAGCGCGATCTCCGGCAGCAGGATCAGCACCTGCTTGCCCTGGTCGAGCGCGGCCGCCACCGCTTCGAAATAGACTTCCGTCTTGCCCGATCCGGTGACGCCGTCGAGCAGCGTAACGCCGAAGGCGCCGGCCATCACATTGCTGCGCAGCGTGGCGGCGGCATCGGCCTGATCCGGCATCAACTCCGGCACGGCATAGCTCGCATCGGGTGCTGCGACCACCGGTCGCGGCGGGATCATCACCGTCTCGAACACGCCTTGCGCTTTCAACCCGTCGATGACTGTCGACGACACGCCAGCCGCATGCGCCAGCCCGGAGCGCGTCCAGGCAAGCCCGCCTTCGGCTGTCTCCAGCACTCGCGTTCTCGCAGCCGTCATCCGGTCGGGCTCGTTCAAGGTGCGCAGCAAGCCCTCGATCCACGGTTCCGGGTCAAAGGCCTCCGGCGCCCGGAGCAGCATGCGCGCCACCATACCGGGCGGCGACAGCGTGTATTGCGCGATCCAGTCGACGAATTGGCGCATCGCACGATCGATCGGCGGGCAGTCGAAGACCTGCTCGATCGGCCGCAGTTTCTTCGCATCGACCTTTTCGACAACGCCATCCCAGACGATGCCGGCAACCTGGCGCGGACCGAGCGGCACGCGCACGATCGAGCCCGGCACCACCCGCATGCCGGCAGGCACGGCGTAGGTGTAGGGGCGTTCGGCAGGCATCGGCACCAGCACCGGTGCGGCTGCGGCAAAGGGCGAATCTTCGATCATGAGGCGTGACCTTGCCCCGACTTTGGTCTAGATCAAAGGGCAACCCCGAATGTGCATTGCATGCACATGAAAATCTTCAGGAGACCCCCCATGAAATTTTTTGTCGACACCGCCGATATCAAGGACATTCGTGAGCTGAACGATCTGGGGCTGCTCGACGGCGTCACCACCAATCCGTCGCTGATCCTGAAATCCGGCGGCAAGATCGCTGAAGTCACCAAGCAGATCTGCGACATCGTCAAGGGCCCGGTCTCGGCCGAAGTCACCGCAACTGAATATTCCGAGATGATGCAGCAGGCCAAGGTTCTGGCCAAGATCGCCGACAATGTCTGCATCAAGGTGCCGCTGACGCTGGACGGCCTGAAGGCCTGCAAGACCATCCGCACCGAGATGAACCGCCTGGTCAACGTCACGCTCTGCTTCTCGGCCAACCAGGCTTTGCTGGCAGCCAAGGCCGGCGCCTCGTTTATCTCGCCTTTCGTCGGCCGCCTTGACGACATCGGCCTCGACGGCATGGAGCTGATCCAGGAGATCCGGCAGATCTACGACAATTACGATTTCCAGACCGAGATCCTCGTTGCCTCGGCGCGCACCGTAAACCATGTCAAGCAGGCAGCCCTGATCGGCGCCGATGTTGTCACCGCGCCGCCGGCGACGCTGAAGGCGCTGGTCAAACACCCGCTGACCGACAAGGGCCTGGAACAGTTCCTCGCCGACTGGGCAAAGACCGGCCAGACGATCGGCTGAGGCCAAGGCGCATCGCGCAACAAAAAAAGGCCGAGCGATCGGCCTTTTTTTGTTGCCGGGAATCTAAGCGGGAAAGCCTCTAGCTCGAGGCCCTTCCATGCTTGACCAGGTCCTGGGCGACGGACAGGGTCACCATTTCGGCCAGTTCGCGCGCAGCGCGGTTCTCGGCGTCGATCTGCGCCCGGTAGGAGGCGAACTCCTGGGTCGGCTTGTCGAACGACGATGGGATCGAGCGCTTGCCCGTGGCGATGACCACGCCGGTCTTGGCGTCGGTCAGCACGTAGTTCGCGGTTAGCGTCACCGTACCCGCGGTCGGCTCGTCCTCGTCGGTCTGAATCTGCACCTGCGCCGCCGATTCGACCAGTTCGGTAACGCCAAGATCAAGCATATAAACCGGCGCGGCCGGCTCGCCAGCACCCTGGCCAAGCGCGAAGATCAGATTGTTGCGGACCTGCTGGGCGTAGCGGGTCTTGACCGGCTTGACCGAGATCGACGCCAGTTCGGCCGAAGCGCCGACCGTGGAGCCGGCCGTCAGCGGCGCGCTCGAATAGAGCGGGCGCACCGTGCAGGCGGAAACCAGCGCGACCGAGGCGATCAGGCCGAAAAGCGCGGTACGGCGCAGCAAACGCGTCACTTCTGTCTTCCCCAGGTCAGGCAACGACATTGACGATCCTTTGCGGGACGATGATGACCTTGCGCGGCGCCTTACCTTCGAGCGCTTTCTGCACGAAGTCGAGGGCCAACACGGCTTTTTCGACAGCACCTTGGTCCGCGTCGCGGGCAATTGTCAAATCCCCGCGCTTCTTGCCGTTGACCTGGACCGGCAGCACGATCTCGTTGTCGACGACCAGCGCCGGATCGTAGACCGGCCACGGCCGTTCGGCGACAAGATCGGTACCGCCCAGCGTGTGCCAGCACTCCTCGGCCAGATGCGGCATGACCGGCGCGACCACATGCACCAAGATCTCCACCGCTTCGCGGCAGGCGCCCTTGAGCGCCGCATCGGCCTTGCCCTCGGCAACGTCGTTGAGCGGTGTGGTCAAGGCATTGGCCAGTTCGTAGATGCGGGCGATGGCGCGGTTGAAGCCGAGCTTCTCGATGTCCTCGCCGATCGCCTTCAGGATCTTGTGCGCGGCCTTGGAAACAGCACCGGCCTCGCCGTCACTGGCCGCCTGCGGCTTGACGCCGTCGAGCGTCTCGGCGGCGATCGACACCAGGCGCCAGACGCGCTGGATGAAGCGATGCGCGCCGGCAGCGCCATCGTCGGTCCATTCGACATCGCGCTCGGGCGGCGAATCCGACAGCATGAACCAGCGCGCGGTGTCGGCGCCGTAGCCGTCGGTGATGTCTTCCGGGCTCACCGTGTTCTTCTTCGACTTCGACATCTTTTCGAGCGAGCCGATCGCAGCCTCTTCGCCGGTGGCGATCTCGATGGCGCGGCGCTTGCCGCCGACATCCTCGATCTTGACCTCGCCCGGCGACAGCCAGCGGCCATTGTTCGACGCACCGCCGACCCGATATGTCTCGTGCACCACCATGCCTTGCGTGAACAGGCCCTTGAACGGCTCGGCGAGGTCGAGATGTCCGGTCTCGCGCATGGCGCGGGTGAAGAAGCGCGAATAGAGCAGATGCAGGATCGCGTGCTCGATGCCGCCAATATACTGGTCGACGGCCAGCCAGTCGTCGGCAGCCTTCGGCTCGGTCGGCTCGTTGGCCCAGGGCGCGGTGAAGCGCGCGAAATACCAGGACGAATCGACGAACGTATCCATCGTGTCGGTCTCGCGCCGCGCGTCCTTGCCGCATTGCGGGCATTTGACATGCCGCCAGGTCGGATGACGATCGAGCGGATTGCCGGGGCGGTCGAACTCGATGTCGTCGGGCAGCTTGACCGGCAGGTCGGCTTTCGGCACCGGCACCACGCCGCAATCCTCGCAATGGATCATCGGGATCGGGCAGCCCCAGTAGCGCTGGCGCGAAATGCCCCAGTCGCGCAGGCGGAAATTCACCTTGCGCTCGGCCATCGGCCGGCCGCCAATGCTCGTCTGCTCAAGCAGCTTCGCCACTTCGTCGAACGCCTGCTCCGGCTTCATGCCGTCGAGGAAGCGCGAATTGATCATCACGCCGTCATCGACATAGGCTTCTTCGGTGACCTGGAAGGTCTTGGCGTCGGCGCCCTCCGGCATCACCACCGGGATGACCGGCAGGCCGTATTTGTTGGCGAAGTCGAGGTCGCGCTGGTCGCCCGACGGGCAGCCGAAAATGGCGCCGGTGCCATATTCCATCAAAACGAAGTTGGCGACATAGACCGGCAGCGTCCAGCTGTCGTCGAACGGATGGACGACTCGAATGCCGGTGTCGAAGCCCTTCTTCTCAGCCGTTTCCAGCGCCGCCACCGAAGTGCCCATGTGGCGGACCTCTTCGATGAACTTGGCCAGCTCGACATTGGTCTCGGCGGCCTTTTTGGCCAGCGGATGGTCGGCGGCGACCGCCATGAAGGAGGCGCCGAAGATGGTGTCGGGCCTGGTCGTGTAAACTTCCAGCTCATGCGCGTCGCCAACGGGTGCCGCCAGCGGCCAGCGGATCAGCAGCCCTTCCGAGCGCCCGATCCAGTTCTGCTGCATCAGCTTGACCTTTTCCGGCCATTCGCCGAGGCCGTCGAGCGACTCCAGCAGGTCCTGGGCAAAGTCGGTGATCTTGAAGAACCACTGCGTCAGCTCGCGCTGTTCGACCAGCGCGCCGGAGCGCCAGCCGCGGCCGTCGATGACCTGCTCGTTGGCGAGCACCGTCATGTCCTCCGGGTCCCAGTTGACCTTGGAAGATTTGCGCGTCACCAGCCCCTTCGCGACGAAATCGAGGAACAGCATCTGCTGGCGGTGGTAATAGTCGACATCGCAGGTGGCGAATTCGCGCGCCCAGTCCAGCGACAGGCCCATCATCTTGAGCTGCTCGCGCATGGCGGCGATGTTGGCGTAGGTCCACTCCTTGGGATGGACCTTGTTCTGCATGGCCGCGTTTTCGGCCGGCATGCCAAAGGCATCCCAGCCCATCGGGTGCAGTACGTTAAAACCCTTGGCCCGCTTGTAGCGCGCCACCACATCACCCATAGTGTAGTTGCGGGTGTGGCCGATATGGATCTTCCCCGACGGATAGGGGAACATCTCCAGCACATAGTATTTCGGCTTCGGGTCGTCGTTCTGCGCTTCGAACAGCTTCTTTTCGGCCCAGGCTTTCTGCCATTTGGGCTCTGACGCGCGCGGATTGTATCGTTCGGTTGCCATCGGATGATTTTCACTTAAAAGCAGGCGCAGACCGCCGGACAAGGCCCGGTGGCCAAGGTAAATGTCGTCGCGGTGTTCACCATGGATTGCCGGACCCGTCAACTGCGGCGAGCCGGCCAGGACGATTAAAGACAGGCAGGATATAGGCATGGCCAGCGCCGTCGAACAGTTTTTCGCCGTCAAGACGAGGATCGGCGCTGCCGAGCGCGAGGCCGGCCGCGCCGCCGGTTCCGTGACGCTGGTTGCCGTGTCGAAGACTTTTGAGGCCGACGCCATCCGCCCTGTGATCGAGGCCGGCCAGCGCGTCTTCGGCGAAAACCGGGTGCAGGAGGCGCAGGCCAAATGGCCGGCGCTGAAACAGGAATTCCCCGACATCGAGCTTCATCTCATCGGCCCGCTGCAGTCGAACAAGGCGAAGGAAGCCGTTGCGCTCGCCGACGTCATCGAGACCGTCGATCGCGAAAAGATCGCCGCCGAACTCGCCAGGGAAATCGCCCGGCAGGGCCGCGCACCAAGACTCTACGTGCAGGTCAACACCGGCTCGGAACCGCAGAAGGCCGGCATCGAGCCACGCGACGCCGTCGCTTTCGTCACCCGCTGCCGCGACGTCCATGGCCTCGCCATCGAAGGCCTGATGTGCATCCCGCCCGCCGACGAGAACCCCGGCCCGCATTTCGCGCTGCTGGAAAAACTCGCCCGCGAAGCCGGCGTCGCAAAACTGTCGATGGGCATGTCCGGCGATTACGAGACCGCAATCGCCTTCGGCGCCACCAGCGTCAGGGTCGGGTCGGCGATCTTCGGCAGCCGGTAACAGCTAGTGGTGAAAACCTGACGCTTGGTACCCCCGAGGGACGGCAGGGTTTGGCACGAAGCGGACCTCGCGTGCCTCGGAGTGGCTTCGCTCGCGAAGACGGCGCTCACCCCCCGCGATCGGAACATCGTAGCTGAATGGTATGTGGGGTTGGACGGATGGGGCGTCCATTCGAATGGTTGCGGTCCAGCCTTTCCGGAGTATGATAGTTTAGCTGACCCTTAAAAGCCGATGCTGGCTCGTTGCATTATCTGAGATCGGCCTCAACGTCGCGGCAGTCCATGCAGACGACGGTGAGCGCGCCTGCCTACAACCGCCGGGAGAGGCGGAAGGGGAGAGAATGACATTGAGGGCTGCGGGCACTGCGGCAACACGGATTTCGGCCGAGCAGGCGGCCAGCTTTGTGAAGTCTGGCATGTGGCTGGACTATGGCACGTCGCTATGCCAGCCGGACGTGTTCGACACGGCTCTGGCCGCCCGCGCAGAGGAACTTGCAAACGTCAAAATTCGCTCTTGTCTTTCCATGCGGCCCCGCGCCGTTCTGGAAGCGGATCCTGAAGGCGAACACTTCTGCTGGATTAGCCAGCACTTCACCGGCTATGACCGCCGAAAGCACGACGCTGGCCGCTGCAACTACATGCCCGTCAATCTCGGTGAAATCCCTGACTACTATCGGCGCTTCATGGAGCCGATCGACATCGTCATCTTCAAGACATGCCCTATAGACGAGAATGGATACTTCAATTTCAGTGCCGCAAACCTGTGGCACCGGGCAGTCATCGAGCGGGCGAAGCTGGTGATAGTCGAGATCACCGACGGCAATCCCTATTTGCATGGTGACCAGAACGGCGTGCATGTCAGCGAGGTCGACTACATCATCGAAGGCAACAACCAGCCAGCAGCCGAACTTCCTAATCCCCCGCCGACCGACATCGACCGTGCCGTGGGGAGACTTATTTGCGCTGAGATCGAGGATGGCTCATGCCTTCAAATCGGCATCGGAGGGATGCCGAATGCAGTGTGCACCCAGCTTCTCGAAAGCAGCCCCCGCGATCTCGGCATTCACACGGAAATGCTGACCGACGGGATCGTCGAACTCTATAAGGCGGGCCTCGCTTCCGGTACTCGCAAGAAGGTCCAACCCGGCAAGATCGTTTGCACCTTCGGACTGGGATCGAAAGGCCTCTACGATACCATCGACCGCAATCCAGACTTTCAGTGCTGTCCTGTCGACTTCACCAATCTGCCCCACAACATCATGCAGAACGACCGCGTCGTTTCGATCAACAACACCACGCAAATAGACCTGCAGGGACAAGCGGCGTCGGAGTCCGACGGCCATCGGCACATCAGCGGGACAGGAGGACAGCTGCAGTTCGTGCGCGGGTCCTATGCCTCGAAGGGTGGCAAGTCTTTCATTTGTCTCTCCTCTACCTACGACAAGCGGGGGGAGCGGCGCAGCCGCATCGTCCTTGATCTCACCTCTGGGAACATCGTCACAACACCGCGCACGGACGTGATGTACGTCGTGACCGAATATGGCATGGTCAATCTCAAGGGGAAGTCGGTTCCCGAACGCGCCAAGGCTCTGATTTCCATAGCCAGCCCCGATTTCCGCGAGGACCTCGAGCGCCAAGCCTACGAGCACCGCCTCATCCCGCGCGGGTTCTCCTTTTGAGGAACACTCAACGCTGAACCGGGTTTGCGGCGCAGAAGATCACTTGTGACTATCAATTCGATCAACACCGTCCGCAACGCGAAGACGGTGATTGATGCCCCCAGTTCGACAGGTCCACTGCTTCAACGCTTGAAACGAAACGTATCGTTCCTATATGATCGGTGTTATCACCACATCTGCTGGAGCCATGCCATGCGCTACAATCAACTTGGAAACACGGGGATGTTTGTCTCCGAACTTTGCCTCGGCACCATGACTTTCGGCGCCGCCGGCGAGAACGCCCAATGGGGCCTTATCGCCAGCCTCGACCAGAAGGGCGTCAACGAGATCGTCGGCCGTTCGATCGCCGGCGGCGTCAATTTCTTCGACACGGCCGACGTCTATTCCTTCGGCGAGTCCGAGAAACTGCTCGGCCAATCGCTGCGGGATCTCGGCGTCAAAAGGTCGGACGTGGTCATCGCTACCAAGGTGCACGGCGCGATGGGCAGCGGTCCGAACCAGCGCGGTTCCTCGCGCGGCCACATCATGGATTCGGTCGATGCCAGCCTCGAGCGGCTGCAGCTCGACCATATCGATCTCTACCTGTTGCACGGCACCGATACGGTGAGCCCGATCGACGAGACTCTGCGGGCGCTCGACGATCTCGTGTCCAGCGGCAAGGTGCGCTATGTCGGCGTTTCCAACTGGCAGGCCTGGCGCATCGCCAAGGCCTTGGGCATCGCAGAGCGCAAGGGCTTCGCCCGCTTCGAGGCCGTGCAGTCCTATTATTCGATCGCCGGCCGCGATCTCGAGCGCGAGATCGTACCGCTCATCAATGAGGAGAAGCTCGGCCTGATGGTTTGGTCGCCGATGGCCGGCGGGCTGCTGTCCGGCAAATACGGGCCGGGCGCGCCTGGCAATGGCGAGGGGCGCCGCGCTTCCTTCAACTTTCCGCCGGTTAACGAGGACCGCGCCTGGGCCGCGGTGGCCGTCATGCGCGAGATCGGCAGGAAGCATGATGTCAGCGTCGCTACCGTAGCGCTCGGCTATATCCTTGCCAAACCCTTCGTGATGAGCGTCCTCATCGGCGCCAGCCGCATGGAGCAGCTCGAGCAGAATCTCGCCGCGACTGAGCTGAAGCTCGACGCCGACGATCTGGCGAAGCTGGATGAGGTGAGCGCACTGCCCGCCGAATACCCCGGCTGGATGCTGGAGCGCCAGGCGGCGGGCCGGCGCCCGGCACCGTTCGCGGCGAAGAAATAGGGCTCTTCAAGGACAGTTTCGCGAAGGCCGCGTGCCGTCGGGACGCGGCCTTTTGCTATTGTTCAGAGCCGCACGGTCTCGGCGAGGAAATCGAGAAAGGCGCGCACGCGCGCCGGCAGATGCTTGCCCTGGCCGACATAGACGGCGTGTGTCGGTTCCAGATCGCCGGGGTTGAACGCTTCCAGCAATGGCAGCAGCTGCCGGCTGGCGATGTCGGCCTCCACATGCCAGCGCGCCAGCCGGGCGATGCCCGCTCCGGAAAGCGCCATCAGCCGCATCGCCTCGCCGTCGCTGACCAGCGCGTTGCCAGTCGTCGGGACAATCACGCTTCCGCCGGCGCCGTCGAGGAATGGCCAGCCGTCCATATGCCGCACGAAGCCGAAACTCATCCGGTTGTGGCGCTCGAGATCGGCCGGCATCAGCGGGGTGCCATGCGTCTCAAGGTAGGAAGGTGCTGCGACGACGACGGTCCGGCTTTGCCCAAGCTTGCGCGCCACCAGCCGTGATTCGTTGAGCGGGCCGGCGCGTATGGCGACATCGGCGCGCTCCTGCATCAGGTCAATGACACTGTCGGTCAAAACCAGATCGACCGATATTTCGGGGTAGCGTTCGAGGAAGCGCGGCAGGAGCGGGATCAGCCGGTGCTGCCCGAAAGGCACATAGCTGTTGACGCGCAGCCGCCCGCGCGGTGCCGCCCCAGCCGCCGCCTCACGCTCGGCCGCTGCCATGTCGGCAAGGATGCGCACGCCGCTGTCGTAGAAGGCCAAGCCTTCCGGAGAGAGTTGCAGCTTGCGGGTCGAGCGGCTGACCAGCCGCGCGCCGAGCCGGCCTTCGAGCCGCGCGATCAGCTTGCTCACCGCCGAAGGCGTCGTGCGCAAAGCGCGTGCCGCCGCCGAAAAGCTGCCGGTCTCGACGACGCGGACGAACACTTCGATCTCGCCGGAGCGGTTTATCTCTGGTCTCGCCATTCGTGAATCTATTTCACAGAAAGTATGCCTTAGACAAGGCTGGCTCACAGCTGGTTGCGACACGATCTTCCAGGTCGGGGCGCGGGGACAAGCGCCCTTCCGTGACCAACAGGACGACCGCCATTGCCTCTTGCTCTCTATGCTCTCGCCGCCGGTGCCTTCGGCATCGGCGTCACCGAATTCGTCATCATGGGCCTGCTGCTCGACGTCAGCACCGACCTCGGCGTCTCGATCTCGGCCGCCGGCCAGCTGATCTCAGGCTATGCGTTGGGCGTCGTTATCGGCGCGCCCTTGCTGACGATCGCCACCGGCCGCTGGCCGCGCAAGACCGTTCTCTTGGCGCTGATGGCGATCTTCACGCTGGGCAATTTCGCCTGTGCGCTGGCCCCCGACTACTGGACGCTGATGGGCGCCCGCGTGCTCACCGCCTTCGCCCACGGCACCTTCTTCGGCGTCGGCTCGGTCGTCGCCACCGGACTGGTTGCGCCCAACAGGAAGGCCTCGGCGATCGCGCTGATGTTCACCGGCCTGACCATCGCCAACATAGCAGGCGTGCCCTTCGGCTCCTGGCTCGGCCAGGCTTTTGGCTGGCGCGCGACCTTCTGGGCGGTAACCCTGGTCGGGCTCGCAGCCTTCGCCATCATTCTTCTGCTGGTGCCGCGCAGCCAGGCGGCACCGGAGAAGAGCGACCTGCGCAGCGACCTTGCCGTGCTTGGCCGCACGCCGGTCTTGCTTGGCCTCGCCACCACCGTGCTTGGCTATGCCGGTGTCTTCGCCGTCTTCACCTATATCGCACCGCTGCTGACCGAGATCAGCGGCTTTGGCGAAGCCGCCGTGTCGCCAATCCTGCTGGTCTTCGGCGGTGGCTTGATCGCCGGCAATCTGCTTGGCGGCAAGTTCGCCGATCGATGGCTGGTGCCGTCCGTTCTCGGCAGCCTTGTGGTGCTGGCACTGGTGCTCGGCACCATGACCTTCGCCCTGCACAGCCAGGTGATGGCCGTCATCTATGTCGGCCTGCTCGGCGCCGCCGCCTTCGCCACCGTGGCACCATTGCAGATGTGGGTGCTGGAAAAGGCGCAAGGCGCCGGCCAGAGCCTGGCCTCGTCCTTCAACATCGCCGCCTTCAATCTCGGCAATGCCGGCGGCGCCTGGCTCGGCGGCATGGTCATTGCGCACGGCCCCGGCCTTGGCGCCGTCAGCTGGATCGCGGCCTTGCTGCCGCTCTCGGCGCTCGCCGTGGCTGGGCTGGCACTGCGCTTGGATCGCAACCCGGCGCTCGGCGAACCAACGCCTGCCCGGTCCTAGCGAGCCCTAATCCTTTCGACATCACAGGAGAAAAAAGATGGACTATCGACGTCTCGGCGCATCGGGCCTCAAGGTCCCGGCACTCTCATTCGGCACTGGGACCTTTGGCGGTTCGGGGCCATTGTTCGGCGCTTGGGGCACCAGCGGTGCCAATGAAGCACGGCGACTGATCGACATCTGCCTCGAAGCCGGCGTCAATCTGTTCGACACGGCGGACGTCTATTCGAACGGCGCGTCCGAAGAAGTGCTGGGCGCAGCCATCAATGGCCGCCGCGATGCCGTACTGATCTCGACCAAGACGTCTTTGCCGATGGGCGACGGGCCGAACGATTTCGGCTCTTCCCGGTCGCGGCTGACCAAGGCCGTGGAAGATGCGCTCAGGCGTCTCGGCACCGACTATATCGACCTTCTGCAGCTGCACGCCTTCGATGCCGCGACGCCGATCGAGGAGGTGCTGTCGGCGCTCGACGACCTCGTGCGCGCCGGCAAGCTGCGCTATGTCGGCGTCTCCAATTTTTCCGGCTGGCAAGTGATGAAGTCGCTTGGCCTCGCCGACAAGCATGGCTACCCGCGCTATGTCGCGCATCAGGTCTATTATTCGCTGCTCGGCCGCGACTATGAATGGGATCTGATGCCACTCGGCCTCGACCAGGGTGTCGGCGCGCTGGTGTGGAGCCCGCTCGGCTGGGGGCGCCTGACCGGCAAAATCCGCCGCGGCCAAGAGCTGCCGGAAAAGAGCCGGCTGCACGATACGGCAAGCTTCGGACCGCCGGTCGAGGACGAACATCTCTACCGCGTCATGGATGCGCTCGATGCAGTGGCGCAGGAAACCGGCAAGACCGTGCCGCAAATCGCCATCAACTGGCTGCTGCAGCGGCCGACCGTATCCTCCGTCATCATCGGCGCCCGCAACGAGGAACAACTGCGCCAGAACCTCGGCGCCATCGGCTGGTCGCTGACGCCGGAGCAGATGAAAAAGCTCGACGCCGCAAGCGAGGTCACCGCGCCCTACCCGTATTTCCCCTATCGCCGCCAGGAAGGTTTTGCCAGGCTGAACCCGCCGGCGGTGTGATTAAGTCGTGATCCTACGTTTCGGATCATCATAGACATTAGGGAGTAGCCGAAGCCTCTCAGCTTCGTCATCCTCGGGTCTGCGCCGCGTCGCTACGCTCTTTGCTTCGCCCGTGGATGACGAAGCGATGGGCGCTTCCGCCAATCACTGGCGGTCGACAAAAATGCCTCAGCCGCGCCCCTAGTGCAGCACGAACTCGCCATCCACCTTCCGCCACTCATTCGGCGCGATCAGCTTCTGGTGCGTGTAGACGACCGAATGCAGCGGCCCGTCGAGCTTGGCCTTCCAGAACTCGATGAAGCGGACCAGCACCGGGAACTTCGGCGCCAGGTCATAGTCCTGCCAGATGAAGCTCTGCAGGAGATGCGGGTGGTCGGGAAAGTGATAGAGAATCTTGGCCGTCGTCAGGCCATAACCCCTGAGCATCAGGTCCATTTCGGCATGGTCGCGCATTGCAGCCCCCAGGTTGATTAACCTCGCCTCCCACGCAACATTGTGCGCGCCGTTGCTTAACTGTCTATTGATTTTTCCTGATCGAAGCAGGCTTTTCCTCGCGAAAACATGTAGTTAGCAGCGAGCTTGATCGAGTGCTGACAGCGATGGGTAGTACCCCTGCGTCATCCCGCCACGCAAACCCAACGTCTAATATTGCCGTCACCGCGGAACTGGTAATAATGCCGCCGAATTCGCGGCCGCGTCGCCGCGATCCCGCTGGCGTTTCAAGCCGGCGGATTGGTTTGGGAGGAAATGAAGAAATGTCCGAGGTTCATGTCCATCGCGTCCAGCCGGCGTGGAAGAAAAACGCACTGATCGACAACGACACCTATCTCAAATGGTACGCCGACAGCGTGAAAAATCCGGACAGGTTCTGGGGCAAGCACGGCAAGCGCATCGACTGGTTCAAGCCTTTCACCAAGGTCAAGAACACCTCCTTCGACGGCAAGGTCTCGATCAAATGGTTCGAGGACGGCCTGACCAACGTCTCGTACAATTGCATCGACCGGCACCTGAAGAAGCGTGGCAATCAGACCGCCATCATCTGGGAAGGCGACAACCCCTATGACGACAAGAAGATCACCTACAATGAGCTCTACGAGCATGTCTGCCGCCTCGCCAATGTGATGAAGAAGCACGGCGTCAAGAAGGGCGACCGTGTTACCATCTACATGCCGATGATCCCGGAAGCGGCCTACGCGATGCTCGCCTGCACGCGCATCGGCGCCATCCATTCGATCGTCTTCGGCGGCTTTTCGCCGGATGCGCTGGCCGGGCGCATTGTCGATTGCGAATCGACCTTCGTCATCACTGCCGACGAAGGCCTGCGCGGCGGCAAGGCCATTCCCTTGAAGGAAAACACCGACAAGGCGATCGATATCGCCGCCAAGAACTTCGTCATGGTCAACAAGGTTGTCGTCGTGCGCCGCACCGGCGGCAAGGTCGGCTGGGCGCCGGGCCGCGACGTCTGGTACCACGACGAAGTCGCTTCGGTGAAAGCCGACTGCAAGCCCGAGAAGATGAAGGCCGAGGATCCGCTGTTCATCCTCTACACCTCGGGCTCGACCGGCAAGCCGAAGGGCGTGTTGCACACCACCGCCGGCTATCTCGTCTATGCTTCGATGACGCACCAGTATGTCTTCGACTACCATGATGGTGACATCTACTGGTGCACCGCCGATGTCGGCTGGGTCACCGGGCACAGCTACATCGTCTACGGGCCGCTGGCCAACGGCGCCACGACGCTGATGTTCGAGGGCGTGCCGAACTACCCGTCGCAGTCGCGCTTCTGGGAAGTCATCGACAAGCACAAGGTCAACATCTTCTACACCGCGCCGACAGCGCTGCGCGCCCTGATGGGCGCCGGCGATGAGCCGGTGAAGAAGACATCGCGCAAGTCGCTGCGCGTGCTGGGCTCGGTCGGTGAGCCGATCAATCCCGAAGCCTGGCAGTGGTATTTCAACGTCGTCGGCAACGGCAAGGTGCCGATCGTCGATACCTGGTGGCAGACCGAGACCGGCGGCATCCTGATCACGCCGCTGCCGGGCGCCACCGACCTCAAGCCCGGTTCGGCGACGCGGCCCTTCTTCGGCGTCAAGCCGCAGCTGGTCGACAGCGAAGGCAAGGTGCTGGAAGGGGCGGCCGACGGCAATCTCTGCATCACCGATTCATGGCCGGGCCAAATGCGCACCGTCTATGGCGACCACGAGCGCTTCATCCAGACCTATTTCTCCACCTACAAGGGAAAATACTTCACCGGTGACGGCTGCCGCCGCGACGCCGACGGCTATTACTGGATCACCGGCCGCGTCGACGACGTCATCAATGTCTCCGGCCACCGCATGGGCACGGCGGAAGTCGAATCAGCACTGGTCAGCCATGACAAGGTTTCCGAGGCCGCGGTCGTCGGCTATCCGCACGACATCAAGGGCCAGGGCATCTACAGCTATGTCACCTTGATGAAAGGTGTCGAGCCCAGCGAGGAACTGCGCAAGGAACTGGTCGGCCATGTCCGCAAGGAGATCGGCGCCATCGCGACCCCCGACAAGATCCAGTTCGCCCCCGGCCTGCCGAAGACCCGCTCGGGCAAGATCATGCGCCGCATCCTGCGCAAGATCGCCGAGGACGATTTCGGCGCGCTCGGCGACACCTCGACGCTGGCCGACCCGGCAGTCGTCGACGACCTCGTCGCCAACCGGCAGAACAAGAAGAGCTGATGCAGCCGACAGTCGGGTCCGTCACCGAGCTTTGGCGTTATCCGGCGAGTTCGCTCGCCGGCGAACGGCTGGATGCGATTTCGGTCGGCGAGGAAAGCATCGACGGCGACCGTATGTTCGGCCTCGTCGATGTCTCCGACAACGAGATCGCGCGGCCCGATCGCGATGTGAAATGGCACAAGGTGCCGCGCATCCGCACCCGGCTTTCGCAAGCTCGCCAGCTTGAGGTCGCCATTCCCGGCGGCGACTGGCTGGCGG
Source organism: Mesorhizobium sp. P3_A10 (assembly GCF_056403175.1). Classification (NCBI taxonomy): domain Bacteria; kingdom Pseudomonadati; phylum Pseudomonadota; class Alphaproteobacteria; order Hyphomicrobiales; family Phyllobacteriaceae; genus Mesorhizobium; species Mesorhizobium sp. P3_A10. Next base: position 27,601 of record NZ_JBFUFZ010000010.1, on the reverse strand, counting down.
CACCCGGCGCCGAAAGCGACCGCGCCGTATCAGCCTATCTCGGCTTCGAAGCCTCGATCCGGCCGTTCGACCCTGAAAATGCCGCGCCCGGCTATTCCGGCCCGCTGACCGCGGCGCGCTACCGCAAGGCGCCCATCCATCTCCTGACCACGGCGTCGCTGGCGCGCCTGAAGGCGTTGCATCCGGAAGGTGCCGCCGACCCGCGCCGCTTCCGCCCCAACATCGTCGTCGACATGGCGGCGGTTGAGGGATCGTTCCCCGAGACGGAATGGATCGGCAAGAAGCTGGCCATCGGCGACCTCAAGCTGACCATTTCCGAGCCGTGCCGTCGCTGCGGCTTCACCATCATCGCCCAGGATGGCTTCGACCACGATCCGGCCATCCTGCGCAACCTGGTCCGCCACAACGCCCACAATCTCGGCGTCTACTGCACGGTCGACCAGCCCGCCCGCGTCGAGATCGGCGCAGCGATGCGGTTTGTCTGACGCGGCGTAGCTGGTTTTTGAAGCAGCCCCTTGTCTGCTTTCAGCCGCCCCTTGTCTTTTGCTGCGACGCACCCCATCATCATGGTGTGTTCAACAAATCGAAAGGAGGTGATCCGATGTCGAGTGATTTCGTTTTCCAGAACGTGGCCTCAGCGGATTGCACTTTCGGGAAGCAGTCTTCCCGTTAAGGCGCGAAATGCGCGGCGGGTGACTTCGGTCACCGCCATGGGCCGCGCCACGGACGGAAACACGGAAGGCCGCCGGCTTCGCAAGAAGCGGCGGCCTTTTCCGTTTTCGGCCCTTCAGGCCAGCATCTGTGCGCTGACCGTCCTGTCGATGCCGTGATAGGGCGGGTTGAACAGATTGCCTTCCTGCTCGTAGGTCCACACCTTGAACAATGAGAGCTGGTGCTGGCCGAAACTGTGCAACAGCGGCACATCGGTGGCGTCGCGTCCGCGCGCAATGACGACGCGGCCGATCCTCGGGCGATTGTGGCGCGGGTCGAACGTGTACCATTTGCCGTCGAGGAACACTTCCATCCAGGCAGAAAAGTCCATCGGCGCCGGGTCAAGTGGCACACCGATGTCGCCAAGATAGCCATTCACGTAGCGGGCCGGAATGTTCATGCAGCGGCACAGCGTGATCGCCAGATGCGCAAAATCGCGGCAAACGCCGACGCGCTCCTCATGCGCCTGCGCCGCCGTGCGGGTCGAGCGCGCATAGCCGTAGCCGAAGGACAGACGGTTGTGGACATAGTCGACGATCGCCTGCACCCGCGCCCAGCCGGATGGAAGCGAACCGAAGCGCTGCCAGGCCAGTCCGCTGAGATGATCGGTCTCGCAGTAGCGGCTGCCCAGGAGATAGAAGAGCACCTCGTCCGGCAACTCCGCCACCGGCACTTCTTTGGCCAGCGTGTTGACCGCGTCGGTCTCGCCGCTGTCCTCGACGACGGCGTCGTAGAGGATGCGAAAATTGCCGGCAGGCGCTGTGAACCGCCGGCAGGCATTGCCATGAAGGTCGTGATAGACCTTGGTCGGCACCGATGGCGAGGTCAGCACCCGCGTCTGCCGCTTGATGTCGGCCTGCCTGTCCTTGTGGATCTCGAGCAGCGAGACGACCGGCGTGGCTGCAACACAGTCGATGGCGATTTCATAGCCGAGCCGGATCAGCATCGCAGTCCCCCCTTTGGTCATCGTGGAAAACAGTTGGTCAAACGCAAGAGGCGGGCAGTGGTTCCCCGGGGTTGATCGAAAAGACAGCCGCGCGCCTTCCCATCCGGCTGCCGCACCGTTACGGTCAGTGACACCTCTCCCTCCCCAAGCGCTCCCAGGATTTCAGATGTTTGCAGGCAGAAAATTCGCGGCCTTCCTGTTCGATATGGACGGCACGGTGATCAACTCGATTGCCGCAGCGGAAAGGGTCTGGGCCGCGTGGGCGCTTCGGCAAGGTCTCGACGTCGTGAAATTCCTGCCGACGATCCATGGCGTGCGGGCGATCGAGACCATCGGCCGGCTGGCGCTTCCCGGCGTCGATGCCGCCCACGAAGCCTATTTGCTGCTACAGGCCGAGGCGGCCGATCTGGATGGCATTGTTCCAATCGCCGGCGCCGCGGCGTTCCTGGCGTCGCTGCCGCCCGAGCGCTGGGCGATCGTCACCTCGGCGCCGCGCTCGCTGGCGCTGTTGCGTATGCAGGCGGCCGGCATCCCGGTTCCCGCCTTGATGGTCGCGGGCGAGGACGTTTCCCACGGCAAGCCGGCGCCCGACTGTTTCCTGCTGGCGGCAAAACAGCTCGGCGTCGATATCGGCGACTGCCTGATCTTCGAGGATGCCCCGGCCGGTATCGCGGCAGCAGAGGCCGCGGGCGCCCCGGTGATGGTGATCAGCGCCACCCACCAGCACCCACTGCCGACGCAGCACGCGTCGATAGGCGGCTACGAGGGGGTCGGCATCACCGTTGAAGAAAACGGCTGGGTCGCGCTCGAGCCGCAACGTAGCGCCGCCTAGGATAGGTCGCGATTCAGGTCAGGCCGAGTCGAGAATAATCGATGCCGAGAACCGGATCGGAGCGGACTTTTGGGTCCGTGAGTACCGGAAGCGCAGGAATCGGTTGTTCGCAGGCCGGCATCACCTGAATCCCGGCATATCCTTAGAAGTCGCTGGTCAGGCCTTTGACCTCCCAGTCGCCATAGCGGCCGGGTTCCTTGCCGCCACGGCCGCCGATTTCCTTAGGCAGCGCGGCCTCATTTTCGCGATAGGCTTCGCGGCGCGCCTTGGCTTCGGCCAGCGCGCGGCTGGCTGCCGGCGACAGTGGTTTTTCTGGCGTATCGCTACCCAGAACGGCGTCGGTTTTACTGGTTTCGTCGATCATGCGATATGTCCGGCGGATTGAAACGAGCACAGGCGTTTCCCATCATATAGCGATGAGCCCACGAGGATCGACCCCTTTTTACCGCCGCCCCAAACCTAGCCACGAGCAAAGACGGAGCAGACGATGAACACTTTGCGCACCGCCATGCTTCTCGCCGCGATGACGGCACTGTTCATGGGCGTCGGCTTTCTGATCGGCGGGACCGGCGGCATGGTGATCGCGCTGCTGTTCGCCGCCGGCACCAATCTGTTCAGCTACTGGAACGCCGACAAGATGGTGCTGTCGATGAACCGCGCCGTCGAGGTCGACGAGAAGAACGCGCCTGAATATTACGCCATTGTGCGCGACCTCGCCAATCGGGCCGGCCTGCCGATGCCGAAAACCTATCTGATCGACAACCCGCAACCCAATGCCTTCGCCGCCGGCCGCAATCCGCAAAATGCCGCGGTCGCCGCCTCCACCGGCCTGTTGCAGGCCCTGACGCGTGAGGAAGTCGCCGCCGTCATGGCGCATGAACTGGCCCATGTGGAGCACCGCGACACATTGACCATGACCATCGTTGCCACGCTTGCCGGCGCGATCTCGATGCTCGGCAATTTCGCCTTCTTCTTCGGCGGCAACCGCGACAACAACAACCCGTTCGGCTTTGTCGGCGTGCTGGTGGCGATGATCGTGGCGCCTTTCGCCGCCATGATCGTGCAGATGGCGGTGAGCCGCACCCGCGAATACGAGGCCGACCGGCGCGGCGCCGAGATCGTCGGCAACCCGCTATGGCTGGCGTCTGCCCTTGACAAAATCGCCCGCGGCGCAGAACGCATCCGCAACCCGGATGCCGAGCGCAATCCGGCGACCGCCCACCTCTTCATCATCAATCCCCTTTCCGGCGAGCGCATGGACAGTCTGTTCTCCACCCACCCGAACACCGACAACCGTATCGCCGCTCTGCAGGCCATGGCGCGGGAGATAACTGAGACGGCCGCGGCGCCACGGCCAGCACCACGGCAGGCGGACGAGCAGCGGCCGTCCGGCCCATGGGAGAAGGCAGCGCAGCCCGAGCAGCCAACTGAACCGGCCAGGTCGAAATCCAATCCCTGGGGCCGCAATCCGACCGGACCAAAAGGTCCGTGGTCGTGAGCGGAGCCAGACCCCGGCCCGCAATTTCAGCCGATCGTGAAACAGGCGACGCCGACGGACCGGTGGCCGGCCTCGCCGCCCGCAAGGCCGCCGCGCGTCTGCTTGCCGCCGTCATCGACGCCAGGACGCCGCTCGACGGGCTGACCGATCACGAGAACGGCCATCCGCAATACAAGGCGCTCGACCTGCGCGACCGTGGCCTGGTGCGCGCCATACTGGTCACCGCACTGCGCTACCGCATGACCATTTCGGGGCTGCTGGCGCGGCGTCTGGAAAAGCCGCTGCCGCCCAACGCCACGGCGCTGTCGCACATACTGCACGTGGCGGCGGCGCAGATCCTTTTCCTCGACATTCCCGACAGCGCCGCCGTCGACCTTGCCGTGACCCACGCCAAGTCCGATCCACGCACGCAGCGTTTCTCCGGCCTCGTCAACGGTGTGCTGCGCACGCTGGCACGCGCCAAGGAAGCCGAACTGACTGCCGCCCTTGCCGCCACCGACGAGGCGCCAAAATGGTTTTCCGACCGGCTGAAGGCCGCCTATGGCGCCGACAAGACCAGGCAGATTCTCGCGGCCCACCGTGTCGAGGCGCCGGTCGACTTCTCGGTCAAATCCGACCCCTCGCTGTGGGCTGAAAAGCTCGGCGGCATCGTGCTGCCGACCGGCACCGTGCGCGTGGAAAAGCTCAGTGCCTCGGTCACCGAACTGCCCGGCTTCGCGGACGGCGCCTGGTGGGTGCAGGATGCGGCAGCCAGCTTTCCCGCGCGCCTGTTCGGCGATGTGCAAGGGCTTCGCGTTGCCGATCTCTGCGCCGCACCCGGCGGCAAGACCGCGCAGCTGATCCTTGCCGGCGCCAAAGTCACTGCCGTCGACACTTCCAAGAACCGGCTGGCGCGGCTGACGCAAAACCTCGAACGCCTCGGCCTCGCCGCCGAGATTGTCCAGGCCGACCTGCTGAAATACCAGCCGGCGGAACTGTTCGACGCCGTGCTGCTCGACGCGCCCTGCTCCTCCACCGGCACTGTGCGTCGGCACCCCGACGTGCCCTGGACCAAAACGGCGGCCGATGTCGAGAAACTCGCCGACCTGCAGCGAAAGCTGCTCGCCCGCGCCGTCACTTTGGTCAAGCCGGGCGGACGCATCGTCTTTTCCAACTGTTCGCTCGACCCGCTCGAAGGCGAGGAGCTTCATCGAGGCTTCCTGGCCGGCAACAAGAGCGTCACCGACGATCCACTGCAGCCAGGCGAGATCGCCGGCCTCGATGCCTTCCTGACACCGCAAGGCACGCTGCGCACCACGCCCGCCGACCTCGACCTCGGCTCGCCCGGGATTTCCGGTCTCGACGGCTTCTTCGCCGCCCGCATGCGGCGCTTAGTCTAAGGTGCAACGCGCCGTCAGGATGTGTCGAGATTCAGGTCAGACCGAGCCGAGAGCGTCGGTTTCCGAGAACCGGAGCGGAGCGTACTTAAGTACGTGAGCACCGGAAGCGCAGGAAACCGGCACTCGCAGGCCGGCCTCACCTGAATATCGATACATCCTAGAGCATGTCGTCCAGCGACCAATGATTGCCCCACCGCGCATCGATTTCATCGTCGACGTTCTGAAAGCGGATATCGGTGGAAAGCCGGATGCGCCCGTCCATGCTCCGGTTGGTCGTCGAGGCATGGATCATGTAGGGCGAGTGAAGCACGACATCGCCGGCCTCGAAATCGGCGATTAGCCAGCGCGCATCGAAACGCTCCGCCATTTCGGGCAGATCCTTCGACACCCAGCCGCCCTCGGCCATGTTGCGGTTGTAGGCGCTGATGCGCTCCTGGGCGTCCATGCCGGCATTGTCCCTGTTGAACCGGGCTTCCATGCCAGCGCCGATCGCATGCGACCCCTCGAGGTAAACCAGGCCGCCCATGTCGACTGAAATATCGCCCAGCGGTATCCAGGCCGTGACGATGCGGCTGGTGCCGCCACGCAGATAGACAAGATCGTAATGCGCCGGCGTCGCGACCGGCGATCCTGGCTGGGTGAAGCGCATGATCTTCCGTTTGTGCAGGTAGGACAGCCCATCCAGGAATTTGTCCATGAAGCGGGACAGAGGCGGCTGCGCGCAAAAACCTTCATAGGCGGCAGAGCGAACCAGCGACATCAGGCGGCGGTCGGTGAGCTGGCGGTCAAAGGCGTTGGCTGCCGCTATGCCGAGCGACGGATCGAGCCCGGGTTTGAGCAGACCGGTATCCGCCATATGCGAAAACACAAAGCCGCGAAAATCGACCACGTCGCTGCGCGGCAGCAGACCCTTCAGCCAGACGTAACCCTGCGCCGCAAAGAGCTTGCGGATCGTCTCGATGCCGACCGAAGGATCGGTCGGGGTGAGATATCCCAGCCGGTTTTGCGCTGTCGACAACACCTTGCCGTTGGCGATCAGATCGACAGGAAGGACGGCGGCTTCGCGTTGTCCGCCGGCGGCAAGGCTTGACATTTCGATCATCCATGGCGTGTCATTTTGACGAATGGTGCCATGAGGTTCCTCACTTTGCCCATGGACAGAAAGCAAAGCTGGACTTTTCGCTCATGCCAGACCGGGACTTCGCGCTATACAGATCGCCGCCGGCCGCTGCCGGCGGCCTGTCGGCAACGGGCGTCGGCCGGCATCGCGTCACCCAGGCAATCACCAATCGCAGGCTGCCGGATTTTGCCGTCGTGCTCGTCGAGGAGGGGCAAGGCTGGCTTGAAACCAGGGCTGGCGGCCCGCAGGCGATCGCGGCGCCGGCCTTGTTTTGGCTGTTTCCCGGCAAGACACATTCCTACGGACCGGACGCGTCGGGATGGACCGAACGCTGGGCGCTCTTCGACGGCGCCATGACGCGCGATTTCACGCGGCTGCGGCTCATCGTCGAAGACGAACCTGTCATTGCCTTGCACGACCTTGGCGAAATGCAGCGCCTGTTCGACAGGCTGCATGCCGAACTGTCGCTGGATACCGTGCTCAGCCAGTCGGAAGCCGCTGCCACCATGCACGCAATCGTTGTACGGGCCGCCCGGCAGGCGGCCCAATGGAACAACCGCAAACGAGGTCCCGATTTTCGGCGCGCCCCCGATTTTCAGCACGTCGTGGACAACTTGCGCAATTGCGCGCTCGATCCACTCGACCTCAACGCGTTCGCAGCAAAATTCGGCATGTCGCCGGCGACGCTGCGCCGCAAGTTTGCGCTGGCCACCGGCATGTCGCCCAAGGCATTCCAGCTGCGCATACGGCTCGACCTTGCCAAGCAATTGCTGGTCGCCTCCGATTCCCCAGTGGAAACTGTTGCGACTGCGGTCGGTATCCACGATGCGTTTTATTTTTCCCGGCTCTTTCGCGATCGCGAGAATTGTTCGCCCAGCGCGTTCCGTGGTCGCCACAGGCGGGTATGAGTATCGGGAGATCAGGGACTTGATCTCCGAAATGTGCTGACTTTTTTGGGGTTGATCCGGCGGCAACAGCGTGAACTCCTTCACGCCGGTGGAATTCGCCTTCGCATAAGTTCTTGAATCATATAAACTTGTATCGGGGCAAATGACGATCAGGAGGGGTTTTGGCACTGGCTGCCGGCAGCACGACGCGTCTTTGGACACTTGTCGCGAAGGAGTTCTGGCGCAAGGCGCGCCGGCGCCTGCGTGCCGGGCCTGTCTATCGCTGGCGTTATTCCGGCCGCACGCCCGAACGCGTCCTGATCGCGCCGCCGGATCTGCGCCTCGCCGACCCGCAAATTGCGCTCGAGATTTACTATGGCCGCTATCCGCTGTCGGGACATCTGGTCGAGACCGGCGGCAAGTCGCCGTTCCAGATCGGGGTCTCCAACCGCGGCTGGCTGAAGACGCTGCACGGCTTTCGCTGGCTGCGCCATATGCGCGCCGCCGGCACTGAGCTTGCCGCCGCCAACGCCCGCGCGCTGGTTTCCGACTGGATCGCTATCCATGGCGGCAATATTTCCGGCGTCGCCTGGGAGCCGGGCACCACGGCCAAGCGCGTCATCGCCTGGTTGCAGCATTCCTCGGTTGTGCTGCAGGGCGCCGAGTTTCCCTTCTACCGCGCCTTCCTGAAATCGCTTGCCGTCCAGATCCGCTATCTCAGGTCGATGGCGCGCGAAATGCCGGACGGCAAGGACAGGCTGCGCGCCCGCATTGCGCTGGCCTTTGCCGCTCTGTCGCTGCCGGCGCCGGCATCGGCGCTGCGCGGCGCCACCCGCAATCTCGCCGAGGAGCTCGACCGCCAGATCCTTGCCGACGGCGGCCATATCTCCCGCAATCCGATGACGGTTCTCGAGCTGCTCGCCGACCTTCTTCCCTTGCGCCAGACCTATGCCAACCAGGCGGAGACACCGCCTGCCGCCCTGATGGGCGCCATCGACCGCATGCTGCCGGCGCTGCGCTTCTTTCGCCACCAGGACGGCAGCCTCGCCCGCTTCAACGGCATGGGCGCGACCATCCATGATCGTATCGCCACCATTCTGCGCCATGACGACACCGCGGGCGCGCCGCTGCTGCACGCCCCGCATTCAGGTTATGAGCGCCTGTCCATGGGCGGTGTGACGGTGATCGCCGATACCGGCCTGCCGCCGCCTGTCGACGTGTCCAACGCGGCGCATGCCGGCTGCCTCGCCTTCGAAATGTCCTCGGGCCGCCAGCACTATGTCGTCAATGCCGGCATCGACACCTATGGCGCCGCTGAATTCCGGCCGCTGGCGCGTGCCACCGCGGCGCATTCGACCGCCACCATCAACGACACGTCGTCGGCGCGCTTCAGCCATTCGCTGCGCGTCAACGATCTGCTCGGCACACCCTTGATCGGCGGCCCGCAGCACGTGCCGTGCAAGCGCATCGACCAGAAGGGCATGCAGGGCTTCATCGCCCGCCACGACGGCTATGTCGCACGCTTCGGCTTCCTGCATGAACGCGAACTGAAATTGTCGTCGGACGGCAATGTGCTTGCCGGCAGGGACCGCATTCAGCGGCCCGGCAATGCAGCGATCCGCAACAACGGCCGCGATTTCGTCACGCTGCGCTTCCACATCCATCCCGACATCAACGTGCTTCAGGACGAACACGACCGGCTGGTGCTGGCCGCCGACGGTGCCGACACCTGGGTGTTCACCTGCGCCGAAGTGGTGCCGGAAGTCGACGAATCGATCTACTTCGCCGGCCTGGGCGGCCCGCGCCGCAGCCGCCAGATCGTGATTGCCTTCAAGGCCTCGGAGATATCGGAGGTCCACTGGCAGCTGACGCGCACGACCATCGCCGGCTACCCGGAAAACAACTGACCGCTGCTCTGCGGGCAATCAGTCGGTCAGCTCAGGCCTGTTGCGAAACACCGAAGGCGTCGTAGGTGCTCAGCGACGGCGGACCGGCGAAGGCGAAGCGGATCTTGTCCACCATCGCCGCCTGGCCGCTTCGGTCATAGCGCTCGGCGTCCTCGACAGTGCTCCACACGGTGATCGCCATGAATGTGTCGCGCGCCTGATGCTGCTGCAGCAGCACGGCGCTGATGTTGCCGTCTGCGGCGCGGATGGCGGGAATCGCCTCGGTTTCGTAGATCGCCCGCAATTGCTCGGTCGTGTCCGGCAACGCCTTGAACTGGCCAATACGCACAAATGCCATGATTTTGCTCCTCCGAGATGGTCAAGCCTACACCCCAGGTGAGCAAATACGAAACCTTGGAGTGGCGTGCGGCGCTTGATTTCCTGATCTCATGTGCTACGGCCCGCGGACGCTTCAAATCAAGCCTTGAAAGGCCGCCAGCCCATGGCCGTCGCCGCCAAGAACATTCCCGCGCCCGACCTCGTTCCCGTCCGCCGCGCACTGCTTTCCGTTTTCGACAAGACCGGCCTGATCGACTTCGCCAGGGGATTGGCCGCCGCAGGCGTCGAGCTTGTCTCGACCGGCGGCACGGCGAAGGCGATCGCCGAAGCGGGCCTGGCGGTGCGTGACGTCTCGGAGTTGACCGGCTTTCCCGAGATCATGGATGGCCGCGTCAAGACGCTGCACCCGTCGGTGCATGGCGCGCTGCTGGGCGTGCGCGACGATCCCGACCATGCCAAGGCGATGCGAGACCACAAGATAGAGCCGATCGATCTGTTGGTTTCCAACCTCTACCCGTTCGAGGAGGTGCGCCGCTCCGGCGCCGACTACGCCTCGATCGTCGAGAACATCGACATTGGCGGCCCGGCAATGATCCGCGCCTCGGCCAAGAACCACGCCTATGTCGCCATCGTCACCGATCCCGGCGACTACGCCTCGGTGCTCAATGCGCTGGAGATGAACATCGGTTCCCTCTCGCTGGATTTCCGCAAGAAGCTGGCCGCCAAGGCCTTTGCCCGCACCGCCACCTATGACGCCGCGATCTCCGGCTGGTTCGCCGAGGCGCTGGAGATCGAGCATCCGACCTGGCGCGCCTTCGGCGGCAGGCTGGAGAGCGTCATGCGCTATGGCGAGAACCCGCACCAGAGCGCCGGCTTCTACGTCAATGGCGACAAGCGGCCGGGCGTCGCCACCGTGCGCCAGTTGCAGGGCAAGCAGCTCTCCTACAACAACATCAACGACACCGACGCCGCCTTCGAACTGGTCGGCGAGTTCGATCCGGCGCGCTCCGCCGCCGTCGCCATCATCAAGCATGCCAACCCGTGCGGCGTCGCCGAGGGCGCGTCGCTGGCGGCAGCCTATGCCAAGGCGCTGGCCTGCGACCCGGTCTCCGCCTTCGGCGGCATCGTCGCCATGAACCGCATCCTCGATGCCGAGGCGGCGGAGGAAATCGTCAAAACCTTCACCGAGGTCATCATCGCGCCGGACGCCAGCGAAGAAGCGATCCGCATCGTCGCCGCCCGGAAGAATCTGCGCCTGCTGGTCACCGGCGGCCTGCCAGACCCGCGCACCGCCGGCACCACCGTCAAATCCGTCGCCGGCGGATTGCTCGTCCAGGGCCGCGACAATGCCGTCGTCGACGACCTCGACCTGAAAGTGGTGACGAAGCGCGCGCCGACGGCGGCTGAGATGGCCGATCTCGAGTTTGCCTTCCGCATCGCCAAGCACGTGAAATCGAACGCCATCGTCTACGCAAAAGACGGCGCCACCGTCGGCATCGGCGCCGGCCAGATGAGCCGCGTCGATTCCTCGCGCATTGCCGCCCGCAAGGCGCTCGATGCGGCCGAGGCCGCGGGATTGGCCGAGCCGCTGACCAAGGGTTCGGTCATCGCCTCCGACGCTTTCTTCCCCTTTGCCGACGGGCTGCTGTCGGCGATCGAAGCCGGCGCCACCGCCGTCATCCAGCCCGGCGGCTCGATGCGCGACGACGACGTCATCGCCGCCGCCGACGCGCATGGCATCGCCATGGTGTTTACCGGCGTGAGGCATTTTAGGCACTAGCGCCTTTTACCTCCCCCTCGTGGGGGTGAGCAGCCGGTTCGCCGAAGGCGAATTCATCGTGCCAGTGGCACGATGAAAGGCCGGCGAACGCTGGGACGCTGCGAAGCAGCGGGGACCCGGCAGGACGTATGCGTATCGCTAGCCCTTCGCATGGCTCAGGGCGTTCGAAGCTCGAAAAGCCAAGCAATTGGCTTTTCGTTCGCTGCGCGAACCGCTTCTTACCCCCACAAGGGGGAGGGTAAGTCACTCCACCGGCTGGTCCGCCGGATAAGGCGTCTTGATCAATATCGCGATGCCAATGCCCAGGAAGAGGATGATCACCGCCATGCCGAGCCGCGCCGAGTCGGTGGCCCAGCTGATCGTTGCCAACAGGAACGGCGCCAGGAAACTGGTCGCCCGTCCGGACAGAGCATAGATGCCGAAATAGCGGCCTGATTCGGCAGCGGTCACGCTGCGCGCCATGTAGGAGCGCGACGACGCCTGCACCGGCCCGAAGGCCAGTCCGATCAAAAGCCCGTAGAGAATATAGGCCTTCTCCGCCGCCGTGCCGAACAGGCCGCCCGAATCGGTGGTCGAGAGCTGTATGAGGCCAAGCAGGGTGAACCCCGGCCCGGTCGAAACGATGCCGGCGGTGGCCACCGTCAGCATCACGAGCGCGATCATGACCACCACTTTGGAGCCGAAGGCGGTGTCCACGCGGGCGGCAATCCAGCAGCCGAAGATGGCGACGACATTGAGGATGATGCCGAAAATGCCGATCTCGGTGATCGACCAGCCGAACATCGCCGCGGCAAACACGCCGCCCTGCGTCAACAGCGCGTTGACGCCGTCCTGATAGATCATGCGGGCGACAAGAAAGCGGAAAATGCCGACGCGCTTGCGGGCTTCGGCCAGTGTCGACTTCAGTTCAGACAGGCCCTGGCGTACGGCCGGTCCGATCGGGATGCCTTTGACGGCATCCGGGGTGAAAAAGAACATCGGCAGGATGAACAGGAAATACCAACCAGCCGACAGCGGCCCGGTGGCGCGCGCATCCTCGCCGAGCTTCGGGTCGAGCCCGAAGATGGGATTGAGGCCGATGATCGTCTTGCCGGTTTCCGGCGAGCCGGCCATGCAGGCAATGACAAAGATCAGCGCGACCATGCCGCCGAGATAGCCCAACCCCCAGGCGATGTTGGAGATACGGCCGATCTCGCTCTTCGGCACCAGGCGCGGCATCATCGAATCGTTGAATACGGTTGAGAACTCCGCCGCGACGGAGGCCAGCGAGAACAACGCCACGATCAGGAATGCATTCGAGCCGGGCGCAGCCAACCACAACAGGCAAAGGCTGGTGATCTTGATCGTTGCGAAAAAAGCGATCCACGGCTTGCGCGGCCCGGTCTGGTCGGCGATCGAGCCGAGAATGGGCGACAAAACGGCAATGACCAGTCCGGCGGCGGCGATGCCCCAGGCCCAGATTGCCTGGCCCATGACCGGATCACTGACCATGCGCGAGGCGAAATACGGGCCGAAGATGAAGGTGGTGACGACGGTGAAAAACGGCTGCGCCGCCCAGTCGAAGAACATCCATCCCCAAATGCCGCGTCCCGATGCCCGCTGCACTGTTTCTACCGCCGCCATGCTGAAAGTCCCTGCTCCGCCCGTATCGGGCGCCATGTCTGCATGTTTCGAATGCTCATGCAAATAACAAGCGCCAACCCCTACCTCCCCCTTGTGGGGAGGTCGGACCGCAGGTCCGGGTGGGGTCGGTGCCGCACCCCCACCCCGCTGCTTCGCAGCGACCCTCCCCACAAGGGGGAGGGTAAGGTGCACAGCCGGAGGAGGGGCGGCGCCAGCCTTGCGAAGATGATCACATCCCCGTGAGATCGCTCATCAGGCCCGATGCCACCGACAGCCGCGATACGGTGATGTCGCCGCCTTCGGTCAGCGCCTGCAGCCGCTCGCGGATGCGCGCCACCCTTTCACCGCCGGCCTCAAGCCATGCCGCCACCGGGCCCGCCGCCTTGGCGTGGCCGGTGAGTGCTGCCACCGCGATGCCGCGCCGGGCCGCACCGATCGTGTCGGTGGCGCGCGACAGCGCCAACTGGTCGTAATAGTCCGACGGCGTGATCGAGCGCGCCGCGTCCTCGACGCGTGGAATGCGGAAGGCATCGCTGACCGCAAAGAAGGCCTTCGCCGCAGCGACGATATCGGCATTCGCCATCCGCGCCGTCAGCGCGATGTCGGGGATGAGTTCTGCCATGTCAGCCAGCGCCAGCTGCTCGGCCAGTTTCTCCGGCGCGCCGCCCTTGAACAGGCCATGCCGCCTTTCCTCGATCCGCTCGCGCGAGAAGGCCGGCAGCAGCGAGCCGAGTTTCGGCTCCAGCGCCTTGCGTGCCTCCTGCAATTCGGCGATGCGCTGGCCGAGCGGCGCGGTGCCGGCATCGTTCTTCAGATACCAGCCGCTCGTCATAAAGATAAGCCGGCTAACCGACTGGTAGAGATCGAGCTGCACCTGGCCGTCGATCTGGTTGTCGAGCGCATCGATCTCGCGATAGAGCGCCGGCAGCGCGAAGCCGTCGCGCACCACGGCAAAAGTGCGCACCACGTCTGCGGCACTGCGGCCGGTGGCTTCCTGCAGCCGGTTGACGAAGGACGGGCCGCCGCGGTTGACCAGATCATTGGCGACGACACGGGCGATGATCTCGCGGCGCAGGCGATGGTTGCGGATTTCGTCGCCATACTTCTTCGCCATGCGATCGGGGAAATAGCCCATCAGATCGCGGTCGAAATGAGCGTCATCAGGCACGTCGCTGGCAACGATGTCGGAAAACAGCACGATCTTGGCATAGGCGAGCAGCACGCCAAGTTCGGCCCTGGTCAGCGGCTCGCCGCGCGCTTCGCGCTCGGCAAGGGCTGCCGGCGACGGCAACGTCTCGACCGCACGGTCGAGCAGACCGCGCGCCTCCAGCGCCGCCATGAAGCGGCTCTGGTGCGCGATGTCGGCGAGGCCGCGCTTGCGGGCGATGGAGAGCGCCAGCGTCTGCTCGTAATTGTTGGACAGCACCAGGCCGCCGACCTCGCCGGTCATCTCGGCCAGCAATTTGTTGCGCGCCGGGCGGGTCAGCGATCCCTTGCGCATGGCGGAGGCCAGCGCGATCTTGATGTTGACCTCGACGTCGGAGCAGTTGACGCCACCCGAATTGTCGATGGCGTCGGAGTTGCAGCGGCCGCCATTCAGCCCGAACTCGATGCGGGCGCGCTGCGTCACGCCGAGATTGGCGCCCTCGCCGATCACCTTGGCGCGCACGTCGAGCGCGGTGACGCGGATGGCGTCATTGGCGCGGTCGCCGACATCGCTATTGGTTTCGGTCGATGCCCTGAGATACGTGCCGATGCCGCCGAACCACAAAAGGTCGACCGGCGCCTTGAGGATGGCGTTCATGATCTCGACCGGTGTCGCGGTCGTCTTGCCAAGCCCGATTGCCGCTGCCGCCGCCGCCGGCAGCGTGATCGACTTCTGGCTGCGCGAGACGATGACGCCGCCTTCTGACAGCTTGGCCTTGTCGTAGTCCTGCCAGCTTGAGCGCGGCAGGGTGAACATGCGCTCGCGCTCGACCATCGACGCCACCATGTCCGGATCGGGATCGATGAAGATGTCGCGATGGTCGAAGGCGGCGATCAGCCGCGTCTGCGGCGACAGCAGCATGCCATTGCCGAACACATCGCCCGACATGTCGCCGACACCGACGACGGTGAACGGCGTGGTCTGGATGTCGCGGTTGATCTCGCGGAAATGCCGCTTCACCGCTTCCCAGGCGCCCTTGGCGGTGATGCCCATCTTCTTGTGGTCGTAGCCAGCCGAGCCGCCGCTGGCGAAGGCATCGTCGAGCCAGAAGCCGTGCTTTTCCGAAATGGCGTTGGCGGTGTCGGAGAAGGTCGCCGTGCCCTTGTCGGCGGCAACGACGAAATAGGGATCGTCCGGGTCGCGCCGCACCACGCCGGCCGGCGGAATGATGCCGTCCAGGCCGATATTGTCGGTGATCGACAGCAGGCTGGAGACGTAGTTCTTGTAGGCCGACGTGCCGGCTTCGAAGATCGCGTCGCGGCTGCCACCCACCGGCAGACGCTTGGGGAAGAAACCGCCCTTGGCGCCGACCGGCACGATGACGGCGTTCTTGACCTGCTGCGCCTTGACCAGGCCGAGCACCTCGGTGCGGTAATCCTGGGCGCGGTCCGACCAGCGCAGGCCGCCACGCGCGACCGGACCGAAGCGCAGATGCACGCCCTCGACCTCGGAGCCGTAGACGAAGATCTCGCGCCACGGCCGCGGCGCCGGCAAACCGTCGACCGCGTGCGAATCGAGCTTGATC
Source organism: Mesorhizobium sp. P3_A10 (assembly GCF_056403175.1). NCBI lineage: Bacteria > Pseudomonadati > Pseudomonadota > Alphaproteobacteria > Hyphomicrobiales > Phyllobacteriaceae > Mesorhizobium > Mesorhizobium sp. P3_A10. Next base: position 11,868 of record NZ_JBFUFZ010000010.1, on the reverse strand, counting down.
GCCAGCGACTGGCCCTTCGCTTTCGTTTCGGCGACGAAATGATTGGTGCGCAGTGAGGCTTCGATCAGATTGAGATAGCGGCGGATGATGGTGTCGTCGTCGATGTTGGGGACGTCTTCCAGCGCATCCTTGATCTTGGCCTTCAGATGCTTTGCCGCCACCAAGCCTTCCCCTTCGGCCGTCGGGCCGAGGCGGGCGATGAACAGCGCATGCAGGCCGCGCGCGATCTCGGGATAACGGTTGAGTGCTGCGGCGATGAAATCCTGGCTCTGGGGGATGCCGACCTGCTGCAGATAGCGGCCATAGGCGCGCAGGATGGTGATCTCGCCCGACCACAGGCCGGCGGTCTGGGCAAGGCCGTTATAGCCGTCATTGTCGACATCGCCGCGCCACACCGACAGGAAGGCGTCCTCGAACAGCGCGCCACCATCGGCAAGGTCGATCGGCTTGCCGTAGCTGTTCTCCAGCTCCATGTCGTGGACGAAGACCATGCCGGAAGCTTCGTCGCCGACCTCGAAAGTGCGCTCGCTGATGACGCGGAAACCGATGTTTTCCAGCACCGGCACCCGCCGCGACAATGCCACCGGACTGGCGTGGTGATAGATCTTCAGCGCCGCCTGATGCGGTTTTTGGTCGGCATGCCGGTAATAGTCGATGGCGATCGGATTGGCCTCGGCAATTTTGGCGATGCGACCGGCGTCGGCCAGTGCCACCGCCGGCGGGAAACTGTCGCGGTAGCTTTCCGAAAAGCGCGAAGCAATTGCCGTCAACGCCGCGTCGGCGCCGGTTTCTGCCGCGGTTTCGCGCAGCGCGTCTTCCCAGGTGCGCACGATGTCGCGGATCGCCGCTTCGATCGTCGCTTGCTCGACCTTCGGCGTCTTGCCGCCGGAACGGCCGATGATGAAATGCACGCGCGCCAGCCCGCCTTCCGGGAAAGCCGGGTAATAGGCCGACAGCCGGCCCTCGAACACCGTCTTCAAATAGGCGCCGACCTTCTCGCGCACGACGCTGTCGTAGCGGTCGCGCGGCACGAAGACGAGGATGGAGACGAAGCGGTCGAACTGGTCGACGCGCACCAAAGCGCGCACGCGCGGCCGCTCGACCAGTCCCAGAATGGCTTCGGCGTGCTTGCGCAGGATCGGCACCGGGACCTGGAAAAGCTCGTCGCGCGGATAGCTCTCCAGCACGTTGATCAACGCCTTGCCGGAGTGATCGCCGGGATTGAAGCCGGACTTGGCGATGATGGTTTCGGCCTTCGACCTGAGATAGGGGATCTTCATCACCGAGCGCGTGTAGGCGGTCGAGGTGAACAGGCCGACGATGCGCAGTTCGCCCGACAGCACGCCCTTGGCGGTGTAGGTCTTGACGCCGATGTAATCGAGATAGATGCGGCGGTGCACGGAAGACTTGGCGTTGGCTTTGGTGACGATCAGCGGCTCCGGCCCATGCAGGAAGGCGCGGATTTCCGGCGTCGTCGTCACCGCTTCGGTGCCGCGCCTGAGCACCAGCACATCGGGATCGGACAGGATGCCGAGGCCGGGCTTGTCGGCGCGCTCCAGCGTGCCGCTCTTCTCGCCGCCAGTGTATTTGAACTCGCGCATGCCGAGGAAGGTGAAATTGTCGTCGCGCAGCCATTCGAGGAAGGCGATCGCCTCGGTGACGCTGGCCTTGTCGAGCGGCACCGGCGCGTAACGGAACTCCGAGATCGCCTGGTCGAGACGGGCCAGCATCGGCTTCCAGTCGGTAACCGCGGCGCGCACCTGGCCCAGCATCTTCTTTAGCCGCCCGGCCATGGCCTCGGCCTGATCGACCGACAGGCGGCCGATATGGACGTGGATGACGCTCAGCCGGTCGTGGCTGTGGTCGCCCTTGGCGAAACCGCCATCGCCGAGGATTTCATCGACGCCGCCCTTGCCGTGCTTGACGACGATGACCGGGTGGGTGACGAGCAGCGGCTCGCCGGCACTCTCGGTGATCTCGCCGAGGATGGAATCGAACAGGAACGGCATGTTGTCGTTGACGACGGTGATGACGGTCATCGGCCGGCCTTCTCGCACGACACCGGAATCGACGTCTATGGCAACGACGCAATCGCCCTTTTTGTGCCTGGCGACGGCCCGGCCGGCCAGATCGGCGGCACGTTCGAGATCGGTGGCATCATAGGCGGCGACATCTTCGGCCGGCGCGCGGGCCAGCAGATAGTCGGCGAGCCTGCCGGGCTTTTCGCCCGCCTTTGCCGCACCTCCCTTTATCGGACTGGTCTTTTTCGGGCTGCTTGCGGATTTCAGGCTGGCCATGACGCTAATTCCCTCCCGTCACATGCTTTTGCGACTATGGTAGCAGATGACCGGTATTTGGCGACAAAGGTTTGACGGCTTGCGAAGAAATATCGGCATTCCGCGACAGATCGCCGCCCAACGAGGAGAAATGCCCCATGTCCGGCAAGGTTTCCGCGCTTGACCTCGCCCAGGCGGAGCTCAGCGACGCAACAAAAGCCTATTTTGCCAAATGCGAGGAAAAGCTCGGCCTCGTTCCCAATGTGCTCAAGGCCTACGCCTTCGACGAGAAGAAGCTGCGCGCCTTCACCGACATGTACAACGAGCTGATGCTGGGGGAATCCGGCCTGTCGAAGCTGGAGCGCGAGATGATCGCGGTCGCCGTCTCCTCGATCAACCATTGCTATTATTGCCTGACCGCGCATGGCGCGGCGGTGCGCCAGCTGTCCGGCGACCCGTCGCTCGGCGAGATGATGGTGATGAATTTCCGTGCCGCCAATCTGTCGGCGAGACAGACGGCGATGCTCGAATTCGCCGTGAAGCTGACGGAAGAGCCGGCAAAGATCATCGAGGCCGACCGGGCAGCTTTGCGTCAGGCCGGCTTTTCCGACCGCGACATCTGGGACATCGCCTCCACCGCCGCCTTTTTCAACATGTCGAACCGGGTGGCGGCGGCAATCGACATGCGCCCGAACCATGAATATCACGCCATGGCGCGATAGCGATCCCCGTTGCGTCCGTATATTAGCTACTGCGCATTCTCGTTGCTTGTTTGCCGATTTGGTCCGATGATCGCCGGGCGGCATGACCGCATGCCGGTTCGATGCCGCTGATCAAGGGAGGAGAACATGGCAAAGTTTCTCTACGTCTATCACGGCTCAGGCAAGATGCCGACCGGCGAGGCCGAGCGGAAGGCCGCAACCGATGCCTGGACCGGCTGGTACGGCAAGCTCGGCAAGTCCGTCGTCGACGGCGGCAATCCCGTCGGCAGGTCGAAGATGGTGCTGCCCGGCGGCAAGGTCGAGAACAATGGCGGCAGCAATCCGACCGCCGGCTACACGATCATCGAGGCGAAGGACATCGACGATGCCGTCGCCAAGGCCAAGGATTGCCCGATCCTGATGGACCCGGCGTTTACCGTCGAAATCGCGCCGATCATAGAAATGATGTAACGCGCCGTTAGAGCAATTTCAGGAAAAGTGTAATCGGTTTTCCGTCCGAAATTGCGAAAAAAACAAAGAGATAGAGCGGTTCGCCGTTTCCGTGAAACGGTGAAACGCTCTACGACCGCGCCGCGATCGCTGCCGCGGCGCCGGCCATGGTGCCGGCGCTGATGCGGTTGGCGATCTTCATCGCCCGCTTACTCCTGAGAAGCTTGCGCGCCTGCGATGCGGCCAGCACCCAGGCGAGATCGATGGCGACCAGGACCACCGCCATTGTCGCCGTCAACTCGACCCAGCCGATGAGGCTGACCGATGCGAGGTCAATGATCGTCGGCAGGAGCGCCAGATAGAACATCATGATCTTGGGATTGCCGAGCGTCACCGCCATGCCGGCGAAGAACAGCTTCGCCGGCGAATCTTCGCGCGGCATCTCGCCTTCTTTTGCCTCGACCGGCGCCGTCCACATCTTCCAGGCGAGGTACGCGAGATAGGCGACGCCCACCCATTTCACCGCGACGAAGGCGAAGTGAAAGGTCTGCGCCACCACGGCCAGCCCGAACACTGCCAGCGACAGCCAGATGCCCTCGCCGATCCACATGGCGAGCAGGAACGGGAACACGTCGCGAAAGCCCTTTGAGATCACGCGCGCTACGAGCGCCGCGATCGACGGGCCGGGCGAACCGGCGGCGACGAAAAGGGCGGCGGCGAAGATCAGAAGCGAGGTGAGGTGCATGGGTGATCTCAGATTTGAGGTTTGGCAGGCATACTAACCAGCGGCGGCGGCGCTGGCAAAGACGGAACGACAATCGCTTTGGTCAGCCCCGCCCCTCATTGTCCTGCCGGACATTTCTCCCCGTATAGTGACGGGGAGAAAAAAGCGCTGCACGAATGGTTTCGCCAATCTCCGCAGATAGGCGCGGCGTTGCGGTTAGCCCCCTTCTCCCCGTCACTATACGGGGAGAAGGTGCCGCAGGCGGATGAGGGGCAGCGCCGACCTCGACAATTGCCACCCTTGTCGTCCTCATCGGTCCCAGCTAGAAATGCCGCCGCGAAACAATTTCGAGCTTCACTTTGCCCCAGTAACCGCCGGTCTCGCCAACTCCCCTGATCACACTTGGCAGGGCGCCGCATAAGCGGTGTCTGCTCTATTTTCATGTGTTCCTCAGGCGGCGGTTCGAGACCGGTTTGGCACTGCTGAACCGCTGTCGCGTGGCTGTCGCCCGTGACACCTGACTTCCGACATAGCTAGCTCTCGCCACGCCGTGCCCGCATGGGCATCTCGTCATTGCCGGCCTGAAGAACTTCCACATTGGAAGGTTTTCGGCTTGTCTCAACATCTCGCTGTTCGCTGGACGGTCGCGCCCGTCACCGCACCTAGCCCCCTGATCAACTGCAACCGCTGCGGTACGGTGAAAGCCTATCGCTGCAGCTCGAAATTCCGCGTCAACGCCAACGGCAAACGCATCGACGTCTGGCTGATCTATCGCTGCGTCGATTGCGACAATTCCTGGAATTTCGGCATTCTCGAGCGCTGCAATCGCCGCGACATCGGACCGACGCTGCTAGCATCCCTCGAAAGCAACGATCCCATGCTCGCCCGCCGCCACGCCTTCGATGTCGTGGCACTGCGAAACCGGGTCGGGCGCGTCCAGGAATTTTCGGACGTTGCCGTTCACAAGCACCGGCTCGGCGACGAAGGCGCAACCGCGCTTGAAATCCGGCTCGCGCTTGAGGCACCAACATCACTGCGGCTCGACCGGCTGCTCGCCGGCGAACTCGGCATCTCGCGGTCGCGCCTTCAGGCGCTGGACGAGAAAGGATTGCTGGTTGTCGTTCCCGACGGCGCCAGAGCTTTGCGCAAGTCGGCCCGCGACAGCACGACGATCCACATCGATCTCGCCGGCGAAGCCGACCATGTGGCCATCATCTCAGCGGCCGGCGGATAAACGAAAAGGGGCAAAGCACATCGGTGCTTCGCCCCTCAAAAGTCTGGAAAATTAAATGATTACGCCGCGCCAACCACCTTGGCCGATTTCTCGAAACGCTTGCGTTCGTTCGGGTCGAGATAGAGCTTGCGCAGGCGGATGGTCTTCGGCGTCACCTCGACCAGCTCGTCGTCCTGGATCCAGGCCAGAGCCTTCTCCAGCGTCATGCGGATCGGCGGCGTCAGCTTCACCGCCTCGTCCTTGCCGGCGGCGCGGATGTTGGTCAGTTTTTTGCCCTTGAGGACATTGACCTCAAGGTCGTTGTCTCTGGAGTGGATGCCGATGATCATGCCCTGATAGACCTTGACGCCCGGATCGATAACCATCGGGCCGCGGTCTTCCAGGTTCCACATGGCATAGGCCACCGCTTCGCCTTGCTCGTTGGAGATCAGCACGCCGTTGGTGCGGCCCGGCAATTCGCCTTTGTAGGGCTCGTAGGCATGGAACAGCCGGTTCATGACGGCGGTGCCGCGCGTGTCGGTCAACAGTTCCGACTGGTAGCCGATCAGGCCACGCGTCGGCGCATGGAAGACGATGCGCTGGCGATTGCCGCCCGACGGGCGCAGCTCGACCATCTCGGCTTTGCGCTCCGACATTTTTTGCACGACGATGCCGGCATGCTCCTCGTCGACGTCGATGACGACTTCCTCGACCGGCTCCAGCAGGTCGCCATTTTCGGCCTTCTGCATGACGACGCGCGGCCGCGAGACGGCGATTTCAAAACCTTCGCGGCGCATCGTCTCGATCAGCACGGCCAGCTGCAATTCGCCGCGGCCGGAGACGAAGAACGAATCCCTGTCCGGCGATTCCTCGATCTTCAGCGCGACATTGCCTTCGGCTTCGCGCAGCAGGCGGTCGCGGATGACGCGGCTGGTCACCTTATCGCCCTCGGTGCCGGCTAGCGGCGAATCGTTGACCAGGAACGACATCGTTACCGTCGGCGGATCGATCGGCTGCGCATGCAGCGGCTCGGTCACTGCCGGGTCGCAGAACGTGTCGGCGACGGTGCCTTTCGACAGGCCGGCAATGGCGACGATGTCGCCCGCCTGCGCCTCTTCGATCGGCTGGCGCTCGAGGCCGCGGAAGGCGAGGATCTTGGAAATGCGGCCGGTTTCGACCAGCGTGCCGTCATGGTGCAGCACCTTGACCGGTTGGTTGGACTTCAGCGTGCCGGATTCGATGCGGCCGGTGATGATGCGGCCAAGGAACGGATTGGCTTCCAGGATGGTGCCGATCATGCGGAACGGGCCGGGATGAACGGTCGGTGCCGGCACATGCTTGATGACGAGGTCGAACAGCGGCGCCAGGCCCTGGTCCTTCGGTCCCTCGGGGCTTTCCGAAACCCAGCCGTCGCGGCCTGAGCCGTAGAGAATCGGGAAATCGAGCTGGTCGTCGGTGGCATCGAGTGCGGCAAACAGGTCGAACACTTCGTTGACCACCTCGACGTGGCGGGCGTCCGGCCGGTCGATCTTGTTGATGACGACGATCGGCTTCAGGCCGACCTTGAGCGCCTTGCCGACGACGAACTTGGTCTGCGGCATCGGCCCTTCTGCCGCATCGACCAGCACGATGGCCGAATCGACCATCGACAGGATGCGCTCGACCTCGCCGCCGAAATCGGCGTGGCCGGGGGTATCGACGATGTTGATGCGGGTATCCTTCCAGTCGACCGAGGTCGCCTTGGCCAGGATGGTGATGCCGCGTTCCTTTTCGAGGTCGTTGGAATCCATGGCGCGCTCGGCGACGCGTTGATTGTCGCGGAAGGAGCCGGATTGCCGGAGCAATTGATCAACCAGGGTGGTTTTTCCATGGTCGACGTGCGCGATGATCGCGATGTTACGAATTTTCATGTTGTGGTCTCGGGAGCGTTGCAGGCAGCAGGCCAAAAGGCGCTGCCTCTTTCGGTTGGGCGGCTCATACAGGGTTTTTCGCAATTGCGAAAGAGGCGGCTCGTCACCAAATACTCATCAAATCTTAAACATCCGCGTGTGAAATGATTTCATTAACCAAGGCGGGAACCTTTCGGGGCCCGGGCAGTTCGACCTCTATGACCGATCAAGTCATCAGATTCCGGCAAATCTTCGTGTGGACCGCCCTCGCGGTCGTCCTTGCCGCTGGCGCCGCCCAGTCGGCCGCGACGCTGAAACAGACGCAGCCCGCGCTAGCGTCCGATACGCCGACCGCAGAGCAGCTTTTTGCCGACGCCCCCGATGGCGTCGACCCGATGGTGACCGGGCCGGTCAGCGCCGCCTTCAAGCAGCGGCAGGAAGCCGCCAACTGCGATAACGCGGTCTGGCCCAACATTCCGACGGTTTGCTATCCGAACTAGCCTCGGCTCTTACGCCGACCGCACCGGATCCAGCGTCACCTTGTAGAGCTCGTTGTCGTCGCGATCCATCAGCCGCACCGTCAGCTGCTCGGTGGCGCCGGAAATGTCGACGAGGCCGAAGAACTGCAAGCCGGCTGATGGCGGCAGGTTCTGGCCCTGCTCGGCGGTCGGCGCCTTGATGAATTTCAGTTCCGGACCGAAGGTCATGTCGAAATCGTTCGGACCGAACGTGCCGGCGTGGATCGGACCCGAGACGAATTCCCAGAATGGATTGAAATCCTGGAACTGCGCCTTTTCGGGACTGTAGTAGTGCGCCGCCGTGTAGTGCACGTCGGCCGTCAACCAGACGGTGTTGCTGATGCCGGCATTCTTGATGTAGCGCAGCAGATCTGCGATCTCGAGCTCGCGGCCCTTGGGCAAGCCGTTGTCGCCATTGCTGACCGCCTCGGCCCCGACCTTCTTGGCGCCGTCGTTCCAGACGACGAGGCCGAGCGGCATGTCGGCGGCGATGATCTTCCAGGTCGCCTTCGAGTTTGCCAATTCGCGCTTCAGCCATTTCGTCTGCTGTTCGCCCAGCATGCGCGATTCCGGCGTCATCGTATCCTGCATGTCCGGACCGTTGGGACCGCGATAGGAGCGCATATCGAGGAAGAACACGTCGAGCAGCGGCCCGTAGGCGATCTTGCGGTAAACGCGGCCGGGCTCGGACGGCTCGTAGCGGATCGTCGTCATCTCATGGAAGGCGCGGGCCGCGCGGGCCGCCAGCACATGGATGGATTTTTCCTTGTAGCGGTCGTCGGCGCTCAGGTCCTTTGAATCCGACCAGTTGTTCAGCACCTCATGGTCGTCCCACTGGTAGAAGGTCGGGCAGATGGCGCTCAAACCGAGCACGTTCTTGTCCATCATGTTGTATTTCCACTGGTCGCGGTACTCGTCCAGCGTCTCGGCAACCTTGCGCTTGCCGTCGATGAGCACGACGTTCTTCCACTTGCCGCCGCCGGGCAGGTCGACCTCGTCCTTCATGGCGCCGTCGGCATAGATGGTGTCGCCCGAATGCAGGAAGAAGTCGGGCGTATGCTTGCCGATCGTGGCGTAGGTCTTCATGCCGGTCTCGTCGATGCCCCAGCCCTGGCCCGCGGTATCGCCCGACCAGGCGAACTTGATGTCGCGCTTGGAGGCTGGTGCTGTGCGGAAGCGGCCAACGATCGGCTCGGACACCGCATTGATGTCAGAGAGATCGGCCGCGACCATGCGGTAGAAAATGTCCTGGTCGGAAGCGAGGTCGGTGAGCAGCCGCTTCACCGTGTAATCGCTGGCCGGCGACGTATCGAGCGGCGCCAGCCGGGTGGCATTGGCGAAATTTTCGGTCGACGACACCTCGAACATGACCCGCGACGGCCGATCCGTGCGCGTCCACACCACACCGCTGGTGGCGTCGACGTCGCCGGACTGGATGCCGTGGGTGAAAGCCGGCCGCTGGTTGGCGCGCGAATAATAGGGCATCGCCAGCCCCGAGACGCCGACCAGGCCTACGGCGCTGGCGGAGGTGACGAAAGCGCGGCGGGAAATCTTGTTCATGGCTGTCTCCTGGATGGCTTCGAACGGTGCCACCAGAGTCCAGCTTCAATGTTTCAGGCGCATCTCGGGATGATGAAGGTTTGATAACAACGGACAGGCAAGCTGCCAATCTCCCCCCTCGTGGGGGAGATGGCCGGCAGGCCAGAGGGGGGCGCTGTCCCGCCGACGTAGCAATTCACGGAGCGCAGCCTTTGCGGCAGAACGGTAGGTAGGACCAAAGGCTGGCGATCCTTCACGCCCCCCTCTGCCCTGCCGGGCATCTCCCCCACGAGGGGGGGGAGATTGGCAGTTCCGCCGCCGCGCCTTAAGCCGCCTGCGGTTCCGGATCAAACGCCGGCTGGCTGGTGTTGATCAGCAACGAGATACACGCAGCCGCGATCGCCGTCATGCCGGCGATCAGGAAGGCCAGTTCGTAGTTGCCCTGCAGCTCGCGCATGGTGCCGCCGAAGAAAGCCGCGGACGCCGCCCCGATCTGGTGGCCGGCAACGATCCAGCCGAACACGATCGGCCCGCTGCGATCGCCGAACGCCTCGTTGGCGAGCCGCAAAGTCGGCGGCACGGTGGCGATCCAGTCCAGACCGTAGAGCACGGCGAAGATGATCAGGCTCATCGCCGAAAAGCCGGAATAGGGCAGGTAGATCAGTGCCAGACCGCGTATCCCGTAATAGACGCCGAGCAGCTTGCGCGGATCGAAACGGTCGGTCAGCCAGCCCGACAGCGTCGTGCCGATCAGGTCGAATATGCCCATCAGCGACAGCAGGCCGGCGGCCTGCACCTCACCGATGCCCATATCGCTGCAGAAGGAAATCAGATGCGTGCCGACCAGCCCGTTGGTCGTGAAACCGCAGATGAAGAAGGTGGCAAACAGATACCAGAAGACGCGGGTGCCGGCGGCGCGGCGCAGCGTGTTCAGCGTATGCGCGAGGAAATTGCCTTGCGATGCCGGTGGCACCGGCGGCACGTCGTCGAGCTCGGCGCCGTAGCGCACCATGCCGATCGAGGCCGGACGCTCCGGCACCAGCAGCCAGACCAGCGGCAGTAGGCAAGCGGTGGCGACGGAAATGGCGATGGCGACCGGCTTCCAGCCGCCCGACTGGGCAAGCGCGGCCAGCAGCGGCAGGAACACCAGCAGGCCGGTGGCGCTGGAGGCCGACATCAGCCCCATCACCAGGCCGCGATTGGTCTTGAACCAGCGATTGACGATGGTGGCGCCAAGCACCGTGGCGACCGCGCCTGAACCGATGCCGGAAAACACACCCCAGGTGATGAGCAGATGCCACGGCTTGGTCATCAGCAGGCTGAGCGCCGTCGAGCCCGACATCACCACCAGCGAGGCAAGCAGCGTGCGGCGCAAGCCGATCCGCTCCATCAACGCCGCGGCAAATGGCCCGGTCATGCCATAGAGGAAAATGCCAACGGCAGCGGCCAGCGAAACCACATCGCGCCGCCAGCCAAAACTTTCCTCCAGTGGCAACATCATGACGGCGGGCGCCGAGCGCAGGCCGGCCGCAATCAGCAGGCAGAGGAAGATGACACCGACCACGACGAAAGCGTAGCGCTGGCCAAAGGGACGAGATTGAGTTATCATGTTACTGACCGGTACGTTGCAGTTGAGGCGAAGGTATACGTACCGATCGGTAACACTGTCAAGCGAGTCTTCGGATGCCATCGGACAAAAATATTGAACCACCCATCAAGGACGCTCACGCATCGGCGCCGAAGGCTGCTGACAAGATCCTCGACGTGGCATACGATCTGTTCTACCGGCGCGGCATCAGAGCAATCGGCGTCGACGAGATCGTCAAACGCGCCGGCGTCACCAAGCCCAGCCTCTACCGCAGCTTTCCCTCCAAGGACGAGCTGGCAGCCTCCTATCTCAGGCAATACGACCTCGAATTCTGGGATCGCTTCGACGAGGCGGTAGCCGCCCATCCCGGCGACCCGCGCGCGCAGATCAAGGCTTTCTTGACCCGCGTCGGCAAACGCACGCAAAGACCCGACTATCGCGGCTGCGGCATGACCAATGCGGCGGTGGAGTATCCCGAGCACGGCCACCCGGCTCGCGTGGTGAGCGAGGCCAACAAGCAGGAATTGCGTCGCCGCTTGCGCGCCATGGCGGGTGCGATGGGCGCGCAGGACGCCGACACTTTAGGCGACGGGCTGCTGCTTTTGATCGAGGGCGCCTACATCAGCGGCCAGTTGTTCGGGCTCGGTGGCCCGGCACAGTCGGTGGCGCGTAATGCCGACCTGCTGATCGGGGCGAGCTTGAAGAAGTAAGACTTTCGAGCGTCGGCGCTGCCCCTTGTGTCTTTCGAATCATGCAGGATCGGGTTGGCGAGTGACCCGGGTCACGACCGGGTCACTCGCTGCGGCGGAAGCCCGCGTGCCCCTTGGTTTGAGTCCGCAGGTGAGCAAGGAGCTCCGACCGCATCTTCCATAGCCCGAACGGTTGCCAGGGTTCGACCCCGCACCAGCAAGGAAGGGATCAGAAGATGACACAAATCGCGCTTCGTGTCGGCATCGATGTGGCCAAGGAT
>NZ_JBFUFZ010000009.1:0-171009 GCF_056403175.1 Mesorhizobium sp. P3_A10 | reverse complement strand
GCAACGTCCTCTACATGGCTGCGCTCAGCGCCGGAGTGCATAACCCCATCTTCGCCGCCTTTCGCCAGCGCCTACGGGCCAAAGGCAAGGAAGCAAAGGTCGCCATTGTGGCCGTCATGCGCAAGCTTATCACCACCCTCAACGCCATGATGCGTACCAACAAATCCTGGAACCCCGCATCGATATGAAAGCACGGTTGCTCACCTGCCTGCCGGCATCCTCTCCCCGTATAGTGACGGGAGAGGGCGCGCTCTCACGGACGGTTCGCCAATCGTCAGCGTTGCAGGAATGGCGCCGACGCTGCGGCCAGCCCTTTCTCCCCGTCGCTATACGGGGAGAAATGCCCGGCAGGGCAATGAGGGGCGGCGCCGACATCAACAATCGGCCGCTCCCAACGCCCGCAGGACCAGATGCCGTAGTCTCGGCCTTCGCGCTCAGGATTCTAAGCGCTCAGGCGAAGCCGCGGCTTGCCGCCAGCTGCCGGCCCAGCGCCCGGCGCTCAGCCAGTAGAAAATGCCGCCGACCATGCCGCAGCCAACCACCGCCAGCACGGCGCTGGTGTCGGTGACGTCGAAATTGGCGTCGGCGGTCCGGTGGACGAAGCCGAGGAAGACCGCTGCCACCACTGCACCGGCGAGCGCATAGAACAGCCAGTCGCGCCGGCTGAAGATTTCCGAGACAATGATGACGATCGCCGCCGGCATGAAGGCGAAATAGGCGACGAACAGCGCCACGAAGGGAATCGAAAAATACAGCGATGCCGTCGCCGTCGGGTGGGCGTGCTCCGGCGTGTAGCCAAGCGAAGCTAGGACCATGATGTTGAGAAAGGCGCTGGCGGCCAGCGAGGCGACGATATAGCCGATCAGGATGACGGCGAAGCGGATGAGGTAGGCGACGAGGCGGCTCACGCCTCGCCGTGCCCCGCAATCATCATGGCTTCCAGCGCCAGCCGGTCGACCTTGCGCATGCGCTCGGAATCCGACTTGAGCTGGCCGCAGGCAGCCAGAATATCGCGGCCGCGCGGGGTGCGGATCGGCGAGGCATAACCGGCATTGTTGATGTAGTCGGCGAATTTCTCGATCGTCTCCCAGTCGGAGCACTGGTAGTTGGTGCCCGGCCACGGGTTGAACGGGATCAGATTGATCTTGGCCGGAATACCCTTGAGCAGCTTGATCAGCCCCTTGGCGTCCTCGATGGAATCGTTGACGTCCTTCAGCATCACATATTCGAAAGTGATGCGCTTGGCGTTCGACAGGCCTGGATAGGCGCGGCAAGCTTCGATCAGCTCTTTCAGCGGGTACTTCTTGTTGATCGGCACCAGCAGGTCGCGCAGATCGTCATTGGTCGCATGCAGCGAGATCGCCAGCATGACGCCGATCTCCTCGCCGGTGCGGAAGATTTCCGGCACGACGCCGGAGGTCGACAGCGTGATGCGGCGCTTGGACAGTGACAGGCCATCGCCGTCGGAGGCGATCAGCAGCGCTTTCTTCACCGCCTCGAAATTGTAGAGCGGCTCGCCCATGCCCATCATGACGATGTTGGAGACTTTTCTGCCCTCGGCCGGGACGATGGCGCCGTCCGGCGTGTCGCGGTCGGGGAAATCGCCGAGCCGGTCGCGGGCTGTCAAAAGCTGGGCGAGGATTTCCTCCGATGTCAGGTTGCGCACCAGCTTCTGCGTGCCGGTGTGGCAGAAGGAGCAGGTCAGCGTGCAGCCGACCTGCGAGGAGATGCAGAGCGTGCCACGGCCTTCCTCGGGGATATAGACGGTCTCGATCTCGACCGGACGGCCGGCGCCGCGCGGCGGAAAGCGAAACAGCCACTTTCGCGTGCCGTCGGCGGAAATCTGCTCCTCGACGATTTCCGGCCTGGCGACGGTGAAATGCTTGTCCAGCTCGGCGCGCAGATCCTTGGAGATGTTGAACATGCCGGCGAAGTCGGAGACGCCGCGCACATACATCCAGTGCCAAAGCTGCTGGGCGCGCATTTTTGCCTGGCGCTCCGGCACGATGCCTGATGCAACGAGGGCATCGCCAAGCTCGGCCCGGGTCAGGCCGATCAGCGACGGCTTTTCGGGCTGCGTGGCGCGGGCGCGCAACGCGTCACGGGCGCCTTCGGCGGTGAGATCGAATGAAAGGGTCATGGTAAGCGCCAATATAAGCGGTTTGCGGCCGATTTCAGCATCGTGCCGGAAATGAAGCGCGGCGCATAGCACAGGTTGAGGGCAGAGTCATGCGCGGGGAGTGCAACGGCTGATAGCTCGCTACGGCCATCTGGCAGCCTGCCCTGTCCTCCCGCTGCAAATGAACCGATCACATAGTCGTGTGTTTGCGTAACGATTCCCATCGCGCCTTCGAAATCCGAAGGGGGCAACTATGCCCCTGCAAAATGGGAGTATGCAGAATGAACTCTATCAAGCTCGCCGTCATTGCCAGCCTCGTCGGCCTTTCCGCCTCGCCAGCACTTGCCGAAGACGCGATGGGCACGATGACCATGATGAAGGGTGGAGAAGTGATGGCGATCATGCCGGACGGGCATATGGGCACCATGATGCCGGATGCAAAGATGGGCGCAGAGATGATGAAGATGGCAAAGCCGATCAAGCACTGCATGATGATGATGACCGACGCCAAGGGCAAAGCCTTCATGATCGATACGTCGACCAAGAAAGCCCAGGCCGAATGTGAAAAAATGGCCATGTAAGACTGAACCGCCGGCACGCACGCCGGCCTGAAAAAGCAAAAAGGCCGGGCTTTGCGGCCCGGCCTGTCATTGCAAAACGAAGTTGCCTAATTACAAACCTTGCCTACTTGCACTTGGCGATCGACGTCAGCGCCGCTGAAATGCCTTTCAGCGAGAAGACATAGGAGGTGGGGTTGCCGCGGCCGGATTTCGCCGACACCTTCATGTCGGTGCCGGTCTTCATCGCGGCGATCAGAACCGGCTCTTCGGCGGCATTCTCGACCCAGGCCGACTTGCCGCGCGTGAACATCGAGAAGGACTTCTTGTCGATGGTGACGGTGGCCTTGGACCCTTCCTGGAATTTGTAGCCGGCAATGAATTGCGGCTCGTAGGACACTTGCTGCCCCGGCCGCTGGCTGACGAAGAAGAACATGTCGCCATGGTCGAGCGTCGGCGGCTGCTTGTCGGTCGGCACGGTCAGAACGTAGCAGACCTTGCCGCCGGAAGCCTGGTAGCTGTAGGTGCCCCAGGCATTGTGCTGGCCGGTCTTGGTCGCCGTCTGCGCCAGCGCTGGCGCTGTCATGGCCACCAGGACCAAGCTCGAAACTGTAGCAATCAATCCGCGCATCGTTTTTCCCGTATTCCAACTGGTGCGGCGGCAGGCCGGTTTGGCGTCCTGCCCGTCGCTTCATTTTGATTTAATCTGGGTTACCAAACGGTGAATTTCCCTCGCGAAAAGGACATTCACCCCGGGAAACCGCCGCCATTTCCCCGCCGCCTCCCGAAAAGCGGCCGTCAGAATGTCCCTGGCGCGACTTGGAGGCCACGAAAGCGGCAAGAGTTTGACTTTTCCAGCCAGGCGCCGGCTCAGCTCTTGTCGGCAATCGCCCGCTTGGCGGCGAGCCGATGCGCCGGTGTGATGTGGGCGCTGACGGCGGTGATCGCGGCGGTCAGCACGGCGAGATCGTCGGTGAAGCCGAGCCCGAAGACGAAGTCGGGGATGACATCGACCGGCAGCACGAAGTAGCCGAGCGCCGCCAGCAAAATGCCCTTGGCGCGGACCGGCGTCTTCTTGTCCATGGCGCAATAATAGGCGGCGACCACCTCTTCCATGAACGGAATCTGCCGGGCCGCCTTCTTGGCCGTGCGCCAGAATTTCTCGCGCACTTCGCTCTCGTCGCTGCCGCCAAAGCCGAAGAAATCAAAACCGGATTCTTGCGCCATCAGTGTCTCCTTGCGGGCTCAAGCACATTGTTGCGCAGGCGCCTGCGAGGGAAAATGTGGTGAAAGGGTAGGTCCGCTACAAGAGTTCAGTCGTTACCGAACTCGAAAATCGAACGGATCGTTGCCGGAACCGCAGGGTTCAGATGATGCCGACGGGTAATTCGCTGCTCGCCTTGGAGATTAGCCGAAACGCCCCTCACTTCGTCATCCACGGGCGAAGCAAGGAGCGAAGCGACGCGGCGCAGACCCGAGGATCCATGCCGCGACTTCAAAGCGTTGCAGCGGTTCAGAATTTTGCACCGCTGGGCTTCATGACAAGGGTCACGGCATGGATCCTAGGGTTTCCGCGACGTCGCTTCGCGACTGCTTCACCCTAGGATGACGAAGGTTGGAGAAGCCCTTTCCAATCAACCGCCAAAATAGCGGTTCATCTTCTTCGCCAGTTCGATGTCGAGGGCGGTGACGCCGCCGGCGTCGTGGGTGTTCAGCGTCACGTCCACCGTCTTGTAGACGTTCGACCAGTCGGGGTGATGGTCCATCTTCTCCGCCGCCAAAGCGACGCGGGTCATGAAGGCGAAGGCCTCGGAAAAGTTCTTGAAGACAAAGCTGCGCTTGATGGAAGCGCCATCCGCGGCCAGCGACCAGCCGCCGAGTTCGGCCAGCGCGGCGGCGATTGCGTCCTTGCTGAGTTTTTCTCTCGTCATGATGATTTCCCGTGCTATCCCGACTTTGGCCCTCACCCTAATGCAAGTCGCCCATGAATGCTGTGCGGTTTTGGGTCTCCAAATGCACGAACGGCGCATATCAATGAACGCGAAGCCCATAAAATCCATTCTCTTCGTCTGCCTCGGCAACATCTGTCGCTCGCCACTGGCGGAAGGCACCTTTCGCGCGGTGTTGGCCGAGCGCGGGCAGCATCAGGATATGCTGCTCGATTCAGCCGCAACCGGCGGCTGGGAGGCCGGCTCTGCCCCGGATCCGCGCTCGATCTCGATCGCCGCACTGCACGGTATCGACATTTCGGGCCAGAGAGCGCGCAAGGTGAGGCCGGACGACTTTTCGCGTTTCGACCTGATCCTGGGTATGGACCGGTCGAATGTCCGTGACCTCCAGGCGCTGGCGCCGCCGGCCCTGCGCGACCGGGTTCATCTGTTCCTGGAGTTCGCCAGCGGTACAGCTCGCGACGTGCCGGATCCCTATTATGACGGGGCCGACGCGTTCGCCTTGGTCTACCGCATGATCCGCGACGCGTCGGAGACGCTGTCGACGCGGCTCGCGACACGGGCATCCGTGCCCGACAGCGGCCAGGCCTCCTCGACGATATAGGGTCCGCCGCCGACCGAATCGCGCGACGACATCAGGACGAAGCGACCGACGCGGAACGGCAGCGTCGAAAAATTGCCGCGTGCCGAAAGGTACTGGGCGACGTCGAGCGGGCTCGAATTGCGCAGGCGCGCCAGCGTCACATGCGGGGTGAACTTGCGCGGATCGGTTGGAATGCCGAGCCGCTGGCAGATGCGGTCGATCTCACCCTGCAGGGCGGAAAGATCGTGCGAGGCTGAAACGCCGGCCCACACCGCATGCGGCTTCTTCTGGCCGAAGGCGCCGACACCCGACAATGTCAGCGGGAAGGATGGGCGATGGATCCGGTCGAGCGCATTGGCGATCTCGTCGGCGACATGGCCTTCGACATCGCCGATGAAGCGCAGCGTCATGTGGTAGTTCTCGACGTCGATCCAGCGGGCTCCGGGCAGGCCGCCCCGGAGCAGGGACAGCGAAAGAGCGGCGTCACGCGGTATTTCGAGGGCGGTGAAAAGACGCGGCATGGAGAGCCTCCCTTCCTCGAATCGAACTATGCCCCTAGCGAATCATCGATATTGAAACTCGGCAAGTGGTTTGTTGGCGTCATGGTTTCCGCAACGGCAAGCGTGACTTATTCGCCTCATGAGGCGCCGCCATTGTCGGCAATCGCCTTTTCGACTGTCGGCAGGATGCGCTCGACCATCACATCGACGCCTTTCGGATTGGGATGCAGGCCGTCTCCGAGCTGCAGGGCGGGCACGCCGGCGACACCGTCGAGGAAGAACGGATAGAGCGGCACATCGTATTTCGCGGCCAGTTTTGGATAGATCGTGTCGAAAGCGTTCTGGTAGTCGGCACCGAGATTGGGGGCGGCGCGCATGCCGGCGAGCAGCACGGCAATCTTGCGCTGCTTCAGCTTGGCCAGCATCTCGTCCAGGTTCTTTTCGGGAATGTCTGGTGAAACGCCGCGCAGCATATCGTTAGCGCCAAGCTCGAGGATCACAAGGTTTGTGCCGTCCGGCACCGACCAGTCGAGCCGCGCCAGGCCGCCGCTCGAGGTGTCACCGGAGACACCCGCATTCGCGACGCTCACATCATGACCCTTGGCGCGAAGGGCGGCCTGCAATTTGTCGGTAAAACCGTCGCCAGGTCCGAGGCTGAAGCCCGCCATCAGGCTGTCGCCGAAGCCGACGATCTTGAACGTCTCGGCGCGCGCCGGCGGAACGGCACTGCTGAGGCCAAGAAAAAGCATGAAGCCTGCGGCAAAGATGCGTTTGAAAGACATGCGGCAGGCCCCATATGACCAAGGATTCTTCCGGCCCGACAAGCAGAGCCTTCATCCTCCCATATAGGACGCTTTCATTTTGACAGAAGCCGTCATCGCGCTGAAAGACGTATCGCTGACGCTCGGCGAAGGTGCGTCGTCCGTCGATGTGCTGAAGAGCGTCAGTCTCGACGTGGCCGAGGGCGAGGCGACCGGCATCGTCGGTCCCTCGGGGTCCGGCAAGTCGACATTGCTGATGGTCCTAGCAGGACTGGAAAGGGTCGATTCGGGTACGGTACGAATCGCCGGTGAGCTGCTGAACGGCAAAAGCGAGGACCAGATTGCATCGTTTCGTGGGCGAAACATTGGCATCGTCTTCCAGTCTTTTCATCTCATCCCCAACATGACGGCGCTCGAAAATGTCGCGGTGCCGCTGGAGCTGGCCGGCCATGCCGATCCGTTCGGGGTGGCCGCGCGGGAGTTGGCAGCCGTAGGCCTCAGCGATCGCGTCACCCATTATCCGGGCGAGCTGTCCGGCGGCGAACAGCAGCGCGTGGCCATCGCCCGGGCGCTGGCGCCCTCGCCGCGCCTTCTGATCGCCGACGAGCCGACCGGCAATCTCGACCAGGCGACGGGACGGCAGGTTGCCGACCTCTTGTTCGCCAAGGCGGCCGAGCGCGGCATGACCCTGGTGCTGGTCACCCATGATCCGGCGCTGGCGGCACGCTGCTCGCGCCAGGTTTCGATGCGGTCGGGACGGATCGAGGCGCCGGCACCGGCCAAGGTGCCGGCCTGATGCCGTTGTCGCGGACATTGAAACTCGCCTTCCGCTTCTCGCTGCGCGAGATGCGCGGCGGGTTGTCCGGCTTCATGATCTTCCTGGCCTGCATCGCGCTTGGCGTCGCGGCAATAGGCGGCGTCAATTCGGTGGCGCAGGCGATCACCGCCGGCGTCGCCGACCAGGGCCAGACGCTGCTTGGCGGCGATCTGCGTTTCCAGATCAACCAGCGCGACACCAGCCAGGCCGAGCGCAGCTTCCTCGATGGGCTGGGCACGGTTTCGCGCAGCGCCAACATGCGCTCGATGGCGCGGCTCGAAGACGGTTCCGACCAGTCGCTGGTCGAGGCCAAGGCGGTCGACGATGCCTATCCGCTCTATGGCGCGCTAGCGACCGAGCCGGCGCTGTCGAAACAGGATCTGTTTGGCGAAAAATCCGGCGTGTTCGGCGCCGCCGCACCGGACCTTCTGTTCGACAGGCTGAATGTGAAGATCGGCGACCGGCTGAAACTCGGCAGCGCCACATTCGAATTGCGCGCCCGGCTGGTCACCGAGCCGGACGCGGTGTCCGACGGTTTCGGCTTCGCGCCGCGGCTGATGGTGTCGACCGAAGGGCTGGCCGCCTCCGGTCTGATCCAGCCGGGCAGCCTGGTCGAGAACGCCTACAAGGTGCGCCTTCCCGCCGGGACCAGCGAGGCCGATATCAAAAGCATTCAGGATCAGGCGGCAAAGGACTTTCCCGAGGCCGGCTGGTCGATCCGCACGCGCAGCAATGCCGCGCCGGCGCTGTCCTCCAACATCGAGCGGTTCTCGCAATTCCTGACGCTGGTCGGGCTGACGGCGCTGGTGGTCGGCGGCGTCGGCGTCGCCAACGCGGTGCGCGCCTATCTCGACGGCAAGCGCGGCGTCATCGCCACCTTCAAGAGCCTGGGGGCTTCCGGCGGCTTCGTCTTCACCGTCTATCTCGTGCAGATCCTGATGATCGCCGGGCTCGGCATCGTGCTTGGCCTTGTGCTTGGCGCGCTGATGCCGTTCGCGGCCAGCACTGCCTTGTATCAGGTCATTCCGGTGCCGGCGGAAGGCGGCTTCTATCCCGGCGCGTTGGCACTTGCCGCGCTGTTCGGGCTTTTGGTGACGCTGGCCTTCGCGCTTTTGCCGCTCGGCCGAGCCCGCGACGTGCCAGCAACGGCGCTGTTTCGCGAAATGGGGTTTGAGGGTCGCGGCTTTCCGCGCCTGCCCTATGTCGTGGCTGCGGTCGGCATCGCGCTGGCCTTGGCGGCCTTGGCCATCCTGTTTTCCGGCGACCGCCGCATCGCCTCGATCTTCGTCGGCGCCACCATTTTTGCCTTCCTGGTGCTGCGCCTGGTTGGTGGGCTGGTGCAATGGACGGCGAAAAGAAGCCCGCGCGTTCGCTCCGTGGCGCTCAGGCTGGCGATCAGCAACATCCATCGGCCAGGCGCGCTGACCCCGTCGGTGGTGCTGTCGCTCGGCCTCGGGCTGACACTCTTGGTGACGCTGGCGCTGATTGACGGCAATCTGCGGCGGCAGATCTCCGGCAGCCTGCCCGAACGTGCGCCGAACTTCTTCTTCGTCGACATCCAGAGCAATGATGTCGATGCCTTCTCGACGCTGATCGGCAGGCAAGCGCCGCAAGGCACGCTGCTCAAGGTGCCGATGCTGCGCGGCCGGGTGATGGCTCTGAACGGCGTCGATGTCGGCAAGGTCAACGTTCCGCCGGAAGGCGCCTGGGTGCTGCGCGGCGATCGTGGCCTGACCTATGAGGCGAAACTGCCCGCCAATGCGACGCTCACTCAGGGCAAATGGTGGCCGGACAATTATGCCGGCGAGCCGCTGGTTTCGTTTTCGGCCGAAGAGGGCAAAGAGATCGGGCTGAAGCTCGGCGACACCGTCACCGTCAATGTACTGGGGCGCAACGTGACGGCCAGGATTGCCAATTTCCGCCAGGTCGAATGGGAAACGATGGGCATCAACTTTGTCATGGTGTTCTCGCCCAACACCTTTGCCGGGGCACCGCATGGCTGGCTGGCGACGCTGACCGAGAAGAACACGTCGGCGGCCGACGATGATCGCCTGCTCAACGCCGTCACCCGCGCGTTTCCGGCGGTAACGACGGTCAGGGTCAAGGATGCGCTCGACATCGTCAACCGGCTGGTTGCGCAGCTTGGCACGGCGATCGGGGCGGCGGCCGGCGTGGCGCTGTTTGCCTCGGTGCTGGTGCTGGCCGGCGCGCTTGCCGCCGGCAACCGAGCCCGCATCCATGATGCCGTGGTGCTGAAGACGCTGGGCGCGACAAGGAAAACGCTGATCGCGGCCTTCTCGCTGGAATACATGCTGATCGGGCTTGCCACTGCCATCTTCGCGCTGGCCGCGGGCGGGGTCGCGGCGTGGTTCGTCGTCGCGCGCATCATGACGTTGTCGTCGCATTTCATGCCCGAAGTGGCGGTCGCCACGATCGTCTTTGCGCTGGTGATCACGGTCGGCATCGGCCTTGCCGGGACGTGGCGGGTGCTGGGCCACAAGGCAGCCCCGGTGCTGCGCAATCTCTAGTCCGGCTCCGGTGCGGACAACCCGCTTTTTGGTTAAATCTTGGTAATGTTGGGCCTCAGACGGCCGCTAAACTGAGTTTCGGCTGCTTCACGAAGCATTGCATCCGGTTACGGCCTTGTTCTTGGCGCCAAGAACCATCATATTTCGCCACAGGCATGCTGGAGCCCCGCCAGCGGCGCCTGGGCTCAAATGGGCCTGACACCGGACGGGGCAGAAGCAATAGAGGACTCTCATGGCTGAACCCCTTCGCAACTACCAGACGCGCGCCGTGCCCGGCGCCCGCGTTGACGCAGGCATCGACCAGGGCCTGCGCGCCTACATGATCAAGGTCTACAATCTGATGGGGCTTGGCCTCCTCATCACCGGCCTTGTCGCAGTCGGTACGATCATGCTGGCCACCACTGCCGACCCGGCTTCTGCGGTTGCCACGCTGCGGAGCGGTGAGATGCTGACCTCTTTCGGCGTTGCGATCTACGCCTCGCCGCTGAAGTGGGTGGTCATCTTCGCCCCGCTGGCCGTCGTGTTTTTCATGCAAGCTCGCATGCAATCGATGAGCGTTTCGGCACTGCAAACGACCTTCTGGGTCTTTGCCGGCCTGATTGGTCTGTCGCTGTCATCGATCTTCCTGATCTATACGTCCGCCAGCATCTCGCAGACCTTCTTCGCCACCGCCGCCGGCTTCGGAGCGCTCTCCCTCTACGGCTATACGACCAAGCGCGACCTTTCCGGGCTTGGTTCGTTTCTCTACATGGGCCTCATCGGGTTGATTGTTGCGATGGTGATCAACATCTTCCTGGCTTCGTCGGCGATGACCTTCGCTATCTCGGCAATCGGCGTACTCATCTTCGCCGGTTTCACTGCCTACGACACCCAGAGCATCAAGGAGATGTATTACGAGGGTGACGCCACCGATGTCGTCGGCCGCAAGGCGATCATGGGCGCGCTGAAGCTCTACCTCGACTTCATCAACCTGTTCACATTCCTGCTGCAGTTCATGGGCGACCGCCGCTAATCGGCCCCCCATCCAGGCAACTGGACCATTGAGTTCCGGAAGGGCGGCCCAACGGCCGCCCTTTTCTTTTGTGCCGGCTTTTGCTGTTATGGCAGGCAGATTAACAATTTGCATAAATTATGAGCAGCATCACGATACGCGCCGCAATTGCCGCCGACCTCGACCGGATCACGGAAATCTATGCCGATGCGGTGGCTCATGGCACGGCGAGCTACGAGCTGGAGCCGCCGAGCCGCGCCGAGATGGGCACGCGATTCGATAGCCTGACAGCAGGCGGCTTTCCCTATCTGGTGGCGGAGAAGGACGGCGCGGTGCTCGGCTATGCCTATGCCGGCGCCTTCCGGCCGCGCCCGGCCTATCGCTTCATCGTCGAGGATTCCGTCTATGTCGCGCCCGAAGCCAAGGGACAGGGCGTCGGGCTCAAGCTGATGCAGGCGCTGATCGAGGCATCTAGGGCGGCGGGCTTTCGCCAGATCGTCGCTGTCATCGGCGACGGCCACGCGGACAGCGCCTCGGTGCGGCTGCACGAAAAGCTCGGCTTTCGCCATTCGGGACGCCTTGAAGGCTCCGGCTACAAGCACGAACGCTGGCTGGATACCGTGTTCATGCAGCTGTCGTTGAATGGTGGGTCGGAGGTTCCGCCCGATCCCGAATCGCTGCCAGAGCGGAAATTTCGCCAACAAAAATAATAGCTTAGGCTTCGACCAGCTTCAGCGTGCGATCGAAAACGCCAAGCACGCGGCCAAGTTCCTGGCCGCGCTTGAGGATGCGGCCGCCGGCGGCGATGACGGCGAAGGCGCCTTGCCGGCGCGCCAGCTGCGGGTCCTTGACGATCTGGAACAGCGGCACCTCGCTGGTGCGGCGGAACACCGAAAAGACGGCGCGGTCGGCAAGCTGGTCGATGGCGTAGTCGCGCCATTCATTGGCGGCGACCATGCGTCCGTAAAGTCTGAGTATCTGTTCCAGCTCGCGCCGGTCGAAGCGAACCGGCTGGTCGAGGCGCTCGCGTCTTGCCTCATGCAACGGGATCAATATTGCGGATGCGTCCCCATCCTCCGCCCCACTGCCGCGATCGGTCATGCCTCGATCCTTCAAAATGAATCTTGCAAGCCAAAGTTGGCGTGTTCGTCGCCGAATTGCAAGACCCGGCTAAGCATCCCGCAGCCGCGCTGTTTCCGTCACGTCCAGTCACTTTTGTGAAACGCGCTGATGGAATTGGTGATCCTTCGCCACATTTCTGCCTTTTTTTATCCGCGCTCATGCCCCAATGTCCGACGAGTTTACCGGCGTTGCCTGAGACGGTTCGGTCCGGCACCGGCTCGTAAACCCCAAGCCCCCCGCCCACGGGTCTGCGTCGGATCGAACCAACCTCGGTTTTCCCAAGGGAAAATCGGGTGCGACGATCCCAAAACTAAATGACCGACGTCAGAAGCAAGCTGACGTCGGTTTTTTATTGGGTGAACCTCGCGCAACCGCGACGTCGTCATCCTCGGGCGGAGCGGAAGCGAAGCGGACGCGCAGACCCGAGGATCCATGCCGGGACGTTTGTCGAAGCATGCTCCCTGTCAGGCTGGTCAACTGGTGCTTCAGGATAAGCCTAAGCAGGCCGCTACCCTATTTCTGGACCGCTTTCGTGTGTGGCCGATGTCGCGGCATGGATCCTGGGGTGTCCGCGACGGAGCTTCGCTCCTGCTTCGCCCCAGGATGACGAAGGCACGGGTCGTTTCGGCGCTCTTAAGGCTTATGTATAAACGCTGCCCCCAGGATCGGCCCGGGCATGCCGTCCTTGCCGACCGACTGCAGCAACACCGCGCAGCCGCCCTTCTTGGAGATCTCGCTCATCGGCAATTCGTAGCGCTGCGCCTTGCCGTGCCACATGCCGGCGGTCTGGATGCCGGAGACGGCGTTCCAGTAGGTCATGCTGCGACCGCTGTTTTCGCCCTTGCCGATGTCGATCGTCTGCGGCGGGTCGAAATAGACGATGACGACATGGGCGTCGCGGGGACCGTTGCCGGCGTCGCCGGCGTCGATCATGACGCGGTCGCTGGTCTGGCTGACCTTGATGCCGACCCGCATGCCTTCGCCGATACGCTCCATGCGGGCAAGCGCGCCATCGACTTCCTTGCGGCTGGCGCCGTTGACGTGGCTGCGGCCGTTGATGACGGCTTGCGGCGTGTAGACCGAACGGTTGCCGAAGGCGCGCATATAGTCGTACTGGCGCTCAGTATTTTCCTTGCGGCTCAACGTGTCCTGCCAGCCGAGATAATCCCAGTAATCGACATGATAGGCGAGCGCGACGATGTCCTCCTTGGCGGCAAGCTCGGCAAAGAACGCGTCGGCCGGCGGACAGGAACTGCAGCCCTGACTGGTGAAAAGCTCGACCACGCCCAAGGGTCTGTCGCTCTCGGCGGCAAGCCCGGTTCCGGCAAGCGCCGAAAAGGCCAGCGCCAACGCCGCAAGCCGCAATTGTCTGTTGAAGGCCATGGTCGTTCCGATTTCCCGCCGGTGCTGCCGGCCTTGTTCTGGTTGCTGAAATATGTGGCAGAAGCGACAGTCAACGGGAAGTCACGTTGCGGTGAAATTTTGCCGTTGCAGCGGCAGGCTGCACCGCAATAGGAGGATGGGCCTGCACTTCACGGCGTGGTTCGATTCGAGGGCAGCATCAGCGGTATGTGGCAAACTCTCCTGATGCCGGTCGATCTCTATTGCGAACGGACCGGGCCGGAACTTTGGGCCGAACCAGCCAATGCTTTGACCAATCTTGCTTTTCTTGCCGCCGGTCTGTGGGGTGTGCGGGAAGTGCGGCGGCGCGGCACCGGCACGTTCGCCGAGGTGCTGGCCTGGTGGGTGGTGGCGATCGGCATCGGCTCGACGCTGTTCCATACCTTGGCCGTCCGGGCGACGATCTGGGCCGACGTGCTGCCCATCGCCGGCCTCACGCTGGCTTACACGCTGTTCAACCTGCGTCGCCTCCTCGGCATGGAATGGAGCAGGGCGGTTCCCGTCTTCTTCGCCTTCTATACCGTTGCCGGCCTGCTGACTTGGGCCGTGCCGGACTGGCTGCACCTGGCCTCGAACGGCACGACAGGCTATCTGCCGCCCTTCCTGGCGCTTGTCTTCTTCGGCCTGTGGACGGTGGCGAGCGGCAGCAGCGCCGGCCGCTACACTCTGGCCGGCGCGGCGATCTTTGTCGTCTCGGTTATCTGTCGGATGGCCGATCCGCTGGTCTGCACGAGCTTTCCGCTCGGCACGCATTTCCTGTGGCACATCTTCAACGGGCTGATGCTCGGCGTGCTGCTGGCGGCGGCGGCGCGGTATGGGAAAGCTAAGGGAGTAGGGGAATAGGGCAGTAGGGGAGTAGGGGAAGAGGATCGAGCTGCGGTGACTTTTCCCTACTGCCCTATTCCCTTACTCCCCTACTCCCTTGCCGCTAGGCAGCCAGATCGCGCAGCACGTACTGCAAGATGCCGCCGTTCTTGAAGTAGTCGAGCTCGTCCAGCGTATCGATGCGGCAGATGATCGGCACGTTCTTCACCGTGCCGTCGCCATAGGTCACCTTGGCGGTCATGGTCTGCCGCGGCTTGATGGCACTCAAGCCATCGATCTCGACGATTTCGTCGCCCTTGAGGTTGAGCGTGGCCCATGACGTCCCTTCCTCGAAGACGAAGGGGATGACGCCCATGCCGACCAGGTTCGAGCGGTGGATGCGCTCGAAAGACTGGGCGATGACGGCGCGGACGCCGAGGAGATTGGTGCCCTTGGCCGCCCAGTCGCGTGACGAGCCGTTGCCGTATTCGACGCCGGCGAAGATGACCAGCGGCACGCCTTCCTTCTTGTATTCCATGGCGGCGTCGTAGATCGACGTCTCTTCCTTGCTGGGGTAGTGGATGGTGTAGCCGCCTTCGCGGCCATTCTCGCCCAGCATGTGGTTGCGGATGCGGATGTTGGCGAAGGTGCCGCGCATCATCACCTCGTGGTTGCCGCGGCGCGTGCCGTACTGGTTGAAGTCGGCCACGCCGACGCCATGGTCGGTCAGGTATTTGCCGGCCGGAGACGCCGCCTTGATCGACCCCGCCGGCGAGATGTGGTCGGTGGTGATCTTGTCGCCGAACAGGCCAAGCACGCGGGCGCCCTTGATGTCGCCGATCTTGCCGAAGCCTGCGGTCATGCCGGCGAAATAGGGCGGGTTCTGCACATAGGTCGAGTTGTCGTCCCAGGCATAGGTCTGGCCTTCCGGCGCCTTGACGTTCTGCCAGTATTCGTCGCCCTTGAAGACGTCGGCATATTTGCGGGCGAACAATTCGCGGGTGACGTTCTTCTCGATGAATTCCTGGATCTCGGCGGAGCTCGGCCAGATATCCCTGAGGTAGACCGGGTTGCCGTTCTTGTCTTCGCCGAGCGGCTCTGACGTCAGGTCCTTGGTCACCGTTCCGGCCAGCGCGTGAGCGACGACCAGCGGCGGCGAGGCCAGATAGTTCGCCTGCACGTCGGGGGAGACGCGGCCTTCGAAGTTACGGTTGCCGGACAAGACTGCGGCAGCAATCAAGCCCTTGTCGTTGATGGTCTTCGAGATCGGCGCCGGCAGCGGGCCGGAATTGCCGATGCAAGTGGTGCAGCCGAAGCCGACCAGGTTGAAGCCGATCTGGTCGAGTTCCTTCTGCAGGCCGGATTTCTCCAGATATTCGGCGACCACCTGGCTGCCCGGCGCCAGCGATGTCTTCACCCAAGGCTTCTGCTTGAGGCCGAGCCGGTTGGCGTTGCGCGCCAGAAGGCCGGCGCCGATCAGAACGCTCGGGTTCGAGGTGTTGGTGCACGACGTGATGGCGGCGATGACGACATCGCCATGGCCAAGATCGTGGCTGGTGCCATCGACGGCGTAGCGCTTGTGGATTTCGGCGGCCTTCTTGTATTCGGTCTCCATCGCCTTGGCGAAGCCTTCCGGAATGCCTTCCAGGGCAACGCGGCCCTCGGGGCGCTTGGGGCCAGCCATCGACGGCACGACGCTGCCGAGCTCAAGCTCGAGCAGGTCGGTGAACACAGGATCGGCCGAGCCGGTGTCGCGCCACAGGCCTTGCGCCTTGGCATAGGCTTCGACCAGAGCGATGCGGCTTTCCTCGCGGCCCGACATTGTGAGGTAGCGGATGGTCTCGCCATCGACCGGGAAGAAGCCGCAGGTGGCGCCATATTCAGGCGCCATGTTGCCGATGGTGGCGCGATCGGCCAGCGTCATGTTGGAGAGGCCCGGGCCGAAGAATTCGACGAACTTGCCGACGACGCCCTTCTTGCGCAGCATCTGGGTGACGGTGAGCACGAGATCGGTGGCAGTGACGCCTTCTTTCAGCTTGCCGGTGAGACGGAAGCCGATGACTTCGGGCAACAGCATGGAAACCGGCTGGCCGAGCATCGCCGCCTCGGCCTCGATGCCGCCGACGCCCCAGCCGAGCACGCCAAGGCCGTTGATCATGGTGGTGTGCGAATCGGTGCCGACGCAGGTGTCGGGATAGGCGGTGGTTTCGCCGTCTTCGGTGTTGGTCCACACCACCTGGCCGAGATATTCGAGATTGACCTGGTGGCAGATGCCGGTGCCAGGCGGCACGACGCGGAAGTTGCGGAACGCCTGCTGGCCCCATTTGAGGAATTTGTAGCGCTCCTCGTTGCGCTCATATTCGAGCTCGACATTGCGGGCAAAAGCCATCGGCGTGCCGAACTCGTCGACGATGACCGAATGGTCGATGACGAGATCGACCGGCACCAGCGGATTGATCTTTTGCGGGTCGCCGCCGAGCGAGGCCATGGCGTCGCGCATGGCGGCAAGGTCAACCACGGCGGGAACGCCAGTGAAATCCTGCATCAGCACGCGAGCCGGGCGGTAGGCGATCTCGACGCCGGCAGTGCCCTTGTCGGTCAGCCAGCCGGCAACCGCCTGGATCGATTCCTTGGTGACGGAACGGCCGTCCTCGTTGCGCAGCAGGTTCTCCAGCAGCACCTTCATCGAATAGGGCAGCTGGGCGATGCCGGTGAGGCCGTTCTTCTCGGCCTCGATGAGGTCGTAATAGACATAGTCAGTACCGCTCGCGGTCAGCGTGCGGCGGCAGTTGAAACTATCGAGGGATTTTGACACGTGCGGTCCGTCCTTGTCTGTTCAGCCTGAAAGGGAACGGACGCCGATGGCATGCAATCACGCGCAAAGGTGCGGGTACGGCCATTTCCGCTGTCCGTTCCCAGCCAACCCGAGCCGTTCAAGGCGGCGCGTGCGCTGGTTCGGCGCAAATTCCTGTTCCCGTGCCGACCGCTGGCACGGATGCCTCGCATATAGAGAATTTTCTGGAATAGTTCTAGACACGGAATGGCCATTTTTGCTGCGGCGCACCGAAGCCGCGCGCGGATGTTCGGCGAAGGGGAAAGAATGCGGCTGGTTGCCGAAAATCTGGGCGGGGAACGCGGCGGCGAGACGGTGTTTTCCGGCATCCACTTCGCACTTGCGCAAGGCCGGGCGCTGATCGTCACCGGGCCGAACGGTTCGGGCAAATCGACGCTGCTGCGGATCGTCGCCAGCCTGTTGCCGGTGGCGCAAGGCCGCGTGTCGATCGAGGGAGGTGGTGAAGACTTTCCAACGGTCGCCGCGGCCTGCCACTATCTCGGCCACCTCAACGCGATGAAGACAGCGCTGAGCGTGACGGAAAACCTGCGCTTCTGGCGGGATTTTTCCGGTGCGGGTTTGCCGAGCGTCGAAGAGGCGCTGGAGACGGTCGGGCTTGGCGGTATCGGCCATTTGCCATTTGGCTATCTGTCGACCGGACAGCGGCGGCGTGCGGCGATTGCAAAATTGCTGGTCAGCCAGCGGCCGCTTTGGCTGCTAGATGAGCCGACAGCGGGATTGGACAAGGCATCGGAGGCGCGGTTTGCCAGGTTGATGACGGATCACTGTCGGCGGGGAGGGATTGTCGTCGCGGCAACGCATCTGCCATTGGGATTGGATGGGGCACAGGAATTGAGGATGGGGATTTGATGTCGGTGCCAGGCACCCCCCTCTGCCCTGCCGGGCATCTCCCCCTCAAGGGGGGAGATTGGCAGTTTGGGCGTCCTGCGGGTTTTCCAACGTTGGAGATTGGCGAAGGCCGAAATTCCAACCAATCTCCCCCCTTGAAGGGGAGATGGCCGGCAGGCCAGAGGGGGGTGCTCAAGCGCGAGCATCTCACATCATGCTAGCCCTCTTCCTGCGCGACATCCGCCTCAACATCCGCGCCGGTGGCGGGGCGCTGACTGGCGTTATCTTCTTCCTAGCCGTCATCGCCACGATCCCCTTCGGCGTTGGGCCGGACCTGAAGCTGCTTGCCCGCATCGGTCCGGCGATCCTGTGGATCGGCGCGCTGCTCTCTTGCCTGCTCGGCCTCGACCGGCTGTTCCAGGCCGACCGCGAAGACGGCTCGCTCGACCTGCTGGTGCTGGGCCACGACCGCCACATGCTGGCGCTGACGGTGCTGACCAAATGCCTGGCGCATTGGGCAGGCAGCGTGCTGCCGCTGGTCATCGCCGCACCCTTGCTCGGCCTATTCATGAACATGGAGCCGGTCGGCATCGGCGCCACGGCGCTGACGCTTCTGGTCGGCACGCCGGCCATCACTTTCATTGGTGCCGCCGGTGCGGCGGTGGCGGTGGCGCTGCCGCGCGGTGGGTTGCTGATCTCGGTTCTGGTGCTGCCGCTGACCATTCCGGTGCTGATCTTTGGCGTCGCCGCCAGCTATGGCGCGGTGGCGGATCCCGATCCGTTCCTGCAGCCTTTCCTCATTCTCGCCGCGCTGACCTTGTTTCTTGCCGTGCTGGGACCGGTGGCGGCGGCGCTGGCGTTGCGGCACGGGACCGATTGAAGGCCGCGGCATGGCGGCCGATTGCGAAGCCGACGGCGCGAGGCTAAGGAAAGGCATGGTCGAACAAGGCGAAATGGGCGGATCGGAAGATTGCGCGCTGGCGGAGCGGGTCGCATGAGCGCGCACGCCCTCTACGTCACCGCCGCCTATGCGATCACCGGCATCGTCCTGGCCGGGCTGATCGGCTGGATCCTCATCGACCAGCGCGGCCGCAAGCGCGACCTTGCCGAACTGGAGGCCGCCGGCGTGCGGCGACGCTCCGACAAGGCCAAGCCATGAGCACAGAAAACGAAACGCCGGTACGTGGCCGACGCCTGATCGTGCTGTTGCCGCTGCTGATTTTTCTCGGACTGGCCGGGCTGTTCCTGTCGCAGCTTTTGTCCGGACGCGATGTTTCGGAAGTGCCGTCGGCGCTGATCGGCCTGCCGGCGCCGCAGACCAACCTGCCGGCGCTCGAAGGCATCAATCTGCCGGGGCTGGATTCAAAATCGTTCGCCGGCAAGGTGACGCTGGTCAACGTCTTTGCGTCGTGGTGCGCGCCATGCCGGGAAGAACATCCGGTGCTGTTGGCGCTGTCGCAGGACAAGCGCTTTGTCATGACGGCGCTGAACTACAAGGACCAGCCGGAAAACGCGCGCCGGTTTCTCGGCGATCTCGGTAATCCGTTCCAGGCGATCGGTGTCGATGAGGCAGGCCGCACCGCAATCGACTGGGGCGTCTACGGCGTGCCGGAGACTTTTGTTATCGGCAAGGACGGCAAGATTGCCTACAAGCATGTCGGCCCGCTGACGCCAGACTCGGCGCAGACGCTGCTTTTGCCGCAGATCGAGAAGGCGCTTGCGGCGCCGAACTGATGCGGCACCTCGGGCTTCGAGCCCGAGGATGACGAACGTGGTGCGGCTCAGCCGTAGATCTGCTTGTGGATCTGGTAGAGCATTTCCGAACGGTCGGCGCGCATGTCGGCGAGGTCGCGGCTGGAGAAGCTGTCGATTTCGGCGACGAGGCGGTTGTAGTGCTTGCGCTTGGCAATGCTGGCACGAGCGCGGGTCATAAGGCTGTCGATGATCATAGCAAGGTTCCTTTCAGCGCCGCATTGCTGCGGCAGTTATTCCTCCCTTGATCGATACGAAGCATGACATAGTTACGCTGCGTTGCAAAAAGAAGATGTTGCAATGCACCATTGCACTGGGCGCATAGCCGGTTAATGCGGCGCTAACGTCATAGGCAGGGAATAGACCGGCAAGCCACCAGTCCCAGCTGCCCCTTTTTGTATGGCACTGTGCGTACGCACATTGCCTTCTGTTCCACGGGCTGGCTTGATCCCTCGCGTTGTGTAGTGCCCGGAGGAAAGCATGGCGGCCGCAGACTATTACGAAATTCTCGATCCGCGTTTTGCGCGGCTGTTCAATGGCAACGCCCAGGTGGAAAAGCTGTACACCGGCTGCCGCTGGGCGGAAGGGCCGGCCTGGTTCGCCGCCGGCCGCTACGTGGTCTGGTCGGACATCCCCAACAACCGCATGATGCGCTACGACGAGACCGACGGCAGCGTCAGCGTGTTTCGCCAGCCGTCCGGAAATTCCAACGGCAACACCGTCGACCGGCAGGGTCGGCTGGTGACCTGCGAGCATTCGGGCCGCCGCGTCAGCCGCACCGAGCATGACGGCTCCGTCACCACCATCGCCAAGACATGGAAGGGCAAGCGGCTGAACTCGCCCAACGATGCGGTGGTGAAATCCGACGGCTCGATCTGGTTCACCGATCCGAGCTATGGCATCGACACCGACTATGAGGGCGACAAAGCCGAGAGCGAGATCGGCGCCTGCCATGTCTACCGCGTCGACCCTGATACGGGTGAGGTGGAAGCCGTCATCACCGACATGGTCCGGCCCAACGGGCTCGCTTTCTCGCTCGACGAGAGCAAGCTCTATGTCGTCGACACCGGCCGCACGCACGGCGCCAAGAACCCGGCCCATATGCGGGTGTTTAATGTCGGCAAGGGCGGCAAGAAGGTGTCCGGCGACAAGGTCTTTGCCGACTGCACGGCCGGTCTGTTCGACGGTTTCCGGCTCGACGCGGACGGGCGTATCTGGACCAGCGCTGCCGACGGCATCCATTGCTACGACCCCGACGGGACGCTGATCGGCAAGGTCAAGGTGCCGGAAGTCACCGCCAACTGCGTGTTCGGTGGCAACAAGCTGAACTGCCTGTACATCGCCGGCACCACCTCGCTCTACATGGTGCGGCTCATGGTCAACGGCGCCAAGACTTTTTGAGACCGTTTGGAAATTCTACTCTGGCGGCCATCTGATGGCGTTTTCTGCGCTTCCGGTGCTCACGGACCCAAACGTCCGCTGCGCTCCGGGTCTCGAAACCACCACCATATGACTCGCCAGAGCGAATTTCGAAACGGTCTCTTCATGACGGTCAACGATATCAAGGGGAGGACATCATGCCATTCGTCAACATTCGCATCGTCAAGGAAGTGATCGCTGCCGACCCGGCCGGCAAGAAAGCGGATATCGCCAAAAAAGTCACGGCGGCGATCATGGATGCCACTGGACTGGGTAACAACGATGTCTGGGTGGTGTTCGAGGAGGTCAACGCGCGGGACTGGTATGTCGGCAAGACGGATGTCGAGACGCTGAGACGGAAGAGCTAGTTCGACCAAAGCTGCGGCACAGAAATTTGCCAATGGCTGGCGGGACAGCGCCCCCCTCTGCCCTGCCGGGCATCTCCCCCACTTGGGGGGAGATCGGCAGCTTCGCCGCCTAGCTCGTCTTTCGACGTCGGAGATTGGCGAAAGCCGGGATGACGGCCAATCTCCCTCCTTGTGGGGGAGATGTCCGGCAGGACAGAGGGGGGCGCGAAGGATCACCGTCGCTCAACGAGCGCGGATGAAATCCGCGAAGGCTGAAACGGCACTGCGCATCGCCAGTACGTTCACCGGCTCCGCCAGGATTGCCGCGACCTCCGGCGGTTTCTTGCCGAGCAAAGCGATTTCGCACACCGCTTCCTCGTAAAGCGCAAACGACATCGTGCGCATGATCTCGGCGAGCGCCGTGCGGGCGAACAGTGACCGTGGTGAGGCGTGCACCAGCATGGCCGGCTTGGCGACGGCGGCGTCGCGCGACACCAGCCAGTCGAGCGCGTTCTTCAGGCCACCCGGCACGCCATGGGCATATTCCGGACAGGAGATGATAACGCCGTCGGCGCGGGTGACGGCATCGATCAGTCGGGAAGCCTCAGGCGGTGTTCGCTCGCCTTCGTCGTCGGGGTTGAAGATCGGCAGCCTGCCGAGCCCGTCATAGACGCCGACGCGGCAGCCTGACGGGACGTTTTGCGCCAGCGCCGCGACCAGCGCTGAATTGGTGGAGGCGGCGCGCAGGCTGCCTGAGAGGGCGAGGATTTCGATCAAGGAAGGCGAGCCGTATGCGAGCGAATCGTGCCGCCAAACCTACCACATCGTCTGTTTGTATTCCTCGTCGAGCCAGCGGTCGGTCGCCTCGGCCGAATCGGAAACCGCCAGCTGGTCGCGCAGGATCTGGCCCAGCGTCGGCAGCGTCGCGCGGTCGTACCAGGTTTCCGGCTTCCACAGGTCGGAACGCATGAAGGCCTTGGCGCAATGTATGTAGGCGGCCTTGACGCTGACCACGACGACGCTTTGCGGTTCCTTGCCGTCGACCGCCAGCCGCTCGCGCAAGCCGGCATCGACGGTGATGCGGGCGTCGCCATTGACGCGCAGCGTCTCGTTCATGCCGGGAATGAGGAACAGCAGCCCGATCGAGGGGTTGAGCAGGATATTCTCCAGCGTGTCGAGCCGGTTGTTGCCGGGCCGGTCGGGGATGGCGATGGTTTTGTCGTCGAGCACCAGGGCGAAGCCCGGCCTGTCGCCTTTCGGCGTCACGTCGGCATTGCCGGCGCCGTCGGATGAGCCGATCAGCACGAACGGGCTCTTGCCGATGAAGGAGCGGCAGTGGCCGTCGAGCGCCTTCAGCTCCTTGCGGATGGAGCCGTCGGTCGGCCGCGGCGTCTTGTAGATCGTCCTCAACTCGTCGCGCGAAGTGACGAATTCCATGACCCTCTCCCTACTTGCCGGCCTCTCCGGTCTTGTCTTCAAGCGAATGGCGCAAGATCAGCGGCATCTGGCTGAAGGTGAACAGAAGCGTGATCGGCATGATGCCCCAGACCTTGAAGGTAACCCAGGCGTCGGTGGAAAAATTCCGCCAGACAATCTCGTTGACGAGGGCCAGGAACAGGAAGAACAACCCCCAGCGGAAGGTGAGTTTGCGCCAGCCCTCGGCATCGAGGCTGAAGGCGGAATCGAAGACGTAGCCGAGCAGCGACCTGCCGAAGAACAGGCCGCCGAGCAGCACGCCGCCGAACAGAGTGTTGACGATGGTCGGCTTCATCTTGATGAAGATGTCGTCCTGCAGATAGAGCGTCAGCGCACCGAAGATGAGGACGACGACGCCTGACACCATCGGCATGATCGGCAAGGTGCGCAGCAGCAGCCAGGAGGCGATCAAGGCGATCGCGGTGGCGGCCATGAACAGGCCGGTGGCGACGAAGATCGGTCCGCCGAATTCCGCCAAGACGGGGAATTTCTGCACCAGCCAGGCGCCGCGCGCATTGGCGAAGAAGAACACCATCAGCGGGCCAAGCTCCAGCACCAGCTTGAGCAGCGGGTTGACGCTTTCCTTCTTCTTCTGCGGATCGGACGGGTCGCGTTCGAGGATGGGCGGGTTCATGATTTCCTTCTGACGCATGATCTTGTCCAAAAGCCTGCGGCCCCGGGGATCGTGCCTGCTACGCTACGCCGGCGATCGCCCTGGCGAATTCGCTGGCTGAAAAAGGTTCGAGGTCGTCGACCTGTTCGCCGACGCCGATGAAATAGACCGGCAATTTATGCTTTGCCGCGATTGCCACCAGAATACCGCCGCGCGCGGTGCCGTCCAGCTTGGTCATCACCAGGCCGTTGACGCCGGCGATGTTGCGAAAAATCTCGACCTGGTTGAGCGCGTTCTGGCCGGTGGTGGCATCGACCGTCTGCAGCACGGTGTGCGGCGCTTCGGGGTCGAGCTTGCCCAGCACGCGGACGATCTTTTCCAGCTCCGCCATCAGTTCGGTCTTGTTCTGCAGCCGCCCGGCGGTGTCGATGATCAGCACGTCGGAGCCGGCCTCCTTCGCCCGCTCGAAGGCATCATAGGCGAGGCCAGCGGCGTCGGCACCGATCTTGGAGGCGATGACCGGCGACTTGGTCCGCTCGCCCCAGATTTTCAATTGCTCGATGGCTGCGGCGCGAAACGTGTCGCCGGCGGCGAGCATCACCGACAGGCCGCCATCGGTCAGCTTGGCCGCCAGCTTGCCGATGGTGGTGGTTTTTCCCGTGCCGTTGACGCCGACGACCAGGATGACATGCGGCTTGTGCGAGAGGTCGAGCTCCAGCGGCATGGCGACGTGGGTGAGCACCTTCTCCACTTCGGTCGCCATGATGGCGCGGACCTCTGCGTCGGAGACGTCCTTGCCGTAGCGGCTGGCAGCCAGCGCATCGGTGACGCGCAAGGCGGTTTCCATGCCAAGGTCGGCGCGGATCAGCACGTCTTCCAGGTCCTGCAGCGTGTCTTCATCCAGCTTGCGCTTGGTGAAGACGCCGGCAATGTTGCCCGTCAGCTCCTTGGAAGAACGGGCAAGCCCGTCCTTCATGCGCTGGAACCACGAGCGCCGTGGCGCCGGCTCCGGCGCTTTCTGCGGTTCGGCCTTCTGCTCGACCTTCTTGGTGACGGTCACCTTGCCGGGCGCAGGCTTTGGCTCCGGCAAAGGTTGGGGCGCCGGTGGCGGGATCGGCTGCGGTTCGGGTGCGATCTCGGCA
Organism: Mesorhizobium sp. P3_A10; assembly: GCF_056403175.1. Taxonomy (NCBI): domain Bacteria; kingdom Pseudomonadati; phylum Pseudomonadota; class Alphaproteobacteria; order Hyphomicrobiales; family Phyllobacteriaceae; genus Mesorhizobium; species Mesorhizobium sp. P3_A10. The sequence continues at coordinate 146,446 of NZ_JBFUFZ010000009.1, read as the reverse complement.
AGAACGGGCTGCGCCGCGACCGGCGCAGGTTGGCGAATGGGAGGCGGGATTTCCGCCGGCGGGGCTGCAGGTTCCGGCTCGGCCGGGGGAGGCTCGACAGGTGCCGGCACCTCGACAGGTACTGGCTCCGGCTGTCTCTCCGGCTGCGGCGGGACGATTTCCGGCTGCTTCGGCGCCGGCTGCGGAATTTCCTGCGGCTCCGGCACCACAGGCGCGACCGGGATCTCCTCCGGAGCCGGCTTCTCAGCAGGCGCTTCCGGCCGCTGCGGTTCCTCGACAGGAGCAGGCTCCGGCTGGACTTCCGGCTCTGGCGGAATGGACGGGGTCGGTTCGGGGGTTGGCTCTTCGACAGGTGCCGGTTGCGGCGCAGGCGGTGCCTCTGGCTCAACCTCGGGAGGTGGTGCCGGTTCGACTGCCGGTGCGACCTCCGCCTCGGGCTCGTCGCGCTTCAGAAACTCCGGAACGGCCTGCTCAGCCGCCGGCTTCAGCGCCTCGAGCGCTTCCCATTTGATCGGCGGCAGCGGGGCGGTCTCGTCGACCCGCTCCTCGACCACTTCCTTCTTGCCGAACGAAAATATCTTCTTGAAAAAACCAGCCATGCTTTTGCGTTTCTCAGGCGGCGCGGGCGCTAAGCGGCGCCGCGATCAGGCGGGCGCCGTCATGGCCGGAAATGTCAGCCTCGACGATGTCGCCCGGCGCACCCGTGGAGACCGTGGCCAGCGTAAAACCTTCGGTGCGGCCGAGCCCGTCGCGTTCGACCAGGATCGATTGGCGTGTGCCAGCAAGAGAGGACAGATGGCGGCGGTAGGCGGCCTCGCCAGCGGCGCGCAGCCGGGCGGCACGCTGCTTCACGACCTCGCGCCGAAGCTGCGGCATGCGCGCGGCGGGCGTGCCTTCGCGTGGGCTGAACGGGAAGACGTGGAGATGCGTCAGCCCGCATTCCTCGACGATCTTTTCCGAGTTTGCGAACATGGCGTCGGTTTCGGTCGGGAAGCCGGCGATGATATCGGCGCCGAAGACGATTGCAGGGCGCAGCTTGCGCACTTCCTCGCAAAAGCGGATCGACTGGTCACGCAAATGCCGGCGCTTCATGCGCTTCAAGATCATGTCGTCGCCGGACTGCAGCGACAGATGCAGATGCGGCATCAGCCTGGGCTCGGTGGCGATGGCGTCGAGCAGATCGTCGTCGGCCTCGATCGAATCGATGGAGGACAGGCGCAGGCGCTTCACATCGGGCACCTGCTTGAGGATCGTCTTCACCAGCTTGCCGAGTTTCGGCGCGCCCGGCAGGTCGGCGCCGAAACTGGTCATGTCGACACCGGTCAGCACGATCTCGGCATAACCGTTGCCAGCGAGCCGCTTGACCTGCTCGACCACGGCGCCCATCGGCACCGAGCGCGAATTGCCGCGGCCGTAGGGAATGATGCAGAAGGTGCAGCGGTGGTCGCAGCCATTCTGCACCTGGACGAAAGCGCGCGCCCGGCCCTCGATGGCGTCGACCATGTGGCCGGCGGTTTCACGCACGGAAAAGATGTCGTTGACACGGGCTTTTTCGGTGTCGTTGACGCCGAAATCCGGCAGCGCGCGATAGGAATGCGCCTTCAGCTTCTCTTCATTGCCAAGCACGAGGTCGACCTCGTCCATGGCAACGAAATTCTCAGGCTCGGTCTGCGCGGCGCAGCCGGTGACGATGATGCGCGCCCCGGGGTTCTCGCGGCGGGCTTTCCGGATCGATTGCTTGGCCTGGCGCACCGCCTCTGATGTGACGGCGCAGGTGTTGAAGATGATGGCGCCGCCTTGCAGCGCGCCGAGGCCGGCGCTTTCCGCCTCGCGGCGCATCACCTCAGATTCATATGTGTTCAGCCGGCAGCCGAAGGTGACGACGTCAATACCCTTTGGACCCTTGGAGAGGGGTGCCATCAGGCGGCGCTTTCGGTGTCGCGGGCCCAGATGCCGGTTGACGGATCAAAACTGCCGGAAAATTCCCATTCGGCGGCGCCGGTGAGGATGACGTGGTCATCGTCGCGCCATTCGACATGCAGCGAACCGCCGCCGGGCGTCATTAGCGTGACGCTGCGGCCGGTGCGCCTGGTACGGGCCGCGGCGACGACAGCGGCGCAAGCCGCGGAGCCGCAGGCCTTGGTCAGGCCGGCGCCGCGTTCCCAGGTGCGGATGATCATCGTCTCGGGCGAGGTCACCTGCGCCAGTGTGATGTTGGCGCGCTCGGGAAACATCGGGTGGTTCTCGAGCAACGGGCCGAAACGGTCGAGCTCATAGGTCCAGACGTCCTGGTCGACCCAGAAGATGGCGTGCGGATTGCCCATCGAAACAACTGAGGGCGAATGCAGCACCGGCGCGTCGATCGGGCCGATCTGCAGCTCGATCATGCGGGTGTCGCGGAATTCTTCCGCCAGCGGAATATCCTGCCAGCCAAAGCGCGGGGTGCCCATGTCGACCGAGATCGTCCCATCGGCATGTTCTATGGCGTTGAGGATGCCGGCGCGCGTCTCGAAGGTGAAAGTCTTTTGTCCGGTTTCGGCAGCGAGCGCCTGGACGACGCAACGCATGCCGTTGCCGCAGGCCTGCGCCCCGGAGCCGTCGGAATTCAGGATGTCGATGAAAAAGGCGGTGCCCGGCGTCCTGGCGTCGTGGATCGCCATGATCTGATCGAATTTGGTCGCGGCGTCGGCATTCAGTGCAATGGCCGCCGCAGGCGTCACCCGATCGGCACGGCTACGCATGTCGGCAACGATGATCTCGTTGCCGATGCCGTTCATCTTGGCGAAAGGGGCAGCACTTGCCATGGGTCGAAAGGTCTCTTGCCGGTTTGGCGCCTATATGGCGGATACCGGCCGAAATTACCAGTCCGCGCTGCTTTTAGGTTATCGCGAAGACCCCGAGCACGATCATCAGGAAGATGATCAGGACGATGCCGATCAGCACACGGGCGCCGGTGGCGGCGGCTCCAGCGAGAGCCGGCATGCCGAGCAGGCTCGCCGCAGCGGCGACAATCAGCAGAATGACGATCCATTTGATCATGGCAAATGCCTCATAGCCGACAGTTTGAAACTGTCTACACACGCGGCTGTGAGGGTACGGGTTCCGTTGGCTGTGTCAGTCCTCCGGCACGTCCCAGATCTCGCCCGGACGCAAGGCGCGAAAGCGCTCTTGCGGCACGCCTTGCCCGTCGAGCGCCTCGACCAGTTTTCTCACCGGCTCGTCGATCGGTTCGTCGGTGAGCTGAAACGTGCCCCAGTGGCAGCCGGCGGCATAGGCGGCGTTGCATAGCTGCATGCCTTGCACCGCCTCCTCAGGGTTCTGGTGCTGCGGCGCCATGAACCAGCGTGGCTCATAGGCGCCGATCGGCAGGATGGCGAGGCGGAAGCCGCCATGTTTTTCGGCCATCAGCCGGTAGTTGGTGCCGCCGTGAAAGCCGGTGTCGCCGGCGAAATACACCTTTGTGTCAGGCGTTTCGATGACGAAGCCGGCCCACAGCGCCATGCGCCGGTCACGCGCGCCGCGCGCCGACCAGTGGTGCACCGGCTCGACATGGATGGCGACGCCGTTGCCGATCTCGACGCGGTCGCCCCAGTCATGCGCCGACAGCCGCATGCCGGATACGGCATCGCCGATGATGGCGTCGTTGCCGAGCGGCGTCAGCACTTTTGGGTCGTACCTGGCCTGCAGCCGCTTCAGCGTGGCGAGGTCGAGATGGTCGTAATGGTTGTGGCTGACCAGGACGAGGTCGATCGGCGGCAACTGAGAAAAGGCGATGCCCGGCGGATTGACGCGTTTGGGCCCGGCAAAGGAGAGCGGCGAGACGCGGGGCGACCAGACCGGATCGGTGAGGATGTTCAGCCCGGCGGTCTGGATGAGCAGCGTGGAATGGCCGACCATGGTGAGCCGCAATCCGCAACCGTCGATCCGCTCCGCCGGCCTTGCCTGTTCAAACGGGCTCGGATTGGCCGCCGGCCATTTCGAACGCTTGCCGTTCAATTGCCATTTCAACAGATCGCCAAAACGGCCGGGCGGTTTGCCATCGGGGTTGAAGAACAGGGTGCCGTCGAAATGATCGCGGGGCGGGCCGCTGTAGTAGCGATTGGCGGCTTTCTTTCTGGCGACCAATTTTCTGCTCCCGCATGTTTCAGTCTCAGCAAACATAGGGACGCTGGCCTTTGGCGCAATACCGGGCAGCAACCAGACACCAGCGAGCCGGTATGCCCGGCTTGCTGGTGTCGGTGGGGATTTTCGGTGTACGATGCTGTCGTAGCGGAGGGGTTCAAACCATGCGCTGGCTGACTTTTCTTGCGATCATCGGGATAGCGTCCGCGCCGTCGATGGCTGTAGCGCAGACGCAGCCCGACAAGCCCAGCGCCTGCATCCATGCGCCAACCATCCTGGCCAGCGCTGATTTCCTGCTTGCTGAGCCAGCTACGTTCCCCAATTTCTGGCGCGATCGTTATGGGGATGATGCGGCCTATCTGAAGATCCGCTATGGCGGCCTCAGCTACACCGAAGGCTCGGCGCTGCTGGCCGGTCTGGAAAAACGCAGCCATCCGCCGCTGCGGATTGGCGAACTCAGACTTGCCTATGCAACAACGCCGGAGCGGACGGCGATGATCGCCGGCATGCAGCCGGAGCGCAACGCGAAGTCGGTTGTGCCTCAGCTTGGTGAATCTGCCTGGCGCACGCTCGTCACCGAGGACGGCGGCGACTGGCTGCTGGGCGAACTGGCGCGCTGGCGTGCGGCCGACGCCGGCCAGTTCGACGCGTCGAGGATTTCCGTGGGGCTTGCCCAGGTGCTGGCGGACCTCGAGGATGACGCCAAGTCGCGCCTTGCCAAAAGAGCGGAAGACGCAGGCATCTGGCCCGTGGCTCTGGAGATGAGGGCAGTCAAAGACGACCTCTCGGACTATGTAGCTTACCTCGACAGGCTTCCCCCCGCAGTACGTTCCGACAAGGGTGGTCGCATATGGTTTATCCGCCAAGCCCTGAACCTGGCCAATCTTCGCCCTTCCTTCGATATGTCCAAACAGCCAGCGGAGGTGCAGGCGCTCGACGGTCAAAACGATCTGGGCTCAGCCATCCGGTCGATCGGGCAGCTGATTGCCTATGTTCCTCAAACTGCGATCTTGCTGCCTCTCGTGAACCAGACCGGCAACCTCAGCCTCGGCACAACGGTGGCAGGGGCGATCAACGCGCAGATTGCCGCAAAACATCTCGACCCGATCAACAATCCCGATACGGTCACGGCAGCCATGCTCGACGGGATCGACTACATTCTTGGCCGCCGCGACCGGGAGCATAATTTGCGCGACGCTCTAATCTCGGAAATGCAGGGCGAAACGGCGGAGTCGTTCATAGACAGGGCGTTAGCCCGGGTGATGTTGGCCTCCTTCATGCTAGACAATGGGGCCGAACCGCCACGTCGCCCGGATCTGCTCACCGCGGCCTTCCCCTGGGAACAGTGGGTTGGGTTGGCCGGCAAGCTGAAGAGCGGCGAAGCCATCGCGCCGGAAGATCGCATCGTCGCGGCCGATCTCATGATCGCAGCCGACCGTCCTGCGGATGCGTTGGCCTTGCTGAAAACGGCCGGCGATTGGAAGACGGCAGTGCGGCGCTCTCATCAGTTGGCGCTTAGGCTGGACCGCCGATGCGCCGACCTGCTGCGGCCCCCAATGCCGGTTTCGCAGCCGCTCTACCGGTTCGAGCCGCGCTAGGGCACCTCCCGGTCAAGCTCCCGATGGCCGACGAGCGCGCCCTTGGCCGGATGATTGCGTTAAATTTGCAACAAATGTTGCCGCAAACCGTATTTTAACCATATCAGGTTGAAATTTCGCCACCTTCTCCGTCTTGGTGGAGGTGAGATTGCGCGGACGGCACCCCCAGCCGGATCCGACGGAGGTTGACATGAATTTTTCGAAGACCGGTTTGCTGGCCGTATCGCTGGCCGCCCTCATTGCGAGCGGCTGTTCGACCTCGCGCTTTTCATCAATGGACGACCAGCAGCCGGCGCCGCTGCAGCCTGCGCCCGCCGGCCAGGTGACCGGCAACCAGCTGCCGCCGCCGGCAACGCCCGGCGCCACCGACCCGTCGCAATTCCCGACCGCGCCGGCAAACACGCAGGTCGCCTCGCTGCCGCCGGATGGAACGGCGCCAGCCGGCGCCACCGACCTGACCGCGGCCAGCGTCGCCGGCGTCTGGAACGCCAGTGTCTCCGGACAGAGCTGCAAGGTGGCGACGCCGCAGACCAAATTCGGCGCCGGCTTCCGCGCCGGGCCGCTGCATTGCCCGGCTCCCATCGATGGCATCAAGTCGTGGAACGTCGCCGGCAAGCAGCTGACGCTCTATGACGAGAATGGCGGCACGCTGGCGCGGCTCTATTCCTCGGGCGGCTCGAAATTCGACGGCCAGACTTCCACCGGCTTGCCGATTTCGCTTACACGATAAGGCCGACCTACCTCTTTTATGACGTGACCGATGCATCTGCGTGACGGCCTCCAGACCCATGCGACCGTCAGGCAGCGCTTCGACCATCTGGTCGAGACCGGCGCGATCGAACGCGACCCTGCGCAGGAGCGGATCGCCGCAGCGCTCGACCGGCTGACCGACGAAATTTCGGCAAAACGGCTGGCGCAGAAATCGAGTGCGCTGGGCTGGCTGTTTGCCCGCAAGCGCGAAACGCATGAGCCGGTCAAAGGCCTCTACATCCATGGCGGCGTCGGCCGCGGCAAGACCATGCTGATGGACATGTTCTTCGAGCTGCTGCCGGTGCGGCGCAAGCGCCGCGTGCATTTCAACGACTTCATGGCCGATGTGCAGGACCGCATCCAGAAGCATCGGGCCGCGCGCAAGAACGGCGACGTCAAGGAGGACGACCCGATCCCGCCGGTGGCGCGCGCACTGGCCGAGCAGGCCTGGGTGCTGTGCTTCGACGAGTTTTCGGTCACCGACATTGCCGATGCGATGATCCTGTCCCGGCTGTTTTCGGCGCTGTTTGCCAATGGCGTGGTGCTGGTCGCCACCTCCAATGTCGCACCGCAGGATCTCTATCGCGACGGGCTGAACCGCCAGCTGTTCCTGCCCTTCATCGGCATTCTCGAACGGCAGACCCATGTGCTGGCGCTCGACGCCGACAAGGACTACCGGCTGGAAAAATTGGCGCGCACCCCGGTCTATGTCACCCCGGACGATGCGGCTGCCGATCGGACGCTCGATGACGCCTGGGAAGCAATGACGCATGGTGCGCCGACCGCCGGGACGGCGCTGACAGTGAAGGGTCGGCAGGTCGCGGTGCCGGCTGCCGCCGGTGCTGCGGCGCGGTTTTCCTTCGCCGATCTGTGTGAAAAGCCGCATGGCGCCCGCGACTATCTGGCCATTGCCGGTCGGTTTTCGACGATCTTCATCGACCATGTTCCGGTGCTCGGCGAAGGCCGGCGCAACGAGGCCAAGCGCTTCATCCTGTTGATCGACACGCTCTACGACCATCATGTGCGGCTGGTGGTGAGTGCGGCGGCGCAGCCAAATCTGCTCTATACCGCCAAGCGCGGCGTCGAGGTGTTCGAGTTCGAACGCACCGCCTCGCGATTGATCGAGATGCAGAGCCGTGACTGGCTGGAGGATTGGGCGGAACGGCACAAGGCGAAGGCGGTTGCCGAAGTGCAGCAGGCGCAGGCTTAGCCGCCATGCATTTCGTCATCCTAGGGCGGAGCAAGGAGCGAAGCGACGCAGTGCAGACCCTAGGATCCATGCCGCGACTTGCGGGCGTCGCGGCGGTGCAGAACTTTGCGATACGACCAGCGGACGAAACGGGAAGAGCAGCGATTGTTCTGCGCCGCTGCGGGTTCATCACCGTCACGGAATGGATCCTAGGGTCTCCGCGACGTCGCTTCGCTCCTGCTCCGCCCTAGGATGACGAAGGTGTGAGGCTTTCGGCCAATCTCTAAAGTTCATACGCATACATGACGAAATCCTCCGCCGGCCCATGCGGCTCCCGGCGCGTTTCATAAAGTGCTCGTGCCGCAACATTGTCCGGCTCGGTGCCGACCCAGGCTTCCCCGCAACCCTGCTCGCGGCCGAGCGCCAACATGGCGTCGAGCATTTTTCGGGCGATGCCCTGGCGCTGGAAGGCCGGGGACACGCCGACTTCGTCGATGTAGAGTTCGCTGACCTTGTCGGGGTGGCGGTGGGTGACGGCGGCGCATTGGCCGACAACGACATCATCGGCCAGCGCCACGATCATCAGATGGCCCGGCGCGGCGAGATAGGCGGCCAGCCTGTCGGCCCGCACCGGCTCGTCGAACACATCTTCGGCGATCCGCATCAAAATGGCGTCATCACTAGGATTGAGCCTTCTGATTTCCACAGTCATGTGCAAAATCTCCCAAGTCGGCTTAACAACTTTGACGTTTACGTAAATCCCAATGTTTCTAACCGATTGAAATTATTCACTCGAAAATAATCGTTTGAATATTTTTTCCACCAAGGCTATTGGGTGCGGCGAAAATTCGCTGATACCCCGCAGCATTCCGGCCTCTTCTTCGACGCCGTTCGGCGCCGTCACCGACAAAGGGAAAACATCCTCACATGGCACGCAACAAGATAGCGCTCATCGGCTCTGGCATGATCGGCGGCACCCTCGCACACATGATCGGCCTCAAGGATCTCGGCGACGTCGTGCTGTTCGATATCGCCGAGGGCGTCCCGCAAGGCAAGGGTCTCGACATCGCGCAGTCGTCGCCGGTCGATGGGTTCGACTCCAGGCTGACCGGCGTCAACGACTATGCCGGCATCGAGGGTGCGGATGTCTGCATCGTCACCGCCGGCGTGCCGCGCAAGCCCGGCATGAGCCGCGACGATCTCCTGGGCATCAATCTGAAGGTCATGGAGCAGGTCGGCGCCGGCCTGAAGAAGTATGCGCCGAAGGCGTTCGTCATCTGCATCACCAACCCACTCGATGCCATGGTCTGGGCGCTGCAGAAGTTTTCCGGCCTGCCGAAGAGCCATGTCGTCGGCATGGCCGGCGTGCTCGATAGCTCGCGTTTCCGCTATTTCCTGGCCGAGGAGTTCAAGGTCTCGGTCGAGGACGTCACCGCCTTCGTGCTCGGCGGCCACGGCGATTCCATGGTGCCGATGATCCGCTATTCGACGGTGTCAGGCATTCCGCTGCCCGACCTGATCAAGATGGGCTGGACCTCGAAGGAAAGGCTCGACCAGATCGTGCAGCGCACCCGCGACGGCGGCGCCGAGATCGTCGGCCTGCTCAAGACCGGCTCGGCCTTCTATGCGCCGGCCGCCTCGGCGATCTCGATGGCCGAAGCCTATCTCAAGGACAAGAAGCGCGTGCTGCCCTGCGCGGCGCATCTCTCGGGACAGTATGGCGTCAAGGGCACCTATGTCGGCGTGCCCGTGGTGATCGGCGCCGGCGGCGTCGAACGCATCATCGAGATCGACCTCAACAAGAGCGAGCAGAAGATGTTCGACGCGTCGGTGGCGACGGTGCAGGGCCTCACCGAGGCCTGCGTCAAGATCGCTCCGCATCTCGCCAACAAGTGATCTCTCGCCGCCATCCCGCCAACCTAGCTGTGACCCGGAGACAGTCTCGATGAACATCCATGAGTATCAGGGCAAGGCGCTGCTGAAGAGCTTTGGCGCACCGGTTGCCGAAGGCGTACCGGTGTTCAAGGCAAGCGAGGCGGAAGCCGCGGCCAAGGCGCTGCCCGGGCCGCTCTATGTGGTGAAGAGCCAGATCCATGCCGGCGGCCGCGGCAAGGGCAAGTTTAGGGAGCTTGCTCCCGACGCCAAGGGCGGCGTGCGGCTGGCCAAGTCGGTGGCCGAAGTGGTCGCCAACGCCAAGGAGATGCTCGGCCACACACTGGTGACCAAGCAGACCGGCCCGGCCGGCAAGCAGGTCAACCGCCTCTATATCGAGGACGGCGCCGATATCGAGCGCGAGCTTTATCTGTCGATCCTGGTCGACCGCACCGTCGGCCGCATCGCCTTCGTCGTCTCGACGGAAGGCGGCATGGACATCGAGGCGGTCGCGCATGATACGCCGGAAAAGATCATCACTGTCGCCATCGACCCGGAAAAGGGCGTCACGGCGGCCGATCTGAAGGCGCTGAACGGCGCGCTGAAGCTCGACGGCATTGCTGCCAAGGACGGCGATACGCTGTTCCCGATCCTCTACAAGGCCTTCGTCGAGAAGGACATGAGCCTGCTCGAGGTCAACCCGCTGATCGTCATGAAGGACGGACGGTTGCGCGTGCTCGACGCCAAAGTGTCGTTCGACAACAACGCGCTGTTTCGCCACCCCGACGTGATGGAATTGCGCGACACCACCGAAGAGGACGAGAAGGAGATCGAGGCGTCGAAATACGACCTCGCCTATGTCGCGCTAGACGGCAATATCGGCTGCATGGTCAATGGCGCGGGCCTCGCCATGGCGACGATGGACATCATCAAGCTCTACGGCGCCGAACCCGCCAACTTCCTCGATGTCGGTGGCGGCGCGTCCAAGGAAAAAGTGACGGCGGCGTTCAAGATCATCACCAAGGATCCCGCGGTCAAAGGCATTCTGATCAACATCTTCGGCGGCATCATGAAGTGCGACATCATTGCCGAGGGCGTCATCGCCGCGGTCAAGGAAGTCGGCCTGCAAGTGCCGCTGGTGGTGCGTCTGGAAGGCACCAATGCCGAGCTCGGCAAGAAGATCATCAACGACAGCGGCCTCAATGTGGTCTCTGCCGATGACCTCGACGACGCAGCCAAGAAGATCGTGGCGGCGGTGAAGGGCTGATCTGGTGCCTCCGCGCAAGATAAACCTGGTCGAGGCGGCCGACGCGAAGATCAGCAAGGTCTTCGATCCGCATATTGCCGGCGACGTCAATGATGCCCAAGCGAAGGTCGCCAAGTTCGGCGAGATCTTCGACTGGCACGCGCATGAGAGGGAAGATGAAGCCTTCCTCGTGCTGCGCGGGCGCATCGCCATCGATTTCCGCGACGGTCCGGTCGAGCTCGGCGAGGGCGACTTCATGGTCGTGCCGCGTGGCGTCGAGCATCGTCCACGTTCGCTGACGGCGGAGCCCGTGGTGCTGATGTTCGAGCCGGCGACGACGCTCAACACCGGCAATGCCAAGAGCGACCTTACCGTCGCCGAGCTGAAGCGGCTCTGACCATGAACGCGGCCTCCTTCTCTTCGCTCTCGGCCGATCACCAGCGCCTGCAGGCGCTGGTCGGCGCGTGGCGTGGCGAAGAAGAGGTGGCGGCCACGCAATGGACCGATGCCGGCACGGCGACGTCGGAAGTGCTGGCAGAGGCACAGTTCGGCGGCCTGTTCGTGGTGCAGCGCTATCGCCAGCGCCGCGACGGGACGATCTCGTTCGGTTCGCACAATGTGTTCGGCTTCGACCAGCAAAACAGCGTCGTCAGCATGCACCAGTTCGATTCGATGGGCTTTGTGCCGGCTACTCCTGCCACAGGTGCCTGGAACGGCAGCGAGTTGGTGCTGGTCCGCTCGTCGCCGCGCGGATCGGCCCGCGTGACCTACATTTTCGATACAGATGACAGTTACCGGATGCGGCTGCAGTTCCAGCCGGCCGGCAGCAACATCTGGCAAGACATGGTGAGCGGCGTTTACCGACGCGTTTCGCCTTCCTCGATCAACGGTTTGTAAAAAGGGCCATCATGTCCATTCTCATCGACAAGAACACCAAGGTGCTGGTGCAAGGCCTGACCGGCAAGACCGGCACGTTCCACACCGAACAGGCGCTGGCCTATCACGGCACCAAGATGGTCGGCGGCATCCATCCGAAGAAGGGCGGCGAGACGTGGACCGGCTCGAAGGGCGAAAGCCTGCCGATCTTCGCCACTGTCGCCGAAGGCAAGGAAAGGACCGGCGCCAACGCCTCGGTCGTCTATGTGCCGCCAGCGGGTGCCGCCGAAGCGATCCTGGAGGCGATCGAGGCCGAGATCCCGCTTATCATCTGCATCACCGAAGGCATACCGGTGATGGACATGATCAAGGTCAAGGCACGGCTCGACCGCTCGACCTCGCGGCTGATCGGCCCGAACTGCCCGGGCGTCTTGACCCCCAACGAATGCAAGATCGGCATCATGCCCGGCAACATCTTCCGCAAGGGTTCGGTCGGCGTTGTTTCGCGCTCGGGAACGCTTACCTATGAGGCGGTCTTCCAGACCACCAATGTCGGCCTCGGCCAGACCACCGCCGTCGGCATTGGCGGCGACCCGGTCAAGGGCACCGAATTCATCGACATGCTGGAAATGTTCCTTGCCGACGACGAGACCAAGTCGATCATCATGATCGGCGAGATCGGCGGTTCGGCCGAGGAAGACGCGGCGCAGTTCCTCAAGGACGAAGCCAAGCGCGGCCGCAAGAAGCCGATGGCCGGCTTCATCGCCGGGCGCACGGCGCCGGCGGGACGCACGATGGGCCATGCCGGCGCGGTTATCTCCGGCGGCAAGGGCGGCGCCGAGGACAAGATTGCGGCAATGGAATCGGCCGGCATCAAGGTTTCGCCATCGCCGGCACGGCTGGGCACGACGCTGGTCGAGGCGATCAAAGGTTAAGGGAGTAGGGCAGTATGGCAGTAGGGAAATAGGAAGAACGGGACGAGCGCGGCTTGCTTTCCCTACTGCCCTATTCCCCTACTGCCCTACTCCCCTCCAAAAACAGGAGACGGAGCCAGGCTCCGCAGGCAAAAAATGGCAAGACAAGATCAGGCCAACGACCAGTTTTCGCTCACCTCTTTCCTGTACGGCGGCAATGCCGACTATATCGAGGCGCTGCACGCCGCCTATGAGGATGATCCGGAATCGGTCAATCCCGAGTGGCAGGACTTCTTCTCGGCGCTGAAGGACGACGCCGGCGATGTGCGCAAGAACGCCAAGGGCGCCTCCTGGGCGAGGCCCTCATGGCCGCTGCAGGCCAATGGCGAACTGGTGTCGGCGCTCGACGGCAATTGGGGGATCGTCGAAAAGCACCTGGAAAAGAAGGTCAAGGACAAGGCCGTCACCAACGGTATCGTGCTGTCCGATGCCGATGTGCACCAGGCGACGCGCGATTCGGTGCGCGCCATCATGATGATCCGCGCTTACCGCATGCGCGGCCATCTGCACGCCAATCTCGATCCGCTCGGCATCGCCAAGCTCGAGGACTACAACGAACTGTCGCCGGAAAATTACGGCTTTACATCAGCCGACTACGACCGGCCGATCTTCCTCGACAATGTGCTCGGGCTCGAATTCGGCACCATCCGGCAGATGCTCGATATCCTGACGCGCACCTATTGCTCGACGCTGGGCGTCGAGTTCATGCACATTTCCGATCCGGTGGAGAAGGCCTGGATCCAGGCGCGCATCGAAGGTGCCGACAAGGAGATCAGCTTCACCGCCACCGGCAAGAAGGCGATCCTGCAGAAGCTGATCGAGGCCGAAGGCTTCGAGCAGTTCATCGACGTCAAGTACAAGGGCACCAAGCGCTTCGGCCTCGATGGCGCCGAGGGGCTGATCCCGGCGCTGGAGCAGATTATCAAGCGCGGCGGCCAGCTCGGCATGAAGGAGATCGTGCTCGGCATGGCGCATCGCGGCCGGCTGAACGTGCTCTCCCAGGTGATGGCCAAGCCGCACCGCGCAATTTTCCACGAGTTCAAGGGCGGCTCGGCGGCCCCCGACGAGGTCGAAGGTTCGGGCGACGTGAAGTACCATCTCGGCGCCTCGTCGGACCGCGAGTTCGACGGCAACAAGGTGCATTTGTCCTTGACCGCCAATCCCTCGCATCTGGAAATCGTCGATCCGGTGGTGATGGGCAAGGCGCGCGCCAAGCAGGACTATCTGTTTGGCCGCAGCCGCGAGGAAATCGTGCCGCTGGAAGAGCGCGCCAAGGTGCTGCCGCTGCTGCTGCATGGCGACGCCGCCTTCGCCGGCCAGGGCGTGATTGCCGAGATCCTCGGCCTGTCGGGCCTGCGCGGCCACCGCGTTGCCGGCACGCTGCATTTCATTATCAACAACCAGATCGGCTTCACCACCAATCCGCGCTTCTCGCGTTCGTCGCCCTACCCGTCGGACGTGGCCAAGATGATCGAAGCGCCGATCTTCCACGTCAATGGCGACGACCCGGAAGCCGTGGTCCACGCCACCAAGGTGGCGATCGAATTCCGCATGAAGTTCCACAAGCCTGTCGTGGTCGACATGTTCTGCTACCGCCGCTTCGGCCACAATGAGGGCGACGAGCCGGCCTTCACCCAGCCGATCATGTATCGCAACATCCGCAGCCACAAGACGACGGTGCAGATCTATGCTGACCGGCTGATCGCCGAAGGCCACCTGACCCAGGCCGAGTTCGACAAGCTCAAGGCCGACTGGCGCGCGCATCTGGAACAGGAATGGGAAGTCGGCCAGCACTACAAGCCCAACAAGGCCGACTGGCTGGACGGCGCCTGGTCGGGCCTGCGCACGGCCGACAACCAGGACGAACAAAGGCGCGGCAAGACCGCCGTGCCGGTCAAGACCTTGAAGGAAATCGGCAAGAAGCTGACCGAAGTGCCTAGGGATTTCGAGGCGCACAAGACCATCATCCGCTTCCTCGAGAACCGCCGCCAGGCGATCGAATCGGGCGAAGGCATCGACTGGTCGACGGCCGAGGCGCTGGCCTTCGGCGCCATCCTGCTCGACGGCAATCCGATCCGGCTGTCGGGGCAGGATTCCGAACGCGGCACGTTTTCGCAGCGCCATTCCGTGCTCTACGACCAGCGCGACGAGACCCGCTATATCCCGCTCAACAATCTGTCGGCGGCGCAAGCCGGCTACGAAGTCATCAACTCGATGCTGTCGGAAGAGGCGGTGCTCGGCTTCGAGTATGGCTACAGCCTGGCCGAGCCGAAGGCGCTGACCTTGTGGGAAGCGCAGTTCGGCGACTTCGCCAACGGCGCCCAGGTGGTGTTCGACCAGTTCATCTCGTCGGGCGAACGCAAGTGGCTCAGAATGTCGGGGCTCGTCTGCCTGTTGCCGCATGGCTATGAAGGCCAGGGGCCAGAGCATTCTTCGGCTCGTCTGGAGCGCTTCCTGCAGCTTTGCGCCGAAGACAATATGCAGGTGGCCAATGTCACTACGCCGGCTAATTATTTCCATATCCTGCGGCGGCAGTTGAAGCGCGATTTCCGCAAGCCGCTGATCCTGATGACGCCGAAGTCGTTGCTGCGCCACAAGCGGGCGGTGTCGACGCTGCCGGAAATTTCGGGCGAAAGCGCCTTCCACCGGCTGCTCTGGGACGACGCCCAGCTGCTCTCCGGCCAGGCGATCAAGCTGGTCAAGGATTCGAAGATCCGCCGTGTCGTGCTGTGCTCGGGCAAGGTCTATTACGACCTCTACGAGGAGCGCGAGAAGCGCGGCATCAACGACATCTACCTGCTGCGCGTCGAACAGCTCTATCCGTTCCCCGCCAAGGCGCTGATCACCGAACTGTCACGCTTCCGCAATGCGGAGATGGTGTGGTGCCAGGAAGAGCCGAAGAACATGGGCGCCTGGTCGTTCATCGATCCCTATCTCGAATGGGTGCTGGCGCATATCGACGCGAAGCACCAGCGGGTGCGCTACACCGGCCGGCCGGCCGCGGCTTCGCCGGCGACCGGACTGATGTCGAAGCATCTCGCGCAGCTCGCCGCCTTGCTCGAAGACGCGCTCGGTGAATAGAACAGAACTGGGCGAATAAAACTCAGAAAGAAACGGACAGGCACAATGGCTACCGAAATCCGCGTCCCCACTCTCGGCGAATCCGTCACCGAGGCGACCATCGGCAAATGGTTCAAGAAGGTCGGCGACGCCATCGCTGCCGACGAGCCGCTGGTCGAGCTCGAGACCGACAAGGTGACGGTGGAGGTGCCCGCAGCAAGCGCTGGGACGTTGAGTGAGATCGCCGCCAAGGAAGGCGAGACGGTCGGTGTCGGTGCACTGCTGGGCATGATTACGGCCGGCGGCGACGCCGCTGCCCCGGCGACCAAGCCACAAGCCGTATCGCAGGCGTCGAGCCCCGACGCGGCGTCCACCGTCAAGCAGGCAGCGGCCGAGACCGCCAAGATCGCCGGCGATGCCGGTGCGGTCGAGCCGCGCTCCATGCCGCCGGCGCCCGCCGCGGCAAAACTCATCGCCGAGAACAATCTGTCCGTCGACCAGCTCTCCGGCTCCGGCAAGCGCGGCCAGGTGCTGAAGGGCGACGTGCTCGACGCCATTTCCAAGGGCGCACCATCGCAGCCGGCGGAGACACCGAAAGCAGCACCCGCGCTGGTCGTTGCTCGTGCGCCGACCTCCGCCGACGATGCCTCACGCGAAGAGCGTGTGCGCATGACCAAATTGCGCCAGACCATCGCGCGCCGGCTCAAGGAAGCGCAGTCGACCGCCGCCATGCTGACCACCTTCAACGAGGTCGATATGTCAGCGGTGATGGCGCTGCGGACCAAGTACAAGGACGTGTTCGAAAAGAAGCACGGCGTAAAGCTAGGCTTCATGGGCTTCTTCACCAAGGCGGTAACGCATGCGCTGAAGGAAATCCCGGCCGTCAACGCCGAGATCGACGGCACCGACATCATCTACAAGAACTATGCCCATGTCGGCGTCGCCGTCGGCACCGAAAAGGGCCTGGTCGTGCCGGTGGTGCGCAATGCCGACCAGATGTCGATCGCCGAGATCGAGAAAGATATCGGCCGGCTGGGCATCGCCGCGCGTGACGGCAAGCTTTCGGTCGCCGACATGCAGGGCGGCACGTTTACGATTTCCAACGGTGGCGTTTACGGTTCGCTGATGTCGACGCCGATCCTCAATGCGCCGCAGTCCGGCATTCTCGGCATGCACAAGATCCAGGACCGGCCGGTGGTGGTCGGCGGCCAGATCGTGATCCGGCCAATGATGTACCTGGCGCTCTCATACGATCACCGCATCGTCGACGGCAAGGAAGCAGTGACGTTCCTGGTCCGGGTCAAGGAAAGCCTGGAGGATCCGGAGCGGCTGGTGCTCGATCTCTAAAGCGCTGCTCAGGGAAGAAAGGACTGCGCCGCCGCATGACGACCCGTGCCTTTCGCCTGTTCAGAAGTTTGTCGACCTCATCGGTCGCGATGGGCATGGCGCTGGTCACCGTAAATGCCCATGCCGCCTGCCCGCTAGCGCTTGCCGTCTATGGCGATGGCGAGAGCGAGGCCAGCATCGATTTCCGGCCGACGATGGATTCGGCAACCGTCACCAACAGCTTCAAGATGGTGCTAGACAAGGGCGTCGTGCTCGACGGCCTCGTCATGTGGACCAATGGTGTTTCGCGGCCGCATGGCTCGCTGATGTACAAATGCCCGACGGGCGACGTCACCGGCGAGGAGCTTGCAGCCTGCACGGTGTGGGAGGGCGTCGTCTACAGTGCCGATGACAAGGGTAACATCGCCTTGCTGCCGGCCGAAAAAGTGGATGCGCCTAGAAGTCTGATCTTTCCGGACCTTGGGGCGTCCCTGCAGATGTCGGCGGCCTATGGCGAGAACGGATTTTCGAAAGTGCCGTGGGATGTTTTTCTGCTGAAGGGTTGCCAGGAATGAGCGCGGCGAAAAAAGTGCTGCTGGTCACCGGCGGCAGCCGTGGCATCGGTGCTGCCGTCTGCCGGCTCGGGGCCGCGGCCGGCTATCGCGTCGCGGTCAACTATGCGTCGAACCAGGACGCTGCCGACGCACTGGTCGCTGAAATAGGCGCGGCAGGCGGCGAAGCCTTTGCGATCAAGGGTGATGTCGGCGCCGAGGCCGATATCGTCGCCATGTTCGAAGCTGTGGACACGGCCTTCGGCCGGCTCGACGCGTTCGTCAACAATGCCGGCATCGTCGACGTCAAGGCGCGCGTCGACGAGATGAGCGCGGCGCGGCTGGAGCGCATGATGCGCATCAATGTCATCGGCTCCTTTCTCTGCGCCCGCGAGGCGGTGAAACGCATGTCGACCCGTCATGGCGGCAACGGCGGTGCCATCGTCAACATCTCGTCCGCGGCGGCTCGGCTGGGCGCACCTGGCGAGTATGTCGACTATGCCGCCTCCAAGGGTGCGATCGACACCTTCACCATCGGGCTGGCGCGCGAAGTTGTGACCGAAGGCGTGCGCGTCAATGCGGTCAGCCCCGGCATCACCGACACCGAAATCCACGCCTCCGGCGGCCAGCCCGACCGTGTGGCGCGGATGCGGGACATGCTGCCGATGAAACGGGCCGGCACGGCGGATGAAGTAGCGCATGCAGTGCTCTATCTTCTATCCGACGAGGCGTCCTATACGACGGGCGCAATCTTGAATGTGAGCGGCGGCCGCTGAGCCCCTGACGAGAAGGACAACATCATGGCTTATGACGTCGTTATCATCGGATCGGGACCGGGCGGCTATGTCTGCGCCATCAAGGCGGCACAGCTCGGGCTGAAGACGGCGGTGGTCGAGAAGAATGCGACCTTCGGCGGCACCTGCCTCAACATCGGCTGCATCCCGTCCAAGGCGCTGCTGCATGCCTCAGAGATGTTCGCCGAGGCGAGCCATTCCTTCGACACGCTCGGCGTCGAGGTGACGCCGAAGCTCAATCTGAAGAAGATGATGGCGCACAAGGATGCGACGGTAACGTCCAACGTCAACGGTGTCGCCTTCCTGTTCAAGAAGAACAAGATCGACTCGTTTCGCGGCACCGGCAAAGTGGTTGCGGCCGGCAAGGTCTCGGTCACCTCGGAGGACGGCAAGGTCGAGGAGATCGAAACCAAGAACATCGTCATCGCCACCGGCTCGGATGTCGCCGGCATTCCGGGCGTCAAGGTCGATATCGACGAGAAGGTGATCGTGTCGTCCACCGGCGCGCTGTCGCTGGCCAAGGTACCGGCTCATCTGGTGGTGGTCGGCGGCGGCGTCATCGGGCTGGAGCTCGGCTCGGTGTGGGCCAGGCTCGGCGCCAAGGTCACCGTCGTCGAGTTCCTCGACACCATTTTGGGCGGCATGGACGGCGAGGTCTCCAAGCAGTTCCAGCGCCTGCTTTCCAAGCAAGGTTTCGAGTTCAAGCTCGGCGCCAAAGTCACCGGTGTCGCCAAGGCCAAGAAGGGCGCGACCGTCACCTTCGAACCCGTCAAAGGCGGAGCGGCGGAGACGATCGAGGCCGACGCGGTGCTGATCGCCACGGGACGCCGGGCTTATTCCGACAGCCTTGGGCTGAAGGAGGCCGGTATCGAGGTCGACGAGCGCGGCCGGGTCAAGACCGACGGGCATCTCAGGACCAACGTACCCGGCATCTACGCCATCGGCGATGTCATCGCGGGACCGATGCTGGCGCACAAGGCCGAGGACGAGGGCGTGGCGGTGGCCGAGACCATTGCCGGCCAGGCCGGCCATGTGAACTACGAGGTCATCCCGAGTGTCGTCTACACCAGCCCGGAAATCGCCTCGGTCGGCAAGACCGAGGAAGAGCTGAAAAAGGCCGGCATCGACTACAAGGCCGGCAAATTCCCGTTCACCGCCAATGGCCGGGCGCGCGCCATGCTGCACACCGACGGCTTCGTCAAGATACTGGCCGACAAGGCGAGCGACCGCGTGCTCGGCGTTCACATCGTCGGCTTCGGCGCCGGCGAAATGATCCACGAGGCAGCGGTGCTGATGGAGTTCGGTGGCTCGTCGGAAGATCTCGCCCGCACCTGCCACGCGCATCCGACGATGTCGGAAGCGGTGAAGGAAGCGGCGCTGGCCACGTTCTTCAAGCCGATCCACATCTAGCCTTAAGGGGCCGACCAACGCGTCGTCATCCCAGGGCGGAGCAGCCGCGAAGCGGCGTCGCGAAGACCCTGGGATCCATGCCGCGACGTTAAAGCGTCGCGGCGATGCATACCTATCGTTTTCGGCTGTCGTAGCGAGGCTGCGTTCTGCCCAGTTGCGCCCTTCACAGAGGTCGCGGCATGGATCCTCGGGTCAAGCCCGAGGATGACGAAGGTGCGGGGCTTGCCGCTATCGCCCAAGGGCTCATCACCTCAAAACAAAACGGCCCGCTTTTCAGCGGGCCGTTCTCATTTGCAATCAGAGGCCTGATCAGGGTGTCGGCGCAGGTGCCGGTGCCGGTGCCGGTGCGGGCGCAGGAGCCGGGGCTGGCGCAGGAGCCGGTGCGGGAGCAGGGGCTGGTGCGGGAGCAGGCGCCGGTTCGGCGGGCTTCATCGGCTCGGCGGGCGCAGGTGCTGGCGCCGGTGTGCTGGCGGCCGGCGGTTCAGCTGGCGCCGGATGTTCGCCGCTTCTGCCGAAAACATAGTAAGCGACAATAGCCAGGATAACGACAACCAGGGCAATCAGCCATGCGCTGCCGCCACCCGACTTGGGAGCGTCGTTTGGATTCGCCATAAAAGTCCTCCTCCGTGGATGAAAGATATCAATCAATAGCCATCAACGCGCAATCGTTGAATGGGTTTCACGCTAGGGTTGGAAAACGCCAAAAACACGGCAATCCGCCCCCCTCTCTGCCATGCGACTCAGTTGACAACGCTTACAGTATAGCCGGCTTTATGGAAATCCTCGACTGGGGCCTATTCCATCCCGATTGAAGCGCGATGGAGGGCTTTTTTGAGCATGATCTTTTCCGAAAACCGGTACCTGCCTTTCGCTGACGCGGACCTTCGGTTCGGGATGCTGCTCCAGGCCCTCGTATCCTGGAGATGGCTGGCGACGTTTCGCCACGCAGCGCGGCGCGCGTGCTGCTGTTATCCTGCTCTTAAAGGATGGCCGCGATGAAGCCGCTTTTACAGATTTTCCCCAATCCCCAGGACGTTCTTGCCGGCGCGCAATTCGCCGACCGCTACGTGCTGGTCGCAAACGGCTTGTCGTTGAGCGCAATTGCCGCGACCGAACGCGTCATGGGGCGAACGCCGCGATGGATCGGCAGGCTGACGACGTTGCGCAATTTCGCCGTCCGGCCATTTGGCCTGAAGACGGGCGCGGATGCCGCGTCGGCGCCCGAAGGCAAGATCGGGATATTTCCGCTCATCAGCCGGTCACCAGGCAAGGTCGTCCTCGGTCTTGACGACCGGCATCTCGACTTTCGCGTTCTGGTCGAGGTCAGGGAGCTTGGCGGCGGCCGCCAGGAAGTCGCCGCGTCGACGATCGTCAAAACACACAACCTGTTCGGACGTGTCTATCTCGCGATCGTCAAACCCTTTCACCGGATTATCGTCCCGGCGATGCTGGCTCAGGTCTTGGCTAAGTAAGCATCGGACCAAAATGGGAACCGATGGGCGGCTGATCGGTCCTAGAGGCCGGCTGGCGTAACCGTGTATCCGGCTTTGCGGAAATCCTCGATCAGGCCTTCAGGACCGGGAAGATGCAGGGCGCCGACCGCCATGAAGGCGTTGCCTTTGGCGAGGATCGGTGCGGCATGATCGACCATCACCTTGTTGCGGCTGGTGATCATGGTTTCCTCAAACGCGGCGTAGCCTGCCTGGTCATCGTCCGCGCCGGGAATAACGGCGCGAAACATTGGCCAGAACATGCCGGTCTCGCCACGCAGGTAGAGCACGATCATGGTCTCGTTGACGTCATTGACCTTGTCGCCGAGTTTCAGCGTGTCGACGAGCCCCTTCATGTGAAAGGAAAGTGGCAGCGAGGCCATGGCGCGCAGCTGGCTGACAGCCGTTTCCAGTCCTTCGACCGACTTTCCGGAAGCCTTTGCACCTTCCGCCAGCTTGACGTCGAGCACCGGTGCCCCGCCCGACTGGCGGGCGAGCTCGCAGGCCGGCAATGCCAGCATCGCCGACAACAGCCAGGGCTTCATCTTGGCCACCGTCAGCGGCGGAATACCGCGCGCGTCGAGCGCGCTGTTCATTGCCGCCGCATCGTCCGGCGACAGCAAGGACGACAGCGTCGTGTTGTCGGTGAACATCATCAGGCCCGGCTCTTCGAGCATCGCCGTCATCATCTTTTGCTTGTCGAGCACGTCGGTGGTTTCGATGATGATGGTGCCGGCGGCGTCATAGGCCGTTTGCGCGGCGGGCGGCAGCACGGTCACGCGCGGATCGGTCATATGCATGGTGCCGAACAGCCAGGATGGCTTTTCGCCCGGCTTTTCCAGCTTCCACAACAGGCCCTTGCCGTTCGGCGTCGCAGCGGCTTCCGCTGCGACGTTTTGGTAGGCGGCGGGATCGCTCTTCTGCAAGGCAGATAGCATGTCGGCGCCGGCGCAGGTCGGGATTTCGGCATGCGCCTTACCGGCAGCGAGCAGCGCGACGATGAGGAAAGACAGGAAAAACAGGACGTTGAGCGCGACGAGCAGCTTCAGCGACACGAGTGCTGCGCGGTCGGCGATGGCAATGACGCGTTTCATAACCCGGTTTTAGGGATAAAAAGCGGCAAAACGGTTAACTTGTATGGGGAAATTGTCTTCGACGGGCTCCTGGCGCTGAGACCCCGAAGGTGATCTGTGCCGATAGGTGGCGCGCTTCGGCGGTTCGCGGAAACGCTCGTCTCTTCGTCATCCACGGGCGAAGCAAGGAGCGTAGCGACGCAGCGCAGACCCGAGGATCCATGCCGCGACTTCCGACCGATGCTACTGTGCAGAACCTGCTCTGGTGAGCGTAGCCATCATTCTGAACCGCTGTGTTCGTGTCGACCGTCGCGGCATGGATCCTCGGGTTT
Source organism: Mesorhizobium sp. P3_A10 (assembly GCF_056403175.1). Taxonomy (NCBI): domain Bacteria; kingdom Pseudomonadati; phylum Pseudomonadota; class Alphaproteobacteria; order Hyphomicrobiales; family Phyllobacteriaceae; genus Mesorhizobium; species Mesorhizobium sp. P3_A10. The sequence continues at coordinate 123,783 of NZ_JBFUFZ010000009.1, read as the reverse complement.
CCGCGACGTCGCTTCGCGACTGCTCCACCCTAGGATGACGAAGCTGAGAGGCCTCGCCTAATCACGCTGCGTAGCGCTCCGCCGGCCATCACGCCCGCGGGTGCGCCTGGTCGTAGATTTCGAGCAGCCTTGCCGTGTCGACGCCGGTGTAGATCTGCGTCGTCGACAGGCTGGCATGGCCGAGCAGTTCCTGGATGGTGCGCAAATCGCCGCCGCGTCCCAGCAGGTGCGTGGCGAAGGAATGGCGCAAGGCATGCGGCGTCGCGGTCTCGGGCAGGTTGAGCGCCGAGCGCAACTTGGCCATGTCGCGCTGGACGATGGCCGGGTTCAGCGGGCCGCCGCGGGCGCCGCGAAACAACAGGCCTTTCGGGTCGAGATGATAGGGGCAGAGCCGGCGGTATTCGGCGATCGCCCGCAGCGCAACTGGCAGCACCGGCACCAGTCGCGTCTTGCCGCCCTTGCCGGTGATGCGCAGCACCGTGTCGCTCGCCAAAGCGAGCTCGGCGCCCGACAGGCCGAGCGCTTCGGAAATGCGCAGGCCTGACCCGTAAAGCAAGGTCAGCACGGCGGCGTTGCGGGCGGCGATCCACGGCTCTTCCGCCAGTTGGCCTTCCACCGAGACGATGTGTTTGGCGTCGCTTGCCGTCAGCGGCTTGGGCAGCGATTTCGGCTGGCGCGGCGCGCGCAGCGCCGCCGCACCCGCCGCATTGGCGAGACCGCGCCGTTCGAGGAAGCGCAGCAGCGAGCGAATACCGGCCAAGCCGCGCCCAAGCGTGCGGGCGCCGGCGCCGGCGTTGCGGCGGGCGGCGAGAAAGCCGCGCAGATCGGCCGGACGCAGATTGGCGATCTCGGCAATGCCGGGCGAGCCACCGCAATGGCCGGTCAGGAAATGCAGGAACTGGCGTGTGTCGCGCTCATAGGCTTCGACGGTTTCTGGTGACAGCCGGCGTTCGCGCGCAAGCATCTTCAGCCAGCTTTCGCGCGCCGCCTGGAGGTCCGGCTTGGCGGGGATGAGGAATTCTTGCATGGCGCTCTTCCAGTTCCCCGTCATTATCGGGCAGTCGGGTTAGGAAGCGGTGAAGAGCTGCGCCATTGAAATGGCGCCGAGCGATCATTGAAATGACGCCGGGGCGGCGCTAGAGCAGGGCAAAGGAATTTTGCCATGACCAAGCCCCAGAACCCCGTGCAGATGGCCGTGATCGGCGCCGCCCACGGCATCAAGGGTGAATTGCGGGTGAAGACCTTCACCGGTGAGCCCTTGGCGCTGGCTGACTATGGGCCGCTCTACGCCAGGGATGGCCGCGCCTTCCAGATCATCGACATCCGGCCGGCCAACACAGTCGTCGTGGTGCGCTTCAAGGGCATCAACGATCGCAACGCCGCCGAGGCGCTTGCCGGCACGGAACTGTTCGTCGACCGCTCGATGCTGCCGGACGACGGCGAGGAGGACGAGTTCTATCATGCCGACCTCGTCGGGCTGGAGGTCCGGGACGATACGGGCGCTCTCATCGGCAAGGTTGTCGCCGTGCACAATTTCGGTGGCGGCGACATTCTTGATGTGACGCTGGCGGGGCGCAAAGGCGTGCTGATCCCGTTCACGCAGGCCGCCGTTCCCGAGGTATCGATTGCCGATGCCTTCATCCGCATCGATCTGGCGGCGGCGGGGCTGGTCGATGACGAGGATGGCGATGCGCCTCGCGAAGAAGATTTCGACGCCCAGGGCAGGCCGCGCGGACCGAGGGATGCCGGAGGCAACCGGTGAGTTTTTCCGCCTCGGTGCTGACGCTCTATCCCGAGATGTTTCCAGGCGCGCTCGGCCTGTCGCTGGCGGGCCGCGCGCTGGTATCAGGCACATGGTCGCTGCATGCGATCCAGATCCGCGACTTCGCCACCGATCGTCACCACACCGTCGACGACACGCCGGCTGGCGGCGGTGCCGGCATGGTGATGCGCGCCGACGTGCTGGCGAGAGTCATCGACCATGCGTCGCCAACGGGTGATCCGCGCCCGCGCCTGCTGATGAGCCCGCGCGGCAAGCCGCTGACGCAGGCGCGTGTGCGCGAACTGGCCGCCGGGCCGGGCGCTGTCATCGTCTGCGGCCGCTTCGAAGGCGTCGACCAGCGGGTGATCGACGCGCGCGGACTGGAGGAGGTTTCCGTCGGCGATTTCATCCTCTCCGGCGGCGAGCCGGCGGCACTGGTCCTGCTCGATGCGGTGGTGCGGCTGTTGCCGGGCGTGATGGGCAATGCTGTGTCGGGCGAGGAAGAGAGTTTTGAGAACGGCCTGCTCGAGCATCCGCACTACACGCGGCCGCAGGAGTTTGAAGGCCGGCCCATTCCCGAGGTGCTGATCTCGGGCAACCACGCAAAAATCGCGAAATGGCGGCGCGCCGAGTCGGAAAAGCTGACGAAGGAAAGACGGCCGGATCTGCCGGGCGGCGCCGCTCAACCCTTGGTGAAGTAGTAGAAGGCGAGGAACAGGCCGACGGCGACGACGAAGCCGCGCACGGCGTTCTGCGGCACGCGCTTGGCGATCCAGACGCCGGCATAGCCACCGAGCGCGGCGCCGGGAATCATGACGATCGCTTGCGGCCAGGCGATGACGCCGCCGGAGACGAAGACCAGGATGGCGACGGCGGCGATGACCACGGCCAGCATGTTCTTCAGCGCGTTCAGGCGGTGATAGTCGCCGGCTTGCGTCAGGCCCAGTGTCGCCAGCATCATCACGCCCATGCCGGCGCCGAAGAAGCCGCCATAGATTGCGGTAGCGAACTGCGCCAAGGAGCCGGCCAGCGAGCCGACCGATGCTTCATGTCCAGGCTTGGGCGCCGGCTTCAGCCATGGGCCGGCGGCAAACAAGGCGGTTGCGCCCAAGAGCAGCCACGGCACCATGGCGCGGAAGGACGGATTGGAGAGCGCCAGAAGGATGAGCGCGCCGGCCAGTGCGCCGAAGGCTGAGATCACGCAGAGCAGCAGCGCGCCACGCCAGAAATGCCGGATGTCGTCGGCGTAGGCGAGCGTCGAGGTGATGTAGCCGGGGAACTGTGTCACCGACGAGGTCGCGTTGGCGACGATTGGCGGCAGGCCGACCAGTGTCATGGCGCCGAAGGTGATGAACGTGCCGCCACCGGCGACCGCGTTGGCGGCGCCAGACAGAAAACCTGCGAGAAAGAGCAGGATCGCGTCGAATACAGACATGAGGATGTCGCCAGAGACCTATGCTTTGCCCGGATTAGGAAGCTTGCAGGGTCGGCGCAACCCCGCGCTGGACGATTGCGTGGTGGCATGCGAGCAAAAAAGACAGGGCCAAGGCGTGACAAAGCCTCGAAATAGCTGTATGTGCCCGCCCGAACCGGAAGAACAATCTACCGGACCCGTCAACAATGACGGTGTAGTCGCCCCTGCCCGAAAGGGCATAGCCGAGCGGTCTTAGGAACTGCAAGGCGAGTGTCGGACGCTCTGACTGTCGGAAGAACAAGAAGTGGACTTTTAGATGGATATTCTCCGTCAGCTCGAGGCCGAACAGGCCGCCAAGATCGAAGCCAAGCGCAAGCTTCCCGAATTCCAGCCCGGCGATACCGTGCGCGTCCAGGTCCGCGTGACCGAAGGCACCCGCACCCGCGTCCAGGCCTATGAGGGCGTCGTCATCGCCCGCGCCGGCGCCGGCTTCCAGGAAAATTTCACCGTTCGCAAGATTTCCTACGGCGAAGGCGTGGAGCGCGTGTTCCCGGTTTACTCGCCGATGGTTGAAGGCGTCGAGATCGTTCGCCGCGGCAAGGTGCGTCGCGCCAAGCTGTACTACCTGCGCGATCGTCGCGGCAAGTCGGCCCGTATTTCGGAAAACACCGGCGTGCGCGCCCGCAAGCTGAACGACGATGAGCGCGATGCGCTGAACGCCGAGAAGGCCCGCATCGAGGCCGAGAAGGTGGCCGCCGCCCAGGCGCTGGCGGTCGAGAAGGCAGCGCAGGACGCCGCCGAGAAGAAGGCCGCCGACGAGGCCGCCAAGGCCGCGGAAGCGACCGCCGCCGAATAAGTTTTTTCGGGCACAAGTTTCGGAAAGGCGGCTTCGGCCGCCTTTTTCGTTTTGGGCGGAAATTAACCGGAAATCTGCCCTCGGCCAGGTTGACTCTAATTATCTTGTACACTAACTAATCGTGTACAAATTAAATGGAGATATGAAATGCCTGCACTCTACGCCACCCAAGCTCGCGCCGTCGGCGGCCGCGCCGGCCACGTCCAGAGCAATGATGGCCTGCTCAGCGTCGACCTCGCCATGCCGAAGGAACTTGGCGGCAAGGGTGGCGCCACCAATCCCGAGCAGCTGTTTGCCGCCGGCTATGCCGCCTGTTTCGAAAGTGCCATGCGTTTCATCGCCGGCAAGCAGAAACTGCCGCTGCTGGATGCCGCGGTGACGGCCAATGTCAGTTTGCATGCCAATGGCCAGGGTGGCTTCCGGCTCGGCGTTTCGCTGGCGGCGGAGACGAAAGGTCTTGATCAGGCGGCCGCGGAAGCGCTTGTATCGGCGGCTCATCAGGTTTGCCCCTATTCCAACGCCATCAAGGGCAATGTCGAGGTGGTGCTTTCGGCAGTGGCGCTTCCGGCAAAGGCAGCATGACGACAACGACCACAAAGAGTGCCAGCGACGTCCCGGCGGTATCAGCCGGGACGATCAAAGTTCCGCGCCTCGACCAGCAGCTCTGCTTCGCGCTCTATTCGGCGAGCGGACTGATGACGAAGCTCTACCGGCCGCTGCTCGAGCCGCTCGGCCTGACCTATCCGCAATATCTGGTGATGCTGGTGCTGTGGGAGCGCGCGCCAAGCACTGTCGGCGCGCTCGGCGAAGCGCTTGGGCTCGATTCGGCGACGCTGACGCCGCTGCTCAAACGGCTGGAGGCGAACGGCCTGGTGACCCGCCGGCGCGACGCCGCCGACGAGCGCCGCGTGCTGGTCGAGCCGACCGCAGCAGGCCAGGCGCTGCGCGCACGCACGCAGGACGTATCCGCCGGGCTGGCCTGCGCCATGCCGCTCGAGGCCGAAGAGCTGAGGGCTCTGCACCGCACCTTGACCAAATTTGTCGCCGGGTTGCGCGAGGCGGACGCCGACGCGGCGGACCGGGATTGATCGCCGCTAGAGCCTGTTCCATCCCGATGGAATCGGGATGGGGCTCTAGCTTCTTGTTTGAGCATAATCTTTTCCGAAAACCGGGTCCCACTTTTCGGGATCATGCTCTAGAACGCCTGCCCGGCGCCGCACAGTAAACAATCTCTTACTAATATACCTTGCATTGGACATAACATTGCTTAGCAATGGGTGGCTTCGGCTGTCCCCTGTTTTGGAGTGATGTGATGGATTCTTTCGCCAGGGCGAACCGCTTCAACTGGGACAATCGAGCCGAACTGCATACCACTGACGAGGCCCATCGCTATTACCCGATCGATCGGGTTCTGGCCGGCGGCTTGAGCCTGACCGCGCTGGAAAAGCGGGAAGTCGGCAACCGCATCGCCGGCAAGGACGTCGCCCACCTGCAATGCCATATCGGCCTCGACACGATCAGCCTGAAGCATCTCGGCGCAAAGAGTGTCACCGGACTGGACTTCTCGCCCAAGGCGCTTGCCGCGGCGCGCCGGTTTGCCGCGCAGGCCGGTGCTGAAGTCAGCTTCGTGGAGGCTTCGGTCTATGATGCGGTGGCGGCACTCGACGACTATTACGACCTCGTCTACGTGACGTGGGGCACGACCATCTGGCTGGACGACATCTTCAGCTGGGCCAAGGTGGTCGCCAATCTGCTGCGCCCGGGTGGGCAGCTGTATTTCCTCGACGGGCATCCGACGATGTTCCAGTGCGGCCGCAAGACCGATCAGCCCGGCCTGTTGCTGGATTGGCGGACGCCGCCACAGGCGCCGCTGGAATGGCACGACACGCACACCTATACCGGCGACGAGCGGCCGCTGACCCATCGCCTGAATTATGAGTGGATCCACCCGTTGGGCGACGTCATCAACGCCCTCATCGCGTCCGACATGACGATCGACTTCCTCAACGAGCATGCCATTCTGGGCTGGAAGGAATTCCCCTATATGGTCGAGGCCGGCGAGGGGCTTTACGCGCTGCCTGACGGCATGACCAAGATACCGCTTTCCGTTTCGATCGGCGCAACCAAGCGGCGCTGAGTGTTCGCGCGGCGCCATGGTGCGGCGGATTGACCGCCGGGCAAAGATCGTTCCGGAATCCCCCGATGGAAAGCATTGGAATCCGCTTTTGCGCCAAGGGTCACATCGGACCGGCTTGCACGGCGCTTGCGGACAGCTAAAGTCGGCGCCGGATTTTCCTGCAAACCTCGGCCGTGCCGGGGCCTTTCAAGTTCTGGGAGTGTGTCATGACCAAATCGAAACTGCTGCTGGCCGGCCTGTTGGCCTGCCTTCTCGCACCGGTCGCCGCATGGGCGCAGGCGCTGCCCGACCTCGGGGGCAAGAAGGTGGTGGTGGTGACGGAAAACGCCTATCCGCCGCTGCAGTTCATCGATGCCAAGACCGGAAAACAGATCGGCTGGGAATATGACGCGATGAACGAAATCGCCAAGCGGCTGAACTTTTCCGTCGAGTACCAGAACACCTCCTGGGATGCGATGATCCAGGCGGTTTCCGACAACCAGTACAACATCGGCATGACCGGCATCACCATCAAGGACGACCGCAAGGAGAAGGTCGATTTCTCCGACCCCTACATGCGCTCGGAACAGTTCATGCTGGTGCGCGGTGACGAAAGCCGTTTCACCGACGCCAAGACTTTTGGTGCCTTCAAGGACGGGCTGATCGGCGCGCAGGCCGGCACCACGCCCTTCTACACCGCCGTCTACAGCGTGCTCGACGGCAATGAGCAGAACCCGCGCATCAAACTGTTCGAGACGTTCGGCGCCACGGTGCAGGCGCTCAAGTCCGGCGACGTCGATGTCGTCCTGACCGACGGCACCGCCGGCAAGGGCTATGTCGACGCTTCCGAAGGCAAGCTGAAGCTGATCGGCGGCCCGCTCGGCACCGAGGATTTTGGTTTTATCTTCCCCAAGGGCTCCGACCTGGTGAAGCCGGTCAATGCGGCAATCGCGGCGCTGAAGGCGGACGGGACGATCGATGCGCTGAACAAGAAGTGGTTTCTTGATTACAAGATGGGGCAGTGATTTCCCTGCCGCGCGCATTTCATGACGCGCCGGAACTTGTGCTGAGTTTGCGCTTGAACACCCCCCTCTGCCCTACCGGGCATCTCCCCCTCAAGGGGGGAGATCGGATGCCACCTTGGCTTTCGCCAATTTCCAGCGTCAAGGGACAGGCCGCGAGGCCAAAGCTGCCAATCTCCCCCCTTGAGGGGGAGATGTCCGGCAGGACAGAGGGGGGCGCCTTGGCGCGTCGCAATGCTTGCCTGGCGGGCATCGCCTGATGGCAACACCATCTTCCACCGCCAAATCCGACTTCCCCTGGTGGCTTGCCGTGGCTGTGGCGATCGCCGTGATCGCTGCCATCTTCATCGCCACCAGCAACCTCTACGCGCAGGTTTTTGCCACCGTCGCCAAGGGCATCGGCATCACCGTCTTCGTCACCGTCGTCGCCTTCGCGATGGCTTGCGCGATCGGGCTTGGGCTTGCGCTGATGGGGCTGTCGGGGTCGCGCTGGCTCAGGCAGATCGCTCGCTTCTATGTCGAGATCATCCGTGGCGTGCCGATCCTGGTGCTGTTGTTCTGGATCGCCTTTGCCGGCGCGCCGGCCTTCGTCGCCGCCTGGAACGCGCTGACCGCGCCGCTGCAGAATGCCGGCCTCTTCGGCGAACTGCTGGTGCGCGACGTCTCGCTGTTGTGGCGTGCCATCATGGCGCTGACCATCGGCTATTCGGCCTTCATCTCGGAGGTGTTTCGCGCCGGCATCCAGGCGGTCGAGAAAGGCCAGATCGAGGCGGCAAAGGCGTTGGGACTGTCGCGCGCGCAACGTTTCCGGCTGATCGTCTTTCCGCAGGCGATCCGCACCATCCTGCCGCCGCTCGGCAATGACTTTGTCGCCATGGTCAAGGATTCCTCGCTGGTTTCGGTGCTCGGCGTCGCCGACATCACCCAGATGGGCAAGGTCTACGCCGCCGGCTCGTTCCGCTTCTTCGAGACCTATTCGATCGTCGCCTACATCTATCTCATCCTCACCGTCGGCCTGTCACTGGCGCTCAGGACGCTGGAGAAGCGGCTGCGCAACCAGCATCAGGAATAGAAGTCAGGCGAAGACGAGGCTACCATCACCGATCATACGGCAGTTCCGGAGGAAGCCATGATCGTCGACAAGGCCAATGCGGCGCTGAATTCGGTCTATACCGCCGATACGCCGGAAGCGCTCTCTGAGGCTTATGCCGCTTGGGCCGCGACCTACGACAGCGAAACCGCTTCGCTTGGCTATCTCCTGCCGTTCCTGATCACCGCCTGGGTGGCGCGCCATGTGCCAGCGGGCGAAGGGCCGTTGCTCGATGCCGGCTGCGGCACCGGCCTGTCGGGGCCGTCGCTCAAGGCGCTGGGCTACCCCGACATTGCCGGGCTCGACCTCTCCGACGACATGCTGAAAATAGCCGGCAGCCGGCAGGCCTACAGTGACCTGAAGAACGCGATGCTCGGCGGACCTTTGCCCTGGCCGGATGGGCATTTCCGCGCCTTCTTCTCGACCGGCGTCTTCACCATCAGCCATGCCCCGGCGTCCGGCCTGCATGAACTGGTACGCATCACCAAGAAGGGCGGCCATGCGATCTTCACGGTGAGAGACCAGGTGTTTGAAAGCGGCGGGTTTCAGGCGGTGTTCGACGAACTGGAGCAGGCGCAAAAATGGCGGCCGGTCGAAGAAAGCCCATGGTTCCGCTGCTATGCCATCGCCGAGCCGGATGCACTGGTGAAGACGTTTGTGTTTGAGGTTTTGTGAGCGGGGCGTTCGCCGACCTTGGCACCTTTCCTCTCCCTCCGGAGGGGGGAGAGGTGGCGCTGCGAAGCAGCGACGGAGTGGGGGAAGCCGCTCGTCAATCGCGCTGCCGCAAGACAGCCACAAGCCGGCGAGCGAGAAGACTCAAGGCAAGTGGCAATCAGGCGGAAGCATTATTTCGATGCAAGATCGACCCCCACTCCGTCGAGCTTCGCTCGCCACCTCTCCCCCGATCGACGGGGAGAGGAAAGGCGTGAGTTCACCGACCTTGGCGCCCCTCCTCCCGAAGGTGTGGACGTGAGGACGAGGAACCCAGATTCTGCCAAGACAAGCCGCAATTGCCGAAAACCCAAAACATTGGTATGAGCCACGCCATGGAAGAGCTTTTTGGCGATCCGGCCTATAAGGGGTTCGTGCTGCAGGACAGAAAACGCCTGCCGTCGCGCTTCTCCGCGCGCGTTTGCGGCGCGCTGACCAGCCGACTTAGCTAGACCGCTTTCGCCGGGCCCAACGGTCGGCATTTCGCCTCTTCCCCCTTATCAGATCGACGGATTTACGCACATGAGCGCACCGCGCACCCTCTACGACAAGATATTCGACGAGCACGTTGTCGACCGCCAGGACGACGGCACCTGCCTGCTCTACATCGACCGTCACCTCGTCCACGAAGTCACCAGCCCGCAAGCCTTCGAAGGCCTGCGCATGACTGGCCGCAAAGTCCGGCATCCGGAAAAGACGCTGGCCGTGGTCGATCACAATGTCTCGACCTCGCCCGAGCGCAAGTTCGGCATCAAGAACGAGGAAAGTCGCATCCAGGTCGAGGCGCTGGCCAAGAACGCCAAGGATTTCGGCGTCGAATATTATTCCGAAAACGATATCCGCCAGGGCATCGTCCACATCATCGGCCCGGAGCAAGGTTTCACGCTGCCCGGCATGACCATCGTCTGCGGCGACAGCCATACGTCGACGCATGGTGCTTTTGGCGCGCTGGCGCATGGCATCGGCACATCGGAGGTCGAGCATGTGCTGGCGACGCAGACGCTGATCCAGCGCAAGGCCAAGAACATGTTGGTGCGCGTTGACGGCGTGCTGCCGGAAGGCGTCACCGCCAAGGATATCATCCTTGCGATCATCGGCGAGATCGGCACTGCCGGCGGCACCGGCTATGTCATCGAATATGCCGGCGAGGCGATCCGCGCGCTGTCGATGGAAGGCCGCATGACGATCTGCAACATGTCGATCGAGGGTGGCGCGCGCGCCGGCCTGATCGCGGCCGACGAGACCACCTTCGCCTATGTCAAGGACAAGCCGCGTGCGCCGAAGGGCGCGTCGTGGGATGCCGCGCTCGCCTACTGGCAGACGCTGCAGTCCGACGAAGGCGCGCATTTCGACAAGGTGATCGTGCTCGACGCAGCCAAACTGCCGCCGATCGTCTCCTGGGGCTCGTCGCCCGAGGACGTCGTTTCGGTGCAAGGCATCGTGCCGAACCCGGACGACATCGCCGACGAAAACAAGCGCACCTCCAAGCAGCGTGCGCTGGACTATATGGGCCTGACGCCGGGCACCAAGATCACCGACATCACGCTCGACCGGGTCTTCATCGGCTCGTGCACCAATGGCCGCATCGAGGATTTGCGCGCGGTGGCCAAGGTGGTCGAAGGCAAGACCGTCAGTGCGCATGTCGATGCGATGATCGTGCCGGGCTCCGGCCTCGTCAAGGAGCAGGCGGAAGCCGAAGGCCTCGACAAGATCTTTGTCGCCGCCGGCTTCGACTGGCGCGAGCCAGGCTGCTCGATGTGCCTGGCCATGAACGATGACCGGCTGAAGCCGCATGAGCGCTGCGCCTCGACCTCGAACCGCAATTTCGAGGGCCGTCAGGGCTTCAAGGGCCGCACCCATCTGGTGTCGCCGGCCATGGCTGCAGCGGCGGCGATCGCCGGCCACTTCGTCGATATCCGCGACTGGAAATAGTCCGGATTTTCGCCGCCCATATCGCCGAGCATTGCAGACCCCGGACCGCACCAGCGGTTCGGGGTTTTTCTTTGGCGCCGACCGCATATTCGGTCTCGCTTAACCGCTTGTTTGGGCTTGCGGCCTAAACATCTTCCCTGACGGAAGCGAGAGAAGTCACGGTCCTTGGACACCGGCCTGTTCATAGCGCTGCTCAACCCGACGATCGCGCTGGCGCTCGGCTCGGCGTTCCTCGTGCTGTGGTTCTATCAGCGCCACCGCCCCTATCTGGCGGTGCTGGGTGCAAGCTACTGCGTCTCGGCGGGCGGCTTCCTGCTGCAGTATTTCACGCTGCCCGTCGGCATGGTGCTGACCAAGCTGCTCTCCAACATATGCTTCACCTTTGCCGCCTGCTGTCTCTCCGGCGCGATCGTCGCCCGCTATGGCCGGCGCGTGCCCTTTGTCGGGATCGGTGTTCTGGCGGGGGGCGGGCTGGCGGCGTTTTGCTGGTTCCTGTTCGTCCAACCGGATCTCACCTGGCGCATCCTTGCCATCAATTTCGGCTTCGGCGGCCTCAGCCTGCTGGTCGCCGCCGAACTGCGCCAGGTGCGCAACAACGGCCCGACGGAAAACATCCTGTTCGTGCTGTCGCTGCTATCGGGCCTGAACTTCTTCGTGCGCACGCTGGCCGTCGTCATCGCGCATGGGCCGTTCGCCAGCTATGACGGTTTCTATGCCTCATCCTACTGGACGACGGCGCTGCTCTCGCACGCGCTGCTGTCGTTGCTGATCGCGCTTTGCCTGTTCTCGGCCGCCGCGCTCGACGTGTTGAAGGCGCTGAAGACCGAGACGTTTACCGATCCGCTGTCCGGCCTGCTCAACCGTCGCGGTTTCGAGGAGCGGGCGGCGCTGCTTCTGCGGCAGTGCGCCTCGGCGAGGCTCCCGGTGGCGCTGGTACTTGCCGACCTCGACCACTTCAAGGCGCTCAACGACGTGCACGGCCATGCGGCGGGCGACAAGGTCATCGCCGATTTCGCCGCCAAGTTGAATTTCGCCACCGGCGCCCGCGGTGCTGCCGGCCGCATCGGCGGCGAGGAGTTCGCGGTGCTACTGCCTTTGTGCGACCTGGCTTCGGCACGTCTGTTCGCCGAGGCGATCCGCTCGCTCTATTCGTCCGGCGGCGTCACCAGCCTGCCGCCGGGTATCCGAGTGACCGCGAGCTTCGGCGTCGCCGCCCGCACCGGCGACGAGGGGCTGGAGCCGCTGATGCGTCGTGCCGACGAGGCGCTCTACAAGGCCAAGAAAAATGGCCGCGACAGCGTGCGCCTGTCCTACGAGCGGCCGGAAACGGTGTTCGTGCCGGACACGGCGAACCTCGGCTAGAGCGCACGTCGTTTGTTTGCAGACTGCTCCAACCTTCGAGGTTGATCGAAACCTCGCGCCTTCGTCATCCTCGGGCTTGACCCGAGGATCCTGTGTGTTGGTTCGGGTGTATGGTTGAAGTGGGAAGGAGGCCGAGAGGATCCTGGTCGTCCCTTTCGGGACAGGCCGCGGCATGGCTCGGTCCCTTCCCACCAATGAACCATCAACCTGAACAGTTGCACGGGGCTGTTACCAGCAGACCCCGCACCACAGGAAGAGGCATGGACATGATAGTGCAGAACTACATCGGCTGCGATATCTCCAAGCAGTGGCTCGATTTTTTTGATGAGGCAAGCGGCCGCTGCCAGCGCATCACCAATCAGGCCGACGCGATTACTGCTTATGTAGCAGGCCTTTGCCCTGGCCGAGATTTTGTCGTCATGGAGGCAACAGGCGTTCATGACCGGCTGCTGCGCCATGCGCTGGCCAAGGCAAGCATCGCCTTCTCGCGGCACAACCCGGCCCACACCCACCATTACGCGAAGTCGACGACGCAGCGCGCCAAGACCGACCGCCTCGATGCCAGGATGCTGAGCGACTACGGTCGTCGCTATCAGCCTGCTGCCGAGCCGGCACCGTGCGAGAAAGGCGAGCACCTTCAATCGCTTGCCCGTCATCGCGACCATCTGGTCGAGATCAGAGCGAAGCTGAAGAAGCCTTCGACGAAGATGTTGTCGCTGACACAGAAAGACTGATCGCCGACTTCGACACACGCATCGATGCGCTCGAGAGCCGGATCGTCAAAACCATTCGCGAAGCCGAGGACACCGCCCTCGACTACGCGCTGATGGTCTCCGTACCCGGGGTTGCCACGATCACGGCCCTTTCTTTGCTGGCACACATGCCGGAACTCGGCCGGCGCTCGCCCAAGTCGATCGCAGCCCTTGCCGGCCTTGCCCCTTTCGACAATGAGAGCGGCAAGCTCAAGCGCAGGAGCAAGATCAGCGGTGGTCGCCCGCGGGTCCGACGAGCTCTCTACATGGCAGCGCTGGGCGCCATCCGCGCCAATGATCGGTTCAAAGCTTTCTACGCCGCCCTTGCCGCTCGTTCCGGATCAAAGAAACTCGCCATCGTCGCCGTCGCCAGGAAGCTTCTGGTCACCCTCAACGCTATCATACGAGACAAAATCGCATTCGCATGAACACAGTTGCCGTGACAGTCGCCGACGCACGCGGCGCATCAGAATTCCGCCGCGTCGCTCGCAGATCCCGGCATGGATCCCGGGGTCTGCGCCGCGTCGCTTCGCTCCTTGCTTCGCCCTAGGATGACGAAGCTGTGAAGTTTTCGGCTAGTCGCCAAGGTGTGCGATCTGTCGTTATGCCCCCACCGTTAACGTCTTTTTCGCGCGTCGGTGATTAGCTGTCGCTCTAAGTGCGAACGACGCGATGGGCAGCGCAGACTTCATCCTTGTCATCAATCTGTGCGTTGCCGGACTGCTGGCCGCGGCCTTCATGGCGATCGCGATTTATGACGTGGGACGCGTATCGGCGCGCTGGTTGGCGTTCGGCTATGTCCTCGGCATGGCCTATTTCGCCGTCGAATTCAGCATCCCGGTTTTTGCCGACGCACGACCCGCGGTTGTCACAGCCTTTGCCGTTTTCCTCGGCGCCACCATCGCCTTCAATACCGGGCTTGCCCGCAAATATGGCGTGGCGCCGCCCTGGCCGCCCATGGTCTTCTTTCTGGTCTTCGCCACCGTCGCGGTCTGGTTCGTGCAGGATCTGCCGCGCCAGTCGCTTGCCCGCATGATGGCCTACCAGCTCCCCTATGCGGCCATGCAGCTCGTCGGTTTCGGCATCGTCTGGTCGTCCAGGCAAAGACGCGACCGGCTCGATCGAATTCTGCTGGCCGTGCTGGTGGCCAGCGCCGTGCAGTTCGCCTCAAAACCGTTCATCGCGCATGCGCTGGGCGGCTGGGGCGCCAACCCGCAGTCCTATATGCAGACCAGCTACGCGCTGGTGTCGCAGTCGCTCGGCACCGTGCTGGGCCTGGCGCTGGCGCTTTTGATGCTGGCCATCCTGGTTCGCGATGTGCTGGCCGAGGCGACGTCGAAGTCGGAAACCGACACGCTTTCACGGCTGCTCAACCGCGGCGGTTTCGAGCGCCATGCCGAGGTCGCGCTGCGCGACGCCGTGCGCCGGGGTGTTCCGGTGGCGTTGGTCATTGCCGATCTCGACCACTTCAAGGGCATCAACGACAACTATGGCCACGCTTCCGGCGACCGGGTGATCGAGACCTTCGCCGGCTTCCTGCGCGATGCCGCTGCCGACCATCATGTTGCCGGCCGCATCGGCGGCGAGGAATTCGCCATCATCCTGCCGGGAACCAACCTTGCCGCCGCGCGGCTGTTTGCCGAGGGCACGCGCAGCGCTTTCGGCGCGCTGCCGATCGACAGCCTGCCGGCGGAGCAGCGCTGCAGCGCCAGTTTCGGCGTTGCCGAGCTGCATCCGGGCGAAGGCTTTTCCGATTTGTTGCGGCGCGCCGACGAAGCGCTTTATCAGGCCAAGGGCTCCGGCCGCGACTGCGTGCACGTCTCGGCCGGGCCGGTCGCCTGGCCGGCAACAGTGGCAAACGCTGGATAGATCAGCGGCAGGGGCTGAGGTTGGGCATTTCGCCGTCGGAGAGGCCGTACATATAGGAGCGGCCTTTTACGAAAACCGGCGGCTGATAACAGCCGCGGCGGATCACATTGTCCGATTCGTTCTCGTAGATGACGTCTGGTTCGCTGGCGTCGCTGGCGTCGCTGGCGTCGCTGGTGCTGGTGTAGGCTGACAATTCTTTCGCCAGCTTGCCTTCGCCAACGATGATGCGCTTGTAGCCGGCGGCGCTGTCGATGACGAGATTGCCGAAGGAATCGGCATAGACGCGATCGTGGTGGCGCGTCCCGGCGAGCGCCGGTGCGGCAAAGCCGACGGCTAACGCCGCCGCTATCAGTGCCGGAAGTCTTAGTGTGCCTGAATTCGAACGCATGGCGTCCTCTCCGTTTCCTAGAGGCAAGCCTCCTCGAATCAGAAATTAACCTTTTATTAACCTTTGTTAAGAGGGGGAGCCGTTGAGGCGGCAATCTCTTGGCAAACATGGTTAATATCAGACGGAATGGAAAGCCCGGCAGCCATCATTCGGCCATGCTTGCCCGCACCATCGCGGCCGGCGTCGAGCTAGAGCTTCCGTTTACGTCAGGCGGGCTTGATCTTGGCAAGGCATCGCGGCTAGCTTGCCGCGCGGGGAGGACAGCATATGGCGTTACGCCGGACGTTTCGGGTGGCGCCCTTGTTTCCGCTGTTGATGGCCATGGCGGCCTGTGTGCCCCAACAGAGCGCGCCCAAAGCCGGGAGTACCGCCGCCCCCACCGTGTCGCTTACGTCCAAGCCGATGGTCGCTCCCAGTTCCACCACCACTACCGATATGACCGCACCGCAGCCGCGCACAGCGACCTACAATTGCGCGGACGGCGGTAGGATGACCATCCAGAACCTCGGCACCTCGCTGCACGTGCTTGCTGCAGACGGCACAGCTGAGGACCTGCCGGCGTCGCCCGCCAATCAGAACAGCCGCTATGGCATTGCGCATGACGCAATCGTGATCGACGGACGCGACGCGCTGGTGATGAAGGGCGGGGCTACGCCCCTGACCTGCACCCGCTAGCCGGTGTGTCGATATTCAGGTGAGGCCGGCCTGCAAATGGCAGCCTCCTGCGCTTCCGGTGCTCACGTACTTTAAGTACGCTCCGCTCCGGTTCTCGGATGCTGCCCAGTTTGGTCGCTTCGCGCCCGTCTTCGACTCCGGCTCGGCCTGACCTGAATCCCGAGGCACCTTCGGCCCGAGCTAAACCGACTTTGCCGCACTGCAGCGAACTTTGCGCCGGCTTGGTGGGTATGCCCTAATCGATTGAAGCGAAACGCCGGCTTTTTGTCAGACTAAATGACGTTTTCAAAACGATTTTCTGGCTTTGACGCGGTGCAAAAAGAGCATTAGAAACCGCCTGTCCGAAGTCGCATCCGGAAGCGGTATTGCCGCATTTCCACCTGTGGCTCCAGAGACGCCGAACTGGGGGAGCCATGAGCAAATCACCAGCCACCCGCGCAAGACCGCTTTCGCCGCATCTGACCGTCTATCGGCCGCCGATAACCATGACGATGTCGATCATCCATCGCATCACCGGCGGGGCGCTCTATTTCGGCACGCTGCTGGTGGCCGTGTGGCTGATGGCGGCGGCGAGCTCCGAGGCCACTTTCGACTGGGTCAACTGGGCGTTCGGTTCGTGGCTGGGGCGGCTGGTGCTGTTCGGCTACACCTGGGCGCTGATGCATCACATGCTGGGCGGTGTGCGCCATCTGGTCTGGGACACCGGCGCCGGCCTTGAAAAGCACACGGCATCGAAGATTGCCTGGGCGACGCTGGCCGGTTCGATCGCACTGACGCTGCTGATCTGGATCGCCGGCTACATGGCGCGGGGAGCCTGATCATGAGCTCTGGCAATACCGATATGCGCACGCCGCTGGCCAAGGTCCGCGGCCTCGGCTCGGCCCGCGAAGGCACTCAGCATTTCTGGCGCCAGCGGCTGACCGCGATCGCCAACATCCCGCTGATGCTGTTTTTCGTCGGTTTCCTGATCGCGCTCAACGGCGCCGGCTATGCCGAGGTGCGCGCCGCTCTCGCCAATCCGTTCGTGGCACTGGTGCTTGCACTGGTGCTGCTGTCGGGGCTCTACCATATGCGGCTCGGCATGCAGGCCATCATTGAGGACTATGTGCATGGCGAGGGCATGAAGCTGGCGCTTATCGCGCTCAACACATTCTTTCCCGTAGTGGTCGGCGTCGCCTCGATCTTCGCCCTGCTCAAGCTGGCATTCGGAGGCTGAATTTGGCCAAGGACGCGAAGACCGCCAACAAGGCTGGTTACACCTATGTCGACCACAAGTTCGATGTGGTGGTCGTCGGCGCCGGCGGCGCCGGCCTGCGCGCCACACTCGGCATGGCCGAACAAGGCCTGCGCACCGCCTGCATCACCAAAGTGTTCCCGACGCGCTCGCACACGGTGGCGGCGCAGGGCGGCATCGCCGCTTCGCTTGCCAATATGGGGCCTGACAACTGGCAATGGCATCTCTTCGATACCGTCAAGGGTTCGGATTGGCTGGGTGACATCGACGCGCAGGAATACATGGTCCAGCAGGCGCCCGCCGCCGTCTACGAGCTCGAACATTACGGTGTGCCGTTCTCGCGCACCGAAGAGGGCAAGATCTATCAGCGGCCGTTTGGCGGCATGATGATGAATTTCGGCGAGGGCCCGCCCGTGCAGCGCACATGCGCTGCCGCCGACCGCACCGGCCACGCCATGCTGCACACGCTCTACGGCCAGTCCCTGAAGCACAACGCGCAGTTTTTCATCGAGTATTTCGCACTCGACCTGATCATGGAACCGGACGGCACCTGCACCGGCGTCGTCGCCTGGAATCTCGATGACGGCACCATCCACCGCTTTTCAGCCAAGATGGTGGTGCTGGCAACGGGCGGTTACGGCCGCGCCTATTTCTCGGCGACGTCGGCGCACACCTGCACCGGCGACGGCGGCGGCATGGCGGCGCGGGCCGGCTTTCCGCTGCAGGACATGGAATTCGTGCAGTTTCACCCGACCGGCATCTATGGCGCCGGGTGCCTGATCACCGAGGGTGCGCGTGGCGAGGGCGGCTATCTCGTCAACTCCGAGGGCGAGCGCTTCATGGAACGCTATGCGCCGTCGGCCAAGGACCTTGCCTCACGTGACGTGGTGTCGCGCTGCATGACGCTGGAAATCCGCGAGGGGCGGGGCGTCGGTCCGAAGAAGGACCATATCTTCCTGCATCTCGACCATCTCGACCCGGCCGTCCTGCATGAGCGTCTGCCCGGCATTTCGGAATCGGCCAAGATCTTCGCCGGCGTCGACCTGACCAAGGAGCCGATCCCGGTGCTGCCGACGGTGCACTACAATATGGGCGGCGTGCCGACAAATTACTGGGGCGAGGTGCTCAACCCGACGGCCAAAAGCCCCGACCGGGTGTCGCCCGGACTGATGGCGGTCGGCGAAGCCGGTTGCGCCTCGGTCCACGGCGCCAACCGGCTGGGCTCAAACTCGCTGATCGATCTCGTCGTGTTCGGCCGCGCGGCGGCAATCCGCGCCGGCCAGGTCATCGACCGCACATCGGCCATCCCTGCACCCAACGAAGCCTCGGTCGAAAAAATCATGGACCGCTTCGACCGGCTACGTCATGCCAACGGCTCGACGCCGACGGCGGTGCTGCGCGAAAAGATGCAAAAGGCGATGCAGGAAGACGCAGCGGTGTTCCGCACCCAGGAATCGCTGGACAATGGCTGCAAGCGCATTTCGCAGATCTGGACCGAGCTCAAGGATGTCAAAGTCTTCGACCGCTCGATGATCTGGAACTCGGATCTGGTCGAGACGCTGGAGCTGGAAAATCTGATGGCCAACGCCATCACCACGGTCTACGGCGCTGCGGCGCGCAAGGAAAGTCGTGGCGCACACGCCCGCGAGGATTTCTCGGCGCGCGACGACACGACCTGGCGCAAGCACACCCTGGCGCGGCTCAACGAGGCCGGCGAAGTGGCTCTCAGCTATCGGCCGGTGCACACCGAGCTGCTGCGCAAGGAGGCCGACGGCGGCATCAACCCGGCCAAGATCGCGCCCAAGGCACGGGTGTATTGACGATGGCGCTTTCGGCATCGGGATATTCCGGCACGCCCCTTCCGGCCAAGCTTGGGCTGAAGGACGGGATGACCGCGGCGTTCATCGCGCTGCCGGCGGAACTCGATGAATTGGCCGACGCCGTCGATTTTGCACGTGTAGACCGGCTGGCCGACTGGTCGGAGATTTCCGGTGCTGCCCTGAAATACGATGCCGTCCACGCCTTTACGAAACAGCGCGCCGAGATCGAGGATCGCCTCGCCGGTATCCAGGCGGCGATCAAGCGCGACGGCATGGTCTGGGTGTCCTGGCCGAAAAAAGCCTCGAAAGTGCCGACCGACGTCACCGAGGGCGTCATCCGCACCGAGGCGCTGAAGCTCGACCTTGTCGATGTGAAAGTCGCCGCTGTGAACGATATCTGGTCCGGGCTGAAGCTCGTCATCCGAAAGGACCTGAGGTAAATGGTTGAACTGACGCTCCCTAAGAACTCGCAGATCAAGGCGGGAAAAACCTGGCCGAAGCCTGAGGGTGCGACCAATCTGCGGGAATATCGCATCTACCGCTGGTCGCCGGACGATGACGAGAACCCGAGCATCGACACATATTTCGTCGACATGGACGATTGCGGGCCGATGGTGCTCGACGCGCTGCTCTGGATCAAGAACAAGATCGACCCGACGCTGACCTTGCGCCGCTCCTGCCGCGAAGGCATTTGCGGCTCCTGCGCCATGAACATCGACGGCTCCAACACGCTCGCCTGCACCAAGGGCTGCGACGACATTGCCGGCGCCGTCAAAGTCTATCCGCTGCCGCATATGCAAGTGGTCAAGGATCTGGTGCCCGACCTCACCAATTTCTATGCCCAGCACGCCTCGATCGAGCCATGGCTGAAGACGGTGTCGCCGCAGCCGGCCAAGGAATGGCTGCAGAGCCATCAGGACCGCGAGAAGCTCGACGGGCTCTACGAGTGCATATTGTGCGCCTGCTGCTCGACCTCGTGCCCGAGCTATTGGTGGAACGGCGACCGCTATCTCGGCCCGGCAACGCTGCTGCAGGCCTATCGCTGGCTGATCGACAGCCGCGACGAGGCCAAGGGCGAGCGGCTCGACAATCTCGAAGACCCGTTCCGGCTCTATCGCTGCCACACCATCATGAACTGCGCCCAGACCTGCCCGAAAGGGCTCAACCCGGCCAAGGCCATTGCCGAGATCAAGAAGATGATGGTGGAGCGCAGAGTCTGACGCCGAGACTACCCGCTGACTTTTCGCCCGACGCCGTCGCGGCGCTCCGCGTCCGCCTCGATCTGGTTCGAAGCCAGGGCGTAAAAATCCTGTTCGCCATCGAAAGTGGCAGCCGCGCCTGGGGCTTTCCATCGCCGGACAGCGATTACGATTGCCGCTTCGTCTATGTCAGGCCAGTGTCCGATCACCTCGTGCTGGAACAGGCCCGCGACGTGATCGAGTTCCCGATTGAAAGCGAGATCGATGCCGGTGGCTGGGATCTTAGAAAGGCGCTGCTTTTGGCTCTTGGCGGCAATGCCGTCATCGTCGAATGGGCGAAATCTCCGATCGTCTATGAGGAAGTCGGAGGGTTTCGAGGCCGCCTTCTCGACCTGCTTGGCGAGATCGTCGATCCAGCAAAAGTATCGCGCCACTACCTTGGGCTCGCACGTTCGCATGTCACCAAGATTGGCAGTTTTTCCGGGGAGGTAAAACTGAAGAAGCTGTTCTACCTGATCCGACCACTCGTGGCTCTGGACTGGATGGAGCAGCGTGGTTTTAGCAGTCTTCCTCCGATGAACCTTGTCGAATGCCTCGACCAGGTCGAGATGCCGACGGAGGCAAGCAACGAAATCCGGCGCCTGATCGACAAGAAAAACCATACTCGGGAGATGGGATTTGGCCTCATCCCGGCCGAGATCGCGCGCTATCTTGAGGGCCGCTATGGTCACCACGAAATGAACCTTTCGAGTGCGGTCAGGGACGAGGCCCGACAGTCCCACAATCGCGCGCTGGCAACGGCTTTTTATCGCCGGGAGGCAGAACTTCAATGAGCGACGATCTTCCCATCCTCTCCCCCATCGAAGCCCGCGTGCTCGGTTGCCTGATCGAAAAGAAGGAACTGACGCCTGATATCTATCCGCTGACGCTCAATGCCGCGCACGCCGCCGCCAACCAGAAGACGGCGCGCGAGCCGGTCATGGCACTGGAGCAGGTGGAGGTGCACCGGGCGCTGAAGCTGCTCGAGCAGAAGGGGTTGGTGCGGCAGATGTTCGGCTCGCGTGTCGAGCGCTACGAGCATCAGATGGCGCAGCGCTTCTCGCTGACCACGGCACAGACCGCGGTGATCGGCCTGCTCTTGTTGCGCGGGCCGCAGACCGCACATGAGTTGCTGGCGCGAGCTGAGCGCATGGCGCGGTTTTCGTCGATCGAGGATCTGCGCGGCGAACTCGACATGCTGATTGGCCGCCGCCCGCCGCTCGTCCAGGAAATCCCGCGTGGTCCAGGCCAACGCGAGGACCGCTTCGTGCATCTTCTCGCCGGCCCGGTGGACGTTGCTGCCCTGTCTGCACAACGGAGCATGCCGACCATGCCTGCCTCCGACCTGGAAGCGAGGATTGAATCGCTGGAGCAGGAAGTCGCAGCCCTTCGCGCCCGGCTCGACGCGTTGGGTGCGTAAGGCTTGCTTGTAGAGGTTTGCGCCGCCCCTCATTGTCCTGCCGGACATTTCTCCCCGTATGGTGACGGGGAGAAAGGGGCAGCTTAAGTGCCGGCGCTCTTCCGGCAACGCTGGAGATTGGCGAAGCCGGCTGCGACAGCGTCCCTCTCCCCGTCACTATACGGGGAGAGGATGCCGGCAGGCAGGTGAGGGGCAGCGCCGGCTTTTGTTACGAGCGGTACTCGCAGACGGTGGAATGCCTCACCCCAGTTTGGCGTCGAGCGACACTTTTATCGCGCCGAGCGCTTGCGACACCGGGCAGCCGGCCTTGGCCTTTTCGGCCAACTCCTGGAATTTCGCCGCATCGATGCCCGGCACCTTGCCGACCACGGTGAGGGCGCTGCCGGTGATGCCGGTGCCGGGCACCAGCGTTACCACCGCCTTGGCGTTGAGCTCGGTGGCGGGGGTGCCGTTCTCGGCCAGGAAATGCGAGAACTGCATGGCAAAGCAGCCAGCGTGCGCTGCCGCGATCAGCTCTTCCGGGTTGGTGCCGGATTTGCCGCTTTCGTCCTCGAAGCGCGCCTTGAAGGAATAGGGCGTGCCCTTCAGGGTACCGCTCTGGCTGTCGAGCGTGCCTTTGCCCCCCTTCAGATCACCTTTCCAGATGGCGTTTGCGGTGCGGTCCATGAAGTCCTCCTTGATTGATCCGATTGCGCAGGCCTGGTGCCGGCGTTCCTCTCAACTATAGCGCGGGTCCACCGGAAGACCACCGCGGTCTTGTGGCCATCGCGCACTCTTCGCGGCACCTCGAAATTATTTTGAAAAAATGAGCGTGCAAAAATGTCGACTTGGCTGCGCCCCGACCGTCCTGCGGGCGGCCACGGATTTCGTGGCGGATGGAGGTTCCCATGAACAATCTTTTTTCCGCGCATTGGATAGACACCGGCCGAGAGGCCGGCGCACAAGAAACCGACTGGCTGTATCAGCCGCCGTCCGGCTTCGGCCGGCTGCTTGCGGCGGTCGCCATTATCGGCATCGCCTTCTGCCTTCTCGATCATGCGGCGGGCCAAAGGCCGGCTGACACTTTGGTCGCCTATGTTTCGTCACCGCAAGGGAGATAGAAGATGCAATATGTTTGCCTGGTCTACGGTGAGGAAAAAGACCTCTATGCGCTCACCCCCGAGGGGTCGGCCAAGCTCGACGCCGAATCGCTGGCCTATGACAGGTCCTTGAACCAGCAAGGCAAGCTGGTCATCGCGCAGGCGCTGCAGTCGGTGAAAACGTCGAAAACCGTGCGCCGGCGCCAGGGCAAGAGATTGATCACCGACGGCCCCTTCGCCGAGACCAAGGAGCAATTGCTCGGCTTCGTCATGATCGAAGCAAAGGATCTCGACGAGGCGCTGGAGATCGCCGGCGGAATTCCGCTGGCCGAAATCGGCACCATCGAGGTCAGGGCGGGGTCCTGAGCCCTAATCCCTGGCTGTCGGCTGCCGGACCTTGAAACCAGGGGTGTTCGACTGGATGAATGCCCTCGGTTTCTTCGCCGCAAGCAATCTTTGCGTGTTGAAGCAAGGCAATACTTCTCCTATCGTCGGCGCGATTTTGGGGGATGTTGGCATGCCGTTCTTGATTGCTATCCTTGGCGTCCTGGGGGCGGCAGCGTTCTGGTGGTACCGAATGAAGGCCATGAACGAGGCCGCGCGCGAGGTCGCCGATGTCGTCGGGCGTGTGCAAGGCAATATCAGGCGCAAGAAGCTGCGCAAGCAGGCGGCGCTTTCGCCGCTGACGGCGATCGACGATCCGGTGGTGGCCGCGGCAACGCTGATCACCGCCATGGTTTCCGAGAACGGTCCGATCCTGCCACAGCGCGAAGCCGTCATTCGTTCGGTGATTTCGGAGATCGCCGACAAGAAGAAGACCGACGAGGCGGTGATCTATGCCAAATGGGCGGCGGCGCAGATCGACGACACGACGATCGTCATCGACAAGCTGGCGCCGTTCCTGCGCGAACGGCTCGACGTGGGTGAGCGCAACGATCTGCTGCAGATGGTGAACCGCGCAGCGCAAGGCGGCGAGAAAAGCCTGGTGCTTGCCGACCAGCGAATATTGCGGCTGCGGCAGAAACTCGGCTTCGAGGTCAACTGACCTCGGTCAACATGATCTTTGAATGGAGGGCGGGCGTCCCCACATCAATGGGAAGGAACACCCAACCGTCAAGGCACAGATGGAAGCAATTGCCTACGTGGCTGCCGAATTGGCCGATCTGATTGACACGCTGTTTGGAGACAGGTTGCGCAAATCCAGAGCCGGCAGGTTGGTGATCGGCATGCTGGCCGCCATTGTGGTTTTCTACTACCTCTTTTGGTTGCTAGATTTGTTCCCCCTTCAATAGCCGCGGCGTGTCGCCGGACAGGCCCGACGCCTGGCGGATGAAGAAATCCTTCAGCCGCGGCATGCGTTCGACCAGACCGAGACCGATGTCGCGGACGGCGCGCAGCGGGCCGATATCGTTGGAGAACAGCCGGTTCAGCACGTCGGTGGTGATGCCCATCTGCACGGTGTCGAAGCGCCGCCACTGCTGGTAGCGTTCGAGCACGTCAAGCGCCCCGATGTCCTGTCCGAGCCGATCGGCCTCGACCACCACTTCGGCCAGAGCCGCCACATCCTTGAAGCCGAGATTGAGGCCCTGGCCGGCGATCGGGTGGATGCCGTGGGCGGCGTCGCCGGCAAGCGCAATGCGCGGCGCGACGAAGGCGCGGGCAATGGTCAGGCCGAGCGGCCAGGCGCGCGGTTTGTCGGCGACACGGATTTCGCCGAGCCGCAAGCCAAAACGCTGCTCGAGTTCGTGCTCGAAGACTAGGTCGTCGCCGTCGACCAGTTTCTGAGCATCCTCGGATCGTTCGACCCAGACCAGTGATGAGCGATTGCTGCCATCCTTGCCGGGCTTGAGCGGCAGTGTGGCAAAGGGACCGGCGGGGAGAAAATGCTCCTCGGCGCGGCCATTGTGCGGGCGTTCATGCGCCACGGTGCAGACGATGCCGGACTGGCCATACTCCCACTTCACCGTCTTGATGCCGGCCATGTCGCGCAGTTTCGAGTTGACGCCGTCGGCGGCGACCAGCAGCCGAGCCTTCAGCGTCGCGCCATCGGCCAGATGCACGGTGATGCCGGTGCCATTGCTGTCGAAAGTACTGACAGCGACGCCTTCGATGATGTCGATGCCGAGTTCTTTCGCGCGCCGGCGCAAGGCGCCATTCAGATCCGTGTTGGCGACCATATGCGCAAACGGCTCGCCTGGCGCGACCTCGCCGTCAAAGGTGAGAAACACCGGACGCACCGGATCGGAGGTGCGCGAATCGGTGACGATCATCTCGGTTATCGCCTGCGCCTCCGCAGCGATTTCCTGCCAGACGCCGAGCTGGTCGAGCATGCGGCAAGCGGCAGCGGCGATGGCCGAGGCGCGGCCATCCTTCTGCCAGACGCCAGCGGGTGCGGCATCGACAATGGCGACGGTGAGGCTCGGCCGTGCCTGTTTCAGCGATACGGCGGCGGCCAGACCGACATAGCCGGCGCCGGCGACCAGAACGTCGAGTGAGCCTCGGGCTTTTGCATCCGCCTTGCGGTCCGCCATGACAAATTCCTTTCGTGGCCTTGGCCGTTACCGGCCACTCCGGCCTTGACTGCCCGCCATTCCTGTCGGAAACCGCCTTAACACTTCCGCAGCGAAGGCGCGAAAAACATGACAGCGGCCATGGACGAGCTTCTCAGCATTCTCGACCTCGAGCAGCTGGAACACAACCTGTACCGTGGTCGCAGCCCCAAACTCGACTGGCAGCGCATCTTCGGCGGCCAGACCATTGCCCAGGCGCTGGTCGCCGCGCAGCGAACGGTCGAGCCTGAGCGCCACGTGCATTCGCTGCATGGCTATTTCATGCGGCCGGGCGACACCAAGGTGCCGATCATCTACGAGGTCGACCGCATCCGCGACGGCGGCTCCTTCACCACGCGCCGCGTGGTGGCGATCCAGCACGGCCAGGCGATCTTTTCGCTCGAAGCCTCGTTCCAGCAGGACGAAATCGGTCTCGAACACCAGGTGCCGATGCCGCAGGATGTGCCGGCCCCCGACAGCCTGTTGTCGCAGCGCGAATTGCTGGGCAAGTTCGGCGAGGCGGTGCCCGAGGGCATCAAGCGCTACTGGGAGCGCGACCGGCCGATCGAGATGAAGCCGGTGATGCTGAAGCATTACACCAGCCGCGAAAAACTGGAGCCGAAGCAGAACATCTGGATCCGCACCACCGGTCCGGTGCCGGCCGACAGAGGCATTCAGGCGGCGGTGCTCGCCTATCTCTCCGACATGACGCTGCTCGACACCTCGACCTTTGCGCACGGCCGCGCCATTTTCGATCGTGACATCCAGGCGGCAAGCCTCGATCACGCCATGTGGTTCCATCGCAGCCATCCGCTCGACGACTGGATCCTCTACACGCAAGACAGCCCGTCGACGCAAGGCTCGCGCGGCTTCACCCGCGGTTCGCTGTTTGCCCGCGACGGCACGCTGATTGCCTCGGTTGCCCAAGAAGGCCTCATCAGGCTGAAGCGGTCGCCCGCAGAATAGGCATTTTTGAAAAATTGCCTATTTTTTAATCACCGGCTTTACTCCGGCTGTGCACATTTAGCCGCCGAACCTCCCCCAATCCGTTTGTTTACAGAGGGTTAACACCCTGCTTCGGCAATTGGCACGGAGCTTGAATCCTAGCGGGCACTCTCCGGCTCTCATTGGGATCGGCGAAGTCGTAAACGCGGGGGACCCGCAACAGCAAAGGGTGAAACCTTATGAAAATCGTGATGGCAATCATCAAGCCGTTCAAGCTCGACGAGGTGCGCGAAGCGCTCACCGCGGTCGGCATCCAGGGCCTGACCGTCACCGAAGTCAAAGGCTACGGGCGTCAGAAGGGACACACGGAAATCTATCGCGGAGCGGAATACGCGGTCAGTTTCCTGCCAAAAATCAAGATCGAAGTCGCGGTCAGCACCGACCTGGTCGACAAGGCCGTCGAAGCCATCACCGCGGCGGCCAAGACCGGTCAGATCGGCGACGGCAAGATCTTCGTTTTCGGCATCGATCAGGCGGTGCGCATTCGCACCGGCGAAACAGACACCGACGCGCTTTGAGCGGCGAACACGTATTCCAATGGAGAGTTCAATGAACATACCTTCCACCTTGAAGACAACGGGACGTGTGGCCGCGCTTGGCTCGCTCGCTCTCGCTGCAATGGGCACGGTCGCTGCCTTCGCGCAGACCGCGGCTCCAGCCGCCGCCGATGCAGCCGCGGCTGCGCCACCCGCACCCGCGCTCGACACCGGCAACACCGCCTGGATGCTGACCTCGACGGCACTGGTTCTGATGATGACCATCCCCGGCCTGGCGCTGTTCTACGGCGGCATGGTGCGCAAGAAGAACGTGCTCGCCACCATCATGCAGAGCTTTGCCATCACCTGTCTGGTGACGGTGCTGTGGTTCATGTTCGGTTATTCGCTGGCCTTCTCCGACGGCGGCGGCATCAACAGCTATCTCGGCGGTACCTCGAAATTCTTCCATCACGGCATCACCACGTCCTCGCTGTGGCTGCCGGGCGTCGCGAACATTCCTGAATTCGTCTTCTCGATGTTCCAGATGACCTTCGCCATCATCACGCCTGCGCTGATTGCCGGCGCGTTCGCCGAGCGTTTCAAATTCTCGGCGCTGCTGATCTTCATGGCGCTGTGGCTGCTCGTCGTCTATGTGCCGATCGCGCATTGGGTCTGGGGTGGCGGCTTCCTCGGCACGGCCGGCGTGCTCGACTTCGCCGGCGGTACGGTCGTTCACATCAACGCCGGTGTCGCGGGTCTGGTCTGCGCGCTGGTTCTCGGCAAGCGCGAAGGCTACGGCACCACCAACATGGCGCCGCACAACCTCGTCTACTCGGTCATCGGCGCTTCGCTGCTGTGGGTCGGTTGGTTCGGCTTCAACGCCGGTTCGGAACTGGCGGCCGACGGCCTCGCCGGTGCAGCCATGCTCAACACCCAGGTTGCCACCGCAGCCGCGGCTCTCGCCTGGATGTTTGCTGAATGGATCATCGCCAAGAAGCCCAGCGTGCTCGGCATCATCTCCGGCGCCGTTGCCGGCCTGGTCGCGGTGACCCCGGCTTCCGGCTTCGTCAACCCGACCGGCGCCTTCATCGTCGGCATCGTCGCCGGCGTGCTCTGCTACATCTCGGCGGTCAAGGTGAAGCACATGTTCGGCTATGACGACTCGCTCGACGCCTTCGGCGTGCACGGCGTTGGCGGCATCATAGGCGCTCTGCTCACCGGCGTGCTGGCCGATCCGGCGATCAACAGCCTGTCGTCGGGTGCTTCGCTCGGCAAGCAGATCTACGGCGTCGCCGTCACCATCGTGTGGACGGCCGTCGCCACCTTCGTGATCCTCTATGTCGTCAAGGCCCTGGTTGGCCTGCGTCCGACGACACAGGAAGAGGTCGAGGGTCTCGACATCAGCCAGCATGGCGAAGTGGTGCCGTAAGGCCAGCTTTGCCAACGGGACCGGCGGAACCCTCCTCCCGCCGGTCCCCTATCTCTCTACGCAATTCCCTGGGAAAGCGCTGCACACCCGGAATTGCTCTAAGGAATCCCGTCGTGACGCTCCCGAAAGGTGCTCACGCATTGAGGCCCGGACCTGGTCCGGGCCTCTTTTTTGGTACACTCGTTCTGGCAACGCCGATATTCTGGCAATCACGTTCGCGTGATGGAGATTTTCCAGGAAACATCGACCCTGCTCGTTCCGAACTGTGGAGGCGAAACGTCGTTCGGACGGTCGCAAAAATAACAGCGAAGGAACCATCCCATGAACATCAAGAACATCTGCCTCGGAGCGCTTGCCCTTACCATGGTCAGCGGCGCGGCGTTTGCCGGCGCACTCGACGAGCCGGACAACATGGCGCCGTTCTTCACGGATTCCAGCATGAAAACCATGAAGCCGATGGAAGAGTTCAAGGCTGCTTTCATGGCGATGCCAATGGAAAAGCAGGAAGCGATGAAGAAGGAATGCAATGACGCGGCGATGATGCCGCACGCCGAATTCTGCGCCAATGTGCAGGCGCTCGGTGGCGCCAACTGAGGTTGCCAGGGATCAGGCTCGATCGAGCCTGGTCGTCTTGTCGCTTGCAATGAACGGTGGTGGGCCAATGCGCCCGCCATTTTTTCCACGCATCGGGCAGGCCAAATCACCCCCCGGGCGGGAGATGACCGTACTGGACAGGCGTGGTATCCCTTGCATGTCGCCCGCGTCGCGACTCGCGCCAGGATAGGGAACCGCGCATGAAGAAGATCTACGAGAAGCCAAGGCTGGACAAGCGCGGCAAGCTCTCTGCCGTGGTGGCGTCGTTGGTGTCCAAGACCTGATACCAGGTTCCACCGCCTCTCACTTTTGCCCTTTCACGAGGGCCTCGCCGGCTCCCGCTCGCGCAGGGTTTTCATTTGTGCCCGCACATCTGCGACCGACCACTCCATCCCGTGTTTTAACGCTGCGGGCTCCGTATAGTTAATGCGGCCTTAACCTTCCCGCCGATAGTCTGACATCCGAATCTGCCGGAGTGCGTCTTGCGCCCGGCCAGGCAAAAACAGACGGGGAAGAGCATGCGTTCAGGGGCTTCAGCACCGCTCGCGCTGACCGATACGGGGCACGGCATCCAGGCATTCGCACGGCGCCAGGTCGGTCGGCTGGTCGGCGCTTGCCTGTTCGCGACGGTCGCCTTCGGTGTCGCCAGCCTCGCCACCTGGAATGTCGCCGATCCGAGTTTCTCGCACGCCACCGACAACATCGTCACCAACGCCATGGGCTATACCGGCGCTGTCTTCTCCGATCTCGCCATGCAGTTCTTCGGCCTTGCCGCCGTTGCAGCGCTGGTGCCGGCGGTGATCTGGGGCTTTCTTCTGTTCACCGCGCGCGGTGTCGACAGGCTGCCCAAGCGCGGCCTTGCCTGGTTCGGTTTTGCGCTCATGGCCGCGGCGATCGCCGGCTGCGTGGTGCCGCCCAAGACCTGGCCGCTGCCGACCGGCCTCGGCGGCGTGTTCGGCGACATGGTGCTCAAGATCCCCGGTCTGGTCATTGGCGGCTATCCGACCGGCATCATCGCCAGCGTGCTTGCCGTGCTGCTCATCGCACCGACGCTGTGGCTGTTTGCCTATGGTTCGGCGCTGCTCGCACGCAAGAACGGTTTTGCTGTCCAGGAGGAACCTGCCGCTGCCGATCCGCGCGAGGACGACCTGCTCTTCGACAATGACGACGACGAGGGCGACGAGGGCATATTGGCGCTTGGCGCCATCACCCATTGGTGGCTGTCGCTGCGCGCTTATCTGCGCCGCCGCGCGGCGCGCCGGCGGGAGGAACGCGACGGGTACGAACCCGAGGTGGAGCCACGCGCCGGTGGCTGGCGGCGCGCCGCCGAACGGGTCGAATCGGCCGAGTTCGCCGAAGCACGGATGAGCGCCGACGGCCGCGCCCGCGTCGAGCCGGAATTCTTCGCCGCCATGGTCAACGATCGCAGCGTTTCGGTCGACCCCGACGATGACGACGTCTTCGACAACGATGACGAAGACATCGACCTCGACGACGACGAGCCTGTCGTCCAGCGCCGCGCGCAGGTGCAGAATTTCCGCTCCGATGCTGCCACTCGTGTTGCCGCACCGGCGCCCCGCCCGGCGCCCGGCGCCCGCGTCCAGCGCGAAGCGCAGACTTCGCTGATCGGCTCCGAAAAATTCGAAATGCCGTCGCTGCATTTCCTGTCCGAGCCGAAGAATGTGGTGCGCGATGCCAGCCTGTCGAAGGATGCGCTGGAGCAGAATGCGCGCCTGCTCGAAGGCGTGCTGGAGGACTTTGGCGTCAAGGGCGAGATCATCGCGGTCCGTCCGGGTCCGGTGGTGACACTGTACGAGCTCGAGCCGGCGCCCGGCATCAAATCGTCCAGGGTCATCGGCCTGTCCGACGACATCGCCCGCTCGATGAGCGCGATCGCTTGCCGCGTCGCCGTGGTGCCTGGCCGCAACGCTATCGGCATCGAACTGCCGAACGCCAAGCGCGAGACCGTCTATCTCCGGGAAATCCTGGCCAGCCGCGATTTCGAAACCACCAAGGCCAAGCTGGCGCTGGCACTCGGCAAGACCATCAATGGCGAGGCCGTCATCGTCGACATCGCCAAGATGCCGCACGTGCTGGTCGCCGGCACCACCGGCTCCGGCAAGTCGGTCGCCATCAACACCATGATCCTGTCGCTGCTCTACCGGCTGACGCCGCAGGACTGCCGCCTGATCATGATCGATCCGAAAATGCTGGAACTCTCCGTCTATGACGGCATCCCGCATCTGCTCACGCCCGTGGTCACCGATCCGAAGAAAGCGGTGGTGGCGCTGAAATGGACCGTGCGCGAGATGGAG
Organism: Mesorhizobium sp. P3_A10; assembly: GCF_056403175.1. Taxonomy (NCBI): domain Bacteria; kingdom Pseudomonadati; phylum Pseudomonadota; class Alphaproteobacteria; order Hyphomicrobiales; family Phyllobacteriaceae; genus Mesorhizobium; species Mesorhizobium sp. P3_A10. Next base: position 92,675 of record NZ_JBFUFZ010000009.1, on the reverse strand, counting down.
GACCGCTATCGCAAGATGTCGAAGGTCGGCGTGCGCAACATCGACGGTTTCAACGCGCGGGTCCAATTGGCCGAGAAGAAGGGCGAAAAGATCTCGCGCACCGTGCAGACCGGCTTCGACCGCCAGACCGGCGAGGCGATCTACGAGACGGAGAATCTCGACCTCGAGCCGATGCCCTACATAGTCGTCATCATCGACGAGATGGCCGACCTGATGATGGTCGCCGGTAAGGACATCGAAGGTGCGGTGCAGCGGCTGGCGCAGATGGCACGCGCCGCCGGCATCCATGTCATCATGGCGACGCAGCGCCCTTCGGTCGACGTTATCACCGGCACGATCAAGGCCAACTTCCCGACCCGCATCTCCTTCCAGGTGACGTCGAAGATCGACAGCCGCACCATCCTGGGCGAGCAAGGCGCCGAGCAGCTGCTCGGCATGGGCGACATGCTCTACATGGCCGGCGGCGGCCGCATCCAGCGCGTGCACGGCCCGTTCGTCGCCGATGAGGAGGTCGAGAAGATCGTCGCGCATCTGAAGCTGCAGGGCGTGCCGGAATATCTCGACGCCATCACCGAGGATGACGGCGAGGACGAGGACGAGCCGTCGGGCAAGGGTGGCTCCGGTGGTGGCGGGAACAGCAATTTCGAGGATTCCGACGATCCCTACGACCAGGCGGTCTCGGTGGTGCTGCGCGACGGCAAGGCCTCGACCAGCTACATCCAGCGCCGGCTCGGCATCGGCTACAACCGCGCCGCCTCGATCATCGAGAAGATGGAGAAGGAAGGCATTGTCGGCCCGGCCAACCATGCCGGCAAACGCGAGATCCTGGTGCCGACGGAGGACGACAAGTTCTGATTGGACCCGACGGGGCGGCAACTTTGAACCTTTTGACGCGTTCAGGTGACTGAGCGCTGTCCGGCCGCCAAACTTAAGCCCAACTGGGGGGCCAAGGACTGCGACACAACCGAACCAGACGAGAGTGACCGGCATGACAAACGCTTCATTCAATCCAACCCGCCGCCAGGTGCTCGGCCTCGGCCTGGTCCTTGCCGGCGCTGCAGCCGTCAACGTCGTTCCCGGGTTCCAGCTGCTGGCGTCGGCGCAAGCGGCGGTGCCGCCAGCGGCGCAGAAGATCGCCGACCATTTTTCCTCGGTCAAATCGATGTCCGGCGAGTTCGTGCAGTTCGGACCCAAGGGCGAGCAGACCGGCGGCAAGTTCTTTCTGGAACGGCCGGGCAAGATCCGCTTCAACTATGACGGGTCGTCGAATTTCCGGGTGATTTCCGACGGCAAGTCGGTGGTCATCCTCAACAAGAAGCTGAACACGTCCGACCTCTATCCGCTGTCGAAGACGCCGCTGAAGCTGTTGCTCGACACCAAGATCGACCTCTCCGGCAATCGCGTCAAAAGCGTCAAGGAAGAGAGCGACCTGACCACCATCCAGCTTGCCGACAAATCGGTGTTCGGCAATTCGAAGATCACCATGATGTTCGATCCGAAATCCTATGAGCTGCGCCAGTGGACCATCACCGACGCGCAAGGCAAGGACACGACGGTGATGATCTTCAACGTCAAGGAGGGCGTGAGCTTCGCCCCCGACACCTTTGCCATCGACTATACGGCCAATCGCGAGCTCAATACGAAGACGCGCTAAGGGTTCGTCTCCTCCGCCGTCACGCTTCTTGCAGGACGTCCGGCTCCATCATGAGTTTCAAGTCGGACTCCGAGGCGTTTCCGATGACCCACGGGCAGGCATAATAGTCTTCGATGCGGTCGATGACGCGGCCGGTGACATGGACGCGAATCGGCCACGCGACCTGCCACTGGTCGTCTCGCTGGAAGAGCACGAGCAGGACAGGCTCTGCGTCGATCGCCCCGAACGCCATGGTCCACCTCTCCGGATTTCGCTCGTACTCGGCGAAATAGGGAGAGCTTTTGAGCAGGCCGTCGAAGCAGTCGGCGACCCGCAACCGGGCATCGGCGCTGGTGAGGCCGCGCACGCCCTCCCAGTCGTGGCGGTTGAAGAGGTCGACATAGCGCTGCAAGAGCTGCGCGGTGTCGGGATCAAGCTGGTGGCTCGGTTTGCCGGCAGGGTCAGCGGGCAGGTCAGCGAGCTTCGTCCGGCCACGGGAGAGTGCGGATTTGACGCCGCCAACCGTCGAGTCCACGAGTTCGGCGGTCTCTTCCAGGGAGTAGTCGAACACATCCTTCAGCAGCAGGCAGGCGCGCTCCTTGGGCGGCAGGTGACCAACCAGCCGTTCGATGGCGCGACGGGCATCGGCCGTCGGCGGCTCCGCAGCGACGACGCCGATGTCGTCCGAATAGGCGCTCTCCGCGTGCACGCGCGCATCGCGCCGCCGCAGAAAGTCAATGCAGCGGTTGTGGGCGATGCGAAACAGCCAGGGCTTCAGCCTGCCGGCATCATCGAGGGTCTCGATCTTGGTGTAGGCCTCAAACAGCGTCTCCTGCATGAGGTCCTCCCCGTCGAGCCGTGAGCCGGTCATGCGGGCGCAGTAGCGATGCAGTTGGGCGCGGCTGTCCGACACCGTCTCGAGGAAGGCTCGATACTGCGCGTCGAACAGGCCGGTCGGTCGCTCGGGCATGTCCTTCACCTTCCACATCTTGGCGCCATTGGCGAACACAGGTGAGGACCACGGCGCCATTCTTGAAACGATGCGTATCGACAAGCCTTCAGGCGGACGAGCTCATTGTCAACGTCTTCAAATGCGCGCTTGCCCCTTTTGGCAGTCATGCGACCTCCTGCCTTTCACCGCGTGTCGGCGCGGTCAGGCCGAGCCTGGGGCGAACCCATTGTGCAAACCGCTCGATGGCGTCGTCGGCTTCGGGAGCGCGGCCGGCCATCATCTGGAAACTGTGCAGCATGCCGGGAAATACTTCCAAGTGCACCTCGACGCCGGCGGCCTTCGCACGGTCGGCGAGCACGAGGCTGTCGTCGAGCAGGGTTTCATCTCCGCCCACTTGCAGATTGATCGGCGGCAGGCCTTTGAGATCGGCAAAGATCGGGCTGGCGAATGGATTTCTGGCGTCGGCCCCACCGAGCCATTGCGATGCCAGCATATCCACCGCCGCCTTCTGGAAGAAGGCGTCCTTCTCGCGGTTGGCTTCGTAAGAGCGGCCGCTCGCCGACGCATCATGCCAGCCAGAGATGCTGAGGAGCGCGGCTGGCAGCGGACGTCGCGCATCACGCAGTTTCATCGCAGCAGCAACGATCAGGCCGGCGCCAGCGGAATCGCCCGCGCCAATGGTGTGCCGCGGCTCGATACCTTGCGCAGCCAGCCACTCGAACGCGGCCACGATCTGCTCGATCTGGCGCGGGAACTTGCTTTGAAACGAGTAGTCGTATGTGGCGATCAAAGCGTAACAGCCAACCGCCTTGGCGATGTGTCCAACCATCTTGCGATGGGTCCAGATCGATCCGCCAAGATAGCCACCGCCGTGCACGTAGAGCATGACGCGATCTTTGGCCGCCCGTTTTGGCTGCACCCACAGCGCGGTCTTGTCGCCGAGACCCGTCTCGATGTAATCGACGCCGCCCGGCTCCTCCGTCAAAGTGGACCACTCCGAGACTTCCGGCGGCAATTCCCGGCCGCTGCGCCAGGCCTCCGCCAGCGTTTCGTAGTGTATCTTGTTGGCCAAGCTCTTGTTGCTGTTCATGTCACGCTCCGATTTGTTTGCGGGCGATGTCGACAATGACTGCCCATCAACAACCAAGACGGACGAAAGCAGGGAAAGGATACGTCGCCGGGCAGAGACAATGACTTAGCGGTGGCAGTGACGGGGGACACGGCCAGACCCGGCAAAGCCTGACTGCTTCACCTCCACTGTGGGATAGTGCCATGGCTGTGCCTCAACAGGCGCGGCCCGGCTTGTTTTCCAGACGCGTGGCTGGCAGGGTCCGGACAGACTCTTTCAAAGCTGTCCTGACCGCGCAAAAGCCCCAGGCTTTGACGGGCCTGGCATTATCCCGGATTCCGCATGCCCTTTTCCATCGCCACCTGGAACATCAACTCCGTTCGCTTGCGCATGCCGATCGTCGAGCGGCTGCTGGTCGAGCAGGCGCCGGACGTGCTCTGCCTGCAGGAAACCAAGGTTCCCGACGAGCTGTTTCCGGAGAAGGCTTTTCGCAAGCTCGGCTACGAGCACATCGCCTTCCATGGTCAGAAGGGCTACCACGGCGTGGCGACGGTGGCGCGACGGCCGATCGAAGTGGTCGAAAAGCGGCGCTTCTGCGAAATCGAGGACAGCCGGCATCTGTCGGTCACCGTCCAGGCCGGCGGCAAGACGATCCTCGTTCACAATTTCTATGTTCCGGCTGGTGGCGACGAGCCCGATCCCGTCATCAATCGCAAATTCAAGCACAAGCTGGATTTCGTCGCCGAGATGAACGCCATCCGCGCCGAGCATAGCGAGGTATCCGGCTCGATCCTGGTCGGCGACCTCAACATCGCGCCGCTCGAGCACGATGTCTGGTCGCACAAGCAGCTGCTCAACGTCGTCAGCCATACGCCGATCGAGACCGAGAATTTCGAAGCCATGCGGCTCGCCGGCGACTGGGTCGACCTGATGCGGCTCAACGTGCCGCACGATCAGAAACTCTACACCTGGTGGAGTTATCGCGCGCAGGATTGGGAAGCGTCGAACCGTGGCCGCCGGCTCGACCACGTCTGGCCATCGCCAAACCTGGTGCCGCGGTTTGCCGGCTACGACATCCTGCGGCTGGCACGCGGCTGGGACCGGCCGTCGGACCATGTGCCGGTGATCGCAAGGTTCGACCTCGATTAATTGGTAGCTCCGCGCCCGTCATCGACTCCGGCTCGGCCTGACCTGAATCTCAACACACCTTAAAGTGCGTCGCGACCGGACGGGTTCACACGATGCGTTTCACGTCTTTGGCTTTGCGCGTGTCGTTGTCCAAAAACGGCTGCGCGGACAGCGATCCTGTCTTGTCCGTGTGACCCAGTTGATAGGGATGGTCGCGGCGGCGCGCCGCCAGCATGCGCTGCGCCGCCTCGATGATCTTCGGCGCCGGGACATTGGCGACCAGGCCGGTCGGACTTGCGTGGCGTGCCTCTACCACATCCACGCTGTTCGAAAGCGGCCGCCAACGGCTCATATTGGCGCCGCCACTGACGATGACCATCGGGGTCATCACAGTAGCCATGAGATGTGCCGTGCCCCCTTCGGCGCCAATGTAAAGATCGGCAAACTCTCCGAGCGCCAGCAGAATGTCGCTGACAGCGACATTCTCCACCGTGCCAGAATCGATAAGCTGCAATTTCGGCACGCGTTGAGCCAGCTCAGCCATGTCAGGGCCATCGCCCGGCGTTCTCACAAAAACAAGGTTCGCACCATTGGCGATCATGCCGTCGGATATTGCGACAAGCTGATCCGCCGCCATTCGTTTGCCGCCATTGCCATGTGCCGCGATCACGATCAGTGGGCCATGCTTGCCGTCGGTCAGGTGGCTGGCTGCCGCCCGCGCGGCCGGCGTGGGCTCCAGGCGATGATCGAAAGGCAATTGTCTCCGCGCAAGACGCTCGATCAGGCGGTGGAAGCGCCATGCATTGTGCTCGGGGCGTGGTTCGGGTTTTCGGCCGGGAGGCAATGATAGAGCGAACGCCGGAAAATTCGCCTCATAGGCAATTCCGCGCCCGAGCAGCGAGGCCCAGGTCTGAATCAACCAAGGAGCCACGATACGGAAATCGACAATGGCCATACGCTCGTTGGCCTTGCGGTGGCTGGCTACCAGACGCGCCAGCGGCGTCCGCACTTTGATCGCGTCGACCAAGTGGTCGACATGACGATTGAGGACATGTTCAAGAGTCGAAGGCTCGGTGGTTCCATACACGATAAAACTGTCAGGGAATGCCGTTCTCGCGGCCCGCAAAGCCGGGACTCGGATCAGTCCGTCGCCGAACGCGTCATGTCGGGAATACAGGACAATCGTGTCGTATCGGGCTGGCAGCATGCCGCGCTCCCCCCAACGAGCTTGGTGGTGGCGGTGCCCGCTACGCCGCCCGCCTGGAGGCTCTGTAGGATTTCACCCCTTGCCTGTCAACGAAGCTCGCCCCTCGGGTCCGGGCGGCGGGATGGCCAACCCGCCGCTATCGTTCAGCTGGAAAAGCGCGGCGCCAGTTTTTCGATGCGGGCGATCATGGCCTGGAAATCCTCCAGGATGCGCTGGTGCAGTTTTACCGCCACTTCGGGATATTCCTCAAGGATACGGCGGAACATCTTGCGGCTGAGCCGGATCACTTCCGAATCGATTTCGGCTGACGCGCTGGTCAGCCGGTTGGTGTCGGCGATCAATGCCAGCTCGCTCAGGATCGTACCAGGGCCGGCCTTGCCGATCGGGATGCGTTCGCCATTCTGCTCGCGATAGAGCACGATGCGCCCATTGACCACGATGTAGGCCGAATCGGCCTCGTCGTCCTCGCGGTAAAGCTTATGGTCTGCCTGGAGCAGGGTGGATTCGGCGCCGAAGGCGAGCAGACGCAGCTGTTCCTGCGTGAAACCCTCGAAGAGCTTCACGGCGGACAGGATGCGGATGTCGTCATCCAACGCCATCTCTAGCTGTGTCCCCGAACGGTCAGTCCAATCCCTCCTCTGCGGGTCGATCCAGAAAACCTCCAACTGGATCGTCCCCGAAAACGGCCCCGCCCCGGCCGCATATCGGATCATGAAATGTTTAAGGAACCAGCTTGTAGCCGCCGCTTTCTGTCACAAGAATTTCGGCATTGGAAGGATCGCGCTCGATCTTCTGGCGCAGCCTGTAGACATGGGTTTCCAGCGTGTGCGTGGTGACACCGGAATTGTAACCCCACACTTCCTCCAAAAGCACGTCGCGCGTCACCACCTTCTGGTCGGCGCGGTAGAGATATTTGATGATCGAGGCCTCTTTCTCGGTCAGCCGCACTTTGGCGCCGCGCTGGTCGATGAGCAGCTTCTGGCTGGGCTTGAACGTGTAGGGACCGACCGAGAAGGTGGCGTCTTCGCTCTGCTCGTGCTGGCGCAACTGCGCACGGATGCGGGCCAGCAGCACGGCGAAGCGGAACGGCTTGGTCACGTAGTCATTGGCGCCGGCTTCGAGGCCGAGAATCGTGTCGGAATCGGTATCGTGGCCGGTCAGCATGATGATCGGCGCCTTGTAGCCGCCCTTGCGCAGGATCTTCACCGCCTCGCGGCCGTCCATGTCGGGCAATCCAACATCCATGATGAGCAGGTCGATCAGGCCGCCACGCGCCGAAGCGACACCCTTGGCGGCGGTGGATTCCTGCAGAACGTCGAATTCCTCATAGAGGGCCAGTTGTTCGACGAGGGTGCCGCGGAGGTCGTCATCGTCGTCGACGATCAGAATTGTGCGTGATGTCATGGATCAATCCGTTGTTTTGAAAAGAATATTCAGTTGACCGCCCCCCGTTTATGCTGAAGCTGACCGGCACAACAGCCGATCACAGTGATTTGTTCCGTGACACGATCATACAAGAAAAAACGGCCGCGCAATGCAGCCGGCGCATTTTTGCCGAAAGGGCTGCGGGTGCTGGTGGTGCGGGCACGGCCTGGCAAGCCCAGCCAAGGTATCTTGCAGGCCGGCAGCAAGGTGTTTGCCTGCGCGCTGGGGCGCGGCGGCATCTCGGCCAGCAAACGCGAAGGCGATGGCGCGACGCCGCTTGCCGAGATGCGGATTCTATCGGGGTATTTTCGCGGGGATCATTTCTCGGCCGGCCGTAAAACCCGGCTGGCGATGGCGCCGATCGGTCCCGATCTCGGCTGGTGCGAGGTGCCCGACGACCGCAACTACAACCGGCCGGTCAAAATCCCCTATGGCGCCAGCCATGAGCGGATGCGGCGCGACGACCGTCTCTATGACGCCTGCCTGGTGCTCGACTGGAACATGGCGCCGCGCCGCCGCGGGCGCGGCAGCGCGATTTTCTTTCATCTGGCGCGCCCCGGCTTCACGCCGACGCAAGGCTGCGTCGCGGTGACTGCACGCACCATGGCGCGGCTCTTGCCGCTGATTTCGGATCGGACGGTGGTGAGGGTGGTGAGGTAGGTGAGGTAGGGCAGTAGGGCAGTAGGACAGTAGGGCAGTAGGGCAGTAGGGCAGTAGGGCAGTAGGGCAGTAGGGTTACCGGTCAGCGCTGCCTTGATTTCCACCTACTGCCTTACTGCCGTACTGCCCTATTCCCTTAGCGACGCGGCTGCTGCCAACCGATGTCCAGCAGGCCCAACCGGCCGAGTTCCCGGTCCACCGCGCGCGTGACGTCCTTGCGCCTGGCGCCGATATCGGACAATTGGCGGTCCGAAAGATCCTCGACATCTTGGCGTGGCAGGTTGATCGCGACCCTCGCCTGGCGAAACCAGTCGATTACGGCGATTAACGAAGCCGGACGGGCGGCTGGCGAATTCAAAGTGATGATGGACATGATGTGCTCCGCTTCCGCCGGATATCAAATCCGGCTTGATGATGTTTCGATGGATGCATCATGCCGGATTGAAATGCCTGAGAGAAACGAGTAGTTCTTTCCTTATCATCAAGTTTTATTTGAGGATGGCATGGCCCGCCAGTTGCCCGGAACGCGTGCTCTGAGGACGCTGGAAGCCGCGGCACGGCACCTCAATTTCACCCGCGCCGCCGACGAGCTTGGGCTGACGCCAGCCGCGGTCAGCCATCAGATCAAGGAAATCGAGGATCAGCTCGGCATCGTGCTGTTCACGCGCACCAGCCGCACCATCCGGCTGACCGAGGCAGGCACGGTGCTGTTCGAGGCGGCGATCGATGCGCTCGACCTTTTGGGCCGGGCCGTCTCGCGGGCGCAAAAGATGACACGCGGCACGGCGCTGCTGAAAATAACTCTCGATGCCCAGTTCGCGACAAAATGGCTGATGCGGCGGGTCGACGAGTTTCGTCGGCATCAGCCGGGCATCGAGCTCCGGTTCGACATCACTTATGAAGTGCGCGATTTCGATCGCGACGACGTCGATATCGGCATCCGCTTCGGCACCGGAAAATATCCGGGACTTTGCTCGGACCGGCTGTTCGACAATGTCATCATCCCTGTCTGCAGTCCGGCTCTGCTGCGCGCCGGGCCGCCGCTGAAGGAGCCGCGCGACCTGTTCCACCACACGCTCGCCCATATCCAGTGGTCGCGCCAGGGGGTGACATGGCCGAACTGGCGCATGTGGATGGCGGCCGCCGGCGTCGACGATTTCGACGACAGCCGCACCCTCGTCTTCGGGTCCTCAACCGATGCGACGCAGGCAGCACTCGACGGCAATGCGGTGGCGCTTGCCGATTTCGCCATGGTCGCCAACGACCTCTCGGAGGGCAGGCTGGTGCAGCCGTTCGAACTGGGCATCAAGGTTGCGCCCGACTTCGCCTATCATCTGGTCTATCCCCAGGGATCGGCGAACGACGCCAGGATCGTCGCGTTCAAGGACTGGATGCTGAACGAAGTCCACAACCCGCAGCCGGACCCGACGCGTCGAAGCTGGGACGAGCTTTAGCCCGCGACCACAGGCGCTCCGAACCAGCCGATTACCGCGCCGATGAGCAGCAGCACGCCAAGCCAGTGGCCACCGTCGATCAGTGTCAGGTCCCAGCCGAAATTCTCATAGCGATGGTTGGCCGTCAGCGTCGTGGCGACGAAGCCCAGCCAGAGAACGAAGCCGAAGACAAATCCGGCGGTAAGGCTCGGCTCGCCGCCGGTCATCGCACCGACGACCAGGGCCACGATCAGCGCCATGATCAGTTCGGCGATGAAGGAGATGATGAAGGGCAATATTGATTTCTTCGTCGTTGACGGATCGATCCTGGCCGCCCTCATCCAAGGCTTGCTGAGTACCGTGTACCAGAGCGCGCCGAACAGCCACGCCACCGCGGCCGCAACCACCACCGCCAGCCAGTTCACTGCGGAAAAATCCATAAAGTCCTCCCCCCGGAGCATGTCGCCCAAAGCCTCAGCGCTTTTGGGACAACGACATGCATATTCTCCAAATAATGCGCGATGGAACGCCTGTTCGGCGACGGCGTCAAGCGAGGCGCCAGACCGTGGTGCGCTTGACCAGGGCATCCTCCAGCGCTCGCGTCACCGCCACTTCGTAGACGGCGAGCGGCTGCAGTCCTGTCTTCGGCAAATAGGAGCGGCCGGGATCGCCAACGAGGATGTCGGCGCTGCGCGCCTTCAGCGTTGCAAACCATGGCATCAGAGCGTCGGCAAAGGATTTGTCGTAGAAGACGTCGCCGGCCAGAATCACATCCCAGCCCGCATCGGTGCCGATGCAGTCCGTGCCGAGGAAGTCGATGCTGACTTCATTGGCTTCGGCGTTGAGGCGGATCGCCGTCTCGCAGAACGGGTCGATGTCGGCGGCGATCACCTCCGCGGCACCGGCCTTGGCGGCGGCAATGGCGACGATGCCGGAGCCGGAGGCGAAGTCGAGCACGCGCTTTCCGCGCACCGTATCGGGATTGTCCAGGACATAGCGGGCAAGGCCCTGGCCGCCCGCCCAGGCGAAGGCCCAGAAGGGCGGCGGCAGGCCGATCTCGATCAGCTCGTCCTCCGTCCGCTGCCACAGATCATGCGCCTCGTCGGCCAGCCGCAGAAAAATCTCCGGCACATGCGGCGGCGCCATCAGCGCCGTGTTGTCGAGGATGAATTTCTTCGCGCTGTTGGGGGTGAGCGCCGTCACGGTGCGGGTGTCAGGCCACCCATGCGGCAGACCTCTTTCCATTCGGCCGGCGTCACCGGCTGCACGGAAAGCCGGCCGAGGCGCACCAGTGCCATCTCGGCCAGCTTGGGATTGGCCTTGACCTGCTCCAGCGTCGGCGGGTTCGGCACGTCCTTGAAGGCGCGGATGTCGACGCATTCCCAGCGCGGGTCGTCGGTGCTGGTATCGGGATGGGCAAGCGCGCAGACCTCGGCGATGCCGACGACATTGAGCCCCTCGTTGGAATGGTAGAAGAAGCCGAGATCGCCGACCTGCATCGCCTTCATGTTGTTGCGCGCCGCATAGTTGCGCACGCCGTCCCATTGCGTGCCGGCCTTGCCCTTCGCCTTCAGCGCCTCGAAGGAGAACACCGAGGGTTCGGATTTGAACAGCCAGTAGTTCATGTCTTTGCTCCTCCGTGCGGCTTGCCCGCCAGCGATTAACTAGCCGCCGGCTTGTTGAAGGTCCAGTTCCACTGGCGGATTTCGACGCTTTGGAACAGGCCTGCCTTGGCATAGGGGTCGGCGGCCGACAGGGCCTGCGCGGCGGCCATATCAGCCGCCTCGACGACGACGAGGCTGCCGTCCGGCTTCCCCTCCGCGTTGAGGAACGGACCGGCAAAGGCGAGCTTGCCCTCTGCGTTCAGCCCTTCGAGGAAAGCGACATGGGGCGGCCGCGTGTCGATGCGCAGTTGCAGGCTGTCGGGCTTGTCCTTGCAAACAAAGGCAAAAAGCATGTCTTGAAACTCCGCTGGTTCAGATGTCGGTTTCGGTTTTGAGGGGCCTTGTCATCAGGGCGGTCACGGCTTGGCCAATGGTTATCTTGCCATCGAGGATCGCGGCAACGGCGGCGATGATCGGCGCGTCGATCTGGCGTTCGGTGGCGATGCGGGCGGCAATTGCCGCCGTCGGCACACCTTCGGCTAGCGGCAGGCCGGCAAGCGCCTTGCCTTGCCCGAGCGCCAGCCCATAGGCGAAATTGCGCGACTGCGCGGATGAGCAGGTGAGCAAAAGATCGCCGAGCCCGGAAAGCCCCATCAGCGTCTCCGGCCTGGCGCCGAAGGCGGCGCCGATGCGGCGCAATTCGACGAAGCCGCGCGTCACCATGGCGGCCTGGGCGCTGGCGCCAAGCCCGGCACCGGTGACGGCGCCGGCGGCGATGGCAAAGACATTTTTCAGCGCGCCGCCGATCTCGACGCCGATCAGGTCGTCGCTGGAATAGCAGCGCAGATTTTCAGCCGAAAAGCGGGCGGCAAGCTCCGCTGCCAGGTCGTCGCCGCGGGCGGCGACCACCACCGCCGTTGGCAGGCCGCGGGCGACGTCGGTGGCAAAGCTCGGGCCGGACAGAGCGGCGACTGGATTGCTGGGCAGGATCTCTTCGACAATTGCCGACAGCAGCGCGCCGGTGTCGCGCTCGATGCCCTTGGCGCAGAGCACCAGCGGAATGGCGTTCGGCATGTGGGTCTTCGCCGCCGACAGCATCGCCCGCAGAGCCTGCGCCGGCGCCACCGCCAGCACGCAATCGGCATCAGCCAGCGCCGCCCCGATGTCGCTCGTCGCCTCGATGCCGGGCTCGATGGCGATGCCGGGGAGATAGCGCGGGTTCTCGCCGCCACGAATAGCGGCGACAGTTTCTGCGTCGCGCGCGTAGAGCCGGACATCGTGGCCGGCGCGCAGCATGGCCAGCGCCAGCGCCGTGCCCCAGGCGCCGCCGCCGAGCACGGCGACACGCCAGCCGGACTTGCCCCGGCCCGTCATGCTTTGGCTCCGCGCCGGCCGGAGCCAACCATCGGCGCCGAGATGCTGTCCAGCGGCCAGCGCGAGCGTGGCACGAAATCGAAGCCGTTCTCCTCCGCCAGGCCCGCCCGTAGCCGCTCGATGCCGGCCCAGGCGATCATCGCCGCATTGTCGGTGCAGAGCTTTAGCGGCGGTGCGATGAAAGCGAAGCTGGCCTGATCGCACAGCGTTTCCAGGGTCGCCTTGATCGTCCGATTAGCGGCGACGCCGCCGGCAACGACAAGCGCCGGGTCCGCCTTGCCGGGAAATTCCTGACGGAACCGGTTCAACGCCCGCGACACACGGTCGCCAAGCGCATCTGCCACCGCCGCCTGGAACGAGGCGCAGATGTCGGCGACATCCTGGTCGCTCAGAGGCTGGATGGCGGTCGCCGCCTGGCGCACGGCGGTCTTGAGGCCGGAGAAGGAGAAATCGGGCTGCGCCGAGCCCTTCATCGGGCGTGGAAAGGCGAAGCGCATTGGATCGCCTGCCGCCGCAGCCTTTTCGACATTCGGGCCACCGGGATAGGGCAGGCCGAGCATCTTGGCCGTCTTGTCGAAGGCTTCGCCCAGTGCATCGTCGATGGTCGTCGCCCAGCGCTGGTAGTCACCGACGCCACGCACCGCGACGATCTGGGTATGGCCGCCGGACACCAGCAGCAGCAGGTAGGGAAAATCGAGGCCATCGGTCAGCCTTGCGGTCAGTGCATGGCCCTCGAGGTGGTTGATGGCGATCAGCGGCTTGTTGGCGGCGGCGGCGATGGCCTTGGCCGTCATCAAGCCGACGATCAGCCCGCCGACCAGGCCGGGACCGGCGGTGGCGGCAATCGCATCGATGTCTGCGAGATCGATGCCCGAATCGGCAAGGGCCGCCTCGACGATGCCGTCCAGCGCTTCGACATGGGCGCGCGCGGCGATCTCCGGCACGACGCCGCCAAACGCGGCATGTTCCTCGATCTGGCTGAGCACGACATTGGACAGAATTTTGGGCGCGGCATCGCCATCCAGCGTCACCACGCTGGCGGCGGTCTCGTCGCAACTCGTCTCAATGCCCAGAACGCGGATCAATTGGTCGCTGCCTTCGAAGATTGTATCACCGGCCATTCCCAATTAGGAAAAGGCCCGGCAGAGCTCAAGCTGCCCGGGGGTTATCACGGACTGCGCGCCATGCAAACTTTGAAAATCGGAACACGCGGCAGCCCGCTGGCCGTAGCGCAGGCGCGTGAAACGCAGGCGCGGCTGATGGTGGCGCATGGCATGCCGGAACAGGCGTTCGAGGTGGTCGTCATCTCGACCAGCGGCGACCGCATCCAGGACCGGCCGCTGTCGGAAGCCGGCGGCAAGGGCCTGTTCACCAAGGAAATCGAAGAGGCGCTGCTCGCCGGCAGGATCGACATCGCCGTGCATTCGTCGAAGGACATGCCGACGAAACTGCCCGACGGGCTGGAACTCAGCGCCTTCCTGCCGCGCGAGGATGCACGCGATGCCTTTATCGGCAAGGCGGCGAAAACAATCGCCGACCTGCCGCACGGCGCCAAAATCGGCTCGTCGTCGCTCCGGCGCCAGGCGCTGATCCGGCGCATGCGGCCGGATCTCGATGTGGTGATGTTTCGTGGCAATGTGCAGACGCGGCTGCGCAAGCTCGACGAGGGCGTCGCCGAAGGCACCATCCTCGCCTATGCCGGGCTGAAGCGGCTCGGGCTCGAACACGTCGTCACCGATCTGATGCCGCTCGACAGCTTTCCGCCGGCACCCGGGCAAGGCGCGATCTGCATCGAAAGCCGCATTGGCGATCGTGACGTGGAAAAGATGCTTGTGGCCATCCATGATGTGGCGACGGGCCAGGCGCTGGCCTGCGAACGCGCTTTCCTGGCGGCGCTCGACGGCTCCTGCCGCACGCCGATCGCCGGCCATGCGACGATATCTGGCGGCACGATCGTCTTTGCCGGGCTGATTATCTCGCCGGACGGCGCAGTCTCCCATGAAGTCGAGGCGCAAGGCCCGGCACACGAGGCCGCCCGCATCGGCGAGGACGCCGCCCGGACAATACGCGCCAAGGCCGGCGAAACATTTTTTGACGGCTGGGCGTGACATGGTCCGCGTCCTGGTGACCAGGCCGGAACCGGGGGCGTCACGCACGGCGCAGCGGCTACAGGATATGGGTTTCCAGCCGATTCTGTTGCCATTGACTGAAACTGCGGCTTTGCCGCTCGGCCCAGTCGTCAGGGACGCCGCCGCCGTTGCGGTCACCAGCGCCAATGCGGTGCGCCATGCGCCGAAAGAAATCATCGCGGCGCTCGCCGGTTTGCCTTGCCATGCCGTTGGCAAAAGGACTGCGGAAGCCGCGCGTGCGGCGGGATTCTTGGCCGTCAGCGAAGGCCCGGGCGACGCTTTGGCGCTTGCCGATGCGCTTGCCGGCCTTTCGGGCAAGACGATCGCCTATCTGTGCGGGCGGGTGCGGTTTCCGGCCTTCGAGGCGCGGCTGCAGGCAGTGGGAGTGCAGGTCCGCGCCGTCGAGACCTACGACACCGTGACGCTGGACTATTCCGGCGATGCAATTGTCGAACGCCTGTCCGGCCAGCCGGTCGAGGCTGCGCTGCTCTATTCGGCCAAGGCGGCGACGGCACTGCAAACCCTGATCAGGCGGCCGGCGCTTCGCGATCTCTTTGAAAATACACTTGTTTTCGCCCTGTCGGCGCGTATTGCCGCTGCCCTGGACGACGTTGCTGGTGAAAAAATCCGGATTGCTAGGGAACCTCACGAAGAGGCGTTGCTTGAGCTTTTACTGATATGGCGCTGACCCCGTGTCATCACGCCGCCCCTTTTCACCGCTTGGTGATGTGCTAGACCCATTTGAACCATCCCGAAGCGAATTTTGCGGAGCCCAAGCATGGTCAAGACGCCGAAGATGCGACATTCGAAAAGCCGGCGCGAGCCGGTGACCATCGAGCTCGAACCCGGCGCCGTGTCGCGCATCGTCGACGAGGATGCCGTCAAGGCGCCGGCCGAAGACGTGACGGCAGAGGAAGCGGTCACTGTTTCGCAACCGGAGGTGCCTGAAGAGCCGGTGCATGCCGACCAGGTCGATCTCGAGCCTTGGGAGCATACCGACGCGGTAGCGGCCTCGCAGCAGGCTGAAACGGAAGCGCCGGCCGAGGCCAAAGGCGCTACGGAATCGGACTCCTCCTATCCCTCGGACGCACCACCGAGCCGCGCCAAAACCTCCGACTACAGTTTCGAGGACGCATCGCCCAAAGCGGGCGGCACCAAAGACGCACCAAGAAAAGCCGAAACAAGGGACCAACCGATGGCAATCCAGCCGAAGCGCAGCGGCATCAACGGCATCGCCGCCGGCATCATCGGCGGCGTCATCGCGTTGGTCGGCGCCGGCGGGCTGCAATTTGCCGGCCTGCTCGGCGGGCCGGGCTCCGGTGCGGGCAATGTGTCGCTCGACGGCGTCAATGGCGAAATCGCTTCGCTGAAGACCGAGATCGCTGGCTTGAAAGAAGCAGGCGGCAACGCCGATGCATCGGCTAAGGTCGATGGGCTGTCGGCGGCACTGGATCAGGTCAAGACCGATGTCGCGGCGCTGAAATCGGCGGTCGAGCAAGGCGGCGCCGGCGACAATGCCGGTCTTGCCGCATTGGGCGACAAGGTCAAGCAGATCGAGACGGCGGTGGCCGCGCTCGGCCAGGCCGGCAATACGGCGCCGGTCGATCTCGGCCCGCTCAACGAAAAGCTGGCCGGGCTCGACGCGCTGATGAAATCCGCCGGCGAGGCGGCGACGGCGCAGGAAGGAAGATTGACCGCGCTGGAACAGTCAGTGTCCCAACTGTCCGGCAAGGTTGACGCCCAGGCGTCGCAGCCGAAGATTGCGCTCGCCATTGCCGCTTCGGCGCTGAAGGCGGCGCTCGACCGGGGCGCGCCGTTCGCGGCCGAACTCGAAACCTTTGCCGCGATTTCGCCGGATGCGCCGCAAATCGCAACGCTGCGGCCCTACGCCGAAAAGGGCGTTCCGACCCGCACCGACATCGCGGCGGAAGCCGACGCCGCGGCCAATGCCATGGTCGCTGCCGCCGCACCTGTCGACGAGAATGCCGGCTTCCTGCAGAGCCTGTTGTCGAGCGCCGAATCGCTGGTCAAGGTCAGGCCGATCGGCGCCGTCGAAGGCGCCGGTGCGCCGGAAACCGTCGCCCGCATGGAAGTGGCGGTCAACCAGGGCGACTATGCCAAAGCGCTCAGCGAATACGCGACGCTGCCCGAAGCGGTGAAGACCGCCGGCGCCGATTTTGCCGGCAAACTGAAGGCGCGCATCGAGGTCGAGACCCAGGTTGACGCGCTGATATCAGGCGCGATGAAGGCGTGAGGGAGTTAAGATGATCCGAATTCTGATCTTCCTCGCCGTCGTTTTCGCCCTCGGTCTCGGCTTCGCCTGGCTGGCCGACCGTCCCGGCGAGATGCTCGTCACCTTCAACGGCTATCAATATCAGGTCAGCCTGATGGTGGCAGCGGTGGCGATCGTCACCATTGTCGCCGCGGTGATGATCGTCTGGTGGCTGATCAAGTCGCTGTGGAACAGCCCCTACACCATCTCGCGCTATTTCCGCGTGCGCCGCCGCGACCGCGGTTACCAGGCGCTGTCGACCGGCATGATCGCCGCCGGCGCCGGCGATGGCGCGCTGGCGCGCAAGAAGACCAAGGAAGCGGCAAAGCTGATCCGCTCCGATCAGGAGCCGCTGATCCATCTGCTCGAGGCGCAGGCCTCGTTGCTGGAAGGCGACCATGAGGGCGCCCGCGAAAAGTTCGAGACCATGCTCGACGATCCCGAAATGCGGCTGCTCGGCCTGCGTGGGCTCTATCTCGAGGCCGAACGGCTGGGTGACCGCAACGCCGCGCGGCACTATGCCGGCCGTGCCGCGGTGATGGCGCCGCAACTGGCCTGGGCCGCCGAATCGACGCTGGAAGACCTGACCGGACGCGGCGACTGGGACGGCGCGCTGAAACTGGTCGACGCGCAAAAGTCGACGCGGCAGATCGAGCGCGACGCCGCCAACCGGCGCCGCGCCGTGCTGCTCACCGCCAAGGCGCAGGCGCTGCTCGACAGCGATCCCAATGCCGCCAGAACCGCCGCCATAGAGGCCAACCGGTTGCGACCGGATTTCGCCCCGGCCGCGGTCGCAGCGGCAACGGCGCTGTTTCGGCAGAACGATGTGCGCAAGGGCTCAAAGATCCTCGAGGCGGCGTGGAAGGCCGAGCCGCATCCGGAGATCGCCGAACTCTACACCCACGCAAGGCCGGGCGACGCCGTGCTCGATCGCCTGAACCGGGCGAAGAAGCTGCAGGAGATGAAGAAGAACCACGCGGAGTCGTCGATGACCGTCGCCCGCGCAGCGCTCGACGCGCAGGATTTCGCCACCGCGCGGCGCGAGGCGGAAGCCGCGATCCGCATGGACCGGCGCGAAGGCGCCTATCTGCTTTTGGCCGACATCGAAGAGGCCGAAAGCGGCGACCAGGGCAAGGTGCGGCAGCTGCTGTCGAAGGCGGTGCGGGCGCCGCGCGATCCCGCGTGGGTTGCCGATGGCGTCATCTCCGAGCGCTGGGCGCCGGTATCGCCGGTCACCGGCAAGCTCGACGCGTTCGAATGGCGCGCGCCGATGGAGCGGCTCGGCCAGCTCATCGACAGCCATGAGGAGACGCCGGAGGCCGAAGTGCCGGCAATTGCGGCGCCAGTCGTATCGGTCAAGGAAAAGCCTGCCGACGTGATCTTTCACCCGGCTGTTTCGGCTGGCAGGACGACAGTAGCGACCGGAGCCGTAGCGGAAAGCGGCGAGGACCTGGTTACGCCAGTCACCGCCGCCGCCTTTGCCGCGGTGCCGGCCGATGCCGAAGCCGTCGAGCCGGCGGAGGAACTTGCCCGACTGCCCGACGACCCCGGCGTCGATCCCGATGAGGAAGCGGAGAAGTCACCGCGCCGGTTTCGACTGTTTTGATGTGAATGGGCCCGTTGGCCGATTGGGAATAGTTTGATGTTCGAACGCGTTCTCTCGTTTCTGAAGGACCTGCCGAGCGGTGCCGGCGCCCGCCCAAACGCGGACGATCCGCGCGTTGCGGCATCTGCCCTTCTCTATCATGTGATGAACGCCGACGGCGTGCGTCAGGACGTCGAATGGGAGCGGTTCAAGGAAGTGCTGGCGGAAAGCTACTCGATCAGCGGTGACGAACTCGATGCGCTGGCCGCCGCCGGCGAGCGCGCCGACAATGAGGCGATCGACCTCTATGCCTTCACCAGCGTTCTGAAGCGCCACCTCGATGCCGAGGCGCGCAAGGCCTTCATCGGCCTGATGTGGGAGATCGTCTACGCCGACGGCGAATTGCACGAGCTCGAGGACAACACCGTCTGGCGCGTCGCCGAGCTGATCGGCGTCGAACGCCGCGACCGTGTCGAAGCACGCCGCAAGGCGGCCGCCGCCGCACCGGGTGCCACCGGAACGTCGAGCGACGAATAGGATCCCGCCTTCCCATGCCGCCAAGACCGAGCTCGAAGCCAAAGATCCTGATCGTCCTGCATCAGGAAAATTCGAGCCCCGGTCGCGTCGGCCACATGCTGCTCGAAGAAGGGTTTGATCTCGACATCCGCCGCCCGCCGCTGGGCGACGCCTTGCCGGAAACGCTGGACGGCCATGCCGGCACGGTGGTGTTCGGTGGACCGATGAGCGCCAATGACGAGGACGAGTTCGTCCGCCGCGAGACCAACTGGCTGGAAATCCCGCTGAGGGAGAACCGGCCGTTTCTGGGTATCTGCCTCGGTGCGCAGATGCTGGCCAACCACCTCGGCGGCAAGGTCGAGGGTCATGGCGAAGGGCTGGTCGAAATCGGCTGGTATCCGCTGAAAGCGACTGAAGCCGGCAAAAGGCTGCTGCACTGGCCCGAGATGGTCTACCAGTTCCACCGCGAAGGCTTTTCGCTGCCCAGGGACGCGACGCTGCTGGCGACAGCCGAGACCTATCCCAACCAGGCGTTCCGCTATGGTGACAATGCCTGGGGCATCCAGTTCCATGGCGAATTGACCCGGATGATGATGCAGCGCTGGGTGGTGCGCGGCGCCCACCGTTTCGAACTGCCCGGCGCCCAGCCCGGCCGCGACCATCTCGGCGGCCGGCTGATCTGGGACATGCATCTCAAGCGCTGGCTGGGTGAGTTTTTGGGGCTGATTTTTGGCAAGCCGGCTGCCGATAGAATACGAGCCAATGGTTCATAGTGGCCGAGCTTGATCGAAAGACGACCTGCGTCTGCCTGGGCGTGGACGGCCGCTTTGCGCCGACGCCGATGTCGCGCAGGTCGCGGCCGTTGCGGCGCCGATTTTCTGGCGCGACACGCCGCGCCCGACGCAGCGAATTCGCAACCCTACTCGGCGGCCGTCTCCGATGGCGCCTCTGCCGGCGCCGAAGGCTCGGCCTCGGCACGGCGCCGTGAAAACAGCGACCTGAGCGTGACGTAGAACACCGGCGTCAGGAACAGGCCGACGAAGGTGACTCCGAGCATGCCGGAGAACACCGCGGTGCCGAGCGACTGGCGCATTTCCGCGCCCGGGCCTGTTGCGATCATGAGCGGCACGACGCCGAGGATGAACGCGAAGGCGGTCATCAGGATCGGCCGCAGCCTAAGCCGACAGGCTTCGACGGCAGCCTCGGCGACCGACAGGCCGCGTTCCTGCGCCTGCCGCGCGAATTCGACGATCAGGATCGCGTTCTTGGCGGCAAGCCCGATCAGCACGATGAGACCGATCTGCACGAGGATGTTGTTGTCCAGCCCTCGCAAAGACACGCCGACCAAAGCCGCGAGCACGCCGAGCGGCACCACCAGCACAATGGCGAACGGCAGCACCCAGCTTTCATATTGCGCCGCCAGCGCCAGGAACACGAACAGCACCGACAGTCCGAAGATATAGACGGCGGCATTGCCGGTGTTGCGCTCCTGATAGGCGAGCTCGGTCCATTCATAGGAGGTACCGGCCGGCAGCGTCTGTGCCGTGATCCCTTCCATCAAAGCCAGCGCGTCGCCCGTGGAAACGCCGGGCGCGGCGTTGCCCTGCAGCGGCACCGAGACGTACATGTTGTAGCGCTGGACCAGCGCCGGGCCGGTGACGTCGCGGATCTCGATCAACGTGCCGAGCGGAACCAGCGCGCCGGTCGCCGAGCGCACCTTCAGCTTTAGGATGTCGGCGCGATCGAGGCGGAACGCCTGGTCGGCCTGCGCCCGCACCTGGTAGACGCGCCCGAACGCGTTGAAGTCGTTGACGTAGGCGGTGCCCAGATTGATCGACAGCGTCTCGAAGATGTTGGGGATCGGTACGTTCAGGATGCGCGCCTTGTCGCGATCGATCGCCAGGAAGAATTGCGGGCTCGACGCGGAGAAGGTGGTGAACACGCCCGTCAGCCCCGGCGTCTTGTTGGCCTTGCCGGCGATTTCGTAGGCAAGCGCCAGGATCTGCCGCATGTCGGCGCTGTTGCGCTCCTGGATCTGCAGCTTGAAGCCGCCGGCATTGCCGACGCCGCGGATCGGCGGCGGCGGCAGCGCGATAATGAAGGCTTCCTTGATGCTTTGCAGGCTGCCGAACAGATTGCCGATGACCTTGGTCGCCGACTGGCCTTCTTTCAGTCGCTCGTCAAACGGCTTGAACCTGGCGAAGATCACGCCCGCGTTGCTGGCGTTGGTGAAGGTCGCGCCGGAAAAGCCGGCGAAGGCGACTGCGTAGTCGACGCCTGGGGTTTTCTGGATAATCTGCGACGCCTGCTGGATGACCGCATCGGTCCTCGACAGCGAAGCGCCGTCCGGCAGCTGGACGACAACGATCGCATAGCCCTGGTCAAGCGACGGAATGAAACCGCGCGGCACCGTCTGCACCATGTAGACCGTGGCGTAGATGAGGGCCGCGAAAACGGCCAGCATGGCGCCGATCGCTATCCGCGAACCGACCAGCACGCGTATGATGCTCGAATACCAATGGGCGAGCCTGTCGAAGCCCCTGTTAAAGCCGTCGGCGAGCGCCTGTCCGAACCGCACCAGGAAAAAGCGCGGCGGCGCCGCAGCAATGTGGTGCGGCTTGAACAGTAGTGCGGCCAGCGCCGGCGAAAGCGTCAGCGAATTGAATGCCGAAATCGCCGTCGACACCGCGATGGTGATCGCAAACTGCAGGTAGAACTGCCCGGAAATGCCGGGGATGAAGGCCGTCGGTACGAACACGGCGATCAGCACCAGCGAGATCGCGATGATGGCCGTTCCGACTTCGTCCATGGTCAGGTGCGACGCCGGATTGGGCGCCAGCCCGCTGGCGATATTGCGCTCGACGTTTTCGACCACGACGATGGCATCGTCGACGACGATGCCGATCGCCAGAACGAGGCCGAACAGTGTCAGCATGTTGAGCGAGAAGCCGGCGGCGTAAAGCACCGCCAGCGTGCCGATCAGAGACACGGGGATCGCCACGATCGGCACGATCGCCATGCGCCACGATTGCAGGAAGACGATGATGACGATGATGACGAGCACCATCGCCTCGAGGATCGTCTTGTAGACCTCCTGGATCGACTCGGCGACGAACTCGGTCGGATTGTAGACGATGTCGTAGCTCAACCCCTTCGGGAAGTCGCGGGAAAGCTCCTTCATCTTGTCCTGGATCTCGGCGGCTGCGGCGAGCGCATTGGTGCCCGGCCGCTGGAAGATGGCGAGCGCCACCGCCGGCTTGCCGTTGAGATAGGAGTTGGTGACGTAATCCTTGGCGCCGAGCTCGATGCGCGCCACGTCCTGCAGCTGGATAAGGCGGCCGTCCTCGGTCGATTTGACGATCACGTATCGGAAGTCGCGTGCGTCGTTGAAACGGCCTTGCGTGGTGACCGTATACTGGAACGCGGTGCCCATGTTGGTCGGCGGCGCGCCGATCGAGCCGCCCGACACCTGGACGTTCTGGTCGCGCAGCGCCTGCACCACATCGCCCGAGGTCATCCCCAGGGCGGACAGTTTTTCCGGATCGAGCCAGATGCGCAGCGAATATTCGCGTTCGCCGAAGATGATGAGGTCGCCGACGCCGTCCAACCTGAGCAGTATGTCGCGCACCCGCGAGCGGGCGTAGTTCGAGACGTAGAGCTGGTCGTAGGTATTGTCGGGCGACAGCATGTGCACGACCATCATCAGGTCGGGCGAGCTCTTGGTGGTGGTGATGCCGAGGCGGCGGACTTCTTCGGGCAGGCGCGGCTCGGCGACCGACACGCGGTTCTGCACCAGCACCTGCGCCTGGTCGAGATCGGTGCCCAGCTTGAAGGTGATGGTCAGCGCCATCGCCCCGTCGCCCGACGAGTAGGACGACATGTAGAGCATGCCCTCAACGCCGTTGATCTCCTGCTCGATCGGCGTTGCCACCGTCGCTGCGACCGTCTCGGCGTCGGCGCCCGGATATTGCGCGCGAACGACGATGGTCGGCGGCGCGATCTCGGGATATTGCGCGACCGGCAGCTGGGTATAGGCAATCCCGCCAAGGATCAGCAGGACGATCGAAACGACCGATGCGAAGATCGGACGGTCGACGAAGAAATGGGCGAACCTCATTGCGGCAACCCGGCGGTTTCGACCTTGGGCGGCAACGTCACCATCTCGACCTTCACCTTGGTGCCGGGCCTGGCATGCATCAGCCCGTTGACGATGATCGTCTCGTTGCCGGTCAGGCCCGAGCGGATCACCCGGTAGCCATCGAGAAGCGGGCCGGTGCGCACGGGCTTCGCCGACACCGTCCCGGCCTCATCCACCAAGAACACGATGCGGCGATCCTGATCGGCGCCGATCGCCTCGTCGGGCACAAGCACGCCGCTATGCGGCAGCGACCCCGGCACGTTGATGCGCCCGAACATACCTGGCTGGAGAACGCCGTCGGCGTTGGGAAACGTTGCACGCACCCGCATGGTGCCGGTCGCGTTGTCGATCCGGTTCTCTGCAAAATCGAGCTTGCCTTTGAAGACCGCCTCCGCGCGGTCGGCGACGCGAACCACCACCTCGAGCCCGCCGGCGCCTTCCTGCATCGAGCCGCCGCGCTCCTTCGCGTCGCGGGCGTAGCTGAAATACAGGCGCTCATCGACGTCGAAATAGAAGTCGATCGGATCGCGCGTAACGATGGTCGTCAGCAAGGTGGAATCCGGCTGCACGAGGTTGCCGACCGACACCAGCCGGCGGTCGATGCGGCCGGACAAGGGCGCCTTGATCTCGGTGAATTCCAGATTCAGGCTGGCCGACGTCAGCGCAGCCGTTGCGCCCTGCATCTGCGCCTGTGCCGAAAGGTATTCCCGCCGGCGGTCGTCGACCGTCGCGGCCGAGATATTGCCGGTCTTGGCGAGTTCGTCGGCGCGATCCAGCTGCATCTTGGAGAATTCGAGCAGACTCTTGGCGACATCCACTTGCGATTTGGCGGCATCATAAGCCGCCTGGTATGGACGCTGGTCGATGGTGAAGAGCAGGTCGCCCTTGTTGACCAGTGCGCCGTCCTGGAAGCTGACCTTGTCCAGATAGCCACTGACGCGCGAACGGATGGCGACCTGGTCGACGGCTTCGAAGCGCCCTACGAACTCGTCGTCTTCGACGATTTCACGGACCACCGGCTTGGCCGCCGTCACCACGGGCAGCTGCTGGTCCTGCGCGAACGCAGTGTTGCTGAAAGCCATGCCGAGCAGGAAAGCCGCCGGCACGGCGGCGCGGGCAAGCCAGCCGGCCGATCGACGGGGTCGCCCGCCCGCGTCGCGGTGCAATTGCCCATTGTCCATTTGCATCCCCCACGCTGGACCCGGAGGTCGGTTGATCCGCTTCTACGCTTCTCATCGAGATCAGAGCCCTGCAGTGTTGTGCAGGCAACATGATCATTTTCCATGTGGGCTGAAATGTCCACCCTGAGGCTGCCCCGCCACCTGGCTAGTTCGTCCCGGAACCGGACCGTCCGCTTCCGGTCCATCTCAGCCGTTGTCGGCGCAAGCAGATTTAGACCAAGCGGCGGATCCAGCGGCTCGCTCGATCAGTTCCGCCCGCTGAGATGCCGTACCTTCCTTAGCGCTGGAAACAGCACCGCCCACAGGCCGACAACCGCGATGGCGCCGACGCCGCCGACCACCACCGCCGGGACGGTGCCGATCAGCGCCGCCATCGTGCCGGCGCGGAATTCGCCGACCTCGTTGGAGGCGCCGACGAAGACCTGGTTGACGGCGTTGACGCGGCCGCGCAGTTCGTCCGGCGTCCACAGCTGGATCAGCGTCTCCCTGATGTAGACGCTGAACATGTCGGTGGCGCCGAGCAAGGCGAGCGCCACGATCGACAGCCAGGTGATGGTCGAGAGGCCGAACAGAACGGTGAAGGCGCCGAACGACGCGGCGGCGGCGAGCATGATCATGCCGGCGTGGTTGCGTATTGGATGCCCGGCCAGCCAGATGGCGACGCAAATGGCGCCGACGCTGGGCGCCGAGCGCAGCAGGCCGAGGCCCCATGGACCGAGCTGCAGGATGTCGCGCGCATAGACCGGCAACAGCGCCGAGGCGCCGGACAAGAGCACGGCGAAGAGGTCGAGCGAGATGGCGCCGAGCACGATCTTCTCGCTCCAGATATAGCGGAAGCCGCCAAACAGCGTTTCCATCGTCGGCTTGTCGGTGGCGGTCTGCTGGGCAGGTTTCGGGATGGTGAAGATCAGCACGGCGGCCACCAGCATCAGCACGCCGGCGACGGCGTACGCGGCTTCGGCCGAGACGCCGTAGAGCAGGCCGCCGGCCACCGGGCCGACGATGGTCGCCGTCTGCCAGGCGGACGAATTCCAGGCGATCGCGTTGGCGAAATCCTCCGGTGGCACAAGGTTGGCGAACAGCGAGGACGAAGCCGGTCCGAAAAAGGCGCGCGCTCCGCCGAATAGAGCGAGCACGGTGAAGATAGGCAGTGGACTGACGAGACCGCGCACCGTCAACAGCAGCAACGCCAGTGCGCAGATCGCCTCGACCAGCGTCGACAATGTCATGATCAGGCGGCGGCCGAAGCGGTCGGCGACGGCGCCGGTGACCAGCACCAGAAGCAGCGAAGGCAGGAACTGGACGATGCCGACAATGCCAAGGTCGAAGGGATCGCGCGTCAGGTCATAGACCTGCCAGCCGACCGCGACAGACACGATCATGGTTGCGAAAGTGCCGAGGAAGCGCGCCGCCCAGTAGCTGAGGAAGGCCTTGTGCCGGAAGGCGGCATAGCGCTGGTCCGGCGATGTCTGTTCAAGTGTCATGGAGATGGGCCCCGTTGCGAAAACACTGGCCAGCGGGGCTCTTCCACGATGGGCGCTGTTCCGGCCAGGGAACTTTTAGCAAAGTTCGCTGCGGCATGTGCGCCAGAATCGGCGCTGGATCAAGGGATTTTCTGCGCAACGCCGGCGTTGGCGAAGCTTATACGCTGCTCAGCATCAGGCTGGTTTCGCTGTTGAGGATGCCATCGATGGCTCTGACTTCACGCAGCACACGGTCGAAGTCCGAAAGGCTCGCCGCATGGATCTCGGCGATCAGGTCCCAGGTGCCGTTGGTCGTATGCAGCGAATACAGCTCCGGTATGCCACGCAGCCGCTTGATGATGGTGGTGGTGGATTTGCCGGTGACTTCGATCATCATGATGGCGCGGATGGCCTGATCGTCGACGTCCTGGCGCACGCGAACGGTAAAGCCGAGCACGGCGCCCGACGACAGCAGCCTATCCAGCCGCGCCTGCACCGTTCCGCGTGAAACATCGAGCAAATCCGCAAGCTTGGAAATGGGCGCGCGGCCGTCCTCCCTGAGGATCGAGATCAGCCGGCGATCGATTTCGTCGAAGACATGCATGTCAATGTTGCCAGCCAGCAGTGATCAGATTGTACGATTCTGGCGCGAGTTTTGAACACTTTGCAGGTTTCTTGTAAATTCTGCTACCCCTAAGCTCTCGCCTCGTCAGAAAATTCTTCTCGAGGTGGAGCGCATCGATGGTGCAATATGTCGGCACGGCAAACCTGATACGGCTGGTCGGTTCGATCGGGTTGGAACCCTTCGAGCTTCTGGCTCAGCCCGCTGATCCTCGCAACCTGTTCGGCCTGATATCGGCGCCCGCCTCCAGCGGCCCGGTCGCTGCTTGCACGGTGCAATGACCATGCGCTCCGTTTCCGCGCAGGCGCCGCGCGGCGTCGTCATGATCCGCCCACATCACTTCACCCCCAACGAGGCGACCGCCGCCGACAACGCATTCCAGAACCGTGACGGAACGCGCACGGTCACCCTGATCAGCGCCGAGGCCTATCAGGAATCGACACGCATGGCGGCGCGCCTCGAGGCGGCCGGGGTCACCGTCCATCTCTTCGAGGACGAGACCGACGGGCGTCCGGATTCGGTCTTCCCGAACAACTGGTTCTCGACCCATTCCGGCGGCCATATCGCGGTGTATCCGATGTTTTCGCCCAGCCGGCAGGCGGAACGGCGATGGGATATCATCGAGTTCCTCAAGCGGCATTACCGCGTCCAGGACATCATCGACTATTCCGGGCTGGAGCAGGATGGCATCTTTCTCGAAGGCACCGGCGCCATGGTCCTCGACCATATCGAGCGCGTTGCCTATGCCGCCCGGTCGAACCGCACCAATGAGGTGGCGCTGGAACGCTTCTGTACGCATTTCAACTTCGAACCGATGCTGTTCGACGCCTTCGATCGATCCGGGCGGCCGATCTACCACACCAATGTGATGATGTGCCTCGGCACCGAGCTCTGCCTCATCGGTCTCGCCAGCATCATGTCGGACCGCCGGCGGGCCGAGGTCCGCGAACGGCTTGAGGCAGGAGGGCGCATTGTCGTCGACCTGACGGCCGAGCAGATCGAGGCGTTCGCGGGCAATGCGCTTGAGCTTCAGGGGCGGGACGGCCGCGTGCTGGCGATCTCATCGCGGGCGATGCGGGCGCTTCGGCCTGATCAGGTCGCCGCCATCGAGAATTGCATTGCCCCGGTCAGCCTCGACATTCCGACCATTGAGCTCGCGGGCGGCTCGGTCCGCTGCATGCTGGCGGGAATCCATCTGGCGCAGCGGTGACGGCCCTCAGTCCCTGAGCGCGGCCGAGATGGCGTCGAGGCCGCCGCGCAATTCGGCTTCCTTCGGCCAGCCGAAGCCGACGCGGAAGAAGCTTTTCGGCATGTCGAACCAGTGGCCGGGCCCGACATAGGCGCCATGGTTTTCCAGCAGGTTCACATAGAAGCGGTCGAGGTCGAAACCGGGACCGACATTCAGCCGGGGGAAGCCGACAACGCCGCCTTCCGGCCGCACCCAGTCAACCAGCTTCTCGCGGTCGATCCAAGCCTGGACGATGTCGCGGCGCCGGGCCATTTCAGGCAGCAGCGTTGCCAGGAAGGTGTCGCGGCGTTCGAGCATGCCGCGGGCAATGCCTTCGTCGATGACGCTGCCGCAAATGCCGATCTGCTCCTTGGCGGCGAGGAATTTTTCCTGAAGTGCTGCGTCGCGGGTGACCAGCCAGCCGATGCGGATGCCGGGAATGCCAAAAGCCTTGGACAGCGACGAGACGCTGATCGCGCGTGGGCTCAGCGAGGCCGCTGTGGGCAGGCGCGTTCCATAGGAGAGGTCGCGATAGGTTTCGTCGACCAGAAGATGGCAGCCGCTAGCCTCGGCCAGCGCCACCAGCGCGTCGAGATCGGCTTGGCGCATCATGGTGCCGGTCGGATTGTGCGGACAGGTGACGCTGATCAGCTTTGTGTTCGGCAGCATACTGGCGGCGACGCGGCCGACATCGATGGCGAAACCTTCGTCGAAATTCAGATCGACATAGGAGATGGCGCAGCCGATCGCCTTGGGGGTTTCGATGTTGGTGGCGTAGTTGGGCCTGATGACGACGAGGTGGTCGCGCTCGGACAGAAGCGAGGTCGAGATGATGAACAGTGCGCCCGCGGCACCGGCGGTGACCAGCACATCGTCAGGCGAGATGCCGGCATCCTGCGCCGCGATCAGCCCCCGCAGATCCTTGTCGCCGCGATGCTCGCCATAGAACAGCGTCAGGTCGGGCAGCGACAGGCCGATGTCGGAGAGTTTTTGGTCGGCGATCGAGCTTTCGGAGAGATTGTAGCGGATACGGTCGTAGCCGTACTCCTCCGGCGCCTCTTTCTCGATCACCATCCTGGCGTAGTTCATGGCGGCACTCCCCCGACGTCTGCCGTCGAGGGATCGCCGGCAGAACCACAGCCTGCTTAGCGAGGATTCCCGTTTTAGCCTAGGCTTTGGCCTTCCTGGTCTGACGCTTGACGACTGCTGGCACGGCGGCCTTGCGACCAAGACCGATCGACTTGGCCAGCGCCGAGCGGGAAGCCGCGTAATTGGGGGCGACCATCGGGTAGTCGGCCGGCAGGCTCCATTTGGTGCGATAGGCCTCCGGCGTCAGCCCGAAATGCACGCCGAGATGACGCTTCAGGGATTTGAACCGTTTGCCGTCTTCGAGGCAGATGATGTAGTCCGGGGTCACCGACTTTTTCGGATTGACGGCGGGGACGAGCGGCGCGGCGACGGGGGTCGCCGGTTGTCCGAGCCCGCTGATCGAGGCGCTGACGCTGGCGATAAGGTCGCTCAGGCCGGAAGCAGGCAAGCGATTCTTCTCGACATAGGCGGACACGATGTGAGCCGTCAGTTCAAGCAGGTCGTCTTTGCTGGTGTTGTTGCTATCGTCGGACAATCTATTTTCTCCATCCGTGGGGGTGGCCGAATTCCTAGTCGGCAAATCTGCACAACGCAATGATTTCGCGCGAAATCACACGTTATTTTGAACAACTATACTAAACTGGACTAATATCAGACGATAAGCGCCTTGTCGCGCCACAGGCGAAATCCGCCTTCAAAGGCGCGTGTGTTGTCGCCGCGCCTGCTGTCTTCAGGCAATTCGTCGAGTTTGTCGACATTGCCGCCGCCAATGACCACGTAGTCCGGCTGCATGGCGGCGCGAAGCCGATCGACGACGTCGAAGACGTATTTGTGCCACTTCTTCTTGCCGCGCTTTTCAAGGCCGCGTTCGCCGACATAGTCCTCGAAGCTTTTCCCCTTCTTGTAGGGAAGGTGGGCCAGCTCCATCGGCTGGGCGACGTTGTCGACGATCATCGCGGCGCCGAGGCCGGTGCCCAGGCCGAGGAACAGCATGCGCCCGCCTTCATAGCTGCCGATCGCCTGCATCAGCGCGTCGTTGACCACCTTCACCGGCTTGCCGAAGGCGGCGGCGAAATCGTAGCCGGCCCAGCCCTTGCCGAGATTGGCCGGGTCGATCATTGGCCGGTTGTGGGTCACCGGGCCGGGATAACCCATCGAGATGACGTCATAGGGCAGGCCCTCGGCCAATGTCTTCACCGTCGCGATCATCTGCTGCGGCGTCAGTCCCGGTCCGGAATCGGCCCGGCGCTCCTCGCCGCCGGCGCTGGTCAGGATCTTGACGTGCGAGCCGCCAATGTCGATCGCCAGCACGACCGGCTCGGTGCCCGATGCCGGTTGTTTCACCGCTTTGGCCATTGTCTCACCCTCCCGAAATTATCTTACCGGATCGATCCATCCATTGGGCGGCCCGAACCCGGCCATCGCATCGGCCGGTCCCCAGGTCTTCGGCTCATAGACATGCGGCGGCGTGGTGTCGCCAAGCACCGGGCCGACGATTCGCCAGGCCATTTCGCTGGCGTCCTGGCGGGTGAACAGCTGGCCGTTGCCGTTCATGGCGTCGCCGATTAGCCGCTCATAGGGCGGCATGTCGCTCTTCGAGTCGTCGAGCGCCGTCAGTTCCACCTGCTCGCCGATCATGTCGTCGCCGGGCGCCTTGCGCTGCGCGCCGATGGCGATCACCACCTGCGGATCGATGCGGAAGCGGACGTAGTTCTGGTCCGCTGGCTTGATCGGGTCGAAGACATCCAGCGGCGGCCGCTTCAGCCGCACCACCACCTCGGTGACATGCACCGGCATGTTCTTGCCGGCGCGGATGAAGAAGGGCACGTCCTGCCAGCGCCAGGTATCGACGAAGAAGCGCACCGCGGCGAAGGTCTCGACCGGCGAATTCGGCGCCACGCCGGGCTCGGCCAGATAGCCGTTGAATTGGCCGCGCACGACATCGTCCTTGGTCAGCGTGCGGATGGCCCTCAGCACCTGCACCTTCTCGTCGATGAGATCGTCGGCGGAGCGGCCGACCGGCGGTTCCATGGCGAGCAGCAACAGGATGTTGAGCAGATGGTTTTCGATCACGTCCCTGATGCAGCCGACATCGTCATAGAAGCGGCCGCGGCCCTCGACGCCGAAATCCTCGGCCATGGTGATCTGCACGCTTTCGACGAAATTGCGGTTCCAGATCGGCTCGAGGAATGAATTGGCGAAGCGGAAATAGAGCAGGTTCTGGATCGCCTCCTTGCCGAGATAGTGATCGATGCGGAAGATCGACTGCTCGTCGAAGACCAGATGCAGCACCCGGTTCAGCCAGCGCGCCGATTGCAGATCGTGGCCGAACGGCTTTTCCACCATCAGCCGCGCGCCATGCGCGGTGCCGGATTGTTCCAGCCCCTGGACGACGGTCTCGAACATGGTCGGCGGCACCGCCATGTAGTGCAGCGGCCGCTGCGCCGAGCCGAGCGCGCTTTTCAGCTTTTCGAAGGTGGCGCCGTTGCGGTAATCGCCGCTGACATAGCGCAGCTGCGAGGCCAGCTTGGCGAAGACCGCGTCATCGATGCCGCCGAGCGCGGCGACGATGCCGTCGCGGGCGCGCGCCTGCAACTGGCCGAGGTCCCAGGGATCGAAAGCGACGCCGATCACCGGCTCGGTCAGCGTTCCCTTGGCGACCATCTGGTAAAGTGCTGGAAAGATCTTCTTGTGGGCGAGATCGCCGGTGGCGCCGAAAAGCACCAGCGTGTCGGAGCGTTCCTGGCTCATGAGCGTGCCTCCCTCGCCACCGTCACGAGCCGGCCTTCGGCTTTTCGACATGGCCACCGAAGGCGTAGCGCATGGCGGACAGGAGCTTGTCGGAGAATTCGGATTCGCCTTGCGAAGAGAAGCGGTCGAACAGGGCCGAGGACAGCACCGGCGCGGGCACGCCAGTGTCGATCGCCGCCTTCAGCGTCCAGCGGCCTTCGCCGGAATCCGAGACGCGGCCGCCGAATTGCGCTAGCGCCGGGTCGCTCTTCAGCGCGCCGGCGGTCAGGTCGAGCAACCAGGAACCGATGACGCTGCCATGCCGCCAGACCTCGGCCACCTGGGGAAGGTCGATGTCGAATTGATAATATTTCGGGTTTTCCAGCGGGCTGGTTTCGGCGTCGGCCGTGCGTTGCCGCTTGCCGGCATTGGCCGACTTCAGGATGTTCATGCCTTCGGCATAGGCGGCCATGACGCCGTACTCGATGCCGTTATGGACCATCTTGACGAAATGGCCGGCGCCGCTCGGTCCGCAATGGAGATAGCCGAACGGCGCCGTGCCCGCGGCCTTGTCGGGAGCCGGCGCACCGGCATCGAGGCCCGGCGCCAGCGTGGCAAAGATCGGATCGAGATGGCGCACTGCCTCGTCGGGACCGCCGATCATCAGGCAGTAGCCGCGCTCCAGGCCCCAGACGCCGCCGCTGGTGCCGACATCGACATAGTTCAGCCCCTTGGCCGCCAGCTCGGCCGCCTGGTCGACGGCGTCGTGGTAGTAGGAATTGCCACCATCGATGATGATATCGCCGGGTTCCATCAGCGCTGCCACCTGGTCGGCGATCTTGCCGGTGATCGCTGCCGGCAGCATCAGCCAGGCGCTGCGCGGCTTGGACAGCTTGCCGACGAATTCCTCCATCGAGGCAGCACCAATGGCGCCGTCCTTGACCAGAGCGGCGACGCTTGCCGCGTTGATGTCATAGACGACGCATTCATGGCCATCGCGCATCAGGCGGCGCACCATGTTGGCGCCCATCCTGCCCAGTCCCATCATTCCGATTTGCATGGTCTTGTCCTGGTTTCTTGAGGAATCGAAGCTTTACTGGCTGTCCGGCGCGTCTATGCCGACGGAAAAGTCGACATTCTCCCAACCGCCTGTATCGGGCCAGAAAAAAGTGAAGACGATGGCGTTGCCCGGCGGAATATCGGCAACGGGCAGATCCACCAGATGGATGCCAAAGGCATTCTCCGCGGTCTTGCTGTCTTGCACAGCCAGCCATTTGTCGCTTGTCCAGTGGACCACGCCGCGCGCCGGAAGCTCCACGCGCAATAGCTTGCCGGCGGGGATGGTGCGTGGCTTGTTGTTGAAGCGCCATGTCCTGCGCGGCGACACGGTCTTGTCCGTGATGTAGCGCTCCACACCTTGCGGCGGCATGTCGAAGACCGCGCCGTCGCGCAGCGATCGCAGCAGCTTGATATGCTCCGAATGCGCCCAGACCAGCGGCATGGCACTGCCTGACGGCCCGCCGCGCCGCAATTCGTGCTGCGGCAGGTCAGGACCATCCCAGACCTGCTCCGGCAGCAAGCCGCCGACCCCGGCGGAGGCCTCGAATGTCTCGAGCAGGCTTGCCGCTCTGTCCTTGCGCCCCGCGGCCAGCTCGTAATGGGCGCGTTCGCCGGCCAGCAACGGCCATGGCCGGCCTGTGCCGGTGCTGTCGAACGGCGCGCCGTCGGCGTGTTCGCCGTAGCCGTCACCGGTATAGCGGTACCAGAGTGGTCCTTGCGCCAGTTCTATGCGCAATTGCGCGTCGATAACTTTGACCGTGTCGACGATGCGCGGATCATCGGCTGCCCTGAGACCGAAGCGGACAAGCGCCAGCGCATCCGGGCTGATGATGGCCTCGGCCGGCTTGTCGGTGTCGCCGGGCGGGCGGTTCTTGATCGGCACAAAGCCGTCCTTCGGCGCCGCCGCGCCGGCATCGTCGGGCGGCGCGATGCGGACATAATAGCCGTTGACGCCGTGCTCGGCGCACAAATCCGTGCCGGTGACATAGGTCCAACGCTCGATCTGGTCGTTCCATATATCGGCAGTCTCGCGCAGATAGTTAGCCGGCTCTGCTTTGCCGAAAGCGTCGAACATATCGGCGGCGGCGAGCAATGCCGATATCTCGACGGCTAGCGTGAACGGGCTGTAGCCGGCATCCTCCTCCCAGCGGTCCTCGCCGGTGACGGGGCCGTTACGCACCACGTAGGACGCCGCCTTCTCGATCATTGGCATGAAGGAAGTCAGTGCTGCGCGCGGCAAACGGCCGGCGCGGCGCAGCGCGTCGGCAAGCAGCAGCGGAAAGGCACACTCATCCATCTGGATGCCCGGCCAATAGGCCGAGCCGTCGAGCCAGACGTTTTGCGGCCAATGGCCGTCCGGCTGCTGGATGGAACGGAGATAGGCAAGCGTCTGCAGCGCCGCCTCGGCATCGCCGGCTGCAAGGAAACCACCGGCGGTCTCGACCAGATCGCGCGGCCAGACCAGATGATAGCCGCCGAGGTCGTCGTCACCCTTGCTGAAACCCCACGGGATGGACAGGCTGGCGACGGCCGCGCCGGGCTTGGCGAGAGACCGGTGTGTTGCCAGCACCGCCGTGCTGACGCGATAGGTGTTGAGGCCCGACTGGTCATG
Organism: Mesorhizobium sp. P3_A10; assembly: GCF_056403175.1. Lineage (NCBI taxonomy): Bacteria > Pseudomonadati > Pseudomonadota > Alphaproteobacteria > Hyphomicrobiales > Phyllobacteriaceae > Mesorhizobium > Mesorhizobium sp. P3_A10. Next base: position 58,566 of record NZ_JBFUFZ010000009.1, on the reverse strand, counting down.
GCGGTCGAGCGGCAGCAGGCCGGCCTGCCATTTGCGCCATGTCTCGACATAGGCCTTGGCGGCAGGCTCAAACCCCTGGGCAAGGCTGGCAGTAGCATGGTCCGCCGCCTCTTGTGGGGTGGCGCCGAAGCCAAGCGCTAGCAGGGCTTTCGGATTTGCCGGGGAAAAACCGATCTCACCGGTCAGCGCGACATTGCCGTCCTCGGCCCTGCGGCAAGCCGGATCGAGACGACCGCTGTGGCTGAGTTGCTGCCAGCCGTCGGAGACACCGACATAGCCGGCCGAGCAGTCTCCCCAGGGCAGTGACGAGGCGAGCGCCAGGCAGACGCCGCGCCCCGAGGCAAACAGCATTGTTTTCCCTTGGTGGTCGTCGATCCAGGCGGTGTTGCCCATGCCGGCATTGACGAGATGCGGCGCCAGAAGTGCGTAGACGCTGTGGTCGGCGCCCTTGAGCGACGTGAAGGTGATCTCCTGCAGCAAGGTAGGGCGTTTCGGATCCGTAACGATGCGCTTTTCGATCCGCCAGGCTCCGTCGGTCGCGGTGTTAACCAGCCGGTAGGCCGGCACGCCATCCTCGAACCGTTCGACCCGGTGTTCGGCGTCCCGCTTCTCCTCGGAGAAATAGCCATCCGGGCCGGCCACCAGCAATCCCATGTCGCGGGTGCAGGCGCTGTCGAGGCGCGGATAGTAGATTTCGTTGAGAATGCCGTGGCTCAGCGTGAACCAGACGCGGCTGGCCGGTGAAAGGGCTGCTCCAACGCCGCTCTTGGCGCTCGACGTCCAGCGCGCTGGGATTCCGGGTGCGCCCGGCGCAACAGTTGGCGTCGCTGCCATTTTTGCTTTGGTCTCCTGCCTCTTCCCTAGACCAGGACGCGAACCCTTTTCAATTGATGCACCGCAAGTTGATCGGCCGCCGCGACGGAGGCGTCGTTGACAGCGCCGGTCACAGGTGCCCACTATTCCTGTTGCAGGGGAGGCCTGACGAAATTCGGGAATTGGCGGCGCGAGAAGCGTCGCGGCTCGCGTAGCGTAACTGTTCAGGTGTCATGGGAGGGTCTCAAAGCGATGTCGGATGTATCTCCCATGCTGATCGACCGGCTGCTGGCCATTTCGCAGGCGCTGGCCGGCCATATCGACCCGGGCTCGGCGTTTCGCGCAACCGCCATCGAGATCGGCACGCTCATTCCGCACGATCACGTCGATCTGGCGGTGCTGTCGCAGGATGGGCGCAAGCATGCCTGTTATGAGGCTGGCTTCCACACCAGCTGGAGCGAGCTGGCCCAGCACCCGCTGCCGACCGAGGTCAGCCCGATACGCTCGATCCTGTGGGGCGAGGTGCCCTATCTGCTTTCCGACGACGCGCTGTGCGACCAGCGCTTCCATTTCGACAAAGCGATCGACGGGCCGATCTTCGCCGCCAGGCTACGCAGCCGCATCGTCGTGCCGCTCAAGGCGCGCGGCGGCATCATCGGCGCCCTCAACATCAGCCGGCACGAAGTCGGCTGCTATACGCTCGCCGATGTCGCGGTGGCCCAGCAATGCGCCGACCTTATCGCGCCTTATATCTTTGCGCTGATCCAGACCGAGGAGGCGCGCCGCGCCATGCTCGCCGAAAGCGAAGCGCACAATCGGGTGGAACTGCTCAGGGTCGGCGCCTCGCAACTAACGGAAGGCATGGAGCGGGAACGCCGCCGCATGGCCATGGACCTGCATGACCAGACGCTTGGCGACCTTGCCCGTATTGCGCGCCAGGTCTCGGCGTTTCGCAGCCAGGGCGTGGCGCGGGCGGCGCAGCTTGCCGATCTCGAGCAGGAGGTCGTCGGCTGCCTTACCGAATTGCGCCACATCGTCGACGATATGCGGCCAAGCGTGCTCGAACTGTTCGGGCTGCGCGATGCCGTCGAAGCGCATCTCAACCGCAGCGTCGCCAGGGCCAAGCCGCCGATTGCCGTGCGCATCGCCGACACCAGCGCTGGCAGCGCCGACAATTTGTCGGAGCCGATGCGCACGGCGCTCTACCGGATCGTCCAGGAAGCCATCAACAATGCGGTTCGTCACGCCGCGCCGCACCGCATCGACGTGCTGCTGGATGCAACCGAGACCGTGCTGCGCGTCGTCGTCACCGATGACGGCCAGGGCTGCGGCACGGTCGATCCGGCCGCGCATGGCGGCATCGGCCATATGCATACGCGGGCGGCGCTTATCGGTGCGCGCCTGCGCATCGGCCGGGCCAGCCGGAAGAGCAGCGGGACGCGGGTGGTCATCGAGATCGACCGCCAGCCCTTGCAAGGCAAGGCGGCCGTTCTAGCAGCAGCACCCGAACACCGGGTCGTGTCGGAGGCACTATGATGCTGGTCATGATCGCCGAGAATGACGGGCTGCACCGCACATTCGCGCGCCGCACCGTCGAGCAATTATGGCCCGGCGATGTCGAGGTGATCGAGGCCGGCGATGGCGAGGACGCCATCAATCTCGCTGCCGAACGCCAGCCGCCGCATGTCGTGCTCGACCTGCAGCTGCCCAAGGCGACGGGGATCGAGGTCGCCCGCTCGATCTGGAGCCGCTCTGCCGGCACCCATATCCTGTTCTGGTCGAATTTTGCCGACGAAGCCTATGTCCGAGGCGTGGCGCGCATCGTGCCGCCCGGTTCGGTCTATGGCTATGTGCTGAAATCGGCGACGGAAGAAGGCATGCGCTCGGCCTTGCGCGGCGTTTTCCGCGAAGGCCACTGCATCATCGACCGCGAGATCCGCGGCATCCAGCACCGCGTCCAGGACCGCTTCGAAGGCATCACCGACGGCGAGTATGAAAGCCTGATCGATATCGCGCTCGGCCTCACCGACCGGGCCATTGCGTCGCGCCGGGGGCTGTCGATCCGCGGCGCCCAGAGCCGCATCAAGCATGTCTACGAAAAGCTTGGCATCGTGCCGGCAGAGGACGGTGCCAGCGACGCCTCGGTCTTCAACTCGCGCACACGGGCGATCTATCTGGCCATGGCGCGCGGGCTGATCAATGTCGATGCGCTGCGCCGCGAACAGGACCGCCTCGACGCCTGGCTGGCCAACGCGCAGCCGCCGCAGGGCCATTGATCCCATAGAAAACCATCGGCCGCGGCTGCGACTGTGCAAACACACAGTCGTTGCTGCGGGTAGGCCGGTATCGCTCCTGCGGAGCGACGACTAACCTCACCCCAACAACAAGAAGATATACGGGAAACGCTTATGCCATTCGCCAGCATATGGATGCTCTTGGGCGAACCGAAGAGCCAATGATGGCTGCGTCGGTGGGGGCCCGCCATTCCGGTTTCGGCGACGTTGTCGGCAACGCGGCCATGGAAAGGCTGGCGAGCGGCTTCGGCTTCATCGAAGGGCCGGTGTGGCACCCCTACGAGAAATGGCTGGTGTTCAGCGACATTCCCGAAAGCCGCATGTATCGGCGAAGCCCCTCGGGCGAAGTCGAGCTGTTCCGGGAGCCGAGCCACAAGGCCAATGGCAACACGCTCGATCGCCAGGGCCGGCTGGTCACCTGCGAGCATGCGACGAGCCGCGTCACCCGCGCCGAACCGAACGGCTGCACGACGGTGCTGGCCACGCATCACGGCGACAAGCAGCTCAACAGCCCCAACGACATTGTCGTCGCCACCAGCGGGTCGATCTACTTCACCGATCCGGGCTTTGGCCGGGTGGAGTTCTACGGCGTGCCAAGACCTCAGGAGCTGTCGTTCCAGGGCGTTTATCGGATCGACGGCGATGGCGTCCGGTTGACGCTGGTCGCCGACGATTTCGCCCAGCCGAACGGGCTGTGCTTCTCGCTCGACGAGTCGCGGCTGTTCATCAACGACACCGAGCGCGGCCATATCCGGGTGTTCGGGGTCGAGGCGAATGGCGATCTGAACGGCGGCGCCGTATGGGCCGTGACCGAAGGCACGGAGCCGGGAGCACCGGACGGCATGAAGATCGACAGCCGCGGCAATCTCTATTGCACCGGTCCCGGCGGCATCCATGTCTTCGATGCCTCAGGCGACCTTCTGGGTGTCATCGCGACGCCGGAAGACTGTGCGAACTTCACCTTCGGCGACGAGGATCTGAAGAGCCTCTACATCGCCGCGTCGACGTCGCTTTACCGGCTAAGGGTTCGGGTGCCGGGGTTGAGACTGTTTTGAGCCCGGGATCATCCGTGCTCAAATCGGAACGGGAGGTCCGCCGGCCTGAAAGCCGGTGGCAAGTGCAGCAGTCAACATCACATGGGAGGACTATGACATGAAGAAACTACTGGTCTTGAGTACCCTGGCGGCCATGCTGGCCTCAGGCACGGCGCTGGCCGACACCAGCGGCAAGAAGATCGCCTTCTCCAACAATTACGCCGGCAATTCCTGGCGCCAGGCGATGCTCGACAGCTATGGCATCGTCACCAAGAAGGCGGTTGCCGACAAGGTGGTCGGCGCTGCCGACATCTTCACCACGGCCGACAAGGAAGTGCCGACCCAGGCGGCTCAGGTGCAGAACCTGATCCTGCAGGGCTATGACGCCATCGTCATCAACGCGGCATCGCCGGATGCGCTCAACGGCGCCATCAAGCAGGCCTGCGACGCCGGCATCACCGTCGTTTCCTTCGACGGCACCGTCACCGAGCCGTGCGCCTACCGCGTCGTCGTCGACTTCAAGGACATGGGCAAGCAGGAAGTCGAGCAGATGGCCAAGTTCCAGCCCAAGGGCGGCAATCTGCTTGAAATCCGTGGCCTTGCCGGCACCTCGATCGACGATGCCATCCATGCCGGCATCCTCGAAGGCGTCGCTGCCCATCCCGAGTTCAAGATCGTCGGCTCGGTGACCGGCGACTGGGACCAGACCACGGCGCAGAAGGCGGTGGCTACCATCCTGCCGTCGCTGCCGGATGTCGTCGGCATCGTCGACCAGGGCGGTGACGGCTATGGCGCCGCACAGGCCTTCGCCGCCGCCGGCAAGCCGCGCCCGACCATCATCATGGGCAACCGCCAGGATGAGCTGCAGTGGTGGAAGGAACAGAAGGACAAGGACGGCTACAACACTTGGTCGGCGTCGATCGCGCCCGGCGTGTCGTCACTCGCCTTCTGGGTGGCACAGCAGGTGCTCGACGGCCGCACCGACATCCCGCACGATCTCTTGGTGCCGTATCTCGCCTTCACCCAGGACGATTTCGAGGCCGAGCTGCCAAAAATCGTCAAGGGCGGCGTCGCCAGCCACGAATACACGCAGGAAGATGCCATCGCGGCGATCAAAGCCAACATCAAGTGATGGCTGACCTGTTGCCGCTGGCGTCGCCGACCGGATATCGTTGAGCATGCCTGAGGCCAACGCAGACATCGTCAGACTGGACGGCGCCGAAAAACATCTCGGCGCCGCCAAATTGGACATAGTCAGACTGAACGGGGCCGAAAAACATTTCGGCGCCGTTCGGGCGCTTAACGGCGTCGACTTTCATGTCGGGGCCGGCGAGTGCGTCGGCCTGGTCGGCCACAATGGCGCGGGCAAATCGACGCTGATGCATATGGTGGCGGGCACAATGGTGCCCGACAGCGGCCAGATCGCCGTGCGCGGCGGCATCGAGGACCATTATTCGGTGCCGCGCGCGCAAAAGCTCGGCATACGCTGCGTGTTCCAGGAATTGTCGCTGTGCCCCAACCTCAGCATCGCCGAGAACACCCGCATCAATCATCCGTCGCTGCGCGGGCTCGGTTGGCGGCGCAAGGCGGCCGATCTTATCGCCGCCAAGCTCGACGAGATTTTTCCGGACCACAGCATTTCGGCAGCCGACATTGCCGGCGACCTGTCCATCGGCCGGCGCCAGATGGTCGAAGTGGCGCGCGCCTTCACGGTGACGCAGGACCCGCTCGAACTGGTCATCCTCGATGAGCCGACATCCTCGCTCGACGCGCATACGGCCGGCCAGTTGCTGGCCTTCGTGCGCCGCTTCGTCGCCGGCGGCGGCAGCTGCATCCTGATCTCGCATGTGCTGGGCGAGGTGCTGAACAATGCCGACCGCATCGTGGTGATGCGCGACGGCAAGGTCGTCGCCGCCGATGCGGCCAAGGCTTTCGACCGCGAAAAGCTGGTGACGGCGATGGGTGGCGCGGAAGCGCGCGAGAAGATCGTGGCCGAGGTGGCGGCCAAATCAGCGGCCGGCCCGCTGCGGGTTCGGGCCCGTCCGGCACGGCAGGAGGACGGCAAGGAGCTCGTCGCGCATGCGGGCGAGATCATCGGCCTGGCCGGGCTTGCCGGCCATGGACAGACGGATCTGCTGTTGGCGATCTTTGCCGCAGCTCAGCGCGCCAGGACCGGCATCGAGGTGACCGCGCCGGTGGCGCTGGTGGCCGGCGACCGCCAGTCGGACGGAATCTTTCCGCAATGGTCGATCTCGGAGAACATCGGTATCCGCTCGCTGGCGCGCCTGCGCAACGGCCTGTTGATTTCGCCGCAGCGCGAGGCGGAACTCGCCCAGTTCTGGAAGGATAAGATCGGCATCCGCACGCCGGACATGAACAACAACATTTTTTCGCTGTCCGGCGGCAATCAGCAGAAAGCCTTGTTTGCGCGGGCGCTCGGCTCCGACGCCAAGATCGTGCTGATGGATGATCCGATGCGCGGCGTCGATATCGGCACCAAGCTCGAGGTCTACGATCTCGTGCGCGAAGAGGCTAGTCGCGGCCGCACCTTCCTCTGGTACACCACCGAAACCGAAGAGCTCGACAATTGCGACCACATCTATGTCTTCAAGAACGGTCGGATCGTCGCCAATCTTCGGCGCGACGAACTGACGGAGGAAAAGATCATCCAGTCCTCGTTCGGCGACGCGGCCTGAGATGACAATGGCTTCCGTCGCGACCGCCTCGAAAGGCTCTTCCGAACGCGGCGCACTGGCACGCGCCAGGCTGCTGCGCGGCCTGCTGCCGGCGCTGTCGCTGGTGCTGGTGCTGCTGGCCATCGCCTGGCTCAACCCGCGCGCCATCAGCTATTTCGGCTTCAGCCTGATGCTCAATCTGGCAATCCCGATCGCGCTGGCGACGATCGCGCAGATGTTCGTCATCGCAGGCAACGAGCTCGATCTGTCGATCGGCACCTTTGTCGGTTTCGTCGGCTGTGTCACCGCGACATGGCTGAAGGACGCGCCGCTCACCGGAATCGTCATCCTGCTCGGCTCGATCGGCATCTATGCGCTGCTCGGCGCGCTGATCCATCTGCGCAATTTGCCGTCGATCGTCGTGACGCTGGGCATGAGCTTCGTCTGGCAAGGGCTGGCCATCCTCGTCCTGCCAAAGCCCGGCGGCAAGGCGCCGGATTGGCTGCTGTCGCTGATGGCCTTCAAACCGCCGTTCATTCCGTTCCCGATCATCGCCGCGCTGCTGATCGCTGCTGTCGTCCATTTCGGCCTGATGCGCACTTCCTATGGCGTCATTCTGCGTGGCTCCGGCGGCAATCCTGCGGCGCTCGGGCGCGCCGGCTGGTCGCTGCTGCGAACCAAGATCGTGCTGTTTGCGCTGACCGGCCTGTTCGGCGTGCTCTCCGGCATGGCGCTGATCGGCATCACCACCTCGGCCGACGCCAATATCGGCAATGGCTACACGCTGCTGTCGATCGCCGGCGTCATCCTCGGCGGCGGTGAATTCGTCGGCGGCCGGGTGTCGCCGATCGGCGCCGTGCTCGGCGCGCTGACTTTGGCGCTCGCCGCCTCGCCACTGCTCACCTTCATGCACATCCCACCCGACTGGCAGGTGGCCGCCAATGGCGCCATCCTCATCATCGTGCTGGCGGCCCGGGTGCTGATCAGCCGCAAGGAGAGGTGAGATGGCCTCGCTGCGGACAATGCTCGCCAAACCCTGGATCTGGTCGTTTCTCGGCGCGCTGCTGGTGTGGCTGGCAACCATCGCCTTCACCGGCGGCTATGGCGGCGGCGGCATGATCACCGCGGCCCTGTCGCTTGCTGTTTTCACCGTCATCGTCGGCGTCGGCCAGATGTTCGTCATCACGCTCGGACCGGGCAATGTCGACCTGTCGCTGCCGGCCAATATCGGTCTGGCCAGCGCCGTTGCCATGAAGGTCATGGACGGCAACGATTCCATGATTGCGGTCGGGCTGCTGGCGGCGCTCGCCTGCGGCATGGCGATCGGCGCCGCCAACTACCTGCTGATCTGGGCGCTGCGCATTCCGCCGATCATCGCCACCTTGTCGGCGAGCTTCATCATCCAGTCGATCGACATCAGCTATGGACGCGGGCTGCAGATCAAGCCGCCGCCGGGCTTCGCCGATTTCGCCAACTGGCAGATTTTTGGCATTCCGGTGCTGGCCATTCTGACCGTGCTGTTCACCATCGGCGCGGCCATCGCGCTGCAGCGCATGATCTATGGTCGCTCGGTGCTGGCGATCGGCCAGAACATCCGTGCCGCATGGCTGGCCGGCGTCAATGTCGGCCGTATCCGCTTCCTCACCTACACGCTGTCGGGCGCGCTGGGCGGCATCGACGGGGCGCTGCTGGCCGGCTATTTCCGCGGCGCCAATGTCGATATCGGCAATGAGTATCTCTTGGCCTCGATCGCCGTCGTCGTCATCGGCGGCACCTCGGTGGCGGGCGGCAAGGCCAATGTGCCGGGCGTCTGGGGCGCAGCGCTGTTCCTGGTGCTGCTGTTGACCATGCTCAACACGTTCGGCGTCAGCGCCGGGGTTCGGCTGTTGCTGACCGGGCTGATCATCGTCGGCGTCATCACGGTGGCGGGCGGGCAGAAGGCAGTGCGGTAGAGCCTGTTCCATCCCGATGGAATCGGGATGGCGCTCTATCTTTTTGCTTGAGCATGATTTTTCCGAAAACCAGGTTCCACTTTTCGGGATCATGCTCTGGCCGATCACCTGCGTCAGCCTTCTCATGACTCTAGATGCCTGTTCAGCATCAGCCGCAACTCATCCAGCACCTCGTCGCGCAGGCGCTCCTCGCCGACCAGCGTCAGAGGTATGCGCATAAGCTGTGGTACGATCACCGCCAGGCGCTCCGCCTGCTCCGCCGGCAAGGGCGGATAGGCTTGCGCAAACAAGGCGGCGATATGCTCCCGGCGGCGGGCGCGCACCGCACGCCGCCACTGATCGTCGCCGGGCAGATCGAGCAGCGCCGAATAGACCGGATGCGTGGCCATGAACGTGCCCAGCAACGCGAACAACTGGTCGGCTATCGTCGCTGCGTGCATCGCCTCGGTTTGCTCACGCAGGCCATCGAGCTCGGCCGACAGCTCTTCCGCCGTGGCGACAAGGATCGCCTGCGCCATGGCCTGCTTGGTCGGGAAGAACAGGTAGAGCGTGCCGATGGCCGCCCCCGCCCTGGCGGCGATCTCGGTCATCGTCGTGGCCTCGAAACCCTTTTCGACGAACAGCTCCGCGGCTGCCGCCATCAGGGCCGCGACGCGATCGTGGCCTCTTTTTTGCTGCGGCGCGCGCGGCTGCGGCAGTGTTGTGCTTGCCTTTTCAGAGGTCATCCTCATGCTTCCAAAAGTGAAACCATCCTCATATATACGTGAGAGTATCCTCATACATATGTGAGGTCAGCCTCATATAGCGGAGGTCACCCTCATATCTAGCACGGCGGCTATCATGCCAGCGCTGCCGGACATTACCACGATGATCGCGACCATGCAGGACCGTCCGCAACCCACGGATGGAGGTTCTGAGCAACACCACGCTCGTCACGCTGGCCGCAGGTGCTCGACCCCGGAAACATCAACCATCTGGCGTGGGCGACGTCGGCTACATCATCGCCGCCGTGCTGGTCGTCGCATTCGGCCGTGTCGGCGGCCAGTTCGGCCGGACCGAAATGTACATCTTGGTACTCAATCGAGCAGACGCTGCTCTGGTCGGCGATCTTGATGCTCGGCTTTATTGATCGCAGCGCCGAGCTGTTTCTCGGATCGTTTCGGAGGCGTTTCGTTTGCTGTTCGAGGCATGGCGGCGGGTGCCGCGAGCTTCGTGGCGCTGCTGGCCCCTGCCAGCCCCGATACTTCTCCTACACGGCCTTTGCCGGGCTTCTGTTCCTCCACGGCCTCGGCTGCGGCCTCTTCGTGAGGCGGCGGGCGCAGCGCCGACGCGCAATTGCCGGGCAGCCTAGGCAGCAAGTCGACGGTAGGCTCACGGCCAAGCATTGGGCCAGAGGCGGATCGGGTTTCCATTTGCGGCACGGCCTAGTAAACCCATCCGCGATCGCAGCCGGTCTCGGGAGGTTCCGCGTGTCCAATTCTGTCAACGTCGCAAACGAGAACGGCGTGGCGATCGTCACCATCGACAATCCGCCGGTCAATGCGCTGAGCTTCCATGTCCGCGAGCCGTTGATGCAGGCCCTGGTTTCGCTGCGGGACGATCCATCGGTCGCGGCCATCGTCGTTGCCTGCGCCGGGCGGACTTTTGTTGCCGGCGCCGACATCACCGAATTCGGCAAGCCGCTGCAGCAGCCAGAGCTGCGCGCCATCGTGGCGACGCTGGAGACTATCGCCAAGCCGACGGTTGCCGCCATCCACGGCACTGCGCTCGGCGGTGGTCTCGAGTTGGCGCTCGGCTGTCATTTCCGCGTCGCCGATGTCCAGGCTAAACTCGGCCTGCCTGAAGTGAAGCTCGGGCTGCTGCCGGGTGGCGGCGGCACGGTGCGGCTGCCGCGCCTTGTCGGCGCGCGGAAGGCGCTTGGCATGATCGTTTCTGGAACGCCGATCGGCGCGGGCGATGCGCTGGTCTCCGGCCTGGTGGACGCCCTCTTCGACCGTGACCTGGTCGCGCAAGCCACTCGTTTCGCCACCGAAATGGTTGCAAAGGGTGGCCCGTTCGTAGCGGTGCGCGACCGCAATGAGCGGCTCGAGGAAGTTGATCTCCCGGCCTTCGACAACGAGGCGGCGGAGCTGGCGAAGAAGGCGCGGGGCCTAGAAGCCCCGGTCGCCTGTGCGCAAGCAGTCCGCAACGCCATCACGCTGCCGTTCGACGAAGCGCTGGCGGCGGAGCGGGCGCTGTTCCTAAAACTTGTCGCCGGCGACCAGTCGCGTGCCCAGCGGCACCTGTTCTTCGCTGAACGTGAGGCAGCAAAGGGTCCCGGCAAGGATGTCACCAGGCGCCAGATAGAACGCGTCGGCGTCATCGGCGCCGGCACGATGGGCGGCGGCATCGCCATGGCGTTTGCCAATGGCGGTTATCCCGTGACCTTGCTGGAAACCAGCGGCGAAGCACTGCAGCGCGGGCTGGCGACGATCGAGAAAAACTATACCGTTTCGGTCACGCGTGGTTCGTTGTCGGAAGACGCCAAGAGCGAGCGGCTCGGCCTGTTCAAGGGGTCCACCGACTACCGCGACCTCGCCGATTGCGACCTGATCGTCGAGGCGGTGTTCGAGGACATGGCGGTCAAGCACGATGTGTTCGCCAAGTTGGACAAGGTGGCCAAGCCCGGCGCGATCCTGGCCACCAACACTTCCTATCTCGACGTCAACGCCATCGCCACCTCGACGTCGCGGCCACAGGATGTCGTCGGCCTGCATTTCTTTTCGCCGGCCAATGTCATGAGACTGCTGGAGATCGTGCGGGCCGAGAAGACGGCGCCCGATGCGCTGGCGACCGTCGTCGAACTGGCACGACGCATCGGCAAGGTGCCGGTTGTGGTCGGTGTCTGTCACGGCTTTGTCGGCAACCGCATGCTGGCGGCGCGGGGTTCCGAATCCGAGGCACTGCTGCTTGAGGGCGCAACGCCCAGCCAGATCGACAAGGCATTCACCGATTTCGGCTGGCCGATGGGGCCGTTCCAGATGGGCGACCTCGCCGGCCTCGACATCGGTTGGCGCAACCGCAAGGCGCGCGGCCTGACGGCAGTGATTGCCGACACGCTGTGCGAACAGGGGCATTTCGGCCAGAAGACCGGCAGCGGCTTCTATCGCTACGAGAACGGCTCGCGCATACCGGTCGCCAATCCGGAGGTCGAAGCGCTGATCCGCGACAGGGCGGCGGAAAAAGGTATCGCGCCTCGCACCATCGGCACCGACGAGGTCATCGAGCGCACGCTCTATCCGCTGGTCAACGAGGGCGCGAAGATCCTCGAGGAGAAGATCGCCGCCCGCGCCTCCGACATCGATATCGTCTGGGTCAATGGCTACGGCTTTCCCGTGGGCAAGGGCGGACCGATGTTCTGGGCCGGCCTCGAAGGGGCGAGCAAGATCATCGAGCGGCTGGACTACTGGCACGAGCGGACCGGCAAGGATGTGTTCCGGGTGGCGCCTCTGCTCCGGCGGATGGCCGAGACCGGCGCTTGGGAAAGCCCGGTCGCCGGATAGGCCTTCTCCCGACGCCACCAAATTTGACCATGTGGACAAAAGTCAAGCGTCGTTCCATAGTTCCCTGTCTACATTCCTGAGAACAGCCGGCTCGACACGGCTGTCAGCCAGAGGGGCACTTCCATGAAAAACGACAACAGCAAAATCCAAGGGCTTTCGCGACGCAACGTGCTGGAACTGGGCGCACTCGGACTGGCGGCGGCCATGCTGCCGGGCAGCGCCTTTGCCAAGGACAAGAAGCTGAAGGTGGCGGCGATGTTCGCCACGCCGATCGAGGAGCCATGGGACAACCAGATCCATGTCGCCTTGCAGAAGGCCGAGAAGGAACTCGGCATCGAGTACAAATGGTCGGAGAAGGTGCAGACCGCCGATTTCAGCCGAGTCATGCGCGAATATGCGCAAGGCGGCTATCAGCTTGTGCTGGGCGATGCCTTCGCCGCCGAGCGTGAATCGCGCAAGACGGCCAAGCAGTTCCCGAAGACCGCCTTTCTGTTCGGCTCAGGCGCCGGGCCGGCGGAGCCTAATTTCGGCGTCTTCGACAACTGGATCCACGAGCCGGCCTATCTCTCCGGGTTGATCGCCGGCAAGATGTCGAAGTCGGGTACGGTCGGCGCCGTCGCGGCGATGGGCATTCCGGAAGTGAACCGGCTGGTCAACGCCTTCTTTGCCGGCGCCAAGGAGGTCAATCCGAACATCAAGAAGAAGGTCGCCTTCATCGGCTCGTTCTTCGATCCGCCGAAGGCCAAGGAAGCGGCGATCGCCCAGATCGATGCCGGTGCAGACGTCATCTATGCCGAGCGCTTCGGCGTCATCGAAGCGGCGGCGGAAAAGAAGATCCTGGCCATCTCCAACATGTCCGACCAGGCGAGCCTCGGCCCCGATACGGTGATCACCGGACCGGTCTGGGACATGTACCCGACCGTCGAACAGGCGATCAAGCTGGTCAAGGCCGGCGTCTTCACCGCGCAGGACTATGGCGATTTCTCGCGCATGGCCAAGGGCGGCTCGTTCCTGGCGCCATACCACAAGTTCGACAAGACGCTGCCGGCCGAGGTCAAGGATCTGGTCGAGAAGAAGAAGGCCGAGATCCTGGAAGGCAATTTCCGGGTGGATGTCGACGAGAACACGCCGGTTTCGGATTGATTTGTAGTCTTTGGGGTGGGTGCTAGGCACCCCCCTCTGTCCTGCCGGACATCTCCCCCTCAAGGGGGGAGATTGGCAGCTTCGTCGCTGGCACTTTTTGTTCGACGTAGAAGATTGGCGAAAGCCGAAAGTGACATCCGATCTCCCCCCTTTGAGGGGGAGATGGCCGGCAGGCCAGAGGGGGGTGCAGCGCATTCCTGTCAAACAAAGCTGAATCGTAAAGCCGATCAGGAGCACCCTTGCCCGCCCCACTCATCGAAATGCGCGGCATCACCAAGGCCTTCGGCGCCGTCAAGGCGAACGAGGCCGTCGATCTCAGCGTGGCACCCGGCGAGATACTCGGGCTGCTCGGCGAGAACGGCGCCGGCAAGACGACGCTGATGAACGTGCTGTTCGGCGCCTATGCGCCGGATGCCGGCGAGATCTTGATTCAGGGCCGGCCGGTGAAGATCACCAGCTCGGCCGATGCTCTGGCCGCCGGCATTGGCATGGTGCATCAGCATTTTCACCTGGCGCCGCGGCTCACGGTGCTGGAGAACCTGCTCATCGGTATTCCTGGTATATCCGGCCGCATCGACCGCACCGGCGGGCTGGCGCGGTTGGCCGAAATCGGCCGGCAGCATGGGCTGACGCTCGACCCCGACCTTGCAGTTTCGGCACTGTCGGTCGGCGAGCAGCAGCGGCTGGAAATCGTCAAGGCGCTGTTTCGCGGCGCCAGGCTCTTGATCCTCGACGAGCCGACGGCGGTGCTGGCGCCGACCGAGGTCGACGGGCTGTTTTCGGCGCTGCGCTCGATGGCGGCGCAAGGGCTCGGCATCATCTTCATTTCGCACAAGCTCAACGAAGTCAGGGCGCTGACGCATCGCTGCGTGGTGCTGCGGCATGGCCGCGTCGCCGGCCGCGTCGACGACCCGGCCAACACGACATCCTCCGAGATGGCAACGCTGATGTGCGGCCACGAGATCGTGCCGCCGGCCAGAGGACCATCGACGCCGGGTACGGCGGTGCTGACGCTTGACGGCATCTCGACATCGCACCATTCGGGCATGGCGCTGCGCGATGTGTCGCTCTCGGTCCGCGCCGGTGAAATCCTCGGCATCGCCGGTGTCTCCGGCAATGGTCAGCGGGCGCTGGCCGAGGTGATTTCCGGCGTGCGGGCGCCCGATGCCGGCAAGATGACGATAGCCGGCAAAGCAGTTTCGCGGTTTTCGCCGCGCGAGGTGCAGGCGCTCGGTCTTGGGCGCATCCCGGAAGACCGTATGACGACCGGGCTGGTCACCAATCTGCCGCTCGCCGACTCCATGGTTTTGCCGCGCATCGGCACTGATGCTTTCAGCAGCAAAGGCCTGCTCAAGCCGGATGCGATCCGTGCCTTCGCCGAAGAACAGATCAAGGCCTATGACATACGCTGCCCCGGGCCGATGACACGCGCCGGGGCGCTGTCCGGCGGCAATCTGCAAAAGGCGCTCTTGGCGCGCGAGCTTGCGTTCGATCCAAAGGTGCTCATCGTCTCCCAGCCGACCCGCGGCCTCGACATTGGTGCGGCCCGCTTCATTCATGAAAAATTCCTCGACATGCGCGCCAAGGGCTGCGGCATCATCGTCATCGGCGAAGATCTGGAAGAATTGCTGGTGCTCTGCGACCGCATGGCGGTGATGTATGAGGGGCGCATCGCCGGCACGCTCGACAGCACTGACGCCACGATCGCGCGGCTCGGCCTGCTGATGACCGGGGCCGGGCAGGCGGAGGAGGCGGCCTGATGTTTCGCCTGGAAGTTCGCACCTCGACGCCCGCCTGGTTCAACCTGGCGCTACCGCTGCTGGCCATCGGGGCGACGCTCATCCTGTGCAGCGGCCTCATCGCGCTGGCCGGCGCCGGCGTTCTCGAAGCCTATGGCGTGATGTTTACGGCTTCGTTCGGTGACAGCTTCGCCATCACCGAAACGCTGGTGCGCGCAGCACCGATGATCTTCACCGGGCTGGCGGTCGCCGTCGCCTTCCGGGCAAAATTCTGGAACATTGGCGCCGAGGGTCAATTGCTCGCCGGCGCTGTCGCCAGCTGCTTTGTCGGCGCCATCCCGATGCCAGGGCCGCTCGCCATGCTTTTGATGGCTCTGGCGGGTGCGGCCGCAGGAGCCGCGGTGGCGCTGGTGCCGGCGACGCTGCGGGTCAAATTCAAGGTCGACGATGTCGTCTCCTCGCTGCTGCTCAACTCGGTCATCTACTACGCGCTGATGGCGCTGATCGAAGGACCTTGGAAGGACTCCTTCAGCGGCTATCCGATCTCGCCGCCGATCGAGGATTCGGCCAATTTCCCGGTGCTGCTCGAAGGCACAAGGCTGCATCTCGGCGTCGTCGTGGCGCTGCTCGCCGCACCGATCATCTGGTTCCTGATCGTGCGCACCACGCTCGGCTTCAAGATCAGGGTCACGGGCGAAAACCCGGAAGCCGCGCGCTATGGCGGCATCAATGTCGAGCGGGTGCTGATCTCGACGGCGTTGCTCTCCGGCGCGCTGGCGGGGCTCGCCGGTGTCGGCGAGGTCGGCGGCGTGCATTTCCAGGTGATGAGCGACATCTCGCCTGGCTATGGCTATTCCGGCATCGTCGTTGCCATGCTGGCACGGCTCAATCCACTTGGCGTGGTGCCGGCGGCAATTTTTCTTGCCGCCGTGATGACCGGCGCCGAGGCGATGTCGCGGGCGACCGGCGTGCCGGCCTTCCTCAGCGATGTCATCCAGGGTACCGCGCTGCTTGCCATGCTGGTGGCGCTGCTGTTCACCGCCTATCGCGTCCGCCGCGTGGGGACCGCCAAATGAACGCAGTGTTCGAACAGATCTTTCAGGTGGGGTTTTTGGCCGCCATCATCCGCATCGCCACGCCGCTGGCCTTTGCGACGCTGGGCGAAATGTTCTCCGAGCGCGCCGGCGTGCTCAATCTCGGCATTGAAGGCATCATGCTTTTGTCGGCGATGACCGGTTTCACCGCGACCAGCCTCAGCGGCAGCCTGTGGCTCGGCGTGCTGGTGGCGGTGCTGACCGGCATGCTGATGGGTGCGCTGCATGCGCTGTTCACGGTGGCGCTGGGCTTGAGCCAGCATGTTTGCGGCATCGGCGTGACGCTGTTCTCGTCGGGTCTTGCCTATTTCCTCTATCGGCTGATCTTTGGCCAGCAATCGGTGCCGCCCAACATCAAGGGATTCGCGACACTGCCGATCCCGTTCCTCTCCGATATCCCGGTGCTGGGGCCGGCGGTGTTCAACCAGTTTTCGCTGGTCTACATGGCGATGCTGGCCATCCCCTTGGCCGCCTTCGTGCTCTACCGCACGCCATGGGGCCTGTCGGTGCGCATGGTCGGCGAAAATCCGCGCGCCGCCGATTCTGCCGGCGTCAGCGTCATTGCCACCCGCTTCCAGGCGGTGATCCTCGGCGGCGCCTTGATGGGGCTGGCCGGCGCGTTTCTGACGATGGCGCAGTTCAACGCCTTCACCTTCGGCGTCGTCTCCGGGCGCGGCTGGGTGGCGATCGCGCTGGTCGTGTTCGGCCGCTGGGATCCTTGGCGCTCGGCAGGGGCGGCGCTGCTGTTCGCCTTTGTCGATGCGCTGCAGCTGCGCATGCAGGCAAGCGGCCTCGGCCACATCCCCTATGAAGCGTTCCTGATGCTGCCCTTCATCTTCACCATCGTCGCCATGGCGGTGATGTCGCGCAACGCAGTAGCGCCTTCGGCGCTGCTGAAGCCGTTTCGACGGGAAGAGCGGTAGGCAAGGCTTGGTGCCCTTCCTCTCCCTCCGGAGGGGGGAGAGGTGGCGCTGCGAAGCAGCGACGGAGTGGGGGAACCACCTGGAAGAATCCTCCTGAACCCCGCGCCAACGGTCGACCCCCACTCCGTCGAGCTGCGCTCGACACCTCTCCCCCGATCGACGGGGGAGAGGAAGGGCGCCCAAGCCTTGGATACTCACATCGCGGTAAAGCCATTATCCACGAACAGATGTGCGCCATTGACGAAGCTGGCCTCGTCGCTGGCCAGGAACAGCGCCGCCTTGGCCACCTCTTCCGGCTCGCCGATGCGGCCCTGTTGCGCGGCCATCGCCGCGTCGGAGACGTCGACGCCGAGTTTGCCGAGATCGGCGACCTCGCGCAGGCCGTGCGGGGTGCGGATGAAGCCGGGGCAGACGGCGTTGCAGCGGATGTTGCGGTCGCGGAATTCCACCGCAATGGCGCGCGCGAACATGTGGCAGGCGCCCTTGGTGGTGTCGTAGAGCACCTCCATCGGCGTCGCCGCCACCGCCGAGATCGACGAGGTGCAGACGATCGATCCGCCGCCGGCCGCTATCATGCCGGGCAGCACGGCGCGCGTCATCAGGAACATCGAGCGCACATTGACAGCGTGCAGCCAGTCCCATTCCTGAACCGTCGTCTCCAGGAACGGCTTTATGACGATGGTGCCGGCATGGTTGAACAGGACAGTGACCGGGCCGAACGTTTCACTCGCCCCTTTGACCGCCGCCTGAACCTGCGCTTCGTCGGAGACGTCAGCGACAAAATGCTCGGCGACATGGCCGCGCGCGCGGATCGCTGCTGCGGTGGCGGCGGCCGCTTCGCCGTTGCGGTCGATGATCGCCACCTTGGCGCCTTCGGCGGCGAAGAGTTCCGAGGCCGCCCCGCCCATTCCCGTCGCGCCGCCCGAAACGATGGCAACCTTGCCGGCCAGTCTTCCGCTCATTTTCAGCTCCCCTTGTCCTATCTAGCGATTTTGCATCTGGCAGCGATGCTATCCCTCATGTCTTTGCCGGCCAATGCATGAAGGTGGTGCAGAGGGACGAGGCCATAGGGCCATTCATGCACACGGGGCATGTCGCCGCCCGATCGCCGCGCCGTCTCACCCAGCAAACGACGACCAATTTCTTGCCCAGCTGGAGAAAATCGTTCCAGCAATTGCCAAAAAATAGCAATCGACAAAGTCTACTGATTTTATAGATTAACCGCCGAGACGGAGATCGGTATGTCCTATATCCAGAACGCCCAGACTGATCGCAGCGGCCAGAGGCTGGCCAATGCCCAGACTTTTCGCCCGGCCTATGCCGGGGCCTTCGCCTATCTCGTCTTTGCCCTCGCGTTTGTGTTCACCGGGGCAGTGGTCCTGGGTCTTATTCCCTGAGTGACTCTATTTCCTGGGTGACTGGGGGTAGCGGCCTACCGCTTTCAGGCAACCGGAGTTGAATGAACCCTTAATCGCGGTGCGCTTTCGCGCGCCGGCTGATTGCAACGTGATGGAGGAGATGGCGATGCCGATCGAGTTCACGCATGTTCCCGGTAAGACGCACCCCGCCGGTTCGGTCGTGCCCTTTTTCTACGATTTTCTGGAGACGGCGACAAAACTGTCGCTGATCGAGGATGCTGGCTTCCAGAAGATCGTCGTCGACGACCAGGCCGGGCTGCTGACCAATATGGACATTGCCGCCCAGGCGCTGGACCGCACCTCGTCGCTGGAGGTGGTGCTGACGCATTGGGCGGGCGTGATCGAGCCGACGGTGGCGGCACGGCAGCTGGCGGCGCTCGATGCCAGGAGCGGCGGGCGGCTGTCACTGCGGATGCTGAGCGAGCCGCTGAACGATGACGATGCCGAGACGCGTCCGGTCGGCCATACGGTGGTCAGGCAGCGCATCGACGAATATCTGGTGCTGCTGAAGCGGCTGTGGTCGAACGACCGGCCCTTCGACCATGAAGGCGCCTTCTACAGCGTCAAGGGCGGCTACGTGCCGCGCAAGGGCCCGCATGGCGCCGACGTCACCATCCGCATGGGTGGACAGTCCGGAACGGCGCTCAAGGTCGCCGGGCGGCATGCCGATGTCTTCGAACTGACGCCTGATACGCTCGACGAGATCCGCCAGCTGATGGAGCGCGTGCGCAGCGCCGCCGCCGAACACGGCCGCGCCAGCAAGGTGCGTTTTGCGCTGCCCGTTCGCATCCGTTCGGAGGGCAACGCCTCCGGCCACAAAGCGGTCGATGTTTTCGGACCGCCGGCGCAGGTCGCGCTGTCGCTGCTGCCCTACGCGGCCTTGGGCATCCACGAATTCATGATCGTCGGCGTCGACAGGCCGCGCGAGATCGCGGCCGCCGGCCGTCAGACGATCGCGCTGCTGCGCAATTCGCTAGAGCGTCGCGAAGTTGAGGTCAGCCAACCCGGGGCATTTGCACCTCGTGCAACGCCGGATGTGCATACGGCAGGCTGAGGCGACCGTCTTCAGCTGTTCCGGCCCGCCTTGCCGCCTAGCAGCGACAAGGCGGCGATAACGGCGCCGGAATCGGTCAGCGCGCCGAAGACCCCGTGCTCAACCGTGACCATGTGCAGTGCCGCCTCGTGCGCCTTGCGGTCGCCGCTGGCGCAGGCGTCCGAAATGGTCAGGCACTGGAAATTGCGGTCGCAGGCCTCGCGCAA
The DNA here is from genome assembly GCF_056403175.1 of Mesorhizobium sp. P3_A10. NCBI lineage: Bacteria > Pseudomonadati > Pseudomonadota > Alphaproteobacteria > Hyphomicrobiales > Phyllobacteriaceae > Mesorhizobium > Mesorhizobium sp. P3_A10. Next base: position 38,679 of record NZ_JBFUFZ010000009.1, on the reverse strand, counting down.
CGTCGTGTGCACGCAGACATCCGTCGTGCATCCCGAGAACAGCAGATGCGTGATGCCTTGCGCCCGCAGGACCAGCTCCAGGTCCGTGTAGGTGAAAGCGCCGTTGCAGGTCTTGTCGACTATAATGTCCTGTGGTGCGACATCGATCTCGGGCACGATCTGGAAGCCGGGGCCCGAACGCAACAGGATTTCGGTGCCGTCGAGCCCGGCCCGCTGGCGGCGCCATTTTTCGTAGGGCGTCATGTCGGCCATATCGCCGCGATAGCCTTGCCTGGTGTGGATGATCCGCAGACCCGCCGCACGCGCCGCTGCGATCAGCCGGCTCACCACAGGCAAGATCGCCCGCAATGGCGTCGGGTCATATCCCTGTTTGGCGAAGTAACCCGTCGTCGACAGGAAATCCTCCTGCAGGTCGATGACGATCAACGCGGTGTTTTCGGCGATCAGCCGGCCGTCATAGGGAAAGTCGAAAGGGGTCGCCTTGATCATCTGCCGCTCACCTCATCTTTGAGGTGTCATCGTGGCTGTGGATGGCGCTGCCGTCCATCCCTGGCAGTTGCATCAATGCGAAGACGCTAGGTGCCGGGTGTCACCAGGCGCCAACGATCACTTTCCCGCTTGACTGACCCGCCGTACCGAATACGCTAGCTGAAAATACCGGCTCTGATCGCCGGGCGGCAAATATGCCTCGTATGCCTCGCCCTCCGGCGCTGGCTGCGGGGCATTGTCATTTATGGGGTTCAAGTTTGAAACGGCGTATCGAGATCGGCATCCTTTACTCGCGCTCGGGCAGCTATCAGCTCGTGTCCGATGCGTGCCGGATGGGCGCCATGCGCGCCATTGCCGACATCAATGCCGACCGCGGCTCAGGCATCGAGCTGGTGCCGGTCGAGCGCGATCCGCAAAGCAATGCGGATCGCTACGCGACGCTGTGCGAAGACATTTTCAAGACCAGCAGCGCCCGCCATGTCGTCGGCTGCGTCACCTCCTGGAGCCGCAAGGAGACGATCCCGGTGCTGGAGAAGGCCGGCGGCATGCTCTGGTACGCCTGCCCCTATGAGGGCTTCGAGGCCAACGAGCATGTCGTCTACATGCACGCCTGCCCCAACCAGCATCTGGTGCCGCTGATGGCGCATGTCGTGCCGCGCTTCGGCGCCAACGGCTTCCTGCTCGGATCGAACTACATCTGGGGCTGGGAGATGAACCGCGTGGCGCGCGACCTGATCGCGGATGCCGGCGGCAAGGTGCTGGGCGAGCGCTATCTGCGCATCGGCGAGACCGACGTGTCGCGCCTGATCGCCGAGATCCGGGCGACGCGGCCGAGCTTCATCCTCAACAATCTGATCGGCACCTCGTCCTATGCTTTCCTCGCCGCCTATCGCGACCTTGGCGACGAGGATCCCGCCTTCAGCCCGGAAAACTGCCCCGTCATCTCCTGCAATCTCACCGAGGGCGAGCTGCCGGCGATCGGCGAAACGGGCAAGGGGCATTTGTCGGTTGGGCCGTATTTTGCGCCGCGGCCGGCTGCCTTCGTCTCGTCCCTCGAGGCCTCCGCCTATGCCTCGGTGCAAGTGATGGCCGACGTGCTGTCGCAAGATGCCGATGCCGGTCCGGCGGAATTCTCCAGGGCTTTCGCCGAACGGCGCTTCGCCACCCGGCTCGGGCCGATCGCCATCGACGCCCACTCCCAGCACGCGACGCTGCCGGTGATCATCGGGCGGATCGCGGACGGCTTCTTCGAGGTCGTCAGCCGCGAGGACGAGGTCGCGCCGGATCCGTATCTGTCGCGCTACGACCCGACCAGGACATTCGGTCGCCCGCGCCTGAGGGTGGTGTCGTCGTGACCAGACCCCCGCGCATCCCCAACCTCGGCGGCGCCAGGGCCTTTGTCCTGCACCGCCCGCACCCGACTGTGCAGGCCATCACGCGGCAATTGTCGGCCATCGGCCTGATCACGCTGGACTGCTGGCCGGAACTGCCGCCCGAAGCCCTGGCGGCCGACTTCGTCTTCTTCGATGCCGATCTCGGTTTCGACGAGCAGTTTCCGTGGAAGCCGGGCGAAGCGCCGATGCCGCTGGTGGCGCTGATCGGCTCGGAGGCGCCAGGCCGGATCGAATGGGCGCTGTCGCACAAGGCCGATGCCCAGCTGTTGAAGCCGGTCGGCAATGCCGGTGTCTACAGCGCGCTGCTGATCGCGCGGCAGAGTTTTGAGGCGCGCAAGCATCTGGCCAGCGAGATATCGTCGCTTCGGCTGCGCGTGGCGGAACGCCAGACCATCGTGCGCGCGGTGGAAGCCTTGTCGAAAGGCGCCGAAGACGGCCGCGCCTATGCGCAACTGCGCTCGCTGGCGATGAGCTGGCAGATCAGCGTCGAGGAAGCGGCGCGGCGGATCGTGGCGATGACGGAAGAAGATGGTGGCGATGACCAGTCCCATCGCGCCTGATCTGCCGGCAGTCGGGCGGATGCCGGCCAAGCCGCGCGCCGGTGTCTGGCGCCAGCTGCTGAAACGCCGCCTGGCGGTGCTTGGCTTGATCATCGTCGCCATTGTCGTCGCCGGCGCCGTGCTGGCGCCATGGCTGACCGGCTATGACCCGAACGAGCAGATGTTCGACGGGCTGACGCTGGAAGGCGCGCCGCTGCGGCCGGACGCGAAATTCTGGCTGGGCACCGATTTGCTCGGCCGCGACCTGCTCACCCGCATCCTGTTTGGCGCCCGCACCTCGCTGATCATCGGCATCGTCGCCAATGGCGTGGCGCTTGTCATCGGCACGCTGGTCGGCGTCACCGCTGGCTATTTCCGCGGCTGGATCGGCAGCGCGCTGATGCGCTTTACCGATCTGATGATGGCGTTTCCGGCGCTGCTGCTCGCCATCTGTCTGGCGGCGGTGTTCGAACCCAGCCTGTGGATCGTCGCCATGGTCATCGCCCTGGTCAACTGGGTGCAGACCGCCCGCGTCATCTACACCGAGACCAGTTCGCTGGCCGAGCGTGAGTTCATCGACGCCGAACGCACCATTGGCGCCAGCGCGCCGCGCATCCTGTTTCGCCACATCCTGCCACATCTTTTGCCGACCATCATCGTCTGGGGCACGCTCGGCATCTCGACCACGGTGCTTCTCGAAGCGACGCTCTCTTTCCTCGGCATCGGCGTGCAGCCGCCGACAGCGTCCTGGGGCAACATCATCTTCGAGAACCAGACCTACTTCCAGGCAGCGCCCTGGCTGGTGTTCTTCCCTGGCGCCGCGATCCTGGCGCTGGCGCTGGCCTTCAACCTGATCGGCGATGCGCTGCGCGACATTCTCGATCCGACGCAAAGAGGCCGGGCATGATCGCCTATCTCGGCCGCCGCGTCATCCAGTCGGCGCTCATCCTGCTCGGCGTGTCGCTGATCACCTTTGCGCTGCTCTATCTGTTGCCGGCCGATCCGGTGCGGCAGATCGCCGGCCGCAGCGCGACGCCCGAGACGGTGGAAAACATCCGCCGCCAGCTTGGCCTCGATCAGCCCTTCGTCATTCAGTACTGGCGCTATCTGGTCAGCCTGCTCAGCGGCGATCTCGGCCGCTCCTACATCCAGCGTTCCGAGGTCACCGAACTGATCGTCTCGCGGCTGCCGGCGACGCTGCTCTTGATGGTCGGCGCCATCCTGTGCGAACTGCTGATCGGCCTGACCATGGGCCTGATTGCCGCCGTCAAGCGCGGCACCGCCACCGACCAGACGCTGATGCTGGCCTCCTTCGTCGGCGTCTCGGCGCCGCAATTCGTCGTCGGTCTTTTGCTGCTCTATGTCTTTGCCGTGAGGCTCAGCTGGTTTCCGATCGGCGGCTACGGCACATGGCGCCATCTGGTGCTGCCGTCGCTGACCATGGGCATTCTCGGCGCCGGCTGGTACGCCCGCATGATGCGCTCGTCGATGATCGACGTGCTGCGCCAGGATTATGTGCGCACCGCGCGCGCCAAGGGCCTGGCGCGGGGCGCCATCCTCTTTCGCCACGCACTACCCAACGCCATCCTGCCGGTCATCGCCATGATCGGCATCGACATCGGTATCTTCATGGGCGGCATCGTGGTGGTCGAAAGCGTGTTCGGCTGGCCGGGCATCGGCCAACTCGCCTGGCAAGCCATCCAGCGCGTCGACATCCCGATCATCATGGGCGTCACCCTGGTGTCAGCCTTCGCCATCGTGCTCGGCAATCTCTTGGCCGACATCGTCGCCCCGTTCATCGACCCGCGCATCAAGCTCAGATGAAGAATGAAAAAACAACCAGAGAAAGGGAACCGTCAATGAACCGACTTTTTGGGAAACGATTTTTGGCATCCACCGTTGCGGTATCGGCGCTTGCGCTGATGCTCGGCTTGGCCAGCGCCCGCGCCGAAGACGCTGTCGACCCGAACGCCAAGCAGGGTGGCGAGATTGTCGCCACCTACAAGGACGACGTCACGACGCTCGACCCGGCGATCGGCTATGACTGGCAGAACTGGTCGATGATCAAGAGCCTGTTCGACGGGCTGATGGACTACGAGCCGGGCACCACCAACCTCAAGCCCGACCTTGCAGAAAGCTACGAGATTTCGCCGGACGGCAAGACCTTCACCTTCAAGCTGCGCCACGGGGTGAAGTTTCACAATGGCCGCGAGATGACCGCCGACGACGTGAAATACTCGCTCGACCGCGTCACCAATCCGAAGACCCAGAGCCCCGGCGCCGGCTTCTTCGGCTCGATCAAGGGCTATGACGATGTCGCCGCTGGCAAGGCGGAAGGCCTCTCCGGCGTTACTGTCGTCGACCCCTACACGGTCAAGTTCGAGCTGAGCCGGCCCGACGCCACCTTCCTGCATGTCATGGCCATCAACTTCGCCCATGTCGTGCCGAAGGAGGAGGTCGAGAAATATGGCGCCGATTTCGGCAAGCATCCGGTGGGCACCGGTGCCTTCAAGCTCGCCGAGTGGACACTTGGCCAGCGCATCGTCTTCGAGCGCAACCCGGATTACTGGCACAAGGGCCTGCCGCATCTCGACAAGATCACCTTCGAGGTTGGCCAGGAGCCGATCGTGGCGCTGCTTCGCCTGCAGAAGGGCGAGATCGACCTGGCTCTCGACGGCATTCCGCCGGCCAAGTTCCAGGAGGTGATGTCCGATCCAGAGCAAAAGTCGCACGTCGTCGAGGGCGGCCAGTTGCACACCGGCTACATCACCATGAACACAACGATGGCGCCCTTCGACAATGTGAAGGTGCGGCAGGCCGTCAACATGGCGATCAACAAGGCACGCATCGTCCAGATCATCAACAACCGCGCGGTGCCGGCCAACCAGCCGCTGCCGCCGTCGATGCCGGGCTACGACAAGGAATACAAGGGCTATGCCTATGACGTCGCCAAAGCCAAGGCGCTGCTGGCCGAGGCCGGCCATCCCGATGGTTTCGACACGCAATTGTTTGCCATGAACACGGACCCCAACCCGCGCATCGCGCAGGCTATCCAGCAGGACCTGGCGGCGATCGGTATCAAGGCCAGTATCCAGGCGCTGGCCCAAGCCAATGTGATTGCCGCCGGCGGCGACAAGGCCGGCGCGCCGATGATCTGGTCGGGCGGCATGGGCTGGATCGCCGACTTCCCGGACCCGTCCAACTTCTATGGCCCGATCCTCGGCTGTGCCGGTGCTGTGCCGGGCGGCTGGAACTGGTCGTGGTATTGCAACAAGGATCTCGACGCCAAGGCAGCCGAGGCCGACTCCATGACCGATCCGGCGAAGTCTGCAGAGCGCAACAAGATGTGGAGCGATATCTACGACAAGATCATGGCGGATGCGCCCTGGGCGCCGGTCTTCAACGAACAGCGCTTTACGATTAGATCCGCGCGCATGGGCGGCGCCGACAACCTCTATGTCGACCCGGTCCACGTCTTCATCAACTACGACAATGTGTATGTAAAAGATGTGCAATAACTGCGACTACACCATCCATGGGCGCCATCATCATTTCGGCTGGGACAATTCCTTTGTCCCGGCCGAGCGGGTGGCGCCCGGCTCGACCATCGAGTTTCAATGCCTCGATGCCGCCGGCGGCCAGCTGAACGCCGACAGCACGGTCGCCGACGTCGCCACGCTCGACTTCGGCAGGGTCAACCCGGTGACCGGGCCGATCTTCGTCGACGGCGCCGAGCCGGGTGACGCGCTGAAGGTAACGATCGAGATGTTCAAACCGTCCGGCTTCGGCTGGACGGCGAACATTCCAGGTTTTGGGCTGCTTGCCGACGACTTCAAGGAGCCGGCGTTGAACATCTGGAAGTATGACGCCGCCTCGCTCGAGCCGGCATTGTTCGGGAAGAACGCGCGGGTGCCGCTAAAGCCGTTTGCCGGCACCATCGGCAACGCACTGGCCGAAAACGGTCTCCATTCGGTGGTGCCGCCACGGCGCGTCGGCGGCAATCTCGACATCCGCGATCTCGCCGCCGGCACGACGCTCTATCTGCCGGTGGAAGTGGCGGGCGCGCTGTTTTCGGTCGGCGACACGCATGCTGCACAAGGCGATGGCGAGGTCTGCGGCACGGCGATCGAGAGTCCGATGGATGTCGTGCTCAAGCTCGACCTGGTCAAGGATGCCAGGCTGAAGACGCCGCGCTTCACCACGTCCGGCCCGGTGACGCGGCATCTCGACGCCAAGGGTTATGAGGTGACGACAGGCATCGGCCCGGACCTGATGGCCGGCGCCAAGGAAGCGGTGGCGCAAATGGTCGATTTGCTCGCCGGCCGCTACAAGATCGACCCGGTCGAGGCCTATATGCTGGCCTCGGTGTGTGGCGATCTCCGCATATCGGAAATCGTCGACATGCCGAACTGGGTGGTGTCGTTCTACTTCCCGCGCTGCGTCTTCGAATGAGCGCAGGTACTGCCAAAAAACCGGCCGGGGCTGTCGCCCCGGTCGTCTCGACCGCCACCCAGCCGGTGCTGGACATAGCCGGCCTGTGCGTCAGCGTGCGCGGTGAGGACGGCGAGCGGGAAGTTGTCTCCAACCTCTCTCTGAAGCTCAAGCGCGGCGAGACGCTTTGCATTGCCGGCGAATCCGGCTCCGGCAAATCGATGACGGCGCTGGCGATCATGCAATTGCTGCCGCAGCCGGCCGGCCGGATCTCGTCGGGCGCCATCCGGCTTGGCGACACCGATCTGGCGACACTCAGCGAACGCCAGATGCAACGCATTCGTGGCGACCGCATCGCGATGATTTTCCAGGAGCCGATGACCTCGCTCAACCCGGTGCTTTCGATCGGCCGGCAACTGACCGAATCGATCGAGGCGCATACCGGCCTGTCCCGCGCCGAGGCGCGCTGGCGCGCCATTGAGGCGTTGAAGGCGGTCCGCATCTCCGAGGCCGCAAGCCGGCTAAAGCAGTTCCCACATGAGCTGTCCGGGGGCATGCGCCAGCGGGTGATGATCGCCATGGCGCTGGCGCTGAAGCCCGACGTGCTGATCGCCGACGAGCCGACCACGGCGCTCGACGTCACCGTGCAAGGCGAGGTGTTGGAGCTGCTGCGCGATTTGCAGCGCGAGCATGGCACCAGCGTCATCCTGATCACCCACGATATGGGCGTCGTCGCCGAAATGGCCGATCGCGTCATCATCATGCGGCATGGCCGCATGGTCGAGGAAGGCATGGCTGCTGACATCTTCGCCCGGCCACAGGCCGACTACACGCGCGAATTGCTGGCCGCGGTGCCGCGCATCGGCACCGGCATCGGCCGGCAGGCATCCAGGGATGTCGAGGTGGCAACGCCGGCTAACGTCGCCGTGGTCAACGATCTGCATGTCCGCTTCGACCTGCGCGGCGGTTTCTTCGGTCAGGTCACCCGCCGTGTGCACGCCGTCGAAGGTGTCAGCTTCTCCATCGCGCCCAACGAGACGCTGGCGCTGGTCGGCGAGTCCGGTTGCGGCAAGTCGACCACCGCCAAGGCGCTGGCCGGGCTGGTGCCCTATCAGGGCGATATCGCCATTGGCGGGCGCAATCTGTCTGGACTTGGCCGTAACGAGCGCAAGGCGGTGCGGCGCGACGTGCAGATGATTTTTCAGGACCCTTACGCCTCGCTCGATCCGCGCATGCGCGTCGGCGATCTCGTCGCCGAACCGCTGCTGATCCATGGCATCGGCTCACGGGAAGAGCGCAGAGATCGTGTGGCGGCGCTGTTTGGGCGTGTCGGCCTGTCGGCCGACCAGATGGAGCTTTATCCGCATGAATTCTCCGGCGGGCAGCGCCAGCGCGTCTGCATCGCGCGGGCACTCGCACTGCGGCCAAAGCTGATCGTCGCCGACGAAAGCGTCTCGGCGCTCGACGTGTCGGTGCAGGCGCGCGTGCTGGATTTGTTGAAGGAATTGCAGCGCGAATTCGGCGTCGCCTATCTGTTCATCTCGCATGACATGGCGGTGGTCGAGAACATTTCCGACCGCGTCGCCGTCATGTATCTCGGCCAGATCGTTGAGATGGGCACGCGCGACCAGGTGTTTTCCAACCCGCGCCACCCCTACACCAGGCGGCTGATCGAAGCCGCGCCGGTGCCCGATCCCGCTCAGCGCAGGAGCCGCTTTGCCCGCCTCGATCAGGAGATTGCCAGTTCGACCCGGAAGATCGGGGAGAACCCGCTGCGGCTGGTCCTGAGCGATGTCGGCGGCGGGCATCTCGTGGCGGGTGTCTGAGCCCAGGAGACGAGACCGACCAACTCTTGCCATTCCAGGGGTTTACCGCGCCTTAGGCGGATGCCGTCATCATGCGCGTTCGGTGCAAGGGGATGATCAATCTTGCTGGGTGCGGTTCTGCAGATGCTGCCGGGTCGGTTCATGGATGTGCGCATGCGCGCATCCGACGACTACGACACGCGTGTCGTCGAGCGGCCCGGACGCTGGATGCAGCCGGCCGAGCTGGAGCAGCTGACGCAGGATTTGCGGCTGGTCGCGTCGAAAACCCTGGGGGATGGCAGCCTGACCTACGGCGTGTTTTCCGGCGACCGCAGCCGGCTAGAGCACGCCATCATCACCATCGTCTACAGGCGCAGCGATGGACGGCCCATCGCCTTCAATGCCCTGGCGCCGATGGAGATTTTGCTGGCCGGCAAGCCCTATGAGGTCTTGCATCTGGGATTGGTCATGGTCGATCCGGAGGAGCGCAGCCGCGGCCTGATCTGGATCCTCTACGGATTGACCTGCTTCCTGATGTTCCTGCGCAATCAGCTCAGGCCGGTCTGGATCTCCAATGTCACGCAGGTCCCGGCTGTCGTCGGCATGGTGGCGGAGGCCTTTGCCAACGTGTTTCCCGATCCCCATTCCGGCGCGCGGCGGTCGCTGACCCATGTCCTGCTGGCGCGGCAGATCATGGCGCGCCATCGCCATGTCTTCGGTGTCGGCGCGGATGCCGGTTTCGACGAGGAACGTTTTGTCATCACCAATGCCTACACCGGCGGATCGGACGAGCTGAAAAAGTCGTTCGACGACGCGGCCAAGCATCGGGTCGAAACCTATAACGACTTCTGCCGGAACGAGCTCGACTACGGGCGCGGCGACGATGTGCTCCAGATCGGGCAGATGAATTTCCAGGCCGCGCGCATTTATCTCGCCGACGCCGTTCCGCGTGGCTCGCTTGCAGCCCTGGCAGTTGCGGGTACGGCGGCCACTTTGCAGCGGCTGATCCTGCCCGTGGTCCACTGGGCCGACAGCAGCCGGCAATGGGATTTGTTGCGACCATGGACACGCTAACGGCTTCATCCGTGGTGCGCCGGCTCACGCGCAAGCGCACGGAAAACGACGCATGACTTTTGACAATACATTTGTCGCCGACACCATCACCTCGCTGGCTGCCCTGGCCGGGCTGGTGATCGTCATAGCGGTCGTCGGCGGGCGGGATGCCAGCGATCCGCTGTCGCGGCGTTTTCTGTTCGGCTTGCGGGTGCTGGCGGTGCTGCTTGCCTGCCGGATCCTCGACTGGATCAGCGGCTTGGGCGTCTTTCGGCTGGTCACCATCGTCGCCGCAGGCCTGTTGCCACTGGCAGCCCTGCTGCTGACTGAGGGTCTGTTGCGCCGGCACGCGCCTTTCTTTCTCAAGCTGCTCGCCGCCGGCGGCGCGGCCGCCTTCCTGCTGCTGGCAATGATCCCGGAACGCTTCGCCGAACCATGGCGAATGGCGGCCCTTCTGCTTTTCCAGTTCGGCGGCTTTTTGGCGATTGGCTGGCTGGTGGTGTTGCGCGACCGAGACAGCCTGTCGGCTGCCGAAAACCGCACGGTCGAGCGCATGGCGCTGTCGCTGCTGCTGATCCTTCCGTTCATGATCACCGACTATCGGCCCGGCCTGTTCGAGGTGCCGGTGCGGCTTGGCGGCATCGCCATCCTGTTCCTGTGCTGGCTGACGATCGGCTTGGGACGGTCGAGCCTCGGCCATCGCGACACGATCGGGGCTTTCACTGTTATCGCGCTGAGTTCTGTCTTTGCGGGCCTGGCGCTGGGCGGCATCGATCACACCGGCTGGCGGGGCAGTGTTCAGGGCGTGGTGATCGTGCTGTCCGCCACGCTGCTGGCCGTCATCTACAATGACAGCGTCAGCCTGGCCGCCGAAAAGCGCCGCGACTCGCTGCTGCGGCACATGGCCGAGGGCGATTTGACGGATTCGGCACGCTTTCTGCGCGGCCTGCAAAATCATAGCCTTGTCGATGGCGCCTTGATCCTGCCTGCCGCCGAGCTTGGCGATTTCGATCTGAAGGTTTTGACCCGGGCGCTTGAGCAGGCCCCTGTACGCTCGGTCGCGGACGTACAGCCGCAATCGCTTGTCGACCAGGACATACGCGAGCAGCTGGCATGGCTGTTCGAGAAATACGAAGCGACCCATGTGCTGGTGGCGACGCTCAACCCATTGACCGTGGTGGCGCTCAACATGCCGGCGCTGGCGTCGTCACCGGGCGTGGAAATGGAACTGCGCGCCGTCCAGCGCATGGCCATGCTGATCGCGCAACGCGAGGCGATGACTTGACGAAAGGCGGGCCGGCATTTGCGCCGGCCCGTCCGTTGTTTCGAGATCAGGCTGCCTTGGTCTTCAAGTCTTCTTCTGCGCGCACCATCTTGGTCACGCCGGCGAAGTCAAGCTTGCCGGAACCGAGCACCGGCACTTTCGCGACGACGCGCACTTCGGCCGGCACCATCAGGTCCATGGCGCCGTTGGCCTTGGCGAAGGCCAGGAATTGCGCGCGCGTGGCGTCGACGGCTTCGGTGATGAGGATCAGTTTCTCGCCCTTGCGGGCATCGGGCACGCTGGCGACCGCCGACAGCGAGCCTTTCCACAACTCACCGGCCAGGGCCTCGACAGCCGCCAGCGAGATCATCTCGCCGCCGATCTTGGCGAAGCGTTTGGCGCGGCCGCGAATGGTGATGAAGCCGGCTTCGTCGACGGTGACGACGTCGCCGGTGTCATGCCAGCCGTCTTCGAGCAGCTCGATCACGCCAGGCTTCTCGGCCCGGAGATAGCCGGCCATGACATTGGGGCCGCGCACGAACAGGCGGCCGCCATCGTCGACGCCCGGCACCGGGTCGAGGCGGTATTCCATGCCGGGCATGATCTTGCCGACGGTTCCGGAGCGGTTGTACATCGGCGTGTTGATCGAGATCACCGGCGCGGTCTCGGTGACGCCGTAGCCCTCGAGGATACGCACGCCGAACTTCTCCATATAGGTCATGCGCGTCGCGGCCTTGACCGGTTCTGCGCCGGCAAAACAATAGCGTATCGAGCGGAAGTCATATGGATGCGCGGTGCGCGCATAGCCCGACAGGAAGGTGTCGGTGCCGAAGATGATGGTCGCGTTCGAGGCGTAGATCAGTTCGGGCACGATGCGGTAGTGCAGCGGCGAGGGATAGAAATAGACCGGCACGCCCGCGACCAGCGGCAGCACCGTGCCGGCCGTCATGCCGAAGGAATGGAAGATCGGCAGCACGTTGAAGACCTTGTCGCCCGAATGGAAGTCGATGCGCGACGCAGCCTGGGCGGCGTTGGCCAGGATGTTGCGGTGGGTCAGCACCACGCCCTTCGGCGTGCCTTCGGAACCCGAGGTGAACAGGATCACCGCCGGATCGTCGGGCAAGCGCTTGGCGCGCGGCGTCGACTTGCGCAGCAGGCCGAGCAGTTTTTCCCTGAGGCTGATGGTCTTGCGCAAATCGTCGAGCCAGACGATGTCCACCGAGCGGCCCATTTCCTCGACCACGGCGCCGAGCTTTGCCTGTTCGACAAACGCGCGGGAGGTGAGCACGGTCTTCACCTCGGCGGCCCTGCAGGCGGAGAGGATGTTGGCGGCGCCGGCGGTGAAGTTGATCATCGCCGGAACCTTGCCGGAAGACATGACGCCGAGCAGCGTCGCGCAGGAGCCATTGGCGTTGGGCAGCATGATGCCGAGCGTCTGCTGGTCGGCATAGATGTTCTGGAACTTCTCGCCGAGCACGGCGGCAGCGGTCAAAAGCTTGCCGTAGCTGAGCGAACCGGTGACCGGATCCTCGACGGCGAGCTCTCTCATGCCACGCTCGTTCGCGGTCTGGATGATCTTTTCCAGCACGGTTTTGTCGATGTCCTGGGTGCGGAAGACGAGATCCGACATGACCTGGTAGAGGGCGGAGCCCGCGGCGGCGCGGCGCTTGCGGCCCTTCAACTCCGGCGCAACCTCGAGCTTGACCGGTTCCAGAATGGTCACCTTGACCTTCGGGAACAGGCGGTGGCGCACATGCTGCGCCGACAGCCGCGAAAAATAGCTCTTCTCCAGCCCGTCGATGCGCACCGGCACGACCATCGAGCCGGTCTTGTCGGCGACCATGGCGGCGCCGTCATAGACCTTCATCAGGCCGCCGGTAACGGTGATGCGTCCCTCCGGGAAGATAACCAGCGGGTCGCCGCCCTGCACGATCTTGATCAGCGTGCGGGTCGACATCGGCTTGGCCGGGTTGAGCGGCAGAGCACGGGCGAGCTTCATGAACGGCTTCATCCACCAGGCCTGGGCGATGGTGTAGTCGATGGCGAAGACCGGCTCCTCGTCGGTCAGCGTCAAAGCGAGCGGACCGTCGAGGAAGCTGACATGGTTGAGCGCCAGGATCGGCGCCTTGCCTGCCGCCTTGAGGTTCTCCATGCCCTCGACTTCGAGGCGCAGGAAAGCGCGGAACAGGATGGAGACGAAATCGCGGAAGGCGTTGGTCGGCAGGAATTTCAGCATCAGCCAGGCGGCAATCGCGTTGGCCGCGGCGAGGCCGAACAAGATGCCGCCGGTGGAGACCTTCGTCTGGATCACGGCGACAACAATGCCGCCGACCGTCATGAAGCCGGCATTGACGATGCTGACGGCAGCAACGACGCGGGCGCGGCGGGCTTCAGGCGACCAGGCTTGTACTGCGGCGAAGGTCGGCACCACGAGGAAGGCGCTAGCGATGGCCATGCCGGCAAGGTCGATCGCGACGCGGATCGTGTTCGGGCCGGCGAAGAATGCGCCAAGGGTTTCGACGCTTGGTGAAGGCGGCATGCTCCAGATCGTCCAGGCAAGGTGCAGGCCGAACAGAGCCAGCAGCGCCGTGCCGACCGGTGCCGGCAACAGCACGATGCGGCCCTGCGACATCCAGGCGGCGATGGCCGAGCCGATGGCGATCGAGACGGCGAACACGGCGAGATAGACGGTGACGGCCATTTCATTGCCGCCGAGCGAATCCTTGATCATCGTCGGCAGGATCGACAGCACGATGGCGCCGATCAGCCAGAACCACGAGGTCATCAGGCCGGCGCGCCAGATCCGCGTGTCGGTGCGCAATTCCGAGACCTGACGCCAGGTCGAGCGGAAGATGTTCTTGTCGATGACGAGGTCGGGTGCTGCCGAACCGGTGGACGGAATGTAGCGGCTGACGAGCCAGCAGCCGACGGCGAGCGCCATCATGATCGGCCCGAACACCGTGACGCCGATGCCATCGGCGGAAACGACGCCGCCGGCAATGGTGCCGCCGAGGATGGCGGCAAAGGTGGCGGACTCGATCCAGGCGTTGGCCTTGGGCAGTTCCTTGCGCTCGAGGTGATCGGGCAGGATGCCGTATTTGATCGGCCCGAACAGCGCCGAGATGATGCCGAACATCAGCAGCGCCACCATCAGCACCGGGATCGACGACAGCGCGATGCCAGCGACGGAGACTCCCGCCGCGGCGATCTCGGCGAATTTCAGACGCTTGGCGATGAGGGCCTTGTCGAAGCGGTCGGCGATCTCGCCGCCAAGCGCCGACAGAAGCAGGAAGGGGGCCATGAAGACGGCGCCCGCCAGGGTGACCAGGGACGCCGCCTTGTCCGCCGCCAGCGTGAACAGAATTAGGAACACCAGCGTGTTCTTGAGGAAATTGTCGTTGAAGGCGGACAGGAACTGCGTCCAGAAGAGCGGCGCAAAGCGCCTAGATGTCATCAGATGCGCTGTCGGACGATTGATCGGGGCGATTTCCATAGCGGCGACTTCCATTGGGCAAGACCGGTGCAATCCCTTGGGGATCGATCAGCGGTCTTGCGTGGTTTGGGTCTTGTTCTAGCGGGAACCCGGTTACACTTCGTTACTGCGGCTGACATCCATCAGCAGCTTCTCGGTCTTGGCGTCTTCAAGCCGGTTGATGAAGCGGTTCGATTCTTCCGCGTCACGCAGCGTCTTGGTGATGGTGATGGAGGTATGCACGAGCATGATGGCGGCCATCGCGTAAAACCCCTTGGCGGCGAAGCTCGCCTCCATGAAGTAGATGCCGCCTGCCATCATCGAGGCGGCAACGGCGAAGCTGGCCATGGTGAAGGTTTTCCAGGCGCTTGAATCCTTTGATGCGTAAGTGTTGGGGGTCATCGGTATGGTCCTTTCGTTTCTGGGTTAGGTTGGGTGGGCGTCGGTCTGTTTCAGGCCGGATACAATCAGGCAGGCTTGGCGATGGTCTTTGCCAGCCGTTCGAGCACGGCGTCGGCACTGCTTCTCAGCGGCGCGCCGCAACCGGCGGCGGCCAGTTTTTCGCTCACCGCGGCCGGATCGCCCGACTGTTCCATCTCGGCCATGGCGGCTGCCGTGGCATCGATCTGTTTTTGCCGTGTGCGCAGCCGCAGCAGGGTTTCCTCGGCGTCCTTCAGCGCCGACAGGCTTGAGCCGGGGCTTTCGCGCAGGCGCTGGGTGGTGTCGACCGCAGCGACGATGCGCTGGCCGCGCTGCAATTCGCGCAGCCGCATTTCGGAGGCGCGGACAATCCGCTTGAGGCGCTCGATCTCGGTGCCGAAGCTTTTCTGCGCCTCGCTGGAGGCATCGCGTTCGGCCTCCAGCAAGGCAATCGTTTCCGCCGCCTCGCGAGCCAGTTCGTTCTGTTCCTGCTCGATGGCGGCGATCGTGCGCTTCTCCAGGTCCTCGATGCGGGCAACCAGCTTCTTGAATTGCACGACCTCTTGCTCGTTCTGGGCGATAGCGACGGCGACCGCCCGGCGGGCGGCGGCGATGGCGTCGGCGCAATCGCGGATCTGCTGGCGCAGGATCACCATCGCATTGCGGTCGACCATCGCTTCCGCGGCTTCGTGGCTGTGGCCACGCACGAGCGCAAAAAACTGTTTCAACATTCCGGCTTCTCCTCTATGAACAATGTTCACGAACGCAACGTAACACATCGTGAACGGCGTTCAAGAGAAAAATGAACATTGTTCAAAAGTTTCGGGTAGAGAAGGTTAATGACGGCAAAACGGGACGCCAAGCGCGAGGATCTCAAGGGCAGGCTGGTTGCGGCCGCCGAGGCGCATATTCAATCGTCAGGTCTCGGCGGGCTGCGCGCGCGCGACATCACGGCCGACGCCGGCTGTGCGCTGGGCGCGCTCTACACCGCCTTCGCCGACCTGGACGAACTCATCCTGCACGTCAATTCCATAACCCTGGAGCGGCTGGGCGCGGCCTTGCGTGAGGAGGCGACCAGCGCGCTTGAGCCCCGGGGCAAGCTCAAGGCGCTGGCCAAGGCCTATCTCGGCTTTGCGCGTGACAATCGCATGCTGTGGGCAGCCCTGTTCGAGCATCGCATGGCGCCCGGCGTGCCGGTGCCCGAATGGCATCTGGCGGAGCATGCGGTGCTCATCCAGCATCTGGTCGAGCCGCTCGCGGCGCTGCGTCCGACGGCGGATACACCGGAATTGCTGGCCCGCGCGCGCACGCTGTTCTCGGCGGTGCACGGCATCGTCGCCATTTCGCTCGAAGACCGCTTCATCGGCCTCGCGCCCACAGATCTCGAAGCCGAATTGCTGAATTTTGTCGATGTGCTGGTGACGGGGCTTGAGACAGAAGGCGAGTAAGCGCTGTCCGCTCTTGTGCTCGCTGGCCGCCCGAGCAAAGACACGGCGTTGATCTTCTCACGAAGAGCTGATGTGCCAGGGCTTCCCTGCCCATGATTTAAGCCATCACGGTTCCTCTCAGGGCAAGTCGTCTTTCCGGTTGGAGTGCAGCATGACGGTGTTCACACGTCGCAAACTTCTAAAGACCGCCGCGGTTGCCGGTGTCGGCGGGATCGGGCTTTCCGCCATGGGCAAACTCGGCAGCTGGGCGGCGCCGGAGCCGGTGGTGCTGAAGGCAGCGAGGATCGAGGCGAAGCTGATGGATGTCGGTTCAACCAGGGATGTGCTGACCTATGGTGTATCAGGCATGCCGCCAGTGCTCCGAATGAAGAAGGGCGAGCCCTTCGCGGCACGGCTGGTCAACGGCATCGACGATCCGACGACGATCCACTGGCATGGCATTCGCGTTCCCAACAAGATGGACGGCGTTCCCTTCCTGGTGCAGCCCTATGTCTATACCGGCGATCATTTCGATTACGCTTTCACGCCGCCCGATGCCGGCACCTTCTGGTATCACCCGCATTGCAACACGCTGATCCAGATGGGCCACGGCCTGACCGGCGTCATCGTGGTGGAGAACCCCAACGATCCGAAATTCGATGCCGAGGAGGTGATCAACCTGCGCGACTGGCGCCTCGGCGACGACGGCCAGTTCATCGATCCGTTCCGGCCGCGCGATGCCGCGAGAACCGGCACCTATGGCACGGTGCGCACCGCCAACTGGCTCGACCAGCCGTCCTATGATGCGCCGGCCGGAGGGCTGGTGCGGCTCAGGGTCGCCATCACCGACGTGACGCGCATCTATGCCTTTGTCGTCGAAGGCGCCGAGGCGACGGTGATTGCGCTCGACGGCAATCCGGTGCCGCAGCGTTTTGCGCCCGATGCCTTGTTGCTGGGACCCGGCCAGCGCATGGAGTTGGCCATTCGCATGCCCGATGATGAGGGGGCAATCGTCAGCCTGAGGGACGTCAGGGGCACCAAGCCCAAGGTGCTGGCGACCCTGCGCGGGGTCGGGCCTTCTCTCAAACGCGACCTTCGCGACCTTGCGCCGCTGGAGGCCAATCCGGTCGAGGAGGTGGATCTCGGCAGCGCCGAGCATATTTCCCTGGCGCTCAGCGCCACGGCGGAAAACGTCCCGAGCGACGGCATATGCGGTTCGCTTGGCTACAGTTTCTGGGCCATCAACAAAGTGCCATGGCCGGGCGATACGCCGGATCCGACGGCACCGCTGGCCGAACTGAAGCGCGGCAAGAGCTATGTCATCGACATGGAAAACCTGACGCCGCAATCGCATCCGATGCATCTGCACGGCATGAGCTTCAAGGTGCTGTCATCCTCGACGCGCCCGGTTCAGCCGGTCGTTTCCGACACCTATCTGATCCAGCCCAACGAGAAGGTTCAGCTGGGCTTCGTCGCCGACAATCAAGGCGACTGGCTGCTGCACTGTCACATCATCGAGCACCAGAAATCGGGCATGACGAGCTATATCAGGGTGGTGTGAGGGTGCGAATCCGGTCCGAGTCATGGTCGAACAGCGGGCTTTCCAAGCACGCACAGTGGGCAAAGGTTCGGTAAAATCCGCTGGTGGAGCTGAGGAGGATCGAACTCCTGACCTCGTCATTGCGAACGACGCGCTCTCCCAGCTGAGCTACAGCCCCGTCCAGCGGATGGCGCATTTATCGGGCGCGGCGGTTTTCTGTCAAGGCGGCGTTTTGGCGAAATGACCGGGCGCAGGCCCATCCCCTTTGGCACGCGGCACAAGCCGGCTCTTGCCGGTTTGGCGTGCAATGGCTACATGTCGCGCAATCAATGGAGCTTTGAATGGACGCGCTTATCGATACGCTGATCTACGCGCTCGAACTTTACTGGTGGGTGATCATCGCCGCGGCGATCTTCTCCTGGCTGTACGCCTTCAACGTCGTCAATTCGCGCAACCAGGTCGTCAACAACATAGGCGGCATGCTCTACCGGCTGACCGAGCCGGTCTTCCGCCCCATCCGACGCTTGCTGCCGGATCTCGGCGGCGTCGATATCTCGCCGATCATCGTGCTGCTGATCATCTTCTTCCTGGAACGGTTCCTGAACAGCACGGTAAGGTCGCTGTTCTACTGATCCGTGGAACCGACCGGATTTTTCAGAACTGGCCATAGTGGCATCGACCTGTTCGTGCGGCTGACGCCGAAGGCGGCGATGGACCGGCTTGAAGGCATCGAGACTGCTTCTGACGGGCGTAGCCATCTGAAAGCCCGCGTCCGTGCCGTGCCGGAAAACGGCGCCGCCAATCATGCGCTGGAAAAGCTGATCGCCAAGGCGCTGGGCATGCCGGCGTCGGCGGTCTCGGTTGTCGCCGGCGGCGCTTCGCGGCTGAAGACATTGCGGGTGCTTGGCGACCCGGTGGCGCTGGTGAAGAGTGTCGAGGCACTCGGCCGCCAGTCCTGACGGCCTCGTGGCAGATTCAATCCCCTAGGGGCAAACGCGGATCGTCGACCTTCAGCGTGTTTACGCTCTGCTTGATGCGGCGCAGGCTCTCCAGCACCTTTGGTCCGCGCGTTTCCGCGACCGAGGTGGCGATCATGTCGACGATCGCCAGAAGTGCATAGCGCGACGAGGTCGGCTTGTAGATGTTGCCGTCCTCGAGCGACTGCAGAAGGATCACCGTTTCGGCGGCCTTGGCGAGTGCGGAGTCGGGGGCGGTGATGGCGACGGTGGTGGCGCCATATTGCTGGGCGACCTGCACGGCCTCGATGACCGAGCGCGCATAGCCGGAGACCGAAAAGGCGACGAGCGTCGTCTCGGGCGTCGCCACGGCGGCATACATGCGCTGCAATTGCCCGTCGACCTGCGCCAACGCCGACAGGCCGAGCCGAAACAGCCGGTTCTGCATCTCTGTTGCCATCATCGAGGAAATGCCGCCGGAGCCGATGCACAGGATGTTGCCTGATGTGGCGATGCGCGCGGCAACGCCGACCAACACCTTCATGTCGAGATTTTCGCTGGCGCGCTGAATGGCTGCTATCGCGGCTTCGGTGATGGCGGATGCGATGCGTTGTTCGCGCACGTCGCGGTTCAGCGGCTCAGGCGACAGATACTGGCCGCCAATGGCGATGGCCTGCGCCAGGTAGAATTTGAAATCGCGCAAGCCCTCGCAGCCGAGGTTGCGGCAGAAGCGGGTCACCGTCGGCTCGCTGACGCCGACGCGCGCGGCAATCTCGGAGATCGCCGCCTTGGAGGCAAAGTCGAGATCGGAGAGCACGAGGCTGGCAAGCCGGCGGTCCGACTTGGTGCCGTCCTGCGACATCAATTGCAGGCGCGTGATGATGTCGGCCGGTGTTTTCATGCTTGTGTTTTCACAGGGGCAGGCCCGTTGCCGTGTCGAAGAGATGGATGTTGCCGGGATCGACCGAGACAGGCAACCGGTCGCCGGGCCTGATCTGCAACCTGTCGCGGAACACCGCCCGCACCGTGTCGCTGCCGATCGAGCCATAGACATGGGTTTCGGCGCCGGTCGGCTCGACGACGTCGACATTGATCGCCATCGCGTCGCTTTCGCCGCCAATGACGAAATGTTCGGGGCGGATACCGGCCTCGACCGCGGCGCCATCCGACACCGCCTTGCCGGCAAGCGCCAGGCGACCGCCGCCCGATGTCTCGAACCAGGCCTTGCTGGCCGTCGCTTTCAGCGCTCCGGAGACAAAGCTCATCGACGGTGAGCCGATGAAGCTGGCGACGAATTTGTTGGCCGGCCTGTCATAGAGTTCCAGCGGTGCGCCGACCTGCTGGATGCGACCGCGGTCCATCACCACGATGCGGTCGGCCATGGTCATGGCTTCGATCTGGTCATGGGTGACATAGACGATCGTCGATTTCAGCCGCTGGTGCAGCGCCTTGATCTCGGTGCGCATCTGCACGCGCAATTGCGCGTCGAGATTGGACAGCGGCTCGTCGAATAGGAAGACCGAGGGTTCGCGCACGATGGCGCGGCCCATGGCGACGCGCTGGCGCTGGCCGCCGGACAATTCCCTGGGATAGCGGTCGAGATAGGAGAACAGATTGAGGACGCCGGAGGCTTTCTTGACCTTCTCGTCGATCACTGTCCGGGTCTCGCCGCGGATTTTTGGACCGAAGCCGATATTGTCCGCCGCCTTCAGATGCGGAAACAGCGCGTAGGACTGGAAGACCATGGCGATGTTGCGCTGCTGCGGCGGCAAATCGTTGGCGCGCACGCCGCCGATCAGCAAATCGCCGGAGGTGATCGTCTCCAACCCGGCCAGCATGCGCAGCAAGGTCGACTTGCCGCAACCCGAGGGGCCGACCAGCACGACGAACTCGCCGCTGTCGATCTCGAGGTTGATGTCTTCGAGAATCTTGTGCTGCCCGAAGGATTTCGACAGGCCGCGAAACTGGACATCGGTCATTCTCACGCCCCCAATATGTCGTCGATGAATGGCAGGCAGCCGGCGGTCAGCCCGGCATCCACGGGCATCACCACGCCTGTTATGCCCGATGCGCGGTCGGATGCAAGGAAAGCCACCGCTTCGGCGACCTCGGCGGCATTGACGATGCGGCCGAGCGGATAGAGCCGTTGCAGCTTGCCGAGGATTTCGGGGTCCTTGGCCAGGCGGTGGTCCCAGGCGGCGGTGCGGATCGAACCGGGGCAGACAACATTGGCGCGCAAGCCGCTGCGGCCAAGTTCCACCGCGATCGATTTTGCATAGGCATTGATGCCGGCCTTGGCCGCCGCATAGGCGGGGTTGCCGAAATGGGCGATGGCGTTGACCGAGGAGATGAAGACGACGTTGCCCGAGCCGTTTTTGGCCATCGCCTTGACCAGCGGATCGGCGAAAGTCATCACCCCGGTCAGATTGAGGCCCAGCTCGTGCTCAATCTTGGCTGCGGTCAGTGCCGGCAGCGTCTCGGCCCGTGTCCAGCCGGCATTGTTGATCAGGATATCGGGAACGCCATCCTTGTCGATGATCGCCGCTATCGCAGCCTCGATGGACGCCCGGTCGAGAAGGTCGAAGACGTGGCGCGAGGCAATGTGCGGGCTGGCCAAGGCCTCGCTCGACTGATCGCAGCCGACGACCCGCGCACCGCGTTCAGCGAGCACCGCCACGATCGCCGAGCCGAGGCCGCCGCCCGCACCGGTTACGACCACTGTCTTGCCTTCGAACTCGGCTCTCGAAACCACTCCGCGCTGCCCTCCAAGCCTTTGTCTCGTGCATGATAATAGGCAAAACGCTATTTTATGAAATGTAATTAAGCAACAGAATAATCTGCTTGCGAACCGCAAAATGATGGATAATGTAGGAAAGTCACATAAAGCTTGTGCCGCCGAATGGCGCAGAGCGCTATGCGCACATCAAATGGGAGAGATGGAATGAAGCTTGCAAATTGGACTGCCGGCCTGCTGGCCGGAATGAGCATGCTGGCGCTGGCGGCGCAGGCAGATGCCGGCGAAGTGCGCGTCACAGTTGCCGAATACAGCGCCAAGACCGGCCCCTATTTCGAAAGCGTCAAGAAGGAATTCGAGGCGGCGAACCCGGGCATCACGGTCAAGTTCGAGGTGGTGCCGTGGGAGGTTTTGCTGCAGAAGCTGACCACCGACATCACCGCCGGAACCAATGCGGACCTGTCGATCATCGGTACGCGCTGGCTGATCGATTTCGTCCAGCAGGATGTCGCCGAGCCGCTCGACGGCTACATCAAGCCCGACTTCAAGGACCGTTTCATAGACACCTTCATGTCGCCCTCGATCATGCAGGGCAAGACCTACGGCCTGCCGATCGCGGCGTCGGCGCGCGCCATGTACTACAACAAGGAATTGTTCGAGAAAGCCGGTATCGCCAAGCCGCCGGCCACCTGGACCGAACTGCAGGAAGACGCCCGCAAGATCAAGGCGCTCGGCTCCGGCACCTTCGGCTTCGGCCTGCAGGGCAAGGAGATCGAGACCGACGTTTATTACTACTATGCGATGTGGTCGCAGGGCACCGAGATCCTCAACAAGGACGGCACGTCGGGCCTCAGTACGCCGGGCGCGCTCGAAGCCGCCAAGCTCTACAAGTCGATGATCGACGAAGGCCTGACCGAGCCGGGCGTCACCTCCAACAACCGCGAGGACGTGCAGAACCTGTTCAAGCAGGGCAAGGTCGGCATGATGATCACCGCACCTTTCCTGTCCAACCAGATCAAGGACGAGGCGCCGAACCTGAAATACGGCGTGGCTGCCATTCCTGCCGGGCCGAGCGGCGCGCGCGGCACCTATGGCGTCACCGATTCCATCATCATGTTCAAGAACTCCAAGAACAAGGACGAGGCCTGGAAACTGCTCGACTTCCTGTTCACCACGGAGCAGCGCGCCAAGTTCACGCAAGGCGAAGGTTTCCTGCCGGTGAACAAGGAAGAAGCCAAGATGGACTACTACGTCAACAATGCCGACCTCGCCGCCTTCACAGCCCTGCTGCCCGATGCCCGCTTCGCACCGGTCATCCCGGGCTGGGAGGAGGTCGCCCAGATCACGTCGGATGCCATGCAGAAGATCTATCTCGGCGGCGACCCCGAGGCAGGCCTTAAGGAAGCGGCTGACAAGGCCAACGCGGTGCTGAAGAAATAGGGCGTTTTCTCCCGACGCCCGGCGCGCCCCGCCCCCACCCTCAATCGGGGCGCGCCACCACTTTTCCAGGTTCAGACAAAGGGATGAATTGCAGATGTCAGTGCTGCCCCTCATTGCCCTGCCGGGCATTTCTCCCCGTATAGTGACGGGGAGAAAGGGGCGGGCCGCAACCTCTCGCATTTCTTGCAACGTCGAAGATTGGCGAAACCATTGATGAGAGCGCCCCTCTCCCCGTCACTATACGGGGAGAGGATGCCGGCAGGCAGGTGAGGGGCAGCGCAGACGTCCGAAGGAAATTCAAATCCTGAGGCGCTGCTCTAGACCGAGACGAACATGCGAGATTGAGCCAAGCTGGCACGCCAGCGCCACTGATGTCCAACACGGTACAAAACCGGCCGATGCAAAATCGCTTCCTGCCCTATCTCCTGACGTTGCCCAGCCTGTTCCTGGCGGCGGTCGTCATCTTCTGGCCGGTCTGGGACCTGATCCAGATCTCGACGCATGATGTCAGCCGCTTCGGCCAGCTGCGCGACTACAACAATTTTGCCAACTACCACGCCTTCCTGACCGATCCCGATTTCATGGCGGCGCTCTGGCGCACCGGTCTGTGGACGGTGCTGGTCGTCGGTGGCGCGCTTTTGCTGTCCATACCGGTGGCGATGATCCTCAACACCGATTTCTACGGTCGCGGCATTGCCCGCGTCATCATCATGCTGCCCTGGGCGGTATCGCTGACGATGACGGCGGTGGTCTGGCGCTGGGCGCTGAACGGCGAAAGCGGCATGCTGAATTCAGCGTTGCTCGGGCTCGGTCTGATCCATGAAAACATCCAGTGGCTGGCACGCGCCGAGACCGCCTTTCCGATGCAGGTGCTGATCGGCATTCTGGTGACGGTGCCATTCACGACGACGATCTTCCTTGGCGGCCTGTCGTCGATATCGGACGACCTTTACGAGGCCGCCGCCCTCGAAGGGGCGACGCCACTGCAACAGTTTCGCGAAATCACCTTTCCGCTCTTAAAACCGTTCATCAACATCGCCATCGTGCTCAACACGATCTACGTCTTCAATTCGTTCCCGATCATCTGGGTGATGACGCAAGGCGGGCCGGCCAACTCGACCGACATATTGGTCACCCACCTCTACAAACTGGCGTTCCGCATCGGCAAGCTCGGCGAGGCCTCGGCGGTGTCGCTGGTGATGTTCGCCATCCTGCTGGTCTTCACCATGATCTATGTCAGGCTGGCGATGCGGGAGCAGCGCACATGAAGAACGGCAAGCTGAAGCGTTCGATCATTGCCTGGCTGCTGCTGGCGCCACTGATCGTGGTGACGATCTTTCCCTTCGCCGTGATGTTCCTGACCGCGGTCAAGCCACGGCAGGAAGTGCTGTCGCCGACCTGGTGGCCGAGCGAATTCCACTGGTCGAATTTCTCCGACATGTGGGTGGCCACCGGTTTCGGCCAGGCGCTCGCCAACTCGCTCTATGTCTCGGTCATCGCCACCGTCGGCGCCATCCTGATCTCGGTTCCCGCCGCCTACGCTATGTCGCGCTTTCGCTTTGCCGGCTACGGTGCCTTCCGCCAGTTCCTGCTGGTCTCGCAGATGATCTCGCCGATCGTGCTGGTGCTCGGCCTGTTCCGGCTGATGGCCGCCTGGGGCCTGATCGAGAGCACGACGGCGCTCGGCTTCATCTACATGGCCTTCAACGTCGCCTTCACCGTGTGGATGCTGCAGAGCTATTTCGACACCATCCCGCGCGATCTCGAGGAAGCCGCCTGGATGGAGGGCGCCGGCCGCTGGCTGACCTTGCGCAAGGTGTTTTTGCCGCTCTGCCTGCCGGCGATCGCGGTCACCGCCATCTTCACCTTCATCAATGCCTGGAACGAGTTCGTCGTCGCGCTGACCATGCTGCGCAGCCAGGAAAGCTACACGCTGCCGATCCAGGTGTTTTCGCTGGTCGCCGGCCGCTACACGATCGAGTGGCACCACGTCATGGCCGCCACGCTGCTGGCGACCTTGCCGGTGGCGATCCTGTTCATCTGGCTGCAGCGCTACCTCGTGCGGGGACTGGCGCTCGGAGCCGTCAAATAGCCGTCTTTCACTGCGGAGCTTTCATGCGCATCTTCACCGCCTCGCTGGCGACGGAAACCAACACCTTTTCGCCAGTGCCGACCGACCGGGCCTCGTTCGACATGGCCTTCTATGCCGGGCCGGGCAAGCATCCGGAAACGCCGACGCTGTGCTCCTCGCCGATCGTTGCCTTGCGCCGGCGGGCGGCCAAGGAAGGGCTCACCGTCATCGAAGGCACCGCCACCTGGGCCGAGCCGGGCGGCCTGGTGCAGCGGCAGACTTTTGAGGCGCTGCGCGACGAGATTCTCGGCCAGTTGCAGGCAGCCCTGCCGGTCGACGCGGTCATCCTCGGTCTGCATGGCGCCATGGTGGCGCAAGGCTATGACGATTGCGAAGGCGACCTGCTCGAACGCGTCCGCGCCATGGTCGGATCTGACGTGGTGATCGCGGCGGAACTCGACCCGCACAGCCATCTGACGCCGAAGCGGGTGGCGGCGTCCGACATTCTCGCCTACTTCCTCGAGTTCCCGCACACCGACTTTTATGAGCGCGGCGAACATGTCGTCGAACTTGGACTGGCCGCGGCGCGCGGCGAGATCAAACCCGTCATCTCGACCTTCGACTGCCGCATGATCCAGGTGCTGCCGACCAGCCGCGAGCCGATGCGCTCCTTCGTCGACCGCATCAACGCGCTGCAGGGCAAGGATGGCGTGCTGTCGATCTCCGTCATCCATGGCTTCATGGCCGCCGACGTGGCGGAAGTGGGCACGCGCATCCTCGTTGTCACCGACAATGACAAGGAGAAGGGCGACGCGCTGGCGGAGAGGCTGGGGCGCGAGCTCTACGCGATGCGCAAAGAGACGGCGATGACGATGCTGAGTACTTCCGACGGCATCGAGCGGGCGCTGGCCGTGCGCGCGCAAAATCCGGCCAGGCCGGTGGTCATCGCCGATATCTGGGACAATCCGGGTGGCGGCGTCGCCGGCGACGGTACCGTCGTGCTGCGAGCCATGATGGAACGCGGCTTGAGCAATATCGGCGTGGCGACGATCTGGGATCCGATCGCGGTGACCTTCTGTCAGGCTGCCGGCGAGGGCGCCGTCATCGATTTGCGCTTCGGCGGCAAAGCCGGACCGCTCGCCGGCGAACCGATCGACGCCCGCGTGCGGGTGCTGAAAGCGGTCACCGAGGGCTGGCAGAGCTTTGGGCCGAGCCGCGTCACGCTCGGCCCGACGGCGCTGGTGCGCATCGAAGGCACCGAAATCGACATCATCCTCAACACCAACCGCACGCAGACCTTCGAGCCGGACATCTTTTCCAATATCGGCGTCGATCCGTTGGCCAAGGACATATTGTTGGTCAAGTCGACCAACCATTTCTACGCCGGCTTCGAACCGATCGCGGCGGAGATCATCTATGTCTCGGCGCCGAGTTCATATCCGAGCGATCCAGCAGTGACCAATTATACGAAGCTGACGCGGCCGATCTGGCCGCGGGTGGCGGATCCGTGGAAGCAGCCAATCTCCCCCCTTGTGGGGGAGATGCCCGGCAGGGCAGAGGGGGGCGCGAAGGATCGCGGCGCTTCTTCGTCATAAGACGCTCAAAGGCAAGTCGGACGGCGCAATTGCGGTCCACTGACAGGCTGGCGGGACAGCGCCCCCCTCTGGCCTGCCGGCCATCTCCCCCACAAGGGGGGAGATTGGCTAATCACACCAGCCCGCGCTTCACCATCATCGCTTCCGGCGAAGGCATCTTGCCGCGAAACGCCGTGTAGAGCTCTTCCGGGTCCTTCGAGCCCCCGGCGGCATAGATGTTCTTGCGCAGCCGCTCGGCCAGTACCGGATTGAAGGGATCACCCGTCTCCTCGAAAGCGGCGAAGGCGTCGGCGTCGAGCACTTCCGACCACATGTAGGAATAGTAGCCGGCCGAATAGCCGTCGCCGGAAAAGACATGGCCGAAATGCGGGGTGCGGTGGCGCATGGCGATGGTGTCTGGCATATCGAGCTTGTCGAGCGTTTCGGTTTCGAAACGAAGCGGCTCTTCCGGACCATTCGGCCGCGCATGATAGGCCATGTCGACCAGCGCCGAGGCGGTGAATTCGACCGTGGCGAAGCCGGCGCCGAAGGTCCGCGCCGCCAGCATCTTGTCGAGCAGCGCTTTTGGCATCGGCTTGCCGGTCTTGACATGCAGTGCATGCTTTTCCAGCACCGCGGGCACGGTCAACCAATGCTCGTAAAGCTGCGAGGGCAGTTCGACGAAATCGCGGCTGACCGAGGTGCCGGCGACGGACGGCCAGGTGACGTCGGTCAACATGCCGTGCAGCGCATGGCCGAATTCGTGGAACAAGGTCTTGGCCTCGTCGACCGAAAGCAGCGCCGGCTCTCCCACCGGCGGTTTGGCAAAGTTCATGATGTTGTAGATCACCGGCTTCGAGCCGTGGCCGAGATGATAGCCGGATTGGAGCGCGCTCATCCAGGCGCCGGAGCGTTTTGAGGGCCGGGCGAAATAGTCGGCGAGGAACAGGCCGCGCTCGATGCCATCGGCGTTTTTCACCACGAAAACGCGGGCGTCGGGATGCCAGGCGGCAATGCCTTTTTTCTCTTCGAAAGTGATGCCGAACAGCCGCGTCGCCACGTCGAAACAGGCGTCGATGATGCGCTCGAGCTGCAGATAGGGTTTCAGCTCGGCCTCGTCGAAGGCGAATTTCTCGGCCCGCAGTTTCTCTTGGTAGAAGCGCCAGTCCCAGGCGGCGAATTGTTCGTTGCTGCCGGCAGCGGTCGCCAGCCGCTGGAGTTCGGTCTGGTCGGCGGCGGCCTTCTCCAACGCTTTTTCCCAGACAGGATCGAGCAGCGCGTGCACCGCCTTCGGCGTCTTGGCCATGGTGTCGTCGAGCTTCAGGGCGGCGAAGGATGCGTAGCCGAGCAGCCTTGCCTTTTCGGCGCGCAGCTTCAGCATGTCGCGCACCACTGATGTGTTGTCGGTGGCGCCGCCATTCTGGCCACGCATGGTGAAGGCGCGGAAGGCGGTCTCGCGCAGGTCGCGGCGTTCGGAGAAGGTCGAGAACGGCTCGTAGATCGAGCGCGACAGAGTGACGGCGTAGCGGCCTTTCTGGCCGCGCATCTCGGCGGCTTCGGCCATCGAGCTCTTGACGAAGTCGGGCAGGCCGGCAAGGTCTGATATGTCGAGGAACAGTGCCCAGTCGCGCTCGTCGGCAAGCACGTTCTGCCCGAAATTGGTGCCGAGCGACGACAATTCCTCGCTGATGCCGGCGAGCCGCTTCTTGCCGTCGGCGTCGAGCTTGGCGCCCGAGCGGACAAAACCTTTCCAGGTCTTTTCCAGCACCCGCAACGTCTCGGCGTCGAGCTTCAGGGTTTCGCGGCGCTGGTAGAGGTCGTCGATGCGGGCAAACAGCCTTTCGTTCATCGAGATCGCCGAAAAATGCCTGGACATTTTTGGCGAAATGTCGCGCTCCAGCGCTTGGATCGCCTCGTTGGTGTGGGCGCCGGCCCGGCACCAGAAAATCGACGAGATACGGTCGAGCGCCTCGCCGCCAAGTTCCAGCGCTGCCAGCGTGTTGTCGATGGTCGGCGCGTCCGTGTTGCCTGATATCGCTTCGATCTCGGCCTCATGCGCCTTCAGCGCGGCGTCGAAGACGGGTGCGAAATCATCGTCGCCGATACGAGAGAAATCGGGCAGGCCGAGCGGCCCTTGCCAGGCGGTCAGCGGATGGGCGGCGAGGTCAAGGCTTTTGGTGGAGGGCATGGAGATCCTTCGCGATTGGCGGCAAGGAGGAGGGCGAGATGATCACCGATGTAGGGCGCGACTCCTTCGCGCGCAACACCGTGGTCAGTCAGGTTTTCGTCAGTAGCCCTCGCAGCTTTCGGCGAGCGCGGCTTGCGAGCTGGCGGTGATGCGGTTGCCGGAGATGGCGAAGGTTTCCTGCATCAGCATGTCGTTGCTGGGGAAATCATAGCAAGCGATCACCGAGGTAACGCCGGCCTCGGTCTTCTCGACCCGATGCCGGATCGCCGCACCGGCGACGGCGCTTTGCCAGTCGTCGATGGAGGCGATGAATTCCTGTTTGTTCTGGACGATGCCGAGGTCGTCGAGCTTGATCTGGACGTCGTCGGCAAGCAGGTCCGACAGTTCGGTGCGGTCGGCGACCAGCAGCGCCGAATACCAGCGGTCGATGATGGCGCCCTCATCGGCGCGGGCGGAGACGATCGAAAACAGCAGCGCGGCAAAAGCGAAAGCGATCGACCGGCGTTTCAGCGTCATGGGCCGCCCCCTTACGAGAGTTCCGGCCGCTCGAAGTCACCGGTCTCCTTGTTCATCACCCAAAGCTCGCCGGTCGAGATGTCGAACCAGGCGCCGTGCAGCGCTAGCCGTCCCTTGCCCTCGAGGATGGAGACGCAAGGGAAGGTCCGGAGATTGGCAATGGAGTAGCGGATCGAGATGCGCTCCAGCGCCGTCTGCCGCTCGGTGGCCGTCATCAAGGTGCTGGAGGCCACGGTTTCGGCCGCCGGCGCGATCAGGCTCATCCACTTGCCGATGAAGTCGCCGGGCGACAAAGGGGCCGAGGTGGTGTCGAGCGCGGCGCGGATGCCGCCGCAGCGGCCGTGGCCCATGACCACAATGTTCTTCACTTTGAGGCTCTGCACGGCGAATTCGAGGGCGGCCGAGGTCGAGTGGAACTGGCCGTCGGGCGCATAGGGCGGCACCAGATTGCCGACATTGCGCAGCACGAAGAGTTCGCCTGGCCCGGCGTCGAAGATCGCTTCGGGGGCTGCGCGGGAATCGCAGCAAGCGACGATCATGGTTTCCGGCGCCTGGCCTTCGCGGGCCAGCGCACGATAGCGGCCGCTTTCGGTGAGATAGCGGCCACTCATGAAGTTGCGATAGCCGGCGAGAAGGTGATCGGGGAGATGGGGCATGGGCGGGGCGGGAGCCTTTCCGGGTTGGAGGCGGCAGCTCGTTTTCAGTTTAGAATGGCTCTAACGGCAAAACGGTGCCGCGAGCAATGCCGAATTGCGAAGCACCGGGTCGCAAGTGCCATGCAGCAAGCATGGCTCGGCCCGGACTGGGCGCATCCCGCTCACGCCCAGATAGCGACCGGAATGCCAAAACGGTCGGCGCGCGGCGGGTCCGGAAACGGCCTTGCCTGGCCCGCGGCGATGCGGCCGGCGATCAGCATCATCGCGGCCGCGTCGAGAAAATCATCGGCGGCGGCACCGCGCGGCGGCGCCTGGTCGAGAAAGGCCTTGTCATAGCCATGCCGGCACAGCAGCGCCTTGCGTTCTTCCATGCCGGCCGGATTGACGGCGCCCTTGATCTTCTTCGGCAAGGACATGGCCTGGTCGCCGTTCAGCCGGCAGAAGGCGACTTCCGGATGGGATTCGAAGACGCAGCGGCGCAGTTCTGGCCGCACGATCAGCAGGGTGTCGATCTCGCGGATCTTGGCAAAGATGCCAAAAGCCTGGATCGAAACGCCGCGCGGCGGGTCGGAGGTTGCCTTGGCCACCTCGCTCGCCCGGCGATGCGCGGCATACCAGGCTTCTATCGTGGTGAAGTCACCGGTATCGGCATAGAGCGCAGCGCGAGACGGAATTGAAAAGACGCTGGATTGCCTGTTGCCAAGCAGCGGCCGCACCAGCACCTCCGGTCCGCGCCCGCCTCTTTGTGAAAAATCCGGCAGCCCGATCGGCATGTCGACGGCCACCGTCGCATCGGCGGGCAGTGTGTCGAGCAGGGCAACGAAGCTTGGATAGACGGCAACCGACGGGGCAGAACCGGCATCGCGGCGGACGGCGATCCAGCCGGCCTTGCAGCCGTCGACGCCGACAAAAGTCACGCCCTCTTGTCCCGCCCCGGATGCAGGAGGTGGCGAAGCTGCACCATCGCCATCGGGTGCGACAGGCTCTGGGCATCGGTTTCGAGCTGCAATTCGTCGCCACCGCGCTTGGCGGTGCGCGCCAGGATCTCGTAGACCGCCGCCGTGGTCGACTGCAGCGCCTTGATCGCCGGCTGTCCGGACAGGATGCGGGCGAGATAGACAGCCGCCGTCAGGTCGCCAAGCCCGTTCGGCGGCTTGTCGATCAGCCGGTGTTCGGCAAGCAGCGCCTGGCTGCCGTTGATCAGCAGATTGCCGGTGCCGCCGGCCATCATCGCCGGCGCCGAGGTGACCAGCATGGTCGACGGCCCGGCATGCAGGGCGGCCGCCATCGCCGATTTCAGGTCGGGCAGCGGCGCACCGGCCATCCACTCCAGTTCGTAGCGGTTGGGCGTGGCGATGTCGGCAATCGGCATCAGCCGGTCACGCATGGCGATGGCCGTTGTTTCAGGCACGTAGAGTCCGCCCGAATCGCCCATCACCGGATCGCAGATATAGAGGGCGCCGGGCGTCCTGGCCTTGACCGTTGACACCAGCGAGGCGACGGCGTCGGCCTGGCCGGCCTCGCCGAGATAGCCCGACAGCAGGGCGCCGACCTCACCCAGCCATGGCGCGCGCTCGAGATCGGCCATCAGCGCCTTGAACTGGTCGAGTGGCGGCACGATGCGCGTCGCCCGCCCATGGCCGGGATGCCAGGGCAGGGTGACGGTCGGCACCGCCCATACCGGAAAGCCGAGCGTCTCCAGTGCAAAGACGGCGGCGCGGTTGCCGACCGAACCGCGGGCGACATGGCTGGAAATGACGATGACCGCGCGCGGCGCGTCGGGTTTTTCACTGTTCATGGAATTCCTAGCTGCCCCGGGTGACGTAGTACACGAGCCAGATCAACAGGCCGATGGCGATGAGGAGGCCGAGCACCCGGCCGATGCGGGTGCCCCAAACCTCGATCGGGTCCGACCGGTCGGCGTCGACCGCGGTGACGTGGTCGCGTGCGCCCTTGGCGGTCCGCGCGATGAACGAGGTGCCACCCGGATCGGTCTCGCGCGCCACGCGCTCGATAATGCGGCGCGATTCGCTGTCATTGTCGTGGCGTTCCGCCATGATGCTGTCCTGTTTGACGGCGAGCTTAGCGTGTTCGCGCGGCCAATCACAGGGCCTCGCGCGGGGATGACAGCGCGCCAGAACTGCGAGCCTGCGGGCGAGGAAATGCTTTCCCGCCGGGCGAGAAAATGCTTTCCCGCCGGGGTCATTTTCTTGGCGGCGGATTGTGGTAATGCTGCGCATGCAACTTCTACTGAGGGATCCTAACATGTTTGCCCAACGCCTTTCCTCACCGTTCCGGACCTTGCCCGCCTTCCTGATGATGGCCATCGTGCTGCCGCTGCTTGCCGGCTGCGGCTACAACACCATCCCGACGGCGGAGGAAAACGCCAAGGCAGCGTGGAGCGAGGTGCTGAACCAGTACCAGCGCCGCTCCGACCTGATCCCCAACCTGGTCGAGACGGTCAAGGGCTATGCAGCGCATGAGAAGGACACGCTGGACGCTGTGGTCGAAGCGCGGGCCAAGGCAACGCAGATCACGGTGACGCCGGAGACGCTGAAGGATCCCGAAGCCCTCAAGAAATTCCAGGATGCCCAGGCCGGACTGACCAGCGCGCTGTCGCGGCTGATCGCGGTATCGGAGGCCTATCCCGATCTGAAGGCCAACCAGAATTTCCTGGCGCTGCAGGCGCAGCTTGAAGGCACCGAGAACCGCATCGCGGTGGCAAGGCGCGACTACATCCTGGCGGTCAAGGACTACAATCTGACGCTGAAGACCTTCCCTTCGGTACTGTGGGCGACCTTCTGGTTCCGCAGCAATGAGCCGTACGCCAACTTCACCGTCGATGAAGACAAGATGCAGCTGCCGAAGGTCGATTTCGGCACGAAGCAGGGCGGGTGATCGGCGAAGCCGGTTAAACAGCTTTTGCGATCAAGACGGGCCGCTGGCGTGTCCACACCCCCCTCTGTCCTGCCGGACATCTCCCCCTCAAGGGGGGAGATCAGCAGTTCCTTTGCCGGCATCTCTCTTGCAGCATTGAAAATTTTCGAAAAGGCAAATGACATCCAATCTCCCCCCTTGAGGGGGAGATGTCCGGCAGGACAGAGGGGGGCGCGAAGGATCGCCAGCCTCACCTTGCTATCCGTCATTCTGAGCTTTCTCTTCCTCCCGCTCGCCGCCTTCGCCGCCGATCTCCCCGCCCTCACCGGCCGCGTCGTCGACAATGCCGGCATCATCGATGCCGGCACCAGAGCTGCGCTGACGCAGAAGCTCGCGGCCTTCGAAGCAAAAGGCTCGGACCAGATCGTCGTCGCGACGATACCCAGTCTCGAGGGCGAAGAGATCGAACCCTACGCCAACCGGCTGTTTCGCTTCTGGAAACTCGGCCAGGCAAAGGAGAACAACGGTGTGCTGCTGCTGGTCGCGCCGAACGACCGCAAGATGCGCATCGAGGTCGGCTATGGGCTGGAAGGCACGCTGACCGACCTGCACACCAAGCTGATCATCGAAAACGACATGGTGCCGGCTTTTCGCGCCGGCGATTTTTCCGGCGGCATCAGCAAGGCCGTCGACGACATGGTGATGGTGCTGGAAGGCAATCCGGAGGAGCTGGAGGCGCGCGGCAAGCGCAATGAGCAACCGCCCGTCGACATGGACAATCTGTTCTTTGGCGTCTTCATAAGCATCTGGGCGATCATCTTCTTCGGCGGCATGGCGGCCTCCATCCTGCCGCCGATTTTTGGCCAGAGGCTCGGACCCGGCCGCTATCGCTGGCTTGGCATGACTTTCGAGCCGGGCAAGCGCTCGTCGAGCGGCGGGTCTTCGGGCGGCGGCTGGTCGTCCGGCTCAAGCGGTGGTGGCAGCTTTTCCGGCGGCGGCGGCTCGTCCGGCGGCGGCGGTTCCTCGGGAAGCTGGTGACATGACCACAGGCATCATCAATTCCTGGCATGGCCGTTTCGTCACCGGCGCGTTGTTGACCCTGGCGGTGTTGTTCGCCGGCTTCGCGGCGCTGGCGGCGGAGCTGCCCGCACTCACCGGGCGGGTGGTCGACAATGCCGGCATCATCGACACCGCGACCGAGGCGGCGCTCACCCGGAAGCTCCAGGATTTCGAGACCAAAGGTTCCGACCAGATCGTCGTCGCCACGATCAACAGTCTCGACGGCGAGGAGATCGAGCCCTATGCCACCCGGCTGTTCCATCACTGGAAGCTCGGCCAGGTCGGCAGGAACAATGGCGTGCTTCTGCTGGTGGCCAAGAGCGACCGCAAGATGCGCATCGAGGTCGGCTATGGGCTGGAAGGCGCGCTGACCAACCAGGACGCCACACGGATCATTGAAGATGACATGGTGCCGGCGTTCCGCGCCGGCGATTTCTCCGGCGGCATTTCCCAAGCGGTTGATGACATGATCACGGTGATCGGGGACAGTCATGGCACTTGAGGGACCTGGCCACCGCATGACAGGACGCGTCTTCAATCCGCCAAAACCCGGCCGCGCCGCCGCGACCGTCGGCATTGCCCTGCTGGCCACGGTTGCAATGCTGTTCGCGGCCCTTGCCGCCGACCTGCCGGCTCTCACCGGTCGCGTCGTCGACAATGCCAACATCCTCGATGCCGGCACCAGAGCAGCGCTGACGCAGAAGCTGGCGGATTTCGAGAAAAAGGGCTCGGACCAGATCGTCGTCGCTACGATATCCAGTCTCGATGGCGAAGAGATCGAGCCCTACGCCAACCGGCTGTTCCGTTTCTGGAAGCTCGGCCAGACCGGCGAAAACAATGGCGTGCTATTGCTGGTGGCCAAGAACGACCGCAAGATGCGCATCGAGGTCGGCTACGGGCTGGAAGGCACGCTGACCGACCTGCACACCAAGCTGATCATCGAAAACGACATGGTGCCGGCCTTCCGTGCCGGCGATTTTTCCGGCGGCATCAGCAAGGCCGTCGACGACATGGTCATGGTGCTGGAAGGCAATCCGGAGGAGCTGGAGGCGCGCGGCAAGCGCAACCCAGCCGACGACAGCACGCCGCTCGATCCCATCGTCACGGTGTTCCTCATCCTGTGGGGGACGATGTTCTTCGGCGGTTTGGCGATGGCGTTCCTGCCACCGATGTTCGGCACCAAGCTGTCACCGGGCGTGTACAAATGGCTGGGCATGACGTTTCGCTACGGCCAGGGGCCGAGGGGGTCGTCCTCGGGCAGCAGCTGGACATCGGGGTCGTCGTCAAGCAGCGGCTGGTCGTCGGGCAGTTCCGGCAGCAGCTGGTCGTCGGGCTCGAGCAGCGGCGGCGGGTTTTCAGGCGGCGGCGGCTCGTCCGGCGGCGGTGGTTCTTCAGGGAGCTGGTGAGACAGATCATGGCAACACGACCGATCAGCCCGCAAGATCATGAGCGCATCGCCAGCGCGATCCGCGCTGCCGAATCAAAAACCGACGGCGAGATCTACTGCGTCGTGGCGCATGCCAGCGACGGCTATTTCTTCCCGGCCGCCTTCATGGCGACGCTGGGCATGCTCATCGTCAGTCTTGCCGTCGGCTACGGGCTGGAAGCCTGGTGGCTGACAATCCGTCTGCCGCATTTCGTCATCGCCCAGCTTCTGGCACTGGCCAGCGTGCTCATCCTTTTGTGGGCGGTGCCCGGCTTGCGCATTCACCTTGTGCCGCGGCGGCTGCGCTACCAGGCGGCGCACACGAATGCGATCAAACAGTTCCTGGCGCGCAACGTTCACCGCACCACAGCGCGCACCGGCGTGCTGGTGTTCGTCTCGATCGCGGAGCGCTATGCCGAAGTGGTTGCCGACAGCGGCATCAATGCCAAGGTCGGCCAGCATGTCTGGGACGGTGTCATCCGCGACCTGACCGCGCATGCCGGCGACGACCGCCTGGCCGACGGCTTCGTCAAGGCGATCGAATCGGTCGGTGTCGTGCTGGCCGAGCATTTCCCGGTTTCGGCCGCCGATGCCAATGAGCTTGACGATCACCTGGTCGAAATCTGAGAGGCTGCCCGTAAACGCACCTCTGCCGGACACCTGACGCGATTTTCTGCGCTTCCGATGCTCACGGACCAAAAAGTCCGCTGCGCTTCGGTTCTCGAAAACCACGCCATCCGCCTCGGCAGAGCGCGTTTTCAGACAGGCTCTTCCTGCATCTAGATCGCTTGTGCGAAAGCGCATGAGCCGGCTTACCGGACTCTTGCAAATGGCCGATGCGGGTTTATGGTTAACAAATCATGAATACGCTGAGCATCGACATCCGAAAAGCCGAGCCGCGCGACGCCGGCGCCATCGCCGACGTGCACCAGCAAGCCTGGAACGGCGCTTATTCCGGCATCATTCCGCATCGCACGCTGACCTCGATGATCAACCGCCGCGGCGCCGACTGGTGGGCGAACGCCATTCGCCGCGCCGCCACAGTGCTGGTGGTCGAAATCGGCGGCAAGATTGCCGGCTACGCCACGATCGGCAAGAATCGCGCCCGCGAACTCAGGCAGCAGGGCGAGATTTACGAGCTTTATATGCGCCCAGAATATCAGGGCATCGGGCTTGGCAGCCGGCTGTTCAAGGCGGCACGCGCGCGGCTCGCCGATCACGGGCTGAAAGGCATGGTGGTGTGGGCGCTGGAAGACAATCAGAACGCGCTCGACTTCTACACCGGTGCCGGCGGCCGCGATGTCGCCGAAGGCGTCGAGATCTTCGAGCAGAAAGCGCTGAAGAAGGTCGCCTTCGTCTGGGAATAATCCCAGGCCTCCATGCCACTTCCGTCTTCGATCGTGCCCAGCACCATTCGCCGCATTGCGCCGCGCGGCAGCGCCAGCTATCGATCTCCCATCAAAAGAGGGACAAGCCATGCGCATTGAAGCCATCGCCATCGGAAAGAATCCGCCGGAGGACATCAACGTCATCATCGAAGTGCCGATCGGCGGCGAGCCGATCAAGTACGAGATGGACAAGGAAGCCGGCACGCTGTTTGTCGACCGCTTCCTGCACACTTCGATGCGCTATCCCGGCAATTACGGCTTCGTGCCGCACACGCTGTCGGGCGACGGCGACCCGATCGACGTGCTGGTCTGCAACACGCGCGCGCTGGTGCCGGGCTGCGTCATCAATGTGCGGCCGATCGGCGTGCTGGTGATGGAAGACAATGCCGGCCAGGACGAGAAGGTCATCGCCGTGCCTTCACCCAAGCTGACGCTGCGCTACGAAAACGTCACCGAATACACGCAGCTGCCTGACATCACCCGCCAGCAGGTGCAGCACTTTTTCGAGCACTACAAGGATCTCGAGCCCGGCAAATGGGTCAAGATCGAAGGCTGGCACGATTCCAAATATGCCAAGAAGATGATCGTCGACGCGATCGCGCGGGCCAAGGCGGCTAAACACGGCTGAGCCTCTACTGACCCTTCGCCTCGTACTGCCTAGGTGGCGAGGCCCCTCAGCTTCGTCATACCAGGGCGGAGCAGCCGCGAAGCGGCGTCGTGGAGACCCTGGTATCCATGCCGTTACGCCAGGTGAAGTGCGCAGCGGAACAGAATTCTGCACCGTTGCGGTGACGTTGAGGTCGCGGCATGGATCCCGGGGTCTGCGCTGCGTCGCTGCGCTCCTTGCTTCGCCCCAGGATGACGAAGTTTTGGGCGCCTCAGCCAATCTCCGCTGGGCTCAGTTATCCACTCTACCAAAGGCCGGCACGTTGCCGATGACGGTGTGCTTGTCCTTGCCGCAGGCGAAGGTCTTCGCCTTTTCGTCGGCCAGCTTGCGGGCCTGGTCGTTGGCGGCGGGATTGCCGGTGGCGAGCACCAGGGCGACCGTGCAGCCGTCGCGCGCGTCCATCTGGCCGACCTTGGCGACGAGCAGCACTTCGGTCGGCTTGTTCTCGTCGTCGGGATTGCTGATCGAGCGGCGGTGGATGGCGGCGAAGGGAATGGCGACATCGCCCTTGGTCTCGATGCGCCATTCGACCTTGGGCCCTGACGAGTTGAAGCCGGAAAAACTCTCCCAGACCGTCGTCATGTCACTGCTGGGCGGAAACCCATAGAACAGCGATTCACGGGCGTCGTCATAGGCGACCAACACGGGGTAGCCGCGATAGCCGGAGCAGGCGAGTTCGGCCCAGTCACCGTCGCCCTCCTCGGCTTGCGCGTAGGTGACGCAGTCCTCCTTCCAGTCGAGATCAGTGTAGGCGCTGGAAATGCCATCGGCATGTGCCGCCTGGCAGAGACCGACGAGGGCAAAAGAAGCAAGCAGCAGGGTGCGCATGTGGAATCCCCGTGGAGTTCGTTTCAGCCTATCGTCAAATTTTCGACAGGCCTAGCGCCCCATTCGCAAGGTTGGCGCCGCCCCTCATTGCCCCGCCGGGCATTTCTCCCCGTAAACGGGGAGAAAGAAGCTGGCCGCGCCGCCGGCGATACTCTTGCAACGCTGGTGATTGGAGAAATCATTGGTGAGAGCGCCCCTCGCCCCGTTTACGGGGAGAGGATGCCGGCAGGCAGGTGAGCAACCGTGCTTTCATATCGATGCGGGGTTCCAGGATTTGTTGGTACGCATCATGGCGTTGAGGGTGGTGATAAGCTTGCGCATGACGGCCACAATGGCGACCTTTGCTTCCTTGCCTTTGGCCCGTAGGCGCTGGCGAAAGGCGGCGAAGATGGGGTTATGCACTCCGGCGCTGAGCGCAGCCATGTAGAGGACGTTGCGGACCGACTCTCGACCACCTCGACCACC
>NZ_JBFUFZ010000008.1:0-235310 GCF_056403175.1 Mesorhizobium sp. P3_A10 | reverse complement strand
TCACCAACGGCGTATTCACCGCCAGCTCCTTCACCACCGCGCTCGGCAATACGCTGAACGTGACCGGCTACAATCCCGCAACCGGCACCGTCAGCTACTCCTACACGCTGCTCGACAATGAGGCCCATGCCACCGGCCTGGCCACCAACAGCCTGTTCGAGAACCTTGCCGTCTCGCTCACCGACCAGGACGGCCAGAACGCCACGGGCACCCTGTCCGTCAACATCGTCGACGACGTGCCGACGGCAGTCGCCGACATCGGCAATGTCAACGAGGGCGCTTTGCTCACCGTGTTGGCAGCGGCGGGCGTGCTCGTCAACGACGTCGCCGGCGCCGACGGGGCCACGATCGATGGCGTACGGGCGGCCGGCGGCAACACCACAACAGCGGTATCGGGCGGTGTCAACACCGACATTGCGGGCCTGCACGGCACGCTGCATCTCAACGCCGACGGCTCCTACACCTACCAGTCGACGGCCCATAGCATCAACGCGAACACCACCGACGTGTTCGTCTACACCATCAAGGACGGCGACGGCGACCTGTCGACGACGACGCTGACCATCAACCTGACCGACGTCAATGATGCACCCGTTGTTGCCAACACCCAGAACTGGATGTCGAGCGACCCGGCGCAGCAAACGCTCAGCACGCCCAGCTATCCGAACGGATATCCGCTGCTGGTCTCGATCCCGACAGACGCGGACGGCGATAACCTCATCGTCACGGCGACAGGAACGATCCCGACCGGGACGTTCTACTTCAACGGTGTGACCTATGTCGCCCTGACCGCCGGAACCGTGCTCTACAATCCGTCCGGCGGCATCAACTTGCTGGACGACCTCGTCTATCGGCCGACCGCATCACAAACCGACACGGTCAACAACAACCTGTCGCTGGACGTCTATGATGGCCACACCCACGTCGCGCAGACGGTCGGCATCCACGAAGTGCCGCCGAACAGCCTGCCCAGCGACACATCACAGATCGGCAATGGCAGCAGCCCGCTTACGTCAGGCAATGATCAGGTCACGACGCTTGCCCTGTCGGCAGCGACAGTGAACGCGATCCTGGCCGATCCACATAGCGCGACGGTGGTGGTTTATACCGACTTCCAGCAACAGCCCAATACGGTACCTATTCCCGTCGGCGAACGAGACCCCGGAGCCTTCAACGACGGCAGCGCCGGCTCTCATCGCGAACAGGAGGTTCAGGTTGAAATCAGAATCGGCACCAATCACTTCGCAGTCGTCGAAGACGATCTGACCGCCGGAACATTCGAGCAGACCTGGTTCTACGATGCGGCCACGGGCCAGATGAAGGCGACAGTAGACTACGATCACGTCTTCCTTCTGGACGCTGGCGGCAATGCCACTGCCACCACGCTTGCCAGCTATTTGATCGCGCATCCGCCGACAGCGGGAGACACATGGACGCTGTCCTATTTCGACAACAACGGCGGCAACTGGCAGGCCCGCAACGTCAACTTCTCGTTCTTCTCGCATGATCCGGGCGACCCCGGCATTGTGGTGAATGGCGATGCGACGCTGGCCGACCAGATCTACGGAACGTCCGGCATCGACAATCTCAACGGCAATGGCGGCAACGACGTCATCATCGGCCGGGGCGGCAACGACTTCATCAGCGGCGGAGCCGGCAACGACCTCATCAGCGGTGGCGACGGCAACGACGTTCTGATCGGGGGTCTCGGCCAGGACACCATGACCGGTGGAGCGGGAGCCGACACGTTCAAGCTCGACGGCCTGGACATCAAGGACCTCATTGTCGACTACAGCGGTGTCGGCGGGCATGGCGACAAGATCGACCTGTCGTCCTTGTTCGACACCGCACCC
This sequence comes from Mesorhizobium sp. P3_A10, assembly GCF_056403175.1. NCBI lineage: Bacteria > Pseudomonadati > Pseudomonadota > Alphaproteobacteria > Hyphomicrobiales > Phyllobacteriaceae > Mesorhizobium > Mesorhizobium sp. P3_A10. The sequence continues at coordinate 233,457 of NZ_JBFUFZ010000008.1, read as the reverse complement.
GGCGGCGCCAATGTCGGCGACTTCGTCAACTACAATGCGGCAACGGGCACGCTCAGCGTCGACGCCAACGGCACCACCGGCGGCGCCAATTTCGTCGATGTCGCGACGCTGCAGAACTTGCCTGCGGCCAACACGATCACGCTTCTCTACGACGATGGCGTAACCCAGCATACAACCACGGCAAACTTGGTCTAACGGCATGGCGCGTGGCCACGCGATCATGTTATACATTGCTAATACCTAGGGGAGCTCATCATGAAACGTTCTGCAAGACTGCTGGTTTCCGCTGCGACGCTGTTGCTGGCAGTCGGGTCGACGGGTTATGCCGCCGACATCATCGAAGGGCCGGTGGCCGACTATTGCCGCACGGTCGGCACGTCGAACCTGGTGCTGAACGACAACATCGTCGATCTCAAGGCCCAGGTGGTGAAACTGATGGACGAGTCGGTCGCCGCCGCCAACAGCTCGGAATGGATCAATTCGTCCCGCCCTGTCTTCGTCTGGGCATCGGAAGCCAAGGTCGCCTGCGGCATGGCTTACGGCTACCTGAAGACAAACTACAAGGACGAAGATACCCTCAACAAATGCGAGTGTTTTCACGATCGCATGGTCGAGTACATGCACTGACCGGAAGGGCGAAGACGCGCCGGTTGGCTGACAATGATAGCCGACGGACCAGTGTTGAGCGCGATCGCTGGAGCGATCGCGTTGGTCGGCTTTGCCACTCAAGCCCACGCCAACTGGTTGGAACGGCCGTTGGCCAGCAGATACCATCAGTCTCCGCCAGTTCGCTGTCTTGCAGCCCAGGAATGGACGCGAGAGACATTCAAGGCGTTTGCGAGCTGTCAGGCATCGATCTACGGCCTGGAGCCGGTGCTGGCGCATGCGGTGATGGAGATAGAAAGCGGGTTCGATCCCGATGTGCACGGCGCCGACGGCGAAGTCGGCCTGATGCAGGTGATGCCGGCAACGGCGCGAATGCTTGGCTTCCGAGGCTCGCTTGATGAACTCGGCCTGCCCGCAACCAACATAGCGCTTGGCGTAAGATATCTTGCGCAGGCAAACAGAATTGCCGCCGGCGACCTGTGCACGACGGTCATGAAGTATCGCGCCGGGCACAATGAAAACAGGTTCTCTGCACTTTCGGTCCGCTACTGCCGGCGTGCGCGCGCGATCCTGGCCAGGGAAGGCTTCGAGGTCACGGGGCCTTTGCCGGTGGCAACATTCGGCTTTTCCGCATTTTCGGCTGGAGAAGACGATGGTGCCTCTGTGCAGGAAAAACGGGTTTGCGTGCGCCGGGTGTTCGTTCCCGGGCCGCGATACATGAAATGCGCCGACTATCGAAGTGCAGGGCAAGCGAGCCGGATCAAGGCGCTCAGAGGCCGGCTCTTCGACGGCTAAACCATGACCCAGGAATTACAAGACGGCGATGCAAGTCCGCCGTAATGTGAGTTGAAGATCAGACCGGGAAGAACATCCGGCGGCATATAGGGTGGAGCATTCATGGAAGCTGGCCGACAGGTCCGTTGTCTGCGGACAGGGGCGATCGCATTTGCACTCGCTGTACTAATGTCGGGTTGCCAGTCGAAAGGCAGCGTTTCCGATGCTCTTGATCCGGCTGCGATTGCCGCGCCAGGAGCGCAAGCTGGCGGCGCTGTGGCCGGTCCGGCCCAGGCGACCCAGTCACTCGGCACCGGCTCGACCAAGATCACGATGCTGCTACCTCTTTCCGCTCCTGGAACCGTGGGAGAAAACGGCAGGAAGATGCTCGATGGCGCCAAGCTCGCTATGGCGGATCTTGGCAACGGATTGCTCACGCTGACGGTCGAGGACACAAAGGGCGACAGCGCGCACGCCAGCGAAATGGCGGTGAAGGCGATCACCACCGAGGCGAAAGTCGTCATCGGCCCGGTTGAACTGCCGTCAGCCCAGCATGTTGCCAAACTGTCGGGATCAACGCGGCCACCGGTGTTGGCGCTGGCCGACAATTTCGCCGGCGGCCCCGGCGTCTATGCCGTGCGCCTCAGCGAAGCCGACAGCGCGGCAGCAGGCGCCGCGGGCCTGGCGGCGAAAGGCAGCAAGAAGTTCGTGCTGCTTGTCGCGGCCGGCGCCGACGCCAGCGGGGTTGAAAAGCGGGTCGCCAACAGCCTCAGCATCTATGGTGCGACGCTGGCGGTCACCATCCCGTATTCGGCCGGCGACGGCGGCACTAAGGCGGTGACCGACATGGGCTCTCTCGTGGACACTCCCGACGCCGTCATCCTCGCCAGCGGAGACGACAGCCCCTCGCAAGTCCTTGCCGCCCTGAAGTCGAAGGGTATCCCGGGAAAGGCAATTGCTGTCGTGGGAACAAACCGCTGGCTGGAGCGCCCGATGGATCCGCTGTTTGAAGGGGCTTATATCGCCACGCTCGATCCGAGCGAAACCGGGCCTATCGCCGACCGCTTCAAGGCCACCTATAATTACCAGGCAGACGTCAACGTCGCCTATGCCTATGATATGGTTGCCCTGACTGCAGGGATTGCCAGCGCGGTCGGACCTGATGGCTTCAGCAAGCAGGTTCTCGAAAATCCGAACGGGTTTCGCGGATCGACAGGTTTGTTCCGCTTTCGCCCAGATGGGTCCAGCCAACGATCGATGCCGTTCTATCGGGTTCAAAAGGGTGCTCTCAAACAGGTTGCGAAATCGACGTCGAGCTTCTGAGCGGGAAGAAGCCTCGGGAACCTGCTCGAGCTGATGGCCAGGCTGGGTCGCAACCACCTGGCGATCACGCTCGGCGGCCTCGAGCTTCTGGCCGGGGTCTTCCTGATCATTCAGGCCGCGGCATGGCTTTCTGTCGATCGACCAGCTCTTGCGCCATCTCTGGATATTGGCGGCGAGCCGGCAACCCGACCGGTCGCGGCCGTTCCCGACGCGCGACGGCGAGCACGCAAGATTGCGCAGGACCTGATCGCTCCACCACCACTTGATCCCTCAGAGATCGAGCGGATCGAGCCTCGTCCGCCACTCAGCGAACTCAGTCTCGCCGTACCTCCGAAAACGCCAATGCCGAACGACTGGCGCGAGATCCTGCTTTACAGTCCGATTGCCACGTCGTCCGCGATTTTCGAATCCATGGGTCGCAAGGTGGTCATCAGCGGGGTCCAGAGCGTCGACCCGGATAGGACCTGTTCGCTTCACGATGTCGCCTCCTGGCCATGCGGCCAGCGTGCACGCGCAGCTTTCAATTCCTGGCTGCGCGGCCGGGCGCTTAAATGCTTCGTGCCGCCGGAAATCGATCGTTTTACCATTGCCGCACCGTGCAAGCTGGGCAACCAGGACGTCGGCGCCTGGCTTGTTTCCAACGGCTGGGCAACGGCCTTGCCGAGCGGCATCTACGGCAAGGCGGAGGCGACGGCCAGGCACGCGGAGATGGGCATATTCGGCCCGCCACGATAGTCGGCTCGCCTTTTTGGAACCTCCATGCAACCATCACCGGACGAAGCTGGAGCAACATCAGCCGGACAAGGGAACCGCGCGGGGTTGTTCAGGTGACGCTGACGATCTTGTTAACCGTCAGGGCGTAATTTTCTTCTGGACAATTTAAGCTCGCCTTGCGGCCAGTTGGGGTCAGAGGTTATTCAGCCCAATTCATCAAATTTTATTGTTTCTTCAGGCCAAAATTGTAACTTGCCGGCCTTATACCAGCCTATCTGACAGGAGATCGGCTAGTGACAAAAGAGATGGCGAACACCTCCCCCCAGGCATGGAAAGGCGTCGCATGGCTGACCTTTCTCGGAACCGCGGGAATTCTGGGGTTTTCTCTTGTCCTCAACTATCTGCTGTTGTTCGCTGAAGGGCTGACGCCATTTGGCCGCAGCATGATCACGGCAATCCTGTTGCCAGTCGTCGTTGGTGTCCCGCTTTTTCTATTCATTGGTTTGAAGCAGATTGAGAGCCGTCGTTATCGACAAGAACTCAACAAGTCGGCAACCTTTGACAGCCTGACAGGCTGCTTGAACGGGGCGGCCTTCACGTCGATGGTTGAAAGGCGAGCAACAAGACCGTCAGCGCCGGGTCCAAGATCGGGTGCCTTCCTGGTCATCCACCCCGAGCATATCAGGTCCATCAATCTGCGCTTTGGTCTCGGATGGGGAGACGAAGCCTTGCGGTTGATAGCGGTGACGATCCAATCGTCGGTGCGCAAGGAAGATCTGGTCGGTCGCATCGGAACTGCCATGTTCGGCGTGTTTCTCCCCGGCGCGACAGAAGCCGACGCCAAGGAAATCGGCGAGCGTATCCGAACCCGCGTGGCGCAAGTCTATTTCGCGCCAAAAGGAACCGAGGATGCCCTGGCTATCAGCGTTGGCGGCGTGGTGTTTGAAAGCGAGCTGCAGTTCGAAGACATGTTCCGATCAGCGGAATCGCTGCTATCCGGCGTCGACCTCGAAACTGGATTTCAATTGTCGCACCTTCACAACTAGCGCCGAAACGATCGCGACGAAATCTCCTCCGGTGACAAAGGGTGCGGCCGGCCGGCTCGTGTCCGCACCGCTGGCGCAACATTCTTTGTAGCAATATTTGCTGAAAGCCTTGGATCGCTTGGCTTGCGGCCGAAAATCGAATCCGGCTCTCTCCGCCAGTTCCGCGATCACGGAATATGAACTGGCCCGACCTCTGCTAGCTTGTTCCTGCAGCGGACTTGATTTCCGCTTGGCCGGCGCTTCGGGAAACCCCAATCCCACCCCCCGCCCCCTGCGGCGCCGGCTATCTTCTTCCTCCTGCCCGGGGAAACGCCTTGGCGCTCTCTCCGAACTCGCCGGGGTGCCAAGCGGCCGCGCGTGCGCCCTGCCCATCCGGCTGCCTAATCTGGCGGCGCAGCGATGATTTTTGCGCCACCGGATGATGCGACTGCCTTCAAATCCAGGCGAAAACAGCCGCAGCGCGGCATTTCCGGACTGGCACGCCCCTTGCTTCGTTGCTGATGTGCAGAGCGTCTAGGGTTCCGGCCGTGTCATCACGGCGCTGGTCCAAGAGACGCGACCGCCAGGGGTGCATTGAAGCATCCGGCGGAACACGGCGGGCCAAAATCCCGGGAGAACCCTGCACGGGTTTGCTGGCGCGAACCTCTCCCGGATGCGCGCTCCGTGAACCCCCAACAGACGTCCGGACGCAATCCGGATCGCAAACAGGGGTACGCAATGCTTCGCAAGCTGGCCGCAATCATCCTCGCCGCGTCACTCAGCCTTCCCTTCCTCGCAGCCGCGCAAGCGGCGCCCAAGAAGGACTTCAAGATCTGCTGGTCGATCTATGTCGGCTGGATGCCCTGGGGCTATCTCTCCGACAGCGGCATCATGAAGAAATGGGCCGACAAATACGGCATCAATGTCGAGATCACCCGCATCAACGACTATGTCGAAAGCATCAATCAATACACTGCCGGCGGCTTTGACGGCTGCTCGATGACCAATATGGACGCGCTGTCGATCCCGGCCGGCGGCGGCGTCGATACGACCGCCTTGATCGTTGGCGACTTCTCCAACGGCAACGACGCCGTCATCCTCAAGGACAAGGACACCCTCAAGGACATTGCCGGCCAGAAGGTCAATCTCGTCGAGCTCTCGGTCTCGCACTATCTGCTGGCGCGCGCGCTGGACACGGTCGGGCTCGCCGAGAAGGACATCACGGTGGTCAACACCTCCGATGCCGATATGGTCGCCGCCTACGGCACCAGCGACGTCACCTCCGTCGTCACCTGGAATCCGCTGGTCTCGGAAATCGCAGCCATGCCGGGCGCCCACAAAGTATTCGATTCGACGCAGATTCCCGGCGAGATCATCGACATGATGGTCGTCAACACGGCGACGCTGAAGGACAATCCGGCCTTGGGCAAGGCGCTGGTTGGCGCCTGGTACGAAGCGATGGCGTTGATGACTTCGGGCACACCCGAAGGCAAGGCGGCCAAGGAAGAAATGGCCAAGGCATCGGGTACCGATCTTGCCGGCTTCGACGCCCAGCTTGCATCGACGGCGATGTTCTTCGAGCCGGCCAAGGCGGTCGCATTCACCAACGGCGCCGAATTGCCGAAGACCATGGATCTGGTCCGCAACTTCTTGTTCAGCCACGGCATCCTCGGCACCAATGCGCCGAGCGTCGACGTGATCGGCATGAGCTTCCCCGACGGCTCGACGCTGGGCGACGCCAAGAACGTCAAATTGCGTTTCGACCCTGCCTACATGGCCCTGGCGGCGGCTGGAACGCTGTAGGGCGCGACATGCTGGCCAAGGGAACCGGCACCATGAACGCTGTGCCCGAGACGGGGGCTGAAGTCGCGCCCCCGCCCCGGCGCAGGCCGAGGGTGCGGCTTCGCCTCATCAACGCGACGGTCTCGCGCGGCGGAGCCTTGCTGCTTGGGGCGCTGCCGTTTGCCGCCGTGGCGATCGCCTATCTCTTGGCTTCGGCGCAAAGACTGGCCGTCAATCCCAGCGACAAGCTGTTGCCCTCCCCGGCACAGATGTGGTCGGCCTTTTTCGACCTGGCGACGGTACCGGACAAGCGTTCCGGCGACCTGATTCTCTGGGCCGACACGTTTGCCAGTCTGATCAGGCTGTTCGCAGGCGTGGGTGTGGCCACGCTCGTCGCACTTTGCCTTGGCGTCGCCATCGGCTTCATCCCGCGCGTCAGGGCCTTTCTGCTGCCCTTCGTCACCGTCGTCTGCGTCATCCCGCCATTGGCGTTGCTGCCGATCCTGTTCATCGCACTCGGCCTCGGCGAAACCGCCAAGATCACCTTGATCGCCGTCGGCGTCGCACCGGTCATGGTGCGCGACATCGCCAACCGGGTGATGGAATTGCCGCCCGAACTCGTCGCCAAGGCGCAGACGCTCGGCGGCAACAGCTGGACCATGGTGCTGCGGCTGGTGCTGCCGCAGGTCATGCCGCGCCTCATCACCTGCGTGCGGCTGGCACTGGGACCGGCCTGGCTGTTCCTGATCGCGGCCGAAGCCATCGCCTCCACGGAGGGACTGGGTTACCGCATCTTCCTCGTTCGCCGCTATCTGTCGATGGATGTGATCCTGCCTTACGTCGCCTGGATCACCTTGCTTGCCGTCATCACCGACTGGCTGCTGGTGCGGCTTTCGCACCTCATCTCCCCCTGGGCTCATCCGGTGCAAAACAAATGAGCCGCATCATCGTCCATGGGCTGGAGAAGAGCTACGGCGATGCCCGCGTGCTGGAGCGCGTCAATGTCACCGCCGAGGCCGGTGAGTTCCTGTCGCTGGTCGGCGCCAGCGGCTGCGGAAAATCGACCTTCCTGCGCATCCTGCTCGGCCAGGAACAGCAGAGCGGCGGAGTGGTCGTTGTCGGCGACCGGCCGATCGTGCCGGAACCGACGCCGCAACGCGGCATCGTCTTCCAGCGCTATTCGGTGTTTCCACATCTGACTGCCCTGCAGAACCTGCTGCTGGTCGAGGACTTTCGCTCTGGCGGGCCGTTCGGCCGTGTCTTCGGCGCCAGGCGCAAAAGCGCCAGGCAACAGGCCGAAACCATGCTGGAACGCGTCGGCCTCGCCCATGCGCGCGATCTCTATCCGGCCTCACTCTCGGGCGGCATGCAGCAGCGGCTGGCGATCGCCCAGACCTTGCTCGGCAGACCGCAGATCCTGCTTCTCGACGAGCCGTTCGGCGCGCTCGATCCCGGCATTCGCGTCGAGATGCACGAACTGCTGACCGAGCTGTGGAGCGAGCACAGCATGACCGTCGTCATGGTCACCCACGATATCGGCGAGGCCTTCAAGCTCGGCACCCGCGTGCTGGTCTTCGACAAGGTGCGCCACGACCCCCAGTTCCCGTCCGCCTATGGCGCGACGATCACCTACGATCTGAAGCTCGACCGCAAGAACCGGGCTTCCGCACGAGACGTGGCCAAAGTGGCCGCGATGGTCGGGACGACCCGACTGGACAGCGCAATTGCGACGACGGCGTCGTGAAGGAGGTTTTCATGCACACAGACAGTCCAGAACGCCGGCATCGCCGCGCCGGGCTCACCGATCGTCAGCCACGCCAGCGTTTCCACCATCCGAACTTCGAAATCCGCGAAATGCAGGGCTGGAAGTCGATCGAGGCGGAAGGAAAGCTGCCCGAGGACGGCTGGCGCAAGGAACAGAAATGGGCGCTGGACATGGGCCTGCCGGGATCGGATTCGATCATCGACAAGTCGATCCCGACATTCGCACGCGGCGAGCTGCCGCATTTCGCCGGCATCAACACCTTCCTCAAGGCGCCCTATGTCGAGAATGTCCGCGATGTCGGCAGATATGACGCCGCCGTCATGGGCATTCCTTTCGACAGCGGCACCACCTACCGGCCCGGAACCCGCTTCGGACCGCAAGGCATGCGCCGCATCTCGGCGCTCTACACGCCGTACAACTATGAGCTCGGTGTCGACCTGCGCGAGCAGATGACACTGTGCGACGCCGGCGACGTCTTCACCATTCCCGCCAATCTCGAAAAGAGCTTCGACCAGATCACCAAGGGCGTCAGCCATGTCGCCTCTTCCGGCGCGCTGCCGATCATGCTGGGCGGCGACCATTCGATCGGATTTCCGTGCGTGCGCGGCATTGCCGACGTGACCTCGAAACGGATCGGCATCATCCATTTCGACCGCCATATCGACATCCAGGAAAAGGATCTCGACGAGCGCATGCACACCACGCCCTGGTACTGGGCGACCAACCTGCCGAACGTCTCGGCAACCAATCTGGTGCAGCTCGGCATCGGCGGCTGGCAGGTGCCCCGCTACGGCGTCGCCGAAGCGAGGAAGCGCGGCACCAACGTGCTGACGATTTCCGACATCGAACAGATGGGGCTGGAGAAGGCGGCGGAGATCGCGCTCGAGCTCGCATGGAAGGACACCGACGCGGTCTACATCTCCTTCGATGTCGACAGCATCGATTGCGGTTTCGTGCCCGGCACGGGCTGGCCGGAGCCAGGCGGCTTCCTGCCGCGCGAGGCGTTGAAGCTGCTCGGGCTCGTTTCGGCGCCCGGCATCTGCGGACTGGAAGTGGTCGAGGTGTCGCCGCCCTACGACACGTCGGACATCACGGCGCTGTTTGGCGTGCGGGTTGTCGTCGAGGCGCTCGGCTCGATGGTCGCCCATGGCAATCTCGGCAAGCACAAATCCATCATCGACAAGCCGACGAGTTTTTGACCATGCATGAGGATCATCATCACCACGACCATGACCTCGGCGACGGCCACCACTATGGGCCGAATGGTCACCATCATCATCCGCACCCGGTCGGCCACAACGGGCCGGCCGGCAAGCCGTTACAATGGCAGACGCCGCACCTGCCGCACGACCATGCGCCCGAACCCGCCGACCCCAGGACGATGGATCTCGACCTCGTCGAGATCGCCTTTCTCGAAGGGTTTTCGCGGGCGCCGGATCCGTCCAGTTTCCTGCGCCTCGCCGGGATTCCCTTTGTCGGCGAAACCGCCGACGGCTCGCGGCTGCATCTTCTGCGCGTCGAGACGCAGGACATGGTCGATGTCGGCGCCGTCATGCCGCTGATCGGCGGCGCCGGCGTGACGTATCATCCGCTGCCCGCGAAACTGACGTCGCGACGGCGGCGTCTGGCCTTCGTCTACCATGACGGCACCGGGCAAAGGCCTCTTGATTTCAGCCAGGCGCGGCTTCTTGCCGACCGATCCGGTGCCGCGCAATTCGCCATGCCGGGATCCGGACAATGAGCTCCGGCTTCCAACCGATCACACCTCTTTCAAACAGGTCCAGAACGATGAAACCAACGCTTTCGATCCTCGGCAGGCTCGCCCTGACCGTCGCCGCAGTCCTCACCCCATCCCTGGCTTTCGCCCACAGCGGTGGCTTCCATGTCCACGGCTTTGCGAGCGGCTTTGAACACCCGATGGCCGGCATCGACCATCTGCTTGCCATGATGGCTGTCGGCATCATTGCCGCCCGGACCGGCGGCAAAGCCATCGTCGTCGTGCCGTCATGTTTTGTCGCGGCGATGATCACCGGCGCCCTGCTCGGCATGGCCGGGATGGGCTTGCCGTCGCTGGAGTCCGGCATCGCTCTGTCGCTGGTAATGTTTGGCGCCATGATGGCGCTCGCCAGACCCTTGCCTCTGGCCGCCGCCGCGTCGCTGGCCGCCCTCTTCGGGCTCTTCCACGGCAACGCCCACGGCCTCGAAATTCCCGAGACGGCCAGCGGCATCGCCTACGCGGTTGGCTTCGTGGTCGCCACTTCGGCCTTGCACGCGACCGGTGCGCTGGCCGCCCTGACGCTTCGGCGCTGGCCGGGCGCCATCCGCACGGCAGGCGTCGGCACCTCATTGGTCGGCGTGGCGCTGGCGGCGCAGATTATCTGAATGGGCCTATGACATCAGCGAGCAACAGGAGGGGAAGGCATGATCAAGCGACTGACCGTTTGGCAGCGCATTCGAAACATGCTGTACCAGATCCTGAAGATCCGGGCTGAGCGGCTCTGATCGCATCCGCCAGAGATCAAACCCGCGACCAGGTTCATGCCGGCCGCGGGTATCTCTGTGCATAGTGAGGCTCGCCGGGCATGAGCATTTTCGACAGATTTTCCTTAGGCGGACGCGTGGCGCTGATCACCGGAGGCGGGCGTGGGCTCGGCTTCGAGATCGCGCGTGCCTTTGCCGAGGCTGGCGCCCATGTGGTTGTCAGCGGACGCAACGCCGCAACGCTCGACAGTGCCGTCGCCGCCCTCGCCAAGGGCGGCGGCAGTGCGCAGGCAGCGGCCTTCGACATGGCCGACATGCAGGCAGGCCGCGCAGTGATCGCGGATATCCGCAAGACCCACGGCAGGCTCGATATTCTCGTCAACAATGTCGGCGCCCGCGATAGGCGGCCGCTCGCCGCCTTCGGCGACGACGAGATCCATGACCTGATCCGGACCGATCTCCTGTCGGCGATCTCGCTGTCGCGCGACGCGGCGGAAATCATGAAGGCGCAAGGTCATGGCCGGCTGATCGCGGTGACTTCGATCTCCGGCGAAATGGCGCGGTCCGGCGATGCCATCTATCCCGCCGCCAAGCAGGGGCTGACCGGCCTGATGCGCAGCATGGCCGTCGAGTATGGCGCGCACGGGGTGACGAGCAACGCCATTGCTCCGGGGATGTTCGCAACCGAGACCAACGCAGCACTTGCCGAAAATCCCGATATGCTCGCCTTCGCCCGCCAGCGGGTTCCGTTGCAGCGCTGGGGACAGCCGCAGGAAATCGCCGGCGCCGCCCTCTTCCTTGCCAGTGACGCGGCTTCCTTCGTCAACGGCCATGTTCTGACCGTGGACGGTGGAATGTCGGTGCAGATGTGACGATCGCCGGGCGGCGAAACCGCGCCCGATTCTCGGCACAATACGCCGATATGCCGTCACGTGAAGTTGATTAAATTCTTTTTCAGTCACGCCGGTTATGATCCCATAGGTTGTTGCAAAATGCATACGCAACCGCTCATGTGCTCGACCGCGAACATGTTGTTTTGGCTGGTTTAAACCGTCGGGACTGAAAGCCTCAGATGCGCCTCGGCATGGCCATTAGCAATTTGTCGACTTATGGCGGGCTGCAGCGGGATTGCATTTCCGTCGCCAGGCACCTTATCGCGGCTGGCCATGACGTCACGATTTTGACGACGGAAATCCGTGGAGCGGCGGCAGATCCAGGCTGTAACGTTCATGTCGTCAAAAGCCATGTGCCGACCAATCCCGGTCGCGATATTGCGCTTGGCAAGACACTGCTGTCTCGCCGTCGGGAGTTCGACCGGATCGTCGGTTTCAACAGATTACCGGATCTGGATATCTATTACTCGGGCGATCGCTCCTATGCCGCGGTAAAGACAGGATTCTGGCGCCCTTTTTCGCCCCGCTATCGCGCCCAGATGCAGTTGGAGCAGGCCTGCTTCGAGCCCCGGAGCCGAACGTGCCTGATCATGCTGACTGCGCATCAGCAAGATGAATATCAGCGTGTCTGGGATACGCCCGACAGCCGATTCCGCCGCATCTCCCCCAATCTTGACCCTGCCCGACGGCTGCCTGGCCTGCGCACCGATGGGACGCGTCAACGTTTGCGGTCCGAACTGGGTATTCCAGAAGAGGCACCCGTCTGGCTGTCGATCGGATCGTCCGCCTGGGTGAAGGGTTTCGATCGCGTTGCGGCCGCCCTGGCAGCCCACCCGGAAACAATCTGGCTTGTCTGCGGAATTGTCCCAAACAGTGACATGGCTCGTTGGCTGCAGGCAAAGGTTGCCGCCCGCGATCGGCAGCGCGTCATATTTGCAGGCATCCGCAGCGATGTGCCCGAACTGATGGCGGCAGCCGATATCCTGCTTCATCCGGCGCGAATTGAAACCGCGGGAACGGTTATTCTGGAGGCACTCGCCAACGGGCTGCCGGTGATTGTCAGCGAGACATGCGGCTTCGCCGCTTTTGTCGAACAGGCGAACGCTGGCGTGGTGCTGAAGGGGGCGTACCTGCACCGTGATCTGATGGACGCGCTTTCAGTTGCGCAGTCGGCGGGCCAACTGGCCGCATGGTCGGCAGCCGGGGCGCGCTTCGGCGCAAACCCGACCTTGTCCAACGGCCATTCGGAGGCAGCCAGGCTTGTTGCCGGGGACCTTTGGTAGCCAAAGCCTGTCGCAGATGTTGTCACGACCCGCCAAAGGACGTTGAAGCCGCCGCATCGGCCTGCGGTGTTGATAAGATTTGACAATCGCTTGCGCGGCGATAACATCTCTTGTCAAATTTATCACAGATTCCAAACAAGAGCAAAAAGACATGACTGCACGCAAGGCCCAGAGGACGGTGAGGTTGATCAACGCGTTGTCGGAACGTCGTGTCATCCATCTGAGCGAGGCATCCGTGCTGCTCGGCGTGTCGGAAATGACGGTTCGCCGGGATGTCGCTGAAAACCCGGAGCATTTCGCCTACCTGGGCGGGCACATCATGTCGGCAGCCCAGATCGAAGCTGACGTTCCTTATGAACTTGCGACCGCCGCCGACAGCCATGCGGCTGCCAAGCGCGACGCCTGCTTGCATGCCGTTCAAAAACTCCGCCCCGACGAAACGATCTTCATCGACTGCGGCACCACACTGGTTCATCTCATCGATCTCATTCCCGAAAATTATCAAATAACCGCAATATGTTATGCAATGAACGTCGCTGAACGCCTGGCCCGCAAGCCCAATGTGACCATCATCATGCTCGGCGGCGTCTACCACCCTGCATCGGCGTCGTTTTCGGGGACCCATGACTTCGACATCCTCACCAGTGTCGGCATAAACGTGGCATTCCTCTCGGCCGCCGGTGTCGACGACAAACGCGGTGCCACCTGCGAGCATTTTCATGAGGCGGTGGTGAAGCAAAAGGTGATGGCTTTGGCGCGCGAGAACTATCTTGTCGTCGACTCGAGCAAGCTTGGCAAACTGAAGCGCGCCTTCTTCTCCCCTGTCGCCGGGTTCGACGCCGTCATCACCGAGCACGGCGAGACGAAGCTGCACGAGGCCTGACCTCTGACGCAAATTTCCGCGTTTGACTTTTCGACGATCTGATGGAAAAGTCACAAAAAAAGTAACAGAAATTGCAAGAAGTTGCCGACCGATGCGACGATCGCACCGGTCAACAGGGAGGCAATGCGGGCGTGATGATCGGACACGGTTCGATTTCACCAGTGTCGGGAACACCCTTGCTGCGCGTCGAGGGCGTCAGCAAGAGGTTTGGCGGCGTGCAGGCGCTGCGCGGTGTGAACCTCGAGATATTGCCAGGCGAAGTGCATGCCCTGCTCGGTGAAAATGGCGCCGGCAAATCGACGCTGATCAAGATCCTCAGTGGCGTGCATATGCATGACGGCGGATCGATCGCGATCGATGGCCGGCCGGTATCGTTCGGCTCACCATCGCAGTCGCGCCAGGCCGGTGTCGCCGTCGTCTACCAGGATTTGAGCCTGGTCGAGTCGCTCTCGGTCGCCGCCAATCTGATGCTCGGGCGCGAGCCGCGCAACCGCTTCGGGTTTCTGAAGAAGCGGCAGCTGATGGAGACGGCGACAAGCTTCCTTCGCGAGCACAAGATTCCGCTCGACCCGCGCGCAACCGTCGGCTCGCTGCCGTTTGCCTATCGCCAGATGACGGAGATCAGCAAGGCGCTGATGGGCGACGTGCGGCTGCTGGTTCTGGACGAACCCACCTCGGCGCTGACCGATGATGAGGAGCGTATCCTGTTCGACGCGATCCGCGCGGTAACCGCCCGCGGCGTTGGCGTGATCTACGTCACCCATCGCCTCAACGAGGTCTTTCGCATCTCGCAGCGCGTGACGGTGTTTCGTGACGGCCTCAACGCCGGAACGTTCGTCACCGCGCAAACCGATATGCGGCAGCTTGTCGGCGCAATTGTCGGCCCCGAGCATGCGGTTCTCCAAGCGGAAGCGGGTGCGACGGATGCCGGATCGGTCGACGCGCGGCAGGGGTCACCATCGCAGGGCAAGACACCCGTGCTTGCGCTTTCCGCAGTCAGCAACGACCGGCTCGACCGCGTCCATCTCGATCTGCACGCGGGCGAGATCCATGGCCTGGCCGGCCTGATCGGCAGCGGCCGCACCGAGATCCTGCAAACCATCTTTGGAGTGCGGCCCGTTCAGAACGGCGATGTGACGCTCGACGGCATCTCCCTGAATAACACGGATACCGCGCAAGCCATCCGGCGCGGCATGGCACTGGTGCCGGAGGACCGCCATGTCCAGGGGCTGGTTCTCGAGCACTCTATCGAGCGCAACCTCACACTGCCGCGACTGCCGGATTTTTCGCGCTGGGGCTGGCTGCAGCATCGCGCTTCGGTCGAGCAGGCCGACGGCGCCATGCGCAAGCTCAAGGTGAAGGCGCCGAACGCTTCGACCACCGTCAAAAACCTGTCCGGAGGCAACCAGCAGAAGGTGGTCTTCGGAAAATGGAACGAGCCGCGCCCGCGCGTGCTGCTGCTCGACGAACCGACGGTCGGCGTCGATGTCGGCGCGCGCGAGGAGATTTACGGCGTCATCCGCACCGCGGCCAAGGCCGGAACCGGCGTGCTTCTGGTTTCGTCGGACCTGGCCGAACTGCTGCTGCTTTGCGACCGCGTCTCGATCGTCGTCGACGGCAGCATCGTCAAGACGATTGCGCGCGCCGATCTCGGCAGCGCGGAGGATCTGCACCACATGGTCCAGCTCTTGCAGTCTTCGGGAGAAAGGGCGGCATGACCGACAGCGAACTGGCCTCTCAGGCGAAACCCGCATCGGCTCAGTCCGCCGGCGGACGCTCGATCCTGCAGCATCTCGTCCAGGGCGAGCGGCCCTACATGCTCTATCTCGCCTTCCTGGTGATGCTGATCGTTTTCAGCCTGGCATCGCCGTGGTTCCTGTCGATCGACAATTTCCTCAACATCGGCCGCCAGACGACTTTGGTGTCGATCATCGCCGTCGGCATGACCTTCGTCATCATCTCCAGACAGATCGATCTGTCGGTCGCCTCGACGCTGGCGCTGTCCGGCATGAGTGCCGCCCTTGCCATGTCGTTCGTCTACAACAGCTGGATCGTCGGCGCCGTGGCCGGGCTTGGCACCGGCGCCCTGATCGGCCTGATCAACGGCGTGCTGACGATGCAGCTCGCCATCCCGTCCTTCCTGGTCACGCTTGGCACGCTCAGCGCCGCGCGTGGCCTGGCGCTGATGGTGACCAACACCAAGCCGGTCATCATCACCAACGAGAATTACTTTGCCATCTTCGGCGAGGGTTCGCTGCTCGGCATTCCGGCTCCGATCATCTGGACGCTGGCGGTGACCGTGGCGGGCATCCTGCTGCTTCACTACAGCGTCTATGGCCGCCGAATCTACGCCGCCGGCGGCAATCCGACGGCAGCACTCTATTCCGGCATCCATATCAAGCAGGTCACGACACTGGCCTTCGTGCTGACTGGTACGCTTGCCGGCCTTGCGTCGCTGGTGCTTTCGGCGCGCTCGCACGCGGCGCGGCCTGACGTCGTCCAAGGCATGGAACTCGACGTCATCGCCTCGGTCATCCTTGGCGGCTGCAGCCTGTTTGGCGGGCGCGGCTTTGTGCTGGGCACACTGCTCGGCAGCCTGATCATCGGCACGCTCAACAACGGGCTGGTTTTGCTGGGCGTCAGCTCATCGCTTCAGCTTGTCATCAAGGGAGCCATCATCGTCGCCGCAGTTGCCTTCACCAAGAGGTAGACCGCCGCGATCCGGGAACGCAAATGCCTCACCCAATCATGGGGCGAGGAGACGACCAACGGAGGAGAAAGCATGCAACATCCATCACGCCTGACCACAATACTGGGCCTGGCGGCGAGCGCACTGGCGCTGTCGACCGTAGTCAGCCTCGCCGAAGTGCCGGCCACCTGCGTTACCGGCGTCGACCTGGCCACGCTCGGCCCGAAGGGCATTGTCGGGCAAGGCCCGAATGGGGAAAAGGCCGCTTCGCCCGACGAACTGGCGCTGACCGACGACGAGGCCGCCAAGGTCAAGGCCGGCAATTTCAAGGTCGGCATTTCCATGCAGACGGTCAATCTCGACTGGTCGCAGCTGCAGGTGCAAGGCATCAGCGAGACGCTGAAGAAATATGGCGTCACCGTCACCGGCGTGGCCTCGGCCGAATATCAGGTGGACAAGCAGATTGCCGACATCGAGAACACCATCCAGCAGCATCCCGACGGCATCATCTCGATCCCGGTCGACTTCACCGCGACGGCGCCGACCTACAAGAAGGTGCAGCAGGCCGGCATCAAGCTGGTCTTCATGGATAGCATCCCGACCGGCCTCAAGCATCCTGAGGATTTTGCCACCATGGTCTCGGCCGACAGCCAGGGCAATGGCCAGATCGCGGCGACGATCCTCGCCTCCTGCATGCCGCAGGGCGGCACGATCGGCCTGGTGAATTTCGGCGTCGACTATTTCAGCACCAATGAGCGCACCAAGGGCGTTTCCGAGTGGATGAAGAAGAACCGTCCCGACATCATCATGAAGCAGGTCGACTTCACCGATCCGTCGAAGGTGTCGCAGATCGCCGGCGACTTCCTGACCGGCAATCCTGATGTGAAGGGCCTGTATGCGGTGTGGGACCAGCCGGCGCTCGATACGCTGTCATCCATGCGCGCCCAGGGCATCGACATCCCGATCGCCACCGTCGATCTCGGCCTGCAATCGGCGATCGAGATCGCCAAGGGCGGTCCGCTCAAGGCCACCGGATCGCAGCGGCCCTACGATCAGGGCGTTGCCGAAGCGCTGGCCATGATGAAGGCGCTGATCGGCCAGACGCCGCCGGCCTGGGTCGGTGTGCAGTCCCTGCCCGTCGTGCAGTCCAACGTGCTGGAATCGTTCAAGACGGTGTTCCACAAGGACCCGCCGCAGGAACTGCTCGACGCCTGCAACAGCGCCAAGCCTGCGTGTAATTGAGCTGTAGTGGGGCGCGGCGGAATCTCCGCCGACGATCAGCAACAAACTTCGGGAGGCTTGGCGATGCCAGGCCTCCCGATTGCTTTTGATGACTTGACGTCGCTTGCCAAATCCCGCCACGCCGCCCATAGAACGGCTCGCATCATCGCCAATCCCGAGAGGCTGTTGTCGCAGCATGTGCCAAGGATACCTCCGATGTCTGTGACGCCTTGGTCAAAGCCGTGACGGACTCCCTCGCAAGCCTGGGCTGGACGGATTTTTTCAGCGATCAGCTTGAGCCCGATGAGACAGGCCTCGTTCCGACGCGCATTGCCACGGTGCACCGTGACCGCCTGGCCGGAATATCGCAGACAGGGCAGACAGATCTGACACTGCCGGCCAATGCCAACACCGGCGACTATGCCGTTGGCGACTGGGTGCTGGTCGAGCCCCACACGCATCTGCTGCAGCGCCGCCTGACCCGGAAGACGGTGCTGGAGCGCCGCACCCAGGGCGGCAGGACCCCGCAGCTGGCCGCGGCCAATGTCGACACGCTGTTCATCGTCACCTCCTGCAATGCCGACTTCAACATCGCCCGGCTCGAACGCTATCTGGCGCTGGCCAACGAGGCCGGAACGACGCCGGTGATCCTGCTGACCAAGGCCGATACGGCTGAAGACGCCGAGGCGTATCAAAGCCAAGCCGCAGCACTGCAGCGCGGCCTGGCGGTGGTGATGTTGAACCCGCGCATATCAGACGCCGCAACCGCTTTAGCCGCCTGGTGCGGCGCGGGCCAGACGGTGGCGCTGGTCGGTTCGTCCGGCGTCGGCAAATCGACGCTGGTCAACACGCTGGCCGGATCGGCGCAGCAATTGCCGCAACAGACCGCCGGCATTCGCGAACACGACGCCAAGGGACGCCACACCACCACCGCGCGATCGCTGCACGCCATTGCCGGCGGCGGCTGGGTGATCGACACGCCGGGAATGCGCACGCTGCAGGTCAGCGACGTCGCCTACGGCATCGACACGCTGTTTGCCGAAATCACCGAACTTGCCCCGCTGTGCAAATTCCGCGACTGCACCCACGTCCACGAACCTGGCTGCGCGGTGCAGGCTGCCTTGAAGGCTGGTACGCTCGCTCCGGAGCGCCTTGCCCGCTGGCGCAAACTGTCCGACGAAAACCAGAACAACACGCCGGTTCAGAGCGGGCCTCGTGGAGCGAAATCCCCCGGCGGTCGCGGAAAGCGGCGTTGATCGGCTGAGGCATACCCCTCGGTCCCTTAGAGCCGCGCCGTGCCAAACACCCTGTCCCAGAAGGCTGACGTCACGCCGAAATTGACCGTTTCGTCGACGTGGTGATGCACCGCATGGCGGCGCTTGAGCGTGTACAGATAGCTCGGATGGGCGGGGTGCCAGTGATGAATGATGTGGTGGGTGCTGATGTACCAGAGGTAGCCCAGCATCAGCCCGCAGCTGACCGCGCTTGCCGTTGAAAAATCCGACACCATCCATACCGGGAAAAACGCGATCAGCGCATGCACGCCGAGGCTGAGCCAGGTCGGCGTGCCCACGGAACTGCGCTCTTCGACATGGTGACGATCATGCAGATCCCTGATGTGGGGAATGTGGTGAAGCACGAACCTGTGCAGGAGATATTCGGTCAGCGTCCACAGACAGAGACACGCAATGACCGTGGCTATCCAGCCTGGCGCATTGCTTTCGCCGGCCTCGCGCAGCCCGGCCACTGCCAGCACGGCGATCACCAGCGGATAGACAACGAAGTCGCTATAGTAGCCGATAAGACCCAGTTGCATTGAGGACGCCCCGGCTAGTCTTTGGCGCTGTAGATTCGCGGCTGCATCCAGATTGCGTATTCTCGGTTGGGGAGCAATACAGATGCGCCTGACATAACGTCGCAATTGGTCGGCATAAGGTATGCATCCAGGGGTTCGGTGACAATCCTCAGGCGCTGCCCGTTGGAACCAGCTTCGCAAACGAGAGTATCGAAATGGTAAAACGCAGTGCGGGATTGCTGATCTACCGTCGGGCCGATGACAATGTTCGGGTGCTGCTGGTTCATCCCGGTGGACCGTTCTGGGCGAAGAAGGACGATGGTGCCTGGTCGATACCGAAGGGCCTCGTCGGCGAGGATGAGGACGAATTGACGGCCGCGCAACGCGAGACCGAGGAAGAGCTGGGCCTTAAGATCGATGGCCCCTTCGCGCGCCTTGGCGACTACAGCCAACCGGGCGGCAAGATCGTCATGGCCTGGTCCGTCGAGGCGCTGACCGAGATCGATGTCGCCACCATCAAGAGCAACAGCTTCACCATGGAATGGCCGCCGAAGTCTGGGTTGATGAAGGAGTTTCCGGAGGTCGACAGAGCAGGCTGGTTCAGCCTGGCAGAGGCCGAGGCAAAAATTCTACAAGGTCAGCGCCCGATACTGTCGGACTTGGCAAAGCAGCTAGAGATCGAGTGATCTCCCCCCTCGTGGGGGAGATGGCCGGCAGGCCAGAGGGGGGCGCGAAGGATCACTGACTGTCCGCAGGATCCGTCTCCGCGCGAAACCCTCAGATGGCCTGCCTGATTGACCGAGAAGTCGGCGGGACAGCGCCCCCCTCTGCCCTGCCGGGCATCTCCCCCACAAGGAGGGAGATCGGCTATCATCCCACGGACCGCCGCTGGCGCAATTGACTGCCGGGAAATTGTCGTTCGATATCTGCAAAATGGAAACTCCAGGAGGACGTATGGAGGTTCGGCTCGACGACAAGGTGGTGCTGGTCACCGGCGCCACGCAAGGCATCGGTCGTGCGATAGCGGAAACGCTTGCGCACAGCGGCGCCGGCGGCCTGCTGATTTCTGGCCGCGAACCAACGCGGGGCAACGCGGTGGCGGCTGAGCTTTCGCAGATCGGCACGCCAACTATTTTCGTCGCCGCTGACCTGGCGGACCCTGACGCACCAGCGCTGCTGGCGGCGGAATGCGTCAGCCGCTTCGGCCGCATCGACGCGCTGGTCAACGCCGCCGGCCTCACTGACCGTGCGTCCTTCGTCGATGCCAGCCTTGACGACTGGGCCTCGCTCTTTGCCGTCAATGCGCGCGCGCCGTTCTTCCTGATGCAGGCGGCCATCGCCGACATGATCAAGCGCGGCCAGGGCGGCGGCATCGTCAACATCCTGTCGGTCAACGCCCATTGCGGCTCGCCAGAACTGGCCGTCTACTCCGCCACCAAGGGCGCGCTGGCGACGCTGACCAAGAACGCCGCCAACGCCCATCGCTTCGACCGCATCCGCGTCAACGGCATCAATGTCGGCTGGACCGACACGCCGGCCGAACGCATCATGCAAGCCGAAACGCTGGGCAACGGTCCGAGCTGGATCGACACGGCCAACGCCGCGCAGCCTTTCGGCCGGCTGCTGAGGCCAAACGACATCGCCAACCTTGCCGTCTTCCTGCTTTCCGACGCGGCCGGGCCGATGACCGGCGCCGTGATCGACCAGGAACAGTCGGTGATCGGGGCAAACCGGTGAGCGCCTTCTGGATCGGGGTAATTGAGGCGCTGTCGCTGGCCGAACCGCTGGTGCTGGTGCAGGATAGTCGCATATCACAGCACCGGCCATACGCGATTGCCCTTAGCCCAAGGCAAGCTTGGCCATCCAGGACGTGACGATCCGACCCTTACTTCAGCGAAATCGCCATGCCGCTGAGATCGGCGTTGATCTGCAGCCCGACCTGCCTGCCCGTGAGTTCGAGCTGGGCGCCCCTGTCATTGGTCATGACGATCACCTGGGCGCCTTTGCCGAGCGCGCCGCCACCGCCCGCCGCCCCGTAAACCCCGGTCGCATCTCGGACCCTGCTGATATGGCGCACGGTACCCCGGAAATACGTCTTGGAAACCCCAAAGGCGAAGCCGCCCGAGACTGCGCCGACCGTGATCGGATAGCTGCGGCCATGGAAGGTCAGCGTGCCCTCGCCTCCGGAGCCGCCGACGAAGAAGGCCGCCTTGTAGACCGCAAAGCGGATCGTGCCGCTGTCGGCATGCGCTGCACTTGCAGCACCGACAGCGCCTGCGGCGATGACGGCTACCGCGAGTGAACGAAAGCTGGATGAAATGTTCATGATGAGAGCTCCACAAAGTTGCCGCTTACCCAACAGCCAGGGCTCGTCGGCGTCGAATCAAACTTGAACAATCTAGCCCGTCATTTGGTTCCGGGCAGGCGCTTCGGGAACCTCACGGTCCCGTACAAATCGGTAGCGGCTGCGGCGGCGGGGCCGGATGATCTTTCTTGTATTGCTCGATGATCGGTTCGAGGGTCTTTCGCGGCCAGAATTTCGGGGCGCCGATTTCCTTCAGGCAGGATGCGTTCCAATAGGCGCCTGACTTCGCTGCCGCGATGTCGCGCGATTCCGGGTAAATGTAGAGCGTCGTCGGGTTGCCCTTCACCATCGCGATCATCTGCTCTGCATCCGCCGGCGACCAGCTGGTGCAGCCATTGCTACGGCCGCCGGGGTAGTCCACCAGCTTGCCATAAGGCACCAAACCGTCATGGTCGGCGTAGGAACTTTTTGGGTTCTTGCGCAGGCACATTCCCTTGAGCAGGCGGGCCGCATGGCCGCCGATCACCCGTTGCCTGGCGTTGCCGGCCTCGCCTTCGCCGTCAAACTGGATGAAGGTGCGCAGCAACGCCGCGTCCTGTTTGCCGCCGGTGCGGTAATAGCCCTTGAACGAGGTTTTCGCCTCGCTGGTCATATAGGCGCCGCCGGCGGTCAATGACGAATCCAGCGCATTGCCGAAGTTTTTCGCGCAGCGTTTTCCGTTCGAGAAATCGGCGATGCCTTTCAGATTGCGGCCGCCGCCGTGACCTGACGAAATCGCTCGAAACGACTGCTCGGCTTCGCAGATGACGTAGTAACGGCGCCCCAGCAAATTGTTGCCAAGATCGCCGGGACGTGTCGCGTCCATGGCGAAATAGCAAGGGTTCTTGACGGCGCCTTGGCTCACCTTCTTCAGGTAGAGCGCGCGCGCCCTGTCGAGCACCACTTGTGCGATCTGGCCTTCGCCCACGCCGACATGCGCCTGCAGCCAGGCCGGCACGGCAGATGGCGCGGCAAAGGATCGGGCCGACGCCGCCAGGGCGACGATGAGCAGGATACCAACGACACCAAGCGGGACAGATCTCAACCGCACCGGATCACTTCTCCTGCCAAAACCGTTTGCGAATCGGAGGCGATCATAAAGCGCCGCGGTCCAATCGGCGAAACACATCTTGTTCAGCGCACGGCGCCGGGAAGAACCGTGGCATGGGCGCCGACGCGGCATAGAGGCCCAAGTAGGCCCGTCCGCCTCGTCATAGAGCCAGACTCGCCTGCCCCGCCTCCTCGGCATTGGGGTCGCCGGGTGCCGTTGCCCAGGCGAGTTCGACCAGCGTCACGGTGCGCCGGCCGAGGCCGTCGAGCTGGCAGACGATGAGGCCCTGCTCCTCGATATAGGTCAGCAGGCGCCGGGCACGGCGCAGCGAGTGCGAGCCATAGGCGCGGGCAATCGCGGCATCGCCCGGGCACGGCCAGCCCTCCTTTGCCGCACGGGCAATCATCATGAACACGCCTTGCATATCCTCGGGCAGCAGCGAGGCGCGCACCGAGACATCCTGCCATGCATCATCCCCCGCCATATCGGAGCCAAGCCCGGCGCGGGCACGTGTCAGCATGCGGCGGAACTCCGGCAGGGCCGGCACGACCGAAGCAAGGCCCTCGATCCGGCAGCGGACGACGAACTCCTGATAAAGCACGCCGAGCACTCGAAAGCCCGCATCGGGCTCCGCCAGCACGGCGCGCAGAATGCGGTCCATGCGCTCACGCCGCTCCGCCAGATCCTCGGCGCTGATCGGCTGCTCCACAACTTCGGGACGGATTTCCCGCGTCGCCGACTTCGCCGCCATCAGTTGATCGAGCAGGTCCGGCGACGAGCGGCGTTGCGGCCGGACAGTTTCCGGCGGCGGCGCCGCCAGGATGATCGCGCGGGCATCTTCCAGCCCCGCTTCCGGCATCGCCATCAGCCGCGGGGTGCCGTTGCGCGGGCTTGTGTCGGTCGGGCCGATGCGCAGGCCCAGCGGACGGCGCGACAGCGCCGGACCGAGCGCCATGAATTGCCCGCGCTCCAGGTCGCGAAAAGCCTCGGCCTGGCGCCGTTCCATGCCGAGAAGATCGGCGGCGCGCGCCATGTCGATATCGAGGAAGGTTCGGCCCATGAGGAAATTGGAAGCCTCGGCGGCGACGTTCTTGGCCAGCTTGGCCAGGCGCTGGGTGGCGATGATGCCGGCAAGCCCGCGTTTGCGGCCACGGCACATCAGATTGGTCATTGCGCCGAGCGAGAGTTTTCGTGCTTCGTCCGACACCTCGCCGGCGACCGCCGGCGCGAACAGCTGCGCCTCGTCCACCACCACCAGCATCGGGTACCAGTGGTCGCGGGCGACCTCGAACAGCCCGCCGAGGAAGGCGGCGGCGCGCCGCATCTGGTTCTCGGCGTCGAGCCCTTCGAGATTGAGCACCGTGGAGACGCGATGCATGCGCGCCCGCTCGCCGGCCGCCTGCAGGCCGCGTTCCGTATGCTCCTCGGCATCGATCACCAGATGGCCGTAGCGGTCACCCAGCGAGACAAAGTCGCCTTCGGGGTCGATGATGGTCTGCTGCACCCAGGGCGCGCTCTGTTCGAGCAGCCGGCGCAAGAGATGCGATTTGCCGGAGCCCGAATTGCCCTGCACCAGAAGGCGGGTCGCCAGCAATTCCTCGAGATCCAGCCTCGCCGGCGCGCCCGCCGTCGTTTGTCCCATCTCGATCGCAACGGTCATGTCGACTCTCCTTGGGGAGAGGGCTTATCAACCTGACCGCGGCCCGTCGAGCGGGCGATCACCGCCCGCCCGGTGTTCCACACCTATGCTGCCAAAGCGCCACACCTCAGCCCCCTACCCCGAGGGAAGGTGCATCAAGCGGGCTTCACCGGCGGCAAAAGCGGCGCCTCCAGCCCGTCGAAGGGATCGCGCCAGGCATCGATGGCTTCGAGCCGGCGATACCAGGCGAGGACGGATGGATAGTCATCGAGCGGCAATCCGGCGACATCGTTGAAGGGCAGGAACGTCGCCATGCGGAAATCGGCATAGGAAACCGACGTCCCGACCAGCCATTGCCGGTCGACAAGCTCGGCTTCGAGGATCGCCGCCGCCATGCGGAACTGTCCCAGCCCCTCCTCGATCAGCTTCTGATCAATCGGGCCAAGTCCGTAGCGCTGCTTGGTGCCGCGCTCGAAATGCACGGTGTCGCAAGCCCTGACGAAGTTTTCCTTGCCCCAGCTCAGCCATCGGATCATCTCGGGCTCGTCGTCGCCGGTGGGCCAGAAATCCGACCGCGCGTCGCGTGACAGCCGGCAGGCTATGGCGTCGGCTTCCCACAGGCTGCCTCCCGAACCTGCCAGTATGGGCAATGCAAGGTTGGGGTTGAGCGGCCGAAACCGCTCGGCCTGCCCCGGCGCCATGGGTGCGGCGAATTCAAACTCGACCTTGGCCTGAAGATAGCGCGCCACCGCGACCGCGAGGCGAGGATTGGGATTGCGGCTGAAGAACAGTTTCATCTCGAGGCCAGTCCTGGACGGGATCGGCTCGACTCTATCACAGACAAGATCGCGCCTTCATCGGCTGAACAGATTTGGCGGCAGCGTGTCGCCAATCTCTCTGGTCGGACCACCATTCCGCTGGCGCAATCCGCCGTTCGGCGTATCATTCAAATGGGGGAGGGTTCATGGCAGGAGGAGGCCAATGAACGTCGTGCCGAGGGTGGCTGTCGTTGACCTGACAGCCCAACAACTTGTTTCATCTGCACTTTCAAAATTCCGCGCCGGCGACACCATATCGACCAGGGCAACACTGGACGCCGTCCGCCGCAGTGCTCCGGCTTGCGAGGACAGCGACGACGAATTGGTCGAGCTGATCGTCATGACGGCAATTGGTAGGACCATGGGGGTCGTATTCGACCATCGGTCCCGATAGCTTTATTTGGCCCGACAGCTTTATTTGGAACGAATACCCCGATTGGGCCGTTCGACCTGAGTTTAACGCAATTCCCAAGGGAAAGCGCTACGCGCTTTTCCCGGGAAAACCGTTTCACACTTTTCCTGGAATTGCTCTAGCTGCCCAGGGGATGCGGCATGTAGCCGACAAAGCCTGCTATCTTCCAACGGCCGGCGACTTTCGTGCAGAAGTAGAGCGTCTGCCATTTCAGCCGGTCGACACTGCCATCGGCCTTGGCGATGGAGCCGTTGAACTTCTTGTGCAGCACGGCGCGGTCACCGTCGACATCGATGTCGCGCATGTTGGTGACACGGAAAATCGCCTCGCGCAGCGGTTCGGCAAACGCCGTCGCCGCCGTCTCCTTGGCCTGGCGCAGCCACTCGTCGCGATAGGCCGCCAGCGTCGGGAACTGCAGCCGCCACGCGTCGGCATCGCTGAGGAAATGCGCGTGCATGCCAAAGAAGCTTGCCGCAACGAAATCGTCCTCGACCATCGACCAGTCCTGGCTGATGAAAGCGTCGATGTCGCGCCGCACCAGCATCTCCCAAAGCGCGTGACGATCGGCATCACCGGCCGGAAACGGATTCTTGTCGTAGGTCATTCCTCGTCTCTCCTGCCTGGACGTTTGCCAACCGCCATGCGCCGTGAACGCGATCCGCCAGCGGCGCGCAAAATGCTGTGCCGTTTGTCGTAAAGCAACACGCATTTCGAAAAATGTTGCTTCCTTACAGGGGCCCCTATGAGGATTAGCCGGAGAGGCGTAGAGGGTCCGGAGGAAACGGGATCGCAGGCGTTCCCGACAAGACTGACAGGAGGCCATTCCTTGCCCAAACAGTGTTTTGGAACATCCCATGTCCCGCTCTCCCCGGCCGTGCGGGCCGGCGATTTCGTCTACGTCTCCGGCCAGGTGCCCGTCGGCAGCGACGGCTTGGTGGTCAACGGCGGCATCGTTGAGCAGACCGAGCAGGTGCTCTCGAACATCAAGGCAGCACTGGCGCTGGCCGGCTGCACCATGGACGATGTCGTCAAGACCACGGTCTGGCTCGAGGACGCGCGCGATTTCGGCGCCTTCAACATTGTCTATGCCAGGCATTTTCCCAAGAATCCGCCGGCCCGCACCACTGTCGAATCGCGGCTGATGATCGACATCAAGATCGAGGTCGAGGCCGTCGCCTACAGGCCGGTCTGAGAGCAAGAGCATGATCCCGAAAAGTGGAAACCGGTTTTCTCGGACAAAAACGGGAACCGTTTTGTCCAGAGATCATGCTCAAACAAAAGATCAACGGAGGCAGGCGCCGATGCAATTCGATCTCCTGGTAAAAGGCGGCCGGCTCATCGATCCGGCATCCGGCCTCGACGCGCCGCGCGATCTCGCCATCGCCAATGGCCGCGTGGCGGCGATCGACACCGACATCCCTGCCGAGCGCGCTGCCCGCGTCATCGACGCCGCCGGCTGCATCGTCACGCCCGGCCTTATCGACCTGCACAGCCACGTCTACTGGGGCGGCACCTCGCTCGGCGTCGATGCGGACCGCCTCGCCGCCAAGAGCGGCACCACCACCTTCATCGACGCCGGCAGTGCCGGCGCCGGCAACTTCCTCGGTTTTCGCCGCCATGTCATCGAACGCTCGAAAGTTCGCATCCTCGCCTACGTCAACATCTCGTTTGCCGGCATCTTCGGCTTCTCGCAGACCGTGTCGGTCGGCGAATGCAGCGACCTCGGGCTCTGCGAACCACGCGAGGTCGTCGCCGCGGTGCGCGAGCACGCCGATGTCGTCGTCGGCGTGAAAGTCCGTTCCGGCAAGCATGCCGGCGGCACCAGCGGTATCGCGCCGGTCGATCTGGCGCTCGAGGCCGCCGACAAGTCAGGCATGCCGCTGATGGCGCATATCGACGAGCCGCCGCCCGGCCGCTCGGAAGTGCTGCCGCGTCTGCGCAAGGGCGACATCCTCACCCATTGTTTCCGGCCGTTTCCCAACGCACCGGTCTTCGCTTCCGGGGCGGTGCGCCCCGACATGCATCTGGCGCGCGAGCGCGGCGTCATCTTCGACATCGGCCACGGTATGGGATCGTTCGACTTCGAGGTCGCCAAAGCGATGCTGAAGGAGGGGCTGGCGCCCGATGTGATCTCGAGCGACGTGCATCTCTACTGCGTCGACGGTCCGGCCTTCGACATCCTGGTCTGCATGTCGAAACTGCTGGCGCTCGGCATGCCGCTGGTCGAGGTCCTGCGCGCCGCCACGCAGCGACCTGCAGAGGCGATCGCCAGACCTGATCTCGGCGCGCTGAAAGTTGGCGGCATCGGCGACGTCGCGGTGTTGCGGCAAATTTCGGGTCGCTTCACCTTCGTCGATGCGGTCGGCGCATCGCTGGTCGCCGAGCAGCGGCTGGTCGCAGACGGCATTGTCATCGGCGGCACATGGTGGCCAAACGAGGCGCCTGACCACAACGAGACCGAACGTTTCGAGCCGCATGCCCAGCATACGCATGTCGAGGTTGCCGCGAGGCATTTTGGGCGTGGGTGATTAGCCAATCTCCCCCCTCGTGGGGGAGATGCCCGGCAGGGCAGAGGGGGGCGCGAAGCAACGCCAACCTTCATTGTTCAGTGTTCGAACAAGACCGGCCGAAGATACAGTCGCAATCAGGTGAGACGTCGGCGGGACAGCGCCCCCCTCTGGCCTGCCGGCCATCTCCCCCACAAGGGGGGAGATCGAACGTCACCGCTGTGCACTACTCGGCGCCCCATAAACCGGCGTCGCAATCCCCTCCATCCGTGCCTTGATCTGCAGCGCCACAAACTTCGAATAAAACCGCGACAGCGCCAGATTGCCGCCCTGGAACCACAACGCTTCCTGCGCGGTCGGCTTCCACATGTTGCGCAATTCACCTTGCCACGGTCCTGGATCACCCTTCACGCCCGAGCCAATCCCCCAGCACGGGCCGATTTTGTCGGCGACCTCGCGCGAGACGATGCCGGCCACGGTCTCGTTCATCGACTGATAGCCGGTGCAGGAGACGATCGCGTCCGCCGCCAGTTCGGTGCCGTCGTCGAAGAGGATCCCTGTCGGCGTCAGCGACTTGATCGCCACGCCGCTGCGCACGCCGATCTCGCCATCGATGATCAATTCCGAGGCGCCGACATCGATGTAAAAGCCCGAGCCGGTGCGGTAGGCCTTCATCAGCAGACCGGTCTCGTCTTCGCCGAAATCGATGGCGAAGCCGGCGCCGCGCAGCCGGTCGTAGAATGCGGCGTCGCGCGCCTTGATGATTTCATAGAGCGCCTGCTGGCCTTTCGGCAGCAGTGCGAACGGCGTCGAGGCGACGATCATGTCGGCCTTCTCGGTGGTGATGCCGCGCGCCAGCGCCTTTTCCGAAAAGATCTCGAAGCCGACCTCCATCAGTGTGTCCGACTTGACCACAGTCGTCGGCGACCGCTGGACCATCGTCACCTTGGCGCCGCTCTCCCACAGATCGACGCTGACATCATGGCCCGAGCTTGCCGCGCCGATGACGGCAACCCGCTTGCCGCGGAATTTCTCGCCGCTGGAATACTGGCTGGAATGCTGCAATTCGCCCTTGAACCGATCAGCACCCGGCAGATCGATCTGCCGCGGCGGACCATAGGCGCCGGTGGCGAAGACAATGTGCTTCGGCTTCAGCGTGATGCGCCGGCCGACGCGCTCCACCTCGACGGTCCAGAGCTTTTCGACCTCGTCATAGCTGGCGCTGATGCACTTCGTCGCGACCCAATAGTTGAGTTCCATGACGCGGGTGTACATCTCCAGCCAGTCGCCCATCTTGTCCTTGGGCGTGAACACCGGCCAGTTTTCCGGGAACGGAATGTAGGGCAGATGGTCGTACCAGACCGGGTCGTGCAGCACGAGCGAGCGATAGCGGTTGCGCCAGGAATCGCCTGGCCGGGCATTCCTCTCGATGATGATCGTGGGCACGCCCAGTTGCCGCAGCCGCGCCCCCAGCATGATGCCGCCCTGGCCGCCGCCGATGACAAGGCAATAGGGCTGTTCGCTGGCGCCGAGGTCACGCGTCTCGCGCGCCCGCGCCTCCGACCAGGTCTCGCGGTCCGGATCGGCCTTGTGGCGCACACCCAGTGCCCGCGCCGGACCTTTGCGCTCCTCAAATCCCTTGAGATCGCTCATCGCCGTGAACAGCGTCCGGCATCGGCCGTCCTGCAAACGCATCACGCCCTGGCCGCGCGCCGATGACGTCTCGAAGGTAAACCAGGCCTCCACCGTGCCTTCGCCCGAGGTGGCTTCGCCGGCGAGTTGCCAGGCGTTTGGTCTGGTCGTCGCCAGCGTCGCGTCCAGCATGGCGACGATCGCGGCGTGGCCTTCCATGGTCTTGACGTTCCAGGTGAAGGTCAAAAGATCGCGCCAATAGCAGTCCTCGACGAACAGACCGGTCACCGCCGTGGCGTCGCCCGCTTCGAGCGCGCGCGCAAAGGCGGAAAGCCATGTGGCCGCCTGTTTCGATGGTGCCATATCGAGCATCTGGTCTTCCCTCATCCTGCACGCCGAGCGCGGCGAAAATCCCCGACCTCCCGGCCTTATCTGCCGTTCGTCGACCCCTAGCATAGTGGCGATAATCCGCTGGCAACAACCCCGAAGCCTGGCGTGCGGCAGTCGGAAATCTTTATAGGAATTTTATATCTTTCTTCTGCGCCCCGTCTCGAACCTTTATGGCGATCGGGTCCATATTCCATCACGAGCAAAACGCTCCTGGCGCCGTCGCTCAAGCCACGGCGAGCCCATTTCATGGAAATTCGACCCTGCCGGCTGCAGGCACCAAGTACAAAGCGCAAGTAAGGAACAGCACAATGGACATCATTGTCATCGGGATCGGGGTTTTGTTTTTCGTCCTGTCCTTCGCCTACGTCAAAGCCTGCGACAGAATTTGAGCGGGGATCACAAAATGCTTGTCGATTATATCCTCGGTGGCGGTGTGACCTTGTTCCTCCTCGCCTACCTGACTTACGCCCTCGTTCGTCCAGAACGCTTCTGACAGCACCTGGCACCAGGCACGGAAAGCACTTTCAATGACTCTCAACGGATGGCTCCAGATCCTCGTTTTTTGCGGGATCATCATTTTGCTGGTGAAGCCGCTCGGCGGCTACATGCACCGCATCTTCACCGGCGAACGCACATTGCTTTCGCCGCTTCTTGGCCCGCTTGAGCGCGGCCTTTATCGCATTTCGGGAACCAGCGAGCGCGAGGAGCAGCACTGGACCGGCTATGCGGCTGCCTTGCTGTTCTTCAACATGGCCGGCTTCCTGGTGCTCTATGCCTTGCAGCGGCTGCAGGGCAGCCTGCCCTACAATCCCGCCGGCATGACATCAGTCGAGCCTGGGCTCGCCTTCAACACCGCCGCCAGCTTCATGACCAACACCAACTGGCAGAACTACGGCGGCGAAAGCACGATGTCCTATCTCGTGCAGATGGCCGGCTTCACCGTGCAGAACTTCCTGTCGGCAGCCACCGGCATCGCCATCGCCATTGCGCTGATCCGCGGCTTTGCCCGGGCGTCGGGCAAATCGATCGGCAATTTCTGGGTCGATATGACCCGCTCCACCCTCTATCTCTTGCTGCCGTTCTGCATCGTCCTGACGCTGGTCTATGTCTGGCTCGGCATGCCGCAGACGCTCGGCGCCTATGTCAACGCGACGACGCTCGAGGGCGCCCGGCAGACCATCGCGGTCGGACCGGTCGCCTCGCAGGTCGCCATCAAGTTGCTCGGCACCAATGGCGGCGGCTTCTTCAACGCCAATGCCGCACACCCGTTCGAAAATCCCGACGCCATCTCCAACCTGATCCAGATGGTGACGATCTTTGCCATTGGCGCTGCGCTGACCAACGTTTTCGGCCGCATGATCGGCAACCAGCGCCAGGGCTGGGCGATCCTCGCCGCCATGGGCGTCATCTTCATCGCCGGCGTCGCCATCTGCTATTGGGCGGAAGCCGCCGGCAACCCGCTCGTCCATGCGCTTGGCATCGACGGCGGCAACATGGAGGGCAAGGAGAGCCGCTTCGGCATTGCCTTGTCGGCGCTGTTTGCGGTCATCACCACGGCTGCGTCCTGCGGCGCGGTCAATGCCATGCATGGCTCCTTCACTGCGCTTGGCGGCATGATCCCGATCATCAACATGCAGCTCGGCGAGGTCATCGTCGGCGGTGTCGGCGCCGGTCTCTACGGCATCCTGATGTACATCGTCGTCGCCGTCTTCGTCGCCGGCCTGATGGTCGGCCGCACGCCCGAATATCTCGGCAAGAAGATCGAGGCCAAGGAGGTCAAGATGGCGATGCTCGCCATTCTCTGCCTGCCGCTGGCGATGCTGATCTTCACGGCCATCGCGGTGGTGCTGCCGACCGGTGTGGCGTCGATGGGGAATGCCGGCCCGCACGGCTTCTCCGAGGTTCTCTATGCCTACACCTCGGCGGCGGCCAACAATGGCTCGGCCTTTGGCGGCCTGACCGGCAACACGCCCTGGTACAACATCACCATCGGCATCGGTATGCTGATGGGCCGCTTCCTGGTCATCATTCCGGCCCTGGCAATCGCCGGCTCGCTGGTGGCGAAGAAGACGGTTCCGGCCTCGGCCGGCACCTTCCCGACCGACGGTCCGTTGTTCGTCGGCCTGCTGGTCGGCGTCATCCTGATCGTCGGCGGCCTGACTTTCTTCCCGGCTTTGGCCGTCGGTCCGATCGTCGAACATCTGGCCGGCATCCATGGGCAGACCTTCTGAGACCGTCATGAGCTG
Source organism: Mesorhizobium sp. P3_A10 (assembly GCF_056403175.1). Lineage (NCBI taxonomy): Bacteria > Pseudomonadati > Pseudomonadota > Alphaproteobacteria > Hyphomicrobiales > Phyllobacteriaceae > Mesorhizobium > Mesorhizobium sp. P3_A10. The sequence continues at coordinate 201,184 of NZ_JBFUFZ010000008.1, read as the reverse complement.
GTTCAACATCACGCGCCGCAAGGCTCGGCCCCGAGCCGACACTGAGGGGGAGGCAACTCCCCCTCCCTTCCCGAGCGTGTCCACATTCCTCGGCCTGGCGGCAGTCATGATCGTGATCTGGCTGCTGGTCTACGGGCCGCCCTTTTCGGCATCCAATCGACCGGTGCCGTCCAACAACAGCGAAGCCGGAGCTTCAAAATGAGTCACGCAAAATCCGCCAGCATCATGGATGCCCGCATCCTGTGGCCCGCTATCGGCGGCGCCTTCAGGAAATTGAACCCGCGCACCTTGAGCAAGAACCCGGTGATGTTCGTCGTCGCTGTCGTCTCGGCGCTCACCACCGTGCTCTTCATCAAGGACCTCGTCACCGGCGGCGGCGATCTCGGCTTCTCGCTGCAGATCATCATCTGGCTGTGGTTCACCGTGCTGTTCGCCAATTTCGCCGAAGCGGTCGCCGAAGGCCGCGGCAAGGCGCAGGCGGATTCGTTGCGCAAGGCGCGCACCGAAACCCAGGCCAAGCTGTTGACCGGCGAGGACCGCACGAAATTCAAGCTGGTGCCCGGCACCAGCCTGAAGGTTGGCGATGCGGTGCTCGTCGAAGCCGGCGACATCATCCCGTCGGATGGTGAAGTGATCGAAGGCGTCGCCTCGGTCAACGAGGCGGCGATAACAGGCGAATCGGCGCCGGTCATCCGCGAATCCGGCGGCGACCGTTCGGCCGTCACCGGCGGCACGCAGGTGCTGTCCGACTGGATCCGCGTGCGCATCACCGCGGCTTCCGGCCACACTTTCCTCGACCGCATGATCTCGCTGGTCGAAGGCGCTTCGCGCCAGAAGACGCCGAACGAGATCGCGCTCAACATCCTGCTCGTCGGCATGACGCTGATCTTCGTGCTGGCGACGGCGACGATCCCGAGCTTCGCCTCCTACTCGGGCGGCTATATCTCGGTGACCGTGCTCGTCGCTTTGTTCGTCACCTTGATCCCGACCACCATCGGCGCCCTGCTCTCGGCCATCGGCATTGCCGGCATGGACCGCCTGGTGCGCTTCAATGTGCTGGCCATGTCGGGCCGCGCTGTCGAGGCAGCGGGCGACGTCGACACGCTGCTGCTCGACAAGACCGGCACCATCACGCTCGGCAATCGCCAGGCGACGCAGTTTCGTCCGGTCAAGGGCGTCACCGAACAGGAACTGGCCGACGCCGCACAGCTTGCCTCGCTCGCCGACGAAACCCCTGAGGGACGCTCGATCGTCGTGCTGGCCAAGGAGAAATACGCCATCCGCGCCCGCGACATGGCAACACTGCACGCCACCTTCGTGCCTTTCACCGCGCAAACCCGCATGAGCGGCGTCGACATCGATGGCTCTTCGGTGCGCAAGGGCGCCGTCGATTCCGTGCTCGCTTTTGTCAACCAGTCGACATCAGCCACACAGGGCACGCGTCCAAGCAGCGACGCCGTGCGCGACCTGCAGGCGATTGCCGACGAGATCGCCAAGTCCGGCGGCACGCCGCTGGCGGTCGAGCGTGATGGACGCCTGCTCGGCGTCGTCCACCTCAAGGACATCGTCAAGGGCGGCATCAAGGAACGCTTCACCGAACTGCGCCGCATGGGCATCCGCACGGTGATGATCACTGGCGACAATCCGATGACCGCGGCGGCGATCGCGGCCGAAGCCGGCGTCGACGACTTCCTGGCCCAGGCAACACCCGAAGACAAGCTGAAGCTGATCCGCGACGAACAGGCCAAGGGCAAGCTGGTCGCCATGTGCGGCGACGGCACCAACGATGCGCCCGCCCTTGCCCAGGCCGATGTCGGCGTCGCCATGAACACCGGCACGGTTGCCGCGCGAGAGGCCGGCAACATGATCGACCTCGATAGCGATCCGACCAAGCTCATCGAGATCGTCGAAATCGGCAAGGCGCTGCTGATGACGCGCGGTTCGTTGACGACCTTCTCCATCGCCAACGACGTGGCCAAATACTTCGCCATCATCCCGGCCATGTTCGCCGTGTTCTACATCGCGCCGGGGCAGACCACCGGCCCGCTGCAAGCGCTCAACATCATGCACCTGGCAACGCCGCAGAGCGCCATTCTCTCCGCCATCATCTTCAACGCGCTGATCATCATCGCGCTGATCCCGCTGTCGCTGAGAGGCGTCAAATACCGCGCCATCGGCGCCGGCGCACTGCTCAGCCGCAACCTTCTTGTCTACGGCCTCGGCGGCGTCATCGTTCCGTTCGTCGGCATCAAGGCAATCGACATGGCCATCACCGCGCTTGGCCTCGCATAAGGAATTACGTTCATGCTCAAGCAAATCAGACCCGCGATCGTCATGATCGTCTTCTTCACCCTCCTGACCGGGCTGGCCTATCCCCTGGGCATGACCGAGATCGCCCAGGCCCTGTTCCCGCATCAGGCCAATGGCAGCCTGATCGAGAAGGATGGCAAGGTCATCGGCTCCGAACTGATCGGCCAGGGCTTCGCCAGCGATAAGTATTTCCACGGCCGCCCCTCGGCTGCCGGCGACGGCTACAACGCCGCCGCCTCCAGTGGCACCAACCTCGGCCCGACCAACCCCAAGCTGATCGACCGCATCAAGGGCGACGCCGAAAAGCTGAAGGCTGAAAATCCGAACCAGCCGGTGCCGATGGATCTGGTCACGACCTCCGGCAGCGGGCTGGACCCGCATATCAGCCCGGAAGCCGCCTATTTCCAGGTCGCCCGGGTGGCCAAGGCCAGAAGCATCGACGAGGCCAAGGTCAAGACGCTGGTCGACAGCCAAATTGAGGGCCGCGAACTCGGCTTCATGGGCGAGCCGGTGGTCAACGTGCTGGCGCTCAACCTTGCGCTGGACGGCGCGAAAGAGTGAATGGTACCGGCCGGGGATCGACAGCATCCCCGGCGCCATTCATGATTGACAAGAATGCCGATGCCGGAAGACCGAAGCAACGAAACCAGACCTTCTCCAGATGCGCTGCTTGATCATGCGGAGCGGGAGGCGCGCGGTCGCCTGAGGATATTTCTCGGCGCAGCACCCGGCGTCGGCAAGACCTACGAAATGCTGATGTCGGGCCGCGCCAGGCTGGCCGACGGCATCGACGTGGTGATCGGCATCGTAGAGACACACGGCCGCAAGGAAACCCTGGCGCTAGTCGAAGGCTATGAAGTCATCCCGCGCCAGAAAGTCGACTACAAGGGCCGCATCCTCGAGGAGATGGATATCGATGCCATCCTCGCCCGGCGCCCTGCCCTCGTGCTCGTCGATGAACTCGCCCACACCAACGCTCCAGGCAGCCGCCATCCCAAGCGCTATCTCGACGTCCAGGAAATCCTGACGCACGGCATCGACGTCTACACGACGCTCAACATCCAGCATGTCGAGAGCCTGAACGATGTCGTCGCCCAGATCACCAAGGTCAGGGTTCGCGAGACTGTTCCCGACTCCATCATCGACCAGGCCGACGACGTCGAGATCATCGACCTCACCCCCGACGATCTGATCAAGCGGCTCGAAGAGGGCAAGGTCTACTTCCCCAACACTGCCCAGCGCGCCATCGAGAACTATTTTTCGCCTGGCAATCTGACCGCACTGAGGGAACTGGCGCTGCGCCGCACCGCCCAGCGCGTCGACGAGCAGCTGCTGATCCATATGCAGGCCCACGCCATCCCCGGACCGTGGGCGGCAGGCGAAAGGGTTCTCGTCTGCGTCGACGCGCGTCCGGGCGGCGCGGCCCGCGTCCGCTATGCGCGCAGGCTGGCCGACCGGCTCCGTGCCCCCTGGACGGCGCTCAATGTCGATACCCCTCGCTCGGCCGCCATGTCCGAGGAGGACAAGGACCGGCTGGCGACGCATCTGCGCCTTGCTGAGCAGCTCGGCGCCGAGGTGACGACCATTCCGGGTCAGAACGTCGCGCAGGATATCGTTCGCCATGCGACGGCGAACAATTTTACCCATATCGTCATCGGCAGGCCGACCCGCTCGCGCTGGCGCGAACTGATCGAAGGCTCGCTGACCTATGACCTCATCCGCAATGCCGGCGACATCAGCGTCCACGTCATTTCCGGAACCGATCGGGACATCGCGGCGACGTCACGGAACGTCAGGACGGCGGACGAGCAGAAGCAGTTCGAGATCTGGCCCTATCTCAAGGCCACAGCCTATGTCGCTGGCTCGCTCGCCTTCGCAGTCCTGCTCGACCAGTTTCTCGACGTCCGCAATCTTGCGATCATCTTTCTCATCGGGGTGCTGACATCGGCGGTGACCGGCGGGCTCTGGCCGGCTCTGTACGCCTGTCTCGTCAGCGCGCTTGCCTTCAACTACTTTTTCCTGGAGCCGCGCTACACGCTGACGATCCGGGACCCGGAGAGCATTGTCGCGCTCGGCGTGTTCCTCGTTGTCGCCGTCATCGCCAGCAACCTGACGGCGCGCGTGCAGCGTCAGGCGGTCGCCGCCCGCGCGCGGGCACGGGCCACCGAGGATATCTATCTCTTTTCAAAGAAGCTCGCCGGCGCCGGCACGCTCGACGACGTGCTCTGGGCCACCGCCTTCCAGATCGCCTCGATGCTGAAGCTGCGCGTGGTGTTGCTTCTGCCCGAAAACGGCACGATCGCCGTCAGGGCCGGCTATCCGCCCGACGACACGCTGGCCGAAGCCGATATCGCCGCAGCACTCTGGGCCTGGGAGCACAACCGCGCCGCCGGACGCGGCGCCGACACGCTGCCGGGCGCAAAACGCCTTTATCTGCCGTTGCGGACCGGGCGCACGGCGGTCGGTGTCGTCGGCCTCGACAACGACAAGCAAGGTCCGTTGCTTACGCCGGAGCAGCAGCGGCTGCTCGATGCGCTTGCCGACCAGGCGGCCGTCGCCATCGAGCGCATCCAGCTCGTTGGCGATGTCGACCGGGCCAAGCTCGCCGCCGAGGCGGACCGCCTGCGCTCGGCGCTGCTGACCTCCATTTCCCATGATTTGAAGACCCCGCTTGCCGCCATAATGGGCGCGGCCGGCACACTGAGGGAATTCGCACCGGCTCTTCCTGAAGAAGACCGGGTGGAATTGCTGTCGACCGTGCTCGACGAGTCGGAACGGTTGAACCGCTTCATCGCCAATCTGCTCGACATGACAAAGATCGAATCGGGCGCCATGGAGCCGAACTACGCCTTCCACTATGTCGGCGACATTGTCGGCTCCGCGCTGCGTCGAGCCAAGAAAATCATCAGCGAGCACAAGACCGAGATAGACATTCCCGCAGACCTGCCGATGCTGCGGCTCGACCCGGTTCTGTTCGAGCAGGTGCTGTTCAATCTCCTCGACAACGCCGCAAAATATGCGCCGTCAGGCTCGACGATCCGGCTGCAGAGCTGGGTCGACAACGGGTCCGTCATCCTGCAGATCATGGATGAAGGTCCGGGCATCCCGCCCGGCGATCTGGAGCGCATCTTCGATACCTTCTACCGGGTGCGCAAAGGCGACCAGGTGCGCGCCGGCACCGGGCTTGGGCTGTCGATCTGCCGTGGCTTCATCGAGGCTATGGGCGGAACGATTGCGGCGGCAAACCGGACCGACCGCTCGGGTGCCGTTTTCACCATCCGGATGCCGGTGCCGACAGAACTGCCCGATGTCGAAGACGCCAATGTAGATGACCAGGATGTGGGCGATTTGCCATGACCAATTCGAACGTCAGCATATTGGTCGTCGATGACGAACCGCCGATCAGAAAACTGCTTCGCGTCGGCCTCGGCAGCCAGGGCTATGCGATCAGCGAAGCGCCCAACGCCAAGGCCGCGATCGAGATCGTGGAGACCGAAAGGCCGGACCTGATCCTGCTCGATCTCGGCCTGCCCGGCATGAGCGGCCACGACCTTTTGCGCAAATGGCGCGACGATGGCCTCGATATTCCGGTGGTCATCCTGTCCAGCCGCACCGACGAAGCCGGCATCGTCCAGGCACTCGAACTCGGCGCCGACGACTATGTCGCCAAGCCTTTCGGCATGAACGAACTGGTCGCGCGCATCCGCGTGGCGCTGCGGCACAAATTCCAGCAGCAGGGCGAGAAACCGGTGTTCCAGACCGGTGATCTCACTGTCGATCTGGTCAAGCGCATCGTCAAGGTCGAGGGCAAGGAGGTAAAGCTGTCGCCGAAGGAATACGACATCCTGCGCATCCTGGTACAGCACGCCGGCAAGGTTCTCACCCACCACTTTCTGCTGAAGCAGGTCTGGGGCGATTCGACCGACGTGCAATATCTCAGGGTCTATGTCCGCCAGCTCAGGCAGAAGATCGAAAAGACCCCCGACCAGCCACGCTACATCACCACCGAGACCGGCGTCGGCTATCGCCTGCGCGAGGTTGATTAGGCCCAGCGGATTGGCCTTGCATCCCAACTACAGTTTACCCGCCCAACGCTGCCAAAGGCCTGTCTTGTGAGCCAAGACCGCGAACAAAATTAACGTGGCGATCCCCGCATAGTGATTTGTGGCAAGGGTTACGATCATGGCTATGGCGATTGCCAGACCAAAGACAAGTCCTGTTCGCAGAGACCAAGGTTTGCCCTTGCCTTGCCAGCTCATCACCAACGTTGTGCCAAGAAAGGCCACGAAGATAAATGTTGGCAGCCCGAAATCGGACCTCCAGAAATCGCGAAAGTAGAAGCCGGCGGCCATGCCTATGCAACTGGCCGAGAACCGCAGAGCCAAGTGCTTCATGCATGCATGATAGAAGGCAAATCTTAACGCGCCGCTGATCAGCTTTTTGGGCTGTCTGACCCTGAACCGGCAGCCAAGGAAAACCGGAGTCAGTCGGCCGACAGTTCCGCGGTCCTGGCAAGCGCACCGGCAAAGCCGTTCAGAGGGATCGAAAAACTGACCGGCTGCAGCGTGTCCGCCGCGACCGCATCGATCTTCAAGGTCGTGCCTGCCGCGAGCAGGGGCGTGACATTGGCATCGAACGTCACCGGCACCAGACAGCCGACCGCCTGGCAGGTGTTGAACTGCAGGCTGCCCTCAAGCTTCTGGTCATCGATCGAAAGCGCAATCCCCTTGGCCAGGGCCAGGCCGAACGGCAGGGCAAGGGTGCCGACGGCATCGTCACCGGTCTTGCTCGACAGTTCTATCGCCAGCAGGCGCTGGTTGGTTTGCTTGTTGAACTGCTGATGCGACAGGCTGCAGACCTTGGTCGTGCCTGAAATCTGGCAATTGACCGTCCAGTCGCCATGGGTCTCGGACAGCGCCGACGCGCCGCCGGGCAGTTGCGGTGGCTTGGCTGCGTCGGCGGCAGGTGCCACCACCTTGTCACCCTTGGTCTGCGCCGCAAACGCCACCGATCCGGCGATGCAGGCCAGACCAAGTATTGCCACGAAATATGCCCGCTTGCTTCTCATCAAGTTCCCCTATTGCCCTGGTTCGGAGCAAGCCATTGAGCCCAGACAGGCGCCGACGCGATAGAGCGGCGAAACGCCCGCTTCCGTCAAGAGCCACGCCGGATTGCAAGGCAGATTCTTGGGGCAACGGTCATCAATTTGGCTGTGATCGACCCTTGACCATGGCACATCCAGACAACCGCCCTATATCTGGGCAATGTTCCGTTTCGTACAGGAATGAATACATGTCGCCGCTTCGCTTTTCGACGGTCTTGATGACGGCAATGCTGGCAACAGCAATGCTGCCGGTTGCAACCTCGTACACCTCGGCACAGGTCGTCATTCCGACAAATCGCAACGCGCTGGTCGACCAAAACGAACTGCAGATGCTGGAAAACAGGCTGCAACGGCAGCAGTTCCAGCAGCAGCAACAGCAGTTCCGCGCCCAGGACCGCGAGATCGTACCGCCGCAACGGCCAGCGGTGCCGGTCATCAAGCCAAGCTGCCAGCTGCAGCCGTCGGGTGGCGGTTTTGTCACCGTATGTCGCTGACAAGCCGGCGCCTTTCATTTATTTAGCCGACTTATGTGCTTGTGATACCGCCTGAGACCAAAGGCGGCTTTGGCTTTTGCAGCAGTGCCTGTTCGCGTTATGGGGCATTGCTTCGACTGGATTTTCACCAATGGCAGCCACCAAGAAGAAAGCAGTCCGCAAGGCAAAGAAGGGCGAGCGGATCCGCCAGGTCGCAGCCATTCCCTTTCGGCTGAGCCAACATGGCGATATCGAGGTCATGCTGGTGACGTCACGCACGACAAAGCGCTTCATCGTGCCGAAGGGTTGGCCGATGAAGGGCAAGAGCGGGCGCAAGGCGGCCATGATCGAAGCCCAGGAGGAAGCCGGTGTCCTCGGCAAGATCGTGAAGCAGCCGGCCGGCACCTATTCATACTGGAAACGGTTGTCGAACCGCTTCGTTCACGTCGATGTCATTGTCTATCTGCTTGAAGTAACCGAGGAACTCGCCGACTGGCAGGAGGCCAAGAGGCGGCAGCGGGCGTGGCTCGCTCCGGCCGACGCGGCGATGCTCATCGACGAGCCGGATCTTTCAACCCTCGTCAGCACTTTGAAAGCACCCGAAACCGTGGCGGCACACCCGGCTTGAGGCCGCCTCAATCGGTCCCGCGCGTCGGCGGCAGCGGGAGCTCGCCAAGGATGACACCGTGGCTCCCTCGAACTTTGCGAAGCTCGTAAAGTAATGTGACGCAGCCGGCTCAACTGCTCTGTCGCCTTGCAGACTCCGGACAACGAATGCATTTTAGAAAAAACGAATACGATAAAACTTTATCTAAACATCTTTTGCCTGACGCAACGTAACATGTGAATTGCCAAGACAAGCGATTCTGTAAGCAAAAAACCCGAAGAGTTTATTGGCCGTTAAGACCGGCATGCTAGTCGGATTGCTGTTGCTGTTTGCAGGGCGACATGAGGCAAGGGCATCGCCCTCATCGACATCTGCATCAGTCGGCAGGCAAGTTCACGGGGGTCATGGCAATCTCCATGGAAGCTCGATGAAGCTTTCGCAGACAGACACCAGCCCCCGTCTTCTCGGGCTCGTCTGGCCATTCATCATTGTCGTCCTTGTCCAGGCCCTGGTCGCCAGCGGCAGCCTCTACACCCTGTCGGCAGTCCGCGCCTATGTCGGCGGCGAAAGCCAGTGGTCGAAGGGCCAAAAACACGCCATCTATTTTCTCAGTCTCTACGCCAACACCGGCAGGGAAGAATTCTTCGGCGAGTACCGCGCAGCCATCGCCATTCCGCTGGCTGACCATTCGGCGCGGCTTGCCCTTGAGCAATCCGAGCCTGACACGGATGCGGCTCGTGTCGGATTCCTGCAAGGCGGAAATCACGCAGATGATCTGACGGGATGATCTGGTTGTTCCAGAACTTCCGCAGCTTCAGCTACCTCGACATCGCCATCCGTCATTGGACCGCCGCCGATAGCATGATCCTCGCGCTCGACCGGCTCGGCAGTGACATACACCAGAAGCTCAGGGAAGGGCCGGCATCGGCGACACAGATCAGCGCCTGGAAGGCAGAGATCCATCGGCTCGATCACCAGATCGGCCCGCTCTCCAAGGCGTTTTCAGACAGCCTCGGCGAAGGATCCCGCTTCATCATGATGGCGCTGATGACGGCCAATCTCGCCACCGCCGCTTTGCTGATCCTGCTGGCCGTATGGCGTACCCGCAAACTCCTGGCGCAGCGCAGGGCTTTCCAGAACGCCCTCAACGCCGAGCGTGAGCGTGCCCAGATCACACTGGCCTCCATCGGCCAGGCCGTCATCAGCACCGGAGCAGACGGATGCCTGGACTATATGAACTCCGTGGCGGAATGTTTGCTGGCATGCCCGCTCGGTGCGGCCAAGGGCAAGCCGGTCGCGTCGCTGTTTCGGCTGGTGGACAAGGACACGGGCGTCGAAGAGCCTCAGTTGATGGAGCGCCTGCTGGCCGGTGAGCCGCACGGCGCCAATGTCCGCCCGCAAATGCTGCAGCGCGCTGACGGCTCACTTGTTCCCGTCGCGCTGACCGGCGCGCCACTCCTCGTTTCCGGCCGCGTCGTCGGCGCGGTCCTTGCCTTCCACGACATGAGGCGCGAACAGGATTACATTGAGCGGCTTTCATGGCAGGCGTCGCACGACGCCTTGACCGGGCTTGTCAACCGCCGCGACTTCGAAAGCCGCCTGGAAAGGGCAATCGCGGAGCTGCAGTCCCGCCAGCATGCGCTGATGTATCTGGATCTCGACCAGTTCAAGCTTGTCAACGATACCTGTGGTCATGCCGCCGGTGATGAGTTGTTACGGCAGATTTCCGTGCTGCTCGGCAATGAACTGCGGCCAGGCGACGTCCTGGCCCGGTTGGGCGGCGACGAATTCGGCGTGCTGCTCCTGGATTGCCAACCGGATCTCGCCGCCGACATCGCCGAACGGCTGCGCGCCACCGTGCAGGATCTGCATTTCGCCTGGGGCGGGAGACAGTTCAACATCAGCGTCAGCATTGGCATGGTTCAGATCACCGACAGCGCGATCACGCTCGAGGAGACCCTGCAAGCCGCCGACGTCGCCTGCTACATGGCCAAGGAAAAAGGCCGCAACCGGGTTCAGTTGCACAGCGACAGCGACATGGCCTTGCGGGAGCGATTCAGCGAGATGGCCTGGGTCCAGCGCCTGCACGCTGCGCTCGAGGAAAACCGTTTCAAGCTTCATGCCCAGGAAATCTGGCCGCTCAACGAGGCCGCGGCGGAGGCCGGCGCTCATATCGAGATCCTGTTGCGTCTGACGGACGAGGACGGCCTCATCGTCTCGCCTGCCAGCTTCATTCCGGCGGCCGAGCGCTACGGCCTGATGCCGTCGATCGACCGCTGGGTGGTGCGCAACACCTTGGGCGTTCTGGCTGCCCGCCTTGCCGATCCGCAAGCCGCTCCCATCGCCACCTGCGCCATAAATCTTTCCGGAGCGAGTTTCGGCGACGAGACGTTCCTCGATTTCCTGCGCGAACAGTTTCTCGCCCACGGCATTCCACCGAAAATGATCTGCCTGGAGATCACCGAGACCAGTGCCATCGCCGACCTCGCCAACGCCATCCGCTTCATTGCAGACTTGCGCCAATTGGGATGCCGCTTCGCCCTCGACGACTTCGGCTCTGGCATGTCTTCCTTCGCCTATCTCAAGCACCTGCCTGTCGACTACCTCAAGATCGACGGCAGCTTCGTCAAGGACATGCTGGAGGACCGCATCGACCGTGCCATGGTCGAGATGATCCATCATATCGGCAAGGTGATGGGCAAGCGCACCATCGCCGAATTCGTCGAAAGCGAGGGCATCGTCGCGGCATTGAAGGAAATCGGAGTCGACTATGCCCAGGGCTTCGCCATCGCCCGGCCGCAACCTTTCGATGCTTCGACGAAATTGCTGACCCCGGGTGCAGCGCCGCCCGCTCCTGACGACGATTTGTGGAGCGCCTTGGCGCGCAAGCTGCGCAAGGTCGGGTGACAGAGGCGCGATCCCTTCACACTCGCCGTTCGAGCAGGATCGTCGCGGCATCGTGATAGGTGGTCCGCAGCAATTCCTTGTAGCCGCACTTTGCCGCGACATTCAGCGAGCCGGTGTTTTCCGGATCGATGATGCAGACGGTTCTCGCGGCGAATGTCTCGTCGCCCCAGGCAAGAACCCGCCCGACGACTTCGCTGGCGAGGCCCTTGCCGTGCGCCTCAGGCGCCAGCGCCCAGCCGGCTTCCGGAATGCCCTCGATCGACGGCACCATGTCTCGCTTCAGATCGTGAAAGCCGGCCTCGCCAATGAAATTACCGGTCGCCTTTTCCTCGATTGCCCAGAAGCCGTAGCCGAGCAGCGACCACAGGCCGGCATGCCGCAGGAAGCGCATCCAGCTTTCCTCTCGCGTCCGTGGCTTGCCGCCAATGAAGCGGGTGACGACAGGATCGGCCCACATGGCAACATAGGCATCGAAATCCTCCAGCCTATGCGGCCGCAGGATGGTTCGTTCCGTCTCGATGACCGGAGCCGATCGTGTTCGATGAGCGCTCATGACATGCCTCGCTGGGGTACGTGGCGACTAGCAAACAGCCTGGGGGATACCAAGGGCCAGCACCCGGTCCGGCCCTATGTCAGCCGCGCCAGACCATGTTCATGTAGACGCCACCGCGCTGCAGTTCGTCGAGCATCTGGTCGACCCGCTTCTGCCTGGTGTCGGGGCGCTTGGCGCGGGCGGTCCAGCCGAGATATAGTCTGGTCGGTCTTCGTAGGTCGCCTTCAATCCCCGCTCTGCGAGAGCGGTTCGGATGTCGTCCAGCATTGGATTGAGCGCGCGTTTCAGTCCGGTCATGCCCAAGATTTAGACCGTCAGGAACTGGCGTCAATGACGCCGATGGCTAGGTCGCGAACGCATGCTGCAGTATGGGAATCATGCCGAACGATGCTACCTTTCGCCAAGGGTTGATTCAGAGTGATCGATTCAGCTGGCCGGTTTCGGCGCAGGCCGTTCAAGCGGAGGGAAAGACCATGGACACCACCGATCTTGTGCTTGCCATCGTCCATCATTTGCTGGTGTTCTCGCTGGCGGGCATCATCGGCGCCGAGTTTGTGCTGATCCGAGGTGACCTGCCTGCCGCGACGCTGAAGCGCCTTGCCGGCATCGATCGCCACTACGGCATCATCGCTGCGCTGATCATCATCGTCGGCATCGGCCGTGTGCTTTACGGCCTGAAGGGCTGGGAATTCTATGTCTACAACTGGGTGTTCTGGGCCAAGATGGCGGCCTTCGCCCTTGTCGGTCTGTTCTCGATCATCCCGACCATCCGCTTCATTTCCTGGAACAGGCAGGCCAGCGCCAATCCCTCTTTCCTGGTGCCGGCAACCGAGCTTGCTTCCGTAAAGACCTACATCCGCGCCGAGGCCTTCATCTTCCTGCTGATCCCGGTCTTCGCGGCCGCGATGGCGCGCGGCTACGGCTACTGATTTTCAGCTGAAGCCGCCGCAAGAGGAGCGATCGGCGCCAACGGCGCTGGAATGCTGGTCGTCTTCTCCTGCGCCTTGCAGATATCGGCGATGACGCAGGCCGGGCAGTCCGGCTTGCGCGCCTTGCAGACATAGCGGCCATGCAGGATCAGCCAGTGATGCGCATGGCGCATATATTCGTCCGGGATGATCCGCAACAGCCCTTGCTCGACCTGTTCCGGCGTCTTGCCGGGCGCCAGACCGAGCCGGTTGCCGATCCGGAGAATATGCGTGTCGACGGCCATCGTGTGCTGGCCGAAGGCCATGTTGAGCACGACATTGGCGGTCTTGCGCCCGACCCCCGGCAATTTGACCAGTTCGTCGCGCTCGTCAGGCACCTCGCCGCCATGATCGCGGATCAGCGCCTGCGACAGCGCGATGACGTTCTTGGCCTTGTTGCGCCAGAGCCCGATGGTGCGGATATGGTCGCCGACCTTGGCTTCGCCCAGCGCCAGCATTTTTGCTGGCGTATCGGCGATCTTGAACAGCGCCCGCGTCGCCTTGTTGACGCCGGCGTCGGTCGCTTGCGCCGACAGCACCACAGCCACCAGCAGCGTGAAGGCGTTGACATGTTCGAGCTCGCCCTTCGGCTCGGGCCGCTGGACGGAAAAGCGCCGAAAGATCTCGTGCACCTCCGCCGCGCTGTAGAGCGAGCCGGACCGCGCCGGCCTGGGACGCGGCTTGGCGTTCGAGCCGTCACGGCGACCGGGTAATTCATTTTTGGGTGCGGACAATTTTTTGGACTTGGGGCTCGCCATTCCCTTCCTATAGTATTCCCGCATGAGCGACACAAACGCCTCATTCCAGGCTGACGAACCCTTCTTCCGGGCGCTGCTGACACCGCACCGCTCGCTGGGCAAAACCGGCTTTGCCATCCTGATGGGCGCGCTGCTGTTCGGCTGGCTGGTGATGGGCGCGTTTTTCCTGTCGCGCGGCGCCTGGCCGGTGTTCGGCTTCTTCGGCCTCGACGTGATTGCCGTCTACATCGCCTTTCGCGCCAACTATCGTGCCGCCCGCGCCCGCGAGGAGGTGTCGGTCTCGCGCACCGCGCTCGACATCCGCAAGACGGCGCCCTCAGGCAAATCCGAAGCGCATCGCTTCAATCCGTTCTGGGCGCGCTTTTCGATCGCCCGCCATGCCGAAATCGGCATCACCAAAATGGCGGTGGAAGCACAGGGACAGAAGGTGCCGATCGGGTCTTTCCTGGATCCCGACTCGCGCGAAAGTTTTGCCGATGCCTTTTCACGCGCGCTGGCAACCGCGAAGACGCGCTAAAACCGATATCGCAAAAGCCTGCCGATTTTGCGCAGCGCCGGAATGTGTATCCAGAGGCGAACAAACAGCTTGGCGAACCAGCCCATGCGGGCAGCGTGTTCGGGTTTATAAGCCGAGATGTCCTCGATGAACCGCAACTTTGGGACGGCCAGCTCCAATTCGTGCGGATCCTCTATGTTCCAGTGGACCTCGGCGCCCGTCGCCCTGAAGGACGGATTGCGGCGCAGCAGCTTCAGGCCGAAACGGCTATAGGCGTCAAACATCAGCTCGCCGCTGGCAAGATGCGAGACGAGGCGCGCTAAGAGGCGTGGCCCCTCCTCGGCCGGAAGATAGGGCGTCAGTCCTTCCATCACCACGACGGCCGGGCGATTGCGGGGCACTTCAGCCAGCCAACCCGGTTCGGTCACCGACGATGCGACCAAGTGGTAATGATCTCGGGACGGGTAAAGCCTGCGCCTGAGTTCGATGACTTCGGGGTAGTCGACATCGAACCACTCGACGCCTGGTGGCGGATTGACGCGGAATATCCGCGTATCGAGCCCACACCCCAGATGCAGCACGATGGCGTCGGGGTTTCTGGCGAGAAAGTCCTGGACGCGGACGTCGAGCGTCTTGGCCCGGATCGCCAGGCCGACGCCCATATTGTTGTCGACCTTGAGCCTTGAAAAATCATAGTCGATCTTGCGCACTGCCTCGTCGGCGAAGTGATCCTTGAGCAGCGAATCCGGCAACCTGCTCTCCAGCGCCTTGCCATAGAGAGTCAACAGCAAGGTTTCCTTTGCCCCGGTCAGATTTACCTTTTCGCCGGTCATGATTGTCCTCTTCAATTCGAAGCTGACTCTATCTGGGTATGCGCGGCAACAAGGCAAGTTTCGGGTGGTGGCAAAGGCCGGGAAGAACGATATTCGCGGTCAAGGAGATATTGCCATGAACGCCCAGATGACCATGAATACGCAGATGAAACCGACAGCCATTCTGCAGAACGACATCACGCCTGAAGGCAGCGACTACGAGGTCGTGCGCCGCGCCATCGAGAAGATCAGCCTCGACTACCGCGACCAGCCCTCGCTCGAGACATTGGCCGAGGAAGTCGGCGAAACGCCGACCGGCCTGCAGAAACTGTTCACCCGCTGGGCCGGCCTGTCGCCGAAGGCCTTTTTGCAGGCCGTCACGCTGGACCATGCGCGCAAGCTGCTCGATTCCGGCATGCCGCTGCTCGAGGCGTCGTTCGAGGTCGGCATGTCCGGCCCCGGCCGGCTGCACGATCTCTTCGTCACCCATGAGGCGATGTCGCCAGGCGACTACAAGACGCGCGGCGCCGGGCTGACCATCCGCTACGGCTATCATATCTCGCCTTTCGGCATCGCCCTGATCATGGTTACAGACCGCGGGCTGGCCGGCCTTGCCTTCAACGATGCCGGCGGCGAGCGCGCGGCTTTCGCCGACATGTCGGGCCGCTGGCCGAACGCCACCTATGTCGAGGACATGTCGGCAACCGCGCCCTATGCCGCCCGCATCTTCGATCCGACGCTGTGGCGCGCCGACCAGCCGCTGCGCGTCGTCATGATCGGCACCGACTTCCAGCTCCGCGTCTGGGAAGCCTTGCTACGCATCCCGATGGGCAAGGCCTGCACCTATTCCTCGATCGCGGCTCGCATCGGCGCTCCGAGTGCAAGCCGTGCGGTGGGTGCCGCGGTCGGCGCCAATCCGATGTCCTTCGTCGTGCCGTGCCACCGGGCGCTCGGCAAGTCCGGCGCACTCACCGGCTACCATTGGGGCCTGACGCGCAAGCGCGCCATCCTCGGCTGGGAAGCGGGACAGACCGCATCCTGAAAAACGGCTCGCATGCAAAGACACCGGCGAAGACTTTTCGCCAGTGTTTTCGTTTCATGGCGAAACGACATCGCTTTGCCAGTGAATGGCGCAACGACAGAACGCTGGCACATCAGCAGGCTCTGGAAAGCAGCGATCTTACAGGATAGCTTCCCGCGCATTCATGAGGAGGCATTCTTTGATCATCGTCATCGGCTCGATCAATCTCGACCTTATCGCCAAGGTCGACCGCTTGCCCGCACCCGGCGAGACGGTCCGCGGCTCAGGTTTCACCACCGCTCCCGGCGGCAAGGGCGCCAACCAGGCGCTGGCCGCCGCACGCGCCGGCGCCAAGGTGCGTATGGTCGGCGCGGTCGGCAAGGATAATTTCGCCACCGAGTCGCTGGCGTTGCTGCGCGACGGCAAGGTCGACCTGTCCGGCGTCGGTGAAACCTTTGCCTCGACCGGCACGGCGCTGATCATGGTCGGCGACAACGGCGAAAACATCATTGCCGTCGCGCCCGGCGCCAATGATTCGGTTGTGCCTGGCGATCTTGCCAAGGCTTTCCTCGGAAAGGGCGATGTCGCGCTGCTACAGCACGAAATCCCGCTGCAGACCGTCGATGCCGCACTGGACGCAGCCCGCGCGGCAGGCGCGATCACCGTGCTCAACACAGCTCCCTTTCGGAGCGAGGCGGCCGCGCTTCTCGGCAAGGCCGACTATGTCGTCGCCAATGAAACCGAATTCGACCTCTATGGCGAAGCGCTGTCGTTGAATGGCCGCGACCGCCCGGCACGGATGCGCGATTTTGCCGGCAAGACCGGCCGCACCATCGTCGTCACGCTCGGCGGCGACGGCGTGCTGGCCGCAACGCCGGAGGATTTCCTGACCGTTCCGGCGCTGAAGATCACCCCGGTCGACACGGTCGGCGCCGGCGACACGTTTTGCGGATATCTGGCCGCCGGCCTGTCATCCGGTCTGCCGCTCGAACAGGCGCTCACCCGTGCCGCAGCCGCCGGTTCGCTGGCCTGCCTGAAGCCCGGCGCGCAGCCGGCGATCCCGCTGGCGGCGGCCGTCGACGCCGCCTTGCAGGCTGCCAAAGCATGATTGGCACGCGTCCTGCCACCAAACACACCGTGCCGCTCGCCGGCGATATCTGCCGGATGTCCGCCGTCGATCTTGCGGACGCGATCAGGCGCCGCCGCCTGTCGGTGCGCGAGGTGGTCGCAGCCTTCCTAGACCGCATCGACGCGGTGAACCCGCTGGTCAACGCGATCGTCTCTTTGCGCGAGCGCGCCGACATTTTGCGCGAGGCCGACAAGGCCGACGCCCACCTGACGCAGGCTGGGCCGGTTGGCTCCCTGTTCGGCCTGCCGATCGCGATAAAAGACCTCGCCATGACCCGCGGGCTGAGGACTAGTTTCGGCTCGCCGATCTTTGCCGATTTCGTGCCGCAGGAGGACGATTTCTTCGTCGATCGCATCCGCAAGGCCGGCGCCATCATCATCGGCAAGACCAACGTTCCCGAATTCGGGCTTGGCTCCAACACCTACAACACCGTGTTCGGCGCGACGCTCAACGCTTTCGATCCGGCCTTGACCGCCGGCGGCTCGAGCGGCGGTGCGGCGGTCGCACTGGCGCTCGACATGGTTCCCGTCGCCGACGGCAGCGATTTTGGCGGCTCGCTGCGCAATCCGGCCGCCTGGAACAATGTCTATGGTTTCCGCCCCTCGCAGGGACTTGTACCCGGCGGCCCGGACCTCGATGTCTTTCATGCCCAGATGGGTATCGATGGGCCGATGGGCCGAAGTGTGCACGACATGGCGCTGCTGCTCGACCAGCAGGCCGGCTACGACCCCCGCGCGCCGCTCTCACATCACAAGCAGGGTTCGTTCCTCGAAGGGCTGCAAACGGCTGCTGCTGGCGGCCGCATCGCCTGGTTCGGCGATCTGGGCGGTTATCTGCCGATGGAAGCCGGCATCCTGCAGCTTTGCGAGGCCGCCCTCGCCCGGTTTGCGGCCGCATCGTTCACAACCGAGCCGCTGGTGCCGGATTTCGACTACGAGGCGCTGTGGCGGGCCTTCGTCACGCTGCGCCAGGCGACCAGCGGCTGCGCGCTGAAAGCCCATTACGACGACCCCGCAAAACGCAGCCTTCTGAAACCGGAGGCCGTGTGGGAAGTGGAACAGGCGCAGCAGCTCACCGCGCCGCAGGTTTACGCCGCCACCGTGCGGCGCTCCTCCTGGCACAAAATGCTGCTGTCGCTGTTCGAACGCTTCGATCTCATCGCGCTGCCGACCGCGCAGGTCTTTCCCTTCGATGTCACCACACACTGGCCAAGCGAAGTGGCAGGACGCGCCATGGACAGCTACCACCGCTGGATGCAGGTCTCGGCCTTTGCCACGCTGGGCGGCTGCCCGGCGGTCAACGTGCCGGTCGGTTTCGACGACCAGGGCCGGCCGATGGGCATGCAACTGATCGGGCGGCCGCGTGGCGACCTTGCCGTGCTGAGAGCGGCAGCGGCCTACGAGGCGACGCTGCCATGGCAGGCTGGCGCCTGAACAGGCGGGTAGCGTTGGCGACGTTTCCACTGGCTTGCACCGGCATCGCCGTCATGTTTTGATCGGGGCTCGCCGCATCGAAGGGCGGCATTCAGTCGAGGAATCCCCATGTCGCTGGAACTCTACGCTGCCTATCTTCTCGCTTGCCTTGTAATCATCCTGGTGCCGGGACCGACGGTCACTCTGATCATCGCCAACAGCATCCGCCATGGCTCGCGCGCCGGCCTCGCCAACGTTGCCGGCACGCAGGCCGGGCTTGCCATCATGATCGCCATTGTCGGCATCGGTCTCAACACGCTGATCACGGGCATGGGCCACTGGTTCGAATGGGTGCGCCTGATCGGCGCCGCCTATCTGATCTGGATGGGCGTGCAGATGTTCCGCTCCAAGGGCACGCTGAATGCCGACGGCACGGCCCGGAAGCCGCGCGGTGGCTTCTTCCTGCAGGGCCTGCTGGTGGCGCTCAGCAACCCGAAAACGCTGGTGTTCTTCGGCGCCTTCTTCCCGCAGTTCATCGCCCCTCAGGGCAATTACACGCTGCAGATCGTGGTCATGGGCCTCACCGCCATGATCTTCGCCGCCGTCTCGGATTCGACCTATGCGCTCGCCTCCGCCCGCGCCGGCCGCCTGCTGTCGGCCAGCCGCATCAAGCTGATGTCCAGGATCAGCGGCAGCTTCCTGGTCGGCGGCGGCCTGTGGCTGGCGTTTTCCAAGGCGAAGTAGGACCTCTTCCCTCACCCCGTTTACGGGGAGAGGGTGGTCGCGAAGCGATCGGGTGAGGGGCGGCGCCGAGGCTGCAAGCATAATGTGAAACGTTTACGCCGCCCCTCATCCGCCTGCCGGCACCTTCTCCTCGTGAACGGGGAGAAGGAAACTCTTAGAGCCGCCCCAACCTCTCCACCAGCAGCGCGAAAAACGTGTCATGGTCGATGTCGCGCATCACCATGGCGTTCTTCGGCCGCTTGGTCACGCCCCACCAGTCGATCACGGTCATGCCCATGGTCAGTTCCGAGGATGTTTCCACCGTGACGTTGCAGTTGCGGCCCTTGAACAGCTCGGGCTTCAACAAATAGGCGATGACGCAAGGATCGTGCAGCGGTCCGCCATCGGTGCCGTATTTCTCTTCGTCGAAGCGTTCGAAGAACTCGAGCATGTCGGCGGTGGCATTGCCGACCCTGGTGCCGAGCGTGCGGAAGGCCTGCGTGCGCTTGGCCGTGGTCAACGCCTTGTGGGTGACGTCGAGCGGCATCATGACGATCGGAATGCCGGATTTGAACACGATATCGGCAGCGTGTGGGTCGACATAGATGTTGAACTCGGCGGTCGGGGTGACGTTGCCGCCTTCGAAGAACCCGCCACCCATCAGCACGATTTCCTTGATGCGCGGCGCGATCTTCGGCTCGCGGATCAGCGCCAGCGCAATGTTGGTGAGCGGCCCGAGCGGGCAGAGCGTGATCGTGCCGCTCGGCGCTTTCATCAGCGTCTCGACGATGAAATCGACCGCGTACTGGTCCTGCAGCTTCATTGTCGGTTCGGGCAGTTGCGGTCCGTTGAGGCCGGTCTTGCCATGCACTTCCTCGGCGGTGACAAGCTGCCGCGCCAGCGGCCGGATGGCGCCGGCATAGACCTTGACCTCCGGCCGTCCCGCCAGTTCGCAGATCTTGCGCGCGTTTTTCTCGGTCAGCTTCAGCGGCACGTTGCCGGCAACAGCGGTGATGCCGACGATCTCCAGTTCGGTGCTGCCGAGCGCCAGCAATATGGCGACGGCATCGTCCTGGCCGGGATCCGTGTCGATGATGATCTTGCGGGCTTTGGGCATTTCATTTCCTTGTCTGGGGAGTCTTTTTGGGCGGGGTTTTTTGACGGCTTGAACTTGGCCGCGGCGCGGACCATATCAAGACCATCGGGAAAAATGCCATCCGGGTTTTTCCAGTTTATGTCGCTCCAAAGAGGACAGTGTAACATGAGCCGAATGACGCCCTTCTCCAGCCCGCTTCTCCTGGGTTTCGATGCCATGGAAAAGACCTTGGAACGACTGGCGAAATCCGGTGACAGCTATCCTCCCTACAACATCGAGCGCCTCAGCGGTGCCGACGGCAAGGCCGAAAGGCTGCGCATCACGCTCGCTGTCGCCGGTTTCGCGGAAAGCGATCTCGATGTCACGACGGAGGAGAACCAGTTGGTCGTGCGCGGCCGTCAGAACGACGACACCGAGCGCGAATTCCTTCACCGCGGCATCGCCGCGCGCCAGTTCCAGCGCTGTTTCGTGCTGGCCGACGGCATGCGGGTGATCGCGGCGGAGCTGAAGAACGGCCTGTTGTCGATCGACCTCGATCGGCCTGACACCGCACGGCTGGTACGAAAAATAAATATATCGGTGAAAGACTGATCTTTGCCGATGGCTCTCATGCGGGATGGCCTGTTGCCCCGGAAAAGGGCGGCGTCTCGCGCCAAGGAGGCTTGAAATGACCAGAACTGACGAAACCATCACCATGACCAGCGGCGAATTCGCCCATCTCGGCGAAGGCTCGGTCGCCTATCTCCGGAAAGTGTCGAGCGACGATTTGCTCGGGCGCTTCCCCGGCCTCGGTGAAATCGAGCCCGGCATGGAGCTATGGGCGCTGTTTGCCGCCAACGGCCAGCCGATCCTGCTTTCCGACGCGCGCGACCGGGCATTGGCCGGCGCCATGGAAAACGACCTGACCACCGTCGCTATCCATTAAGCGAACTGGTTGGCTGAAACAGGCAGGGCCGCTCATCGCGGCCCCCGGCAGACTTTATCGAAAAGCTCAACTCGAAAAAACGTCAGGCTGCGTGCGAGGCCTGCGTATCCGACAGCAGCGCGTGGATTGCCACTGCGTCGCGCGTGCCTCTGACCTTGGCCACCGTGTCGGCATCGCGCAACACCCGCGCGATGCGTGACAAAGCCTTGAGGTGATCGGCACCTGCCCCTTCCGGCGCCAGCAGCAGGAACACCAGGTCGACCGGCTGGTCGTCCAGCGCCTCGAAATCGACCGGCGTCTCCAGCCGGGCAAAAACCCCGGCGATGCGCTTCACCCCGGCGAGCTTGCCATGCGGAATGGCGATGCCGTTGCCGACGCCGGTGGAGCCCAGCCGTTCGCGCTGCAGGATGGTGTCGAACACCTCCCGCTCCGGAATGCCCGAAATTGCCGCGGCCCTTTCGGACAGCAATTGCAGCAGCTGCTTCTTGGAGTTCGCCTTCAACGCCGGCATGATCGCCGGAACGTTGATAAGATCGCTCAGATCCATGCTTGAAATTCCCTTGTTCGCCTGCCGTCGCCAGTCCTCGCCCCTCGCGTGGCTGGCTTCTATCCCTGTGCGACCATAGTCGTTACGCCTGTGCGACTTTGGTCGTGGACGGGTCGATCCAGCCGATATTTCCATCCGGCCGGCGATAGACGATGTTGAGATGATCGTTTCCGGCGTTGCGGAAGACGAAAACCGGGCTGTCCTTGGTGTCGAGCTCGATCACGGCTGACGCCACCGACATGGTCTGCAGCGTCATGGTCGATTCGGCAACGATGGCCGGCGCGAAATTCTCCGGGATGTCCTCGTCGTCATCGGCAAGCGGCGCCATCACCGTATAGGCGATGTCGGTCGGCTCGCCATTGGAGGCCCCCGAATTGTGCGATTTCAGCCGGCGCTTGTAGCGCCTAAGGCGGGTTTCGAGACGATCGGCGGCGGCCTCGAAGGCAAGCGTCGGATCCTGGGCATCGCCCGTTGCCTGCAGCGAAGCGCCGGAATCGAGCCGGATCATGCAATCGGCCGAATAACGCGACCCTGATTTGATTACGGTGACGTGCCCCGAAAAGCCCCGATCGAAATATTTCCCGATCGCCTCGCCGACACGGTCGGTGATGCGCGTACGAAACGCATCGCCAATGTCCATGTGTTTTCCTGATATGCGCAGCTTCATCTGAAAACTGACCTTCCTTGCTCAGGCTTCAAACTGGCCAGAGTTTATACTCGTGGTCCGTGCGCACAAGCTTTGCGGCGTCACTCGCGCCGATTTAAATCCGGACTTTCCGATTGATCACAAGCCGCCTCTTGGCCGTCCCGTGGCCTACGTCGTGACGGACCATTCGCATGCGGGCAATCCAGCCCGTCTCATGCGGGCGGGCTTCTAGCCACTTCATTGCGGCTTGTCAATGAAGCGCGAAAACTGTGGAAATCCAGCCGGCGTTCAGCGCCCCGCGCTGGCCAGCGCGCGCTTTTCGCGCCGCCGCTGCACCGAGGACGGAATGTTCATGCCCTCCCGGTACTTGGCGACCGTGCGCCGGGCGATATCGACGCCATTTTCCCGCAACATATCCACAATCGCGTCGTCGGAAAGCACGTCGACGGGTTTCTCCTCGTCGATCAGCTGTTTGATGCGATCGCGCACCGCTTCCGACGAATGCGCATCGCCGCCGCCCGATGCGGCGATCGAAGCGGTGAAGAAATAGCGCAGTTCGAACACGCCGCGCGGCGTCAGCATGTATTTGTTGGCTGTGACCCGGCTGACGGTCGATTCGTGCATGCCGATGGCGTCGGCCACCGTGCGCAGGTTGAGCGGCCTGAGGTGACGCACGCCATGCATGAGAAACGCGTCCTGCTGGCGCACGATTTCCGAGGCGACCTTGAGGATGGTCTTGGCCCGCTGGTCGAGGCTACGCGTCAGCCAGTTGGCGTTTTGCAGGCACTCGGCCAGAAAGTCCCGTTCCGTCTGGTTTTTCGCCTGCGGCGAAACCTGGGCGAAATAGATGTGGTCGACGAGCACGCGCGGCAGCGTTTCGGCATTGAGCTCCACCGTCCAGCTGCCATCGTTTGCCGCCCGCACTTCGACATCGGCGACGATGGCGTCGCTGGTGCCGCCCGAAAACGCTGTGCCGGGTCGCGGGTCAAGCGCCCGGATTTCGGCCAGCATGTCGAGAAGATCCTCTTCGTCGACGCCGCAAATTCGTTTCAGCGTCTGGAAATCGCGCCGCGCCAGCAGTTCCAGGTTTGCGATCAGCGCCTTCATCGCCGGATCGAACCGGTCGCGCACGACGAGCTGCAGCGACAGGCATTCGGCGAGGTCGCGAGCAAACAGGCCGACGGGCTCGAATGTCTGGCAGACCGCCAGCACCTTGGCCACCGAGGCGGCGTCGGTGCCGAGACGGGCCGCAATCTCCGCCATATCGGCGCGCATGTAGCCGGCCTCGTCGAGGCCATCGGCCAGCTCGCCGGCAATCAGCCGCTCCGCCGGATCGGCAAAGGCAAGGGCAATCTGCTCGCCGACATGCTCGCGCATCGTAATCGCAGCGGCGGCCATGTCGCCGACGTCGAAGCCTTCGCCCGAGGACGCTGAACTGTTGCCGGCGGCCGATTTCCATTGCGCCGTCAGATCAGGCCCTAGCCGCTCGCTCGTGCCGGGATCGTCCTGAAACAGGTTTTCCAGCGACGTGTCGAGCTTGTCCGAGATCGCCTCGGCGCTCCATTGCGTCTCGGCCTCGAACCAGTCGCCCTCGGCAGCGGCTTCGGGTACGGCGTCAGCCTTCTGCGCCTGGTCGCTGACGGCGTCGTCCTGCGGCTCGGCGCGCTCCAGAAGCGGATTGCGCTCGATCTCATCGTCGATGAAGTGTTCGAGCTCCACATGGGTGAGCTGCAGCAGCCGAATCGACTGCATCAGTTGCGGCGTCATCACCAGCGACTGAGATTGTCGTAGCTGTAGTTTGGCAGCCAGAGCCATGGTTCGGTTTCAAACGCCTCGTATACGCATCCAGGACTGTCGGGACAAATTTTCCCTGCCGGTCATAGAAACTGGCCCGGCTTTTGCTTGTCAAGGCAATTGCTAGCAAAAGCCGGTTACCCCGGCGTTAGCGTCTGGAAAAATCGCGGAAAACGATCGAAATCTTCTTGAAAAATCGAATTGGACGGGGATTTCGCGCTTAGAGCGTAAATCCCTCACCGAGATACAGGCGCCGCACATCCGCATTGGCGACCACCTCATCGGCCCGGCCATGCGTCAGCACCTGGCCGGCATGGATGATGTAGGCGCGGTCGATCAGGCCGAGCGTCTCGCGGACATTGTGATCGGTGATGAGCACGCCGATGCCGCGCGCCGTCAGATGGCGCACAAGCTGCTGGATATCGGCGACGGCGATCGGATCGATGCCGGCGAAAGGCTCGTCGAGCAGCATGTAGGCCGGGCGCGTCGCCAGCGCGCGTGCGATTTCAAGGCGTCGCCGCTCGCCACCGGAAAGCGACATCGACGGCGACTTGCGCAAATGGCTGATGTGAAATTCCTCGAGCAATTCGTCCAGCGCCCGCTCGCGCGCCTTGCGGTCCTTTTCGACCACTTCCAGCACGGCGCGGATGTTCTGCTCGACATTGAGGCCGCGGAAGATCGACGCTTCCTGGGGAAGGTAGCCGATGCCGAGACGGGCGCGGCGATACATCGGCATCGAGGTGACGTCGAAACCGTCGATCTCGATCGTGCCTTCGTCGACCGGCACCAGTCCGGTAACCATGTAGAAACAGGTCGTCTTGCCGGCGCCGTTGGGCCCGAGCAGACCGACCGCCTCGCCGGCGCGCACGCCGATGGTCACGCCGCTGACCACCTTGCGGCCCTTGTAGCTCTTGGTCAGGCCTTTCGCGATCAAGGTTCCCTTGAACTTTCCCGCGTCGACGTTGACCGTAGCCGGTGCCGCTAGCTTGCTGGCGGCCCGCCCCGGAAGACGCGCCATCAGCGACGATACGCCGGCCATTAGGGCTTCTTCGGCGGTGGTGTGATCGACATGATGACGCGCCCACCGCAAGCGTCGACCTGGGCCAGGCCGCTCTTCATCTGCACGGTCAGCTTGCAGCCTTTGAGGACGTTGTCGCCCTGAGACAGCACAACCTCCTTGCCGGACAGGACGAGCACTTCGGTTTTCATGTCGAAAGTGCCGCGGTCGCCGGTGGCGATCTGGTCGTTCGATTTGATATAGACCCGGTTGTCGACGTCCAGGTGATCGATGTTGGCCGAGCCTGTCATCGCCGAGGCGTTGGCGGCGGCGCCCTTGGCGGCGTTGGGATCCTTGACATAGTAGACCGTCATCTTGCCGGCCTTGAGCATGGTCGGCCCCTGAATGACCGTGACATTGCCCGTGAACACCGCGAGGCTATCCGCCTGGCGGACCTCGAGCTTGTCGCTTTCGATCTGGATCGGCTTGTCGCCGGACAATTGCAGCCCGGACACCTGACTGGTGCTGGACTGGGCCAGCGATGGCACCAGCCCCAGCAGCAGCAGCGCCGAAGTTGCGGCCACAAGCCGTGTCGAACTACTGGGCCGCATTCGATTCTCCGCTCTTTGCCTGTGCCGCCTTCAGACTGGCGGGATCAATGTTGACGCGCACTTTGTTTTCGAAAACCAGGACCTTGCCATTGTCCTGGACCGACATCTTATCCGCCGTGATACGCGACCCCCCACGGCTGACGTCGACGGGATCGTCCGTCTTCATAGAGCCTTTGCCCATGTCGAGAAAGACCGATTTGAATTTCGCCTCGACGCCATCGGTCGTGGTCACGGTGACGTCGCTGGTCAGGTTCATCGTGTTGCCGGCGCGGTCGTAGATGCCGCGCGTCGCATTGACCATTGCCACATTGTCGGCCGTGAGCGGCACTTTTGCGTTGATGCCCTCGAGATCGATGATGTCCTGCTTGCCGACGTCCTGGATGGCGCGCAAGGCCGTCAGCGAATAGGGCAACTTCTGCTTGGTGAAGCCGTTGAGCTTGGGGTTGGCCATCACCAGCTTGCCGTCGGCATAGGCGGTGCCATCGGCCTGCACCCGGACGGAAATGGGAGCCGCAAGATAGGAGTACACTGGAAAGGCAATGGCGATTAGGGCGGCAGCCAGCGGCACCACGAACTTCAAGACGCGGACACGACGCGAATGGCGCTGCGCAAGGCCAAAGGCGTCGACCCGCACAGTGCCGGGCACCGCAGGAGCCAATACCGTCTCGGCATTGGTCGGTTCATTCGGTCGCGCTAACATAACTGCTTTCTATAAACCCTTGCCCGCCAGACACCGCACATAGGTGGGATGTCGACCTCCGCAAGCAAGCACAAGCGGAGGAAAATCGCAAAAATGTGACGGCTGCTGTTGTACAAACGAAAATGAAGTCAACACAACTGTCCGCACTTCATACCAGATACGGCCGCGCAGCGTTAATTTTTCATCAAGTACCGTTTCGCAGGCGTTGACGATCCCGTGTTTGGCGCGCGCCCGTCAGGAAACGGTAGCCCGGCGCGGACGGTTGCTCTAAAAGCATCTCTTCCCACCGACTATGAGGCTGACCATGGCACTGAGAGCCGACGACCTGATTGACCGCCGCCGCTTGCGGCGCAAGCTGACATTCTGGCGTGTCGCGGCGATCGTTGTTGCAGCAGCCGGGCTGATCGCCCTTTCAGCCTGGGTCTACGGCGACGACTTCGCCGGCGCGAGCGTCGATCATATCGCCAAGGTCAGGATCGAAGGCACCATCACCGAGGACGAGGAACTGATCAAACGGCTGGAGACCATCCGCCAATCCTCGACGGTGAAGGGCGTGATCCTGTCGATCGATTCGCCAGGCGGCACCACGGTCGGTGGCGAATCCATCTACGAGGAAGTGCGCAAGCTCGCCGCCGACAAGCCGGTGGTGGCCGAGGTCGGCACACTCGCCGCGTCCGCCGGCTACATGATCGCAACCGCCACCGACCATATCGTCGCCCGCAAAACCTCGATCGTCGGCTCGATCGGCGTGCTGATCCAGTATCCCGATGTCAGTGGTCTCATGGACAAACTGGGCATCAAGCTCGAAGAGGTGAAATCTTCACCGTTGAAAGCCTCGCCCTCGCCCTTCAAGCCGACCAATGACGACGAGCGCGCCATGGTCCGCAAACTCATCCTCGACAGCTACGACTGGTTCGTCGGCATCGTCGCCGAACGCCGCAAGATGACCCGCGAGGAAGCGCTGGCGCTCGCCGACGGTTCGATCTTCACCGGCCGGCAGGGCGTCGCCAACCGGCTGATCGACGCCGTCGGCGGCGAGACCGAGGCGATCGACTGGCTGGCCACCAAGGGTGTCAATGCCAAGCTCAAGGTGGTGGAATGGAAGAGCACCGAAAAGCGCGGTGCCTTCCTGTTCTCGAAAGCGATGGCGCAGAACATCGGCAGCGCGCTCGGCCTGCCGGTCGCCAGCGGCGACGTTATTGAGGAACTTGGCGCCGACCGCTTGTTTCTTGACGGTCTCGTTTCTGTCTGGCACCCTTGATGAGCCTTCTGGGACGAGTGAAAAAAGCAAATAAAATCATCCTCATAATTTCGACCGCAGTGCTTTCACGGGGACCCCTCTCATGATCAAATCCGAACTTGTGCAAATTATTGCCACGCGCAATCCGCATCTTTTCCTGCGCGACGTCGAAAACATCGTCGGCGCCATATTCGACGAGATCACCGACGCCCTTGCCGAAGGCAACCGGGTCGAACTGCGCGGCTTCGGCGCTTTTTCGGTGAAAAACCGCCCCGCCCGCACCGGGCGCAACCCGCGCACCGGCGAATCCGTCGAGGTCGAGGAGAAATGGGTGCCGTTCTTCAAGACCGGCAAGGAGTTGCGCGAAAGGCTGAACGGCGGCAAATAGGCGCCGCGGGTTCATGGGCCATGCCGGCTGTCGGCACGGCCCGCCTTTCGACAGGAAATACTATGTTCAATCGCTTCTTGCTCATCGTGGTCTTCGTGCCGCTGGCCATCATCCTGATCGCGCTGGCTGTGGCCAACCGCGAACTGGTTGCCTTCACGCTCGACCCGTTCCATCCCGGCAATCCGGCGCTGACGCTGACCTTGCCGCTCTTCATCTTCCTGTTCCTGGCGCTCGCCATCGGCATGATCGTCGGCAGCCTGGCGACCTGGGTCAGGCAGGGCCGCTATCGCAAGCTGGCACGCCAGCGCGGCGTCGAGGCCGAGAACCTTCGCCAGGCGGTCAGCCGCGCACCGGCCGCGCCGCAGGGCCCGGCCCACGGGTCGGCCTTGCCGAAGCCGACGAATTGAAGCGCCTGATCGCGCTTTGTCCACGGAGTTTTTCATGCTGACCATTTCGGCCGCCGAGGTCGACCATGCGCTGACATTTCCCGGACTGGTCGAGACATTGCGCGCGGCCTTTCGTGATGGCGCCGTGCAGCCGGTGCGTCATCACCACACGGTCGAACGGCCCGACGGCGCGGCCTCGACCCTGCTTTTGATGCCGGCCTGGACCGACTTCAACGCCGCGGGCACCTCTGCCGGCGGCCATATCGGCGTCAAGATCGTCACGGTGTCGCCAGACAACAATGCCATCGGCAAACCTGCGGTGATGGGACTTTATCTCCTACTCGACGGCGCCACCGGCGAGCCTGAAGCCTTGATCGACGGCCAGCGGCTGACGCAGTGGCGCACGGCTTGCGCCTCGGCGCTGGCTGCTTCCTATCTCGCCCGCAAGGACGCTTCGCGGCTGCTGGTGGTCGGCGCCGGCGCGCTCTCGCCGTTCCTGGCCAAGGCGCATTCGGCGGTGCGGCCGATCAAATCAATCCGCATCTGGAACCGCACGCCGGCTAATGCCGAGAAGATTGCCGCCGGCTTGCGTGCCGAAGGTTTTGCCGCGCAAGCCGCAGGCGATCTCGACGCCGAACTCGGCCAGGCCGATATCATCTCCTCGGCAACCATCACCACGACGCCGCTGATCCGGGGCGCGCTGTTGCGGCCGGGAACCCATGTCGATCTGGTCGGCGGCTTCACGCCGACGATGCGCGAAAGCGACGACGATGCCATCGCGCGGGCCCGTGTCTATGTCGACACACGTGCCGGCGCCACCAAGGAGGCGGGCGACATCGTCCAGCCGCTGGCCTCCGGCGTGCTGAAAGCGGACGCCATCGTCGCCGATCTGCATGAGCTGACCCGCGGCCAGAAAGAAGGCCGGCAGAGCCCTGACGAGATTACCCTGTTCAAGTCAGTCGGCGCGGCCCTCGAGGACCTCGCCGCCGGCATTGCCGTCTACAAGGCGCTCAAGCCGTAGGATCCTGCTTGATTTCGACCCCCATCGCCTCGGCGATCAGCGAGAAATCATGCGCGCTGACCGCAAACAGGCCGAAGCGCAGCTGATAACCCCAGTTCGACTTGCCGGCGCTGAATTCAAGCCTGTCGAGCAACGGCTTGATCGGCGCCTCTTGCGACTTTGCCCAGGCGACGTCACGCCGGTAGGGCGTGAAGCCACCGCCCATGTGGCCCTGATAGGGTTCGCCATCCCGCACCGTGCCAATGGCGGTGAAGGCCTGCAAGCCGTCCTTCTGGCCTAAAATGGTGGTCGGCGAATAATAGACGATGCCGTCGCCCGGCTTGATGCGGCGAAGCGGTGCAGCCTTGCCGTGATTGACCTGCATGAAGCCGTCTTGCCGGCCGCGCCGCACATGCTCTGCCGAAGCGACCGCGATCCAATGCCCGCTCATTTCTGTTCTCCGTCGTTCAGCCAATAGACGCGCAGCCGATGGTTGTCGGGATCGAGCGCCACGAAAGTGCGGCCGAAATCCAAGTCGGTCGGCGTCTGCAGGATGTTCAGCCCACGCCCGGCCCAATTGGCATGGGTGGCATCGACCGCGTCCGGCGTATCCAGCGCAAAAACGATCTCCGCGCCGCCACCAGCGGTCGCGGCCGCCGGCTCCACCGTATGGCGCGACCACAGGCCGAGCTTGAAGCCGTTGTCGAGCACGAACAGCACGAAGGTCGGCGACGTCTCGACCGGCCGGCGGCCGAGCAGCGCGCTGTAGAAGGCGCCGCTCTGCTCGGGCTTGTCGACATAGAGTATGATGAAGTTGGGGGTGGTCATGTCTGCTCTCCTGGGGTTTCGATTGGAGGAGCATAGGCGGCCCTACTGCCAGATTCTGGCAGCAGTGATTTGCAAACTCGTAAAAAGAAGTGTCACGCGTCAGGCTGGCGCTTTGGCGCATCCAACGTCACGCGCCATTCCTTCAACAACACCTGGCGGCGGCGCGGATAGCGCGTCTCGGTGACGTTGAGCCGGGAGATGCGATCGGCGCGAAAATGCCTGAAATCCTGGCGCGTCTCGCACCAGGCCACCACCACCCGCACCTTGTCGAAGAAGCCGAGCGCAAACGGCCAGACCATGCGCTGCGAAGCAGCACCGCCGGCGTCGCGATAGAGAAAGCCGAGCTTGCGCTCGTTGCGGATGGCTTGCCGCACCAGACCGAGGTCGATGCCTTCGACTGCCTCGATGCGCGGTCCGACCAGCAGCGTCGTCGCATCCAGATCCTCGCGCAAATCGTCCGGCAGCACGGCGGCGATCTTGGCCAGCGCGTCGGTGGCAGCCGCCGAAAGCCGCGAATCCGGCTGCTTGGCGACCCAGCGCGAACCGAGCACGATGGCCTCGATCTCCTCATCGGTGAACATCAGCGGCGGCAGCATGAAGCCGGGCCTGAGCACATAGCCAAGCCCAGCCTCGCCCTCGATCGGCGCGCCCTGTCCCTGCAGCGTGGCAATGTCGCGGTAGAGCGTGCGGATCGAGATCCCCATCTCGCCGGCAAGCGTGCGGCCGCTAACCGGCCGGCGATGCCGGCGCAGGATCTGGATCAGGTCGAGCAGGCGTTCGGAGCGGGACATGATTCTCGATACTTGGGACCAGATCCACGATAGAACCGCACGGGCGCGGCAGGAAGCACGGTTTCCCGTCCGGCAATGCCGCCGCGCCACCCAGAGATCAAAGCCGAAACACCTTGACCTCGTTGCCGCGTTCCAGCGCCTTGTTGGCGATGAAGATGTCCGCCTTGGTCTGTTCGGCCTCGCGGTCGGCGAGAACCCGCAGCATTGCTTCCAACCGCCGCAACGCGATCGCCTTGTTGCGGTGCTGCGAGCGCTCGTTGCGTGCCGTCACCACAATGCCGGTCGGCAGATGCACGGCGCGCACCGCGCTGTCGGTGGTGTTCTGATGCTGCCCGCCGGGACCGCCCGCGCGCAGCGTCTCAAACCGAACGTCGGCAGCCGCGATCGAAGCCTCGACAGGCGCTGCGGCCGCCAGATCCACCGTCTTCACGCCGACAAACCAGTTCTGGCGTTTGTGGCTCGGGCGCACCGGGCTCTTGAAGACGAATTTGACGGTGCCGCAATACTCCGCCGCCAGCGCGGTGGCACCCCCGCCCTCGAGTGAAAGCAGAGCGGATTTGGCGCCATGCCGGTCCGGCCGGTGGCCGAAGGTGACCTCTATCGTGCAACCGCGCCGGCCGGCCTCGGCTTCGATGATGCCAACCAGCGCCATCAGCGCGACGCGGCATTCCACCGGACCGCTGCCGGACGTCACCAGAAGATCAGTCGCGGGCATGGCGATCCCTCCTTCCCTGACGGTCGCGGGTCGGTTTGCTGCGTGTGCGGTCAGGTGGGCCTTCGATGGCCTTCTTGTAGGTCACCAGCGGTTTCATCGCCGCGAGTGCCGTCACCAGGCCCGCCTCGACGAGATCCCGCACCACCTGACCGGCATCCTTGTAGGCGGTTGCCGCCTCCTCGATGACCAGATTGCGATCGTCACAGATCAGCTGTCCGCCCCAGGCGTTTCGCAGCAGGGCGTCCCGCTCCGACCTGTTGCGGCCAACCCGGCCGTGCATCGTGGCGCGGTCATATTTGCGGCCGGCGCCATGCGAAATCCCGCCCAGCGAAGAACCGGTTCCGTCCAGGGCGTGCACGACATAGCTCAGGCTGGCACGCGACCCAGCGATGGGCGCGATGTCTCCGCGGGAAATCGCGGCCGATCCCTTGTGGTGCACAAACCCGTCGCCCCTTGCACGAACAAGGTTGTGCGGGACATCGGTGACCAACCGGACCTCGCTGCGCAGCGCGCTTGCCGCACGCTCCGCGATCAGCCTGCGGTTAAGCGATGCCCATGCGACGCAGAGATCATGCTGGCGGCGCCAGTGCATTCCATCCGTGGAACCGGGATCAAGCCCTGCGGTGATCGCGGACTGGAGGTCGAGCATCTGTCCGAAGACAGAAGTGCCAAGGCCACGTGATCCGGAATGCACCAGCAGATACAGCTTCTGGCGATCGAACAGGCCTTCGCCTGCTGCATCGATCATCTGGTCGACCGCCTGCAACTCGCAGAAATGGTTGCCGCCGCCGATCGTACCCAGCGCGTGCGGATAGAGGTCCGACGGCAGGTTCGAGGCCGCCAGAACCTGGGTCGGATCGAAGACGTCCTCCGCCTCGAGCTGGCGCAGACGCTCGGCCGCCTTGTCGATCCTGAGCTTGCGCAGCGGCAGGTCGAGTTCGAACAGCGACATGCCGCAGCCGATATCATTGCCGATCAGCTGCGGGTGCAGACGCTGCGACAGCACGGCAATGCCGGTCGGGCCGTATTTGCCGGGATGCAGATCCGGAAAAGCCGCAACAGAGGTGACGCCGGGCAGCGCCGCGACGGTTGTCAGTTGCTCGAGCGCCGCGCCCTCGATCCATGTCTGCGGCGAAAAATAGTGCTGGATATGTGCAGCCGGGGCGGCACACGACGAAGAGGGGCCGAGGCCCCCGATAAAATTGCCCATGATAGAACACTTCTGGATACAGATCAGGAATCGGACGCCGTCAGGCATCCGTTCGACCGGCGGCAGTCAGCAAAATGCTGGCTTACGCCGGAACCCTTGCGGGGTGCGCTGTGAAGATGGTCGTCATCTTTCGCTCCCATTCCAGAAACAACAGGCGGCCCTCATAGACGAAGCGGGCAGAAACACAAGTGCGTGGCTGCAACAGCGCGAGCGTCATCGCTTGTTGCGCCGCCGCGGCCCTCATGCCAAAAGCGGCCACTCGGCCCCGGAGACGCTCCTGCTTGAAGTCTTTTCGCGACAAACGCCGCGACAACCGTCCGCCCGCAAAGGGCGGGGCGGAACAGGCACGGCTGCGGCCGGGCGCCGACGCCGTCCGACCGGAAACCAGGCAGCGACACGAGACAAAACCGGACGACCGGTCTGATTCCAAACCCGCGCCGCGCATCCTGTCGCGCCGCTCGGGCGCCCTGCCCTCCGAGCGGCTGCCGCTGATCCTCGAAGTGGCGCCCAATCGGGATTATGCGCTGCTCGACAGCGGCGCCGGCCAAAAGCTCGAGCAGTACGGCCCCTATCGCATCGTGCGGCCCGAGGGCCAGGCGATCTGGCAAAAGGCGTTGCCGGCAAGGGACTGGGACCGTGCCGACGCGATTTTCACCGGCGATACCGACGAAGAAGGCATCGGCCGCTGGCGCTTCCCCGCAACGCCGCTCGGCGAGACCTGGCCGATGAAGCATGATGGCATCGACTATCTCGGCCGCTTCACCTCGTTTCGCCATGTCGGCGTCTTCCCTGAGCAGGCCTCGCACTGGGACCATATGGCCGCATTGATCGCGGCGGCAAAGCGGCCGGTCAAGGTGCTGAACCTGTTTGGCTACACTGGGCTCGCGTCTCTCGTAGCGGCTCGCGCGGGCGCCGAGGTCACCCATGTCGATGCCTCCAAGAAGGCGATCGGCTGGGCTCGCGAGAACCAGGAGATGGCCGGCCTCGGCAGCAAGCCGATCCGCTGGATCGTCGACGACGCCATGAAATTCGTCGAGCGCGAGGAGCGCCGCGGCAGCCGCTACGACATCATCCTGTTCGACCCGCCGGCCTATGGCCGCGGCCCGAAGGGCGAGGTCTGGCAATTGTTCGAGAACCTGCCTGATCTGACCGACCTCTGCCGCGCGATTCTGACGCCGAAACCGCTGGCCGTGGTGTTGACCGCCTATTCGATCCGCGCCTCCTTCTTCGCCATCCATGCCTTGCTGCGCGACACCTTTGCCGGCATGGGCGGCACGGTTGAATCGGGCGAACTGATTATCCGCGAGAAGTCGGCCGGCCGCGCGCTGTCGACCTCGCTGTTCTCGCGTTGGGTGGCCTGATGAACGAGCGGCACGCAGGCGCACCGGGACAGGTCAAGGAAGTCACCAGCCTCGCCAACCCGCTGATCAAGGACATCAAGGCGCTGGCGCAGAAGAAATTCCGCGACCAGCAGAACGCCTTCATGGCCGAAGGGCTGAAACTGGTCATCGACGCGCTCGACCTCGGCTGGTCGATCAAGACGCTGGTCTTCGCCAAGGCCGGGCGCGGCAATGCGGCGGTCGAGAAGGTGGCGGCGCGCACGGTTGCCGCCGGCGGCACGGTGCTCGAAGTCTCCGAAAAAGTGCTGGTCGCCATCACCCGTCGCGACAATCCGCAAATGGTGGTCGGCGTCTTGCAGCAGAAACTGCTGCCCTTGAAGGACATCCGCGCCCGCGACGGCGATGTCTGGGTGGCGCTCGACCGGGTGCGCGACCCCGGCAATCTCGGCACCGTCATCCGCACCGTCGATGCCGTCGGTGCCAAGGGCGTCATCCTGGTCGGCGAAACCACCGATCCTTTTTCCGTCGAAACCGTGCGCGCCACCATGGGCTCGATCTTCGCCGTGCCGGTGACCAAGGCCACGCCGGAAGCGTTTCTCGCCTGGCGTAACAGCTTTTCAGGCCTCGTTGCCGGCACGCATCTGAAGGGCGCGGTCGACTATCGCTCGGTCGATTTCTCCAGAGGCCCGGTGCTGCTGATGATGGGCAACGAGCAACAGGGCCTGCCCGACAATCTGGCCGAAAGCTGCGACAGGCTGCTGCGCATTCCCCAGGCAGGCCGCGCCGATTCGCTCAATCTGGCGGTCGCCACCGGCATCATGCTTTTCGAGATCCGGCGCGGCGCGCTGAAGCTTGCCCCTGAGGATACCAAATCGTGAAATCGTGGTCCCCCTACGTCCTGCTGGCTGTCGCGGCAATCGCGCTCGACCAGTGGGTAAAGCACCTGGTCGAGACCGGTCTCGCCTTCCAGGAAAAGATCGATCTGTTGCCGTTCCTGGCGCTGTATCGCACCTACAACACCGGCATTGCCTTCTCGATGTTTTCATCTTTCGGTGACACCGGCCTGGTGGTGATTGCGGCTCTCGTCGTCGCTTTCGTGCTCTATCTCGCGACGCGTACGCCGTCCGGCCATGTGCTTGCCCGCATCGGCTTTGCATTGATCGTCGGCGGCGCGCTCGGCAATCTCATCGACCGTGCCGTCTACGGCCACGTCATCGACTACATCCTGTTCAACACGCCGGTCTGGTCCTTCGCCATCTTCAACCTTGCCGACGCCTTCATTTCGGTCGGTGCTGCGCTGGTCGTCTTCGATGAACTCATCGGCTGGCGGCGTGAGGCGAAGCCGCACGGTCCGGACGCTTGAACGCCCGGCTCTCTTGAAAGATTGACCGCGCCGGGCTGTCGCCGCACAGTCCACGCACTGCCAGACCGAGGAGACAAAAGTGACCGAGACCTTCAAAGCCATCCTCGTTTCGCGCGACGCCGAGAAGAAGCAGTCGGTGACAGTGACCGACCTCACCGAAGCCGATCTGATGGAAGGCGATGTCACCGTTGCGGTCGAGGCGACGACGGTCAACTACAAGGACGGGCTGGCCATCACCGGCAAGGCGCCGGTGATCCGCCGCTGGCCGCTGGTGCCGGGCATCGATTTCGCCGGCACCGTCATCTCCTCTTCCCATGCCGACTGGCGCAAGGACGACAAGGTGATCTTGAATGGCTGGGGCGTCGGCGAGACGCATTTCGGCGCCTATGCCGGACGCGCCCGCGTCAAGGGCGACTGGCTGGTGCCGCTGCCGGATGGCATGAGTGCGCATGACGCCATGGCGGTCGGCACCGCCGGCTACACCGCCATGCTTTGCGTCATCGCGCTGGAGCGGCACGGCATCGTGCCCGATCGCGGCCCGGTGGTGGTGACGGGCGCCGCCGGCGGCGTCGGCTCGGTCGCGGTCTCGATCCTGTCCAGCCTCGGCTATCATGTCATCGCCTCGACCGGCCGCAACGCCGAAAGCCCCTATCTGATCGACCTTGGCGCGGCGGAAGTAATCTCGCGCGACGAACTCGCCCAGCCGGCAAAGCCGCTGGCCAAGGAGCGCTGGGCCGGCGGCATCGATGCGGTCGGCAGCCACACGCTGGCCAACGTGCTGTCGATGACCTCCTATGGCGGCGCGGTCGCCGCCTGCGGCCTGGCCGGCGGCATGGATCTGCCGTCGAGCGTCGCCCCGTTCATCCTGCGCGGTGTTTCGCTGCTCGGCATCGATTCGGTGATGGCGCCAAAGCCGGTTCGCGTCGAGGCGTGGCGCCGCATCGGCACCGATCTCGACCTTGAGAAACTCGCCAGCCTGTCCACAACCATCGGCTTCGACGGCATCATCGATGCCGCGCACGATATCGTCGACGGCAAGATCAGGGGCCGCGTCGTGGTGGATATGTAGGGCTTACAGGAGCAATTCCGGGAAAAGTGTGAAACGACTTTCCGTCCTGAATTGCGCAAGGACAAACAGTTGGAGCGGGCAAAACCGCACGACCGCTAAAATTCGAACGATCCGCCGCAGTCTTCCATAATCTCTGTTTGATAGGGATTTCGCATGATCGCGGAATCCGGCATCAGGGAGGCGGACAGTGCCGAAGGCATCGACGGGCTGGGCCCCGAGCTGCCGAAGCGGCGGATTCTCGTCGCGCCGCCGCTGGCGCCCGAACTGCCGCCCGCCAACCGTGAGGGCCTGCCCTTCCTGACGGTTGTTGCCATCGCCGTTCTGGCGGGACTGTCGCATCTGACCGGAGCGCCGCTCTACATCACCATCTGCCTGCTGGCGACCGGCATGGCCGGCCTGCTCATGCACCTGCGCGCCAGCCGCACCGAGCGCCGGACAGTGGCCCTGCTCGACGAAGCCACGGCCCGCAGCCGCGCCGAGATCGAGACGCTGGCCGACCGCATGTGGGAGATGCAGGAGAGCGAGGAGCGCTTCCGCGGCCTGATCGACGCACTCGGCGACCTCGTCGTGCATCGCGACCGTGACGGCCACATCGTCTATGCCAACAAGGTTTTTGCCGGCCTTGTCGAAATCGATCAGCGCGACCTTGCCGGCAAGACCCTGACCGAACTCGGCATCGAGGTCGGCATCGTCCCTGATGCCGCCTTTTCGGATCATGAATGCCTGAGTTCCACCGACGTCGCCATCCGCTCGCCGGCCGGGCCGCGCTGGTTCTCGTGGATCGAGCTGTCGGTGCGCGACAAGGACTCGGGCGCCGTCTCGCATCGGGCGATCGCCCGCGACATCACCGCGCGCAAGCGCGCCGAATCGTCACTGATCACCGCCCGCGAACGCGCCGAATATGCAAGCCAGGCCAAATCGCGCTTCCTCGCCACGGTCAGCCACGAAATCCGCACGCCGATGAACGGCATCATGGGCATGGCCAAGCTTCTGGCCGACACCAATCTGTCGCCCGAGCAGCGGACCTATGTCAGCGCCGTCTCGACCTCGGCCAGCGCGCTGCTCGCTTTGATCGAGGATCTGCTCGACTATTCCAAGATCGAGGCGGGCCGGTTCGACCCGGAACCGCAGCCGACATCGCTGCGCGAAATCGCCGACAACATCATCGAACTGATGGCGGCGAAGGCCTTCGCCAAGAACATCGGCCTCGGCTGTCATGTCGAACCCGACGTGCCGCTGATGATCACTGCCGACCCCGGCAGGGTGAGGCAGGTGCTGCTCAACCTCATCGGCAATGCCGTCAAATTCACCGACAGCGGCGGCGTGCTGGTGAGCGTCGCACGGGCGCGCACCGAGACGACCGACCGCATTTGCTTCATCGTTGCCGACACCGGTCCCGGACTGCGCGAGGACGACATGGAGCGCATCTTCGAGGAATTCGAACAATCCGACGGCACGTCGACCCGTGCGCATGGCGGCGCCGGCCTCGGTCTTGCCATCTCCAGGCGCCTGGTGGCAGCCATGGGCGGCACCATTTCGGTGTCGAGCCGGCTCGGCGAAGGATCTGAATTCGTCTTCGAACTCCCGGCCATAGCAGCCACCGAGGCACCGCAAAACCGCCAGAGCATTCTATCGGGCCGGCACGCGGTGATCGTGTCGAAGAACGCCATCGAGGCCGATGCCATCGCCCGCACCATTCGCGCCCATGGCGGCGCCGTCAATCTGGCCGCAACACCGGCCCAAGCGGCGCCTTTTGCCACGGACTGCGACGTGCTTCTGATCGATGCAGCCATGGAAGACAGCGATGGCCGGCTGCTCAAGCGCCTGCGCCAAAGCGGCTTTGCCGATTGCGAGGCCATCACGCTGATCGCGCCGACCGACCGCGGCATGCTTGGCGAATTCCGCGCCAGCGGCTACGCCACCTTCCTGGCAAGGCCGGTGCGCGGCGAGACGCTGTTGCGCGTGCTTTTGACCAGCCATGCCCCGACGCTGCCCCAGCCGCAGCCGGAAAAACGTGGGGCGGCCCCTTTCATTCGTGCCCTCGGCGGCCGCCGGCAAGGCCTGTCGGTGCTGATCGCCGAAGACAACGACATCAACGCCATGCTCGCCCGCGCCACGCTGGTGAAGGCCGGGCATCGCGTGAAAGTGGTCGGCAACGGCAAGGCCGCGGTCGAGGCCGTCACCGAGGCCGGGCTCAAACACCGTTTTGACGTGGTGCTGATGGACCTGCACATGCCGGTCATGGACGGGCTGGATGCGATCGCCGCCATCCGCCGCCACGAGGAGGAAATGGCGGTGCCGCCGGTGCCGATCATGGTGCTTTCCGCCGACAGCCAGGAAAAGACCCGCCACGCCGTGCTCGCGCATGGCGCCAGCGGTTTCGTCACCAAGCCGCTCGATCCCGACGCTTTGGTTCACGCCGTCGAGGGCCAGGTGGCCGCCTGAAATGGCTTCCTGCAACTACGCTCCGCAGAAAATGTAGCCGGCTGACGGCCTTGGAGTGCGGCGCGTCTCATGGCACGCGCACCGACGTTACAGCGCCTTTGGCTTGACGCATGATCCCTCGCGGAACCGAAGGCGGGCGCGGCAAAACAGATTTCGGCTGCCGAAGTCACGCGCCAGCCAGCCGACGAAGTATTGCCCAGCGGGCCGTATCACGGTACTGTCACAATCCTGTTGCACCTACACCGTATCCCCGTGCCAAGAGGGATGGCTCGAAGGAGAATCACTCGTGCATACAGTTATGCCGGAATGTGACACTCGGCCGAACGCCAGCGGCGCACTGCTCGCGGGGCGTAGCGCCGATTCCGTCATAAAAGGCGCTTCACTCGGCCGGATCGGCAACCTCGAAGTGCGGCTCGCCCGCAACGAGGCCGAGATCGCTGCTGCCCAGGAAGTCCGCTACCGGGTATTTTATGACGAGCTTGGCGCCAGGAAGGACCTGTTCAAGGCGCAGGACCGCCGCGACGCCGACCGGTTCGATCCGCTCTGCGACCATCTGCTCGTCTTCGACACCACGCTCTCCGGCCCCGAGCATCGCCGCATCGTCGGCACCTACCGCCTGCTGCGGCAGGAAATCGCGGCAACCGCAGGCGGGTTCTATTCCGAGGGTGAATTCGAGCTGACCAAGCTCATCGCCCGCCATCCCGGCCAGCGTTTCCTCGAACTCGGCCGCTCCTGCGTTTTGCCGGAATATCGCTCGAAGCGCACCATCGAGGCGCTGTGGCAAGGCATATGGGCCTATATCAAGCACTATGAGATCGGCGTGATGACCGGTTGCGCTTCGTTCCACGGCACCGTGCCGGCGGCGCATGCCGAGGCGCTCACCTACCTTGCCCATCACTGCCGGACCAATTCGGCCTGGGACGTACGCGCGGTCACCGGGCGCTATTGCTCGATGGATCTGATGCCGATCGAGGCGGTCAACGCCAAGGCAGCCATCGCGGCGATGCCGCCGCTGGTCAAGGGCTATCTGCGCGTCGGCGCCCGCATCGGCGACGGCTGCGTCATCGACCGCGAATTCTCGACCGTCGACGTGTTCGTCGTCATGCCGGTCAAGGAGATCGGCGCGCGCTACGTCAACTACTATGGCGGGGAAGCCCAGCGCTTCGCCGCCTGACCCCCCTTGAGCAACGATCTTTCCGGCGCCTTCCAGAAACTGCAGCTTGCGACGCGCGGTCTGCCGAACGTTATCGAAACCACATCCTATGGCACGCCGGCGCTGAAGGTCGGCAAGAAGCTGCTGGCTAGGGTCAAGGATGCCGAAACCATCGTCCTGATGTGCCCACTGGACGAGAAGGAGATGCTGCTTGCGGCAGCCCCCGACCTCTATTTCGAGACGGATCACTACAAGGGCTGGCCGGCGATCCTCGTCAGGGTACATCTGATCGCGCCCGACGAATTGCGCCACCGGCTCGAACGCACCTTCATGACGCAGGCGCCCAAGACCCTGCTCAAAGCCTGGCAGGCTGCTCGCGCAGGACAATGATGTTCAAGGAATGTCTTCCGGCCGCCGGCCGGGCCGGCTCTTGTAGGACGGAAACGACCAGCCGAACTTGAGCGCGCCGCCGCGCACCAGGAAAGCCGCGGCAAAGCCGGCGAGGCCTGAGGCGAGTGGTGGCAGCCCGGCGAGATCGCCAAGCGTAAACAGCGCAGCACCGGCAAGCGCCGCACTGACATAGATCTCGGGTCTCAGCAGCACCGATGGCTCGCCGGCCAGGATATCCCTAAGAATGCCGCCGAAGGTGGCTGTGAGCATGCCGGTGATGACCGACACAACAGGCGAACCGGTGATGGCCAAGCCCTTGGCGGCGCCCATCACCGAGAACGCGGCGAGGCCGACGGCATCGAGCCAGAGCAGCAATTTGTAGCGGGATTCGACACGGTGGGCGCTAAAGAAGACCAGCACGGCAACCACTGCGCAGATCAGCACATAATCGCGGTTGGCGACCCAGAACACCGGCAAATTGAGGATGACGTC
Organism: Mesorhizobium sp. P3_A10; assembly: GCF_056403175.1. NCBI lineage: Bacteria > Pseudomonadati > Pseudomonadota > Alphaproteobacteria > Hyphomicrobiales > Phyllobacteriaceae > Mesorhizobium > Mesorhizobium sp. P3_A10. Next base: position 159,785 of record NZ_JBFUFZ010000008.1, on the reverse strand, counting down.
GCGAAACGTGCCGCCGCCGATGCCGGTGACGCTGGCCAGGAACAGAAAACCGATAATGTCGAGCTGCTTGCGCGAGGCGGCAAGCGCACCCGTCGCCGCGAAGACGGCGACACCGGCATAGTCGAGAAGCTCGATCGGGTTCATGAAAGGCCAGGGGAGTAAGGAAATAGGGTACTAGGGCAGTATGTTTAGCACGAAGCCGCAACGTTGGTACGGCTCCCTTCCCTACTGCCTTACTCCCCTAATGCCCTAATTACGCGTCTCTCTCGGCCTCGTCATTGACAGGCCCCGGCTCGACAGGCGTTTCGCTCGCCACATATTTGGGACCGCCCTTGGCGACGCCGACCATGGCCGGCCGCAGCACGCGCTCGCCGATCGAATAGCCCGGCTGTACGATCTGGACGACGGTGTTGGCCGGCACGTCCGGATTGGGCACCTCGAACATAGCCTGATGGAAATTCGGGTCGAATTTCTCGCCTTGCGGCTCGAGCTTCTTCACCCCGTGCCGCTCCAGCGCCGACAGCATGGCGCGCTCGGTGATCTCGACGCCGTCGATTAGCGCCTTGAACCCGGCATCGCCCGATGCCTTGGCCTCGGCGGGAATGGCGTCGAGCGCGCGGCGCAGATTGTCCGACACCGACAGCATGTCGCGGGCAAAGTTGGCCACCGCATAGGTGCGCGCGTCATGCACGTCGCGCGCGGTGCGGCGGCGCAGGTTTTCCATCTCGGCCGCGACGCGCAGCGCCCGGTCCTTCAACTCTTCGTTTTCCTTCAGAAGCCGCACCAGCGCTTCATAGTCGCCGTCGATGCTGCCTTCGGCGCGCTCGCCGATGGTCTCGGCCGTTTCAATGTCCTCGGGCGCGCGTTCGTCTTTCGTCTGGTCGCTCATCGCCGTTTCCCGTCAGTTCGAATGGTTTGGATTTGTGCCCGATATCGAGGTTTGGCGGTCAAAAATCAAGGGGCAAGCCGTACTGAGGGCCACAGGTCGCGCTTTGCCCGCGCATCGCAAAGACGTTCGATATTAATTCAAATTTTACTGTAATCACCGGCTTTGCTTGCCTGCATGGCGCGATAGGGGAACCATTCCGCTGCCGGAGGAGTTTCGAACCCGACGAAGGATTTTGAAATGACGACCCGCAACAATGGCGACAGGCGCGAAAGTCTTGCTGCCGATATCAGGCGCCAGTTCAGCACCGAGGCAACGACGCGCTTCCTGCGCACCTTGCCGGCGTTCCGCACCGAGGCCGACATTCCCGACCATTTCAGGGAACTGCTCGACCGTCTCGACGGTGTGGAAGGCAGCCTTGCCGGCGGCGACCGGCGGCAATAGGGCCAAGGCTCGCATCGCGCGACAATTACGCACAGTTATTTGGCGTGATCCGCGCCTTGCGGCAGCGGCGGGCTGTGTCTATGCTTCCTGATGAACATGATTTCCCCCGAGGCCGCTGCCAACAGCAGGCGCGCCTGGTTAAAGATTCTGGCGCGCTACAAGAAGCCTGACAGGCGACGCAGCACCGTCGAACTCGCCATCACCCTCATCCCTTTCGTCACGCTATGGGCGCTGTCTTCCGCCGCCTATTCCTATGGCCATTGGTGGGGTTTGATCCTCATCCTCCCGGCGGCAGGCTTTCTGGTGCGGATTTTCATGATCCAGCACGATTGCGGCCATGGCTCCTTCTTCGCCAATCGCTATGCCGACGACTGGATCGGCCGCGCCCTCGGCGTGCTGACGCTGACGCCCTATGATTGCTGGCGCCGCGCCCACGCCACCCATCACGCCAGCGCCGGCAATCTCGACGAGCGCGGCATGGGCGACATCAAGACACTGACCGTCGCCGAGTACCGGCAGATGTCGTGGCGGGGCCGTCTTGGCTATCGTCTCTATCGCCATCCGCTGGTGATGTTCGGTCTCGGGCCGATATGGCTTTTCATTTTTGAGCAGCGGCTGCCGGTCGGCATGATGCGGGGCGGGCTGACGCCCTGGGTGTCGTCCATGGCCACCAATCTCGCCATCGCGCTGGCTGCCGCCATCCTGATCTGGTTCGTCGGTCCCGGCGCCTTCCTGGTCGTCCATCTGCCCATCGTCATCCTCGCCGGTTCGGCCGGCGTCTGGCTGTTCTATGTCCAGCACCAGTTCGAGGAGACGGAGTGGGCGAAGGATTCCGAATGGGAATTCCAGCATGCGGCGCTGCATGGATCGTCCTATTACGACCTGCCGCCGGTGCTGAACTGGTTCACCGGCAATATCGGCGTCCACCACGTGCACCACCTGTCCGCCAAGGTGCCATGCTACCGGCTTCCGGAAGTGCTGCGCGACTATCCGGAACTGCGCGACATCGGCCGCGTCACGCTTCTCGACAGCCTGCGTTGCGTCAAGCTGGCGCTGTGGGACGAGAACCGCCGCAAGCTGGTGTCGTTCCGCGAAGCGCGGATGGCGATTTAGCACCAACAGAAATTTATGGATCGGGCGTAGCGCGAGCCGGATTTTGCAACCGACAAACGATATCCTTCAATGAGCGATCTCCGCGTTCTCACTGATGCCTTCATTCCCGAACTGCCGAACCGCTACAACGGCAAGGTGCGGGACAATTACGACCTGCCGGACGGGCGACGCATCATCATCGCCACCGACCGCATCAGTGCCTTCGACACCATCCTGACCTCGATCCCGTTCAAGGGAGAGATCCTGACGCAGATTGCCCGCTACTGGTTCGAAGAGACCGCCGATATCTGCCCGAACCATGTGCTTGAGTATCCCGATCCGAACGTCGTCGTGGGTACCCGGCTCGAAATCCTGCCGGTCGAAATCGTCGTGCGCGGCTATCTCGCGGGGACCACCAGCACGTCGATCCTGACCAAATACAACAAAGGCGAGCGGCACATGTATGGCACCGTCCTGCCGGACGGGTTGCGCGCCCATGAAAAGCTGCGCGAAGCCATCATCACCCCGACGAGCAAGGCTTTCGATGGCGGCCATGATGAGCCCCTGTCCGAGGCCGAAATAATCGAGCTGGGTCTTCTCACGCCGGCGCAATGGCAGACGGTTTCAAGCTACGCCTTGCAGCTGTTCGCGCGCGGCCAGACGCGCGCTGCCGAGCGTGGCCTGATCCTCGCCGACACGAAATACGAGTTTGGCACCGACAAGGACGGGACGATCGTGCTTGCCGACGAAATCCACACGCCCGACAGCAGCCGCTACTGGATCGCCAAGACCTACGAGCAGGCGCTCGAGAACGGCACGCGGCCGGACAGTTTCGACAAGGATTTCATCCGGTCCTGGGTCTCGGCCCGCTGCGATCCATACAAGGAGCCGATCCCGAGGATACCCGACGAGATTGTCAACCAGACCTCACGGGTTTACGCGCAGGCCTTTGAAGCGATCACCGGCAAGGAATTCGTGCCTGACCTCGCCGGCGACACCGTGCTGGATCGCATCCGCAGCAATCTCAAGCGTTACTTCTGACTGATCCGATTTCCAGGCCGCCGCCGCACCCATGCGGCCCGGCGGTATTGGCAAAATCCCGGATCAGGCCGCCTTGCGCTCTTCGCGCAGGATCTCGCCATGGCGGATTTCGGTGCCCAGCACCTTCAGGCATTCGCGCATGAAGGCGGCCAGCCCAGGCCAGCCCTTGGCCGACACCAGATTGCCGTCGACATGGGCGCCGGTCGGCGCGACATCGATGTAGATGCCGCCGGCCAATGTGACCTCCGGCTCGCAATATTGCAGCGCTGCGACTTCGCGGCCGCGCACCACGCCATCGACCGCGATCAGGATCTGCACGCCGTGGCAGATGGTGAAGATCGGCTTGCCGGTCTCGTGGAAATGCCGCACCAGCGCCTGCACCCGCTTGTCGATGCGGATATATTCCGGCCCGCGCCCGCCCGCCGCATAGACGGCATCGTATTCGTCCGGCCTCACCTCGGAAAACGTCTTGTTGAGGATGTAATCGTGGCCGAGCTTTTCCGTATAGGTCTGGTGCCCCTCGAAATCGTGCAGCGACGTCTTGAGGATGTCGCCCGCCTTCTTGTCAGGGCAGACGACATGGACGGTGTGGCCAACGGCATGCATGGCCTGTTCGAAGACGAAAATCTCGTATTCCTCGCTGAAATCGCCAACGAGCATCAATATTTTCTTGCCTGCCATTCCGATTCCTCCCCTTGGTGCTATTTATTTCGGGTCGCGAAATAATGGCCCTATCCTACGAGCAAGACGGCAAAAGGAAAAGCGTGAATCGCACAATTGGTCTGACCAGATCTTGTGTAGGCCAGGGCGCGCCGGAATTACTTGCTGCCGACGAAACGGCATGATTGGTTTGACCAGAAACAGATGACGATCAGGCGGCCTTGATCATGTCTGCCGCCTTTTCGGCAATCATGATCGTCGGCGCATTGGTGTTGCCGCCGATCAGCGTCGGCATCACCGAGGCGTCGACGACACGCAGCCCCTGCAGCCCGCGCACCCTGAGCTGCGGATCGACCACCGCCATCGCGTCGACGCCCATCTTGCACGTGCCGACCGGGTGATAGATCGTGTCGGCGCGTGCCCTTATATGCGTCATCAATTCGGCATCGCTGGAGGCACCGGCGGTGTAGATTTCCTTGTGGCGATATTTCGCCAGCGCTGGCGCCTCCAGGATGCCGCGCATCATCTTGACCCCCTTGAGCAAAAGGGCGGCATCCCGCTCGTCGGAGAGAAAGCGCGGGTCGATGCGCGGCGGCGCCAACGGATCTGGCGTCGACAGGCCGACCGTGCCGCGCGAATGCGGCCTGAGAACGCAGACATGACAGGAAAAGCCATAGCCCATATGCAGTTTGCGGCCGTGATCGTCGACGATGGCGATGCAGAAATGCAGCTGCAGGTCGGGCCGCTCGATCGCCGGATCGGATTTGAGGAAGGCGCCACCTTCCGCATAGGGCGTGGCGATCATGCCGCTGCCGTCCTTGCGCCAGCGCAACATATGCCGCAGCAGCCCAGGCGTGCCGCGCAGGCCGATGCCCATCAGGTCGGTCTCCCTCGACTTCCAGGCCAGGATGAAATCGAGATGGTCCTGCAGGTTCTGTCCGACACCCGGCAGTTCGTGGACGAGCGGAATGCCGTGCACGGCAAGCTCGGCCGCCGGACCGATGCCGGACAACAGCAAAAGCTGCGGCGATCCGAAGGCGCCGCCGCACAGGATGACCTCGCGCCTGGCTTCCGCCACGGTTTCGCTTTTGCCCATGCGGTAGCGCACACCGGTGGCGCGCTTGCCGTCAAGCACGACGCCGGTGGCATGCGCGCCGGTGATGACGGTGAGGTTCGGCCGGCTCATCGCCGGATGCAGGTAGGCGGCAGCGGCCGAGCAACGCTCGCCGTTGCGGGCCTCGCCCCAGAACTGCGTGACCTGATAGAGCCCTGCCCCCTCCTGCTCCGGCCCATTGAAATCATCGTTGCGGCGGATCTGGTTTTCGCCGCAGGCCTCTACAAAGGCCCTGGCGATCGGGCGCGGCTCCTGCTGCTCGGCAACCCGCAACGGCCCGTCGCCGCCATGCAGCGCGTCGGCGCCGCGCTGATTGCCTTCGGCGCGCCGGAAATAGGGCAGCACCTCGTCCCACGACCAGCCGTCGCAGCCGAGACCGGCCCATTCGTCGTAGTCGCCGCGATGGCCGCGCGTGTACAGCATGGCATTGATGGCGCTGGAGCCGCCCAGCGCCTTACCGCGCGGCTGGTAGCCCTTGCGTCCGCCAAAGCCCTGCTGCGGTACCGTCTGGAAGGCCCAGTTGTTGATCTTCGGCCGGCCCGGCAACAGCGCGATGATGCCTGCCGGAGCGCGGATGAGCAGATCCTTGCCGGCACCACCAGCTTCGATCAGGCAGACCTTTTTCGATGGATCCTCAGAGAGCCTTGCGGCCAGCGTGCAGCCGGCCGAGCCGCCACCGGCGATGACGTAGTCGTAACGCATGAAGACCCTCCCGGCTTCCGGCGGATATTTCCGTCCGGACAGTGAGAGAAGGCCTGATAGGAGCTGTTGTAAAGACGTAGCGAACTACCGCTGCGTCAGCTCGCGCGTTCGCGCCGCCAGGAGTATTTTGGCCCCTTGGGCTCCGGCTCGGCGGTCGGCTGATAATACAGCGGCAGCCCGCCGGTGCGGCCTTCTTCGAGCCGCTTCAAAAGCACCGGATGCGAAACCTCGAATTCGTCGAAGCCCAGCCGCAGCATGTGCGGCAGCTGATCGACGAGAACCTGGCCAGACGCGCGGACCGCGCCCTCGAAATGGTAGCGGCTGCGCAGCAACTCGCCCTTGGAGAAGGAGCGGCCATCGCTGAACGCCGGGAAGGCCAGCGCCACCAGCGACAGCTGGTCGAGCAGGTCGGCGATCTTTTCGAGCTGGTCGCCGGGCTGAAGCAGAACCCCGATGCGCTCCTTGGCCGAGCGCCTGACCTCCGGATCAAGGCCGAGAAACGCCTGCAGCGGCAGGATGAAGCGACCGTTGCCCGACAGCGCCTCGGCGCTTTCGGCATGCGCCCACTCGTCCTCGCGGAAACCGGTCGGGGTCCAGAGGCGGGTGACGATCTCCGGTGTCTGTTCAGTCATCAAGAAATTCCTAAGCTCAAAATAGTCTCAAGGGTGTGTTGAGATTCAGGTCAAGCCGAGCCGAAAATGGTGGCTTCCGAGAACCGGAGCGGAGCGTACTGAAGTACGTGAGCACCGGAAGCGCAGGAAGCCGCCGTTTGCAGGCCGGCTGAACACCAACATACCCTAAAGAGAGGCGTCGGTCAGCGACTTCTCCAGCCCCGACAAATGGATGCCGCACTCGGTCTTGGCATGACCCGCCCAGCGGCCGCTGCGCGCATCGTCGCCCGGCTGCACCGGTTGCGTGCACGGGAAGCAGCCGATCGACAGATAGCCATAGGCGACAAGCGGATTTTCGCGCAGCGCATGGGCACGCATATAGTCGGCCTGGTCGGACGTCGTCCAGCGCGCCAGCGGGTTGATACGAATGCGCGAACCGACCGCCTCGAAGATCGGCAGCGATGCCCGCGTCGCCGCCTGGAAGCGCTTGCGACCGGTGAACCAGGCGCGGAACGGCTCGACGCCGCGCGCCAGCGGCTCGACCTTGCGCACATCGCAGCAGGCGTCGGTGTCGGTCTGGTTCAGATTGCCGGTCGGGTCGATACGCGAAAGCGCCGCCTCGTCGGGGGTGATCACGCGGATGTCGGTCAGCCCGAAATCGGCGACAAGCGCATCGCGATAGCCGAGCGTCTCCTCGAAATGCTTGCCGGTGTCGAGGAAGATCACCGGCAGCGTGCGGTCGATCTCGGCGATCATGTGCAGCAGCACGGCTGAATCGGCGCCGAACGATGAAACGGCGGCGATCTCGCCATGAAAAAGCTCTCTGGCCGAGCGCTCGATGATCTCGAGCGGGGTCAGATGGCCGTACAGCGCGTCCAGCCCCGCTGCTTGCGCAGCGATGCCGGCCTCGACGTCGACGATACGGTCAAGCGGCCTTGGTTTCGCCAGCATAGAGCGCCTCCTTGAACGGCGCGGGACCGACACGGCGGTAGGCGTCGATGAATTTTTCTGTGCGGTCGAGCCGAAGGCCGAGATAGGTTTCGACGATCTGCTCGATGGCGTCAGTGATTTCTTCCGAACTGAAGCCGCGGCCGATGATCTCGCCGACCGACGTGTTCTCGTCGGCCGAGCCGCCAAGTGTCACCTGATAGAGCTCGGCGCCTTTTTTCTCGACGCCCAGAATGCCGATATGGCCGACATGGTGATGGCCGCAGGCATTGATGCAGCCGGAAATCTTCAGCTTCAGTTCGCCGATGTCGCGCTGCCGCTCCAGCGAGGCGAAGCGCAGCGAGATTTCCTGCGCGATCGGGATCGAGCGCGCCGTCGCCAGCGCACAATAGTCGAGGCCCGGGCACGAGATGATGTCGGTGATCAGATTGGAATTGGCGGTCGCCAGCCCGATATCGACCAGCGCGTCGTAGACCGCCTTGAGGTCGGCGCGCGCCACATGCGGCAGGATCAGGTTCTGCTCATGGCTGACACGCAATTCGTCGAAGGAATATTTTTCGGCGATGTCGGCGACCGCTTCCATCTGGCTGTCGGAGGCGTCGCCCGGCGCTTCGCCGATGCCCTTGAGCGAGATGGTCACCGCGGCATAGTCGGGATGGCGATGCGTCAACACGTTCTGGTCGAGCCATTCCGAAAAGCTTTTGGAATCGAGACGGGCCAGCCTGACGGAAGCGTCACCCTCCGGCCGGTCACCGAGCGCTGGTGGCGCGAAATAGGCATCGATGGCGCGAATATCGGCCTCCGGCAGCTTCAACTCGGCGTCCTTCAGTTCCAGCCATTCGGCCTCGACCTGACGGGTGATTTCTTCGACACCGGTCTCGTGGACGAGGATCTTGATGCGCGCCTTGTACTTGTTGTCGCGGCGGCCATAGAGGTTGTAAACGCGCAGGATCGCTGTGCAGTAGGACAAAAGGTCCGCCTCCGGCAGAAAATCGCGGATCTTCTTGGCGACCATCGGCGTGCGACCCTGGCCACCGCCGACATAGACGGCAAAGCCGAGTTCACCGGCTGCATTCTTCTTCAGATGCAGGCCGATATCATGCGTCTGGATAGCGGCGCGGTCGCGCTCCGCACCGGTCACCGCGATCTTGAACTTTCTTGGCAGGAACGAGAATTCCGGATGCACCGATGACCACTGGCGCAGGATTTCCGCATAGGGGCGCGGATCGGCGACTTCATCGGCGGCAGCACCGGCGAAATGGTCGGCGGTGACGTTGCGGATGCAGTTGCCGCTGGTCTGGATGGCGTGCATCTCGACGCTGGCGAGATCGGCCAGGATCGCCGGAATGTCCGACAGCGCCGGCCAGTTGAACTGGATGTTCTGGCGCGTGGTGAAGTGGCCGTAACCCTTGTCGTATTTGCGGGCAATGTGGCCGAGCATGCGTAGCTGCTTGCCGCTCAGCGTGCCGTAGGGCACCGCGATCCGCAGCATGTAGGCATGCAGCTGCAGGTAGACGCCGTTCATCAGCCTGAGCGGCCGGAACTGGTCCTCGGTGATCTCACCGGCAAGCCGGCGCGTCACCTGGTCACTGAACTCGGCGACGCGGGCCTGGACAAAATCGTGGTCGAACTCATCGTAACGGTACATGCTTCGTCTTTCCGGGCGCGTCCGCCCGCTTACCTAAATCAATGTCGTCGTTTATGCCGCCCGGACAGCTTCCGAACGGGCCTGCTTGCCCAGATCGTTGCGGTTGGTCGGGCCGGCGGCGCGGATCTTTTCACGCAGCCGCACCGCCTCGACGATGCCGTCGGCGACGGTCACGTCGATCAGATTGACGTCGACCACTTCGTTGTTGGCGTATGCCTTAGCGCCAATCGCCTCCAGCCGGTCCTCGGCCGCCTTGTCATGGGCGAGATCGGCACTGTCGATCGTCTCCGCCCAGCCGCCATTGGCGTACCAGACGGCGATGCCATCGGTGAGGCGGTTTGCGGTCAGAACCTTCATTGTTCAACTCCTTCGCGCGGCGTGACATCCGCGCGTTCATGCCTGTGTGTCGCCAGCGGTTCGGAACGTTCAAAGTTGGCACCCGCGACCGCATCGCCGATGATGGTCATCACCGGTCCGGTCAGGTCGGCGCGCGCCTCCAGCGATGGCAGGTCGGCGAGCGTGCCGTGAAAGCGGCGGCGATTTTGCAGGCTGGCATTCTCGACCACGGCAACCGCCGTATCCGGCGACAGACCGGCTTCGATCAGCCGTCCGGCAACCTCGGCAGCGACCGAGCGACCCATATAGACGGCGACAGTAGCACCCGAGATGGCGAGCTTGGCCCAGTCGGGCAGCGAATTGCCCTTGAGGTCGTGGCCGGTGGTGAACACCATCGACGACGACACGCCGCGCAAGGTCAGCGGCAGTTCGAAATCGGCGGCGGCGGCAAAAGCCGCGGTGACGCCCGGAACCACATCATAGGCGATGCCGGCATCGCGCAGTGCCGCCATTTCCTCGCCGGCGCGGCCGAACACCAGCGGATCGCCCGACTTCAGCCGCACGACGCGCTTGCCGTCGCGGCCAAGTTCGACCAGCAGCGCATTGATCTCGGCCTGGCTCTTGGAATGGCACCCCTTGCGCTTGCCGACAGGCAGGCGCTCGGCGTCGCGGCGGCCCATGGCGACGATCGCCTCCGGCACCAGCGCGTCATAGACGATGACGTCGGCTTCCATCAGCAGACGATGGGCGCGCAGCGTCAACAGATCCTCGGCCCCGGGGCCGGCGCCAACCAGAGCGATGTGGCCCGATACAGGCGCGTTCGAAAGCAACAGGCCGACAGCCGCATCATGCGCCTGCGAAAGCTCACCGGCCTCCACCGCGCGCGCCGGCGCACCAGCGAAAAAATCGCTCCAGAAACGGCGACGGGCATTGCCTCTCGGCAGCAGCTTTTCGGCGGCACCGCGGAACGAGGCCGCAAGCGTTGCCAGCGGTCCGAGCGACGGCGACAGCATCTGGTCGATGCGGCTGCGCAGCATCTGCGCCAGCACCGGGCCCGCACCCTCGGTGCCGATGGCAATCGCAACCGGTGCGCGGTTGACCAGCGCCGGGGTGAAGAAATCGCAAAGTTCCGGCCGATCGACGGCATTGACCGGTATACCCAGCCGGCGCGCGTCTTCGGCGACGCGGCGGTCGAGCGCCTCATCGCCGCTGGCGGCAAACACCATGACCGCGCCTTCGAGATGCTCGGCATCATAGGCGGCGGCAATGTGGATCGCGTCGCTGTGCGCAATGAAGGTCAGCAGCTCCGGCTCGGCGTTTTCCGCGATGATACGCAGCACCGCGCTCGACTGGCCGAGCAGCCGCGCCTTGGCCAGTGCCTCTTCGCCGCCGCCGACAATGGCCACGGCTTCGCCTTCGACCCGCACGAAGACGGGGAAGGCATTGAGCTTGGGCGTTGCCTGCGGCATGACGAGCAGATTCCTGAACAGTTTGGCAGTTTTACGCGCGGGCGTGAAAAACCAGAAGGAACGCACTCGCGCATCGCTTCGCGGGAAGCAATCGCTTTTCTGCAAGCGTCACAGCCAAGAGAAAAATATTCCACATCCGCTAGAGGGGCGGATTCAAGCTGCTGTTGCAGGCCTTGTTCTGCGGCGCTTTTAGCGGCAGACGGACGGCACCACAAAACAGATTTTTCTAAATTCTACCAATTTGGTAGATTAAAGCCCCCGGCTCTGCCGCTGCCCGCGAAAGCAGTCAAATCGCTTTGGGAAGGGCTGCTGCCGCCTCAGCCGAGCCAATGGAACATTCCCGCTTCGCCACGCGTTGGGCCTTACCGCAACAAATAATCTTTGGCGGCATTTGAACCTTCGACAAGGAGCGCGCGATGAGCAAAATCAACCTGAAACCTGGCCTCTGGGTCATGGTGGCCGATGGCGAAAAAGCGCTGTTCCTGAGGAACGAGGGCGATGGCCTCTATCCGAACCTGCGGCTTGTGCAGGAGATGAAGCAAGACAATCCGGCGACACGAGAGGAAGGCAGTGACAGCCTCATCAGCCACAATGATGGCCCTTCGGCGCAGCGCAGCGCCGGCGAGGACACCGACTGGCAGCGGCTGGGCAAGGAACGCTTCGCCGACGAGATTGCCGACCGGCTCTACAAGCTCGCCCACCACGGCATCTTCGACGAGATCGTCTTGATCGCGCCGCCCTTGATGCTCGGCACCGTGCGCAAGAAGCTGCACAAGGAAGTCAGCGACAAGGTGCAGGCCGAAATTTCCAAGACATTGACCAACCATGCCGTGATCGACATCGAGACCATGCTGCAAGCGGCTTGAATATCCGGCACTCACCGTTCGGCGCGTGCAGCGATTGTGCTGCGCGCGCCTTTCGTTTTTGGCGCCGTTTGCCACCAAATTCGGCCCTGCGGGTTGCGTCGCCGACACCCTCTCCCCCATATTGCAAAGGCAGCGGCTTCGGGCGGTGCACATCCGACATCACAATCTCTGAAAGGCGCTGCATAGACAATGCCGCATGACACGCCCCTCATCGCCACCATCGTCGCCGGTCTGGGGCTGGCTTTCATCTTCGGCGCGCTTGCCAACCGTTTCCGCATCCCGCCGCTGGTCGGCTATCTCGTCGCCGGCGTGCTGGTCGGGCCGAACACGCCCGGCTTCGTCGCCGATGCCGGCCTCGCCAACGAACTGGCCGAGATCGGCGTCATCCTTTTGATGTTCGGCGTCGGCCTGCACTTCTCGCTGAAGGATCTGCTGTCCGTCCGCGCCATCGCCGTGCCGGGCGCCATCGTCCAGATCGGTTTTGCCACGGCGTTGGGTGCTGGCCTTGCCTGGATGCTCGGCTGGTCGCTGGGCGCCGGACTGGTCTTCGGCCTGGCACTGTCCGTCGCCTCGACCGTGGTGCTGTTGCGCGCCTTGCAGGAACGGCGGTTGATCGAGACTGAGCGCGGCCGCATTGCCGTCGGCTGGCTGATCGTCGAGGATCTGGCCATGGTGCTGGCGCTGGTGCTGTTGCCGGCGCTTGCCGGCGTGCTCGGCGGCCAGCCGCAGATCGACGATCATGCGAGCCTTTTGTCGCTGCCCGCGAGCTACGGCATCTGGGGCGTCGTCGGCATCACGCTGGCCAAGGTCGCCGCTTTCGTTGCCGTCATGCTGGTGGTTGGCCGCCGGGTCATTCCGTGGATCCTGCACTATGTCGCCCATACCGGCTCGCGCGAGCTGTTCCGGCTGGCGGTGCTGGCCATTGCGCTCGGCGTCGCCTTCGGTGCGGCCAAACTGTTCGGCGTCTCGCTGGCGCTTGGCGCCTTCTTTGCCGGCATGATCATGAGCGAATCCGAACTCAGCCACCGCGCCGCCGAGGAATCGCTGCCGCTGCGCGACGCCTTCTCGGTGCTGTTCTTCGTCTCGGTCGGCATGCTGTTCGATCCGTTCAGCCTGATGAGCAATGGCTGGCCAATCCTGGCGACGCTGGCCATCATCGTCATCGGCAAGTCGCTGGCAGCCTTCGTCATCGTCATTGCTTTCCGCTATCCGCTCGCCACGGCGCTGATGATTTCGGCAAGCCTTGCCCAGATCGGCGAATTCTCCTTCATCCTGGCCGAGCTTGGCGTCGGGCTGAAGCTGCTGCCCGAGCAGGGACGCGACCTGATCCTCGCCGGCGCCATCCTGTCTATCCTGCTCAATCCGCTGATGTTCCTCGCCCTCGACTGGATGAAGCCATGGCTGGACGCGCGTGGCGCCAAGACTGGACCCTCCGCCGAGGCAAAGCCGATCGGACCGGCGACGGAGCCGGGCCAGGTGGCATCGGTCGCGGCAGCCGTCAACGGGGAAGCGCCGCCCAGGACAAAACTCACCGGCCACACCATCCTGATCGGCTATGGCCGTGTCGGCAGCCTTGTCGGTGCCGCACTCAAACAGGCGGCCCTGCCCTTCCTCGTCGTCGAGGACGCCGACAAGACGCTGGCCAGGCTCAGGGCAGACGGCATCGAAACCGTGTCCGGCAATGCGGCCAATGCCGAAGTGTTCGCCGCCGCCAATTCGGAGGGGGCGAACCGGCTGATCCTGGCCATCCCCAACGCCTTCGAGGCCGGGCAGATCGTGCTCAGGGCACGCGCCGCAAATCCCAGCATCAATGTCATCGCCCGCGCCCATTCCGATGCCGAGGTCGAGCACTTCAAGGGGCTCGGCGCCGACACGGTGATCATGGGCGAACGCGAGATCGCCCGCGGCATTGTCGAGGAAATCCTTGGCCACAAGCCGGAGGCGGCTGAACCGTCCGCGGCCTGACCACGCCCAAGTCTGTCGCAAGCGGGTCGATCAAGCGACAAATGCAGAGCCGCCATTTTGCGCGATATCGCTGAGATATTTTGCCGGCGGCTTGCCAAGCGCCTTCTTGAACATGGTGATGAAGGCCGTGACGGAGCCATAGCCGAGATCGCCCGAAACTTGCTGCACGCTCGCACCTGAGGCCAGCTCCCGTATGGCGACGATCAGATGCAGTTGCTGACGCCAGCGCCCGAAGCTCAAGCCTGTTTCCTTCACGACGAGACGGGCAAGGCTGCTTTCGCTGAGCGCAACGCGACTCGCCCACTCCGCCAGGGTGCTGCGGTCGGCAGGGTCTTGCGCCAACGCGTCGGCGATACGCCGCAAGCGCGGCTCGGCGGAGATCGGCAGATGCAGCTGCTGGACCGGCATGCGCGGCAGTTCTGAGAGCAGGATACGGGTCAACAGCTCGTCCCTCGCCTCATCATCCTCCAGGCCATCGGACAGCTCGACGATCAGTTCGCGCAGTAGCGGCGAGATCGAAACCGTGCAGCATTGGTCCGGCAGATCGGCAGCTCCCGGCTCGATGTAGACGAAGAAAATCCGGGCATTGGCGGTCGCGATGTTGCTGTGCTCCATGCCGCCGGGAATCCACACACCGCAATGCGGCGGCACCATCCACAGACCGCTCGGGACACGGCACGTGACGCCGCCGCCAAGCGCGAAGACGAGTTGGCCTTTGCGGTGCCAATGGGAGGGTACCTCCGCCCGGGTCTCGGGAACGTCGACGCGCACGGCAATCGCCGGCGCGGAAAAATCATCCACATCGAAATCGAGCCAGGGGTAACGGAGAGGTTGTCTCATGGTTGACGACTTTTTGCGACTATTCGCCAGGATAGCTAAATTCTTTGATCGGGGAAGTCGATAGGGTTCGGTGCGTCCACAAACCGGCAGGAAGGTACGACCCCGATGCTCGCCCTGATCATAGCTTCCGATAGCGCCACCGGGCTGAGGCTCGCTGAACTCGACGAGCCTCAGCCAGCCGCGAACGAAGCGCTAGTTTCGGTCCACGCAACCTCGTTGAATCGCGGCGAACTGCGCCTGCTCGCCATACGTCCAGACGGCTGGATACCAGGCCAGGACATCGTTGGAATTGTCGAACGGGCAGCGCCTGATGGCTCCGGGCCGGCCGTCGGCGCCCGAATTGTGGCTTTGGTCGATGAGGCCGGCTGGGCCGAACGTGTCGCCGTCTCGACCGACCGTCTCGCCGTCCTTCCGGATGAGGTCAGTGTCGTTTCCGCCGCCACGCTTCCGGTCGCAGGCACGACGGCGCTGAGGACTTTGCGCCATGGCGGTGACCTCGCGGGACAGCGCGTCCTGATCACCGGCGCAAGCGGTGCCGTCGGCCGTTTCCAGATCCAGATCGCCCGCGAGCAAGGTGCCTCGGTGACTGCGGTTGCCGCCGTCCGGCATGCCGAAGATCTCCGCGGTCTTGGGGCCGGGCAGGTCGTCGAGTCGATCGAACTTGCCCGTGGGCCGTTCTCGCTGATCACCGAGTCGGTCGGCGGCCAAAGCCTCGCACACGCGATCGAACGCGTCGCACCCGGCGGCACCATCGTCATGTTCGGCTCGAGCAGCGGCGAACTGACGCCGATTGGCTTCCGCCAGTTCGTTCCCGGTCACGAGGGCGCGAGGCTCCAGACCTTCGCCTACTACACGTCCGGTCCAGCCATAGGCGCCGACATCGCCTCGCTACTCGCTTTGGTCGCGGCTGGCCGGCTGGAAACCCGCGTGGCCCTGACCGTGCCGTGGACGGACATCGCCCAAGCCCTGGACGCCCTGCGACAGCGCAGCTTCAGCGGCAAGGCTGTTCTCACCATGGCCGGCTGAGCTGCCTCCAGCCTGAAGTCAGCCGCTCACACGTGCTGACCGCCATTGATGTGGATTTCCGAGCCCGTCACATAGGACGCCTGCTGCGAGCACAGGAAGAAGATGATGTCGGCGACTTCGGCCGTCGTGCCCAGCCGCCGCAGCGGTATGGTCTCGACGATCTTGTCGGTGCCCGGCGACAGGATCGCGGTGTCGATTTCGCCGGGCGCTATGGCGTTGACGCGGATGCCGTGCGGACCGAAATCATGCGCCATTTCGCGCGTCAGCGAGCCGAGTGCTGCCTTCGACGTCGCATAGGCCGTACCGGCGAAAGGATGCACGCGGGTACCGGCGATCGAGGTGACGTTGACGATCGAGCCCTTGGCCGCCGCCAGTTCCTTGAAGAGGCCTCGCGCGAGCATGATCGGCGCGAAGAAATTGACCTGGAACACGTCGCGCCAGACATGCATCGGCGTGTCGATCGAGTTCATGCGGCTGTTGCCGTCCTTGAGCTTCGGCGAGATGCCGGCATTGTTGACCAGCGCATGCAGCTGGCCGCCATGCGCTTCCAGCCGATGGCGGATCTCCGAGACGGCGATGCCGACATCCTCCTGATCGGCGAGATCGACCTTGATATGGTCCTCCGGACCGGCCGGCCACGGACAATCCTCGGCAAAGGCCTGGCGCGAGCAGGTGATGACCCGCCAGCCCTCGCGCGAAAAGCGCTTGACCGTGGCATGGCCGATACCGCGGCTGGCGCCGGTCAGCACGATGGTTTTTCTGGTGTCGGTCTCTGCCATGTCGCTGTCTCCAGCCGGACATGTAGCGGAAGGCGATTGCGGTGGCGAGGGGTCGCTTAGCCGCCGCCGAGAATGTCTAGGATAGACGTCTGCCGTTTCTTGGTCGGGCCGCCGACATTGCCGGGCGGCACCGGGTGCTTGATCGAAGCGGTGGTGCCCTCATCGCCCGGCATCGCCAGCCCATCGGCATCGACCGTTTCGGCCGGCCGCGGCGCGCGCGTCGGCGCAGGCGCCTGGGCGACCGGCACTTGCGCCCGTGGCGCCGGCGCGGATTGGCCGACGGACGCCGGCGGCACCGGTGCCGGCTGGGCTGGACCGGATGACGGCATTTCGTCCTGTACGATCGTATCGGCCGGCGTCGACTTCCAGGTTCCGGGCAATGGCCGCACCGGCACGCCCTCATGGGCGGCGACCATGAACTCATGCCAGGCCTGCGCCGGCAGCGCGCCGCCGGTGACCTTCTTCATCGGACTGCCGTCATCATTGCCGAACCACACGCCGGTGGTGAGATTGGCGGTGTAGCCGACGAACCAGGCGTCGCGCGAATTCTGGCTGGTGCCGGTCTTGCCGGCGGCCGGCCAGGCAAAAGCCGCCTTCTTCGCGGTGCCGGTTTCGACCGTGCCGGTCATCATCGAGTTCATCATGCCGACGATCTCGGTCTTGACGACGCGCGGCGCGCTGCCGCCATTGTCGTCAAACAGCACCTTACCCTCGGTGGTCGTCACCCGACGGATGAAATGGATGTCCGGCTTGTAGCCGCCATTGGCGAAAGGCACATAGGCCGAGGTCAATTCCAGCGGCGTCACCTCGGAGGTGCCGAGCGCGATCGAGGTGTTGGCGATCAGGTCGGACTGGATGCCCATGCGGTGCGCCGCCTCGACCACCGCGTCGGGCCCGACTTCCATGGTCAGCTGTGCGGCGACCGAGTTCAGCGATTTCGCCAGTGCGGTCGCCAGCGTCACCTTGCCGAAATACTTGCCGCCGTAATTGTCCGGCGTCCATTTGCCGATCTTGATCGGCGCGTCATTGCGCACGCTATCGGGCGTGCGGCCGGCTTCCAGCGCCGCCATGTAGACGAAAGGCTTGAACGCCGAGCCTGGCTGGCGGCGGGCTTCAGAGGCGCGGTCGAACTGGCTGGTCGAATAGTCGTAGCCGCCGACCATGGCGCGCACGGCGCCGGAATTGTCGATCGACACCAGCGCGCCCTGGCTGACATTGAGTTTTTTGCCGCTCTCGTCGATCAGCCGGCGGATCGACTGTTCGGCGAGCTTCTGCAGGTTCAGGTCGACCGTGGTGTTGACGACGATGTCGCCGCGCACGGCGCCGATCAGGTCGGGCAGTTCTTCCATGATGGTGTCGGCGACGTAGTTTTCCGAACCGGTCCAGTAGGAGGGCGAGCGCGTCGCCGGCGCGCTCATCGCAAACGCCAGTTCCTTGGCGCTGATCTTGCCCTCCTCGCGCATGGCGGCCAGCACCAGCTGTGAGCGCTCCTCCGCCGCCTTCGGGTCGCGCGCCGGCGACAGCCGCGACGGCGCCTTTAACAGGCCGGCCAGAAGGGCTGCTTCCGACAGCGTGACATCGCGCGCGCTCTTGCCGAAATAGCGGCGCGAAGCTGCCTCGACGCCATAGGCGCCGGAGCCGAAATAGACCCGGTTGAGGTACATTTCGAGGATCTGGTCCTTGGTATGCTTGTGCTCCAGCCATAGCGACAGCAGCACCTCCTGCACCTTGCGTTCCAGCGTGCGGTCCGGCGTCAGGAACAGGTTCTTGGCCAGCTGCTGGGTCAGCGTCGAGCCGCCCTGCGAGAAATGACCGCCGAGCACATTGGTCACCATGGCGCGGGAAAGACCGATCGGGTCGATGCCGAAATGCGAATAGAAGCGGCGGTCCTCGATGGCGATGACGGCTTCGGGGATGTAGGGCGACATTTCGTGCAGGCCGACGGCCTCGCCGCCGCTCATGCCGCGATTGGCCAGCAATTGGCCGTCGACGGAAACGATCTTGATGTTGGGGGCGCGGTCAGGGATCGACCAGGTGGTGGCCGCCGGCATTTTGGCGCCGTAATAGACGACGATGCCGGCCACCGCGATGCCGCCCCAGATGGCCATCACGAAGCACCAGTAGAACAGCCGGGCAAGCACCCCGAACAGGCCGCGCCGGTTTCTGCCGCGACCCCGGCGCGACGATTTCGCCTTGGTGGATTTACGTCCTGCGGAGGATTTGCGGTTGCTCGGCACGACGCGATCCTCCTCGCTCACCGAAAAACCGGCCGGGGATTTCGCCCGTGGCGTTCCCTCGAAGCTGGGTTCGATGCGGCTGTCTTTGCGGTTCGCCATGCGCTGCGCTGTCTGTCCCGATGACTATGGCGTTCGGGTTGAAGAGTAGATGCGGCAGTTTAAAGGCGCGTTAAGTTGGCTCAGCCTGGCCGAATGGGATCAGATCGGCGCGAACGTCACATCCGGCGCATCGGCGCCAGCCGCTTGCCGCAGCAGGGCGACGAGCGGTTCGCGCCTGTCGACCTGCGGCTGCTTCCATTGCGAAGCGTTGCCGACATGCAGCCAGCCGTCGATCTCCTTGAAGAAGCCGTCATAGAGGCTGCGGCCGGCTCCGAAGCGGTGCCACTTCTTTTCGGCAAACCGGATCTGGCTCGGATCGGCCGGGCGGTAGAGCACCGGCCAGTTGCCGCCGCCGGCATCCATGTGGAATTTGCCGCTTGGTGCGAAATCCAGCCGCCGCCGCAGCACGCCTGCGTCATAGAAACAAAAGCCCGGCCACAGGAACCAGCCGCCCGGCGTCGGCGTATCGCGGCGCGGATAGCCGTAGAGGATTTTCCCCTGCATCAGCTCGCGAACGGAAAACGCCCTGGTGGGAAAGATATCGTGGTCGATGAAGCCGAACCGCAGCGGCCGGTATTTTCTCACGAAATTGCGCGTGATCCAGTTCAGCGCGAGGCCATGCGAGGCGCTGACATACAGTTTGTTTCTGGGCAGGCCGACATAGGGGACACGCTGTCGCTGGCATAGATCGGCGATTGCCAGCCTGGCCTCGTCATTGCTGCTGTTGTCGAAGACGATGTAGCCGTCGCGCTCAGCCAGGTGCCGGCGCACCAGATAGATCTGCCATTCGATCACGTCCGGCCGGTTGAACGCCACCGTGGCGACCATGGTATCCGAAAACGCCGCCTGCCGGTCATGCAATGCGCTGACAGCCGGCGGCTTTCTCAGGAATCGAAACACCCGCAGCCGGTCGCGAATAGCGTTCGTGAACTTGGGCTGAGGATTGAATCTCAGCCATTCCTCGACGGACATTTTGATCTCGTCGTCGTCCGGCCCTGTCTCGTCGTCGAGGATCAGATCACGCTCCGCAGCATGCGCTTAGTTCTGCTGGATCGAAATGCCCTTGTCGTCGATCTTGAGTTCCACGCCTTTCGGCCTAGTTTGTTCGCGATAGACGTAGATGCCGAGTGCAATGACCACGACAATGAGCGCGCCAATGATGAGATAGAGCGTATTCTGTTTCATGGCGCGCTCTTATCGATATCGAGCCTCACGCTCGCTTCAAGACCTTGACCAGCAGCAACAGAATGACGGCGCCGATCGTGGCGTTGATGATGGAGCCGAGAATGCCGCCGCCGATGGCGAAGCCGAGCCTCGGGAAAAGCCAGCCGGCGATGAACGCGCCGACGATACCAACGATGATGTTGCCGATCAGGCCGAAACCGAAGCCCGAGACGATGAGGCCGGCGAGCCAGCCGGCGATGGCACCGATGATGATGAAGACGAGAAGACTTTCGATACCCATAGCGAGTTCCTCCGCAAGGATGAGGCGACGGAGCGAAGGCTCCGAATCGGCCTCGATTTCAACGGCTTCAGGCTAGAGCAATTCCAGGAAAAGTGTGAAACGGTTTTCCGTCCGGAATTGCGTCAAAATAGAAAGACAGAAAGCAGCTGGTCCCGCCAGCGGCGGCGTCACTCGTCGTCATCGTCGCTAGAAGCAGGCCGCCAGCTGGTCGGCTCGACCTTCTTCTGTGTGTTGCTGTCGACATAGACCCACCAGCCATCGTCGCGATACTGCGCGGGAGATTCGTTGATCACGCCGTCGCTGTCTTTCCATTGGACAGTGATCTTGGAGCCGTCCATTGGCGCGGTGGAGATCGGCTTGCGGTCTGTCATGTCATCCCTCTTTGAGCCGACAGAACGCAGCGGTTGGCGCCTTGGTTCCTGGCTATCAGCTGTGGGCGAAAATATCTTCCTCGCCCCAGCCCATCAGGTCGAGCTTGGCACGCGTCGGCAGGAAGCGGAAGCAGGCGTCGGCTTCCTTGGTCCGGTTCTCGCGCGCCAGCCGCCCGGCCAACACGTCGCGCAGCCGGTGCAGATAGAGCACGTCGGACGCGGCATATTCGAGCTGTTCGGGCGACAGTGTCTCGGCCGCCCAATCCGACGATTGCTGCACCTTTGACAGGCTGACGCCCAGAAGTTCGTTGCAGATGTCCTTCAGCCCGTGCCGGTCGGTGTAGGTGCGCGTCAGCCGCGAGGCGATCTTGGTGCAGAACACCGGTTCGGCCATGACGCCAAAGGCGTTGTAGAGCACCGCGATGTCGAAACGGCCGAAATGGAACAGCTTGGTGATGCCGCGATTTCTGAGCAGGCTGACGAGGTTCGGCGCCTTCTTCTGGCCGGGTGCGATCTGGATGACGTCGGCCGTGCCGTCGCCCGGCGAGATCTGCACCACGCAAAGCCGGTCGCGATGCGGGTTCAGCCCCAGCGTCTCGGTGTCGATGGCCACCGCCCCGACATTGTAGTGCGAGAGGTCGGGCAGGTCATTTTTGTGGAAACGGATGTCGGCCATTGTCTTCTCCGGTCGCGGCGTGCTCCGTCCTCGCCGCGATGTGATGAAAAATCAACAGAAACTTGTCTTTTGGCTCTGTCAGCGCGTCAGCGCATCGAGAATGCGCGCCCAGGAGCGCTGCCCCTTGTGGAAGGAGGTCAGCTCGTATTTCTCGTTGGGCGAATGGATACGGTCGTCGTCGAGGCCGAAGCCGACCAGCAGAGATTCGATGCCGAGATAGGTCTGGAAATCGCCGACCACCGGGATCGAGCCGCCACCACCGGTGGTGACCGCCTGTTTCGCCCATTCGTCGGAGAGCGCGTCCTTGGCCTTGGCCAGGAACGGCGAGTCGTAGGAAAGCTGGATCGCCGGCGAGCCGCCATGCGGGTGGAATTCGACCGAGCAGTCCCCGGGAATGCGCTCCCTGACGAAGGCTTCGAAAGCAGCGCGGATCTTCTCGGGATTCTGCTTGTGGACGAGGCGGAACGACACCTTCGCCGAGGCTTCCGCGGCGATCACCGTCTTGAAGCCCTTGCCGGTGTAGCCGCCGATGATGCCGTTGAACTCGGCGGTCGGCCGTGCCCAGGTCAGTTCGAGCACCGAGCGGCCCTTTTCGCCGGATGGGATCGAAAGGCCAACAGGCCCAAGGAAGGTTTCGGCCGTCTCGCCGAGCGTCTCCCAGGATTTCAGAATCTGCGACGGCGTCTCCTCGACGCCGTCATAGAAGCCGGGAATGGTGATGTGGCCATCCTTGTCATGGATGTCGGCCAGGATTTTCGCCAGGATGCGGATCGGATTGGCGGCGGCGCCACCATAGAGCCCGGAATGCAGGTCGCGGTCGGCGGCCTTGACGGTGATCTCCTCGCCGACCATGCCGCGCAGCGAGACGCAGATCGACGGCGTCTCGCGGTCCCACATGCCGGTGTCGCAGACCAGCGCGAAATCAGTCTTGAGCTCGGCCTTGTTGGCATCGAGGAACGGCTTCAGTGACGGCGAGCCGGACTCCTCTTCGCCCTCGAACAGGATGGTGACGCGGCACGGCAGATTGCCATGCACCTGCTTCCAGGCGCGGCAGGCCTCGACAAAGGTCATCAGCTGCCCCTTGTCGTCAGCCGAACCACGGCCGGTGATCACCTTGTGGCCGGGCGCGACCTCTTTCACCTCGGGTGCGAACGGGTCGTTTTCCCAAAGCTCAATCGGGTCGACCGGCTGCACGTCGTAATGGCCATAGAACAACACATGCGGTGAGCCGGCAGGCCCGTCATGATGCGCAACCACCATCGGATGCCCGGGTGTGTCGCGCACGCTGGCGTCGAACCCGATCAGCTTGAGCTCCGCCACCAGCCATTCCGCAGCCTTGCGGCAGTCGGCGGCATAGGCCGGATCGGTAGAGATCGACTTGATCCTGAGCAGGCCGAACAGCCGCTCCAGGCTCTGGTCGAAATTGCTGTCGAGACGGTCGAGGACGGGGGAAACTGCGGACATCGGGTCAAGCCTTTCGATTCTGAGCGGCAACCCTAACGGCGCGTCTCCAGAACGAAAAGCCCGCGATCATTGGACCACGGGCCACAAACAGCTGTCGCAAGGCAAAAAAATGCCGCCGTGGTGGAGGGGGAACCACGGCGGCGTTTTACTCGAAACGATGCGGCAGCCCGGAGAGGGGGGATAGGCTGCCGCAAGTGTCCGGGATAGGCGGGGGACGGGCCTTGCTCCGGACTCGGCGAAAACTGCCGATGGGTGTTATTTGTGTCTTCGAACGTGGCGTTTCAAGGGCGCCAAAATTACACTTTTGTAACATGTGCGTGAGCCGACCACTCTGTCAGGGTGTTGCTGGAACCAGTGGTTGAAGCCGCCTTTGCCATGGACCGCAGCATCATGCCGCGCTATCCCTGCCGGCATGAAAAAAGGCGATCATCTCTTCCTTATCGACGGCTCCGGCTACATTTTCCGCGCCTATCACGCGCTGCCGCCGCTGACCCGCAAATCCGACGGTCTGCCGGTCGGGGCCGTTTCCGGCTTCTGCAACATGCTGTGGAAGCTGATGCTGGACGCCCGCAACACCGATGTCGGGGTCGTGCCGACGCATTTTGCGGTCATTTTCGACTATTCGTCGAAAACCTTCCGCAATGAGCTCTACCCCGAATACAAGGCCAACCGCTCGGCGCCGCCCGAAGACCTGATCCCGCAATTCGGCCTTATCCGCCAGGCGACCAAGGCCTTCAACCTGCCCTGCATCGAAATGGAAGGCTTCGAGGCCGACGATCTGATCGCCACCTATTGCCGGCTGGCCAGCGAAGCCGGCGGCGACGCCACCATCATCTCCTCCGACAAGGATCTGATGCAGCTGGTTGGCCCGACGGTCGGCATGTACGACCCGATGAAGGACCGCCAGATCGGCGTTCCCGAAGTCGTGGAGAAATGGGGCGTGCCGCCGGAAAAGATGATCGACCTGCAGGCGCTGACCGGCGATTCCGTCGACAATGTGCCGGGCGTGCCGGGCATCGGACCGAAAACGGCGGCGCAGTTGCTCGAACAGTTCGGCGACCTCGACGCACTGCTCGCCCGCGCCGGCGAGATCAAGCAGGACAAAAGACGCGAATCGATCATCGCCAATGCCGACAAGGCGCGCATTTCGCGCCAGCTGGTGACGCTGAAGAACGACGTTCCGGTGACCGACGGGCTCGATGATTTCGTGCTGCACGAGCCCGACGGACCCAAGCTGATCGGCTTCCTCAAGACCATGGAGTTCACCTCGCTGACCCGCCGCGTCGCGGAAGCCACCGCAACCGAGACTGGCGATGTCCAGGCTGTCGCTGTGACGGTCGAGCGCGCCGATACCGCACATGGCCCCGATGTCGGGGCGGGAGTGCCTGTCGCCGAAAGCACGGCGGACACCCGGACAGGCAAAGCGGCGGCGGGCACGCCCAGGGCGGAAGCGGCAAAACAAGGCGACACCCCTTCCCTGCTCTCGGCACTTCGCCTGGAAGCAGCCGGCGCGGGCAAGATCGACACCGGCGCCTATGTCGCCATCCGCGACACCGCCACGCTGAAGGCCTGGATATCGGAGGCGATTGCCACCGGCATCGTCGCCTTCGAGACCGAGACCACCTTGCCCGATCCGATGCAGGCCGAGCTCATCGGCCTGGCAATCGCCACCGCGCCCGGCCGCGCCGCCTATGTGCCGCTGACCCACAAGAGCGGCAACGGCGACCTGCTCGGCGGCGGTGCGCTCGACAACCAGATCCCGGTCCGCGAGGCGCTCGCTCTGCTGAAGCCGTTGCTGGAGGACAAGTCCGTTCTCAAGATCGCGCAGGAGCTGAAATCCGGCCTCGTCGTCATGAGCCGCCACGGCATCGACATCGCGCCCTTCGACGACACCATGCTGATCTCCTATGTGCTCGACGCCGGCACCGGCCACCACACTTTGTCCTCGCTTGCCGACAAATGGCTTGGCCATGCAACGACCCCGCTCAAGGATCTCGCCGGCTCGGGAAGAAGCTCTGTCGGATTCGAGCAGGTCGATATCGACAGGGCAACCGCCTACGCCGCCGGCCACGCCGACGTGACACTCAGGCTCTGGCAGGTGCTGAAGCCACGGCTGGCGGCCAAAGGCCTCGTTTCGGTCTATGAGCGGCTGGAACGGCCGCTGGTGCCGGTGCTGGCCAGAATGGAACAGCGCGGCATCTCCGTCGACCGGCAGATCCTGTCACGGCTGTCAGGCGAACTGGCGCAAGGTGCAGCCCGGCTGGAGGAGGAAATCTACCAGCTCGTCGGCGAGCGCATCAACATCGGTTCGCCCAAGCAGCTCGGCGACATATTGTTCGGACGCATGGGCCTGCCCGGCGGATCGAAGACCAAGACCGGGCAATGGTCGACCTCGGCGCAGCTTCTGGAAGATCTCGCAGCCGAAGGCCACGAACTGCCGCGCAAGATCGTCGACTGGCGCCAGCTCACCAAACTGAAATCGACCTACACCGATGCGCTGCCCGGCTTCATCCATCCCGACAGCAAGCGCGTCCACACCTCCTACGCGCTAGCAGCGACGACGACGGGCCGGCTGTCGTCCTCCGATCCCAATCTGCAGAACATCCCGGTGCGCACAGCGGAAGGGCGCAAGATCAGAACGGCCTTCATCGCCGACAAGGGCAACAAGCTGGTCTCGGCCGACTACAGCCAGATCGAATTGCGCGTGCTCGCCCATGTCGCCGAGATACCGCAGCTGAAACAGGCCTTCGCCGATGGCGCCGACATCCATGCCATCACCGCGTCGGAAATGTTCAACGTGCCTGTCGAAGGCATGCCCGGCGAGATCCGCCGCCGCGCCAAGGCGATCAATTTCGGCATCATCTACGGCATTTCCGCCTTCGGCCTCGCCAACCAGCTGTCGATCCCGCGCGACGAGGCCGGCGCCTACATCAAGAAATATTTCGAGCGCTTCCCGGGCATCCGCGACTACATCGAAGCCACCAAGGCCTATGCCCGCGAACACGGCTTCGTCGAAACCATTTTTGGCCGCCGCATCCATTATCCCGAGATCAGATCGTCAAATCCCTCGATCCGCGCCTTCAACGAACGCGCTTCGATCAACGCGCGCCTGCAAGGCACCGCCGCCGACATCATCCGCCGCGCCATGGTGCACATGGAGGATGCTCTTGATAAGGCCGGACTCTCGGCCCGCATGCTGCTGCAAGTGCATGATGAGCTGATCTTTGAGACGGTGGAAGCGGAAGTCGAGGCGACGATCCCGGTCGTGCGCCGTGTGATGGAGAACGCTCCGATGCCGGCGGTTTCGATGTCGGTGCCGCTGCATGTCGATGCTCGCGCCGCCAACAACTGGGACGAGGCGCACTAAGCCAGGTTCAGGCGGCTTCGGCCAAACACTTGGCGCAGGTGCCGCGGAACTCGATCACCGCTTTCTTGGCGGCGAAGCCGGTCGAACGCACCCATTCGTCCAGCCGGTGGCCGACATCGTGGTCGGAGAATTCGGTCACCTGGCCGCATGTGTCGCAAATGGCAAAGGCGGTCATCGAATGGCTGTGGTCGTGCGGCTCGGCGCAGGCAACGAAGGAGTTGAGGCTTTCGAGCCTATGCACAAAACCGGACTTCACCAGCGTGTCGAGCGCGCGGTAGACCTGCAGCGGCGCGCGAAAACCGCGTTCGCGCAGCTGGTCGAGCAATGTATAGGCGCTGAGCGGCCCGCTGGCGGCCTCGAGCTTCTCGAGCACGCACAACTGGTTCTTCGTCAGCACATCCCTTGCGGCCATGATCCTGTTTCCAACCCGTCTGCGCCGTTGGCAGTCTATTTCTGTGTACGAATGCTTCCTGTGCCACTCAGATAGCGACGAACCGTCATTTTTGCTACTGTTTCTGGCTGACAAAGACGATATCGGCGCCTTCTCGGCTGGAAAGCCCGATTGCGAGACGGGTCGCTGCACAACATTCAAAATGCTGACAAAATCCTCGACGAGGGTTGCGGCACTTGGAAATTCGATCGGGCTTGGGGAAGCAATGATGATCAAATTGACACGACGGACGCTGCTTGTCGGCGCGTCCGCGCTGACGGTTGCCGGCACGCTATCGTTCCGGGCCCTGGCCGCCTCGCGCACCTACCACGCGCTGCTGGTCGCTTGCACCGACTACCCGAACCTGCCGCAGAAGAACTGGCTGATCGGACCCAAGAACGATGCCGGTCTGGTGCGCGACTATCTCTTGAAGAACACGCCCGGCGGGGTGAAATTTGCCGCCGAAAACGTCACGCTGCTCGCCAAGGATGTCGAAGGCGCCAACGGCTTGCCGACGCACGCGGCAATCAAGGCCGCACTTGCCGATCTCGCCGCCAAGGTACAGCGCGACGATTTCGTCTATCTGCATTTGTCGGGCCATGGCGCCCAGCAACCCGAGACGAAGAAGGGCGACGAGACCGACGGCCTCGACGAGATTTTCCTGCCCGTCGACATCGACAAATGGGTCAAGCGCGAAGAGGGCGTGCCGAATGCGCTGGTCGACAACGAGGTTGGCGCAGCACTCGACGCCATCCGCGACAAGGGCGCTTTCGTCTGGGTCGTGTTCGACTGTTGCCACTCCGGCACGGCGACACGCGCCGCCGAGGTCGACGACGAGATGGAGCGCAAGGTCGAGTTCGCCGATCTGGTCGGTGGCGACGCGGCGGCGAAGGCCGCGGCCGTCAAGAGCTATGACGACATCACCGTCGGCGCATCGCGCGGCTTCGACGAGAACGGCGCCCGCAAGCCTGCCTTCAACCTGACCCCGACCGGCGGCGAGCCGATCACCAAGGGCAAGCTGGTGGCCTTCTATGCCGCGCAGACGGTCGAGACGACACCCGAGATGCCGTTGCCCAAGGGCACCGCCGATGCGCCGCGCTTCGGCCTGTTCACCTTCACCATCCTGTCGAAACTGGCCGAGAACCCTGATGTCACCTACCGCCAGCTCGGCCAGGCCGTGCTGCAGCAATACTCGGCCGACAGCCGCACGCGGCCGACGCCGCTGTTCGAAGGCGAACTCGACGCGCGCGTCTTCGGCACCGACAAGACCGACGCGGTCATGCAGTGGCCTGTCGTGATCAAGGATGACGAGGCGACGATCGGCGCCGGACTGCTGCACCGCCTCACCCCGGGCAGCAAGCTTGCCATCCTGCCCTCGGCGCTGTCGCAGCTTTCCGAAGTGCTTGGCTACCTGGAAGTACAGTCGGCCAAGAATCTGGAAAGCCGCGTCAAGCCGGTCGAGTTCGACGGCAAGCCGGCGCTGAAGCTGGCGGACATTCCTGCCAACGCTTATGCACGGCTGGCCGAACTCGCCGTCGACTACAAGCTCGTCGTGGCGAGGCCGGCGGCGACCGCAGGGCTCGACAAGGAAACCGCGCTCGTCAATGCGGTTCTCGACGAACTGGCGGCAAAGGAGAATTCAGGCTTCCACATCGCGCTGGTCGAGCCCGGCAAGAGCGCCGACCTTCGGCTCGCGGTGCTGCGCGAGAATGCCATCGCCGGCGCCGCCAAGGATGCCACCGACAAGCCGGCGCTGTGGTTCCTCACCGCTTCGGGCGACGTGTCGCTGAAGGACGGCAGCAAGCCGCCGCTGATCATCATCCATCCCGATGACCGCGAGAAGCTGGTCGACGCGACCGCCAAGAACCTGACGACGATCTTCCGCGCCACCGGCCTGTCGAGGCTCGCGGCCGCGTCCGACTATCGGCCCGAAGAGGTCAGCGTCGAATTCCAGATCAAACGCAAGGACAGCGACGCGCTGGAGCCACTGCAGGCTTCGACCGTGCCGCGCGTCTCCCCCGGCGACCAGGTGCATGTCCTGGCTCGCAACGAATCGGACGCCTATGTCGACATCAATGTGCTCTATGTAGGCAGCGACTATTCGATCACCCATATCGTCGCCGAACGGCTGGCCCCCGCCAACGGATCGCCGGACGCCGGCTTGAAGGAAGGCCTGCTCGCCTTCACCGACACCAGCTTCGGCATGGAGCGGATGATCGCCGTGCTGACCGAGGCGCCGCCGCAAAGCGAGAAGGAAGATCTGAGCTTCCTCGCGCAGGACGGCGTGCCTTCGGCGACACGCGCGGTCGGCGGGCAAGGCTTCTCCGCCATGCTGACCGACATCGGCATGGCGCCGGCGACGCGCTCGGTGATGAAGCTTGCCGACAAGAGCGGTCCGAAGGGCGCGGTGATGATTTTCCCGATGGAGACGGTGCCCCGCAGCTGAGCCGGACGAGACTGGCCCAGACTGGCATTGCCGTGACGGCCCTTGCGCGGGCATGATATGTGAACATTTGCAGCCCTGGCGCGACGGGGCCGGACGAAACAGACGAGGACATTCGTGACTATCCCAGTTTTTTCCTGGCGCGGAACAGCCATCGGCCTCATTGTCGGGCTGTCGGTCGCCAATGCTTCGGCGGATGAGGCCTGCGGCCTGTGCGCCAAGCAGATCATCACCAATTCCGAGCTGGCGACCTGTTTTCTCGACCAGTACGACCAGATCGCCAAAACCGGCAACGGCGCCGTCGTGGTCGATTTGAGCAACTGCGCCTCGCGCGGCGTGGTCGAGGCCTTGCCGTCACCGAACAAGGCGCCGGCAGAGCCGGACGTGCAGTTCATGATCTCACGCACGCAGCTCGATTGCCTGAAGAAGAAACTGGAGGCGCCCGGCGTCGTGCTGGACCCGACCGCCACAATCGAACTGGAAAGCTGCGGATGAAAAAGCCGGGGGGCAACGCAACACAACAGGCGCTGACGGCGCGAGCGCCGGCAGCGAACAAGAAGCCGGAGACCTTGCCGGAAACCACCGAAGGCTTTCCGTGGCCGAGCGCCCACGAGATCAAGAAGGAATCGAACCCCTTCACCGATCGCGACTGGCGCATGCTGGTCTATGCCTGGGCGGGGTTGGCCGTGCGCCTGGCAATCATCTTCACCCTGGCCTTCTCGGTCTTTCAGTTTCTCGCCAACCAGGATCAGAAGCGCGTCGAGCAGACGATGTCGCTGGTCGAGCTTTGGGAAAGCAAGGACTTCCATGAGGCGCAGCGGGCGCTCAAGGAGCGGCTGGCGGCGCTCAATGCCAAATACGACAATCTGCTGGGCGCCAATCCGACGCCGACCGAGGAACAGGTGTTCAGGCAGCGCATCGGCATCGAGGCGATGACGGAAACTGGCGGCACCATGCCGCTTGCCGATTTCAGCGACAATTTTGATCGCGTCGTCTATTTCCTCAACCGCCTCTCCATCTGCGTCGATGGCAAATTGTGCTCGCGCGAAGTGGCTGACGCTTATTTTCGCGACTATGCGGTTTCCTTCTGGAGCTATTTTGCCGGCTATATAGACAAGGAACGCAAGGCCGGTTCTTCCAACTTTGCCTCGGCGATCGAGACCTATGTGCGCCAGGGGCCGCCTCCGGCTCAGTCCAAATAGCGGCCACACATCATGCCGGGCCGCTCAACCCTTATGCGTGCTCTCCGCTGGCTGGCCGTAGCAGGCACCTTTGCGGTGGCGTCGGCCGTCCATGCCGAAGACGCGCTGGATTTCCACCTCGACCTCAACACCGGCGGCCACAGCGCGCAGGTCAACGACCTTGCCTTCACGCCGGATGGCCAGGAACTGGTCTCGGCGTCGAACGACAAGACGATTCGCATCTGGGACTGGCAAAGCGGGGTGAGCCTGCGCACCATTCGCGGCTATCTCGGGCAAGGCAGCGACGGCAAGATCTTTGCGGTCGCTGTGTCGCCGGACGGCAAGTCCATCGCCGCCGGCGGCTATTTCGGCGCCAGCCTCGGCGACAAGCCGCCCTATGGCGATATCAGGCTGTTCGATTTCGCCACCGGCAAGATCAAGGCGGTTCTGAAGGCCGCCGACTATGCGATCTATGACCTCGCCTTCTCCCCAGATGGAAACACCCTGGCAGCCGGCGGCGCCGACGGCTTCGTCTATCTGTGGCGGGCAGATGGGACATCGGCGACCGGCTGGACGCTGGGCAGCAAACTCGATGCCGATTCCTGGCATATCGACAAGCTGGCCTTCGCCGCCTCGGGAACCCGTCTGGCGGCGACAACCACCGACAACGGCATCCGGCTCTGGGATGTCGCCAAGGGCGAGGAGATCACCTTGCCCGCCGAGGCCGAAGCGTTGCGGGACATCAGCGTCGCCGCGCTCGCGGTGTCGCAGGACGGCAGCCTGTTCGCCACCGGCGACAAGGACGGGCTGGTGCAGCTCTGGCGCGCCGCCGACGGCACGCTCGTCCGCGCCATGCCGAAGCAGGATTTCCTCATCGGCTCGCTGACCTTTGCTTCGGGATCGCGGCTGGTCGCTTCCTGCGGCTATCGCTGTGCCGACAAGCATCGCTCCATCGTCTGGAACACCGACAGCGGCGCGGTCGAGCGCGACTATAGCGGCCATGA
The DNA here is from genome assembly GCF_056403175.1 of Mesorhizobium sp. P3_A10. Taxonomy (NCBI): domain Bacteria; kingdom Pseudomonadati; phylum Pseudomonadota; class Alphaproteobacteria; order Hyphomicrobiales; family Phyllobacteriaceae; genus Mesorhizobium; species Mesorhizobium sp. P3_A10. The sequence goes on along the minus strand of NZ_JBFUFZ010000008.1, from coordinate 128,621 downwards.
CGGCACCGTCTTCGCCAGCGCCGCCAATGCCGACGGCTCGCTGGTGGCGACCGCCGGCGGCACCCGCAACGCCATCCAGGTCTGGTACCCCGCGACCGGCGAGCGCAAGGTGCTGCTGCAGGGCGCCGGCGAACCGGTGACCGCGGTCGGCATCGACGCGACGAACGGCGTCATCGCCTGGGGCAATGCCAACCCCTGCCCCGAGCGCGTCTCCTGCCCGGAACGGCAGGGCGGGCTCGACAAGATGCTGGCATTGCCGACGGCGGAGCGTTTCTTCGACAACCCGCAACCGGCGGCCGGACAGGACGCCTATGCGCGGGCGGCTCTGGATGACGGCCAATGGTCACTTCGCGCCGCGCCGGGCGGCAAGGACGGGCTCGAAAATGCGGTGCTGGAAATCGCCAACGGCGGCAAGGTCGCGCGCAGCATCGAAAACGACGCCACCAACGGCTTCGTCCATTCGGCCTACACGCTGATCGAAAACGGGCTTGGCCTGATCACCGGCGGCAATGACGGAACGCTGCTTGAATACAGAACCGCGACCGCCAGGATCTCCGGCGAATTCACCGGCCACAGCGGCGAGATCAACGCCATGGCCGTGTCGGAGGATGCCGGCCTGCTGGTCACCGGCAGCGCCGACCAGACCTTGCGGCTGTGGAACCTGAAGACCCACAAACTGATCGTGTCGATGTTCTTTGCCGGCTCAGAGTGGATCGCCTGGATGCCGCAGGGCTATTATTATTCGTCGGATGAGGGCGACAAGCTGGTGGGATGGCAGGTCAACCAGGGCCGCGACCACGAGGGACGCTTCATCAGTGCCGGTCAGCTGAAGAAATATCTGTGGAGCCCGGAAATGGTGCGCCGGGCGATCATTCTGCGCAGCGCCGAACAGGCGGTCGAGGAGATGCGGCCGGGCGTCGATCAGGAACTGCAGAAGCTGCTGCAGCGCAAGCCGCCGGAATTCGGCCTCAAGCTTGCCGCCGACCAGAGCAATGTCCGCGACGGCTATGTCGCTGTCGAGATCACCGGCGCCAGTGAAGCCGGCGCAAATGTCGCCGGTTTCTCGATCCTGTCGAACAGCCGCAATGTTGGCGACGTCACCGCGCGTTCGGTCGACGGCGGCAAGAACACCATCATCGAAGTGCCGGTCGAGAACGGCGAAAACACCATCCGCATCACCGGCACCAACGAATTCGGCTACCTGACCGAGCGCAGCGTGACGGCGCTGGCCAAGAAAACCGAGAAGCTTGCCAACAAGGGCAAGCTCTTCGTCGCCGTCATCGGCGTCGACAAATATCCTTTCCTCACCGAGGCCTGTGCCGGTCATGCCTGCGATCTGCGCTACCCCGTCGACGATGCGACGGAATTCCTCAACGTGATCGCGCAGAAATCGGCGCCTTTGTTCTCGTCGATGGAGACGCTGGTGCTGGTCAACCGCGAAGTGCTGGACGAGGCGCCCGACAGCGGCAAGGATGTGTTCAGGGTCGCCAGCGCCGAGAGTGTTCTGGAGCCCGATGCGGACACGATCGACGACCAGCTCGCCGATTTCCTCGACAAGCCCGGCGAGAACGACACCACCATCATCTTCGTCGCCGGCCATGGCATCAACATCGATGAGGACTATTATTTCATCCCGACCGACGGCCGCAAACAGGACGCCAAGCGCTGGAAACGGTCTTCGCTGGTCGACTGGTCGGACATCCAGAAGTCTGTCGAACGGGCCAAGGGCATGCGCTTCATGCTGCTCGACACCTGCCATGCCGCCAACGCCTTCAACCCGCGCCTGGAAAAAGATGCACAGGACGCGCGCATCGTCGTCTTCTCGGCCACCGCCGCCAACAACACCGCCGCCGAACTGCCCGAGCTCGGCCACGGCGTCTTCACCTATTCGGTCCTCCAAGGCCTGCGCGGCAAAGCCAAAACCTCCGATGGCGGCGTGACGCTGTTCGGCCTCGCCGACTATATCTCGCGCGAGGTGGTGCGGCTGACCGCCGCGAAGCAGAAGCCGTTCTACTATGTCGGCGGGGTCGAGAACATCGTCCTGGCTGAGCCATGACGGTCCGCCTGCTGGCGCTGGCCATCCTGTCCCTGACCATGCTTGGAGCGGCCTTCGCGGCGCCTGTCGCCTGCCCGCCGGGCAACGAGAACTTTCCCCAATTCTATGACGACGCCGCGTTGTTTCGCGACGCCATCGCTGCAGTCGCCAATGTCGAACCCTCCAACCAGCGGCTGACCGGCATCACCGTGCCGCACCACCTTTTGACCGCCGATCTTGTCGCGCTCGGATTCCATGCGGCGTCCGGTTTCCGCTACAAGCGCATCGTCATCCTGTCGCCGGACCATTTCCACAAGACGCAGAAACTTTTCGCCACCACGACACGCGGCTTCGACACGGTGCTTGGCCCGGTCGCGGCTGACATCGAGGCAGCGCGCCGGCTGGAGACCAACAGCGACATCGTCGAAGACTCCTGCCTGTTCGCCAAGGAGCATGGCGTGCTGGCCATGCTGCCCTTCCTGCATCACTATTTTCCTGAAGCGAAAATCGTCCCGGTGGCGATGTCTGTGAAGGCGCACCGCGACGACTGGGACCGGCTGGCGGAACCCCTGAAAGCGATCGTCGATGACGACACGTTGATCGTCGAATCGACCGACTTCTCCCACTATCTGCCGCAGCACGATGCGCGGCGCTTCGACCAGCAGACGCTGAACATCCTCGCCGCCGGCTCGCTCGACGGCATCGCGGCACTGCGCCAACCGGATCACGCCGATTCGGTCGGCGCGCTCTATATCCAGACCAAGCTGCAGCGGGCGCTGTTTGGCGCCGGGCCACTGGTCATCGCCAACGAGAATTCGCAGGAACACACGAGCGACTATGTCGCGCGGACCACCAGCTATGTCGTGGCGCTGTTCGGCGCCTTCGGTCCCGGCTTCAACAGCCCGACCCGGGCGAAAGACAAGATCTATTACTTTGCCGGCGACGTGAATTTCGGCCGCGCCATGCGCAAGATTCTGGTCCGCGACGGCATCGCCGACCGGATCGTCGACGACGTCCTGGCATTGACCCGGTCGCGGCCGCTGATCGTCAATCTCGAAGGCGTCGTGCTGCCCAATGTACCGGAGGCCATCGACGACATGACGCTGGCGATGCCCGAGGGGCTGGCTGTCGACATGTTGAAGAAATTGCATGTCGCCGCTGTCGGCCTCGCCAACAACCACACGTTCGATCTTGGCCCATCGGGCTATGCCGAAACGTTGCGCGCGCTCGACGCGGCGGGCATTACGCATTTCGGCCAGGGCGAGACGCTGGCGCTGGCCGATCTCGATCTCGTCGGGCTGACCGATATCGACACCAACGGCTCGAAGAACACCGACCTTTTGACGCCCGCTTTGCTCGACCGGCTGCTGCACGAGAATGCCGAGCGGCCGGTGATCGCCTTCGTGCATTGGGGGCGCGAATACAAGACCGAGCCATCAGCGCGCGAGGACATGCTGGCCGACCAGATGCGGTTGCGTGGTGTCTCGGCCATCATCGGCGGCCACCCGCATGTGTCGAGTGAGGCGATCTTGCCGCTCGGCGGCGGCGATGTGGCGGAAGTCTATTCGCTCGGCAATTTCCTCTTCGACCAGAGCGCCGAGCGCTCGTCAGGTTCGATGCTGGAATTGCGCGTCTTCGACCAGGGCACGATCTTTGCCCGGCTCATTCCGCTGCCGAATTATTTCGAGACGGGGCGCAAATAATCGCCTTCCGAAAGTCCGCGCGAATCGCTCAACCGCAGCCGGCCATCTCGCGCGGCAGATAGCAGGCTGCCGGTTCGGTCTTGGTCAGGAACAGCGCCTCCTTCGGCCGGAAATAGAAGAAGGTGACCGGCTTGCTCTCGCGGATGCTGCCGTCGGCGAAGTGGGCGGCGATGCTGAAGCGATGGATTGACGACATCGACGACCACATCTTGAGCCGTGCCGTATAGGCGCTGAGGTTCTTGTTGCCACGCACCGGCATGGGGATGGTGTAGTCCTGCTTGCCGATCGGGAATTCGATGTTCTGATAGCGCATCGCTTCCGGCGTGCCGCCGCCACCATCGCCGCATTCGGCCAATGATTCCGGAATCTCGAACACGACCAGGGTCATCGATATGCGGAACGGCTCGCTCTGCTGCGTGACGTTGCCTTGATCATCCGACCAGGAATAGTCGAACTTGCCGATGGCGTTGACCGTCATTGCCTGGTTGCGGTTGCCGAGATAGTCGGCGACCTCGCCGAACTTGATCTTGTTGGTGAGCTGGCTGCGGCAGACGTTGAGGGCGTCCGCCGACTGGCAGGAAAAGCGTCCGGTTTCGAGGCTCGCAGTATCCACCCCCGCCTCGGCGAGCACATTCTTGATCGACACGTCGGCGCCCTCGCCGACGGTGCCGATGTCCTTGGTGAACGTCCGGCTGGGCTCGCCGGTCGGGTTGTCTTCCTCGTCGACGGTGGTGAACTGCAACGACATCTTCATGTCCTTGGCTTCGCCCCAGCCATTGTTGAGGATCGAGAAATCCGGCCGGAAGCCGACACAGCCGAAATGCTCGACCAGCGACAGCATCGGCTTGCGATAGGCGTCGCTGGCGGCGACCTTCATTTCGAGACTGTCTAGCTTGACCTTCGACCGGTCGGTCGTCTTGAGGTCTACTTCGGCAAAGGCCGGTGCATTCTCCCAGTCCATGCCTTCGTAGACATTGCTGGTGGTGATCTGCCCGGCGCCGTTCCAGCTGTTGTTGTATTCGTCCGAACTCGGGTAGATCGCGATGTCCTCGTCGCGCACCAGATGCTGGTACTGCATGTCCGACTGCTGGGTCATGCGCTGGTCGACGGCAATGCCGATCTCGACCTTGTCGGCATCGCCGCCGCCGGCCTGGGCCTTGAGCAGTCCACCCACCCTGGCGTCGGCCAGCACATCGGGACGCGAGGCGCCGATCTCCTTGCCCATCACCCATTGCGATTCATAGACGGTGCCGCCGGGCAGCCGGGTTCGGCCCTTGCCGTTCTTCAGGCCGTCGACAAACGAGCCGGCAAAGATTTCACCGGTCTTCGACAGCAATCGTCCCGTGCCATTCGGCACGCCGGCGACGAAATCGCCCTCATAGCGATTGCCGTCGGCATCGACATGGATGCCGCGGCCATCGAGTTCACCGGCAACCCAATGACCGTCGAGAATCTCACCCGAGCGCAGCTCGAACCGGCCCTGCCCATCGGGCCGGCCGTTTTTGATCTCGCCGAAATAGCTGGAGTAGACGGTCTTGGGGTCGTAGCTCGCCGAGCCGCGCACCCGCCAGACCAGTCTGCCCTTGCCGTTGACGGTGCCATCGGCGGCGATCGTCCGGTCGGGCGACTGACCGGCTGCCGGCTCCCAGACGAAGTCGAGATCCAGTTCCGGATGGAAGTCCCACACCCGCACGGTTCTGCGCAGCACCGAGCGCGTCTCGCTCTGGTAGAGGATCTGCACCCGCTCGGCCCAGGCGCCGGGCTGCGGCGCACCGCCTTGATTGGCCAAGGCTGGAAAACATGTCAGCGTTGCCAGCATGGATGCGGCCGCCATCGCCCTGATCGCTGAGATCGTCCCTGCCCGCACCATGCCCTCCAACCCCTTGGAAGCTGGAGCGTAAGCGCCGATGCAAGCCGGCGCAAGAGAGCCGCGCCGGCACAAAAAAACGGCGGCGGGAATACCGGCCGCCGGTTTTCTGGATTGCTGTTTCGCGCCTTTTCGGCACGAACAACCGTAGGGTTTATTTGTACAGGCTGTTGATCCACTGCACATTGACGGCGCTGAGGCGCACGGCGGTATTGGCATCCGGGCTTTCAGCCACGTTCACACCGGTGATGACGCGCTGCTTGGCGCCGTTGTCATAGGCATAGACGGAGCTGCCGCTCGATCCCGGATAGGTGTCGCAATCGTACTGGAAATACTCGGCGCCGATGTTTTCGGCATGCACTTCGCAGGTCGCCTTCCACATCGTGCCCATCGGCTTGTCGCCGGGGTAGCCGACGATGTTGGCGGTGAAGTCGCCAAGATCCTCATAGTTGGCATAGCCCAGCCAACCGAGATTGGTGCCGACATCCTGCTTCAGCGTGACGATGCCGAGATCCCACGGGATAACCGAGCCGTAGTAGCCCTGGTAGTTGTCGATGAAGCCCTGGATAATGTAGGCGCTTTCATAGGTGAAGGCGCCGAACGGTGCGTCGTCGGCGGTGCTGCCATTGAGCGCCGGCACGAACAGAATGTCGTCGAGCCAGGCCTTGTCTTCATGGCTGTAGAGGCAGTGCGCCGCGGTGAGCACCGTGCGCGGGCCGATCAGCGTCGCCGAGCAGCTGCCATAGCTGCCGCTCTTCGATTTGCCTTCGAGATAGCCGATCGCGGTGAACGGATAGGTCTTGGTGTTCTTGATCTGCTCGCGGTCGTCCGCCCCGAAGACCTGCCGGCCGGCTTCTTCGCCGCCCGTCAGCCCGGAATTGTCGGACTTCTTTCCGTCGGCTGGTGCATTCAGTTCCTTGATGACAAGGTCCCTCAGCGTGTCACTGGCGTCGACCTTGATGTCCTTGCCATCGGCGGAATGTCCGACGATGCCGTAGGATTTGACTGCCGTCGCCTCGTCGGTCAGCGGCGCTGCCCGGCTGGCTTCGTCTTCGGTCAGTTTCGGCGGCGCGATCGGTTTTGCCCGGCCAGGTTTGTAGTCGCCCGATGTTACATCGCGCATGCTTTCGCCGTTGCCGGCATTCGCGGAGCCTGGATCGGCGGCGAAGGCGGGCATCGACCACATTGCAGTGGAAAGCAATGCGGATAGCAAGATGGTGTTTGTCAGTTTTGTCATGGTGAGACTCTCCCAAAAGTCAGCAAGGAGTGGATCAAAATACAGAAATATTGTCGAGATCGTGGTGGCGCCGAAAAATGATACTGGTTAACCGCAACTGCACCGGATTGTTGCTCGAGTGCGGCCGGCTTGAGGCCCCCGCCAAAAACCACCGCGGCGTTATAGTGCCTAAAATAATCCAACATTGGCAATGACAAATCACTTCCACGTAGCCCGTGGGGGGCTATAGGGTTTTGAGCAGGTTTTGCTCGCGGGCACGATTAGCAAAAGTGGCAGTCGGTTTTATGACCGTTCACGCGCCGATCCGTTTTGGTGCATGGTTCGGCCGCCGGTCCACCGCAGCCGATCATGTGCTGGGCTTGCTTGTTCGGGAACGTTCGTCTCAGGAGGTTCAGGTGAAAATCATCCATCGGTCCAGGCCGATCGCAGCAGCAATGTTGCTTGGCGTCGCGGCCATCTTTCCGGTCGTCAACGCAACAAATGCGGCCGACGACGCCGTCAGGCCGGAAGCGGCGGTCTCGCCGATGAAAGCGGTGGCGGAGGCCAGGGCAAAAGCCCTGGCTGAGAACCCCGATGGCGCCGATCGCGTCTATGGCGGCAATCAGGCCGAGAAAGGCGCCTATCCGTTCCAGGTGGCGCTGCTGACCACCGACAGGCTGGACCCGAGCCCGGCGTCGCAGCCGAACGCGCAGTTCTGCGGCGGCAGCCTGATCGCGCCGCAATGGGTGCTGACGGCGGCGCACTGCCTCAACGACAAGGGCCGGCCGATCTCGCCGGATGCGGTCACCGTGCTGACCGGCGCCACCGACCTCACCGAGGGCAAGCGCTACAAGGTGGTGGAGGTCATCGTCAACGAAGGCTACAGCGAGCAGACGCTGGACAACGACCTTGGCCTGCTGCGGCTGGCCGAACCGACCGACGCGCCGACCATCAAGATCACCCAGGACGCCACGCCCGACACCGGCAAGACGACGGTCATCGGCTGGGGCAAGATGCAGGACGGAACGTTCCCCACGGCGCTTATGGTGGCCGATCTCGATCTCGAGCCGAATGCCGTTTGCAACAGCGGCATCAAGGACATCTACGCGCGTGACTTGAAGGCGGCACTCGACGGTCTCTCCCATCGCATGCGCTATTCGGAAAAGGGCGTCGACGCCGCCGCCAACGCCATTGCCGCCGACATGTCCGATCCGTTGACCAACAACATGATCTGCGCCGGCACCGCCAGCGGCGAGCGCGACGCCTGCAACGGCGACAGCGGCGGGCCGCTGTTCGTCACCGGCGCCGGCGGCCCGGTCCAGGTCGGCATCGTCAGTTGGGGTGAAGGCCCGTCGGACGGCACCGCCGCCTGCGGCCACAAGAACGCCTATGGCATCTACACGCGGCTGGCCAACTACACCGGCTGGATCGAGGAAAAAATGAAGACCCAGGCTCCGGCGCCCACGGCGCCCAAGCCCGGCCTCGGCACCGCCAAAAAACCTTAAGAGTCAGGCTTGAAAACGCCGACGGCGGGAAAACCCGCCGTCGCATTGACCGATAATTTGCCGGCTATCTGTTTCGCCTACTTCCTTGGCGGCCCCTTGCGCTCCGCCGAGGCCGCCCACAGATTGATGTCGGACTCGCGCGCGTAAGTGTCGATCTCGGCGAGTTCGGCATCGCTGAACTCGAGCACTTTCAGCGCCCCAACACAGTCCTCGACCTGTTCCGGCCGGCTGGCGCCGATCAGCGCCGAGGTCACCCGGCCCTTGCGCAGCACCCAGGCCAGCGCCATCTGCGCCAGCGTCTGGCCACGGCGGCCGGCGATCGCGTTCAGCGCCTGGATATTGGCGATGGTCTTGTCGTTGATGAAGGCGGGACGCAGCGACTTGCCCTGTGATGCCCGGCTGCCCTGCGGAATGCCGCCGAGATATTTGTCGGTCAGCATGCCTTGCGCCAGCGGCGAGAACACGATCGAGCCGACGCCGAGCCCTTCCAGCGTATCGAGCAACCCGTCTTCCTCGACCCAGCGGTTGAGCATCGAATAGCTCGGCTGGTGGATGACGCAAGGCGTACCGAGCTGTTTCAGGATATCAGCGGCCTCGCGCGTACGCTGCGAATTGTAGGACGAGATGCCGGCATAAAGCGCCTTGCCCGAGCGCACCGCATGGTCCAGTGCGCCCATCGTTTCTTCCAGCGGCGTATCGGGATCGAAGCGGTGCGAATAGAAGATATCGACATAGTCGAGCCCCATCCGCTTCAGGCTCTGATCGAGGCTGGCCAGCACATATTTGCGTCCGCCCCATTCGCCATAGGGTCCGGCCCACATTTCGTAGCCGGCCTTGGTCGAGATGATCAGCTCGTCGCGGTAGCCGGCAAAGTCCGTCCGCAGGATCTCGCCGAAGGCCGTCTCCGACGAACCGGGCGGCGGGCCGTAATTATTGGCGAGGTCGAAATGGGTGATGCCGAGATCGAAGGCCTTGCGTGCGATCGCCTGCTTGGTCTTGTGTGGCGTGTCATTGCCGAAATTGTGCCACAGCCCGAGCGAGATCGCCGGCAGCTTCAGGCCGGATCGCCCACAGCGGTTATAGATCATTTTTTCGTAGCGATTTTCGGCAGGGACATAGGACATGGGGGTTCCTCTAAATTGAACGGGCCGACAACGGTCACCGCGACGCCGCGGCGAGTCGACCCTGCCCCTCACCCTTTACCCTCTCCCCGCCAGAACGGGGAGAGGGTCTCGTCAAAAATTATCGATAATCGCCGCAGCTACTTCTTCTTCTTCGCCAACAGCCCTTCCGCGTCCTTGACGCCGAGCGCGGCCGGCCGCTCGCAGGTGGTCTGCATGACAACGAACTTGCCGGTCTCGCCAGACTGCAACAGGCCGGTCATCACCTCGACGGCATGCAGCGCCAGCTCCATCGAGCAGCGGTGCGGCCGGCCCTCGGCGATCGCCAGCGCCATGTCGGCGAGACCTGATGTGCGGTAGTTGGCCATCATGCCTTGTCCGTGCATCTCATTGGGAACGCCAAACGGATGCTTCCATTTCGGCAGTTTCTTGACCGGCTTGGCGGCCTCGGTGAAGCGCACGTCGCCGCCGAAGAAATTCGGATCCGGCACGAACACGGTGCCCGACTCGCCATAGAGCTCCATCGGCGCATGGCCGTGCGCCCAGACGTCCCAGCTGGTGTTGAGCGTGATGACCGCACCGTTTTCGAACTCCAGCAGGCCATGGATCGTCGTCGGCGTGTTGACCGGGATCTTTTCGCCCGCGCGCGGCTTCGAAGAAATGGTGCGCTCTTTGGCCGGCGTCGTTGCGAACGCCGCCACCTGCTTCACCGGCCCGATCAGCTGGATCAGATTGGTGATGTAGTAGGGTCCGATATCGAGCACCGGACCAGCACCCGGCTGGAAGAAGAAATCCGGATTGGGATGCCAGTGCTCCATGCCATGGCTCATCACATGGCAGGTGCCGCTGGTGATCTTGCCGAGCTTGCCGGTGTCAATCAGGTCGCGCACCAGCTGATGCGCGCCGCCGAGGAAAGTATCGGGGGCCGAGCCGACACGCAGCCCCTTTTTCTCCGCCCGCGCCTTCAGGTCGAGCCCTTCCTTGACCGACAGCACGAACGGCTTTTCCGAATAGACGTGCTTGCCGGCATCAAGGATTTGCTTCGACACCTCATAGTGGACCGCCGGAATGGTCAGGTTGACGATGATGTCGATGTCGTCGGCCTTGAGCAGTCCTTCGACGGTCTCGGCGCGCAGCTTGAATTCCTTCGCCCGTGCCTTCGCCGCATCCATGTTGATGTCGGCGCAGGCGCGCATCTCGATGCCGCGAAACAGCGGCGCCAGCGAGAAATACGCCTTCGAGATGTTGCCGCAGCCGATGACGCCTATACCAAGTTTCTTTGCCATGCTGATTGCTCCTAGTAGGTCTTGGCGGCTGCGATCGAACGGCGGGCGAAACGCTCGATATCGTTGGGATTGTCCTGTTCCATGACGTAGTATTTGGCGGCGCTGTTGGCGCGCAGCGCCTTGATCAGGCCGGCCCAGTCGATCGTGCCATGGCCGACATCCGACCAGCCGTCTTCATCCAGGCCCTCGCCGGGCTTGGCGATATCCTTGACGTGGACAGCGCTGATGCGCTTGCCATGCTTTTCGATCCACGGCAGCGGATCGACGCCGCCGCGCACCACCCAGGCGACGTCCATCTCCCAGCCGATGTCGGGCGCAGACGACAGGATGTGGTCCTGCGGCACCGAGCCGTCGGCGAGCTTCTTGAACTCGAAATCATGATTGTGCCAGGCAAAGCCGTAGCCGGCCTTTTTTGCGGTTTCACCCACCTTCGCCAGACGCTCGCCAAAACCGCGCCAGCCGGCTGCATCGGCCGGGCGCTGCTCGGCCAGTAGATAAGGGCAAATGAGCAAGGTGACGCCGAGCGCGTCGGCAATTTTGCGCACGCCGTCAAAGTCCTTTTCGAGCGCATCGATCGAAAAATGCCCGGTCGGCATGGCGAGCCCGTTCTTGTCGAGTTCGGCGCGGAACGCCTTGGGGTCGTCATAGACGCCGCCGAAGCCCTCGACCTGGCTGTAGCCGAGCTCGCCCAGCGTCTTGAGCACGCCTTCCCAGGGTTGGAAATTGCGGGCGCTGTAAAGTTGGAATGACCAGTTCATCGTCTCTGTCCGTTTCTTGGGGGATGGGGTCTTGGGTGTTAAATGCGGTTGCCGGTTGCGGCATCGAACAGCGAGGCGCGGGCCGGATCGAAACCGATCCGGATCGGGTCGCCGCTGCGGAGCGTCCTTTCCGCATCGACGCGGAAAGACAAATTATGGCCGCCGAGCTTGGTCCACACCAGCGTATCCGAGCCCATCGGTTCGACGATCTCGACGGCTCCATCGGCGCTGAAAGGCATCGACCGTGCAGCCTCGCCAAAGGCGATGTGTTCGGGCCGGATCCCAAGCACGCACGCACCTGCGGGACGGTCCGTGCTGTCGAAGACATAGCGGTCGAGTGGCACCGAGACACCATCGGTCTTGAACACGGCGCCAGCGCCTGCCTCCAGCTCGCCCTCGAGAAAATTCATCGCCGGCGAGCCGAGAAAGCCGGCGACAAAACGGTTGACCGGACGGTTGTAGATCGTCTGCGGCGCATCGAGCTGCTGGATGACGCCGCCGCGCATGACCGCGATACGGTCGGCCAGCGTCATCGCCTCGATCTGGTCGTGGGTGACGTAGATCATGGTGTTCTGCAGCTTGCGGTGCAGCAGCTTTATTTCGACGCGCAGTTCGGCCCGCAGCTTGGCGTCGAGGTTGGACAGCGGCTCGTCGAACAGGAAGACGTCGACATCGCGCACGAGCGCCCGCCCGATCGCCACGCGCTGCCGCTGGCCGCCCGAAAGCGCGGCCGGCTTGCGCTGCAGCAGCGGCTCGATCTGCAGGATTTCGGCGGCCCGCGCGATGCGCTTGGCAATCTCGTCCTTGGGGATGCCGGCGACCCGCAACCCGAAGGACAGGTTCTTCTCCACCGTCATCTGCGGATAGAGCGCGTAGGACTGGAACACCATGCCGATGCCACGGTCCTTGGGCTCTTCCCAGGTGACGTTCTTGCCCTTGATGAAGATGCGGCCTTCCGAAATGTCGAGCAGGCCGGCAATGCAGTTGAGCAAGGTCGACTTGCCGCAGCCGGACGGGCCGAGCAGCACGATGAATTCGCCTTCGGCGACGTCGAGATTGAGCGCCTGCAGCACCGTCACCGCGCCGAAATTCAGCGACAGGTCCTCAATCGAAACGCTGGTACCGTTCTGCGCCATATCCACTAGCCTTTCACCGCGCCAGCGGCGATGCCGCGCACGAACCATCGTCCGGAGACGAAGTAGATAATCAGAGGCACCGCCGCCGTCAGGATGGTCGCCGCCATGTTGACATTGTACTCCCGCACGCCGGTGGTGGTGTTGACGATGTTGTTGAGCTGCACCGTCATTGGCCAGTTGGACCGCCCGGCGAACACGACGCCGAACAGGAAGTCGTTCCAGATGCCGGTGACTTGCAGGATGACGGCGACGACAGTGATCGGCACAGACATCGGCAGCATGATGTAGAAAAAGATGCGCCAGAAACCCGCTCCGTCGACGCGCGCTGCCTTGAACAGCTCGACCGGTATTGCCGCGTAGAAATTGCGGAACAGCAACGTCAGAATGGGCATTCCGAAGATCGTATGCACGATGATGATGCCGGGAAGGGACGCGAACAGCCCGACCGAGCTCAGTCCGATGATCAAGGGATAGATCACCACCTGATAGGGCACGAAGGCGCCAAACACGAGCAACCCGAAAAGGAAGTTGGCGCCCTTGTATGGCCAGAAGGTCAGCGCGTAACCGTTGATCGACGCACAGATGATCGAGATGACCACGCTGGGCAGGGTGATCTTCACCGAGTTGTAGAAGCCTGGGCTGAGGCCGTTGCAGTCGCGACCGGTGCAGGCATGCAGCCAGGCGTCGGCCCAGGGCTGAAAGGTCGGCTCGCCAGGAAGGTTGAAAAGGTGTCCCAACCTGATCTCCGGCATCCCCTTCAGCGAGGTGACGATCATGATGTAGACCGGGATCAGGAAGAAGAGAGCCGCAACGACCAGGAAGGCATAGAGGCCGATGCGGCCGGCCGATATCCGTCGCGGCTTCGGCCCGACAGGCCCCACACCAGCCTGATCCGGCACTTCCCGCGCAGGCTGAATTGCACTGATCTGGCCGGCGGTCATGTGATCGCTTCCCGATTTCGCCGCCATAGTAGAATTCCGCCGAAGGCCAGCACGATCAGGACTGGCAGCAGCATCATCGTTGCCGCAGCCATGCCCTGGCCGACGTTCTGGCGCACGGTGATGAGCTGGATGACGTAGACTGCCGGCATGGACGTGGCGATGCCGGGACCGCCGCCGGTCATGGCGATCACCAAATCGTAGACGCGCACCACGCTCACGCATTGGAGAACGAAGGCAGTGGCGAAGGCGCCCTTCATCATCGGCGCCACGATGGAAAGGTGCGTGCGCCACGTCGGGATGCCGTCGACCCTCGCCGCTTTCCAGATATCTTCGTCAACGCCGCGCAAGCCGGCAAGCAGGATCGCCATCGTCACGCCCGAGCCCTGCCAGATGCCGGCCACGACCAGCGCGTATATTGCGGTCTCGGCATTGACCAGCGGCGCGAAGCTGAAGCTCGCCCAGCCCAGATTGCGGAGCGCCGCCTGCAGGCCGAGATTGGGGTCCAGCACCCATTGCCACACCAGCCCGGTGACGATCAGAGACATGGCAAAGGGATAAAGGAAGATCGAACGGAACAGGTCTTCCTGGCGGATGCGCTGATCCATGAAAACCGCAAGCAGGTAGCCGAAGACCATGTTGCAGGTGATGGACATCAGGCCGAAGAACCAGATGTTGTTGACCGAGACCAGCCAGCGGCTGTCGGCCCAAAGGCGCCTGTACTGCGCCAGACCGACGAAATCATAGGTGGGGAAGAGCTTCGAACTGGTGAAGGACCACAGCACCGAAAAGCCGATGCCGATCACGAACACGCCGACGGCAACCAGAATCATCGGTATCGTCCCGATGACGGCGGGCAGGTGAAATCTGTGCCTCCAGCTCTTCTGCATCGTCGGTTTTTCTCCGCTTCCACCGACGTAAAAGTCAGCGCTATCCGAACACCGAGCTCTGGACTGCCGCAGCTTCCCGTCCTGCGATTGTCAGCCCGTCGCCGGGAAAAGGCTCTCCCGTCGGGTCGGGGCGAGGCGCCGCCGCAAGGGCGGCGCCTCTGGGTACTGATCGGCTCCTAGTCGGAACTGCCGATGACGGTAGCGAACTTCGCAGTGGCGTCGTCAGCTGTCATGGAGTCGTCCGCGAAGTACTGCGCGACGAGCTCATTGATCTGCTGATTGGTGTTCTCGGTGATGAACCGGTTCGTCGCCGTGACGATGTTGGCCGGGTCTTCCACCGCTTTCAGCGACTTCTGCATGCACGGGTCGGCCGTCGACATGTCGACATCGGCCCGCACGGGCATGGAACCCTTGGCGTTGTTGAAGGCGACCTGAACCTCGGGGCTGATGAGGAGCGCCGCAAGACGCTTCTGCGCTGCTTCGACATCCGCATTGCCCTGCTTGAAGAACAGGATGATGTCGCCGTCGGTGCTGACCACCGGCTTGGCCTCGTTCAGGCCGATCATGCAGCCGAAATCCTTGACCCCGGTCATGCCGGCGGCCGCGAACTCGCCGCGCGCCCAGTCACCCATCACCTGAAGTCCGGCCTTGCCGGTGATCACCAGGTTGGTGGTGTCGTTCCAGTTGCGGTTGGCGTAACCGTCGTCGGTGAACTGCTTCAGGGCCCTCAACTGCGTGAAGACTCCTTTCATCTCGGCGCCGCCGGCAATCTCGGCGCTCTTCTTGGTGTACATCTCGTCACGCTTGGCGACACCGAGAGCCTCGGTAACCATGTCCTGGAAGAGCAACTGGATCTGCCAGCCGTTTCCATCGCCGCCGATGGCGAAGGGAATGAAGCCTGCCGCCTTGATCTTCGGTGCGGCCGCGATGAAATCGGCCATGCTCTTCGGCTCCGGCACGCCCGCTTTCTCGAAGACCGGCTTGGAGTACCAGGCCCAGTAATTGGAATGAATGTTGACCGGAACGCACCACCAGTGGCCGTCAACGAGGCAGGCGCTGCCGATTGCCTTCGGGCGAATGATGTCAGCCCACTTGCCGGCGGTCGCGACGTCGGTGAGGTCGAGCAGCTTGCCGCCCGAAATCAGTTCCTCGTACTGCCGACCGGGATTGAACTGGGCGGCACCAGGCGGATCGTTGCCGAGCACGCGCTGCATGACAGTCGAGCGGGCGGTTTCGCCGAGAGCGATGGCGCTGTCCACCCAGTGGTCGCCCTTGCCGTCATTGTCGAAGGCCTTTGCGAACTGTGAGACCGCAGCCGACTCGCCCTTCGACGTCCACCAGTGAATCACTTCCAGATCGGTCGCGGCCGCCGGACCGGCAAACTGCAGCGCGACCGTCGCTGCCAGCGCCGCAGTCAAAAGTTGATATCGCATTTCGGTTCCTCCCAGAATCTGAAACGTTACAGATTTTCGATACGGCAATTGCGCCGGGCGCGCAACCCCTCCGGCAAAGGCAGTTCGATATTTTTTCGAGCCGCGAACAAATTCGCCCGACCTAACAGGACCCTGCTGCATCGCAATATCCGCAACTGCACTGCAAAAAAGCCATGTTGCAACGCATGAAAGCCGGCAAAAGGCCCGCAGAGACGTCCGCCTCCTCTGCTTTTCAGCGGTTTTTCCATAAGCGCGCACTGCGCCTTCCAGGCCCCCGACCCCCCTCTGAAGCAACGGCAGTGGCAACCTGTAACGTTTCAGTGTATTGAGACTGCCATCGGGCGGAGAGTTGTGACGGCCGCGATGCCGGTGATTGCCGGCATCCACGGCGGCTGCTATGCGCCGGACGGGGCGGGATGATGGACAGGGATCAGACGGGCAAGGACGACGAAGCGTCGGCGCAAGCGCGGCCGACGCTGAAGACGCTCGCCTTCATGACCGGGCTGGGCGTCACCACAGTGTCGCGCGCGCTCAAGGACGCACCTGAGATCGGCGCCGAGACCAGGCGGCGCGTCCAACTCGTCGCCAGACAGATCGGCTATCGCCCGAACCGTGCCGGTGTGCGCCTGCGGACCGGCAAGACCAACGTCATCAGTCTCGTGCTCAACACCGAGCGCGAGATCATGAGCTTTGTCTCCGACATCATCTATGGCGTATCGGAAGTCATCGCCGACACGCCCTACCACCTGATCGTCACGCCCTATTCGCGCTCGCAGGATCCACTGGATCCCATACGCTACCTGGTGGAAACCGGCTCTGCCGACGGCATCATCATTTCGCGCACGCAGCCGAACGATCCGAGGGCTCGCTACCTGCTGGAACGCGGCGTTCCCTTCGCCACGCATGGCCGCACCGATATGGGGTTGAACCACCCCTATCACGACTTCGACAATTACGCTTTCGCGGCCGAGGCGGTGCGCCATCTCGCCGGCATTGGCCGCCGCCGGCTGGCCTTGCTGGCACCACCGGTCGGACTGACCTACCACGGTCACACACTGAACGGTTTTACCGACGCGCTGAGCGAGGTCGGCGCCAGCGAAATCGCCTTCAACACCGTTTCAATCGACCATTCGATCGAGCAGATCAGAATGAGGACCGCCCAGGTGATGCGTCGCGATATCAGGCCGGATGGCTTCGTCAGCAGCGCCGCTGCCGCGACGCTCGCCATTGTCGCCGGCATCGAGGACGCCGGCCTCAAGCTCGGCCGCGACGTCGACGTGGTGTCGAAGCAGTCGTCGGACCTGCTGCATCTATTCCGGCCGGAACTTCTGGTCGTCAACGAGAACTTTCGCCTGGCCGGCGCCGAGCTCGCCCGCTCGGTGCTGGGCTGGATCGGCGGCGCGGAGCCCGGCGCCTTGCAAAGCCTGAGCGTGCCGAGCGAGGTTCTGGCCTCCAGCCGTTCCCTATCCGATTAGGTCAGCCGGCAGCGCCACTGCCCCACGGCCCATGGAACGCGCCGGGACCATCTATGCGTTCAAAACCATGCGCACCGAAGAAATCGCGCTGCGCCTGGATCAGGTTCGAGGTGCCGCGGCCCTGGCGATAGCTGTCGAAATAAGCAAGCGCCGATGACAGCGCCGGCACCGGCGCGCCAGCCTCCGACGCCCTTGCCACGATGCGCCGCAGCGACGGATGCGCCTCCTGCATCAATGCGATAAAGGCCGGCGCCATCAGGAGATTGGTGGCAGCGCCGCCGGTGCTGAAGGCGTCCGCCATGGTGTCCAGCATTTGCGAGCGTATGATGCAACCGGCGCGCCAGATCTTGGCGATGGTCGGCATCGGCAGGTTCCAGTTGAATTCCTTCGACGCGCCGCTCATCACCGCGAAGCCTTGCGCATAGGCGGCGATCTTGCCGGCAAACAGCGCCAGCTCGAGATCCTTGAGCAGCGCGGCCTTGTCTCCGGAAATTTTCGTCACGCCGCTGTTGCCATAGGCCTTTTCGGCGGCCAGCCGTTCATCCTTGATCGACGACAACACGCGTGCGGCAACCGCAGCCTCGATCGCGGTGGCCGGAATGCCGAGCTGCTGCGCCTCGATGACCGACCATTTGCCGGTGCCTTTCTGGCCGGCTCGATCGACGATGATGTCGACCACCGGCTTGCCGGTCTTCGGATCGTCGGCTGCCAGCACCTTGGCGGTGATCTCGATCAGATAGGAGTTGAGCCGGCCCTTGTTCCAATCGGAAAACACGGTGCCGATCTCCTTCGGGCCCATGCCCAGGCCATCGCGCAGAATGCCGTAAATCTCGGCGATCATCTGCATGTCGGCATATTCGATGCCGTTGTGGATGGTTTTGACGAAATGCCCGGCGCCGTCGGTGCCAAGCCAGGCAGCACAGGGCTCGTCCTTGAATTTTGCCGAGATCGCAGTCAGCACGCTTTCAACGCGCTTCCAGGAGTCTTCGGTGCCGCCAACCATGATCGACGGCCCATGGCGCGCACCTTCCTCGCCGCCGGACACGCCCATGCCGATGAAGGTGAGGCCGGAGCCGGACAGTTCGGAAAAACGCCGCATCGTGTCGCGGAAATTGGCATTGCCGGCGTCGATGACGATGTCATTGGCCGACAACACGCCGCGCAAAGCCGCGATCTGCTCATCGACCGGCTTGCCGGCCAGCACCATGATGATGATCGGGCGCGGCGGCCGGATAGCGGCGGCGAGTTCCTCCAGGCTGTAGCAAGGCACAACCATGTTCTTCAGCGCGCCGGCATTCTCGACAAAGGCGTCGGTGCGCGCCCTGGTGCGGTTGAAGACAGCGATGCGGTGCCCGTGCTCGGCAATGTTGAGCGCCAGGTTGGAGCCCATCGTGCCAAGGCCGATCAGGCCGATTTCGGCTTTTTCCATCGTTTCTTCCCTGCTTTCGGATCTTTTGTTGAGGCAGCGTTTTGCCGGGATGTTTGACGGGCCTTCGTGCCTGCGTCAACCGCCTCGCCAAATTGTGTTGAGGCCGCGGCGTGTGAGATTCAGGTCAGGCCGAGCCGAGAATGGTGGTTTCCGAGAACCGGAGCGGAGCGTACTGAAGTACGTGAGCACCGGAAGCGCAGGTATCAGCCGTTCGCAGGCCGGCATCACCTGAATATCACTCGGCGCGGATGTCGATCGGCGCTTCAATCTTTACGATATCGAAGTCCGAGACCAGGATGTCGATCCGTACCGTCCAGCGGCCTGGAACCGGGATGACGAGATCGTCGACGCGCCAGGTGCCGTCGCAGGGTTTGGTCGCCGGACGCTTGATCGGCTCGATGCCCGAATCGGGCTTTGACAACACCAAAGTCACCTGCTTGGCGTCGAGCGGGCCGAAATCGCCGGTCATGATGACCATAGAGGCGGCTACCGGTCCGGTGTGGCCGGGGGTGATATCGAGATCGGCCATCGCCTGCAGCGTGTGGATATGGATCGATGCCGGTTGTGCGGCGGCAATCGCCAGCGCGCGCGGCGGCGGCGTGAAGCGCCAGCCGGCGGCAACGCCGAAGATGGCCAGCATAATCAGCACCTCCATGCAGATCGAACGGACCAGCCTTCGCTGCACTTCCGTCTCGCCGGCTGCCGCCGGCGCCGTGAGTTTCCAGCGGTTGACGGCCGCGAGCGTGAACAGAAAAAGCAGCAGCGCCATCTTGATCAGCAGCAATTCCCCATAGGCGGTGTCGACCAACGCCGCCAGCGTCTGCACCTGGATGACGGCCAGCACGATGCCGGCTGCCGCAAGCACCGCCACGACATAGGGAATCGCCAGCGAGAACCGGCGCAGGAACGGCCCGGCCGCGGCCGGCTGCTGCCTCAAGGCAAGCCCGAGCGGCAGCAGGGCTCCCGCCCAGAAAGCGACGCCGACGCCGTGCAGGAACACCACCGGCCTGGTCAACCATTGCGGTTCGGCCGCACTGGCATGCCCACTGGCGGCAAGGGCGGCACCGACACAGGCCAAGCCGGCAAGAGCGAACAGTTTTGCATCGGCGCGCGGCACGACCAGCGACAGCAAGCCGAGCCCCAGCGCCATCAGCGCGATCAGCACCGTCCAGCCAAAGCTGGTGGTGAGCGCGGTCTGCCAGATGATCGGCTGTGCCAGCCGGACAAGGGGCGCACCGAGCGCATCCAGCCCCTGCAAGCCAAGCGACAGCGGTGCCGCAATCAGTCCGCACAGGATTGCAGCGATGACCAAGCGTTGGCCGGATCGCCCGCTCTTCGCCAGCCAGGCCAGCGCAAAGGCACCGCCGACGCCGAGGAACAGACCGATGTAGAGAAAAACCTTGCCGATCCAGATCGCCGACCTCAGGCCCCAGTCGACGGGTTCGGCGACCACCGGAGCTTGGCTGGGTGCGCCAACGGAAAACAGCAGAGAGCCGCCGACCGGATGGCCGTCGGCGGAAATCACCCGCCAGCTCAGCACATGCGTGCCGGGCTCCAACAGCTCAGGATTGTCGATTGCGACGGTCTGGTCGCTGAGCCGGAAGGACGTCAGCGGAACCGGCGTGCCATCGGGCCGGATCAAGGTCAGCACCAGCGGCGACACCGGTTCGCTGAAGGTCAGCGAGAACTGCGTCGGGCTCTGTGCCAGGACCGCGCCATCGGCGGGGTCGGTCTTGATCAGCGCCGCATGGGCAAAGGCATGATCCGGCAAAGCGATGGCGGCCAGCAGCACGAGCGCGGCCAGCAGGCCAAAGGCAAGCCGCGCCGTCTTGCCAGCCGTGCAGACCGTTCGCAGGAAAGATGCCGTTAGCATATTACCTTCACAAGAACAGCGGCGCGCTCTGCAAACAGGGCGCGCCGCCAGAGAGATCATTTCTTCGGCAACAGCGTGATGCCGGGCGCCGGAAACTCCAGCGCATCCTCATCCTGCCCCACCGCCGGAATCTCTATCCAACGATCGGCAACGCCATCGCATTCCTGCACCACCGGAAAATACAGCTTCCCGCCGGCCGGCAAGTCCGCCGCCAGCGTGCCGCGGAAGACAAACTCGTCGTAGAATTCGTCCGGCAGGCTGCCGCCGCTCCAGTCGACTTCCTTGACGCCATCGGTCACCGCCTGGCCGTAAAGCTGGTAGGATTTGTCGTACTTGCCCTTCTTGGTCTGCAGCGTCCAGCCGGGCTTGGGCATCGGCTTCACCCCGATCACCCCTTCCGGGATTTGCACGCGCACGGCGGTCGTTGCCTTGCCGTCGCAGCCATGCGGCACGCGCAGGATTGCCTTGTAGGTCGAGCCAACCGGCGCCTCCTGGGTTTCGAGCGTGATGTGAGCGAAGGCGGCACTTGAGCCCAGGAAGAAAAACGCGCCGGCGGAGAAAAGATATCTGTTCATGATGGTCTCACTTGAAAACTTGGTTGGCAAAATGATCGGGTCAATCGTTGTCTTCTTGTGGCGCCGGGCTGCCGATGGCTTGCACCGCGAATTTGACCGTCACCGCCCCGGCCTTCTCGAAGGTCAGCGTCGCGGCAAACATCTCGCCTTCCTTTGGCGGCTGCTTCAAATCCATGAACATCACGTGATAGCTGCCGGGCCCCAGGGTGACCTTGCCGCCGGCTGGAATTTCGAGGCCGCCGGCGACCGGCCGCATGGTCATGACACCGTCCTTCACGCCCATCTCATGCAACTCGCCCTTGGCCGAAATGTCCGACGAGATCGAAAGCAGACGGTCCGGCGAACTGCCGGTGTTGGTGATGGTCAAATAGCCGCCAGCCACTTTGGCGCCGGCCGGCGTTGCGCGCGACCAGGGATGCCCGATCTCGATATCGCCGACCTTGAACTCATGCGCGAAGACGGATTGGGCGCCGGCGAACAACAGGGCAAGAACGAAAACGGCAATGCCGAGGCGCTCTTCAAAGCTGCGCAGCAACCGCGAGCGGAAAGAGTGAGACATGATGGCTCCATGGATGAATTGAGAGATCGCGCCGTTGCCGGCCGCGAACAATTTCTGATGTTGGATGAATGCGCCTGCGAAAAGTTCCGCAAGACGAACGGCTCAGGCCGTCGCCGGCGGAGCGCGCGGGTTCGACGGCGAGCGGTCGCGGGCAAAGTCGAGATGCCGGAATGCCGGGACCACAAAGGCGACAGCTTCGAATGAAAGGCTGGCGGACACTATGCCGGCAGTGGGCGGCGGCGCATAGGCAGCTGACACCTTGCTGCAGCCGAGCATGCAGCAAGCCGGCATGTGCTGCTGGTGCGGATCGCCGCCGGGAATCTGGGCAGCGCCCTCATGGGTGCAAATGACGTTGCCGAAGGCATCGAGTTGCGAAGCGTCCGGGCCGGCGCCGAAGGCGAAGGCGCCAAGCGTCGACTGGAGCAGCAGCAGATAGGCCGCGGCGAACGCGGCCAGCATGCTCCATCGTCTCCGCTGGATCTTCAAGAACTGCCTCTCCACGCAACAGCGTAGATACCTAGCACGCGATCAGCGGCCGGAAAATCGCCAAATCACGGCTGCGGCAACGCGGCGCGATCACCAACACCAACGCTAACACTGCGGCCGCCGGTTTCGGGGATCGAGGTCAAAAGCGTGTGGCGCGCCGACTTCAGGTGTTTGCGGCAGGCAGCGTCGACCTTGCCGAGATCGCGCGATTTCAGCGCCGCGATATAGGCCAGGTGCTCCGAGACAGCCACTTCGTTGCGCTCGCGCTCCTGCGCCTTGTTCCACTGATAGTGGTAGTGGAAGATCATCGCGATCACATCGTAGAAATCGACGATGAAGCGATTGAGCGAGGCGCGGTGGATCAGCCGGTGAAAGCGCTCGTCGAGCTCCGAGAATTCGTTGAAGCGGGTGGCGATCTCGCGCGCCAGCAGACGGTGCTCGTCTTCGAGCCGGTCGAGGTCGGCCCAGACCGGGCTGTCTTCCGGCAGAGCGGCAAAGGCGGCGGCCGAGCGCAGTTCGAACATCTCGCGGATTTCTGTCAGCTCAAGGGCGAAGGCGCGGGTGAAGCCCTTCAGCACCCAGTGGCTGTTGCGCCGCTTTTCGATCAGGCCGAAGCGGGAAAAGCGGATCAGGAACTCGCGCACGCTGGTGGTGCCGACGCCGATCTCGCGCGCCAGTTCGAGCTCGTTGATCTGCATGCCGGCCTCGGCGCCGCCGGCCAGCAGCCGCCGCATGAAGGAGCGCTCGATGATCTGCGCCAGCGTGTCGGTCTCTTCCTCTGGGAAAAAGTCGTCCGGCCGCGGCTCGCGCAGAACCGTCTTGGCGCGCTTGTTCCAGGCAATCAGCCCGGTCTCTTCCATGCGCGCCAGGATGGTGCGCACAGTCGTGCGGCTGACCCCAAGCAGCGTGCCCAGCTCCGGCTCCGACGGCAGGCTCTTCGTTTCATCGAGTAGCCGCAGGCAGCGGTTGTAGGCGTCTTTGTAGACGTTGTTGCTCTTCGACATCCCCTGCCCCGTTGCGCGCCGGCGCTTGCGGCCAGCTTGAAGCGCGATATGACAGACATTCCCTAGCGCATGGCACCGAAAATCGGAATCGCTTTCGAAAAAGCATCATGCGCGATTCCAGCTTTGGTTGCAGCGTCGTGCGCCCAAAGGCCGCGCGACACCCAGCGAAAAAACAATTGACGTAAAAATGTTTTTTCACGATAAAAGACAATATCTGTTAACAGGCGCGTGTCAATCCGCCCGCGCATCCCAGGAACACCCAGGAAACTGCCCGTGAACGCCTCAAACAGCATTCTTCTGTCTCCCGCCGACAATGTCGCGGTCGCCAATGGCCGCATCGAGATCGGCACGGTGCTGCCCGGCGGCGCCGTCGCCACCGCGTTGATCGAGCCCGGCCACAAGGTGGCGATCAAGCCGATACCGGCCGGTCAAGCCGTGGTGAAATATGCGCAGGCGATCGGTCGCGCCACGCAGGATATCGCGCCGGGCGAGCATGTTCATTCGCACAATCTGGTCTTTGAAGCCGGGCGTTTGCCGGTCGTGCCGCCGAGCGAGGCCGTGCACGAGACCGAAGCCGACCGTACCAGAACCTTCATGGGTTACCGGCGCGCCGACGGCCGGGCCGGCACCCGCAACTTCATCGGCATCGTCGCCAGCGTCAATTGCTCGGCCACTGTTTGCCACGCAATCGCCGACCAGGCGAACCGCGAGTTGCTGCCCAAATATCCGGGGATCGACGGCTTCGTTCCGATCGTCCATGGCCAGGGTTGCGGCATGAGCGGCACCGGCGATGGCATGATGGTGCTGCACCGCACGCTGGCCGGCTATGCCCGTCATCCGAATTTCGGCGGCGTGCTGATGGTCGGGCTCGGCTGCGAAGTCAACCAGTTGACCCTTTACGGCCAGAAGGGTGTTGCCGCGGGAAAGCGTCACTTCAACATCCAGGACGCCGGCGGTTCGCGCAAATCGGTCGAGAAGGCGATGCTGGTGCTGGCCGAAATCGCCGAGGAAGTCGGCAAACTCGAGCGTGAACCGATCCCGGTCAGCGAGATCGTCGTCGGCCTGCAATGCGGCGGCTCCGACGGCATGTCCGGCATCACCGCCAACCCGGCACTGGGCGCCGCTGTCGACATCCTCGCCGGCGTCGGCGGCATCGGCATCCTCTCCGAGACGACGGAAATCTATGGCGCCGAGCATCTGCTCGCCTATCGCGCCGCAACGCCGGAGATCGCCGCCAAGCTCGATGGCTTTGTGAAGTGGTGGGAAGAGCACGTCGCCAAGCATGGCGCCTCGATCGACAACAATCCCTCGCCCGGCAATAAGCGTGGCGGCCTGACCACGATTCTCGAGAAGTCGCTGGGCGCTGTCGCCAAGGGCGGCCAGACGCCGCTCAACGGTGTCTTCGGCTATGCCGAGAAGGTCACCGGCCACGGGCTGGTGTTCATGGATACGCCCGGTTACGACCCGGTGTCCGCCACCGGCCAGGTTGCCGGCGGCGCCAACGTCATCGTCTTCACCACCGGCCGCGGCTCCTGCTTCGGTTGCCGACCGACGCCGTCGATCAAGGTCGCCAGCAACTCGACCATGTATCACACCATGGAAGAGGACATGGACGTCAACTGCGGCGTCATCGCCTCGGGCGAAAAGACCATTGCCGGCATGGGCCGCGAGATCTTCGAACTGATCGTCGAGACGGCTTCGGGCCGCAAGACCAAGAGCGAGGCGTTCGGCTACGGCGACAATGAGTTCGTGCCTTGGCACCTCGGAGCCACTCTGTAGCCAGCACTACTGACCAGGACATTTGTTTACGAACCGGCCTGTGGCCGGCAGGGGGAGGTTTTGCATGAAGAAACGCCGCATCGGTACAACGGCGCTTGAGGTCACCGAGGTCAGCTTCGGCGGCGCAGCACTCGGCGGCCTCTACCGGGCCTGTCCGCGCGAGGCAGCGATGGAAACGCTGCAGGCCGCCTGGGACGCCGGACTGCGCTATTTCGATACCGCGCCCTTCTACGGCTTCGGCCTGTCGGAGCGGCGCGTCGGCGATTTCCTGCGCGACAAGCCGCGCTCATCCTACGTGCTGTCCACCAAGGTCGGGCGGCTGTTCCGTCCGGTGCCGGAAGACCAGGTCCCCGATCACTCCTATGTCGATCCGCTGCCTTTCGCGCTCGACTACGACTATTCCTATGATGGCATCATGCGCTCGGTCGAGTTCTCCTATGCGCGGCTCGGCCTAAACAGGATAGACATCCTGTTTGTCCATGACATCGGCACCTACACGCATGGCATCGAGAAGACCAAGCTGCACTTTCGCCAGTTTATGGAGGGTGGGCTGAAGGCGCTTGAGGAGCTAAAATCGTCCGGCGTCATTTCCGCCTACGGTCTCGGCGTCAACGAGGTGCAAATCTGTCTCGATGTGCTGCACCAGGCGCCGCTCGACTGCATCCTCTTGGCCAGCCGCTATTCGCTGCTCGACCGCTCGGCCGAAGCCGAACTGCTGCCGCTCTGCCGCAAACAGCAGACTTCGCTGATCATCGGCGGCGTCTTCAACTCCGGCATCCTGGCGACCGGCCCGGTCCCGGGCGCGCATTTCGACTATGCGCCGGCCACAAAGGACATTCTCGACCGCGTCGACGCGATGGAAAAGATCGCTGCCGAAGGCGGCTATCCCTTGGCGGCGGCTGCGTTCCAGTTTCCGTTGCACGAGCCCGTGGTGGCCAGCGTGCTGACGGGCACCGCCAAACCGGCCAATCTGACGCGCAACCTCGAACTGCTCGGCATCGAGGTGCCGGAAACCGAATTTGCCAGATACGCGCCTTACACGATCGTGCAGAAACTCGGCTGATACGCCTCCCGACCGATGTGCGTAATCGCGCGATTGTAAAAAAGAATAAACATTCCATATTGACACAGATATGGAATTATTGTTCCATCTCGTTCGGAGGAGATCGGAAGCGTCGGAACGTGACATTGGGTATCGGCCAGGGAGGCCTGCTTTCTCAGGACCTCACGCAAACGGCACCAAACACCGCTTGCATCGACCGAACCTATGCACTATCAAAACCTGGTAAATGTTTTTTATTGATAAAGTTCTGTTTGGGCCGCGCCTATCCGAATGGAGCTTCCGTAACCTTCACCGGGCGTCCTAGGGAGGAATCCGCATGAAATTCGTAACCAGCATTCTCAACCGCCGCGCCGTCATGGCACTTGCAGCCGCCTCGATGCTTGCCGGCGTGATGCATTCGGCGCCGGCTTCGGCCGCTGACGTGACCATTCCGATCATCGTCAAGGACACCACGTCCTTCTACTGGCAGATCGTTCTGGCCGGCGCCCGCAAGGCAGGCAAGGACCTCGGCGTCAACGTGCCGGAACTCGGTGCCCAGGCCGAGACCGACGTCAACGGCCAGATCTCGATCCTCGAGAACGCCGTTGCCGGCAATCCGGCTGCCGTCGTCATCGCCCCGACCGAGGCCAAGGCGCTCGGCAAGCCGATCGACGAGGCCGCCACCAAGGTCAAGGTCATCGGCATCGACTCCGGCGCCGACTCCAAGGCCTTCACCTCGTTCCTGACCACCGACAACGTCCAGGGCGGCCGCGTCGCCGCTGACGGTCTTGCCGCTGCCATCGGCGCCGCCAATGGCGGCAAGGTCGAGGGCAAGGTTGCGCTGATCACCGCACTGCCGGGCGCCGGCTCGCTCGAGCAGCGCGCGCAGGGCTTCAAGGAACAGCTCAAGGCCAAATATCCCGGCCTTGAATTGGTCGCCGACAAATATGCCGACGGCCAGGCCACCACCGGCCTCAACATCGCAACCGACCTGATCACCGCCAATCCTGATCTCAAGGGCATCTTCGCGTCCAACCTGATCATGGCGCAGGGCGTCGGCCAGGCGATCGCCGAGAACAACCTTGCCGGCAAGGTCGGGCTGATCGGCTTCGACAGCGACGAGAAGCTGATCAAGTTCCTGAATGACGGCGTGATCTCCGGCCTCGTCGTCCAGGACCCCTACCGGATGGGCTATGACGGCATCAAGACCGCACTCGCCGCCTCCAAGGGCGAGAAGGTCGAAGCCAATGTCGACACCGGCGCCAATCTGGTCACCAAGGCCAATATGAAAGAGCCGAAGATCGACGCGCTGCTCAACCCGAAGCTCGACTGAGCATCGACATAGGCGCACTGTTTCCGGGGCATCAAAGCCCCGGAAACATCCAATGCCGCTTGGATATCCGCCGGTTTGAATTACCTTGGCGATGCGGCGGAGCCGCATCGCCAAGTGCCAATCGCAAGGCCGATCTGGGAGGATCGTCATGACGTCGAAAGCGCAGGAACTGCACCCGCACCCAACGCTGGAACCGGGCAGGACGATCCTCGAACTGCATGGGCTGGAAAAGCGTTATCCCGGCACCCATGCGCTGAAGCCGGTCCACCTCGCTTTCAAGGCTGGTGAAATCCACGCCATCGTTGGCGAGAACGGCGCCGGCAAATCGACCTTGATCAAGCTTTTGACCGGCGTCATGCCGCGCACCTCCGGCGATGTCATCTGGGAAGGCAAGCCGGCAGCGCTGGCGACCCCGCACGAAGCGATGGCCCTCGGCATCAATGCCGTGCACCAGGAAGTGGTGTTGTGCCGCCATCTCACCGTTGCCGCCAACATGTTCCTCGGCGAGGAGGACTCGCGCTACGGCATCCTGCAGCAGCGTGCCATGGTCCGGGAAGCCCAGAAGATCATCGACGGTCTCGGCTTCGACCTGCCGGCGCATGTCACCCTCGGCGACCTCACCATCGGCCAGCAGCAGCTGATCGCCGCTGCCCGCGCCACCGTGCGCGGCACCAAATTCCTGATCTTCGACGAGCCGACCGCCTATCTCACCCGCAAAGAGGCCGACCAGCTGTTCACGCTGATCCGCAGGCTGAAGGGCGAAGGCGTCACCATCATCTACATCAGCCATCGCATGGAAGAGGTGTTCGAGCTCGCCGACCGCGTCTCCGTGCTGCGTGACGGCACGCTGGTCGGCACCCGCAACATTGCCGAGACCAACGACGCCGAGCTGGTCAAGATGATGATCAATCGCTCGATCGAGCAGGTCTACCACAAGGAGCATTTTACGCCCGGCGCGATAATCGTCGAAGCGAAGAACCTGTCGGGCAAGGGTTTTGAAAACGTTTCCATGTCGGTCCGTGCCGGCGAGATCGTCGGCCTCTACGGCCTGATCGGCGCCGGACGCAGCGAATTCGTCACCACGCTCTACGGCCGCCACCGCAAGTCGGCAGGCCAAATCCTGTGGGAAGGCAAGCCGGTCCAGGTCAATTCCGAGCACGACGCGATCAAGCTTGGCATGGCGCTGGCGCCGGAAAGCCGCCGCGACCAGGGCCTTTGCCTCAATTTGCCGGTCGGCCTCAACCTCAATCTGCCGATCTACAAGCGCATCTCCAAGAACATGCTGATCTCGGGCGCGAAGGAGAAGGCCGAGGCCGATCGCCAGATCGCCCATCTCAGGATCAAGACGCCGACGCGCGGCGCGCTCGCCTCCAGCCTGTCCGGCGGCAACCAGCAGAAGATCGTCATCGGCAAATGGCTGGCGCACGGCGCCAAGCTGTTCATCTTCGACGAGCCGACGGTCGGCGTAGATGTCGGCACCAAGGCCGAGATCTACCGCCTGTTCGGCGCGCTGTTGTCGAAGGGCGCCGGCATCATCCTGATCTCGTCCTATTTACCGGAGGTCTATGAACTCTCCGACACGCTGCACGTCTTCCGGCGTGGCAAGCTGGTCGCCACGCACGGGTTCCGCACCGCCGACCACGAAGAAATTCTCACGCAGGCGCTCGCCGAGAAACAAGAAAAGCTGGGAGGACAGACATGAGCACCGAAGCAGCAGCAGTCGAAAAACCGAAACGCAATTACAATGCCCTGTTCGGGCTGACGCTGCTGGCGCTGCTGGTCCTGTTGTGGGTCATCCTGTCGGTGTCGACGCAGAGCTTTGCCTCGGGCAACAACATCTCGAACCTTTTGCGCCAGGGCTCGATGATCGCCATCCTTGCGGTGGGTCAGACCTTCGTCATCATCACCGGCGGCATCGACCTGTCCGTTGGTGCCGTGGTCGGCTTTGCCACCGTCATCGCCGCCATGCTGATCAATGCCGGCGTGCCGGTTATCCTCGCCATCCTCATCACCTTGCTGGTCGGCGTCGCCATTGGGCTGTTCCACGGCTTCGGCATCGTCAAGATGGGACTGCCGCCCTTCATCATCACGCTGGCGACGCTCACCTCATTGCGCGGCATCGGCCTCTTGATGACCAACGGCAACTCGATCTCGATCAACAACGACGCTTTCCAGGAGTTCTCGCGCAACTCTTTCCTCGGTGTTCCCAATCTGTTCTGGATGGTGATCATGGTCGGCATCCCGGCCTATATCTTCCTGCACCACAGCCGCTGGGGCCGCTATCTCTTTTCGGTCGGTTCCAACGCCGAGGCCTCGCGCCTTTCCGGCGTCAATGTCCAGCGCACGATCTACATGGCCTACACGCTGTCGGGCCTGTGCGCGGCCTTTGTCGGCGTGCTGCTGGCCTCGCGCATCGGTATCGGCAACCCGACCCAGGCCGAGGGCTGGGAGTTGCAGGCGATCGCCTCCTCGGTCATCGGCGGCACCTCGCTGTTCGGCGCCGTCGGCTCGGTGCACGGCCCGCTGCTCGGGGCCTTCATCCTTGCCACCATCAACAACGGCGCCAATCTTTTGAACGTCAACGCCTTCTGGCAGCGCATCATCACCGGCGTGCTGATCATCGTCATCGTCTACTTCGACGGCCTGCGCCGCCGCGGCGGCAAGTAGTCACCACCGAAATTGATCGCCGGCCCGGCCTCGCCGAGGGCCGGCGATTTCATCAGAGCAATTCCAGGAAAAGTGTGAAGCGGTTTCCGTCCGGAAGTGCGTCAAAACAAAGAAACCGACTGGATTGAAGCATGAAAGCCGTCATTTGCCGCTCGCCCGGCGACCTCGTTCTGGAAGATCGCCCGGCACCTGACGCACCACCTTCGGGCTGGGCGCTGGTCGCGGTGAGCCATGTCGGTATCTGCGGCACCGATTTTCACATTTTCGAAGGCAAGCACCCGTTCCTCGCCTATCCGCGCATCATGGGCCATGAAGTCTCCGGCACCGTGATCGCGACCGGCGAAGGCGTCGAGCTCGCCATCGGCGAACCGGTGATCATCAACCCCTATCTGGCCTGCGGCAAATGCATCGCCTGCCGGCAAGCCAAGCCGAATTGCTGCGTCAGGATCGAGGTGCTCGGCGTGCATCGCGACGGCGCCATGGCCGAACAGATCTTGGTGCCGGCGCAAAACCTTTATCCGGCAAACGGCCTGTCGCTGGCCGATGCCGCCGCCGTCGAATTCCTGGCCATCGGCGCCCATGCGGTGCGGCGCGCGCAGGCTGTATCAGGCGCCCGCGCGCTGGTCATCGGCGCCGGGCCGATCGGTCTCGGCACGGCGCTGTTTGCCCGCATTGACGGTCTTGACGTCACGCTGCTCGACATGAGCAGCGAAAGGCTCAGCTTTGCCGCAAGCGAACTCGGCTTTTCGACGCTCGATGCTTCACAGGATTCTGCGGCCGATCTGGTGCGAGAGGCGACCGGCGGCGAAGGGTTCGACGCGGTTTTCGACGCCACCGGCAATACCGCCTCGGTGCAGTCGGCCTTCGCCCATGTCGCGCATGGCGGGACGCTGGTGCTGGTCAGCGTGGTCAAGGACGACATCACCTTTTCCGACCCTGAATTCCACAAGCGCGAGATGACCTTGATCGGCAGCCGCAATGCCCTGCGTGCCGACTTCGACCATGTCGCCGCCTCGATCCGCAACGGTGCGGTGCCGCTGGCCAAGCTCGTCACCCACCGCACCACGCTCAGCGATACGCCGCGCGACCTCGCAAGATGGGCGCACGAGAAATCCGGGCTGATCAAGGCGGTGATCGAGGTCGGATAAAACGTCCGCTCCGACACGAAATTCGGCGGATCGTTGAGACTTCGGCAGGTCGCATGCCTCGGCAATTTGCCGAAACGCCCATCGCTTCGTCATCCACGGGCGGAGCAAGGAGCGTAGCGACGCGGCGCAGACCCGAGGATCCATGCCGTGATTTCGAGCCGCTGCTTCGGTGCAGAATTCTGGTCCGCTGCGATCCTCGCCCGAGATCGCGGCATGGATCCTTGGGTCTCCGCGACGGAGCTCCGCTCCTGCTTCGCCCAAGGATGACGAAAGTTAGCTACAGCGCCGACAGCTTCAGCTCCACCCGCTCGGCCGGAAAGCGAGACTCGGAAAACTGGATCGGCTTTCCGTCGGGCGTGACGTTGATGGCCACCGTGACCAGCACGATGGCGCCCGGCTGCAGGTCGAGATCGGCAAGATCGGCTGCATCGGCGTGGCGCGCCGACAGAACGGTCGATTGCCGGAGATAGTCGTCTATGCCGAAGCGGGCCAGCGACGCGGTGATCGAACCGGTCTGCGCCATCGCGGCATCGATGCCGGCGAAACGTCTGGCATCGAACCAGCCGGCGGCGCGCGACACAGGCCGTCCGTCAGCTTCGCCGCGTGTCTCCAGCCGGATCACCTCGGCGCCCTTGGCCAGCCCAAGCCCCTCGGCGACACGCTGGCTCGCCGGCTCGACCGATGAGGCGAGCAGCACGATATGCCGCTCCGATGCCTGTCCTTGCAGGCCTTCCGAAAAGCGTGTGCGCGCGCCGATCGGATAGGACAGCCGTTTGCGCGACAGCACGAAGGTGCCGCGCCCCTGCTCAGCCCTGAGCACGCCGTCCTGCACCAGGGCGGCGATGGCGCTGCGCACCGTGTGCCGGTTGACGCCATAGCGTTCGGCCAGCACCACCTCCGGCGGCAGCGCGGCATTCTCGGCAAAATCACCCAGGGCGATTGAATGCAGGATCTGGTCGGCGATCTGCCGCCACAATGAGACGCCGCTGCGCCGCTCGATACTATCAGCCAATTGCTGCCCGGCCATTTTCGCCCCGATCCTTTGCCCCTGTCATCCACCCGTCATGGACACACGCTAGATAATAGATATAATTTGTATAGATGTCTATATCACTAGACAAATTTACGTGAACAGGAGCAGCGACCATGCGAGGACAGGAAGCGCGCGATCAGGCTGAGCGCAAGGCCGTCATGGCGACGCTGGCGCAAGCAAGCGGCGATGACATCGTCCGCCTCTGGAACGCGGCCGGCCTGCCCTCGGAAGCCGAACTTCTGCGCGGTCCCGAAACCGGCCTGGTCACGGTGCGCGGCCGCATCGGCGGCGGCGGCGCCCCCTTCAATGTCGGTGAAGCCACGGTCACCCGCGCCACGGTGCGGCTCGCCTCCGGACAGGTCGGCCATTGCTACGCGCTCGGCCGCGACAAGCAGAAGGCCCGGCTGGCGGCAATCGCCGATGCGCTCTGGCAGGATTCTGCCCACCGCGACGATGTTCAGACCAAGCTCATCGCCCCCTTGCAGGCGGCATTGGTCAAGGCGCGTGAACAGCGTCGCGCCGAGACGGCGGCAACGAAGGTGGATTTCTTCACCATGGTGCGCGGAGAAGACTGATGGACATCGCGACCCAATCGATCGACGGCGGCTTCGCCGATCCGGTGTTCAACGCCCAGACCGTGTTCCGCGCCGTGATGGACGCGATGGCGCGGCCGGGCACCGTGCAACCCCTGTCGGCTTTTGCCCGCCCGCCGGCGCCGCTGACGGGAACCGCCGGCGCCATCGCATTGGCACTGTGCGACAACGACACGCCGCTCTGGCTCGACCCCACCTTGCAGGCCGCCGCGGCGGTCAAATCCTGGCTCGGCTTCCACTCAGGCGCGCCCTTGGCCAACACACCGGCCGACGCGCATTTCGCGCTGATTTCGGCACCTGCCGAGATGATGTCGCTGGACGGCTTTTCGCAAGGCACGCAGGACTATCCCGACCGCTCCACCACGCTGATCCTGCAGGTGAGCGATCTCGTCTCGGGCACCCCGCTTCTGCTCGCCGGCCCCGGCATCGAGGCGACGGCGACCATCGCGCCGGCGCAGATGCCACGCCATTTCGTCGAACAGTGGAAGCAGAACAACCAGCGCTTTCCGCGCGGCGTCGACCTCATCCTGGCCGCACCGGGCGGCATCGCCTGCCTGCCGCGCACGACGCGCATCAAGACGATGGAGGCCTAGCATGTATGTCGCGGTAAAAGGCGGCGAGGCAGCCATAGCCAATGCCCACAGATTGCTTGCCGATCGCCGGCGCGGCGATCGTTCGGTGCCGGCACTTCGCCTCGACCAGATCGTCGAGCAACTGGCGCTCGGCGTCGACCGGGTGATGAGCGAAGGCTCGCTCTACGACCGGGAATTGGCGGCACTAGCCATCGTCCAGGCGCGCGGCGACATGATCGAGGCGATCTTCCTGGTGCGCGCCTATCGCACCACGCTGCCGCGCTTCGGCTACACCAGGGCCATCGACACCGCCACCATGCTGGTCGAGCGGCGCGTGTCGGCGACCTACAAGGATTTGCCCGGCGGCCAGCTTCTCGGCCCGACCTTCGATTACACCCACCGGCTGCTCGATCCCGAGCTTGCCGCCGGCGCCGATGTCGCTGAACCCTTGCAGCGTGCAAGCGAGGCGGAAGCCATGCCGCGCGTGTCGGCGATCCTCGCCCGCGAAGGCCTGATCGAGCCGGATGGCGACATGCCGCAAGACCATGTTCCCGGCGACATCACCCGCGAGCCGCTGGAATTCCCGATGGCGCGTGACATCCGCCTGCAGGCGCTATCGCGTGGCGACGAGGGCTTTCTGCTGGCGCTCGGCTATTCCACCCAGCGTGGCTACGCCCGCAACCACCCCTTCGTCGGCGAGGTTCGCATAGGCGAGGTCGAGCTGGAGCTCGATGTGCCGGAACTGCCCTTCGCCGTGCCGCTCGGCTGCGTCCGCGTCACCGAGTGCCAGATGGTCAACCAGTTCAAGGGCTCGGCCAAGGCGCCGCCCCAATTCACCCGCGGCTACGGCCTGGTCTTCGGTCAAAGCGAGCGCAAGGCGATGGCCATGGCGCTTTGCGACCGCGCGCTTCGCGCGACCGAACTCGGCGAGGATGTCGTCGCTGCGGCCCAGGACGAAGAGTTCGTCATCTCGCATTCCGACAATGTCCAGGCGACCGGCTTCGTCGAGCACCTGAAGCTGCCGCACTATGTCGACTTCCAGGCCGAACTCGACCTCGTACGCCGCATGCGCGCCGAGCACGACGCCCGCGAAAACGCCGGCAAGATGGAAGACAAGCGGGAGGCCGCGGAATGACCGCCCAACAAGCCGAAATCGCCACCTACAACTTCGCCTATCTCGACGAACAGACCAAGCGGATGATCCGTCGCGCGATCCTCAAGGGCATCGCCATCCCCGGCTATCAGGTGCCGTTCGCCTCGCGCGAAATGCCGATGCCTTATGGCTGGGGCACTGGCGGCGTGCAGGTCACCGCTTCGATCATCGGGCCGGACGACGTGCTGAAGGTCATCGACCAGGGCGCCGACGACACCACCAATGCGGTCTCCATCCGCGCCTTCTTCAAGAAGGTCGCCAATGTTGCTGTCACCACCGATACCGCCAGCGCCACCATCATCCAGACCCGCCACCGCATCCCCGAACATCCGCTCAGTGCCGGCCAGGTATTGGTCTACCAAGTGCCGATCCCCGAGCCGCTGCGCTTCCTCGAGCCGCGCGAGACCGAAACGCGCAAGATGCATGCGCTGGAGGAATACGGCCTCATGCATGTGAAGCTCTACGAGGACATCGCCAGGCACGGTCGCATCGCCACCACCTATGCCTATCCGGTGAAGGTCGAGGGCCGCTATGTGATTGACCCGTCGCCGACGCCGAAATTCGACAATCCGAAGATGCACCAGTCACCGGCGCTGCAATTGTTCGGCGCCGGCCGCGAAAAACGCATTTATGCGTTGCCGCCTTTCACTGACGTCGTCAGCCTCGACTTCGAGGACCACCCTTTCGAGGTGCAGACCTTCGACCAGCCTTGCGCGCTGTGCGCGGCCGAGAATGTCTATCTCGACGAGGTCATTCTCGACGACCATGGCGGCCACATGTTCGTCTGCTCCGACACCGACCACTGCGAGAAACGCCGCGAAGAGGGCCATCGCGGTCACCTCTCACCCGAGATGATGGAGCCGGCAGAGTGACCGACGAACCGCTGCTGCGCGTTTCAGCGCTATCCAAATTCTACGGCTCGCGCGTCGGCTGCGAGAACGTCACCTTCGACCTCTGGCCGGGCGAAGTGCTGGCAGTGGTCGGCGAGTCCGGCTCCGGCAAGACGACGCTGCTCAACTGCCTGTCGACGCGGCTGCTGCCCTCTTCCGGCACCGCCAGCTACCGCATGCGCGACGGCCAGTTCCGCGAGCTCTACCGGATGAGCGAAGCCGAGCGCCGCTTCCTGATGCGCACCGACTGGGGCTTTGTCCACCAGAACCCTGCGGATGGCCTGCGCATGACGGTGTCGGCTGGCGCCAATGTCGGTGAGCGGCTGATGGCGGTCGGCGACCGCCACTACGGCAGGATCCGCGCCACGGCTGTCGACTGGCTATCGCGCGTCGAGATCGACGAGGACCGCATCGACGACGAGCCGCGCGCCTTCTCCGGCGGCATGCGCCAGCGCCTGCAGATCGCCCGCAACCTCGTCACCGGGCCGCGGCTGGTGTTCATGGACGAGCCGACCGGCGGCCTCGACGTTTCGGTGCAGGCGCGCCTGCTCGATTTGTTGCGCGGCCTCGTCACCGATCTCGGCCTCGCCGCCATCGTCGTCACTCACGACCTCGCCGCGGCGCGGCTTTTGTCGCAGCGCATGATGGTGATGAAGGACGGGCGTGTCGTCGAAAGCGGCCTCACCGACCGCGTCCTCGACGACCCGCGTGCGCCTTACACCCAACTCCTCGTTTCCTCGATTTTGCAGGTCTAGCCGCATGATCACGAAAAGTGGAAGCCGGTTTTCGGACCAGATCATGCGGCAAAGCAAAGGACTGTAACCATGCCGACGCCTCTTGTGGTTGCCGATGTCGCAAAAAGCTTCACCATGCATCTGCGCGACGGTATCAAACTGCCTGTCGTTGCCGGCGTGTCGTTCTCGATCCGGGCCGGCGAATGCGCCGTGCTTGGCGGCCCCTCCGGCGCCGGCAAGAGCTCGATCCTGAAAATGCTCTACGGCAACTATGCAGTCGACGAAGGTCAGATCATCGTCCAGCACGATGCCGGCCTCATCGATCTCGCAATCGCCAGCCCGCGCACCGTGCTTGCCGTACGCCGGCAAACGATCGGCTATGTCAGCCAGTTTCTGCGCACCGTGCCGCGCGTCTCCGCACTCGATGTCGTCGCCGAACCGCTGGTCGAGCGCGGCGAGGAGCGCGAGGCGGCCAGAGGCAAGGCACGCGCTTTGCTGGCGCAGCTCAATTTGCCTGAAAAACTCTGGGCGCTGCCGCCGGCAACGTTTTCCGGCGGCGAGCAGCAGCGCGTCAACATCGCGCGCGGCTTCATCACCGAACATCCGATCCTGCTGCTCGACGAGCCGACCGCCTCCCTCGACGCCAGGAACCGCGACGTGGTGATCGCGCTGATTGCCCAGAAGAAAGCGGCGGGCGTCGCTCTGCTCGGCATCTTCCACGACCACGACGTGCGCGAAGCGGTGGCCGACCGCATCATCGACGTGACCAATTTCGCTGCCGGAAAAATCGCCGCATGAGCAGGAAACTGTCGGAAGCGCCGCTGGTCCACGAGACGGCGCAGGTCGAGAATTCGAAGCTTGGCCGCTGGACCGAGATCGCCGACCGCAGCCGTGTCTCGGAGAGCATCCTCGGCGACTATTCCTACATGATGCAGGACTGCGCCGTCTGGTGCACGACCATCGGCAAGTTTTCCAACATCGCGGCCAGCGTGCGCATCAACGCCACCAACCATCCGACCTGGCGGCCGACGCTGCACCATTTCACCTACCGTGCCTCGGATTATTGGGACGACGCAGAACACGAGAGCGAATTCTTCGCCCAGCGTCGGGCCAGGCGCGTCACCATCGGCCATGATACCTGGCTCGGCCATGGCTCGACCATCCTGCCCGGTGTCACCGTTGGCGATGGCGCGGCGGTCGGCGCCGGCGCTGTGGTATCGAAGGATGTGGCGCCCTACACCATCGTCGGCGGCGTGCCGGCCAAGCCGATCCGCGAGCGCTTCGACCGCCGCACCGCCGAGCGCTACCAGGCGCTCGCCTGGTGGGATTGGGATCACGCCCGGCTACGTGCCGCCCTCGACGATTTTCGCACGCTTGAGGCTGAGGCCTTTCTGGAGAAGTACGGCTGACATTGCCGCCTTCACATATGTGTCATCGCCACCGACGGGCACGCCCGTTTCATACCCTTGACACATGACTCGGACAGGAGGCGATCTTCCCAGGAGATCGCAATGCTCGACACCGTCAAACCCTCGCTCGCCGGATTCCTCGAAGGCACCAACCCCAACCCTCCAGTGCATCTCGGCACGCGCTACGACAGTGCAGGCAACTTCCTGTTCGAGCCCGGCAACACCGTGGTCAGCCATCTCGAAAACGGCTCGCCTTCCGAAGCGGTGGTTGTCGAGGTGCGGGAACGGATGCGAGCGATGCCGGACGCCGACCGGCTGGCCTTCACGCCCGTCTCCAGCCTGCATATGACGCTGTTCCAGGGCATCATCGAACATCGCCGCCGGCTTCCCTATTGGCCTGGCGACGTGCCCCTCGACACCAGCATCGACGACATGACCCGCCTTTACCTGAACCGGCTAAATGGCTTCGAAGGCCGTGGCGCGTTCAAGGTCAAGGTCGTCGATGTCGTGCCGACCGGCCTGACCGTTGCCGGCGCCACGGACGAAGACAGGGCCGTCATGCGTGCCTGGCGCGATGCGCTGTCGGCGCCGTTCGGCTACCGGCACCCCGACCACGACACCTATGTGTTTCACATCACCTTCGCCTACCAGATCCGGCGCCTTGCCGACGAAAGGGCGGCTGCATGGCAAGACTTGTTCGATGATTGCCTTTCGCTCTTTACCCGGCACGCGCCGGTGATCGAGTTGCGACCGCCGGCATTCTGCAGCTTCAGCGACATGAAGCATTTCGAGGAGTTGTTGATCCTGGGCTGATCGATCCGGATCGATCGCTGATGCCGCGCCTGTGGGCGGTAACAAAACTGACATCAATCCGACACCGCAGGTTCATGGCACTGCGCTAGCGAGGGTTAACAGACCTTCAAACTGCGACTGGACCGGAACCTGCTCATGTCAGCAAGCTCAGCCACGCTTGAAATCCGCGGTGTTACCCGCCGATTTGGCAAGAACACCGCCGTCAGCGTGGTCGACCTGTCGATCCCGCAGGGTCAGATGGTCGGCATTATCGGTCGCTCGGGCGCCGGCAAATCGACCCTTCTTCGTATGATCAATCGTCTCATCGACCCCAGCCAGGGGTCGATTTTTTTTGACGGCGCCGAAGTTTCCAGCCTGCGCGGTTCGCCGTTGCGGCGCTGGCAGCGCGATTGCGCCATGATTTTCCAGCAGTTCAACCTAGTGCCGCGCCTCGACGTGCTGACCAATGTTCTGCTCGGCAAGCTCAATCACCGTTCGACCCTGACCAACCTGTTCGGTGTCTTCTCGCGCAGCGAATGCGCCGAGGCGGTCGCCGCCCTCGAGCGGCTCGACATCGCCCGCACCGCGCTGCAGCCGGCCGGCACGCTTTCCGGTGGCCAGCAGCAGCGCGTCGCCATCGCCCGCGCCATGATGCAGCAGCCGAAGGTGATCCTCGCCGACGAACCGATCGCCTCGCTCGATCCGCTCAACGCCAAGGTGGTGATGGATTCGCTGCAGGACATCAATCTGCGTGAAGGCATCACCGTCGTCACCAATCTGCACACGCTGGACACCGCGCGCAGCTATTGCAACCGCATCATCGGCATGGCCGCTGGCAAGGTCGTGTTCGACGGCCCGCCCGAAGACCTCAACCGCGAAGCCGTGCGTCTGGTCTACGGCGCTGACGCCAACGGCGCCGAGATCTCCGAGGCCATCACCTCCACCAGCATCGCCTACAAGCAAAAGATCGCCGCATCCGCCAGCCCGCTCGAGCCCGCATTCCCGGGATACTGAGATCGGCCAGGATCGCCAGCCAGCGTCAAAGGCACCTGTCAAAATTCGAACGCACCCGGCGCGACGCCGGGACCAACAGGAGAGACATCAAATGTTCAGGAAGATGGTTTTTGGCGCCGTTTCATTGTTCGCCATCGCGGCGAGCGCCGCTCACGCCGCCGATATCAAGGAATTCCGCGTCGGCATCCTTGGCGGCGAGAACGAAACCGACCGGCTGCGCAACTACCAGTGCCTCGCCGATCATCTGAAGACCGAATTCGGCTTCGAAAAAGTGTCGCTGTTCCCGGCTGCCGACTATGATGGCGTCATCCAGGGCCTGCTTGGCGGCACGCTCGATTTCGCCGAGCTTGGTGCTTCCGGCTACGCCAGTATCGCTCTCAAGGACCCGAAGGCGGTCACCCCGATCCTCACCACCCAGCAGACCGACGGCGCCACCGGCTATTATTCGATCGGCCTGGCGCTCAAGACATCCGGCATCACCGACATCAAGTCGGCCAAGGGCAAGAAGCTCGGCTACGCCGATCCGGACTCGACCTCGGGCTACCTGATCCCGCTCACCCAGATCCCCAAGACCACCGGCGCTTCCAACGAAGCCTTTTTCGCCTCCACGCAGTTCAATGGCGGCCATGAGAACAACATCCTCGCCGTCCGCGACGGCAAGGTCGACGTTGCGGTTGACGATTCCTCGGGCATCGGCGACTTCAAGAACGGCTACACCTCCGGCACCTTCCACAAGGAAGTCGCCAAGGGCGCCGTCGACCCCAACGACTTCGTCGAAGTCTGGCGCTCCGGCCTGATCCCGAACGGCCCGCTGGTCGTTCGCACCGAGCTCGGTGCCGACATGACCGCCAAGCTCGCCAACTTCTTCACGCAGCTGCCCAAGAAGGACAAGGCCTGCTTCGAAGGCGTCGAAGGCGGCGATTTCACCGGCTACGTGCCGGTGAAGCCGGACTTCTACAACGTGATCGTCGAAGCCCGTAAAGCCGCGATCGGCGGCTGACGGCATCAGGAAAAAGGGCGGCGTCCTCCAGCGCCGCCCTTTTTGCATGTTCCGGTCATGACCATTTCATCGACAATCCATTCAGACGCGACCCGCCGCATGGCTGACGCCTGGCGGCGCCAGACGTCCTTGCGCCGGCTATACACCGCCATCGGCATCGGCCTGCTGCTCGTCGCCATGCTCGGCACCATGTGGTTCGCCGACGAAGCCAATGCCGGCCACTTCTGGGACCGGCTGCCGCACATACTGGACTTCCTCAGCTGGCTCATCCCCAAGGACTGGAACGATGTCTGGCGGGCGCTGTTCGACGTCGCCTCTCCGCATGACACCGGCACCCAGGAATTCAATTTCCCGCTTGGCCGCGTCTATGTCTGGGGCGGTTTTTACATCCCCGAATATTTCGAGCTGATGCTGACCACGGTCAACACCGCATTGGTCGCCACCTTCATCGGCTTCATCTTTGCCGTGCCGTTCTCCTTCATCGCGGCGCGCAATCTGACGCCGAGCCCAGCGCTCAGGCTCGTCGTCAAGCGCTTCATGGAACTGCTGCGCGCCTTTCCGGAGATTGTCATTGCGGGCCTGTTCGCGGCAATCGTCTCGGTCGGCCCGGTCGCCGCCATCATCGCCATCGGCTTGCATTCGATCGGCGCGCTCGGCAAGCTGTTCTACGAGATCAACGAGAACATCGACATGCGCGCCGAAGAGGGCCTGAGGGCGGTCGGCGCCAACTGGTTCGAGCGCGTGCGTTTCGCCGCGCTGCCGCAAGTGCTGCCCAATTTCATGTCGTATACGCTGCTCCGGATCGAGATCAACGTCCGCATCTCGACCATCATCGGCGCC
The DNA here is from genome assembly GCF_056403175.1 of Mesorhizobium sp. P3_A10. Taxonomy (NCBI): domain Bacteria; kingdom Pseudomonadati; phylum Pseudomonadota; class Alphaproteobacteria; order Hyphomicrobiales; family Phyllobacteriaceae; genus Mesorhizobium; species Mesorhizobium sp. P3_A10. Next base: position 87,333 of record NZ_JBFUFZ010000008.1, on the reverse strand, counting down.
GTCGGCGGCGGCGGCATCGGCGAGGAGCTGAAGCTTTCCATCTCGCGTGGCTTCGGCGCCAAGACGCTGGCGCTGGTGCTGCTGCTGTTCACCACCATCTTCATCGTCGACCAGTTCTCCGCCTGGCTGCGCCGCAAGCTGGTCGGCGAGCAGGCTTTCATGATGGGGGCCTGACCATGGCCACGATGACCGCCGACGAGATGCTGTCGATCGAGCAGCGCTTCCCGCAGGTGTTCCAGCGGCCTCTGTACAGGCGCTTCGGCCCGCTGTTCCTGTTCGCCGGTATCCTGCTCTATCTCGTCTATGCCTTGTGGTTCTTCAGCCTGCCGCAAGTGCTGAAGGAATCTCATTGGGAGCGCTTGCCGCTCTTCTTGACGCAGTGGATCAGCTACGATTTGCAGCCGGAATTCCGCCTCGACCAGCCTGAGATCACGCCCAAATACCCGCGTTTCTCCGCACTTGGCGAGAATCCCAACCCGGACTGGGTGATCACCAACGCGGACGGTTCCTTCACCATCCTGATCGACGGCACGACGAAATCCGTTACCTTCGACAAGACCAAGGCCACGATTGTTGCCAATGGCCTGACAGTGCCGGTGGCGCTGACCAGCGGCAAGCCGGTGATTTCGGGCCCGGTGCCCGACTGGATCACCGTGCATGACGACGAGGTCGTCGCCAAAATGGGCTTTGCCGGCGAGGTGCGCGTGACCGTCGATCGCGTAAAAGTCCGAAAACGCTTCCTCGGCTGGGCCAATTTCGTCTTCGACACCCGCTCGCCCTTCTTCGGCAAACCGGCTGGTGAAGTGATTTCACTGATCTGGTCCGGACCCGAACTCAAGCCCGGCACCTCGAACCTGGCACTGGCCGGCGACAACATCTGGAACAACGCCCAGTGGCAGCATGGCGACGTCTGGACGAAGCTGTTCCAGACCATCGTCATGGCTTTCCTCGGCACGCTTTTGGGCGGCATCGTCGCCTTCCCGCTCGCCTTCTTCGCCGCCCGCAACATCACGCCCAGCGGACTTCTGAGCCAGGTCCTGAAACGCTTCTTCGATTTCATGCGCTCGGTCGACATGCTCATCTGGGCGCTGTTCTTCACCCGCGCCTTCGGCCCAGGCCCGCTGGCCGGAAGTGCCGCGATCTTCTTCACCGAGATCGGCACGCTCGGCAAGACCTATTCGGAGGCGCTCGAGAACATCGACGACAAGCCGCGCGAAGGCATCCAGTCGACCGGCGCCAACGGCTTGCTGGTGCAACGCTACGGCGTGCTGCCGGAAGTGATCCCCGTCTTCATCAGCCAGACGCTCTACCAGTGGGAATCCAACACCCGGGGCGCCACCATCATCGGCGCTGTCGGCGCCGGCGGCATCGGCCTGAAACTGTGGGAAGCCATGCGCACCAACTCCAACTGGGCCAACGTCTTCTACATGGTGCTGTTGATCCTGCTCGTCGTCTTCGTCTTTGACAACATTTCCAACTTCCTGCGGCGAAGGTTGAGCCGGACGATCCACGACTACAACAGGATCCAGGCCGAGCAGGGGTAGCCAAGCCGAAGCCACCAGTGCCGGCGATCAAGTGACGGCGGCCACCGCGCCTTCGTCATCCACGGGCGAAGCAAGGAGCGAAGCGACGCGGCGCAGACCCGAGGATCCATGCCGGGACGTCTGTGCTAGATGCTTCGGTGCAAAAAGAGGCCCCATTTGCATCCCTTGGCTGCACCGCCGCGGCGCTCGAATGTCGCGGCATGGATCCTCGGGTCTCCGCGTCCGCTACGCTCCCGCTCCGCCCGTGGATGACGAAGGGAGGGTGGCCCTAAGCCGCCTTCTTCCACCCGTTCCGGATATGCTTATACCCGTCGCGATAAACCGCCTCCGGACTCTCCGAGAAATCCCTCCACACCTTGGTCGCCGCCGCCAGATCCTTCAACGAACGCCCGAACGCCTCGATCGTCAGCCAGTCGTCATAGCCACTCTTGCGGATGGCCGAAAATGTCTCTTTCCACGGGATATTGCCCCGCCCCGGCACGCCGCGATCATTCTCCGAGATATGGATATGCACCACATTCCGGCGGTGCTTCGTATAGGCGCCGATCGGGTCGGCTTCCTCGATATTGGCGTGGAACGTGTCGTACATCGCCTTGATGTGCGGCCGGTCGATGGCGTCGATATGCTCCGACAGGTCAGCCATCGTGTTGAGGAGGTAGCATTCGAAGCGGTTGAGCGCCTCCAGCCCGATGGTGACGTTCTTCTTTCCGGCATGGTCGCCGATGGCGCGTTGCGAAGCGACCGAGCGCTTTTTCTCGGCCGCCGTCGGCCCGCTGCCGGAAAAGGCGCCGAGCGTCGAATGCAGCGGACCACTCAATTTGTTGGCGCCGAGCGCCCGGGCACAGTCGATCGCCCATTTCATATAGTCGATGCCGGCCTTGCGGGTCGAAGCGTCAGCCGAGATCAGGTTCATCGCCGGATCGCCCATGGCTGAAACGGCCGTACGCTCCAGCCCGATGCGGTCGAGCAGCTCGCCGAGCTTGCTGTAGTCGTCCGGCGTGCCGGCGAAAATCGGTATCTCGACGCCGTCAAACCCGGTCGCCTTGATGTCACGCAGCAACGGCTCGTGTTTCTTCGACACGGACGTCGTCCACAAAAACATGCACATGCCGATTTTCATCGACGCCCCCTCCCACTAGAATTTCGCGACAAGGGGTATCGAGATTCAGGTCAGGCCGAGCCGAGGATGGCGGGGGCCGAGAACCGGAGCGGAGCGTACTTAAAGTACGTGAGCACCGGAAGCGCAGGAACCTGCCATTCGCAGGCCGGCATCACCTGAATATCGACACCCCTTACAGCTTCGTCCACGCCCCATTCTTCTTCGACGACTTTACGCAGGCTTCGATGAAGGCCATGCCTTCGACGCCGTCCTGGATGGTCGGGAAGACGACATCCTTGCCCGGCTTGCCACCCTTCTTGCGCGCCGCGCGGATCGCGCGCGCGGCCTCCTGGTAGATGTTGGCGAAACCTTCGAGATAGCCTTCAGGATGGCCGGACGGAACGCGGCTGACGCGGCCGGCGACCGGCAGCGCGCCGGCGCCATTGCGGGTGAGCAATTGCTTCGGCTGGCCGAAGGGCGTGTACCAGAGATAGTTCGGGTCGGCCTGCACCCATTCCAGCCCGCCCTTGGAGCCGTAGATGCGCAGCTTCAACCCGTTTTCATGGCCGGGTGCCACCTGGCTGGCCCAGATCATGCCCTTGGCCGGGTGCATCTTGCCGACCGGTTTGAAGCGCAGCATGACGTTGACATTGTCGTCGAGCTGCCGCCCCGGCACGAAGGCGTCGAGATCGGCCGACAGGGAATCGAGTTCCAGACCGGAGACGAAGCGCGCGAGATTGTAGGCGTGCGTGCCGATGTCGCCCAGCGCGCCGCCGGCGCCCGCCTGCTTGGGGTCGGAGCGCCAGGCCGCCTGCTTCTGGCCGGTGGCGGCAAGATCCTCGGTCAGCCAGTCCTGCGGATATTCCGACTGCACGATGCGGATGTCGCCGAGCACGCCCTTGGCCACCATCTCGCGCGCCTGGCGGATCATCGGATAGGCGGTGTAATTGTGCGTCAGCACGAACACCTTGCCGGTCTTTTCGACCACTGCCGCCAGCTTCTTCGCTTCGGCAAGCGTCGTTGCCAGCGGCTTGTCGCAGATGACGTGAATGCCGGCTTCGAGGAAAGCCTTGGCCGCCGGCACGTGCACATTGTTTGGCGTGACGATGGCCACCGCTTCGATGCCGTCGGGACGCTTGGCCTCGGCCTTGGCCATTTCGGCGTAGGAGCCATAGCTGCGGGCGGGATCGAGCCCGAGTTCGGCAGCCGAGGCCTTGGCGCGCTCGGGATTCGCCGACAGAGCGCCAGCGACCAGCACGAAGTCATTATCCAGGCGCGCCGCGATCCGGTGCACCGCGCCGATGAAGGCGCCCTGGCCGCCGCCGACCATGCCGTAGCGGATCGGGCCGCCGCCTCCCGTTTCCGATTTCGATGCGCCGACCATGCTTGTCTCCCTCGTCTTGTGCGTTCTGCTTTTTGGCGTATGCCGCTGCCGGCGAAGCCGGTTAGATTCCCATCATCGCGCGCAGCAGCTTCTTGTCGGTCGTGCCGCCGGCGAAATCGTCAAAAGCTTTTTCCGTCACCCGGATGATGTGGTGCTCGATGAAAGGCGCACCCTCGGCGGCACCATCTTCCGGATGCTTCAGGCAGCATTCCCATTCCAGCACCGCCCAGGAATCGTAGCCATACTGGGTGAGCTTGGAGAAGATGCCGCTGAAATCCACCTGCCCGTCGCCGAGCGAGCGGAAACGCCCGGCCCGGTTGGTCCAGCTCTGGTAGCCGGAATAGACGCCTTGCCGTCCCGTCGGATTGAACTCGGCGTCCTTGACGTGGAATGCCTTGATCCGCTCGTGATAGATGTCGATGAATTCGAGATAGTCGAGCTGCTGCAGCAGGAAGTGCGACGGGTCGTAGTTGATGTTGCAGCGTTTGTGGCCGCCGACCGCGTCGAGGAACATCTCGAAGGTTATGCCGTCGAACACATCCTCGCCGGGATGGATTTCGTAACCAATGTCGACGCCATTGTCCTCATACACATCGAGGATCGGCTTCCAACGCTTGCCGAGTTCGGCAAAAGCCTCCTCGATCAATCCGGCCGGGCGCTGCGGCCATGGGTAAAGGTAAGGGAAGGCTAACGCTCCGCAAAACGATACCGAGGCCTTGAGGCCGAGATTCTTCGACGCCTTGGCGCCGAATTTCATCTGTTCGACCGCCCATTTCTGCCTGGCTTTCGGGTTGTTGTGCACCTCGGGCGGCGCAAAGCCGTCGAACTGCGCATCATAGGCCGGATGCACCGCCACCAACTGTCCCTGCAGATGCGTCGACAGTTCGGTGATCTCGACGCCGGCATCAGCGCAGATGCCTTTCACCTCGTCGCAATAGGCCTTGGAAGACGCCGCTTTCTTGAGGTCGAACAGCCGCGCATCCCAGCTCGGGATCTGCACGCCCTTGTAGCCGAGTCCGGCTGCCCATTTGGCGATCGAGGCCAGCGAATTGAACGGCGCGGCGTCGCCCGCGAACTGCGCCAGAAACAGCCCAGGGCCCTTCATTGTCGTCGGCATCGGCATCCTCTCCCTATTTTTTCACGACCAAGCATAGCGCCGATTGAAAGCGGGGCCAGCCTCTTTGGTCTTTTCGCACTACACACTTGCGCATTGCTATTCTGGTATTACCAAATGCCAAATTCTGGTCAAGCTGTTTGATGCAAGATCGCAGCCATTTGCAGAGCCAGTATCAGCTTACATATTTCAATATAATCAACATGGTAGGCCGCGGGCGAGAGGGCAGGATAGCGCTTCTTGCCGTCCGCGGGAAATTGCTGTAGACCTCCATTCAGGCCCAATTGGTCGAACCAGTTTGAGAAAAATGACTGGAGCGCCTTGGGGAGGAAACTGGCCGCATGCTCCGGTGGGATGCGTCGCAGGCGAACTGGTACAGGCGAATCTGGGAAGGACAGACCATGCATCTTTCGACGCACAACTGGATGCGGGCGGAGCCGTTGGAAACGACGCTCAAGCGGATCAAGAAATTCGGCTACGAGTCGATCGAGATTTCCGGCGAACCCGAGCAGTACAAGACCAAGGAGACGCGCGCGCTGTTGAAGGAGCACGGCATTCGTTGCTGGGGCGCGGTGACGCTGATGCTGGGCGAGCGCAATCTTGCCGCCAAGAACCAGGGCCAGCGCGAGCGCTCGGTGCAGTACGTCAAGGACGTGCTGACCATGGTCAGCGAACTCGACGGCGAAATCATCACGCTGGTTCCCGCGACCGTCGGCAAGGTGGTGCCGGACGGCACCGAGGAAGAGGAGTGGAAGTGGGTGGTCGACGCCACCCGCGAATGCTTCACCCACGCCAAGAAGGTCGGCGTCAAGATTGCGGTCGAGCCGCTCAACCGCTTCGAGACCTATCTGTTCAACCGCGGCGCCCAGGCGCTGGCGCTCGCCGACGCGGTCAGCCCCGAATGCGGTGTCTGCCTCGACGCCTATCACATCCACATGGAAGAATTTAACGTCTATGACGCCATCCGCCAGGTCGGAAAACGCCTGTTCGACTTCCATGTCGCCGACAACAACCGCTTCGCCGCCGGCCTCGGCCAGATCGACTGGAAGAAGATTATCGCCACGCTGAAAGAGGTTGGCTATGACGGCGCGCTGACCAACGAATTCGTCGCCCCGGTCGACCGCACGCCGGCCGCGCCCTATCCCGACATGGTCGAACGCAATCCGGTCGACATTTCGCCGGAGCAACTCAAGTTCATCCAGGACCACGGCTCCAGCGTGCTGACGGAAAAATTCTACACCGACCAGATGCGCATCAACGCTGAAACGCTGCTGCCGCTGATCAAGTAGTCGATCCGTTTGGGAATGAGCCTTTCCGCCCCGACCGGCGGCAAGGCCGGGGATGAACATGCGCATCAGAAACGTCCAGGCCTGGTGGGTCCGCATACCGATCGAAGCCGCGAAGCAGCATCGCAGCGACTTCGGCCAGGTGGCAACGTTCGACGCCGCCATCCTGCGCATCGAGACCGATGACGGGCTGATCGGCTGGGGCGAAGGCAAGAACGCCGCCGGCAGTGCCGGCAGCTATGGCGCGCTCGTCCATATGCTGAACCACGAAGTCGGCCCGCAATTGATCGGCCGCGATCCCGCCGACATCGGCGTCATCTGGGAGATGCTCTACAATGGCGTGCGCCACGACAGCGCGGCGCGTGCCGGCCACGCCATGCCGCAACTGGCGCGCCGCGGCATGAGCGTTGCCGCCATCAGCGCCGTCGACATCGCGCTCTGGGATATACTGGGCAAATCGCTCGGGGTTCCGGTCTGGCAGCTGCTCGGCGGCCGCAAGCTCGACCGCATGCAGGCCTACGCGTCCGGTGGCTGGGCCGCCGCCGACACCATCGGCGAGCAGTTGAAATCCTACATCGCCAAGGGCGGCTTCAAGGCGTTGAAGATGCGCATCGGCGCCATGGATGGCGCCCCGCATATTTCCGCAGCCCGCGTGCGTGCGGCGAGAGCAGCGCTTGGCCCCGATGTCGACCTGATGGTCGATGCGCATGGCACCTACACGGTGGCCGAAGCCAAGCGCTTCATCCATCTCGCCGCCGATCTCGATCTCGCCTGGTTCGAGGAGCCGGTCATCGCCGACGACAAATCGGGCATGGCCGAAGTGCGCGCCTGCGGCTCTGTTCCGATCGCCACCGGCGAAAGCGAGGCGACGCGCTATGCCTTCCGCGACCTCGCAATGCTGAAATCCGCCGACATTTTCCAGCCGGATCCCGCCTTTTGCGGCGGCATCAGCGAAGCCATGAAGATCGGCACCATTGCCAGCGCCTTCAATCTGCGCTTCGCGCCGCATTTATGGGCAGGCGCGCCTTGCTTCTTTGCCGGGCTGCATGTCTGCGCCGCTTCGCCGGCGAGCTTCACCGTCGAATATTCGCTCGGCGCCAACCCGATGATCCATGATCTTATCGAAGAGACTGTCGAAGCAAAGGACGGTATGATAGCGATCCCCGAGAAACCTGGGCTGGGATTCACCATTTCGGAGCGGTTTCTGGAGGCGCACGCGCAACGCTGTTGACGATGAAAGAAAAGAACCTTCTCGCCGAACTCGCCGCCTATCTCTTCTCCCATTCGGACAAGGAGACGGGCCGCACGCCGTCGGAGCGCGAACTGGCGGAGCACTTCGGCGTCAGCCGCGGCCAGATCCGCGAGGCGCTGGCCATTCTCGAAGCCATGCGCATCGTCGAGCGCCGTGCCAAATCCGGCATCTACATCGACACCAAGCAGGCCAGCGTGGAAGCCATGGCGCTTTTCGCCCGCGCCGGCCTGCCGCTTGACCCGATCCAGATCTACGAGACGGTCGAACTGCGCAAGATCCACGAGATCAAGGCAGCCGAACTGGCCTGCTCGCGCGCCACCGAGGAGAATTTCGAGCGGCTGCGCGAGATCCTGAAGGCCTCGGAGGATCGCATTGCCGCCGGCGAAGGCCTGGCCAAGGAAGACCGCGAGTTTCATCTAGAGATCGTGCGGGCGACCAAGAACAGCGTTTTCCACAATGTCTGCAGCGTCTACTACATGATGGGCGAGCTGCGCCTGCCGATCTATTTCAACGATCCCGAGCGCAGCCTGCGCTCGCATGCCGAGCACATCCAGATTTTCGAGGCGCTGCTGCGCCGCGACGGCAATCTCGCCCAGGCGCTGATGAGCGCCCATCTGCAAGGCGCGGAGAGCTACTGGAAGGGCCTGATCGAAGGCCGCGAGGCAGACCCGCAAAGTCCGGCGCTCGAAAAAGCCTAGGCAATTCCAGGAAAAGTGTGAAACGGTTTTCCCGGGGAAGCGCGCAGCGCTGTCCCTGGGGAATTGCTGCTAGACAACCGGGAGCCCTATGCCAAAAATCCTGTCGACGCACACGCTGCATCCGCGCGCCGCTGCCATGCTGGTGGGCGCCGGCGAGCTCGTCATCGCTTCCAATGTCGATGCAGCCACGCTGGCCGCCGAGGCGAGGGACGCCGATATCGTCATCGTCCGCGCGCATCTGCCGCCTGCCCTTTTCGAGGGCGCAACGAAGCTGCGGGCGGCCATCCGCCACGGCGCCGGGCTCGACATGATCCCGATGGAAGCGGCCACCGCCGCCGGCGTGCTGGTGGCCAACGTGCCGGCGGTCAATGCGCGTTCGGTCGCCGAGCACGTGATGTTCGCGGCGCTGGCACTCTCGCGCCGCTTCCGCGTGGTCGATCGCGATCTGCGCGCAAAAGGCTGGCTAGCCGGCCGCGAGCACGCCAATGCCAACAGCGAACTCGCCGGCAAGACCATCGGCATTGTCGGCCTTGGCGCCGTCGGCCAGGCAGTCGGCCATATCGCCGCGCACGGCTTCGACCTCAATGTGGTGGCGACGACGCGCAGCCTGCAGCCTGCGCCCGAAAGGGTCGGCTTCCTGTCGATCGACGCGCTGGTCGAGCAGAGCGACATCATCGTTTTATGCTGCCCGCTGACGCCGGAGACGCGCGGCCTGATCAGCCGCGAGCGCATCGCCCGCATGAAACCGCATACGCTGCTGATCAACGTCTCGCGCGGCCCGGTGATCGACGACGATGCGCTGATCGAGGCTTTGCAACAGGGCCGCATCGGCGGTGCAGCGCTTGACGTCTTTGCGACGCAGCCGTTGCCTCCAGGGCACCCCTATTTCGGCTTCGACAACGTCATCATCACTCCGCACATGGCCGGCATTACCGAGGAATCGATGATGCGCATGGGCGTCGGCGCGGCCGGTGAAACCTTGCTGGTGCTGGCCAACAAACTGCCGGTCAATCTGCGCAATCCCGAAGTGCTCGAGCACTACCGCAAGCGGTTTCCGGCAGGCGTCTGAACGCGCCTCAATTTTCTCGAATTCGCTAGCGACCTTGGCGCCATGTCGAAGATCGTCGCATCAACCCTCATGGCCGTCAGTTTCTGCATCGCAGCGGCGCAGGCTCATGCCGATGGGTTGAGCGGCTATGTGCCCGGCGACAACGGCCTGCGTTGCGTTGTGGCGCCTTGCCCGTCCACCAGCGCGCTCGACCTCGCCACCGGCATGGTCGTCAAGGGCGTGTGGGTCGATATCGACGGCCTGCCGCAGCAGGACAAGGCGCTCGACCTCCCCGACAAGCTCTATGCCGGCAAGCTCGTTGTCGCGGGTACGATCGAGAACCGGCCGCAGAGCTTCAACGGCAAGCAGTACAGCCTGCCGACATTGGTCGTGACCGGTATCGAACGCACAGCCAAGGACAGCGAACGCAAACACTGCTCGTCACGCTGATACGCCGGTCAGCGGCCAAGCCGCCGCTCGACTTCGGCCGCGATACTCAGCAGATCCTGGTCATGGCCGCTGCGCGCGACCAGCATCAACCCGGCAGGCAATTTCATGTCAGGCATCGGCAGCGAGATAGCGCAGAGATCGAACTGGTTGGCGACCTGTGTGTTGCGCAACAGCAGGCCTTCCGCCTTGTTGCGCAGCGCTTCGTCGCTGGCCATTGTGGCGATCAACGGCGCGACGATCGGCACGGTCGGCAGAGCGAGCACATCGATCGACGCCAGACGCTCGGTCATGGCAGCAGCGAGTTCGCCACGACGGCGGATGGTCCTGATATAGACCGATGCGGGAATGGCGAGCGCCCGAGAAAGCGGCCCGCTGACATGCGGGTCCACCGGCACCGATGCACCCACGGATAGCCAGTTCGCATGAACCTCCGCGCCTTCCATCGACGCGATCGAGGCGCGTTTGGTCGCTGCGCGCATCTCGGCAATCAGATCGTCGATCGGCAGGTCGACGACACGCGCGCCGCTTTGGTCCAGCGCACGAATGCATCGCTCGAAGCCTGCCGCGACCTCCAGTTCCGTGTCTTCGAACAGAACGCCGCGCGGGATGCCGATGCGAAGCCCGGCAAGTGAGAGCGGCAACAGCGCCGGCATCTCCCCGCCAGCCATCGCCGCGTCTGCAGCAGCGCATTGGGCGACGGTTCGGGCAAGCGGCCCGATCGAATCCAACGTAGCCGACAGTGGATAGGCGCCGGTGAGCGGCACGCGCCGTGCCGTCGGCTTGAAGCCGACGACGCCGTTCAGCGACGCCGGGATGCGCACCGAGCCGCCGGTATCGGACCCGATAGCGACGTCGCAAGTGCCCTCGCCTACGGACACGCCGGCGCCGGATGACGACCCGCCCGGAATCCGGCTGGCATCCATCGCATTGCCGGGCGTGCCGTAATGCTGGTTGTCGCCGATCGCGGTGAAGGCGAATTCGGTCATGTTGGTCTTGCCGAGGACCACAGCGCCTGCCTGCCGCAACCGGCTGACGACAGTGGCGTCGCGCAAGGCGGGCGCGGTGTTCCTCAGCATCAGCGAGCCGGCCGTGGTTGGCTCGCCGGCGACATCGAACAGGTCCTTGATCGAGACAATTGTTCCGTCGAGCGGTCCAAGCGGCACGCCAATCCTGCGCCGCGCATCGGCGGCATCCGCCGCTGCGCGGGCGGCTTCGGCATAGATCTTGGTGAACACGCGTTCTTCACCAGCACGAGCAGCAAGGCGGGCGAGGATCATTTCGAGGTGGTCACGAACTGACTGCATTTCGGTGTCGGACTCCGGACGCCTTGAACGTCTTAAGGGGGTGCGGCCAGTGCATGGCTTTGCCGAGACTTAACCCGGCGCAGGCGGTTTTGCACCCCTGCCTGACGGAAGGAGGAAGCCGATGCTCTACAAAGGCAGCTGTCATTGCGGCAAGGTCGCCTTCGAGTTCAAAGCCGAGCTGCGTGAGGCCGTGCGGTGCAATTGCTCGATCTGCTTGCGCAAGGGCGCGCTTCTATGCGCCATCCCGCATGACAGTCTCACAGTCCTGGCCTGGGGCGACGATCTCGGCACTTACACATTCGGCAATCATGCGATGGCGCATCGCTTCTGCCGCACCTGCGGCATCCATCCTTTTGCCGAGGATGCGCGCAGGCAGCGAACGCAGCGCCTACATCAACGTCAACTGCGTCGCCGATCTCGATCCGTCCACCTTGTCGATTTTCGACTTCGACGGGCGTGCCGTCTGAGCCGGGCGGTGGCTGCGTGATCCTGCTGATCAACGAGACGCCTTACACCACTTGTCGCCCATCGACATCGCCTCGATCTGGTCGTGGGTGACGAACAGGAAGGTGGCGCCGAGTTGTATCTGCAGGTTCTTCAATTCAGTGCGCAGCGCCTCACGCAATTTGGCGTCGAGCGCCGACAGCGGCTCGTCCATCAGGAACACGCGCGGCTTGCGCACGATTGCGCGACCAATGGAGACGCGCTGCATCTCGCCGCCTGAGAGACGGTCGGTCTTGCGGTCGAGCAGATGCTCGATGCGCAAGGTCCTGGCGGCACGGTCGACGCGGTCCTTGATCTCGGCGTCGGGTCCTCCGGTCAAGCCGGAGGATGACGGCGTGACAGTTGAGAGGGCGACGCACACCGACCGGCGCGGACCGGCGCGAGCGACCTGCAGTATAGCGTCAGCTGCTGATCATCGCGCTGTCTTGTTGAGAGCGGTGACGACCAGCGCGAGAATCACCGCCGCGGCGGCGATTTCCCACACGAAAGCCTGCTTGTAGAAAGGCGGCGTGGCGAGCTGCGCCTTGCCGGCGAGAGTGTTGGGGTCCGGTGGATTGAGGAAGAAGACGCCGTAGAGATGCGCCGCCGTGATCGAAACCAGCAGCGCAATACAGAAGACCAGCGCCACGACCAGCGCTACGGTCACCACACTGCGCACCTTGACGCCCGGCTGGGCCAACGGCAGCAGGTTGTTGATGAGTCCGGCAAGCACCACGAGACCGCTGCCGACCGCGTACAGGCCGATGGAAAAGGGTTGGAAGATCAGCACCAGCGCCATGACGCCGAGGCCAATGATGAAGACCTCGAGGCGGAACGCGCCGGCGCGGCTCATGCCGGAAGAACGGTCGCTCATGACCGCACCGCCTTTCCGGCGCCATCGAAGACATGGGTTTGCCTGGGATCGGGGCGTAGATTCAGCACCTCGCCGACTTTGACCCGCTGGCTTCTCGTCACCACGACGCGGATGTCGGCGCCTGCCGCCGTGCGGGCATGAATAAGGGTTTCGGCGCCCATGGGCTCGATGAGCTCGGCCCGGGCAGAAATGGTGCCACGGTCCCCCGTATCGGTCGCGGTGAAGGCGCGGGGCCGGACACCGATCGTCACCTTGCCGGGCTGCAGGCGCGCGACCGCCGCGTCCGTGCGGATCGCCAGACTAATGCCGGCCACGGTCATGTCCGCCGTGCCATCGGCGAAGGTCTTGAGGTCGGCCCCGAGAAGATTCATCTGCGGCGTGCCGATGAAGCTCGCCACGAAAGCATTGGCGGGCTTGGCAAATACCTCGTGCGGTGAGCCGACTTGCTCGATCAGGCCGTCCTTCATGATGGCGATGCGGTTGGCCATGGTGAGCGCTTCGAGCTGGTCATGGGTCACGATCACGGTCGCTTTGGAGAGGCCCTGCAGCACTTCCTTGATCTGGCCACGCATGGTCTGGCGCAGTTCGACATCGAGACGCGACAAGGGCTCGTCGAAGAGGAAGCAATTGGGGTCGCGGACGATGGCGCGGGCCATGGCGGCGCGCTGCTTTTCGCCCTCGGATATCTGGTTCGGCAGCCGGTCGAGAACGTGCTCCAAGTGGAGGATCGCTGCGACGCGGTTGACGCGGGCAGTCCGCTCAGCCCCGGAAATGCCGTCATGATAGAGCGGGAAGGCGATGTTCTCGGCGATCGATGCCGACGGGTAGAGCGCGTAGAACTGGAACACCATGGCGATGTCGCGCTTTTCGGGCGGCAGGTTGTTCATCACCTTGCCGGCGACGACGACCTCGCCGTCAGTGACGCTTTCCAGCCCGGCGATGACGCGCAAGGTCGTCGTCTTGCCACAGCCGGACGGGCCGAGAAGGCAGACGACCTCACCGGCGGCCACCGACAGGTCAACGTCCTTGACCGCGGTGAAGGAGCCGAAGCGCTTTGTGACTTTGCGGAGTTCGATGGTTGACATCTCAGCGCTTCACCGTGCCGAAGGTAACGCCGCGCAACAGATGGTTTTGCAAGAAGAAGGTGACCAGGAAGACTGGGACGAGGAACAGGGTTTCGATGGCGGCAAGCAAAGTCCAGTCGGTGCCGCGTCCACCCGACGACACGGCCTGGTTCATGGCGACCGGGACCGTCCTCGTGTCGGGCCCCGAGAGCAACAGGGCGAAGAGGAACTCGTTCCAGGTGAGGATCAGGCCGAACACGAACGTGGCGGCGAGCCCGGCAATGACCTGGGGCAGGCAAATCTTGAAGAACACCCGCATTCCGGACGATCCGTCGAGGCGGGCGGCATCCTCGACGTCTGGCGACAATTCATCGAAGAAGCTCTTCATCATCCAGATGGTGAAGGCCAGGTTGAAGGCGGTGTAGAGCATGATGATGCCGAGATACGAGCCCGACAGGCCCACTACGCGGAACATCAGGATCACCGGAATGATCACCACAATCGCCGGCAGCATGCGCGTGGTCAGGATGATGAACAGGTAGGTGTCATTGCCTTTCAGCGGATAGCGCGAGAAGCCGAAGGCCGCCAGGGTGCCGATGACCAGCGCCAGCAGCACCGACGCCGAGGCGATGAAGATCGAGTTGAAGAAATAACGGTCGAATCCTGTCGCTTCCGGGGCACCGCCCGACGTCATCGAGCGGGAAAAAACGGACCCAAAATTTTCGAGCGTGGGCTTGAACACAAAATGGTCCGGAATCAAGCCGAACAGCGACGTGGGCGACAGCGTCGGAGGCACCAGGAGCGCGTCGCCCTGCGGTTTGAAGGCGGTGAATATGATGAACAGCACCGGCAGAAAATAGATAAAGGCGACGACGGCAACGGCGAGCGTCCGCCCCCAGCCGGCCTCGTCTACTCCGCTGGCTCTGCGGAAGCCGAGCTTTCCCAATATCGATTCGGTCACGGGTTAGGCTCCCTGCGTACGGCGGTTTGCGAGGTACAGGTAGAGGTTGGTGAGAACGATCACCATGAACAGCATCAGATAGGAGATCGCGGCGCCCTCACTCGTCTTGTTCTGCTCGTTGGCGATGCGGATCAAGTGATAGGAGATCGTCAGTGTGTCGTTGCCGCCCTTGGTGAGGAGGATGACGAGATCCGCCAGCTTGAATGCCTCGATGGTGCGGAAGAGAAGGGCCAACATCAGAAGGCCGCGGATGTAGGGGAAGGTGATCATCCAGAATTGCCGCCAGCTGGAAATACGGTCGATGGCAGCGGCCTCGTAAAGGTATTTCGGCACCGAGACGAGGCCCGCCAGCACAAGGAGCATGACGAAGGGCGACCACATCCATGCGTCGGCGAAAACGATTCCCGCCACGGCACCGACTTTGTTGCTCATCAGGATGAACTGGTTGCCGGAGATGGAATTGATGACGTAGCTGAGAATCCCGAATGTCGGGTCATAGTAGTAGGTGAAGAACACGCCAGAGGCGACAACCGAAAGCATCATCGGTGTCAGCACCAGGATCAACAAATACTTGCGCAGCGGAAATTGCTTAGCGAACAGGATGGCCAGCAGAAAGCCGACGATCATCTGCGCGGAGACGGTGAACACGACGAACATGGCGGTATTGATCAGCGCGCCCCAAGTCGCGTGAGCAGCGAGATCGTTGGTAAGGATCCGGACGTAGTTCCCGAGTCCGACGAAGCGGATCGTCTGCTGGTTTGCCTGGTAAGCGAAGAACGAAAGGCCCAGCGACCACAGCAGGGGAAAGATATTCATCACAAACAGAACGGCGATTGCCGGAGCGACCAGCAAGGCGCCGAAGTAGTGGCGGCGATACGCGTTGACGGTAAATGCGGCCGCGACCAACGCCGCCATGGCGCCCACCACCCAGAAGGAGACAGCCGCCGGCAAGCCCGCCATTGATATGGCCGACACGACGACAGCGACAGCGATGGCGAGTTTCCAGTTATGGGCAACAACCGCGGTAAGGCGTGGTGTCAGCAGCGTGCTTGAAACAGCGGTCATGGGAGTCCGAAATATGGAGCGCCTGAAGTGGCAATGACGGGGAGCGGCTTTGGCCGCTCCCCGCAGCTATGTCGGAAGGTTACTGGATAAGGCCATCGTTCTTGAGGAGGTCCTCCTGGAACTTGGCGATGTTATCCATGGTGGTCTTGGCGTCCTGCTTGCCAGTGATGGCCAGGTCGTACTGGTCCTGCTGCTGGGTGAGCAGTTCGAAGAACTGCGGCACGTGCCACATGTCCTTCTGCCAGTCGAGCGAGTTCGCCCAGGCGCGGTCCCACGGACGATAGGTCACATACTTCGGATCACTGTAGACCGACTTGATCGCGGACTGGCCGCCGCCGGCCGCGAACTGGTGCTGGATATCAGGCGAGAGCCACCACTTCACGAAGCCCACCGCTTCCTTGATTTGCTCAGGCGTCGTCCAGGTGGTGAGAACGAAAGGCTGCCCGCCGATCTGTGACGTACGATTCACCTTGCCGTCGGGGCCGCGCAGGCCTGGCGCCATTCCGAACACCAGCTTGTCGGCAACCTTCGACGTCTTGGGATCGAGCGAGGCTTCGCCGAGACCGATCCAGTCGATGTTCATGGCCACCTTGCCTTCACGGAACAACTGGTCCGAGACGAAGATGTCCATGGTGCCGGTCTTGACCACCGGCGGCATGTACTTCAGCAATTTGAGGAAATGCTCCATGCCCTCGATGGACTTCGGGGAGTTTACGACGCCTTCGGCATGTCCGGTCGGGGCCTTGGTTTCATCCCAGATGCCGCCGCCATGCTGCCAGACGAACGAGTGGACCGAGCTCGTCGAGAAGTCGTAGCCTTTGCCTGCCTGATAGGCGATGCCGTAGAAATCGTCATCCAGCACCTGGCCGGCGAGCTTGTCGCCCTTCTTGCGCTGGAAGAATTCGCCAACATGCTCGAACGTGTTCCAGTCCATGGCGTCGATTTCTTCGCCGGTGCAGGGCAGCTTCTCATTGTACTTCGCCTTGAAGGCGGCCTGCTCGTCGGCGTTGCAGAGCACGTCCTTGCGGCCGTAGGTGACCAGCACGTCCGGGAACTGCGGGAAGCCGTAGTAGTTCGGCGTGCTGTTGGGATAGGTCGAGTAGGCGTTGAGCACGGCGGGATGCATCGACTCCATCGTCGCCTTGAGTTCCGGGTCGGCATCGATGAGATCGTTGATCTTGCGGAAGTAGCCGCCTTCGACGAAGGCGCCCAGCCACTGCGAGTCCGACACGATGAAGTTGTACTTCTTTTCGCCCGAGGTCAACGAGGCGTTGACGCGGGTGTAGAAATCCGGCCACGGAATGAAGTCCACATCGAGCTTCACGGTATTGCCAGACTTGGGCTTGTACTGCTCGTCGAAGAACTTCTTCATAATGCGGGTCGGGGGCCAATCCGGCACCGCCATCGTCAACGTCACTTCTTCGGCAGAGGCATAGGTCAGGCCTCCCACCAGTAGCGTGGCAGCGAAGCTTGCGGCTGTCGCTAGTCCTTTCACTTTGGTCATCGCGTTTCCTCCCTTGGTTAACCGGATTGCTTCTCGCCGTTCGCGTCAGGTCATTGCCTGGCCGCTCGCGGCGCGGAAGACGTGGATTTTCCTGTTATCGATGGCGATCGATGCCGAATCGCCGGTCCGGATGCTGGCGGCGATCGCTTCCGGCAGCACCATGCGCAACATCTCGCCGCCGGCCACGACCGAGACGATCGTGATGTCGCCGAGCGGTTCGACCAGATGCACCTTCGAGGCAACCCCGGCTTCGCCCTTGGCGGCGAGCCGAATGTCGCTCGGGCGAATGCCGATCAGCGCGGCCTCGCCGGCATCGGCAGTTTTTGGCGCCGTCGCCGGAACCAGAGTCCCTAGCGGCGTGTCGAAAGACCTGGTGTCGGCGCGCACCGAGGCCGTGAACAGATTCATGTGAGGCGAGCCGATCTTGCTGGCGACATAGGTATTGATCGGCTGCTCGTAAAGCTCGTCCGGCGTGCCGATCTGAACGATGCCGCCATCGCGCATGACGGCGATCGCCTCGCCCATCGAGAGAGCCTCGAGCTCGTCGGGCGTGGCATAGATCACGGTCATGCCGAACTGGCGGTGCAGCCGCTTCAGCTCGGCGCGCGTCTCGTGCCGAAGCTTGGCGTCGAGATTGGTGAGCGGCTCATCGAGGAGAAGAATCTTTGGCCGGCGGATCAGGGAGCGGCCGAGCGCGACGCGCTGCTGCTCTCCGCCGGACAGGGTTGCCGGCTTGGCCTTCAGGCGGTGTGTCAGCTTCAGGATCTCGGCGGTCTCTTTCACCCGCTTGTCGATCTCGCCGCGCGCGGCTTTCTCCTCGCGCAGCGGATAGGCGAGATTGTCATAGACCGTGAGGTGGGGGTAAAGCGCGAAAGACTGGAAGACCATCGAGATGCCGCGGCCGGCGATCGGCGCATGGGTCATGTCGCGGCCGTCAATCTCAAGCGTGCCGGAGTCGGCCTGGACGAGGCCGGCGATAGTGCGCAGCGTCGTCGTCTTGCCAACCGAGCTCGGCCCGAAGAGTACGAAGAAGCGGCCTTCGTCGACGGCGAAGCTCAGGTCGTTGATGGCGCGCACGGATCCATAGGCCTTGCTGAGCCCATCGAGGCGCAGCGCAATCCCCTTGCCGGCACTGGCGCGAGGCGACGTCTGCGTCACGATGCGCCACCTCGTGCGGACGGAACACGCGCCATCCGTATGATCCTCCTCGCCCTGCCGAAATGGACTGCGGCTGTCATTCCCGATCCGCCTTTTCTTTCCTAATCTGGTATTACCAATTTGAGAGGCCCGTCAAGCGCTTTCTTGAAATTCGCCGTCACCAAAATAAGCTGAAAACGTCCGCTATATGTTCGTATTTCCTTCATTTTTGGCAGTTCTCCACCTTCATCCCGTTCGCAAAACGCCAATCCCCAAAATTACTGAAATCGCCGACCTTCAAATCTGGTCGAACCAGATTGACGCTATTTCGCTGATGCCGCCGGCGCGATGACTTCTCCTTCGGTCACGGATTCCGCCACGGCGGCGCGCACCAGCGCGCCGGCCGCCCATTGCGCCACCGACCGCATCTTGCGGCTGTCCAGCCCCCATATGTCCTTCAGCACGATGAGCACCTCGACACCGAAAATCATCGACAGCGCTTGCGCCAGGCGCTTGAATTCGCGCGGCGGCAACCGATCCTTGAGCGGTGCGATCGCGTCCTTCAGCAGATCGACGCGATGGCCGCGTGTGAAAGCTGGCTCGCCGCCCAGCGTGCCTGCCTGCCGGCGCGCCCACTGGTCGAGCGACAGCTTCAGCGCCGCCTTGAACGTCGCCTCGAAAGCCTCGATGCGCGGCATGGCGGTGTCGAACAATTCGGCCACCCGGCGCTCGGGATCGGTCGATGCGGATTGCCAGGTGAGGATGGGACCGAGCCCCTCGTCGACCACCGCCTGCACCAAAGCTGCCTGGCTCGGAAAATACCGATAGGCGGTGGCGCGGGAAACCTGCGCGGCCTCCGCGACTTCGCTGACCGAAGGGGTGACGCCAGCCTGCATCAGCCTTGTTGCCGTCTCCAGCATCAACCGTTTTGTGCGCGCACGGGGCCCACGCTCGGCGACCTGGTCAACCTCGTCGTTCACCGCAGCTTGTTGACGTGAGACATCCATGTCAATACGATACGCGCGTCTCAAAAAATTGCAATGGCCTTCGCTTTCCGAAGGGCGAGGCAAAAGAGCCGGCGACAATTTCGAGAGCAGTGACGACCGGGGAAACGCCATGAAGCGCATCTATGTGGTGGGCACTGCCGACACCAAGGGCGAGGAACTCGCCTTCCTGGCCGACGCAATCACGGCGGCCGGTGCGGCCGTTGTCCGCGTCGATGTCGGCACGCGCAGTGCGACCGTTTCGGTCGACATCGCGGCCAGTGAGGTCGCCGCCCACCATCCCGCTGGCCGCGACGCTGCGCTAGGGACAGATGACCGCGGCACCGCGGTCGCCGCAATGGGCGTCGCCTTCGCCCGGTTTGTCCAGTCGCGCGATGACATTGCCGGCGTGATCGGCCTTGGCGGCGGCGGCGGCACCTCGATCATCACAGCGGGCATGCGCGCACTGCCACTCGGCCTGCCCAAGATCATGATCTCGACACTCGCCTCCGGCGACACCGCACCCTATGTCGATGTCTCCGACATCGTCATGATGCCGGCGGTGACCGACATGGCCGGCTTGAATCGGCTGTCGCGTGTCGTGCTGCACAATGCCGCCCAGGCGATATCGGGCATGGCGGCGAAACCGGCGCCGCCGCCCGACGGCAAACCGTCGATCGGCCTCACCATGTTCGGCGTCACCACGCCTTGCGTGACGGCCATCGCCGACCAGTTGCGCTCGACCTATGACTGCATGGTCTTCCATGCCACCGGCACCGGCGGTCGTTCGATGGAAAAGCTCGCCGACAGCGGTCTTTTGTCCGGCGTCATCGACATCACCACCACCGAAGTCTGCGATCTCCTCTTCGGCGGCGTGCTGCCGGCGACCGACGACCGTTTTGGCGCCGTCGCCCGCACCGGACTACCCTATGTCGGTTCGGTCGGCGCGCTCGACATGGTCAATTTCTGGGCGCCGCCGACCGTCCCGGAAAAATATCGCGGACGCCTGTTCTACGAGCACAATCCGAACGTGACGCTGATGCGCACCACAGCGGAAGAAAACCGCGCCATCGGCGAATGGATCGGCACGAGGCTGAGCCTTTGCGATGGTCCCGTGCGCTTCCTCATCCCCGAAAAGGGCGTCTCGGCACTCGACATCGAAGGCGGCGCCTTCTTCGACCCGCAAGCTGATGCCGCTTTGTTCGACGCCATCGAGCGCACGATCAAGCCAACCGCCACCCGCCGCGTGACGCGCTTGCCGCTGCACATCAACGACCCCGAATTCGCCAAGGCTGCGGTCGCCGCCTTCCTCGACATTGCCAGACAGTGAGATCCCCGGACATGGCCGCCATACCGCGCAAGAAAATCCTGGAAAAATTCCGCAAGATGATCGCCGACGGCGTGCCGATTGTCGGCGGCGGCGCCGGCACCGGCCTGTCGGCCAAGGCCGAGGAGGCCGGCGGCATCGACCTCATCATCATCTACAATTCCGGCCGCTACCGCATGGCCGGGCGCGGCTCGGCCGCCGGCCTGCTCGCCTATGGCAACGCCAACGAGATCGTCAAGGAGATGGCCTATGAGGTGCTGCCGGTGGTCAGGAAGACGCCGGTGCTGGCCGGCGTCAACGGCACCGATCCCTTCGTCATCATGCCGCTGCTTCTCGCCGAGCTGAAGACAATGGGCTTTTCCGGCGTGCAGAACTTTCCGACCATCGGCCTGTTCGACGGCCAGATGCGGCAGAGCTTCGAGGAGACCGGCATGGGCTTCGGCCTCGAGGTCGATATGATTGCCGAGGCGCACAAGCTCGACCTCTTGACCACGCCCTATGTGTTCAACCCCGAAGAGGCGCGCGCCATGACCAAGGCCGGCGCCGACATTGTCGTCGCCCATATGGGGGTGACCACCGGCGGCTCGATCGGCGCGACGTCGGCCAAGTCGCTCGACGACTGCGTGCAGGAAATCGACGCCATCGCCAATGCCGCCCGCTCGGTGCGTAAGGATGTCATCCTGCTTTGCCATGGCGGGCCGATCTCGATGCCAGACGACGCCCGCTACATTCTTGACCGCTGCAAGGGCCTGCACGGTTTTTATGGCGCGAGCTCTATGGAGCGCCTGCCGGCGGAAGCGGCAATCGCCAGACAGACCGCGGATTTCAAAGCCGTCACGCTTGGCGCCAGAACGACTGCAAAGAAAAAGAAGGGATGATGAGAGATGGCCGACAAGAGCAAGGTGTTTGTCTACCCTAGGGATGTCAGTGCCTTCGGCTTTGACTGGGGCCGGCTGGCGCTGACCGTCGCTCCCGAGGTGAACGGTGCGGAGCGCTTTTCCGGAGGGGTCGTCGACTTGCCCTCCGGCAAGGGCCACACGCGCCACAATCATCCTGGTGCTGAGGAAATCATCTTCGTCATCTCGGGCCATGGCGAGCAGATGGTCGAGGACGACAAGGGCAATCCGGTGGTAGCCAAGGTCGGTCCGGGCTGCACCATCTATGTGCCGGAAAGCCGCTTTCACTCGACGCTGAACACCGGCGATGGGCCTATGCAGCTATTCGTCGTCTATTCGCCGGCAGGGCCTGAACTGGTGCTGCGGGAGTTGCCGGATTTCAGGCTGATCCCGGTGGCGGGCAAGTGATGAACTTTCCTTCTCCCCGTTTTACGGGGAGAGGTGCCGGCAGGCGGATGAGGGGCGGCGCCGACTTTCGTTTTTGTCAAATCCCGCCCCTGTTCCATCCCCGCCCGCGATCCCCGAACATCACATAGCCGGTCTCGGTGACCGCCAGCGTGTCCTCCAGCTTGATGAAGCCGCGCGTCGGGCTAAGCATGGTCGTCTCGACCGACAGAACCATGTTGGTCTCCAGCGGCTTTGCCGCATAGGTGCCTTCATAGGTCACGGGGTGGTTGGTCATCAGGAACGGCGCCTCATGCGTGATCAGCCCCATGCCGTGGGCGAAAAAATCGGTGTAAGACGCGACCTTCGACGCCTTCAGAACGCTCTCGGCGTGGGAGATCATGTCGCCGCCCAGCGTGCCCGCTCTGACCTTGGAGAAGGCCGCCTGTTGTACCGTCTCGACCTCGGCCAGCAAATCTTCCAGTTCGGCATCCGGTTCGCCCAGAATGCCCATGCGGCAGAGGTCGCCAATATAGCCGTGATAATTGCCGCCGGAATCGATCGACAGCACCTCGCCCTGCTTCCACGCTTGCGGTGAGGCGGCGCGGTTGTGGCTGGCGCCCAGAGTCAGCAGGCAGTATTCGAAATGCGCGCCGCGATTGGTTTCTTCGCGCCGCAGCTGCTCGATGATCTCGGTCTTGGTCGTGCCTTCTCGCGCCCAGCCGATCGTCGCCAGCATGGAATCGGTGATCAGTTCGGAGGCGGTGCGCAGCTTCTCCAGCTCCGCGTCGGTCTTTATGGCGCGCATGCTCTCCAGCATGGCGGTTGCGTCGATCAGCTTGGCGTCCGGCAGCGCCTTGCGGATCAGCGTGTAGGCATCCGACGGCAGAAAACCCGGCTCGATGCCGATGCGGGCGCCCGCCTTGCCGATTTTCGTCAGGTGTTGGACGGCGAGATTGGCGGCGTCGAGTGTGCCCCAGCAGGCGGCGTGCAGCGTCGGCGTCCAGAACGGGTTGTTCTGGTGCTCCGCGCCCTCCATGCGGTTGCCGATATAGGCGGCGTGGTCCAGCCCGCCCTTCTCGTAGACGACGACAGGCAGATAGCGGCTGTGGCCGATCGCATCCATGGCGGCGAAGAAGATGAACTTGTAGCCGCCGAGCAGATACTGCGTGTTGTGCTTGGACGTCGCGAGCAGCACGTCGATGCCCGCCTCCTCCATCAGCCGGTCGACCCTGGCGTGGTCGAACGGGATGTTGCTGACGGCAGTCTTGCCCGGGGCGACGTTCATCTCTCTCTCCCTGAATTCACCAGCCGGTCGGTCGGATCGCCGGCTGTTTTGGTCGTGATGTTCTGGCTGTCGGCCAAATCTGCACCATCTTGCCCGGTCTGGTCCAGCCAGAAACGGGTTGTGAGGGCTCGAAAGCTTAAACCGTCAGCGCCGCCAGCTGCTTCTAGCCAAATCTGGTCTTACCAGATCGGGCGCATTGAGCCGCCCGCCGAAAACTGGTCCAGCGGATGGAATTTTCAAAGCCACATGAAGATGCGCCAATTCCGTCTCTGGCGAAACCCTCGGCATGGCCCATAATCTCGGCCGCATGGATGCTCGCGAGCGTCCAAGGGATATTGGCGCACCCGGCCGGGTCGCGGAGAGGACGGAGTTCGATCATGTCAGATTTCACCATTTCCAGACGCACGATGCTTGCCGGATCAGCCTTGCTGCTGGCCTCTACCGCCATGCCGACGATAGGCTGGACGCAGACGCCGAAAAAGGGCGGACGGCTGGTGCTTGCCGCCGATTCCGAGCCGCGCAACCTCAACCCGGCAATCGTCGCCTCCAACGGCGTCTTCTTCATCTCCAGCAAGATCGTCGAAACGCTGGCCGAGGCCTCCTTCGACGGCAAGGACGGGCTGGAACCGCGGCTGGCGCTCAGTTGGGAAGGTGCGGCCGACGGCCTGTCGGTGACCTTCAAATTGCGCGACGGCGTCAAATGGCATGACGGCAAGCCCTTCACCTCCGCCGACGTCGCCTTCTCGGCGCTGCAGATCTGGAAGCCGCTGCAGAACCTTGGCCGCACCGTGTTCAAAGATCTCGCCGCCGTCGACACGCCGGATGAGCTGACCGCGGTGTTCAAATTCGCCAAGCCGACGCCGTTCCAGCTGATCCGCAACGCCCTGCCGGCGCTGTCGAGCGTGGTGCCGAAGCATATCTATGAGACCGGCGATATCGCCACCAACCCGGCCAACAATGCGCCGGTCGGCACCGGCCCGTTCAAATTCGCCGAATACAAGGCCGGCGAATATTACCGGCTGGCCAGGAACCCCGACTACTGGGGCAAGGATGAACCCTATCTCGACGAAATCATCTATCAGGTGCTGCCGGACCGCACCTCGGCGGCAAGCGCGCTCGAAGCCGGAGAAATCCAGCTCGCCGCCTTTTCCGCGGTGCCCTTGGCCGACCTCGACCGCATCTCCAAGGTGCCCGGTCTCAAGGTGATCACCAAGGGTTACGAAGGCCTGACTTACCAGCTGGTCGTCGAGATCAACCATCGCCGCAAGGAACTGGCCGATGTGAAAGTGCGGCAGGCGATTGCGCACGCCATCGACAAGGATTTCGTCGTCAAGACCGGTTCCTTGGCTATGCCGCGACGGCCACCGGCCCGGTGCCGAAGAACGATCCGCAGTTCTACATCGCCGACGTGCCGACCTATGCCTTCGACGTCGCCAAGGCCAACGCTCTGCTCGACGAGGCCGGTTACAAAAAGGGCGCCGACGGCAAGCGTTTTTCTCTGAAGCTCTTGCCCGCGCCCTATTTCAACGAGACCAAGCAGTTCGGCGACTATCTGCGCCAGGCGCTGGCCGCCATCGGCATCGATGCGCAGCTGGTCAACAACGACTCGCCCGCGCACATCAAGGCCGTCTACACCGACCACGCCTTCGACCTCGCGGTCGGCCCGCCGGTGTTCCGCGGCGACCCGGCGATCTCGACCACCATCCTGGTGCAAAGCGGCATTCCCGACGGCGTGCCCTTCTCCAACCAGGGCGGCTACAAGAACGACGAACTCGATGCCCTCATCACCAAGGCCTCCGAGACGCTCGACACATCGGCTCGCACCGAGCTCTACAAGGAGTTCCAGAAAAAGGTCGCCGCCGACCTGCCGCTGATCAACGTCGCCGAATGGAGTTTCATCAGCGTCGCCAAGGACACGGTAGGGAACATAGCCGACAACCCGCGCTGGGCTGTGTCGAACTGGGCGGACACGTATTTGGCGGGCTAGCACGATCCGCACGGGATGCTTGCGCATCGTTTAGGCGAGTGCTCAGCTTCGGCGATGAGCGTTCCTTCGCGCCCCCCTCTGTCCTGCCGGACATCTCCCCCGCGAGGGGGGAGATCGGCTGTCATGGTCGCCTTCGCAAATCGCCAACGTCGCAGGATGGAGCGCCGCGCTGAAACTGCCAATCTCCCTCCTTGTGGGGGAGATGTCCGGCAGGACAGAGGGGGGCGCCGTAGAGCTCGACTCTCGATGTTTGGCGCGAGCGCCGTTTCCCCATGACCCGCGCCCTCGCCCTCATCCGCCGTCGTCTCGTCGGCAGCATCTTCGTGCTGGCGATCGTCATCATCGGCACCTTCCTGCTGCTGGAACTGGCCCCCGGCGACGCGGTCGACGCCTATATCGTTTCGACCGGTGGCGACGCCGGCATGATCGAATTGCTGCGCCATCGCTGGGGCCTCGACCAGTCGGAGCTCACGCGACTGGCCAACTATCTCTGGGCACTGCTGCATCTCGACCTCGGCCAGTCGGTGACGTTCTCCAGGCCGATCCGCGACGTCATCCTCGAACGCCTGCCCAACACGCTGCTTCTGATGGGCAGCGCCACCGCGCTGTCCTTTGGGCTGGGCTCGGCGCTCGGCATCTATGCCGGCGCCAGACCCGGCAGTTTTCGCGACCGTTTTCTGTCGATCGGCTCGCTGGCGCTCTATGCCGTGCCGGGTTTTTGGCTCGGACTGGTGCTGATCGTCGTCTTTGCTGTCGACCTGCGCTGGTTTCCGATCGGTGGCATCGAGAGCATCGCCTCAAGCAAGACCGGGCTTGCCCGCGCCGCCGATATCGCCGGGCACCTCGTCCTGCCGGTGGCCGCGCTCGGCTTCATCTATCTGGCGCTCTTTCTGCGCATGATGCGCGCCGGCATGGCCGAAGTCTGGCGGCAGGATTTTGTCCTGGCCGCTCGCGCCAAGGGGCTGTCGCGCCGCCGCATCGTGCTCGCCCACGTCGCCCGCAACGCGCTGTTGCCGCTGGTCACCATGCTCGGCCTGCAATCGGCGCAGATGCTCGGCGGCAGCGTCGTCATCGAAAGCGTCTTTGCCGTGCCCGGTCTTGGCAGGCTGGCGCAGGAAGCAGTGGCCGGGCGCGATACCCCGTTGTTGCTTGGCATTATTCTCGTCAGCGCCGTGCTGGTCATCGTCATCAATCTGCTCGTCGACATCGCCTATGCCGTCCTCGATCCGCGCGTCGGCGCCAGCGAGGCCGGTGCATGAGCCCGCTCCGCCGCTTTCTGCGCACCCCGGAGGCCGTCGCCGGCGCCATCATCCTGGCCGCACTGTTTGCCATGGCGCTGTCGGCGTCGCTGTTCTTTCCCGGTGATCCGCAAGCCATTGCCGGACCGGCACTGCTGCCGCCGCTCCAGGACTGGTCGCTGCCGCTCGGCACCGACCGGCTCGGCCGCGACGTGCTGGCCGAGCTTTTCCACGGTGCCCGTACTTCATTGGCGGTCGGGTTGGCGGCGGCTACCGCAGCGTTGGCCATTGGCGCTGTTGTCGGCACGCTGGCCGGCTTTGCCGGCGGTCTCGTCGACGAGGTGCTGATGCGCATCACCGACGCTTTCCAGACCGTGCCGAGCTTCCTGCTGGCTCTGGCCTTCGTCAGCGTCGTCGGCCCGTCGCTCGGCGTCGTCGTCGTGGCCATTGCGCTCGGTGCCTGGACCGGACCGGCGCGTGTCGCGCGCGCCGAAGTGCTGTCGATCCGCGAGCGCGACTATGTCGCCGGCGCCCGCGTCATCGGCATGCATCCGCTGGAGATCGCCTTTCGCGAGGTGCTACCCAATGCGCTGCCACCAGTGCTGGCCTTGTCGTCGGTGATCGTCGCCGCCGCCATCCTCACCGAAGCAGCACTTTCATTCCTCGGCCTCGGCGACCCCAATCGCGTCACCTGGGGCGGCATGATCGCCGAAGGCCGAGCAGTGCTCCGCACCGCGCCCTTCCTGTCGATCATTCCGGGCATCGCGCTGGTGCTCACCGTGCTCGGTGTCTATCTCGCCGGCGAAGGCGTCGTCGAAACGGCCGCGGTGCGAAGGAGCCTGTCGTGACGGCGCTGCTTTCCATCCGAGACCTGACGGTGAGCTATCGGCGCGATGGTGCCGAGGTGGTGGCGCTGAAGACTATCAGCCTCGATGTCGCCGCCGGCGAGCGCCTTGCCATCATCGGCGAAAGCGGTTCGGGCAAGAGCACACTGGCGCTCGCCATTGCAGGGTTGTTGCCGGGGTCAGCCGTGATTGGCGGACGCATCGACTGGTTCTTGCGACAGCCGCGAACGTTTGGCGCCAAGGCACCCCCCTCTGTCCTGCCGGACATCTCCCCCTCAAGGGGGGAGATCACGCACCCATCCCCGTTTTCGCCAATCACCAGCATTGGAGGAATAGCGCCCTCGGCAAAGCTGCCGATCTCCCCCCTAAAGGGGGAGATGTCCGGCAGGACAGAGGGGGGCGCCGTAGAGCGCCAATCTTTTCAACTTCGCGGCGAAGTGCCCCTCCCCGGCCGCGACATCGGCTTCGTCTTCCAGGAT
Organism: Mesorhizobium sp. P3_A10; assembly: GCF_056403175.1. Lineage (NCBI taxonomy): Bacteria > Pseudomonadati > Pseudomonadota > Alphaproteobacteria > Hyphomicrobiales > Phyllobacteriaceae > Mesorhizobium > Mesorhizobium sp. P3_A10. The sequence goes on along the minus strand of NZ_JBFUFZ010000008.1, from coordinate 59,639 downwards.
CCCTCCGCCAGCCTCGATCCGGTGATGGCGGTCGGCAAACAGATCACCGAGGTCATGTACACTCATCTCGGCCTTGGCTGGCCGGACGCCTATGCGAAGGCCAGGACACTGCTCGAGCGTGTCCGCTTGCCCGATCCGGATGCCGCCATGCGCGCTTTTCCGCACCAGCTGTCCGGCGGCCAGAAGCAGCGCATGGCGATCGCCGCGGCGATCGCTGCCGGTCCGAAATTGCTCATCGCCGATGAGGCGACCAGCGCGCTGGACACCATCGTGCAGGCCGAGATCGCGGCACTGATCCGGCAATTGGTGGCCGAGGATGGCATGACGCTGCTGTTCATCAGCCATGACATCGCGCTGGCCGCCGACCTTGCCGAGCGCATTGCGGTGTTTCGGCACGGCGAACTGGTCGAGATCGGTGCGACGGCGCAGATCATCAACGCCCCGCGCCACACCTACACGCGTTCATTGCTGGATGCCCATCTCGGCCTCGATGCCGAGCCGCTGCTTGGCCGCGCGACTGTCAGGCTCCCGACATGAGCCTGCTGGCGGTTTCCAATCTTTCCAAGCGATATCGCGGCAGTGGCAAACCCGTCGCCGCGGTCGATGACGTCTCCTTTCAGATAGAGCCCGGTGAGACACTGGCGCTGGCCGGGCCTTCCGGCAGCGGCAAGTCGACCATTGCAAGGCTGGTGCTGCGATTGATCGAACCCGATGCCGGTCACATCGAATTCGAGGATAGCAATTTCCTGGCCTTGAACGGAGCTGCCTTGCGCGCCCGGCGCGCGCGCCTGCAGATGGTGTTCCAGGATCCGCTCGCCGCCTTCAACCCGCGCGCCACCGTGGCGCGGGTGATCGACGATCCCTTGCGCATCCACGGCATCGCCTCCCGCGCCGAGCGCCCGCGCCGCATCGCCGCTCTGCTGGAGCGCGTCGGCCTGACCGCCGACCTCGCGCCGCGCGCCATCCATGAAATCTCCGGCGGCCAGCGCCAGCGCGTCGCCATCGCCCGCGCCATCGCGACAAAGCCGTCGCTGATCGTGCTCGATGAAGCCGTGTCGGCGCTCGACGTTTCGGTGCGCGGACAGATCCTGGAATTGCTGCTCGACCTGCAGCGCGAGGAACGTATCGCCTATCTGTTCATTTCGCATGATCTCGGCGTTGTCAGAGCCATTGCCCATCGCATCGTCATTCTCGACGCCGGCCGCGTTGCCGAAATTGGCGACGCGCGTGCCGTGATCGACGCGCCGCAATCGGCGATCGGCAAAGCGCTGGTGGCGGCAGCCCCGAAATTGAAGAGAAGCCAGGACGCATCATGACCGACTTCGAAGCCAGAGCCGAGAACCTGTCGCGCGAACTCGACTCCGCTTTCCGTAACCGGGCCGATCTCTATCGGCTGTTCCTTGATGAACTGACGGCAGAACTTGGTGCCGAAAGGGCCGAGGCGGTCATGATTCGCACCATCGAACAGCGCGGCCGCGAAGTCGCTGCCGTAGCCTTCGCCGGCTTCGGCCCCAACGACGCCCGCGCCATCGGCGAGGCATTTCTCGCCGTCAGCCCGGATGGCGGCCGCATGTATCCGACCGATGTCGAACGCAGCGACGAGCGCATTGCCTTCAAGGTCAAGCGCTGCCCGCTGAAGGATGCCTGGGTCGAGGCCGGTGTTGGCGACGAAAAACTCGCCACGCTCTGCCGCATCGCCGGCGCCTTCGACCGAGGCCTGTTCGAGGCGACCGGCGTGCGCTTCGACAATGTCACCTGGACGCCGGGCCATGGCTCCGGCTGCTGCCATATCGCGCTAACGAACCGGGATGTCGGCTAGATCAGCTGGCCGCGAAAACGTGGATTTCCGTCCCGGCCTCTTCGCTGGCGACGCGCAATTCGGCCTGCGGTTCACGGTCGGTGACGATGTCGGAAATGTCGCGCAGGGCGCACACGCGCTCGAGGCTGGCGCGGCCGAACTTGTCGTTGGTCACCACCAGGACAGTCGACAGCGATCGCGACATCATCGCCCGCTTGACCGCCGCCGCACCGGAGATCATGTCGCTCGGACCATCCGCCGTTACGCCCGACGCGCCGATGATGGCGACGTCGGCATTGTAGCGGTTGACGAACTCGACCGTGTCTTCGCCCAGCACGCTGCCTTCGCGGCTGTCATAGGTTCCCGGACACAGGATGACGCGAAAGGTCGGATTGGCGCCGGCCACCGACGCGACGCCGGTTGAATTGGTGATGATGATCAAATCCCGCTTCAACTGCGAAAGATTGCGCGCCACCTCATAGGTGGTCGAGCCGCCGTCGATCATCACGATCTGGCCTTTCTCGACCAGGCTTGCCGCGCCGCGCCCGATCCGCGCGCGCTCCTCGACCATGGTAAGGCCACGCTCGGAAATCACCGGCTCCGACGTCACCAAAGAGATCGTCGCGCCGCCATAGGTGCGGTTGAGAAGCCCGGCCTCTCCCAGTTCGATGAGATCGCGGCGGATCGTCTCGCCGGCGACGCCGATGCGCCGGGCCAGCTTCGAGATGCGGATGGAGGCGGAACGGCGCACTTCCGAGAGGATGAGCTCGTGACGCTCCTTCTTCGTCAGTCGGCCTGGCTCCATGGCTATTCCCGTTCCTTCACTGCAATCAGCGCCTTCGCAAGCTCGGCAAATCCGTCCGCGCCGCGTCCCCTGGTGACGAAGGCGGGCGACGCCGGAAGTTCGCCGGCGAAGTCGAGGACATTAGCGACGCCGACGCTGTTGGGGAAGAAGCCGAACATCGGTGAGTCGTTTGGACTGTCGCCGACAAAAACAACACTGTCCTTGTCGCGATCGATGTCTATACCGAAACAGTCCCGCAAGAATAGCCGGCTTGTCGACAGTTTGTCATAGCCGCCGAACCAGCCATTGACGTGGATGGACGAGATTTTCGCCGTCGCGCCATGGCGCCGGAATATGTCGACGATCCTCAGCACATCGGCCTTGGGCAGTGGCGGCACATCCTCACGAAAATCGATCGCCAGATCGGCCTCGCGATAGGCTTGATCCGCCGCCACCGCGGCACCTGGAATTTCCGCGAGCACGTCCCGCTCGATCTCCCGCAGCTTCGAGGCATCGGCCTGCCGTTCGGTGGCACTTTTGGCGTAGTGGCGAACGATACGCTTCCTGACGTCGTCATAGCGAAAGTAGAAAGCGCCGTTCTCGCCGATCACGCCGTCCACCGGCCATTGCCGCGCGATCAGGTCGCACCAGCCTGCCGGCCGGCCGGTGACAGGGGCGACGATGAAGCCTGCCTGTTTCAGCCGCTCCAGCGCCGTATAGGCTTTGGCCGGCAGCCGGCCTTTTTCGGTCAGCGTGTCGTCGATATCGGTGAGCACGACGGTGATCTTGCGTCGAGCCTCGACAGTGAAATCCGCCAGGGCGCGCAGCACCCGCTCAGGCCCCTGCCGGCACTGGCGCGAGCGACGACGCCGCAACATCGAGCATGGTGTACCTGTCGCGGATCAGCCGCGCATTGGCGACCGCTTCGTCATAGAACGCAGGCGGTATCGCCACGTCTTGAGGCGTGGTCGGCGCGCCGACCGCAAGCAGGGCCTGCGCGATCTCGCGCGCCGGCCGGGCAACCTTGGCGAGCTTTTCGCGCTGCGACGGCCAATGCCTGGCCAGCATCTTGTTGATGACGTCCGTCCGTTCCCGGTCGAGGATCTTTGGCTTGAACGCAGCCCAGCAGGAGCGCCCGAGCGCCTCGCCAAAAATCGCGGTGAAGCGGTCCGGCGTGTCTGATGTTGGTGACAGCTGCAGCTCTGGCAGTGCCAGCACCCGCTCCTGCAGCCGTGCCATGGTCAGCGTCGTCACCGCGATGTGTTCGCCGTGATGCGCCTCCGGCAATTCCTTGCCGCGCATATCGATGTAGTGCGCGATGAGGTGTTCGCCCTGGCTGGCCGGATAGGAGCCGCCGCACAGCGTCATACCGAGGCCCGACATGACGAGCGTGCGCGCCAGCACTTCCATCGCCGCGAGATCACCTGTCCTGAGGTCGCCGGCCTTTGCGATGAGCGCCTTTTCGTCTTCCTTGAGAAGCATGAACGGCGCCTCCCGGTACGGCGTGCCGATCAACAGATGCGCCATCAGCCAATCGGTCTGGGCGGTCGGCCGGGCCATCGAATCGCCGAAGCCGGCAGCGATCAGCCGATGCGGCGCCCGCGCCATCACATCGAGGTCGAGGAAGACGCCGACCGGCAGCGTCGCCGTCAGCGACTTCTTCAGCCCGTCCTCGGTGATCGCCGCCGATACCGATGTGTAGCCGTTCATCGACGGCGCGGTGCCGAACACCGCATAGGGTTTTTGGGAGAGATGCGCGGCATATTTGGTGATGTCGTTGACCGAGCCCGATCCGACCGCGACGAGACCGCTGGCATTCTGCGTGCGGGCTATGACCGATCGCACTGCCTCCATGTCGGGATGCGGATGGCGCGGCAGGATGATCTTGTCGACATCGCCCGTGCCACGCAGTGCGATCGACACCCTTTCGCCCAGCGCCAGGCGGGTATCCGGATCCATGACGACGGCGAGCTTGCGGCCGAGCGGCAGCGGCGCCACCAGCGTATCGGCCTCGTCGCCAAGGCCGCGCCCGATGACGATGGTCTTCAACGGCACCGACAGCATGCCGCCGCCATCCGGATCAGGCAGCGTGCCGGCGATGAGGCGATCGAGCATTTGTCTGGACATGAGGATGCGGTCCGGTCAGTCGTGGAGTGGAGCCAGCGCCTCGAACAGCGTTCGATAGCGCCGGTAGCTTCTGTCGTAGATCGCCCCGGCCACGGGGTTCGGGTCGATTGTCTCGATGCGACCGGCCAGCCTTTCGGCGGCTTCCTGCACCGAGGTGGAGAGGCCGATTGCAGTGGCTGCCAGGATTGCCGCGCCGATCGGCGAGGCATCGGCGGCGCTAGCGATTTCCACCGGCCTGCCGCTGACATCGGCGCGGACTTGCGCCCATACGCGGCTGCGTGCGCCACCGCCCGAAAGCCTGATCCGCCGCGTCGCAATGCCGAGTTCGCTCAACCGGTCGACCACGTCGCGCATGGCGAAGGCACAGCCTTCGAGAACCGCGCGCGCGCAGGCCGCTTTGCCGTGGAAGGCGGTCAGCCCATAGAAGGCGCCCCGCGCGCCGGCGATCCAGCGCGGCGCCATGGCGCCGGACAGCGCCGGCAGGAACAAGAGATCATCGCTGCCGGCCACGACCGTCGCTGCCAGTTTCGACATCGCCAGCGGCGAGCTGACGCCGAAGGTCGACAGGAACCAGGTCACCGCGCCGCCTGAAAGCCATCCTGGATTGGAGACGAAATAGCGATCGCCGAGGAAGCCGTGTGTTTCGACCAGACCGTCCGGATCGATGCGAAGCGTATCGGAAATCGCGCTGACCACTTCGGCGGTGCCGAGATTGCAGGCGACGACGCCAGGCACGACAACGCCGGCGCCGATGGCAGCGGAAAAATCATCGCCGGTGCCGACCGCCAGTGGTATCCCCGGGGGAAGCCCGATCAGCTCCGCGCCTGCGCGCGTCAAAGTCCCCGCCACTGCCGATGCATTGTCGATCTCCGGCAGCCTTGTCACGTCGATGTCGAAAGCGGCCAGCAGGTCGCCAGCATAGGCCCGCTCCTTAAGCCCGTAGAGCATGGTCGTCGAAGCCAGCGCGTGGTCGATGACGGCGCGGCCACACAGAGCGGCGACCACAAACGACACCGGCTGGTGCCAGCGCACTGCATGGCGCGCTTCGGGCAGGTTGCGTGAGGCCCAGCAGATCTTGGCCGCCATGTGCGTCGCGTCGAGAACGAGACCGGTGCGCTCGCGGATGAAGCCGGCATCAATGCCCGCTGTTTCCGCCGCTGCCCGGCGGTCCATCCAGATGATGCAGGGCGCCAACGCACGGCCGTTGCGGTCAACCGCAACACAACCGTCGAGCTGGCCGACAATCGCCATGCCCTTGATGTCGGAAGCGGACAGCCCGGCTTTTTCAAGCGCGCCGGCAATGGCAGGCTTGAGTGCACCTAGCCAGAGCGCCGGGTCCTGCTCGGCCCAGCCCGGGCTCGGGAAGACCGGCTGGTACGGCACGCTTGCCTCACCACGCAGCCGCAAATCATCGTCGACGACGACTGCTTTCAGGCTCTGTGTGCCGAGATCGATGCCGACGACTGCCATGATGCCTCAGACGCGTTCGCAATCCGCGAGGACATCCCGCAGCTGCGAAAGGATAGAACCTTTCGTCGGCGAATAGGAACCGTCGAAAACCGCGGTGCCGATCGTAAAGGCATCGGCGCCGGCCTGCTTGATCGCCTTGATTCGCTCGGCCGAGGCAACGGCGCCGGCAACGATGAGATGCGCCGCCTGGCCAAGCCCGCGCCGGGCGGCGCGAACCAGTTCGATCGGGTCGGCCTCGGTAGCGCGGTAGGCGAGGATGTCGCAGCCTGCACAACCCTTTTCAGCGAAGGAACGGCAATCGGCCTCGACATCGGCGGCCGAGCCGCCAAGCTTCGTCGGGTGGCCGACCGGCTTGCCTGGAAACGGATAGTATTGCGTGTCGCTGCCTTTGAGCACCTGCATGATCTCGTCGACCTGCGTGCCGCCCAGCAGCCGATGGATACCGAGATCGCGGGCGATGCGCGCCGAGTTCAGGCAGGCCTCGGGTGTCGTCGAAACGACTTCCATATAGGAGGTCGCACCGGTCCGGTGGATGGCGCCGGCCAACGTCCGCAGCACCTCCGGTGAAACGCCAATATCCTTGAAGCCGACATGCTTCAGGCCGACCGGCTCGATCAGCGCCACGAGGTCGAGACAGTCCTCGACCGTGCGATCGTTGCGCGTCAGCATGAAGATGAAGTCCATTCGAAATTCCCTTGGCCTGTCGGAAAGCCGGCTCGCTGCCGGTCTGTTAGCATCACCCAACCAATTGTTGCAAGGTGCCACATTTTGATTTGCAGTACTACACATTTTGTGACAGAACGGGCGCCAGCTTCGCCAGGCACGCTCCGAGGAGAGAGAAGAATGCTCAAGTTGCTGACACGCGGGAGTACCGCATCCGGACTGCTCGTTGCCGCCGCCCTTTTGTGGCAAGTCACACAGGCGGCGGCGTGGAGTTTGGAAGAGGCGTCAAAGCCTTACAGCGGACAGACCATCCGCATGGTCGGCGAGTCGCTGCCGCCGCTTGAAGCGCTGAAGAAGATGGCGCCGCAGTTCGAGAAACAGACCGGCATCCATGTCGAAGTCGAGATGTACGAGCATTCGGAAGCCGTCAACAAGGTCCAGCTCGATCTCAATTCACACCGCGGCCGCTACGATGTCATCATCCAGCCGCACCGCGAACTCGGCAAATTCGCCACCAACAATCATCTCATCGAAATCTCCAAGATGATGGCCGATCCGGTGCTGCGCGATCCGACCTTCGAGCCGGAAAAGCAGCTCTACCAGACCGCCTGGCACGAAATCTCCTGGTATGACGGCAAGGAGTACGGCTTCCCCTTCACCGTGCTCAACATGTTCATGTGGTATCGCTCGGACCTGCTGGCCGACCCCAAGGAACAGGCCGGCTTCAAAGCCAAATACGGCTATGACCTCGCCCCCGCCCAGGACTGGAAGCAGTACCGCGACATCGCCGAATGGTTCTATCGCCCCGACCAGGGCTTCTATGGTACCGCCCTGCAGGGCAAGCGCCACGAGGCGCTGTGGTATGAATGGCTCAATTTCCTCTATTCCTTCGGCGGCGACGTGCTCGACGTGAAGAGCGGCTCGGCCTGCGGCCCGGTCATCGTCAACAGCCCGAAGGCCGTCGCCTCACTCGAATACTACAAGAGCCTGCTGCAGTTCTCGCCACCGGACAGCCTCAACTATTTCTGGGACGACGTCATGGCGCTGATGCAGCAGGCCAAGGTCGCCGAGCTGATCATGTGGAACGACGCGACCTATGCCGTCTCTGTCGACACCACGGCATCGACGGTTGTCGGCAAGGTCGGCTTCGACCTCGTGCCGCAAGGCGATGGCGGCAAGATCGGCCAGGTCGAGGGCTGGACCTACCTCATCCCGGTCTATTCGAAGAACCCGCAGGCGGCTTTCCTCTTCGTCCAGTGGATGATGGGCTACGACCGCCAGCTCGAGCAGCATCTCAATGGCGGTGCCTCGGGCCGGCCCGACGTCTATGCCTCGCCGGAGGTGCAGAAGCTGCCCTACGCCAAGGCCTCGATGGCGGCCAACGAGCATGCGGTGCCGAAGGCGACGCTGCCGCAATCGGCCGAGATGACCGACATACTGGTCCGCGAGCTCTCCTCCTACCTCGCCGGCGAGAAGGAAGCACAGGCGGCACTCGACACAGCGGCGACCGACATCTCGACGCTGCTCGGTTCTTGCGCGCCAATGACCTATCCGGCACGATAGGCCCCAAGCGTCGCGCAGAGGCTACCCGCAGCAGCGGGTAGCCGTTCTTGTACCCAGGAATTGCCCGTGACCAACCGCACTCCATCGTCCCGCGGAATGCCGCTCCTTGACCGTGGAGTGGGGCCGCTGCTGATGCTGCCGGCGACGCTGCTGGTTGTAGTCTTCCTGGTCGGCCCGTTCTACTACATGGTCTATACGGCGCTGACCGATCTCAGCTTCGCCGATGCCAGCCATGCCGGCGCCTTCATCGGCTTCGACAATTTCCGCAAGCTGATGCGCAACGACCCGTTCTTCTGGGCATCGTTCCTGCTGACGCTGAAATTCGTCCTCATCGCCGTGCTGCTCGAATTCCTGCTTGGCTTCGCGCTCGCATTCCTGATCTTTCGCTTCGTCGCCAGCCAGCGGCTTTTGACCACGCTGCTGCTCATCCCGATGATGATCGCGCCGGTTGCCGTCGGGCTGATCTGGCGCCTGCTCTTGCAGGGCGATTTCGGCATGCTGACCTTCTACATGCGCAAGATCGGTCTGCTGGCGCAGAACGCGGCGGTGCTTTCGGCCCCCGACCTGGTGTTCCCGACCATTGTCGCCATCGATGTCTGGCAGTGGACGCCCTTCGTCACCTTGATCATGCTGGCCGGCATGATGAGCTTGCCCAGGGCGCCGTTCGAGGCGGCCATGATGGACGGCGCCAAACCGTTCCAGATCTTTCGCGATGTCATGCTGCCGCTGCTCAGGCCCGTCATCGCGCTGGTGCTGCTGTTGCGCGGCATCGATGCGTTCAAGGAATTCGACAAGGTGTTCTTGATGACCGGCGGCGGTCCGGGAACGCTGACCGAACTGGTGTCGATCTACGCCTACCGCGTCAATTTCCGCAACTGGGACCTCGGCTACGGCGCCGCTGTCGCCTTCATGATCTATCTGGTGGTGCTGATCCTCTGTTCGGTCTTCTACAAGGCCGTCTACTGGACGGGCAGCAAGCCGGCGGCTGCGTTTTGAGGGCGCGGCGATGATCGATCAATCCACCAACCGCGCCTGGAAGAGCTTTGCCTGGGCGGTGCTATTGGTTGCGGTAGTGGTGGCGCTGACGCCCTACGTCTGGATGGTGCTGGCCTCGTTCAAGAACCGCGTCGACCTGTTGTCCTCGACGCCGAAATGGATTTTTTCGCCGACGCTCTCCAACTACCCGGCCGTCTTCATCGACAAGGAATACTGGCCGCTGGCCATCAACTCGGTGCTGATCTCGGTGTCATCGACCGTGCTCTGCATCCTCATCGGCGCGCCGGCCGCTTATGGCTTTGCCCGCTCCGATTTCTCAGGGAAGGAAGACCTGTTCTTCTTCTTCCTGACCACGCGCATGGCGCCGCCGATTTCGATCGCCGTGCCGCTGTTCCTGTTCTTCACCTCGCTTGGCCTGATCGACACCATCTATGCGGTGGTCATCGCCCACACGTCCTTCAACCTCTCGCTCGTCGTCTGGATGATGCGCGGCTTCTTCGCCGAAATCCCCAAGGAGATCGACGAAGCCGCGATGATGGATGGTCGCTCGCGCCTGGGCGCCTTCTTCTTCGTCGTCGCGCCACTGGCCGCACCCGGCATCGGCGCGACGGCGGTGCTCTGCTTCATCCTGTCCTGGAACGAGTTCCTCTATGCCTTCATCCTTGTCGCCTTCGACGGGCGTCCGCTGACCGTCGGCATACCCGGGCTGGTGACGCCGCACGGCACGCTCTGGGGCCAGGTCGCGGCGGTCGCCATCGTTGCGACGCTGCCAATCGTCCTCTTCACTTTCCTTGTCCAGAAACAGCTCGTGCGCGGCCTCACCTTCGGCGCGGTCAAGGGCTGATCTCAGGAGTTCGTATGGCAATCGTTTTCGACGGCGTCACCAAGGCCTTCCCGGACGGGACGGTGGCGCTGCAGGCGCTCGACCTCGCCTTCGAACCTGGCGAGTTCCTCGTCCTGCTCGGCCCCTCGGGCTCCGGCAAGACGACGGCCTGCCGGCTGCTCGCCGGACTTGAGCGCCCGACCGCTGGCCGCATCATGGTCGAAGGCCTGGATGTCACCGACCTGCCGCCGCGCCTGCGCGGCATGGGCATGGTTTTCCAGAACTACGCGCTCTACAGCCACAAGAGCGTCTACGAGAACATCGCCTACCCCTTGCGCATCCGAAAGATGCCGGCCGCCGAGCTCGACCGCAGCGTGCGCGCCATGGCCGAGCTGCTCGAAATCACCCGCTATCTCGACCGCCGGCCGTCGCAACTGTCGGGCGGCCAGGCGCAACGTGTTGCCGTTGCCCGCGCCCTGGTCTGGCAGCCCAGCCTCTGCCTGATGGACGAGCCGCTTTCCAACCTCGATGCGTTGCTGCGCCTTCACATGCGCACCGAGCTGAAGCGGCTGCATCGTGAGTTGAAGAAAACCTTCGTCTTCGTCACCCACGACCAGGAAGAGGCCATGACCTTGGCGACGAGGGTCGCGGTGCTGCGCGAGGGCGCGCTGATCCAGTTCGACGATCCGCGCGAAATCTATCGCCGGCCCGCCAACCGCTTCATCGCCGAATTCATCGGCCGTCCGGCGATGAACACCTTTGACGGTCATGTGCGTGGCGGCATCTTTCACGCCGACGGTTTTTCCTGCCCGTTGCCCGGCCGGTCGGATGGTCCAATCGTGCTCGGCATTCGCCCGGAGCAGATCCAGCTCGTCGATGCCTCCGCCGGCGATGCGATCAACTTCGCCGTCGACGTCGTCGAACTGGTCGAGCCGGATGTGCTGATCTTCGCCAAAAGCAAGGCCGACGCCCTGATCGTCAGGACCGTCAACGACGACCGTGCCTACGATCCCGGCCAGACGCTGCATCTGCGCTTTCCCGCGGCGGCACTGCATGTCTTCGACGCGGCATCGGGAGCGCGCCTGCCGTGAGCACGCTGCTGGCGTTTGTCCCACTGCTCGCCGCGGCTTTCGTCTGGTGGCTGTTCTACCGCTTCAACAATTCGAGGCGCTGGTTCTCGACCGGCGAGCTGATTTTCTGGGACGCCATCGCGCTGGTCATCCTGCAACTCGTCTGGCTGATCTGGTTCTAAATCTACGCCTTGTCAGTAGCCGAGCGCGCAGCCGTCCTTGCGCGGATCGGATGCACCGGTAAGCGTGCCCTTCTCCCAGTCGATCAGCACCAATTGACCACCGCCATGCGGCTCTTCGGCAATCGAAACCTGATGGCCGCGCTGGCGCAAGCCAGCGATCGCCTCGGCCGGAATGCCGCGCTCCGCCAACACTGAGCTGTCTTTGTAAAACACCCTTGGCGCATCAAGCGCCTGCTGCGGATCCATGCCGAAATCGATCATGTTGGTGAGCAGGTGAACATGGCCGAACGGCTGGTAGCCGCCACCCATCACCCCGAACGGCATCACCGCCCGGCCGTTTTGCGTCACCATGCCCGGCATGATGGTGTGCATGGGACGTTTTCCCGGCGCGATCCGGTTCGGATGGTCCGCTGCCAGCTGAAAGCTCTTGCCGCGATTCTGCAGCACCACCCCGGTCTTCGGTCCGACCACACCGCTGCCGAACGAGCCGAAGGTCGAGTTGATGAAGCTGACCGCGTTGCGATCGCGATCGACGACGGAGATGTAGACGGTGTCGCTCGGCTGCAGCTCAAGCCGCGGCAGATGCGTCATGGCGCGTGCCGAATCAATCGCGGCGCGCAGCCGGTCCGCATGGGAGCTGGACAGAAGCTGCTCGACAGGGACGTGGACAAAATCCTGGTCGCCGACGAAATTGTCGCGGTCCTGATAGGCAAGCCGCCCGGCCTCGATCTCGAGGTGAAGCCGCTCGGCACTGTTCGGTTCCAGCGAACCAAGCGCAAAGCCTGACAGCACATTCAACATGATCAGCGCCGTCATGCCCTGGTTGTTCGGCGGCATTTGATGGATGTAGTAGCCTCGGTAGGAGGCGTTCACCGCGTTGACGTAGTCGCCTTTGGTCGCGGCGAAATCGTCCAGCGCATGCAACCCGCCGAGCGCGCGAAGGCGCGCCACCAGGTCGTCCGCGACCGCGCCTTCATAGAAACCGGCGCGGCCCTGGCTCGCGATGGTGCGCAAGGTTTCCGCCAGTTCCGGCTGCCGATGCACATCGCCGGCCCGCGGCGCCCGGCCGTCCGGCAGGAAGATCCGCGCGGCATGTTCGTCGCCAGCGAGCAGGGCGACCTCGTCAGCCCAATCGAAGGCGACGCGGTCGTGAACGACATAGCCCTGTTCGGCATAGCGTATGGCGGGCGCCAACGCGGCGTCGATGCCTTTGTTGCCGTGATCCTCGAGCAGCCGGCACCAGGCGTCGATGGCGCCTGGCACGGTGACGGCGTGGGGGCCGGCACCAGGCAGTTCGCTATGGCCCCGGTCCAGATACCATTCGGCCGTTGCTGCAGCTGGTGAACGCCCTGAACCGTTGAAGGCGAGAACCTCGCCTTCGCCCTTCGGGCAATAGAGAACGAAACAGTCGCCGCCAATGCCGGTCGATTGCGGCTCGACGACCGCTTGCACCGCTGCCGCACACACCGCCGCATCCATCGCATTGCCGCCGGAGCGCAGCATGTCGATCGCCGCCAGCGTCGCCAGTGGATGCGAGGTCGCAGCCATGGCTTCCGTCGCGCGCACCGGCGACCGTCCGGGGAATTGAAAATCACGCATGCAGGTCAACTGTCCAATCTACCGAGGAAAAATCTAGCGCTTGCGGCCAAAAAGCTGCGCTGCCGAAAGCAGCACCACCGACAGCACGATCAGGCACGTCGAGATCGCGGCGATCGTCGGATCGATCTGGTCGCGCAGCGCGCTGAACATGCGACGTGTCAGTGTCGTCGTCTCGCCGCCCGATATGAACAGCGACACCACCACTTCGTCGAATGAGGTGATGAAGGCAAACAAGGCGCCGGAGACGATGGAAAACCGGATCTGCGGCACCGTCACTTGCCAGAAGGCCGCCAGGCGTCCGGCGCCCAGGCTGCGTGCGACGCGCTCCTGGTTCATGTCGTACGACCGAAACCCCGAAAGCACCGTCAGCCCGACCAGCGGCAGCGCTTGCACCGTATGCGCCAGCACCAGGCCGGTCAGCGTGTTGTTGAGACCGATGCGCGCATAGAGAAAGAATGTGCCGATGCCGATCAGGATAACCGGAATGATCAGCGAGGCGGTCAGCACCGCATTGATGAAACCGGCGAGACGCAGCGCCCCCGAATTGAGCGCATAGGCAGCGGCAACGCCGATCGGTGTCGCGACAATGGTCGTCAACACCGCCGCCTTCAGCGAGACAATCGTCGCATCGCGCCATTCGACCGACTGGAAATAGGCCTCGTACCATCGCAGCGACCAGCTTTCCGGCGGGAATTGCAGCAGCGTCGAGCCGGAGAATGACATCGGCACGATGATCAGCGAGGGCACGATGAGGAACAACAGCACAAGGGCGCCAACTGTATAGAGCCAAAGCCGCTGCCAGTGCGAAATCGGCAGGCCGAGATCGTCGTTCATCGCGCACCCCACACGCTGGTCGCCCGCGCGCCCAGCAGCCAGCGGAACAGGCCGAGCAGGCCGAGCGTCACGGCGAGCAGAACGACGCCCAGCGCGCTGCCGGCGCCCCAGTTGGAGTAGAGGCTGGTGGTCTGCTCCATGCGCATCGCCCACATGATGACCTTGCCGCCGCCCATCAAGGCCGGGGTGACGAAGAAACCGAGGCACAGAATGAAGACGATGACCACGCCGGCGGCGAGACCCGGAAGCGAAAGCGGAAAGAATATCTGCCAGAAGGTCGCCGTCGGGGGCGCGCCGAGGTTCATCGCCGCGCGCAGATAGTCGGCATCGATCGCCTTCATCGAAGCGTAGAGCGGCAGCACCAGGAACGGCAGCAATATATGCGTCATGCCGATGACGACGCCGGCGAAATTATGCGCCAGCGGCAGCGGCTGGCTGATGACACCAAGATCCATGAGCCAGGTGTTCAACAGGCCCTTGCGCTGCAGGATCACCAACCAGGCATAGGTGCGCACCAGCACCGACGTCCAAAACGGCAAGATGACGAAGATCAGCCCGATGGAGGCGGCGCGCCGTGGCAGCTGCGACAGCATATAGGCCAGCGGATAGCCAAGGAGAACGCACAGGCCGGTGACGATGAAGGCCACCTCGAATGTCGTGATGAAGGTCCTGACATAGGACGCCTGCTCGACAAAGCGGGCGTAGTTCGCACCGCTCAACGCACCGGTCTCGTCGAACAGCGAGAGCCAGAACAGCCAGCCGATCGGCAGGACGATGATGATGCCGACCAGAACGATGCCGGGAGAGCAAAGGCCGAGCAGAGCCAGGGACTCGCGCCGGGCGTCGGCGTTCAGCACGTCCGCGTTCAGGCCGTCGCGATCTGCAAGGTTTGCGGACGCTGTGCTCATATCCCGTCCGCCAACAGGATCGCATCTTCCGCGTCGATGCGAAGCCGCACCGGTTGGCCAGCACCAGGCAGGCGGGCCAGCACGTCGCCGCGGCAATAATCGCGCAGTGCGATCTGCTGGCCATCCGCCAAAGTGGAATAGCAGATGAAACTGTCGCCTTGATAGACGATGTCGCGCACCGTCGCGTCGAGCAGGTTGGTCTTGGCAACTGGCTCTGCATCGGAGGCAAGCCGCACCCTTTCGGGCCGCACCACCAGCCAGTGCTGCCCCGGCGAAGGCAAGGGCGAGGCCGTGCAAATCCGCTTTGCCGCGTACCAGACACTGTCGTTGCGGCATTCGACGGCAAGGAAGTTCGATTCGCCGATGAAGCCGGCGACGAACCTGGTGCGGGGCTTTGCGTAGAGCGTTTCAGGCCGGTCGAGTTGCTCGATGCGGCCTTTGTTCATCACCGCGATGCGGTCCGACATGGTGATCGCCTCGCGCTGGTCATGGGTCACGTAGACAGTGGTCATGCCCAGCCGGCGGTGCAGGCTGCGCAGCTCGATCTGCATGTGCTCGCGCAACCCCTTGTCGAGCGCTGAGAGCGGCTCGTCCATAAGCACGATGCGCGGCTCGAACACGATCGCACGCGCCAGGGCGACGCGCTGGCGCTGTCCGCCCGACAATTGGTCGACGCGGCGGTCGGCTAGGCCCTGCAACTGAACCAGATCGAGCGCCTTCTCGACGCGCTCGGCCGTTTCCGCTGCGGACGTCCGGCGCTGCTTCAACGGAAAGGCGATGTTGTGGAAGACGTTCATATGCGGAAACAGCGCATAGTTCTGGAACACCATGCCGATATTGCGCTTGTGCGGCGGTTTGGTGATGACTTCCTCACCGCCAATGCCGATGCTTCCGGCATTGGCGCGGACGAACCCGGCCAGGATCATCAGCAATGTCGTCTTGCCCGACCCCGACGGGCCCAGCAGCGTCAGGAATTCACCGGGAGCCACATCGAGGTTCAGGTCGCTGAGGACTGGCACGCTGCCAAAACGCTTGGCGATACCTCGAATGTTGATCGGCGGCGCCGAACGCGCGATGGACAATTTCAGTGCTCCTTTGAAAATCTGCGGCGCGAAAGCGAACAGCGGGCCGATCGAACCTGCATCGGCCCGCTGCATCAGCCAATCATCGATCTCACTGCTGGATCAAATTGTCGAACTTCTCCTGCGCCTCGACCAGATGATCTCCCCAGAAGGCAGGGTCGAGCAACACCTGCTTCTTGACGTTTTCCGGTGCCGAATTGATGCCTGGAATCTTGTCGGCTGGGATCTTGCCGGTGTCGAAGGCCTTCTGATTGACCGGACCGTTGGCGATATAAAGCGGCAGGTTCGCCTGAATGTCCGGCTTCAGGAACATGGCAAGCGCCTTCATCGCCGCGTCCTTGTTCTTGGCGCCCTTGGGGATCACCATGCAGTCGGCCGTCAGCACGCCCTGATCGTAGCTGTAGCTGATCGGCGCGCCTTGATCCTTCAGCGTGCTGGCCCGGCCGTTCCAGATACTGGCCATGTCGACCTCGCCGTCCTTGACCAACTGCATGGCCTGCGCGCCGGATGTCCACCAGGCATCGACATGCGACCTTATCTTGTCGACCGATTTCAGCGCGCGGTCGATATCGAGCGGGTAGACCTTGTCGAGAGGCACGCCGTCGGCGATCGCCGCAACGGTCAGGGTTTCGGTTGCGAAGGCCCCGCCCAGCGCGCGGCGGCCCGGGAATTTTTCGACGTTCCAGAAATCGGCCCAGGTCTTCGGTCCGTTCTTGCCAAAGACGTCCGTGTTGTAGACCAGGATAACGGAATAGTAGGTGATCCCGACCCAGTCGTCGTGGACGAGATTGGGGTCGATGCCACTCGAGTCGATCTGGCCATAGTCGAGCTTCTCGAACAGCCCTTCTTTCGTTCCCCGCGCGCATTCGTCAGCGCCGAGTTCGACCAGATCCCATTTGACGGCGTTGCCGGTCACTTGCAGCCGGACGTCGTCGAGCCCGTTGGTGGTATCTTCCTTGATGGTCATGCCCAGCGCCTCGGCGGTAGGCTTGAAGAAGGCCTTCGACTGGGCTTCCTGATAGGATCCGCCCCATGAAGCCACTGTGATCGTTTCTGCCGCGAGCGCAGCCGGTGCCAGGCAACCGACCAGCCCTGTCACCGCCAATGCGCTGACAAACCTTGATTTTCTCATCATCATGTTCCCCATATTGGCCATTGTTTCGGCATTCTATTTTGTATACAATTTTGAATGTAACTAAATGGGAAAAGAGATGTCAACTTGAAAGATCGCATTTTCCGGCAATAGGGAAGCCGCTGCCTGACGGGATCGGACAGCCTCGCCTCCCGCGATCTTCGTGATCATGCTAGTCGTGAATGGAACAAATGTTTTGGGGTGGCCGCGGCTGGCGGAGTGCTCCTTATGAATGGATCGGAAGCTGCTCTATGCCCACGAGAAAAAAGAACACGCTTCGCGAATCGGTCTACGGATCGATGAAAGCGATGATCGTCACCGGACAGCTTCCTCCAGGAGCGCGCGTCACCGAGAACGATCTGGCGCTCAGGTTGAAAGTCAGCCGCACGCCGGTGCGTGAGGCGCTCAACCGGCTTGAGCAGGAAGGCCTGGTGGTCGGCCGCCCGCGCCAGGGCTACCTCGTCAAGGAATTCGACATCCATATGTTCCGCGAGGCGTTCGAGATCAGGGAATTGCTGGATGGCTATGCGACCGAGTTGGCGACCGCCAAAATCACGGCTGCGGACAAGGAACGCCTTCGCGAAATGGTGCGGGAATGCGAGCGCCTGGCCGCGCTGCCGACGCGCGGTTCGGATGACATGTTCCAGGAACTGCAGATCGGCATGGACATCCACCGCACCATTGCCCAGATCAGCGGCAATGTAATGCTGTGCGGCCTCCTGAACGGCATTCTCGACAAATGCCAACACTATGTCTGGATCGAACTGCTCAGGCTGGACGAATGGGGAATAGCCCGCGACGAGCATTTTGAGATCGTCGAGGCGATTTGTGCCGGCGATGCGGCGCGGGCGGTCGAGCTTACCCGCGCGCACATCCGCGGATCACGCAACAACATCCTTCGCTTGCTGCAGGCAAAATCCGACTACCAGACCTTTCTTGCCCGCGCCTCGTAGCGCGGGCAAGAATTTGTCCGTCGTCTCTCCGCCTCAATGCTTGATGCGGTCACGCATCGCGTACCACAGCATACCGAGCACATAGAGCGGAGCGCGCAGCGCCGTGCCGCCGGGGAACGGCATCGGCGTCAGCGTCGAGAACAGGTCGAGCCGCGCGGCGTCGCCCGTGATCGCTTCCGCCAGCAGCTTGCCCGACAGCGTCGACAGGATGACGCCCTTGCCGGAATAGCCGTGCGCGAAATAGACCTCGCCATAATGCCCGACATGCGGCAGCCGCGACGTCGTCACCGACACCAGACCGCCCCAGGCGTGGTCGATGCGACAGCCCTTCAGTTGCGGAAAAGTGGCTTCCATATGCGGCCGCACGAAGCCGGCAATGTCGGCCGGCGGCGATGGCGTGTAGCGCTCGCCGCCGCCGAACAGCAGCCGCCCGTCCGCCGACATGCGGTAGTAGTTGACGACGAAGCGCGTATCCGACACCGCGACATTGGCCGGGATGACGTTGCGTTTGCCTTCCAGCGGCTCGGTGGCAACGATGTAGTTGCCGACCGGCATGATGCGGCTGTTGACGCGTGGCTCCAGCCCATTGAGCAGCGCATCGCCCGCAAGCACGACATGTTTTGCCCGAACAGAACCCTTTGAAGTCGAGACGCGGATCGAAGGTTCACGCTCCAATTTCACCGCCACCGAATTTTCGTGGATGGTGACGCCGGCCGCTACTGCTGCGCGGGCAAGGCCCAGCGTATAGTTCAGCGGATGCATGTGGCCGCCAAGCGGCTCGTACATGGCGCCTTGATAGGGCGTGTCGACCTTGCTGCGTGCCTGCGCCGCCGACAGGATCTCGACGTCACGGAACTTCATCACACTCTCGAGGCACTTGGCCTCCTCTTCAAGGTCGGTGAGGTCGGAGCCGTTGACCGCTCCGACCAGATGGCCGGTCAGCCTCAGATCGCAGTCGATGGCGTGGCGCTCGATAATATCCAGCACCAGCCCCCGCGCCTCGAAGGCAAGGTCGAACAGCACCTTGGCCCGTTCAGGCCCGTAGAGCTTGACCAGACCCTTGGCGCCCTTGCGCAGGCCGGGGATCATCTGGCCGCCATTGCGCCCTGACGCCCCCCAGCCGATTTTGCCGCCTTCGAGCAACACCACCTTCAGGCCGCTTTCGGCGGCGTGAAGGGCGGCAGACAAGCCAGTGCAGCCGCCGCCGACCACCACCAGGTCGGCGTCGACATCACCCGTTAGCGCCGGATGGTCCGGCGCCGGATTGGCGGTGGCGACATAGTAGGATTTGCCGATATCGAGACCGGAATTGAAACCCGTTGAACTGGAGGCCATGATCACACCTTCAGCAGCAGGTGATCGCGTTCCCAGCTCGTCACCACGCTCTGGAACAGGTCGAGCTCGACGCTCTTGACGCGCAGATAGGACTGGAAGAAGTCCTCGCCGAGCAGCGCCCGCACCGGGTCGCAAGCGGTGAAACGATCCAGCGCCTCCTCCATGGTTTTCGGCAGCGTGCTCTTGATCTTGTAGGCATTGCCCGACGCCTCGGCCGAACGCGCCAGCTTCTGCTCGACACCGAGATAGCCGGCGAGCAGCGAGCCGGCGATTGCCAGATAGGGATTGGAATCCGCACCGGGCAGCCGGTTCTCAATTCGCCGCGCGGCGCGGCCGCCGGCCGGCACGCGCAGGCCGCAGGAGCGGTTGTCGTGCGACCATTCGATATTGGCCGGCGCGCTGTGGTTCGGCCTTATCCGGCGGAACGAGTTCACGTTCGGCGCAAACAGCGGCATGATCTCCGGCACATATTTCTGCAGGCCGCCGATGAAATGGCCGAACATCTCGGTGTCGGCATCGTCAGCGCTCGCAAACAGCGCAGCGCCGGTCTTCTCGTCGACGACAGACATGTGCAGGTGCATCGAACTTCCCGCCTGCGCCGCGATCGGCTTGGCCATGAAGGTGGCATGCATGCCGTTCTGCTGTGCGGCCTGGCGCGTCAGCCGTTTGAACAGCAGTACCTGGTCGGCCAGCGGCAGCGCATCGCCATGCAGCAGATTGATTTCCAGCTGCGCCGTGCCGGATTCATGGATGAGCGTGTCGAGCGGCAGACCGGCGGCTGCGGCATAGTCATAGACGCGCCGGATCACCGGCTCGAATTCTTCCAGCGCCGCCATGTCATAGGGATGCTGTGAGGCTTCGGCGCGGCCATTGGCGCCGACCGGCGCGGTCAGCGGCTGATCGGGATTGGGGTTAGGTGAGGTGAGATAGAATTCGACCTCCGGCGCAACCACCGCGCGCCAGCCGCGTTGGCGGTAGAGATCGAGCACGGCGCGCAGCACATGCCGCGGCGAGGCCATCCATGGCCTGCCGTCCATGTGGAAGGCGTCGGCAAAGACATAGGCCTTGCCCGCACCACCGCCCGGCGCCAGGCAGAGCGTCGAGATATCGGGCACCATGCGCATGTCCGGGTCCGCATAAGCAAAACCTTCGTCGATCGAGCCGGAGTAACGGCCATCGATGGTGACCAGAAACGCGCTGCTCGGCAGATAGAGTGCGCGGTCTTCCAGCGCTTTGAGGAATTTGGCCGTCGGCAGGGCCTTGCCGCGCAAAACGCCATTCAAGTCGGGCACCAGGCATTCAACCTCGTTGATGCCGTGCTGGGAGAGCCAGGCCTTGGGATCGTTGCCGGTGAAGAGAGCGGTATTCGTACTTTTGTCGTGCATTTTGGTTCACGTACCTATGAGAGAAAGAATGGCTTCAGCGGCCACATCTGTTCCGGGTTTCAGCGCCATCTCGGCTGCATTCTCCTTCAGGCGGGCGCGCATCGCATCGTCGGCCAAAAGGCCAAGAATAGCTCTCTCCAATCCTCCTTCGGTCCAGCCGTCACGGCCGATATGGTCACCGACGCCTGTCTCTCCGGCGCGGCGCGCATTGTCGTGTCCGTCCCAGCAATAGGGCATGATCAGTGACGGCACGCCGAAGCGCAGCGCTTCGCAAAAACTGTTGTTGCCACCGTGATGGATGAACAGGTCGGATTTCGCCACCACCGAGGGCTGCGGAAACCAGGCGTCGAGATAGACATTGTCCGGCACCGCGCGATAGGCGTCGCGCAGTCCGCCGACATTGACGATGAAGCGCGCCGGCAGTCTGTCGAACACGGCAAGCATGCGCTCGATCAGGCCGACATCCATGGCGCCAAGGCTGCCGAAGCTGACATAGACCAGCGGCCCGCCCTTGCGCGGAAAGACCGGCACCTCGAACGGCCCTTCCGAACGGACGCAGCCTTCGAGATAGACGAAGCGCTGCGGATCGAGCGGCTCGGCACGCTCGCGACGCACGATCGTCGGTGTCAGCAGCAGATTGAGGTCGGGTGAGGATTCCAGGAACAGGCCCTTGGGCAGCGGCGCCAGGCCGGCATCGACGCGAAAACGGTTGAAGCGGTCATGCGCCGGTGCCGATGCCGAGAGATAGCGAGCCTCAAAGGCGGCGCGTTGCGGGTCGTCAGTGCCAAGCCCCGAGAGATAGGGAGGGATCTGTGCGTCGGGAAGCTCGGTCTCGGCGCAGGAGACGACACGCACCCACGGACAGCCGGCGGCGGCCAGCGCCGGGAACATGATGACGTTGTCGAGCACCACCGCGTCCGGCTTCAGCCGCGCCAGCAATTGGCGCAGCGGCGCCTCGGCATTGACCGCGGTGTCGACGATCGCTTCCCAGGTCGGCGCGACATAGGTTTCGAGCTGGTCGATCGGGCTCAGCCTGAAATGCGGCAGGTGCCGGCGCACGAAGGCTTGCCAATAGCTCTGGCGCTCGCTGTCGCTCAGCGGATCGTCGGTCGGCAGCTGGTATTCCTGAAAACCGTAATCGGCAAAGACGCCGGAGAAACCGGCATGACAGATGAACACCGGCCGTGCGCCACGGGCGCGCAAGGCTTGCGCGATGCCGACGCAATTCAACGCCGCGCCAAAACTCGCTTCGGGAAACAGCGCGATGGTCGGGCTGGCTTTGCGCGTCAACGAGATCCTCATCAATCCGGCCGGCTGATCATGCCGAACAATGCGGGGGCCCCGCGACTGGCCGCCTGCGGGCGCTGGCTGCGCGACAAGCGCAGATGCACGCGAAGCAGATCGGCTGCCACCTCATACTGCCGGCTTTCGAGATGGTCGAGTATGGTCAGGTGCTCGCGCAACGACTGCTTCAGCCGGAAGACGTTGACGCCGGTATAGGTGCCCGGCAGCCGGCGCAGCCTGAGATGATCGGACAGCGCATCGGTGACGAAGCGGTTGGCGGCGCCATCGGCGATCATGCCGTGAAACTCGATGTCCAGCCGCTGGAACTCCCTGGTGTCGAACGCCGCGTCGGGCAGCCCCGCCAGCGCTTCCATGCCATGGCGCAGGACCGCCGCACGCGCGCCATCCAGCCGGAAGCCGGGCGCCACTATGGCCGCCGGTTCCAGCAGCAGGCGGAACTCGTAGCTTTCGCCTTGCGCCTCGGGATCATCCGGCGCCCGCCGGAAAAGCCAGGACTGCCCCGGCGCGCGGTCAAGAAGATTCTCCTCCGTCAGTCTCTGAAGCGCTTTTAGTACCGTCTTTCGCTCGGTATTGTACCGCCGCATCAGCCCACCGACGGTCACCGTCTGGTCAAGCCGCCGTGCCGACCGGTCGCGCAGGATCGCTTCGGTAAGCTCATCCTCCTCGGTAACAGGCAATTCCCTCGCGATCGCCGCCTGCGCGGCAAGATCGACGGCCAGGCGGTAGCCGGTCTCAGCCTCCCAGCGCACCACGCCCTGCTCGGTGAGCAGGCGCAACGCGGCCCGCACCGGCGTCCGCGAGACATTGCACAGCGAGGCGATCTGCTGTTCCGGTAAATGCACACCGGGTCCAAAGCCGCGCTGCCGGGCGACATCCAGGATGCGCTGCGCCAGATCGAGATGGTTGGTGCGGGGGCGTCGGGCTGCGGCTTGCATGACTGGTCTCGGGAACGGACGGGACGGCCAAGGTTTGGACGATCGCCGTCGCCGACGCAATCGGCCAGATTCCTTGGTCGTTTGTCAGATTATGGATTGACGTACTTTTTTCTGCAATAGTACTGTCAGGTCAATCGGCGATAAAGACCGGGGAACTGGATCGAAGCAGCGGCACGGACCGCAAGCGCCGGTCCAACGAATGAAATTCGACGATCAACCGGAATGGGAGTCTGTCATGACCGCCACTTTTCTGCGGCACCGTTCGCTGAAGATGTCTTCAATCGCGCTTGGCCTTGGCCTGGTGCTGTCGGCGCCAGCCGCCGCCGCCGACCTCGTCATCTCCAACTGGGACGGCTACATGGCGCCCGATGCCATGGCCGCCTTCAAGACCGCCACCGGCGTTTCCGGCGAGGTCGTGGTGCACGCCACCAATGAAGAAATCATGGGCAAGCTCATCGCCGCCGGCGGCAAGGGCTATGACGTGGTCTTCGTGTCCTCGCCCTTCGCCGAGGTGCTGAACAAGCTCGGCCTGACCGAGCCGATCGACCACGCCAAGGTCCCCAACCTCGCCAACCTCTACCCGGAAGCGACCAAGCTGCCGCACGATGTCGGCAACACATTTTCGGTGCCCTATACCTGGGGCACGACCGGCCTCTGCTACCGCTCGGATCTGGTGAAGGTGGCGCCAACCAGCTGGAGCGATCTGCTGGCCCCGTCCGACGACCTCAAGGGCAAGACCACCATGCTGGCGACCGATCGCTGGCTGCTTGCCGCCGGCCAGCTCGACAAGGGCTATTCGGTCAACGAGACCGATCCGGCCAAGATGGCCGAGGTCAAGGACCTGCTGATCTCGGCCAAGAAGACCTTGCTCGCCTATGACGACACCACCTTCTATTCCAAGCTGGTGTCGGGCGAAGCGCTGATGGTGCAGGCCTGGGACGGCTGGTGCAACTACGGCATCGCCGACAAGCCCGAGATCAAATATGTGATTCCGAAGGAAGGCTCGGACCTGTGGGTCGACACGATGGTGGTGATGAAGGCGTCCGAACACAAGGACGCCGCCTTCCAGTTCATCAACTTCATGCTCGATGCCAAGAACCACGCCTGGGCGGCCCAGAACATCGACTACAAGGTGCCGAACAAGCCGGCCATGGAAAGCCTGCCGGCCGATTTCCTGGCAAAATTCCCCAACATGGCGATGCCGGTGGCCGACCTCGTCAAGTTCGAACAACTGCGTGACGTCGGCGATGCCCAGCGCGACTATTCGAAGATCGTCAGCGAGATCAAGGCCGCGCAGTAAGCGACCTCAAACCAGAGATCACGGCCGACGGCGGATTTCCGCCGTCGGCCGCTGAATGCGGTACCCTAATCGTGTCATCAACCAGACTTCGATCCTCCTTGCTGATGGCCCCGGCGCTGGCCTGGCTGACCGCCTTGATGGTGGTGCCATGCGCGCTGGTGCTGGCGCTCGCCTTCTTCCGGCGCGGCATCTATGGCGGGATCGAATACACCTTCACGCTGGAAAATTTCGGACTCGTGTTCGACCCGCTCTATGCAGGCATCTTCCTCAACTCAGCGCGCATCGCCGGCACCGCAACCCTGATCGCGGTGGTGATCGGCTATGCCGCCGCCTATGCGATTGCTGCTGCACCGCGCCGCTGGCAACCGGTGTTTTTGTTCTTTGCCGTGCTGCCCTTCTGGTCGAACTATCTGATCCGCACCTATGCCTGGATCGTGCTGCTCAACCGCGAGGGCCTGATCACCCAGCTCTTGCGCTGGTTCGGTTACACCGGCGAGCCGCCATCGCTGCTCTACACCGAGGGTGCTGTCATCGCCGGCCTCGTCTACAACTATCTGCCTTTCGTCATCCTCGCCTGCTACGCACCGCTGTCGCGGCTCAACCCGGAACTCGCCGAAGCCTCGCGAGACCTCGGCGCTTCTGCCGCCACCACCTTTCGCCGGGTCATCCTGCCGCTCACCGTGCCCGGCATCGCCGCCGGCGCGGTCTTCGTCTTCGTGCTGTCGATCGGCAATTTCGTCACCCCGGCGCTGCTCGGCGGCGGCCGTTTCCAGATGATCGGCAATCTCGTCTACGACCAGTTCCTGACCGCCAATGACTGGCCCTTTGGCGCTGCCTTGGCGATGGCGCTGATCGCCATCATGCTTTTGGTGCTGATGGCGCAGGCGCTGGCCGCCAATCGCGCCTCAGGCCAGACCGCGCAAGCCGGGGGCGACGCCGATGGCTGAGCGCTCCCCCGCCACGCGGCGCACGCTCTGGCTGGTGCTGAGCCTGGTCTTCGCCTTCCTCTACATCCCGATCGCCGTGCTGGTGGCGCTGTCCTTCAATGAAGGCGGACTGCCAACGGCATGGTCGGGCTTTTCGCTGAAATGGTATGTCTCGCTGGCCGGCAATTCGGCGATCCTGTCGGCCGCGCTCAACACGCTGATCGTGGCGCTGGTCTCGACCGCAATCGCCACCTTGCTCGGCACGCTGCTGGCGATCGGCGTCGAGATGCGCCGCCAATATGGCAAGGGGCTCGAAGCGCTGATCTTCGCGCCGATGATCATTCCCGACATCGTGCTGGCGATCGCGCTGCTCTCGTTCTTCTCGATGCTCAACCTGACCATGGGCCTGCACACCATCATCCTTGCCCATGTGGTCTTCAACCTCGCCTTCGTCTGTTCGGTGGTTCGCGCGCGACTGAAGAGTTTCGACTGGTCGATCGTCGAGGCCTCCGCCGATCTCGGCGCCTCCGCCATCACCACCTTCCGGCGGGTGACATTGCCAGTCATCCTGCCGGCGGTGATCGCCGGCGCGCTGCTCGCCTTCACATTGTCGGTCGACGAGTTCATCATCGCCTTCTTCACCGCCGGCGCCGGCCGTGCCTCGACCACGCTGCCGATGCAAATCTACGCCATGATCCGCTTCGGCATCACGCCGGAGATCAACGCGCTGGCAACCATCGTCATGGCAGTCTCGATCACCGCGCTGACCCTGTCGCAGCGGCTCAATCGCGGGGTCATCGGCCAATGAGCGAACCGCGCACGTTGCTGGCCATCGATCATGTGTCGAAGAATTTCGGCCGCGTCACCGCCGTTGACGGCATCTCGCTCGACATCCGCGAGAACGAGTTCTTCGCGCTGCTTGGTCCCTCGGGCTGTGGCAAGACCACGCTGTTGCGGATGCTGGCCGGTTTCGAGACGCCCAGTGACGGGCGCATCCTGCTCGATAACAGAGACATCGCGAAAATCCCGCCCAACAAGCGGCCGGTCAATCTGATGTTTCAGTCCTACGCGCTGTTCCCGCATATGAGCGTCAGGGCCAATGTCTCCTACGGCCTCGAGATGGAGCGTTTGCCGGCCGCCGAAATCCGCTCCCGTGTCGACGCCATCCTGGCGACGACCGAGCTCGTCCCTTTCGCCGACCGCAAGCCGGAGCAATTGTCGGGCGGCCAGAAGCAGCGCGTCGCGCTCGCCCGTGCCCTGGTCAAGCGGCCGCGGCTGCTGCTGCTCGACGAGCCGCTCGGCGCGCTCGACAAGAAACTGCGCGGCGCCATGCAGCTGGAGCTGAAGCGCCTGCAGCACGAGGTCGGCATCACCTTCGTCATCGTCACCCATGACCAGGAAGAATCGCTTGTCATGGCCGACCGCATGGCGGTGCTCAGGGATGGCAGACTGCTGCAATGCGACACGCCGCACGCGATCTACGAACATCCGGCTGACCGTTTCGTCGCCGACTTCATCGGCGTGATGAATTTCGTGCCGGGCAAGACCGCGGCTGACGGCGTTCTGGCGGCCAACGGCGCACGGATTGCCGGCAAGGTTCCCACGACGCTTTCGCCGGGCGCCGCTGCCCTGGCGTCGGTGCGGCCCGAGCGTATCCGGCTGTTCCCGTCCGGTGAGACCGCCAACCGCACCACCGGCATCGTTGAGGCGCTGGCCTACCACGGGCTCGACCTGCAACTGCATGTCCGCACGTCCCTGTCGCCAAAACCGTTCCTGGTACGCGTCACCGCCGACGCCGCCGACCGTCGGCCGGTTTCGTCCGGCGACGCTGTCGAACTCGGCTGGGACGCCGCCGACGTCAGAATTTTCGCAGAGTGATTGAAGGAGAAGCCTGATGGCGCAAAAGACGATCGCGTTTTTCCCCGAAGCGGCCTTTGGCCCGGCGCTCAATTCCGTCGGCATCGCCCAGGCCGTCGAGGCACGCGGCCACAAAGCGGTGTTCCTGTCCGATCCCGGCTTCGTCGACGTCTACAAGGGTTACGGCTTCGAGGCCCATCCGGTGAACCTGTCCGAGCCGATGCCGCCCGAGCAGATGGCCAAGTTCTGGGAGGACTTCATCAACGGCCACATCCCGAATTTCCGCAAATCGCCCTACGACCAGGTCGACAATTACGTCAAGGATTGCTGGACGGCGATCGTCGACAGCGCCAAATGGGCGCAGAAGGATCTGCCGCGCGTTCTCAACGCCATCAAGCCCGACGTGATCTGCGTCGACAACGTCATCCTGTTCCCGGCGATCAAGCAGTACGGCAAGCCGTGGGTGCGCGTCATCTCCTGCTCGGAAAACGAAATCGAGGACGAGGACATCCCGCCGCATCTCTCCGGCTGTGGCGAGAACGACCATGCCGGACACCAGCGCTACCGCGATCATTTCAACGCCGTCATCAAGCCGATCCATGACGACTTCAACGCCTTCCTCACCGCCAACAACGAGGCGCCCTATCCGGTCGGCCAATTCTTCGAGGCCTCGCCCTTTCTCAATTTGCTGCTCTACCCCGAAGCAGCGAAATTCAAGCGCCGCCATCCGCTCGATCCGGCAAAATTCCAGTATCTCGAAGGCTGCGTGCGGCAGGAGAAGCCGTACACGGTGCCCACTTTTGCTGAGAGCAATGACGGGCCGCTGCTCTATGTCTCCTTCGGCAGCCTGGGCGCCGGCGATGTCGATTTGCTGAAGCGCATCATCGCGACATTGGGCAAGACGCGCTACCGCGCGCTGGTCAATGTCGGCGGCTACAAGGATCAGTACACAGACGTGCCCGGCAACGTCATCGTCGACAGCTGGTTCCCGCAGCCCTCGGTCATCCCGCAGGTCGACGCCGTGATCCACCATGGCGGCAACAACTCGTTCACCGAGTGCCTCTATTTCGGCAAACCGGCCATCATCATGCCCTATGTCTGGGACGGCCACGACAACGCCACACGCGTCGAGGAGACCGGCCACGGTTTCGGCATGCCGCGCTACGACTGGACCGATGCCCAGCTGATCGCCAAGCTAGAGGCTTGCCTGACCGACCCGAAAATGAAGGCGAAGCTGGCGAAGACCTCGGCGCAGATGCGGTCGCAGAATGGACCGGAGAAGGCTGCGGGGTTGCTGGAGACGCTGCTGTGAGTGCAATGCTTGAGGTTCTGAGCCAAGGCACCCCCCTCTGGCCTGCCGGCCATCTCCCCCTCAAGGGGGGAGATCAGCTGTCGCCACCGCTTTCGCCAATCGCAGAGCTCACAAGAAATGTGCCGTCATTGGGGCTGCCAATCTCCCCCCTTGAGGGGGAGATGTCCGGCAGGACAGAGGGGGGCCTCGCAGGGCGGCAGCGGATCGCGATTGAGCATCATGATCATGGAGCACGCCCATGACCTCCTCCGCGCCGCACCTCCGCCAAGCCTCAACGCGCACCGACCTCGTCGACTGGGGCGCCCAGCCGGATGCGCTGGACGGCGCGTCGCACTCCACCGGCAGGCTGGTGCACAAGGGGCCGAACAACCAGCCGGAATCCGGCATCTGGGTCTGCACGCCGGGCCGCTGGCGGCTGGCGATCCCGCGCGACGAATTGTGCCATTTCGTCGCCGGCCGCGCGACCTACCGATCGGATGTCGGCGAGGTGATAGAAGTCGCCGCGCAAACCGTGGTCATGTTCCCGGCCGGCTGGGCCGGCGAATGCACTGTCCACGAGACCATCCGCAACATCTGCATGCTAGCCTGATCACTGGAGTTCCAATATATGCCGACACCTTATTGGCCGAACGCTGCCTCGGTAGCGCTGGACGACTGGGGCGCGAGCTCGTCGCCGATCGCCGGTTCGCCGCACGCCTCCGGCAAGATCCTGTCGCAGAATTCGGACGGATCGAGCGAATGCGGCCTGTGGTCATGCACGCCCGGCACGCGCCACATCATCTTCGCGGCCGATGAGTTCTGCCATTTCCTGTCCGGGCGCGGCAGCTATATCCATGAGAATGGCGAGCAGGTCCCGGTCGAGGCCGGGACGCTGGTGTTCTTCCCCGCAGGCTGGACCGGCACCTCCATCATCACCGAAACGCTGACCAAGGTCTTCATGTGCCGGTAAGCACCGAAACTCATCAAGGAATATCCATATGACCACGCCGATCATGAAATCGCCGCTCGCCATTACCGACCTCGTCGACTGGGGCGTCATTCCGACAATGATCGAAGGCGAATCCCGCACTTCCGGCAAGCTGTTGCACAAGGGGCCGGAGGGCCGTTCCGAATGCGGTCTGTGGGTCTGCACGCCCGGCAAATGGCACTGCCACGTCACACGCGACGAGTTCTGCCATTTTCTCGAGGGCCGCTGCACCTACGTCCACGAATCCGGCGAGGTGATCGAGATCGAGCCCGACACGGCGGCGTTCTTCCCGCAGGACTGGAAGGGCGTCTGCACCGTCCACGAGACGATCAAGAAGGTCTACATGATCCGCTGAGCGGACTTGAAAGGACGACCATGGACTTCTCCGCTGACCGGCCGGCTTTCTTCGTCAATCCGGATTACCGGCCCATGGCCGGCGCGAACAAACCGGTGATCGATCCGGCGACGCTGGAAACGGTTGGCGCGATCGCGTCGGCCAGCGATGGCGAGATCGACGCCGTGCTGACAGCGGCAACGAAGGCGCAAGCGGTGTGGAAAAAGCTCGACGCCAAGAGTCGCGCCAAGCATCTGCACGCGGTCGCCAACGCCATCGAGGCGGCAGACTTCACCCGCTGCGCCGAGCTGATGGTGCGCGAGATGGGCAAGCCCTATCCGGAAGCCATCGGCGAGATCGCCAATTGCGCGCCGATCTTCCGCTACTATGCCGAGATGGCGCGGGACGATGCGGGCAAGGTCGCCGGCACGACGCAGGCGGGCTCGTTCCAATATGCGCGCTACGAGCCTTACGGCGTCTCCGTCCACATCATGCCCTACAACTTCCCGATCCTGCTGATGTGCTGGACCGTCGCTGCTTCGCTTGCCGCCGGCAATGCCTGCATCATCAAGCCTGCCGAGGCGACGACGCTGTCGACCCTCGATTACATGACCGTGTTCCGCTCGCTGCCCGAAGGCCTGGTCTCCTGCGTGCCCGGCGGCACGGCCACCGCGCAGGCGCTGATCGCTTCCGACCGCACCCATGCCGTTGCCTTCACCGGCTCGGTCGCCGCCGGCAAGGCGGTTGCAGTGGCTTGCGCCGAACGCATGAAGCCGTGCGTCATCGAGGCCGGCGGCAGCGATCCGCTGATCATCAGCGAACATGCCCCGCTCGATGTGGCGGCGGCCGGTAGCGTCACCGCCGCATTCCATCTCACCGGCCAGGTCTGCACCTCGGCCGAGCGCTTCTTCGTCGTCGATTCCGTGCATGACCGTTTTGTCGATCTGTTTGCGCAGAAGACCCGCGCGCTGCGCATCGGCAACGGGCTGGACAAAACCGAGATCGGGCCGCTGGTCAGCGAGGCGGCACGGGCGAAAGTGATGCGGCTGGTCGACGATGCCATCCGCAGCGGCGCCAAAGCGGTTACTGGCGGACGCATTCCGCCGGCGCACAATGTCGGCTGGTTCTACGAGCCGACCATCCTCACTGGCGTCACGCCTGATATGGCCATCGTGCGCGAAGAGTGCTTTGGGCCGGTCGCCGCGATCTGCCGGGTGAGAGATTTCGACGAGGCGATCAGGTTCGCCAATGACAGCCCGTTCGGGCTCGGCGCTTCCGTCTTCACCACTGATCTTGCCGAGGCGCATGAGGCGGCCGAGCGGCTCGAGGCCGGCATGGTCTGGGTCAACAATCCGCTGATCGACAATGACGCGCTGCCCTTCGGCGGCTGGAAGGCCTCGGGCCTCGGCCGTGAGCTCGGACGCCAGGGGCTGGATGCTTTCCGGCGCTCGAAGATGGTGATCATCGACCACAAGCCGGCAATCCAGGAATGGTGGTATCCCTATCCCGACAGCTGGTTCCGCGAAGCCGGCGGCCGCAAGCACGTCTGAGGCGACGCGGACACAAGCAACAGCTCAGCCGATGCTTTCACCGCCGTCGATCACCAAAGCCTGGCCGGTCATGAAGGACGAGCGGTCGGAGACCAGAAACAGGATCGCTTCGGCGATCTCTTCGGCACTCGCCCAGCGCTGCATCGGGATCTTGGTGCGGACATAGCGCTCGATCGCCTCGCGTCCGCCCATCTGCGCGATGAACGGCTCGTTGAACGGCGTGTCGACCCAGCCCGGACAGAGCGCGTTGACGCGGACATTGTGTCGGGCATAGTCGAGCGACATCTGTCTGGTCATCGCCACCACGGCATGCTTCGACGTCGCATAGGCGATCATCTCGCGGTCGTAGAACACCCCTGAATTGGAAGCGGTGTTGAGGATGACGCCGCCGCCCTGTGCGATCATCGACGGCATGACGATCCTCGCCGCCAGAAACTGCGCCCGCACATTGATCCGCCACGAGGCATCCATGCCGTCGATGCCGACTTCGGTCAGCGTGCCGCCGACCTGGATGCCGGCATGATTGTGCAGGATGTCGATCCGTCCATGCTGGCTGAGCGTGCCGGCAATGAGCTGCTCGACCGCTGCGTCCTCGCCGACATCGGTCGCCACCGCCTCGGCCCTGCCGCCGGCAGCACGGATGTCGCAGGCCGTTGCTTCACCGGCCGCCTGATCCCGGTCGGCGATCACCACCACCGCCCCTTCCTTCCCCATGATCATGGCGCCGGCGCGCCCGATGCCCGACCCGGCGCCCGTCACCACGGCGATGCGATCTCTCAAAATCATGATGTCGTCTTTCAGTGCGATGGTTTTCGTTGGCGCAACTGCCATTGGGCAAGCACCACGAGCAGGATGGAGGCGACGAGCACGATCGTCGCAATGGCGTTGATCTCCGGCGTCACCCCGCGCCGGATCGAGGCAAAAACATAGATAGGCAAGGTCGTCTGCGCGCCGGCGACGAAGAAGGCGACGATGAAATCGTCGAACGAAAATGTGAAGGCGAGCAGGAAGCCGGCGATCACCGCCGGCAGGATCTGCGGCAGCACGATCGAACGGAACGTCGTCAGCGGCGTGGCGTAGAGATCGCTCGACGCCTCGACCAGGTTGCGGTCGAGGCTACCAAGCCTGGTGCCGACGATCATCGCCACCAGCGCCATCGAAAACAGCCCATGCGCGGCGATGATCGAGCCATAGCCGAGCGCCAGGCGCGGCGGCTGGTCGTTCGGCCACAGCGAGGCGAGGAACGGATTGACGACGGCAAACAGCTGGACCAGCGCGACCAGCGTCGAGATGCCGATGACGACGCCCGGAACGACGATCGCCGCACCCAGCAACGCGTCGAAGACAGCCCGCGTCCGCACGCTGACCCGCTGCAGGCCGAGTGCCGCCGCGGTGCCGCACAGCGCCGCCAGCAAGGCGCTGGTGGTGGCGATGAACAGGCTGTTCTTCAGCGCTTCGACCAGGAACGGGTTCGACAGCGCCTTGCCGTACCATTGCACGGAAAAGCCGGTGAACTCGCTGGCGTGGTGGCCGGCGTTGAACGAGAACAGCACCACCAGCGCGATCGGCAGATAGAGGAAGGCAAAGACGGCAACGACGAAGGCGCGCATCAGATCATATCCACCCGGCGAGCGCCGGAAAGCCGGGTCGAGATGCGGTTGGCGGCGATCAGCACCACCACCGAGACCAGAACCAGCGTGATGGCGATGGCCGAACCGAACGGCCAGTTGCGCGACTGCAGGAACAGATCGACCAGCGCATTGCCGATGAAGAACACCTTGCCGCCGCCAAGCAGCGTCGGGATCAGATATTCGCCGAGCAGCAGGATCATCACCAGCGAGAAGCCGGTCATGACGCCCGGCAGCGACAGCCGCAGCGTCACGCCTAGGAATGTCGAGATGGGCGTAGCACCGAGATCGGCGGAAGCTTCCAGCAGCCGGCGGTCGAGCCGCTCGAGGCTGACATAGATCGGCAGGATCATCAGCGGCAGATAGCCATAGACGATGCCGAGCAGCACCGCGCCCGGCGTGTTGATCAGCCTGACATCTTCGAGCCCGATATAGGCCAGCAACGCCGGGATGCCGCGTCCGCCAAGCACATACATCCAGGCATAGGTGCGCATCAAAAGGCTGGTCCAGAACGGGATGACGACGAGTGCGAGCAGGATCAGCCGCCAGCGCTCCGGCGCGCGCAGGGCGAGGTAATAGGCAACCGGATAGGCGACGAGCAGGCAGGCCAGCGCGCCTATCGGCGCCAGCACCATCGTGTTCCAGAAGGCGGTCGCCCGCGCCGGCAGATTGGCATATTGCGCCAGCGTGAAGGCGGCCTGGTAGCCGCCTTCCGGCGCCCGCTCGCCGACGCTGAAGACGGCGATGGCGACGAATGGCAACACCAGGAAGACGACCAGCCATGCGGCCGCCGGACCGAGCAGCAAGGCGGTCACAAGGTTTCTGCGAAAAAGGCTGCCATGCATTAGAGAACCGTCCCCGGTTCCGGCGGACATAGGCCCGCCGGTCAAGTGTCTGCGTCAGGCCGGCCGTTCAAGCCGACTTGAAGCGGGCCATCAGCTCGGCGCGGCCCGGATCGGTCAGCGTCGCCGCCGCGCCGAATTCCAGCGGCTTCAACAGTTCCGCCGCGGGATAGAGGATCGGATTGTCCAGAACCTCCTTGGGCAGCAGCGCATTGACCCGCGCATCGGTCGACGGCGCACCGTTGGCAAGATGCTCCTTGACCGCAATTTTCGGGTTCATCAGGTAGTTGAGCAGCGCATAGCCGGCGGGCTTGTTCGGCGCATCCTTGGGGATGGCGTAGAAGTCGGTCCAGATCTCGCCGCCTTCCTTGCCCAGCACATAGGCAATCTCGGGAATGTCCCGATTGAGCTGCGCCCCATCATTGGTCCAGCACATCGTCATCCAGGCGTCGCCGGCGCGCATCGACGGCTGATAGTCGCTGGAAACCGCGAACAGATGCGGCTTGACCTTGAGTAGCAATTCCTCCGCCTTGGCGAGCTCGTCCGGCTTCAGCGAGTTGAACGAGAAGCCGAAATACTTCAGCGCATTGCCGATGGTGGTCAGCTGGTAGTCATGCACCATGGTGCGGCCATCGCCTTCCGCCATCGCGGTGTCCCAGAACTCCTTCCAGCTCGCCATCGGCTTGGTCAGCTTCTTGGTGTTGACAGAAAATCCTGTCGTGCCCCAGTTCTTCGGCACTGCATAGATCGTCCCGTCGATGGTGCCTTCCGAGGTGAAGCGCGGGTCTTCCTGAGTGCCGTCGAAATTGGCCAGCTTGGCCATGTCGAGCGGTTCGATGATGGCGAGCTTCTTGTAGGTCGAGATCGTGTAGTTGGTCGGCACGAACAGGCTCCAGCCCGAAGCGCCGGCCTGCAGCTTGGCCAGCATTTCCTCGTTCGAGCCGAAGACATTGACTTCGACGGCCACGCCGGTCTCGGCCTTGAAGCTCTCGAACGTTGCCGGGTCATGATAGTTGGGCCAGGTGGCGATCGACATGCGGTCGCCAAGGCTTTCCGCGGCGTAGGCCGGTGTCGGCATGATGCCGAGCTCGCGCGCCATCACCGCCGTTGCGATGCCAAGACCGGTGAGGCCAAGGAACTCGCGGCGGCCGATCGAGCCGCGCTTCAGGCGCATCAGTTGATCGACGAATTTCTCAGGGCTTATCGGCAGTCCGTCACGATAGGATTTCGACATGTTTGTTTTCCCTCTGGTTGGTCCCGTTGTTCTTGGGCTCCGGAAACGCCAGCGGCGCCCCAGTGGCAAAGCCGATGGCGACGGGTTCACCCGGCTTGAAGAGATTGCCCTGGCCGATCACATGGTCGGCCTTGGCGAGCAGCGTTCCGATGCCCTCGACCTCGATGGCGTACTCCGCGGTCGAGCCGAGAAAAATCCGGTTGCGGACAATGCCCTTCAACCGGCCGCTTGCCGCAGCGCCGAGGCTGAGCGATTCCGGGCGCAGGCTGACCGACACGGCTTCGCCGTGGCGCAGTGTCGTCCGCTTGCGCGCTGCAATGACGGTGCCGTCGGCCAGCATTACCTCGACGAGGTCGCCGGAGAAGCCGGCGACCGTGCCGCTCAACAGATTGGTCTTGCCTACGAAATCGGCGACGAAGAGATCGGCGGGCTCGTCATAGATCTCGCTTGGCTGTCCGAGCTGGACGATGCGGCCGCCATTCATGACGCAGACGAAATCGCTCATCGACAGCGCTTCTTCCTGGTCGTGGGTGACAAGGACGAAGGTGATGCCGAGCTCGCGCTGCAGGTTCTGCAGTTCGATCTGCATGTCGGTGCGCAGCTTCTTGTCGAGCGCCGCCAGCGGCTCGTCCAGCAAAAGCACCGCCGGCTTGTTGACCAGCGCGCGCGCCAGCGCGACACGCTGCTGCTGGCCGCCGGAAAGCTCGTGGATCTTGCGGCGGCCGTAGCCGGCAAGCCGCACCATGGCCAGCGCCTCGCCTGCCCTTAAGCTGATCTCGCGCGACGACAGCCGCGGCCGGGCCTGGCGCAGCCCGTACGCAATGTTGTCCTCGACATCGAGATGCGGAAACAGCGCATATTGCTGGAACACCATGTTGACCGGCCGCCGATAGGGCGGCGTGCCGGCCATATCCTGGCCGCGGATGAACACCGCACCTTCGCTTGGCTGTTCAAACCCGCCGATCATACGCAGGCAAGTGGTCTTGCCGCAGCCGGACGGCCCGAGCAGCGCGACAAAGGCCGATGGCGGAATGGCGAGATCGATGCCGCTGACCGCCGTCACGCTGCCGTAGCGTTTGGTCACGCCGCGAAACTCGATGTCGGGCACTGCGGTCAAGGTTGCGGCTCCAGCACGCGCATGACCCCGAAAATCGGAACCGATTTTCGGAAAGGATCATGCGCCAAATCAAAGTTCTACAGCGTCCTTTGCGCGTCCGAAGGACGCGCGGCGCTGTAGGGCAATTTCGAAACGCTACCAGAGCCAATGGCGGCTGGTATATACCTCGCAGGTGGTATATTTGATCTATTTTCTCGTTTAAAGGGGTATAAACTGAGCGCATCCCGCAGCGACGACTACAACGACCTCGCCGCCGTCATCGCCGCGACACGCGAGACGAGCGGTGACCTTTTCGGCAAGGCGATGGTCGACTGGCTGCGGCAGCATGTCAGTTTCGATCACTGCGTGGTCTTCGGCTATCGCGGTGCGGCGCGCCCGCCAATGCTGTTCGAGACATTTTCACCGACCGAGAGTCACATCTTCGTCGCGCTCTATCAGGAAGGGCCTTATCTGCTCGACCCGTTCCACCATGCGGCGGTCGAGCGCAAGGAAGGCTTCTGGCGTATGCGCGAACTGGCGCCGGACCGCTTCTATGCCAGCGAATATTATCGCTCCTACTACAGCCAGACCAGGCTTGCCGAGGAGGTCGGCTTTTTCGTCCCGCTGGCAGGCAAGGATGCGCTGGTGCTGTCGCTGATGCGATTGCGCGCGTCGGGACCGTTCGGAACCGCCGATGCCAGGCTGCTGCGCGACATGGCGCCGGCGGTGATCAACTTCGCCAGGCTGCGCTGGCCGGGTTTGCCGACGGACGAAGCGGCAACGGCGCCACGCGGCGAAACCGTCGCTGCGGTCAACGAGTTCGACCGGGCCCACATCTGGAAGAGCCTGTCGCTGACCTCGCGCGAAAAGCAGGTCGTCGATCTGGTGCTGCAGGGGCATTCCACGGAATCAATCGCCCGGGCGATGCGGATCGTGCCGGGGACGGTGAAGGTCCATCGCCGCAACATCTACCGCAAGCTCAAGATCAAGTCGCAGGCCGGTCTCTTCGCCCGCTTCGTTGAGATCATAGACGCGCAGGCGCGATAGTATCCGAATGCACCGGGTCGACGGTGGCAAAGACGGCGCTGGCCTCACTGACGATCGAAACGTGATCCCTGGCGGCGTTGCCGGCGGCAGTGCCATCACCACGCATGATCGCGGTGACGATCGCGTCATGCTCCTTCCAGGATTTGGCCAGACGACCCGGCAGCATGAATTGCGCACGGCGGAAGGGTGCCAGGCGGCTGCGGGTCATCACCGTCATTTCATAGATATGCGTGTTGTGGGCGCCGCGATAAAGCCGGCTATGGAACTCGGTGTTGAAATATTCATAGTCCTCCTCGGCGCCCAGCTGCACCAGCCGCGCCGAGCCCTGATGTTCTATCTCGAGCGCGCGGCGCTCGCCGCCGGTCATGCGCTTGGCTGAGAAGCGGGCGCAAATCGCTTCCAGTTCGGCCATGCTTTCGAACATCGAGGCGAGGTGTTCCTGCGTTACCACGGCGACGATGGCGCCCCGGTTGGGCCGCCTTTCGACCAGGCCCATGGCACTGAGATGACCGAGCGCCTCGCGCACCGGCGTGCGTGAGACGTCGAAGCGGGCGGCGAGCGAAGCCTCATCGAGCTTTTCGCCGGGGCGCAGGAAGCCGGTGACGATGCGGTCACCGATCGCCCTCACCATCTGATCGACGGTAGTGCCCGACCTGATCAAACTGCGCTTTCCCGACACGTCTCCTCCGTCCAATCCTTTGCAGGGTTGGCTCGCGGGCCAGTCCCGACTCGGGTCGCCTCACTCTATGCCTCTATTTTAATCTACCTGTCAAACTGGCTATTTTCAAGGCAAAAAGTGCATGCAATTGCCTTTCGCTTGTGCAGGCAGCATCGGCAGTATAACTGATTTTATTGGATAAATTTTGATTTCTGAACTGGCACGCTGATTGCATGCACTTTCCTGAGAAGGCGTTAACCGACCCGGAAAAGGGTCCTACAGGGGAGCATAAGAGATGACCGACAGATTCATGCTTAGCCGCCGCCAGCTGCTCAAGACCTCTGCCGCAGGAGCAGCACTTGGCATTGCCTCGGCAGCCTTTCCCATCAGCAGGGCCTTCGCCGCGGCCGCCACCGTCGGCTTCATCTATGTCGGGCCGAAGGACGACTACGGCTACAACCAGGCGCATGCCGAGGGTGCGGCGGCGCTGAAGGGCATCGAGGGCATCTCCATCGTCGAGGAAGAGAACGTCCCCGAGACGGTCGACGTCCAGAAGACAATGGAATCGATGATCAATCTCGACGGCGCCTCGCTGATCTTCCCGACCTCCTTCGGCTATTTCGATCCGCACATGCTGGCCATGTGCGCGAAATTCCCCGACGTGCAGTTCCGCCATTGCGGCGGCATGTGGAACAAGGACAAGCATCCGATGAATGCCGGCTCCTATTTCGGCTATATCGGCATGGGCCAGTATCTCAACGGCGTCGTCGCCGGCCACACCTCGAAGACCAAGAAGCTCGGCTTCGTCGCCGCCAAGCCGATCCCGCAGGTGCTGCTCAACATCAACTCCTTCCTGCTCGGCGCACGCTCGGTCGACCCGACGATCACCTGCCAGGTCATCTTTACCGGCGAGTGGTCGCTGGCGGTCAAGGAGGCGGAAGCCACCAACGCGCTGGTCGATCAGGGTGCCGACGTCATCACTTGCCATGTCGACAGCCCGAAGGTGGTGGTCGAGACGGCCGCCGGACGCGGCGCCTTCATCTGCGGCTATCACGCCAACCAGAGCCCGCTGGCGCCCGAAAAATACCTGACCGGCGCCGAATGGAACTGGGCCAAGGTCTACAAGATGTTCGTCGACGACCTCGTCGCCGGCACGCCGCTGCCCAATTTCACCCGCGGTGGCCTGGCCGATGGTTTCGTCAAGATGAGCCCGCTTGGTCCCGCCGTCGGCGAGCCGGCCCACAAGCAGTTCGACGCCACGCTGGCCGAGATGATGAAGGGTGGCTTCTCCGTCATCAAGGGTCCGTTGAAGAGCAACAAGGGCGTTGTCGTCGCCACCGAAGGCCAGGCCTTCGTCGAGACCGCCATCGAACTCGAAAGCATGGACTATCTCGTCGAGGGTGTCGTCGGTTCGACCGCCTGAAGCTGAACGCGCGCACGGAGACGGGCCATGGCAGATACGGTCAGCAGCGCGGATGCACCGGCAGTGTTCGGCGCCAGGAGCTATCCGGCGGCGCTGGAATGGATTGCCCGGCGGGCGGAAGCCTTCGTCATTCCGCTCGCGGCTCTGGTCGTCGGCATGGTCCTGTTCAGCCTGTTCATCGCGCTGGTCGGCAAGTCGCCGCTCCAGCTCTATGAAACCATGTGGCGCGGCGGTTTCGGCTCGTGGTTTTCGATCCAGAACTCGCTGTCGCGCGGAGCCCCGCTGCTGCTTGCCGCGCTCTGCGTGGCGCTGCCGGCCCGGCTCGGCCTCGTCGTCATCGGTGGCGAGGGCGCTATCGTGCTCGGCGGCGTCGCTGCCGCTGCCACAGGCGTGGCGCTGGGCGGCGCGCCATCATCAATCGTCATTCTTGCCATGGGCGTGGCGGGCATGGCCGCCGGCGGCATCTGGATCGGTGCCGTCGGCGCGCTTCGCCACTACCGCGCCGTCAACGAAACCATCTCCAGCCTGCTGATGGCCTATATCGCCATCGCCCTGATGAACCATCTGGTGGAAGGACCACTGCGCGATCCCGCCTCGCTCAACAAACCCTCGACCCAGCCGCTGGCCGACGCCTATCGCATCGGCAACATTCCGGGCATGGAGGTGCATTGGGGCCTTGTCGTCGGCATCGTTGCCTGCGTCCTGTCCTGGCTGCTGATCGAAAAGACCCGCTGGGGCTTTGCCGCCCGCATCGCCGGCGGCAATGTCAGGGCAGCCCAGGTGCAGGGGCTGGCCGTCGGACCGCTGATCGTCGGCTTCACCGCGCTTGCAGGCGGCTTCGCCGGCCTTGCCGGCATGCTGGAAGTCGGCGCCGTGCAAGGCAGCGCCAATGCCTCGCTCGCCGCCGGCTACGGCTATACTGGCATTCTTGTTGCCTTCCTTGCCCGCCACAACCCGCTGGCCATCATCCCTGTCGCCATCCTGCTTGGCGGCATCAACGCGTCCGGCGGCCTGATTCAGCGCCGCATGGACCTGCCCGATGCCACCGTGCTGGTGCTGCAAGGCATGCTGTTCGTCGTCATCCTGTTCAGCGAAACCTTCTACGGCCGCTTCAAGGCCTTCAATCCCGACCTCTGGAAGCGAGGCGCCTGATGGACGCAACCGAGATCGGACTGTGGGGCGTTCCGCTCGCCATCCTCGGCGGCGCCATCCGGGTGTCGACACCCTTCATCTTCGTGTCGCTTGGCGAAGCCATCACCGAACGCTCCGGCCGCATCAATCTCGGCCTCGAGGGCACGCTGGTTTTCGGCGCCATGACCGCCTATGCGGTGGCGGTGATGACCGGCTCGCCCTGGCTCGGCCTGCTGGCGGCCGCCGCGGCCGGCCTGTGCTTCGGCCTGTTCCACGGCTGGATCTGCAAATTTCCCGGGGTCAACGACATCGCCATCGGCATCGCGCTGATGCTGCTCGGCTC
Source organism: Mesorhizobium sp. P3_A10 (assembly GCF_056403175.1). Classification (NCBI taxonomy): domain Bacteria; kingdom Pseudomonadati; phylum Pseudomonadota; class Alphaproteobacteria; order Hyphomicrobiales; family Phyllobacteriaceae; genus Mesorhizobium; species Mesorhizobium sp. P3_A10. The sequence continues at coordinate 19,047 of NZ_JBFUFZ010000008.1, read as the reverse complement.
CGGTCTCGCCTTCTTCTTCGGCAAGCCATTCATCCAGCCGTCGGCGCCCGACCTGCCGGCCATTCCCTTCGGCGACTGGTCCGATATTCCGCAGGTACAGGCGGCGCTCAACGTCAATGTGCTGTTCCTGATCGGCGCGGCACTGGCGGTGTTCCTGTGGTGGGCTTTCCGCAACACCCGCGCCGGCCTGATCCTGCGTGTGGTCGGCGACAGTTCCGACGCGGCGCGCGCCATGGGCCTCAACCCCAACACCGTGCGCCTCATTGCCACTGGGGTCGGCGGAGCGCTAGCCGGCATCGGCGGCGCCTATCTGTCGCTCTACTATCCCGGCAGCTGGACCGAACGCATTTCGTCCGGCCAGGGGCTGATGGCGGTAGCGCTGGTCATCTTCGCGCGCTGGAACCCGCTCGGCTGCTTTGCCGCCGCCTTGCTGTTCGGCGGCGCCGGCGCGCTCGGCCCGGCGCTGCAGTCGGTCGGCGTCACGCAAGGCTACTATCTGTTCTACGCCGCTCCCTACATCCTCACCCTGATCATCATGATCGCCACCTCATCGCCGAGCCGTTCGCTTGCCGGCGCGCCGGGCGAATTGTCGATCACCAAATGACTGGAGTTTTTGCCATGAACGCCAGAGCCGAGATCACCCAGCGCTACATCGACGCCGACCCCTATCCATGGCCCTACAATGGCGAACTTCGCCCTGACAATACGGCGCTAATCATCATCGACATGCAGACCGATTTCTGCGGGCCGGGCGGCTATGTCGACCATATGGGCTACGACCTGTCGCTGGTGCGCGCGCCGATCGAGCCGATCAAGTCGGTGCTGTCGGCCATGCGCGCGAAAGGCTACACCATCATCCACACCCGCGAGGGCCACCGGCCAGACCTCGCCGACCTGCCCGCCAACAAGCGCTGGCGCTCGCGCCGCATCAATGCCGGCATTGGCGACCCCGGCCCCTGCGGGCGCATCCTGGTGCGCGGCGAGCCGGGCTGGGACATCATTCCCGACCTCTACCCGACTGAGGGCGAGCCGATCATCGACAAGCCGGGGAAGGGCTCGTTCTGCGCCACCGACCTGGAGCTGATCCTCAACCAGCGCGGCATCGAAAACATCGTGCTCACCGGCATCACCACCGACGTCTGCGTGCACACCACGATGCGTGAGGCCAACGACCGCGGCTTCGAATGCGTCATGCTGGAGGATTGCTGCGGCGCGACCGACTACGGCAACCACCTCGCCGCGATCAAGATGATCAAGATGCAGGGCGGCGTCTTCGGCGCGGTGTCGAATTCGGCGTCCTTCGTCGCCCAACTGCCATGAGGTTTGGCCATGAGTGAAGGCGGCAGGAAAGCAGTCAGCGTCGAGACCATCGGCATGACCATGCGCTTCGGCGCCTTTACCGCGCTCAGCGACGTCTCGATCAAGGTGCCTGCCGGATCGTTCCACGCGCTGCTCGGCGAAAATGGCGCCGGCAAGTCGACGCTGGTCAAATGCATGATGGGTTTTTACCACCCGACCTCGGGCGACATTCTGGTCGACGGCCGCGAGGTGGCGATCGCCAGCCCGCGCGATGCTTCGGCACTCGGGCTTGGCATGGTCTACCAGCATTTCACGCTTGTCCCGTCACTGACCGGCGCGGAAAACCTGGTCATTTCACGTGAGAAGGTGCCGGGGATCATCGACTGGCGCCAAGAGCGCGCCGACCTTGCAGCCTTCATGGAGCGGATGCCGTTCAAGCTGCCGCTCGACGTCAAGGTGGCCGAGCTCGCCGCCGGCGAAAAGCAGAAGCTGGAAATCATCAAGCAACTCTATCTCGGCCGCAGCTTCCTGGTGCTGGACGAGCCGACTTCAGTGCTCACCCCCGGCGAAGCCCAGGAAGTGCTGGGCCTGGTGCGCGACATGACCAGAGCGGGCGGTCTCACCGTGCTGATGATCTCGCACAAATTCCATGAAGTGACGGCGTTTGCCGACGACATCACGGTGCTGCGCAAGGGCAGACTGACCGGAACCGGAAAAGTGTCGGACCTGTCGCACAGGGAGATGGCAGCGATGATGATCGGCGACCAGCCGATCGCCGCGCTCGACAGTCGCGCTCCGGTGCCGATCGACGCCAGGCAGATCCTGACAGTGAAGGCACTGAAGGCACCCGACCGGACAGGCCTGAAAACCATCAACATCGGCGAACTCGATGTGAAGTCCGGCGAAATCGTCGGCGTTGCCGGCATTTCCGGTAACGGCCAGAAGGAGTTTCTCGAAGTCCTGGCCGGACAGCGCACACGCGACGGCGGCGACGTTCTGGTCAAGGGCTCGCCCTATGGCGCCAGCCGCAGCGAGGCGCGGACGCTCAATGTCCGCTTCATTCCCGAGGAGCCGTTGCGCAATGCCTGCGCGCCGAAGATGACGGTGGCGGAAAACATGGCTTTCCGGACCTTCGATTTGAACGAAGCCGGCAAGCCGATCAGCTGGATCAGGATGAGCGCGATCAGGGACTATGCGACCCGGCTGGTCGAGCAGTTCAAAGTCAAGACCGCATCGCTTGCCTCGCCGATTTCGTCGCTGTCGGGCGGCAATGTGCAGCGCGCCGTGCTGGCCCGCGAACTCACCGGCGAGGTCGACCTGCTGATCGTCTCCAACCCGTGCTTTGGCCTCGACTTCTCGGCGGTGGCCGAGATCCGCGCCCGTATCATGAAGGCGCGCAATGCGGGTGCCGCCGTGCTCCTGATGTCGGAAGACCTCGACGAACTGCTCGAACTGTCCGATCGCATCTTCGTCATGTCGGACGGCGCGCTGGTCTATGAGACGCCGATTGCGCAAGCCAGCGTGCAGACCATCGGCGAGCATATGGCGGGACATCACTGATGGCAGAAATCAATGCACTGCCGTTTTCCTTCACCTTCAAACCGCAGACCATGGCGCTGGTGGTCATCGACATGCAGCGCGATTTCGCCGAGCCCGGCGGCTTCGGCGCCAGCCTCGGCAACGACGTCAGCCGCGTCACAGCCATCGTGCCGACGGTGAAGAAGCTGATCGAAGGGTTCCGCGCCGCCGGCCTGCCGGTGATCCACACCATGGAGTGCCACAGGGCCGACCTTTCGGACCTGCCGCCGGCCAAGCGCAATCGCGGCAATCCGTCGATCCGTATCGGCGATGTCGGCCCGATGGGCCGTGTGCTGATCGTCGGCGAACCGGGCACGGCAATCCTCGACGAGCTTGCCCCGCTGCCCGGCGAGATCGTCATCGAAAAACCCGGCAAGGGCGCGTTCTACGCAACCAGTTTTGGCGACGATCTGAAACGGCTCGGCGCACAGCAACTTGTCTTTGCCGGCGTCACCACCGAAGTCTGCGTGCAGACGACGATGCGCGAGGCCAACGATCGCGGCTATGAGTGCCTGCTCGCCGAGGACGCTACGGAAAGCTATTTCCCGGAGTTCAAGGCGGCGGCCCTGGCCATGATCAGGGCGCAAGGCGCCATCGTCGGTTGGACGGCGATGGCCGACCAGGTGCTTCAGGGAATTGCCAATGCCTAATCTTGCTTTTGCTGGCCTCGTCAATGGCGGCTGGCGCGATCTGGCGTTCGAGCATTTCCGTCACGGCATCACCGTGCATTGGCTGCTCAAGGGCGGGCCGGTCGAACCTTCGGTTGCGATCCTGAACTACCAGCCCGGCGCCGGCGTGCCGCGCCACCGCCATGTCGGGCTGGAGACCATCGTCGTGCTGGAAGGCACCCAGAGCGACGAGAACGGCGACTATCCCGCAGGCAGCGTCATCCTGAATCCAGTCGGGACCGAGCATTCGGTGTGGACGAAAGACGGCTGCGTCGTGCTGATCCAATGGGACCTGCCGGTGATCATTCTGGGGGAGACGAAATGAGTGATGTCCGCTTCGACATAGCGAGCCTGCACGCGGCCTATCGGGACGGCGTCAGCGTTGGCGATGTGATCGCGACGATTTATGCCCGCATCGAGACCGCTGATGATCCGGGCATCTTCATCCATCTCGCCGCCAGGGCGGATCTGCTTGCCGCGGCCGAAGCGCTCGGCCCGTTCGACCCGGCGGCAAAACCGCTCTGGGGTGTTCCCTTCGCCGTGAAGGACAACATCGACGTCGCCGGCATGCCGACGACGGCGGCCTGCGCCGAATACACCTACTGGCCCGATAGGGATGCCACCGTGGTGGCACGGCTCAAGGCCGCCGGCGCGCTCGTCGTCGGCAAGACCAATCTCGACCAGTTCGCCACCGGCCTCGTCGGCGTGCGCACGCCCTGGCCGATCCCACGCAACGCCATCGATGAGGAGCTGGTGCCGGGCGGCTCCTCCTCGGGTTCGGCGGTGGCAACGGCGCGCGGCATCGTCTCCTTCGCGCTCGGCACCGACACCGCCGGCTCCGGCCGCATCCCGGCCGGCCTCAACAACATCGTCGGCCTGAAGCCGACAGTCGGTGCGCTCTCGACGGCCGGCGTCGTGCCGGCCTGCCGCACGCTGGACTGCGTCTCGGTGTTCGCGCTGACTGTCGATGACGCCTATCGGGTGTTCTCCGTGGCGGCAGCGCGCGATGCGGCCGATGCCTATTCGCGCGACATCGCCGTCCAGCCGCTCGCCGCGCGCCCGCCGGTGCTGAGCGTCGGCATCCCGGCAAAAGCCGACCTGAAATTCTTCGGCGATGCGGCGATGCAGGCCGGCTTCGAGGCCTCGCTTGCCATGCTGTCGCGGCTCGGCTGCCGGCTGGTCGAAATCCCGTTCGGCGATTTCTACGGCACCGCCAACCTCCTCTACGAGGGCGCCTGGGTGGCCGAACGCTATGTGGCGATCCGCGATTTCATGGAGTCCAACGAAGCCGCCCTGCATCCGGTGACGCGCAAGATCATCGGCGGCGCCAGAAGTCTGTCGGCCGCGGACGCCTTTCGCGGCCTTTATGCCTTGCAGGCCTACAAGGCGAAACTCGCTCCAATCATCGCCTCGGTCGACCTGTTCTGCGTGCCGACCGCGCCGACCCACTACACGGTCGATGCGGTGCTTGCCGACCCGATCCTCACCAACAGCCGGCTCGGCACCTACACCAATTTCGTCAACCTGCTCGACATGTGCGGCATCGCTGTGCCGACCGGAAAGCGCGATGACGGCTTGCCGATGAGCGTCACGCTGCTTGCGCCGGCCGGCGGCGACGCGCTGACGGCAGCACTTGCCCGCGACCTGCATACCGCCAGCGGCCTCTTGCTCGGCGCGACGGACTGGCCGCAGCCGGCCCCTCTGCTTCCTCCGTCGCCAATCGCCGACGGCATGATCGATCTGGTGGTGGTCGGTGCGCATCTCTCGGGCATGCCGCTCAACGGCCAGCTGAAAAAGCTCGATGCGCAATTCTCGAGAGCCGTGAAAACAGCGCCGGCCTACAGGCTCTATGCACTCGCCGGTCAGTCTGTGCCCAAGCCGGGGCTGGTGCGGGTCGCCAGTGGCGGCATGGCGATTGATGTCGAGGTCTGGCGGCTTGAGCCGGACGCGTTCGGGCGCTTCGTCGCCGCGATCCCGTCGCCGCTTGGCATCGGCACAATCGACCTCGCAGACGGCACGTCGGCCAAGGGTTTCCTGGTCGAAACTGCCGGGCTGGCGGCAGCAGCCGACATCTCGGCCTATGGCGGCTGGCGCAGCTTTGTCACCGGCGCCCGCGAACCGAAACAGCGCCTGGAAGGTGTCCCTGCCAATTGACTGGCGATGGAACAGGCCCTGGCCAGCCGATCGCGGATTGGCGGAATTACCTGATGCCCACACCCTTGCGGAAATCGGAAGGCGTCATGCCGGCAAGCTTGCGGAACGACTTGTTGAAGGCGCTGAGCGAACCGAAACCGGAGTCCATGGCGACCCTGAGCACGTTGGCGTCCTGGTGCATCAGCATCGCCTGGGCATAGCTGAGCCGCAACAAATTCACATATTCGTTGAGCGTCATGCCGGTCGATTTCTTGAAGGTGCTCATAGCGTATTTGGGATGAATGTCGGCAGCGGCCGCGATGTTCACGCAGTCGATGTCGTAGAGAAAGTTCTCCGCGATGAAGTCGCACATACGCCCGACATTGCGTGAAGACTGCTGATCGAAGGGGCTGCCGGCTGCCTGTCCGATCGGGTTTTCGGGCACGAGCCGGTACGGCTCGAACCGCATCCGCTCCAGCCGCAGCAGCAGCTCGTTCACGGCATGCTCCGCCTTTGCCGAATCGCCGGAGCGGGCGTAGCGGTTCCAGCGCTCGAAACTGTCGTCGTCCGACCGGTCGGTCGCATCGCTCACCAGTGTCGCGCCTGTCATTAGCCGATGCCGGACATCGGTCGGCAGGTGCAGCCGGAAGAAATGCACCAGCGGCAGATGCGCGCCGGCATAGACGGCATCGTCGCTGAGATCGTCCATCTGATGCGGCAGGCCGCCCCAGAACAGGCACATCTCGCCGGCCGAAAGCGAAATCTCATGGTCGTTCATGCGGTAGTGCACGCTGCCGCGCACAATGAAATTGACCTCGACCTGGGCGTGCCAATGCGGCTTGAGCATAACCAGGGGCTGTGTGTGAAACATCTGCAGCAGCAGCGGCAGGCCTTCCACACTGCTGGCGCCAGGTTGGTAAAACGGTCGTTCCGGCATCTTACTTTCCGCCAATTTCTTATTCCCTTTGACGGCGACAAGCCTTCCCTACCGCATAGTCTAGCCACGCTCACCAAGACAGAGCAAATGAAATGGGAGGATTTCAATGCGCACCATATTGACCTGCGCCGCGCTTGCGCTTGCCCTGGGCTCAAGCCCGGCGCTTGCGCAGTCTGGCGAAATCACGATCTGGAGCTGGAACATCGCCGCTTCATCGTTGAAGGCGACCGTAGCCGGCTTCAACAAGCAGTACCCCGACGTCAAGGTGACGGTCGAGGATGTCGGCAACCAGCCGACCTATGACAAGTCGATCGCCGGCTGTGCCGCCGGAGGCGTCGGGCTGCCGGATATCGTCTCGATCGAGAATGGCGAGGCCGAGAACTACTGGAGCCAGTTCCCCGACTGCTTCGTCGACCTGCATACGCTTGGCTACACCGCCGAGGACCAGGCAAAATTCCCCGATTTCAAGCGCACCGAACTCGAAGTGGGCGAGAAGGCCTATGCAATGCCATGGGATTCCGGCCCTGTCGCCGCCTTCTACCGCCGCGACTTCTATGAGAAGGCCGGTGTCGATCCTGCCTCGATCAAGACCTGGGACGATTTCATCGCCGCCGGCAAGAAGATCCAGGCCGCCAATCCGGGCGTGACGATGACCAATGCCGATTTCAACGGCGACACCGAATTCTTCCGCATGATCGCCAACGAACAGGGCTGCGCCTATTTTGCCGCTGACGGGCTGTCGATCACGGTCAACCAGCCCAAATGTGTCGATACCCTGACCAAGATCAAGGAGATGAAGGACGCAGGCATCATCTCCTCGGCCGATTGGGGCACCAAGATCACCAACAACACCGCCGGTGCCGTTGCCACCCAGATCTATGGTGGCTGGTATGAGGGCACCATTCGCACTGAATCGGCGGGCGAAAACGGCAAATGGGGCGTCTATCTCATGCCGAGCCTGACGGCCGACGGCCCGCGCGCCGCCAATCTCGGCGGCTCTTCGCTGGCCATCACATCGGCCTCGAAGAACAAGGAAGCCGCCTACGCCTACCTGAAATACACGCTCGAGACCAATGAAGGCCAGATAACGATGCTGAAGGACTTCGGCCTCGTGCCCTCGCTGGTCTCGGCGCTCAATGATCCCTATGTCTCCGAAGGCCTGCCCTATTGGGGTGGTCAGGCAGTGTGGAAGGATATTCTCTCCACCTTGCCCAAGGTCGTGCCCAGCCGCGGCACGCCGTTCCAGAGCGATGCCGAGATCATCATGCGCTCGGTGCAGACCAAATATCTGGGCGGCGGCTATCCGGACGCCAAGACCGCGCTCGATGATGCAGCCAATCAGATCGCGGCAGCGACCGGATTGCCCGTCAAGTCCTGATCTGGGCGAGATGGTCCCGAGCGGCATCGATGCTGCCCGGGACCATTCAACGCGCTGCGTGTTTGAGCACGCGTGCTCACCCGCCAATGCGGAAAGGAGGCAACCATGCGCTATCAGAACGCCACGGCGTATCGCTTCCTCGCGCCTTATCTGCTGATCTTCGCGATCTTCTGGCTATGGCCGATCATTGACTCTTTCCTGATCTCCTTCCAGGCGACGCGCACCGTGCCCTGGCGGTTTGCGCCCGGCTTCAACTGGGGCCGGCTGATCGGCGACCCAGCCTTTTTCAATGCTCTGAAGAACACGCTGCTCATCCTGGTTATCCAGGTGCCGGTGATGATCGCGCTCGCCACGGTGATGGCCGTGCTTTTGAATTCGCCGCTGCTGAAAGCCAGAGGCCTGTTCCGCTTCGCTTTCTTCGCCCCGGTCGTGGTTGGCGAAGTCGCCTATTCCGCAGTCTTCCGGCTGATGTTCAACCTCAATTTCGGCATCATCAACAAATTGCTGAACAGCGTCGGCCTTCCAAGCGTCGACTGGTTTTCCAACGTCACGCCGGCGATGGCGCTGATCATGATCGCGGTGACCTGGCGCTGGGCCGGCTACAACGCCATCATCCTGCTCGCCGGCATGCAGTCGATCCCGCAGGATGTCTACGAGGCGGCGACGCTCGACCGCGTCAGCAAGGTGAAGCAGTTCTTCTACATCACCCTGCCATTGCTGAAGCCGATCATCGTCTTCTGCTGCGTGCTGTCGATCATCGGCACCATGCAGCTGTTCACCGAACCGTTCCTGATCACCGAACGCGGCGGCCCGGGCGGCGGCACCGAAACGCTCGGGCTGCTGCTTTACCGTCAGGGTTTCAGGTCGCTGAACTTCGGCTACGCCTCGGCCGTCGCCTACACCATGGCTGGGCTCGCAATCGCCATCACGCTGGTGCAACTCTGGCTGACGAAGGAGCCGAAATGAGCTCGCGTTCGCAAGCCAAACTGGGTCGCAGCATCGCGCTGCACCTTTTCCTGACGCCGCTGGCGCTGATCTGGCTGTTTCCGCTGTGGATGATGACGATCTTTTCGACGATGCCCGACAACGGCATCTTCAGCCCCGGCATCGAGCTTCTGCCGCACGGCAATTTCATTGAGAATTTCAACAATCTGCAACGCGATACCGATTTCATCCGCGCCATCGGCATCTCGGTTTCGGTGGCAGTGACCTACACGGTGCTGTCGGTGCTGCTCACCTCGATGGCCGGCTGGGCGCTGGCGCGCTATCAGTTCTTCGGCAAGGGCGCGGTCGTGGCGATCATCCTCGGCACCATCACACTGCCCTATGCCGTTGTGCTGATCCCGCAATTCATCATGGTGGCGCGCGACTTCAAGCTCGCCAACACCTGGGTGGCGCTGGTCGTACCGCCGCTTTTCAATTCGCTGGGTGTCCTCTTCATGCGACAGAGCTTTTCTATGATGCCGGCCGATCTGTTCGACGCCGCGCGAGTCGAAGGGGTCAAGGAATGGCGCATCTTCCTGTTCGTGGCGCTGCCTTTGGCGCGGCCGACGCTGGCGGCACTGGCCATCATTCTGTTCCTTGCCTCGTGGAACAACTATCTCTGGCCGCTGCTGATCAACAGCCAGCCCGGCTCGATGACGGCTCCCGTGGCGCTCGGCACGCTGATCGGCCTCACCAAAGTATCATGGGGCGGCATCATGGCAGGCTCGATGATGCTGACGGCGCCGATGTTGGTCGTCTTCGTTCTCTTGCAGCGTCATTTCATCGCCGGCATTGCCGCCGGCGCTATCAAGTAAGGATCGGCAATGGCGGCGGTAACCCTCAGCAATGTCGTCAAGCGCTTTGGCAACTTCGAGATCGTTCATGGCGCCAACATCGATGTGAGCGACGGCGAGTTCGTCGTCTTCGTCGGCCCCTCCGGTTGCGGGAAATCGACGCTGCTGAGGATGATCGCCGGGCTTGAGGACATCAGCGGCGGCGAGATCGCCATTGGCGGCAAGGTGGTCAACGATGTCGAGCCGGCCGACCGCGGCATCGCCATGGTGTTCCAGTCCTATGCGCTCTATCCGCATATGACCGTCGAGCAGAATCTGAGCTTCGGCCTCAGGATGACCGGCAATCCGAAAGCCGATACCGAGCGGCGGGTGAAGCGGGCCTCTGAGATCCTGCGCATCACCGAGCTGATGGCCCGCCGGCCGCGCCAGCTTTCCGGCGGCCAGCGCCAGCGGGTCGCCATCGGCCGCGCCATCGTGCGCGAGCCCCAGGTGTTCCTCTTCGACGAGCCGCTGAGCAATCTCGACGCCGAGCTCCGGGTACAGATGCGCGTCGAGATCTCGCGCCTGCACAAGGAACTGGGCACGACGATGATCTACGTCACCCACGACCAGACCGAGGCGATGACACTGGCCGACAGGATCGTGGTGCTGCGCGGCGGCCATGTCGAGCAGATCGGCCGTCCACTCGATCTCTACGACAATCCCGACAATCAGTTCGTGGCCGGTTTTGTCGGCTCGCCAAAGATGAACTTCATCAACGGCCGCGTTGTCGGGCGCGACACGCACGGCATCGTTGTCGAGCTGGCGGGCCAGGAAAAGACCCGCATCACGCAGCCTCTGACCGGCGCAGCACCCGAGACGGGAAGCAAGGTCATCGTCGGCGTGCGGCCCGAACATTTCGGCAATGCCGGAGAAGGCGATGCCGACCTTGTCGTGCGCATCGACGTGGTCGAGCATCTGGGCGGCACCAGCTTTCTCTATGCCAGGACGACCAACGGCGAAGACGTGGTGATTCAGCGCGACGCGGCAAAGGTTCCCGACACCACCGAGGTCACTGTTTCCATCCGCAAATCCTACCTGTTCGACGAAAACGGGCTGCGGCTGCGCTGACCGCTTTCCCTTTCCAGCCTTTACACTCTTTCTAGCCGTCAAGGAGAATGACAATGACTTCAACCGCGCCCATCCGCTGGGGCATTCTCGGGCCGGGCAGCATTGCCCTGGCCTTTGCCGGTGGCGTGGCCCAGTCGCGCACCGGCAAACTGGTCGCCCTCGGCGCCCGCAACCCAAGCAAATCGGGCCTGGTCGAAAGCTTTCCCGGCGCCCGCATCCTCGACGGCTACGACGCCTTGCTCGCCGATCCGGATGTCGATGCGGTCTATATTTCGATACCCCATCCCGGCCATGCCGAATGGGCGATCAAAGCGGCTGAGGCCGGCAAGCACGTGCTGTGCGAAAAGCCGATGGGGCTGACCGCCTTCGAGGCCGACGCGATGATCCATGCCGCCCGCAAGGCCGGTACGTTTCTCGGCGAGGCCTTCATGTACCGGCTGCATCCGCAGACGCTGAAGCTGGTCGAGTTGATCAGGTCGGGTGTCATTGGCGAGGTCCGTATGATCAAGTCCAGCTTCGGCTTCGCCATGCCGGACTTCATGCCGGAGCATCGGCTCTATGCCAACGATCTCGCGGGCGGCGGCATTCTGGACGTCGGCGGCTATCCCGTCTCCATGGCGCGGCTGATTGCCGGCGCAGTTGCAGGAATGCCTTTCGCCGAGCCCGACAAGGTGACCGGTACCGCGCATCTTGGCCCGTCCGGTGTCGATGAGTGGGCCTCGGCGCTGCTGCATTTTCCAGGCGGCATCATCGCCGAAGTCTCCTGCAGCATCTCGCTCAACCAGGACAATGTGCTGCGCATCCTTGGCACCAAGGGCCGCATCGAGGTGCCGGATTTCTGGTTCGCCGGCGGCAACCGCGATGTCGGTCTCGGCAAGATCGACGTGGTCCGTTACGACGGGACGCGCGACACCATCAGTGTCAATGAAACGCGCCATCTCTACTCTTTCGAGGTCGACGCCGCCGGCGAGGCCATCCTTGCCGGTAACCAGGAATTTGCCTGGCCGGGTATGGGCTGGGCCGATAGCCTAGGCACACTGCGCGTGCTCGACAAATGGCGCTCTGCGGCCGGCCTCGAATACGAGATCGAAAAGTCCACGAGACGCGTCAACACGATTTCCGGCCGGCCGTTGCGCTCCAACGGCACGGCGATCGGCAAGCGCAACATTCCGGGCTTGTCGAAACCGGCTTCCGTGGTGGCGCTTGGCTTCGAGGATTTCCGCAGCTTTTCCTCGGGCGCGATCCTGCTCGATGGCTTTTTCGAAGCGGGCGGCAATCTGTTCGACACCGGCTATGTCTATGGCGCCGGCTATACCGAGGCGTTGCTCGGCCAGTGGTTGAAGAACCGCGGCGTGCGCGAGCAATCGGTGGTCATCGGCAAGGGCGCACACTCGCCGCTCTGCTATCCCGATGTGATCGGCAAGCAGCTTGCCCAGTCGCTCGACCGGCTGCAGAGCGACTATGTCGACGTCTATTTCATGCATCGCGACAATCCGGATGTGCCGGTCGGCGAGTTCGTCGACGCCATGGACCAGGAGGTCAAGGCCGGGCGCATCCGTGGCCCGTTCGGCGGCTCCAACTGGACGATGGAGCGCATGGATGAGGCGATTGCCTATGCCGAGCGGACCGGCAAGCAGAAGCCCGGCGCGCTCTCCAACAATTTCTCGCTGGCCGAGATGCTGGAACCGATCTGGGCCGGCTGCGTCACCTCCTCCAGCGATGAGTGGAAAGCCTGGCTGACATCCAGGCAGATGCCGAATTTCGCCTGGTCGAGCCAGGGACGCGGTTTCTTCACCGACCGCGCCGGCCGCGACAAGCGTGACAATGAGGAACTCGTCCGGGTCTGGTATTCGGAGAAAAATTTCGGCCGCCGCGACCGGGCGATCGAACTCGCCGACAGGCTGGGCAAAAGCCCGATCCATGTCGCGCTCGCCTATGTGCTGGCGCAGCCCTTTCCGTCGGTTCCCCTGATCGGTCCGCGCACGCTCGGTGAACTGGAAGACAGCCTCCAGGCACTCGACATTGCGCTTTCACCGGCGGATATCGAGTGGCTGGACGGCGGTTCGGATCGAAACCAGCCAGACAGGGCCCAATCATCCCGATAGGATCGGGATGAGGCTCACTTTTGCTGTTAGACCATGACCTCAACCCGAGGGTTGGGATCATGGTCTAGGTCTGCAGCGTTTCCAGAGGCGGGGACCCGACAAGATGGGCCGGGTGCAAATCGCCACCGTCCGCCATACATTTCGCGCGCAGCGCATTTGCATAGAGCCGGGCAATGCCCGTGTGCCGCCGCCGCAAATAATCCGATTGATCGAGCCGCCAGTGCCGCTCGATGTCCGCCATGATGGCCGGATTGCTCCAGACGGAGTAGCCGCCCCCGGTATAGACGGTGACCTCGCCAGCGAACAGCCGCTCGTTGGTGACCAGAAAATCGACACGGACATAGTCGAGATCGCCAGCGATGCGCGGCGCGATGACGACTGCCTGACGAATGAATTCGACCAGGCGCGCTGTCACGGGCAGCGCCTGGTCCTCGCGCGGATAGTCGACATCGCGACCGGGCAAGGGATTGCCCTCAGGATCGAACAGCCGCGACATGCGTGCTTTCTTGTCCTCGGCCCTGACATGGCACACGACACCGCTGCAGATCTGGACCTTGATCTCGGTGGCGATCTCGCCGCCGCTGAGCGGCAGCCGCTGTTCGACGAAGACCGTCGGTGTAATCGACCAATAGGCCCATTCGCCATTGTGGCGCCCTTGACGTTTCCCGAGCCAGCGTCTGGTCTCGCTTACGATGGTCGTGCGATCTGGCCGGCCGTCGGAAACGAAAATATTCATGTCGCAGCCGTGGTTCGTCTTGACCACCACGTCTTTGGCCAAGAGGTCGAGCGGAATGTCATCGGGATCGCGGCCCGACCACAGCGTCTCCGGCACCATCAATTCCGGGCAAACCTTGAGGATGTAATCTTTCACGGCGAGCTTGTCCGACAACGTCACGAACAACGGATTGTGGTCGACGATTCTGCGCCAAAGCATCCGCTCGTGATAGGTCTCCGGCGCGGCAGGGTTGGGCAGATAGCCAAACCTCCTTGCAAATCGCATGACGAGCATCGCGTGGCGAACCGTCAACAGCAGCCGCGCCCCTGCCAGAATGAAGCGGTGTCTCGCGGAAATATCGGCCCTCGACTTCATTAAGAAGATTCAATCCTTCTGCTGCCAGGCAGAGAGTTGGGCCACGGTTTTACGCCCGCGCTTTGGTCATGCAGCTAGCATCGACGGGTCGTGCCGACAAGCGCGCCGGCCAAAGCCCTATCGGTTCGAACGGCCAAGCATCGTCGAAACGGCCAGCAGCACGATCGAGGCGGCGATCAGCACGGTTGCGGCAGCCGCGATGGTCGGCGTCAGCGTGTCACGAGCGATGGTAAACATCTCGCGCGGCAAGGTGCGCTGTCCAGGACCGGCGAGAAACATTGTCACGACGACCTCGTCGAGCGAGGTGGCGAAGGCAAACAGCGCGCCCGAAGCGATGCCCGGCAGGATGACCGGAAGCGTCACCTTGCGGAAGGCAAGCAAGGGCGGCGCTCCCATGCTGGCCGCGGCCCAGAGCAGCCGGCGGTCGAGGCCGGTCAGGACAGCTGACACGGTCACCACCACAAAGGGCACGGCGAGAGCTGTGTGGGCAAGGACGAGGCCTGGATAGGTTGCAGCCAAACCGGTCAACGAAAAGACGAAATACATGCCGACGCCGACGATGACGACCGGCGCGATCATCGGCACCAAAAGCAGCGCGGAGATCAGTCGCCTTCCGGGCAGACCGGGTGCCGCCAGACCGAGTGCGGCCATGGTGCCGAGCGGCGTTGCCAGCAAGGTCGTGGCGACGGCCAGCACCAGGCTGTTGCGCAAGGCATCCATCCACGTCTGGGTGGAAAAGAACTCATGGTACCATTTCAACGACCAGCCGGTGATCGGAAAGGTGAAATCGCCGCCGCTCTTGAACGAGAACAGCACGATAGTGATTAGCGGAGACATCAGAAAGGCCAGCACGATTGCCGCCATCAGGCCGAGACAGAGACGACCGAGCCGGCTGGCGAAGGTTTGTCTCGGACCGGTCACCGGACCTCCTGGCGGATGCCGACGCCGCTGCGGTGCAGCAAGGCGTTCTGGATGGCGTAGAGGAAAAGGGTCGTGATCAGCAGGACCAGGCCTAGTGCTGAGGCAAGACCCCAGTTCAGCGTGCCGGTGGTAAACAAGGCGATATAGTAGCTGATCATCTGGTCGCCGGGGCCGCCGACCAGCATCGGCGTGATGTAGAAGCCGAGCGTGACGACGAAGACCATCAGCGTGCCCGCCATGACGCCCGGCATGACCTGCGGTAGGTAGACACGCCGGAAGGCATAGAATGGCGACGCGCCAAGCGACAGCGCCGCTCTGAAAAGATGCGGATCGATCGATCGCATGGCGGCGAGCAGCGGAAAGATCATGAACGGCAACATGACGTGGACCAGCGCGACGATGACGCCGACGCGGTTGTAGAGCAGCTTCAAGGGTTCATCGATGAGACCCAGATCCATCAGCAATGTGTTGATCACGCCCCGGTCCTGCAGCAGCGCAAGCCAGGCCATGGTGCGGACCAGGATCGAGGTCCAGAACGGCAGCAGCACCATCAGCAGCAGCAGGTTGCGCACCCGGTCGCTCTGGCGCGCCAGAAAGGCGCAGAGCGGAAAGGCGAGCGCCAGCGCAATGACTGCCGTGGTGGCAGCGATCGCGAAGGTCCGCAGCATGATCGAGCGGTAGAGCGCCACGCCTGAGCGGGAAGGCCCGATGCCGGTCTCGTAGTTCTGCCTGAGATCGAGCGCGGACAGGATGTGGAAGATACCGACAGGCCCGGCGGCACGCTTCATGGCCTGCCATGTTTGGTTCGCACCCCATTGCGGATCGAGCGAGACCAGATCGGCGGTACCGGCCGGTGCAGCCTCCAGCTTGCGTTTGGTCGATTGCAGCAAGGCGCGAAAGCCGGGATTCTCATAAGAGAGCCGGCGGCTGAGCGAAGCGAGAGCAGGGCCGTCGACTACCCTGAGATCGCTGGCCAGCGCGGCAAAGGCCGACTGCGGCGTGCCCCGGCCGTCCCATGCCGACAGTCGGTCAGCGGTGGCAGGCAACGCCGCCCGCAACTCGGGATCGGCAATGCTGCGCCACATGACCATGCCGACGGGCAGCAGGAAGGTGGCCAGCAGGAACAGAAACAGCGGTGCGATCAGCGCGTAGCTGCGCAGCAATCCGCCCTTCCGTCCCTTCAGCATCACCGACCCCCCACCTACTGGGCGGCCGACCACTCGGCCCAGCGGGCGGTCAGGGCGTCAGTGTTGTCGACCCAGAAAGCAGCATCGATCTGGAGGACGTCCTTGGCGTTTTCCGGCGCGGTCGGCAGGTCGGCGAGCAGTTCCGGCTTGACCATGCCGACAGCCTTGGCTGAGGTGATGCCGATCGGCTGGAGCTCGGGCAGGTGGCTTTGCGGCCCTGCCTCGCCGGCGAATTTCAGAAGCTCGTAGGCCTTGTCGACATTCGGCGAGGTCTTCAGGATAACCCAGCTGTCCGCCGTCTGCAGCGACTTGTCCCAGACGATGCCGAACGGTTTGTGGTCCTTGTGGATCGCATTGGTGACACGGCCATTGAAGGACGAGGTCATCACCACCTCACCCGAGCCGAGTAGCTGCATCGGCTGGCCGCCCGCGGTCCAGAACACCAGCGACGACTTGATCGTATCGAGCTTGGCAAAGGCACGATCGACGCCTTCTTGTGTCGACAGCACCTTGTAGACATCGGCGAGCGGAACGCCGTCGGCGATCAGCGCGAATTCGAGATTGGTCTTGGGCGAGGAGCGCAGCGCCCGCTTGCCCGGATACTTCTTCAGGTCGAAGAAATCCGCCCAGGTCGGCACGGCGCTGACGCGGGTCTTGTCGTAGGCCAGAACGTGATTGTAGATCGCAGCACCTATGCCGCATTTGTGGACGGCGCCAGGGATATAATTGTCCTTGCCGCCGAGCCTGTCGATATCGAGCGGAAGGATCAGGCCTTCCTGACAGGCGATCTCCAGCTCCTCGCTTTCGGCGTTGACGATGTCCCAACCGCTGTCGCCGCTTTCAACCTTGGTCCGGATGACGCCGATGCCGTTGTCCCAGATGTCCTCGACGACCTTGATGCCGGTCTTCTTGGAGAACGGTTCGAAAATGAAGTTGTGCTGCGCCTGCTGGAAGGTGCCGCCATTGGAGACGATGACGAGATCGCGTGAATAGGCGTTGCCGACAAGCATGGTGCAAGCAAGAAAAGACGCGGCGACGAGTCCAGTTTGTTTGAGCATGAAGTTCCCCTCTTTGATTTTGAATGGTCAAGTCCAGGTTCAGGCGAGGATCAGAGCCTCCTCGGCCGGAATGGAAAGGCGCAGCGTCTGGCCGGGTGCCGGCAAGGCCGCGCAGGCCTGCGGTTTCAGCTTGAGCTGCAGGATTTGCGCGCCGGCAATGGTGATCCGCACGCGCACATGATCGCCGTGGAAAAGCTGGTCCAGCAATGTCCCTTCGATGGCGTTGCCGTCGGCATGGATTTCCGAAATCGCCTCCGGCCGCACCACCAGGACGGCATCCTTGCCGGCGCAGATGCCATCGCCGGCGCGGGCGCGAAGCACAGCTCCGCTGGCCAGCCTTATCTCGGCAAAGGCGCCCTCGATACCAACCACGGTGCCGGGCAGCATGTTGGTCTCACCGAGGAAACTCGCGACGAAGCGGGTACGCGGCCGGTTGTAGATCTCGACCGGCGGGCTGATCTGCTGAATACGCCCCTCATGGACCACTGCAACCCGGTCGGACATAGTCAACGCCTCGTCCTGGTCGT
Organism: Mesorhizobium sp. P3_A10; assembly: GCF_056403175.1. NCBI lineage: Bacteria > Pseudomonadati > Pseudomonadota > Alphaproteobacteria > Hyphomicrobiales > Phyllobacteriaceae > Mesorhizobium > Mesorhizobium sp. P3_A10. Next base: position 1,278 of record NZ_JBFUFZ010000008.1, on the reverse strand, counting down.
GCGTGACATAGACGAAAGTGACGCCGAGTTGCTGGTGGATCTGCTTGATCTCGATCTGCATCTGCTCGCGCAGTGCCTTGTCGAGCGCGCCGAGCGGTTCGTCCATCAGGACGATGCGCGGGCGGTAGACCAGCGAACGGGCAAGCGCGACGCGCTGCTGCTGGCCGCCCGACAGCTGCCCGGGCTTGCGATCGCCATAGCCTGAGAGATGGACGAGTTCGAGCGCATCGCCGATGCGGCGCTTCGCTTCGCCGGCAGGCACATTGCGGACGGCGAGCGGGAACCCGACATTGTCGATGACCGACATATGCGGGAACAGTGCGTAGCTCTGGAAGACCACGCCCATCTCGCGCTTGTGCGGCGGCAGATCGGTGATGTCTTGCCCGTCCATGAAGATGCGCCCGGAACTCGGCCATTCGAAGCCGGCCAGCATCATCAGCGTCGTCGTCTTGCCGGAACCACTTGGCCCGAGCAGGGTCAGAAATTCACCCTTGACGATTTCAAGCGAGAGATCGTCGACGACCGTGATCTTGTCATAGCGTTTCGTGACCGAGCGAAACGACACGATCGGCGGGACGTCGGGATGAGCGATAGGCTGGTCCATCATGGAGGGGTCAGCTCAGTTTCGCGTGGCCACAGCGTGGGGTGAAATCGGTGATTGCTGGATGGATGCGATCTTTGAACATCAGCGCCGAGATCGGCAAATTGGCCAATCCCGCGCAGATGAGCTTATCGAGTTCTATACCGAAAACTTGCGATCCCCAATACTCCCCTGTCCAGCCAAAATCGCAAATCGGCTCGTCCGCGACGAAAAATCGTATCTGCGAAGCATCCGCCGCGCCGCTTTGAAATAGCCTCTCGGCGGGACACCACCAGAATCAAGAAAGCCCGCCGGCTGATGCCTGACGGGCTTGTTGTCTGGTTGCTGGGACAGGGATTGGTCTCTGTCCCGCCGCGTCGGCTTGGCCTTCTTGCAGGCTACGGCTGAACAGCAAAACGGCCCGCGCGATGGCGGGCCGTTTTTGTGATTTGGTTGCGGGGACAGGATTTGAACCTGTGACCTTCAGGTTATGAGCCTGACGAGCTACCGGGCTGCTCCACCCCGCGTCAACCTTAGAGGTAAGTTTTAGCTTACCGGAATCAAGAGACCACCAAATGAAAGGGCCGCTTGCGCGGCCCGTAGTCCCGTTGGCGGGCCTGTTCGTAAGGAGAAGATTTCACTCCATCCGATTGGATGTGAGTTCAACGTGCATTTAGCAGACCCCTGGCAGCGACCTA
>NZ_JBFUFZ010000007.1:0-392957 GCF_056403175.1 Mesorhizobium sp. P3_A10 | reverse complement strand
TCTGCCGCCCACGTTTCTCTTTCTTCAATATTCAATTTTCAAAGAACAGACGCCGCAGACGCGATGTCGTGGCCCGTTACGCTTGTGGCTTCGGGGCCGTCCGAGTGTCGCTTACGCGGCTCTCTTGAATTCTCACAAGGGCTAAATCAGAAGCAAACTGCTTCGCCGCCAGCGGCGCACCGCCCTCGTTCGTGAGGCGTATATAGTCGCCACCAACCAGAACTGTCAACACTGATCACGCATGTTTTTGAACTTTTTGCGACAGAAGTCTTGGAGTCCGCAGACTGCCCCAGGGGAACATTGGGGTTGCCAAGAAGGAGCCCTATTGCCGCCGCATTGCGGTTCGACACCAAGGCCAACAAAGAAGGCCCGCGCGACCCGCGCGGCGCCTTCTTATGAGAGACCAAAGCGGGGTCTGCGCACCATCGGTTCGGCACCTCTTATAAGAGAGCAAAAACGCCTCTCTATAAGAGACTGTAGAACAGAGCGTGTGAGTGGGGATTTTCGCCGCTTCGTTGACTTCACTCGCCGTGACAGGCAAATGTCATGGCCCAACAAGAGCCGACAAGCCGTTCCGCCCGGGGAAGAAGCAGCCTTTCTGGATGCCAGACACGGAAGATGTCATAGCCGTACTCGGCAATGAGCCGCCGCTGATCGCGGACGGCCGCAGCGGCCCGCCCGACCGGCGTGAGGTCTCTGCGCGTTGGCTGTCTGGCACATTCCTTACCGGCGTGACCTCAAGCGTGCTGATGGGCGTAGCGCTGTTTGCCGCCCTCGACGGTCGTCAGCAGCTGGCGACGCCGCCCGAGATCGCCGAACTGATCGGCATTGCCAATGGCGATGATTCCGGTGAAGTCGCCAAGACCACCAGGCTGGTGGCACCGCGCCAGATCGCCAAGGCCAAGGACCGCCGGCGCATGGAAGTGTCGATGGTGACCAAGGTCGGCGACCGCGACGTCATCCACACCATGCCCTTCGTGCAGATCAAGATGGCGCTTGCCGCCGGGCACACGACCAACCGCCCCTATCCGCCTTTCGACCCGATGCAGGTGTTTGGCAATGACGGCGACGACAATGCGGGCCAGCCCGCAACGGCCGCGGCCACAGCAGGCCAGATCTATGGCGCCAAGGTCGAAACCGAGATGAGCCTGAAGACCGTCGATTTCCCGTTGGAGACGGCGGCCTTCGATGAGAAGAGCGATCTTTCCGCCGATGAGGTGGAAAAGGTGGTGCGCGAGGCGGGTACGGATCTCAGCGATGGCGCCGTGCAGGTGGCGTCGCTGCACTATGTTGATCCGCAGCGATTCGGCGAAGCTTTTGCCGAAAGCATGGCCGGCTCCTACGACGTCAAGATCGTGCCGGAAAACGTCTCGGTATCGCCGCGCGCCGTTACCGACGATCAGACGCCGGCTTTCGCAGAAGAAATCATTCCCTTCACCAAGGACCTCGACATCACCGAGGCCTTCGCTGATTCGGGCTATACGGGCGATGACGCCACCGGCATGGCCGAGGCGATCGCCAGATTGCTCAACGCACCGGCGCTCAAGGCGGGAACCGTGCTGCGCGTCGGGCTTGAAGTGCATGGCGACGCCGCCAAAGTGGTTCGCACCAGCGTCTACGACAAGACAACGCATATCGTGACCATCGCGCTCGACGATCGCGGCCAGTATGTGCCGGCGCAGGAGCCGGAACCCAATCCCGAATTGCTGACCGCCTTCGACGATTCGCCGCCGGTGGTGGTGCGCGGCAATCTGCCGAACATCTATGACGGCATCTACCGCACCGCCTATTCATACGGCATGTCCAAGAAGCTGACCCAGCAACTGGTCAAGTTGCTGGCCTCCGGCGTCGACTTCCAGTCCAGGCTCAATCCGGCGGATCGCCTCGAAGTGCTGTTCTCGCAGCCCGACGGCGACGACCAGGCCTCCGACGATTCCGAGCTGCTCTATGTCTCGTCGACGTTCGGCGGGCAGACGCGGAATTTCTACCGCTTCCAGATGCAGGACGGCGGCACCGACTATTTCGACGAAAACGGCTCGAGCGCCGAGCAGTTCCTGCTGCGCAACCCGCTGCCCAACGGTAGATTTACATCCGGGTTTGGAGCCCGCAAGCATCCGATCCTCGGTTATGTCCGCATGCATACCGGCACCGATTGGGCCGCTCCCATCGGATCGCCGATCATCGCCGCCGGCAACGGCGTCGTCGAAAAGGCCGGCTGGGCCGGCGGCTATGGCAAGCAGATCATCCTGCGCCACGCCAATGGCTACGAGACCTCGTACAATCACCAGAGCGCCTTTGCCAAAGGCATCGAGCCGGGCGTTCATGTTCGCCAGGGCCAGATCATCGGCTTTCTCGGCCAGACCGGCCTCTCCACCGGTCCGCATCTTCACTACGAGCTGATCGTCAACGGCACCAAGGTCGATTCGATGCGCGTGCGCCTACCGGTCGGCAAGGTTCTGAAGGGCGACGACCTGGTTGCCTTCAAGCGCGAGCGCGAGCGTATCGACGACCTGCTCAAGCAGGAAGACAGCAATTCGCTGAAGGTCGCGAGCGCCAAGATCGAAGGCTAAACCTTCGCGCCTCCGAATCAGTGCCCCCGAATCAATCCAAACGAATCAGCTCTGCGGTTTTTCTGCGCGGAGCGACCATGGCATCCGCTCGCCGGAAACGGTCGTCCAGGCAATAACCGCCGAAAGCAGGCAAAGCAGCGCGGTGACCCAGGCGATGGCCGAGAAGGCCGCATCGCTGGCGGCGAGCCGCGTTGCGTCGAGTTCGGGCGGGATGCCGGCCATTGCCGGTTCGCCAAAACCCGGAATGCCTGATCTGACGCTGATATCCAGCACTGTCGAATAAACCCGGGCGGCCAGCGACCCCATCGCCGCCACCGCGATCAGGCCGCCAATGCGCGACACCGCATTGTTGATGCCTGAGGCGGCACCGGTATCCTTGTCCTCGACCGCTGTCATGATCGCCGTCGACAGCGGCGACACGACCAGCGCCATGCCAAGCCCCATCACCGCCATCAGTGGAAAAACCCCGGTCCAGAAACTGTGCATGCCGGCATGGCTGAGCCAGGCAAGTCCGACAAAGGCGCAGGCAACGACCAGACTGCCTGTGGCGATCGGAAACCGCGGCCCGATGCGATCGGACCATTGTCCGACCGGACCCGACAGCAGCGCGATCGACGCCGACAGCGGCACGAAGATGAAGCCGACCTCAGCCGTGCTTAGCCCCCATCCGGCGATCAGCAGCATCGGCAGGTAGAACAGGTTGGCCGACAGCGCGAAATAGAGGAAGAAAGTCGCCACATTGGCCCCGGCGAACGCGCGAATGCGAAACAGCGACAGATCGATTATCGGCTCGCGCTGCCGGCGCTCGAAGGCAATGAAGAGGATGAGCAGCACCACGCCGGCGGCAATGCTCGGCCCTGACATAAGTCCCTCGCCCTTGGCGCTCATCGAGGTCAGGCCGTAGGCCAGCGCCCCGAACGCCAGTGTGGCCAATGCCGCACCGCCGAGATCGAGGCTGCGCTTTTCCGTTGGCGCATCGGCGGGGATCTTGGCCAGCAGCAGATAGATTGAGAGCAGGCCGAGCGGCAGGTTGACGGCGAAAATCGCCCGCCAGATGCCATCGCCGAAAGCCGACAGGACGAGGCCACCCAGCACCGGTCCGAGTGCGGTGGTCAGCGCCGAGGCCGCTGCCCAGATGCCGATCGCCCTGCCGCGTTCCTTCTTCGGATAGGCCTTGGCGATGATGGCGAGGCTGCCCGGCACCATGACGGCGGCGCCGATGCCCTGGATGGCGCGAAAGGCAATGAGTACACCCGCATTCGGCGCCACCGCGCAGGCGAGCGAAGACACGATGAACAGGGCGATGCCGGCGACGAAGGCACGCCGCAGGCCGAATCGGTCCCCGGCCGCGCCTCCGGCGAGGATGAGCGCCGACAGCGTCAGTGCGTAGGCGTTGGAAATCCACTGCGCTTCGGCAAGGCTGGCGCCGAGATTGACGCGGATCGCCGGCATGGCGATGGCCAGGATCGAACCGTCGATAAAACCGAGCGCTGAAGCCAGGATCGCGGCGATCAGCACGAAGCGGCGCTGCGCTGGCGGACAAAACGAATCGCTTGGAAGAGAATCTGTCAGGGGGATGGCGGCAGCTTCGCTTGGAGATTTCATGCAGCCTGCTTAGACCCCCAATGTGCCGGCAACAACCGGCCAGCGATTGACCCACATTGAAACCAGATCGGCAGCGGCCTGGCTGCATGGGTAGGATCGCACGGGTGCGAACCGCGAATCTCGTGCTAGGTTTTCGTAGCAATCCAAAGGGGAAAAACCGCATGAAACGACCGCTCGAACCATCTGCGGAGTCGCGCGGGCGCGTCGTCGGCATCACCGATGGCGTCTTCGCTATCGCGCTCACCTTGATCGTTCTCGAAATCAGGGTGCCGGCGCATGAAATGGTCCATTCGGAGGGCGAGCTGCTTTCGGCGGTCGCGGCCCTGGCGCCGCGCTTTCTCACCTATGCGCTCAGCTTCCTGACGCTGACCATCTTCTGGTTCGGCCAGCAGGCGCAGCATGGGCTGATCGCCCGGTCCGACCGGCGGCTTGCGACGCTTAACCTGTGTTTTCTCGCCTTCATCGCCTTGCTGCCGTTCTCGACCGACCTTTTGGCCGATTTCCTCGAATTCAGGACGGCGGTGCTGGTCTACTGGCTCAATTTGCTGATGTTGGGCGTGACGCTGTTCGCCAGCTGGTGGTATGCGGAGAAGAACGGCCTTGTCGCCGAGGATGTCGATGCGGAAACCAGGCGCACCGTCTATATGCGCATCGTCAAGGCGCAGATCCTATGGGCGGTCGGCGCCGCTCTCTCTCTGGTCAGCCCCTTGCTCAGCGTCGGCTTCATCCTGCTGGTGCAGCTGATCTATGCCGCCGCGCCGCGCGCCTCACTGCTGCGTAAACTCATCGGTTGAGGTCCCGCCGACATCCGCGATTGTTGGTCCGCCGACGAATTCCACCGTGACGCCCGGCGAGACGATCTTGGCCAGTTCGCGCGCGTCCCAGTTGGTCAGGCGCACGCAGCCATGGCTTTCCGTCTTGCCTATCTTGGAGGGTTCCGGCGTGCCGTGAATGCCGTAGGTCGGCTTGTCCAGCGCGATCCACACCGAGCCGACCGGACCGTTCGGGCCGGGCGGAATGGTCAGCACCTTGTCGTTCTCGCCCTGCTTGAAATTGATGTTTGGGTTATAGGTGTAGTTCGGATCGAGCGCGATCCGCGACACCGTATGGGTGCCGGTGGGTGACGGCGTGTCCGAAGAGCCGATGGTTGCAGGGTAGGCCGCGATCAGCTTGTCCGCCGCATCATAGGCAAAAACTTCCTTCTTGCCCTTGTCGGCGACAATGCGGGCAACCGGCGTCGCCACCAGCCTGCCGAAATTGGCGACCTTGATGATCGTTCCGGGGCGGTTGAAATCGGCCTGCGGGTTCAGCGATTTCAGGTAGGCCTCATCCATATGGAAGCGCTCGGCCAGCGCTTCGGTGACGGAGGTGTAGCTCATGCGATCGAGCTGCGCCTTCTTGCTGTAATCTTCCGGTATCGAGGCGACATAGGGGCCGGCGGCGTCTTCCGGGGTGATCGTATAGGAGGCGAATGCATCGCCGCCGGATTGCGCCAGGGCTGCCTGGATGCCGACCGCATCGGTCGAGCGCAGATTGCTGCCGGTGATCTCGTTGTAGGCAGCGAGTGCCTTGTCGACATTGGAGCCGAAGCGTGCGTCGATGACGCCGGGCGAGGCGCCGGCGCGGTCAAGCAAAACCTGCAGGTTGGCCACATCCTGGCGTGCGCCAAGCGAAAGGGACGGATCGACCGATGCCTTGCCGTCGGTCTTCGGCGGCAGCGCACCTTGCTCCGTCGGCGTTTCCGGCTCGGCGGGATCTATGGCGGCCTCGTTCAGCGGCTGGCGCTTGACGGTGCCCGGCTTGGCCGGCTGCGGCGCGTCCGGATAATTGTTGTCATAGCTGCTGTCGTCCTGCGGTGCATCCGGAAAGGTTTGCGCCGAATTGTCGCCATAAGGATCGGTCTCTTCGACCTGCGGCTCGATGATGATGCTGCCATCCTCGTCCAGCCGCTTGCGGCGGTAGCGCGCCATGTCCTCGGGATTGTCGAGATAGTAGCGGTCGTCATCTTGGACGGGTGCGCGTCCGAGTTCGCGCGCCCGCAACTGGCGGCGCAAGGCGCGGCGGTCGAGCCGGGTTTGCGGCGGCTGGATGGCGATGACCTTGCCGGACTCCGCATCGACAATGACACGGTTTCCCCTGGCATCGTAGTAGACATCGAAATCGCCGTTCTGGGCGACAAGTACGCCACCGGCGTCGTCAGCGCGAACGGCCCGTGGCGCGGTGTCCTGCGTCGGCGCGGCAAGCGCGCCGGAAGATACGAGCCCAGCGGCGAACACCGAGAGGGTGAAGATCGTGCGGAACATGGTGGCCAAACTCTCCGGTCCGTAATTGCCGCCGCCCGGCAGTGTCCTGCAAGGCGAACCCCTTCGCCAGCAAACCAGTTACCCCACCATAAGGTTCCAACATGAACCGGGCATGAAGATGGCGGATTCCGGCGGCTACAGGCCCAATTCCTTGCGTACCTGCTTCGTCAGCTTGAGGACGACAAGGCGATGGCTTTCGCGCAAATAGTCCTTCAGCGCATCATCATCCATGCTCTGGCTTGTCTGACGCTGGATCCATTTCATGCCGCGCGAGGCAAGATAGGGCGCCGGCCGCAAGCCGGGCTGCTCCTTCAGTATGTCATAGGCGATATCGGAGCATTTGAAGGTGACGAAGGGTTCACTCCCCTCGTCCCAGCCGCCAATGGCAAAAACCTTGGGCCCCACCTTCCAGACATGGGCGCCGCCCCATTGGACGACATGGTTTGCCGAAGGCAAGGAGGCGCAGAAGCCGTTGTAATCGTCCAGCGTCATCCACGCCCACCCATTTTGTCAAAGGCAGCCTGAATTCAGGCTGCAGCCTCGGTCGCCACCACGGTGGGCTTCGACCGAAAATTCAACCGGTCGGAACGGCGGTGACCTTGACGGTCGAACCGTCGAGGATCTCGCCCAGCAGGATCTTCTCCGCCAACGGATCCTGCAGTTCCTTCTGCATCGTCTATCACGGCAGTCCTCGGCGATGAAAGAGCGGTCCAAGTCTGATGGCCTGCCGACTGCTGGAGCGTGTCGCTGTAGATATGCATCGACCTATCAGCTTCTGGGGCGCACCACAGAATTTACGCAGTAAAAATATGCCAATACTGTGAAATGGCTCATAGAAGCGACAAGCTGGCGCCGCAACGATAGTGGCCACCTCGCAGACCTATTTCCAGATGTTGGGGAATGAACTTCGTAGGAGCGCAATGCTCGTACGGTGCCGGTTTGCATTGTCAGCCTGGCGGCAGGGCGGCATGAAATGACAGTGTTGGTTGAGAAGATTGGGGAGGTTCGATTGCCTATTTCAGGGAACGGTTGGGAAATTCTCATAACCCGCAAGAAGCAGCACAAGAGAGCGAACAAGAGCTACGCGCGAACCGTCGGAGACTACCAAGTGTTCCACAACGGAACCAAGGTCGCAGCGCTCAGCGGCATGCTCGCCGAAAGGCAGGGTCCGGGCGACAATACTCAGAGCGGCGTCACCAATCACCGCCGGATCGCCGCGGGCACCTACGAACTGTCGACCCACGACGGTGCATCCAACAACAAATACAAGACCATCGGCTACTCGACGGACCCCGGACTGGCTGCGCTGCCGCGGCCCTGCTTCCGGTTTCTCGGCACGGGCGCCCGCAGCGGCATCCTGCTGCATCCGGGCGCCGGATATCTCTACAGCATCGGCTGCTTCAACCCGGGAACGACGCTCGATTCAGCCGACGACAACCTAAAATGGGGTGACAGCCGCACCCGCGTCATCGCCCTGCTCGACGACATGAAGCAGTTCCTCGGCAACCAGTTTCCAACGTCGAACAACCAGAAGATTCCGAATGCCCACGCAGTCGTCGAGGGCGAGCCGACCTGAAACCTGACTTTGAGGGAGGAATGCCATGCCTGCGCCAAGCAATCCTGTACGCGTGACGGACATCTATCGCGGCGACAACGTGACCAGCTTCGCCACTGCCAAGGCGAACGGACTTATCGGCGTGATCCACAAAGCCACGACCGGACGAACCGGCAAGGACCCGACGTACAAAGGCCGCCGGACAGCCGCGAAAGCCGCCGGACTGCTCTGGGGCGCCTATCACTGGGGAACTGCGGTAGATGTCGACAAGCAGATCGACAATTTCCTTGGCTGGGCAGAGCCGGACGACAGCACGCTGATAGCGCTCGACTACGAGAAGACCTCCGGCAACCAGATGACGCTCAACCAGGCGCGCGATTTCCTGCACAAGCTGGCCCAGCGCCTCGGTCGCAAGCCGGTGCTCTACTGCGGCGGCCTGCTGAAGGAGCAACTCGGCCATACGAAGGACGCGTTCCTCGGCAGCCATCGGCTCTGGCTCGCGCACTACAGCGCCACTCCGGTGCCGCAGGCGAGCTGGAACAACTATTGGCTCTGGCAATATACCGACGGCGGCCCCAACGGCCCAGCCCCGAAGACCGTGCCCGGCATCCCGGGCAACAGCGCCGGTCAGCTCGACTGCGATCACTATGATGGCACGGCGGCGCAACTCGCGCAGGACTGGGCATCGTAGAGTCCGTCAGGCGGCCAAATGCCTCGGCATGCCTAACTGATAAAGTCAGGCGGCCGTCGATAGACTGATTAAAGCGTGCCGCTTTAAGGATGGCTTGTCGGCGATGCCGGCCCCGGCCACGCAACTGGTCAAGGCCGGATCGGAAGCGCCCCGCGATACCGCGAGGCGCTCTGTCTTCGCAATAGCCCGGCTCACGCCGCTTCGGCGTCCTTCACGACCGCCGGTTTCGCCCGGAAATTCAGGCGGTCGGAACCGGCGGTGACCTTGACGGACGAACCGTCGAGGATCTCGCCAAGCAGGATCTTCTCAGCCAGCGGATCCTGCAGTTCCTTCTGCATCACCCGCTTCAACGGCCGCGCGCCATAGGCCGGGTCGTAGCCCTTGGCCGCCAGCCAGTCGATGGCCTCCTGGGCGAGCGACAGCGTGATCTTGCGGTCGACGAGCAGGCTTTCCAGCCGCTTGAGCTGGATCTCGACAATGCTGCCCATATCCTGCCGGCGCAGCCGGTGGAACAGGATCACCTCGTCGACGCGGTTGAGGAATTCCGGCCGGAACGACGCCTTGACGACATTCATCACCTCATCGCGCACGACATCGACATCCTGGTCTTCGCCGAGATTGACCAGATATTCGGCGCCGAGGTTCGAGGTCATGATGATCAGCGTGTTGCGGAAGTCGACTGTGCGGCCCTGGCCGTCGGTCAGGCGGCCGTCATCGAGCACTTGCAGCAGCACGTTGAACACATCCGGGTGCGCCTTCTCGATCTCGTCGAACAGCACGACCTGATAGGGCCGGCGCCGAACCGCTTCGGTCAGCGCGCCGCCTTCCTCATAGCCGACATAGCCGGGAGGGGCGCCGATCAGCCGGGCGACGGAGTGCTTCTCCATGAACTCCGACATGTCGATGCGCACCATGGCGCTCTCGTCGTCGAACAGGAAATTGGCCAGCGCCTTGGTCAGCTCGGTCTTGCCGACGCCTGTCGGTCCGAGGAACATGAACGAGCCGATCGGCCGGTTCGGATCCTGCAGACCCGCACGCGCACGCCGCACCGCCTTCGACACCGCCTGCACCGCTTCGCCCTGGCCGACGACGCGCTTGCCGATCTCGTCTTCCATGCGCAGCAGCTTGTCGCGCTCGCCTTGCAGCATCTTGTCGACCGGAATGCCGGTCCAGCGCGACACTATATGGGCGACATGGTCGGGCGTGACCACTTCCTCGACCATGCCGGCCTTGCCGTCCTGGGCCTCGGCTTGCTTCAGCTTCTTTTCCAGTTCCGGGATGCGGCCATAGGCAAGCTCGCCGGCGCGCTGGAATTCACCCTTGCGCTGGGCAATGGCAAGTTCGTTGCGGGCCTCGTCGAGCTGCTTCTTGAGATCGGCGGCAAGGCCGAGCTTCTGCTTCTCGGCCTGCCACTTGGTGGTGATCTCGGTCGATTCTTCCTCGAGGCCGGAGAGTTCCTTTTCGAGGCGGGCAAGCCGATCCTTCGACGCGTCGTCCTTTTCGACCTTCAGCGCCTCACGCTCGATCTTGAGCTGCATGATGCGGCGGTCGATCTCGTCCAGCGCCTCAGGCTTCGAATCGACCTGCATGCGCAGCCGCGACGCGGCTTCGTCGACGAGGTCGATCGCCTTGTCCGGCAGGAAGCGGTCGGCGATATAGCGGTTGGACAGCGTCGCCGCCGCAACCAGCGCCGAATCCGAGATGCGCACCTTGTGGTGCTGCTCGTACTTCTCCTTCAGGCCCCGCAGGATCGACACCGTGTCTTCCACCGTCGGCTCGTTGACGAACACCGGCTGGAAGCGGCGAGCCAGCGCCGCGTCCTTCTCGACATGCTTCCTGTATTCATCGAGCGTGGTGGCGCCAACGCAATGCAGTTCGCCACGCGCCAAGGCCGGCTTCAAAAGGTTCGACGCGTCCATGGCGCCGTCCGCCTTGCCGGCGCCGACCAGCGTGTGCATCTCGTCGATGAACAGGATGATGTTGCCGTTGGCGGAGGTGACTTCGGACAGCACTGCCTTCAGCCGCTCCTCGAACTCGCCGCGATATTTGGCGCCGGCGATCAGCGCACCAAGATCAAGCGACATCAGTTGCTTGTCCTTGAGCGATTCCGGCACGTCGCCATTGACGATACGCAGCGCCAGCCCTTCGGCGATAGCCGTCTTGCCGACGCCGGGCTCGCCGATCAGAACCGGGTTATTCTTGGTGCGGCGCGACAGCACCTGGATGGTGCGGCGGATCTCATCGTCACGACCAATGACCGGGTCGAGCTTGCCGGCGCGGGCATCCGCGGTGAGGTCGCGGGCGTATTTCTTCAGCGCGTCATAGCCCTGCTCGGCGCTCGCCGAATCGGCGGTGCGGCCCTTGCGAACATCGTTGATGACCTGGTTGAGCGTTTGCGCGGTGACACCGGCCTTGGAGAGAATATCGGCTGATTTGGCCGACTTCTCCATGGCAAGCGCCTGCAAAAGCCGCTCGACGGTGACGAAGCTGTCGCCGGCCTTCTTGGCCAGTTCTTCGGCGGTCGAGAACACTTTGGCCAGCGGCTGCGCCAGATAAAGCTGGCCATTGCCGCCTTCCACCTTGGGCATCGCCTCGAGTGCTGTCTCGACGCCGAGCTTGACGTCGCGGACATTGCCGCCGGCGCGCTCGATCAGCGACGCCGCCAACCCCTCATCGTCATCGACGAGGACTTTGAGCATATGTTCGGGAGTGAACTGCTGGTGATTGCGCGAGAGCGCCATGGTCTGTGCGGACTGAATAAAACCGCGCACGCGCTCGGAGTATTTTTCAAGGTTCATATCTGTCTCCTTCCATCACCGGCCCGCTTTGCGGCACCGGATCAGATTGCGGTGACGGACCCGCTCATTCGAGCCGGGTCCTGTTCACGCGAGATATGGTGCATAGGCTGCGGTCTCTCAAGACACCTTGATATCGGTCAACGCATAATATTCTACGCGCGCGTAAAACAAAAACGGCGGAGATTTCTCTCCGCCGCCTAACGCTATCCGCGTCTAACGCTATCCGAAAGCCTTGATCGATCAGTTGTCGACGACAACGGCGGCCGGTTCGCCACCATTGTCTTCAGCCGGCGCCGCATCCACGCCTGCGGCTGCAGTGTCATTGCCGCCATCGACCTGATCGGCGTTCAAGCGCGGACGGCGCGGACGCTTCGGCCGGCGTGCGGCGCCGCTTTCAGCGGCGGCTTCGTTGAGTTCAGCCTGAGCGGCAAGAGCCGCCGGCGAAAAACTATCAAACATTGGCGCGGGCTCGGCCACGAAAACAGGTTCTGCCTGGGACACGAAACCCGTTTCGGTCTGAGACACGAAACCAGTTTCGGCCTGCGAAACGGTTTCCGCCTGCACAGGCGTTTCATTGGGTCGGCTCTGGTCGAAGCGTTGGCCACCCTGCTCATTGCGCGAATTGTCGCCACGCTGGCCGTTCTGGCCATAGCCACCATTGGGCCGGCGGTCGCGATGGCGCCCGCCATTGTTGTCCCGACCACTGTTGTCGCGGCCATTATTGTCGCGGTTGTTGCGATTGTCGCGGCCGTTTTCCTGGTTGAACGCCAATTCGGCCGGCGTGCCTTCGATGACCGGCTGCGGACCGGCACCGTGATTGACCGCCGGAGCCTGCGTCTCATTGCCGTTGTTGTTGCCGGAATTGTCGAAATCATCGCGATCGTCGTCGCCGTCATCGTCGAAATCGTCGCGGTTCTGCTGCGCGTTCTGGATCGGCAGCTGCGCCTGTGCGGCGGCGATGATGCGGTTGTAGTGCTCGGCATGCTGGAGATAGTTTTCCGCCATAACCCGGTCGCCGGAGCTTTGCGCGTCACGGGCAAGGGTGGCGTACTTTTCGGCGATCTGCTGAGCCGATCCGCGGATCTTCACGTCCGGGCCGTTGCTCTCGTAGTTGCGCGTCAGGGGGTTTGGCCCCTTGCGGTTGTTGTTGTTGTTATTGTTGTTGCCACCGCCGCCGCCATTATTGTTGCGACCGCGCATGCGCCTGTTCTGCTGTTGTGGCCTCATTAGACTCTCTTCATTTTGAAATTTTYGAAAAACTCTTCACGAACGGAGGCGCTCATGCAGCCAGCCGTTTCGTTTCTTCACCGGCGTTCGCCCGCATCAATTGCGTTGGCGCCACGTGCCATCCTGTTCCGGTTACATCACTTGCCGGACGATTCCCGCACGAAGCTTGGGCGTCGTTTGCGCAAGAAGGCAGCTATTTCCAAGGAAAACCGAATCGCTAAGAGCACTGCCTGCTTCGTCTCATCCGGTTATGGCGACCCTAGCCGCATTCCCCGGCATTGCCAAGCGCTTTTTTCGCACTGCATCAAGGCATTCACAGTTCAAAGATCAGAACCCTGTCGTTTCCACCAAGATCGCCAAACGCCCCGGCCAGCACATAGCCGGCCGCTGTGAATATATCTGTAACCTCTTGGCGCTGCGTATGGCCGATCTCGACCGCTATCCTGCCTTCAGCTTCCAGAAACCTTGCCGCCTCGGCGGCGATGATCCTGTAGGGGCCAAGACCGTCCGCGCCGCCATCAAGGGCCTTATGCGGATCAAAATCGCGGACTTCGTCCTGCAGATTTCCAATGTCTTGAGAGCTTATATAGGGAGGGTTTGCGGCAATTACATGGTATCGGCCACAAACTTTTTCGAACCAGTCGGACTGCAGCGCCTCGAACCGGCCGGCAAGGCCGAGTTGCGCGGCATTGCGCGTCGCAGTCGCCAAGGCACCTTCTGAAATATCCACCCCGGTGGCGGTTGCCGCCGGAACGACGCTGAGCAAGGCGAGCGCAATGGCGCCTGTGCCGGTGCCAAGATCGAGGATGCGGCATTCGCCTTGCCGCTCCACCGTCGTCTTGACGAAGGGCAAGATCGCCTCGACCAGCGTTTCGGTATCCGGCCGTGGCTCCAGTGTTTCCGGCGACAGCGACAGCCGCAAGCCGTAGAACTCGCGAAACCCGAGGATGCGATGTACCGGCTCGCCCAGGATACGCCGGCGTAAGGCAGCATCGATTGTCGCGACCGTGCCGGCATCGACCGCTTGCTCAGGATTCGCGATGGCCTGCGTGCGGCTCGTGCCGGAAAAATGCTCGACGATCAGCCTGGCATCGAGCGCTGGGTCGGCGACGCCGGCCACGGCAAGCCGCTCCCGTGCCACCTTGAGCAGCGGCCCGAGCATGCCGGGCAAGCTATCAGCCATCGACGCCCATATCGGCAAGCAGCTTCGACTGGTGGTCGGCGATCAGCGCATTGATGACCTCGTCGAGATCACCCATCATCACCCGCTCCAGCTTGTAGAGCGTCAGGTTGATGCGATGGTCGGTAAGGCGTCCCTGCGGGAAATTATAGGTGCGGATGCGCTCCGAACGGTCGCCCGACCCTACCTGCGATTTGCGCGCCTCGGAGCGCTCTTCGTCGGCTTTGCTGCGCTCCATGTCATAGAGCCGCGCGCGCAGGATCTGCATGGCCTTCGCCCGGTTCTGGTGCTGCGACTTTTCCGCCTGCACCACCATGATGCCGGTCGGCAAATGGGTGATGCGCACCGCCGAATCGGTGGTGTTGACGTGCTGGCCGCCAGAACCAGAGGCGCGCATCGTATCGATGCGGATGTCTTCGGCCCTGATGTCGATGTCGACCTCTTCAGCCTCCGGCAGCACGGCAACTGTCGCCGCTGACGTGTGGATGCGCCCGCTGGCCTCGGTCGCCGGCACGCGCTGCACGCGATGCACGCCGGATTCGAATTTCAGGTGGGCAAAGACCCCCCGGCCGGAAATGGTGGCGATGATTTCCTTGAAGCCGCCGGCATCGCCGTCACTGGCTGACACGGTCTCGAAGCGCCAGCCGCGTTCGGCGGCATAGCGCTCATACATGCGAAACAGGTCACCGGCGAAAAGTGCTGCTTCGTCGCCGCCGGTGCCGGCGCGGATTTCGAGGATGGCGTTCTTGTCGTCAGCGGCATCCCTAGGCAGCAGCAGGATCTGGATGTCCTTCTGCAGCTCTTCGATGCGCTCCTCGACGCCGGGCAGATCGGCCTCGGCCAATGCCCGCATCTCGGCGTCGGTGCCCTTGTCGGCCAGCATCGCCTCCAGATCGGCCTGCTCATGCTCGGCCGCGCGCAGCGCCCGGACCTTGGCCACCATGTCCTGAATCTCTGCGTATTCCGACGCCATTTTCACATAGGCGTCGGCGGCCGGCCCGGCCGACATCTGCGCTTCGAGCATCTCGAAACGCTTGACGACTTGGTCCATACGGTCGCGGGGCAGGTTGATCATGGCGGGATGCTATAGCGGAATCGAGCGGTCGTCGGCAAAGGCCTGCAGCAACGCCCGCATCGGCAGCCCTTGCGCCGGAGCCATCAGATTGTCGTCGAAGAAGGCCTGCAGCTCGTCCAGCGGCAGTTCGGTCAGCATCGCCTTGACCGGACCGATCGAGGCCGGCGACATCGAGATCGAGCGGTAGCCGAGGCCGATCAGCGCCATGGCGGATATGGGTTTGCCGGCGAGTTCGCCGCACAGCGTCACCGGCGTGTTGTTGCGAACCCCGGCATCGGCGATCTGCTTCAAAACCCGCAGGAACGGCGCCGACAGCGTATCGAAGCGGTCGGACAGCTGCGTATTGCCGCGATCGACCGCCATGACGAACTGGAACAGATCGTTGGAGCCGACCGAGACGAAATCGACCGCCTTCATCAATTCGTCGAGCTGGAACAGCAGCGACGGCACTTCCAGCATGGCGCCCAGCTTGAGGCTGGTCGGCAGATGGTGGGCAAAGCGGGAGAGGTGCCGCACCTCGCGATCGATGATCTCGCGCGCCTGCGCAATCTCGCCGAGTTCGGTCACCATCGGCAGCATCAGCTTCAATTCGCGACCGCCGCACGCCTTCAGCAAAGCACGAATCTGGGTTCTGAGCAGGCCGGGCCGGTCGAGCGTCAGCCGGATGGCGCGCCAGCCAAGCGCCGGGTTTTCTTCCTGGATCGCGCCCTTGAAGTAAGGCAGCACCTTGTCGCCGCCGATATCGATGGTGCGGAAAGTGACCGGCTTGCCGCGCGCCGCCTCGAGCACGTCGCGGTAAAGCCGTTCCTGGGCTTCGGCGCGAGGAAAGGTCGAGGCGACCATGAATTGCAGTTCGGTGCGAAACAGGCCGATGCCGGCGGCACCTGCCTCGGCCAGCTGCGGCAGGTCGACGGCCAGACCCGCATTCATCAACAGGTCGACCTGCACGCCGTCCTTGGTCACCGACGGCTTCTTGCGCAGTTCGCGGTAGACTTCCTGCCGCCGCGCCCGGAAGCGGACCTTTTCGGCATAGGCGGCTTCGAGGTCGGGCTGCGGGCGCAGATGGATGGTGCCTTCCTCGCCGTCGACGATGATGGCATCGCCGTTTTCCGCCATGGACACGGCGCCCTTCATCTGGCCGGCGACCGGAATGCCCATGGCGCGCGCCACGATGACGACGTGGCTGGTCGCCGCGCCATCCTCGAGCACCACGCCGCGCAGCTTGTCGCGGGGATAGTCGAGCAGTTCGGCGGCGCCCATCGAGCGGGCGACGATGATGGCGTCCTTCGGCAGCGAAGCCGCGACGTCGTCCGGCCCGCGGCCCATCAGCTGGCGCAGCAGCCGATTGGCGAGATCGTCGAAGTCGCTCATCCGCTCGCGCAGATAGGGATCGGTCATGTGCAGCATGCGGGCGCGCATGTCGCTTTGCACTTTCTCGACCGCCGCTTCCGCCGTCAGGCCGTTGCGGATCGCCTCTTCCAGCCGCCGAACCCAGCCGCGATCGTTGGCGAACATGCGATAGGCTTCGAGCACCTCGCGATGCTCACCCTCGAAGGCGACGTCGCGACGCTCCAGCATGTCGTCGATGGAGAGCCTGAGCGAGCCCAGCGACGTCTCGAGCCGGCGGACTTCTTCCTCGCTGTCCTCGTTGAACAGATTGGTGACGACGATACGCGGCTCGTGCAGCACGACATGGCCAAGGCCGACGCCGTCATTGAAGGACAGGCCAGTAAAGCTGACGGGACGGCGCAAATCGAGTTCGAGCCCGGGCCGGGTCAGCCGCGCGAGGTCGCCGGTGGCGATCATCTCGGCGATGACCATCGCCGTCGTTTCCAGCGCCTCGACCTCGTCGTCGCGGTAGTGGCGCATGGTTTTGTTCTGCACCACGAGAACGCCGAGCGTGCGCCCTGCCCTCAGCACCGGCACGCCGAGGAAGGAATTGTAGATCTCTTCTCCGGTCTCCGGCAGATAGGCAAAAGCCGGATGTTCCTGGGCATTGGAGAGGTTGAGCGGCCGCGCGCTGGCCGCGATCGTGCCGACCAGGCCTTGCCCGAGCCGCAACTGCGCCAAATGGACGGCGTTCGGGTTCAGACCTTCGGTAGCATAGAGTTCGAGCACCGAATCGGAGCGCAGCACATAGAGCGAGCAGACTTCGGCGACCATGTTGGAGGCGATGTCGCGCACGATCCGGTCAAGCCGCTCCTGCGGCTCCAGCGGCTCCTGCATGAGCTCGCGGAGCCGTTTCAGCAAAACGCGCGGGCCACTGGCCGTATCACGCATCGCGGCTTGTTCTCCAATGGCTTCTCGGCCAGCGCAGCTTCCTCGCGCACCGGCACAAACGCAACAACCGACTCTGTCTCTTTACTGCTTATCCAGACCGTAGACGGAATGCAAAGTGCGAACCGCAAGTTCGGTATAGGGACCGTCAATCAGGATCGAAATCTTGATTTCGGAGGTGGTGATGGCGCGGATGTTGATCGACTTGTCGGCCAGCGCCTTGAAAGCGGTGGCGGCGACGCCGGCATGGCTGCGCATGCCGATGCCGATGACCGAGACCTTCGACATGCCGGCTTCCGACTGCACGACATCGTAGCCGATCGTGGCCTTGAGCCGTTCGAGCACCGCAAGCGCCTTGTCGACGTCGCCCGACGGCACGGTGAAGGTCATGTCGGTGAACTTGCCGTCCTCGGAGATGTTCTGGACGATCATGTCGACATTGATGTTGGCCTCGGCCAGCGGCCCGAAGATGCCGGCGGCAACGCCCGGGCGGTCGCCGACACGGCGCAGCGAAATCTGCGCCTCATCCTTGGCGTAGGCAATTCCGGTGACGACCTGCTGTTCCACGATCTCTTCCTCGTCGCAAATGAGCGTTCCCGGCGGATTGAGCAAATCCCCCATTCCGGGTGCATCGGGATCGTCGAAGGACGACCGCACGAAAGTACGCACCCTGTGCACCATGGCAAGCTCGACCGAGCGCACCTGCAGCACCTTGGCGCCAAGCGAGGCCATTTCGAGCATTTCCTCGAACGAAATCTTGGCCAGCCGCCGGGCCTTCGGCTCGATGCGCGGATCGGTGGTGTAGACCCCGTCGACATCGGTGTAGATGTCGCAGCGGTCGGCCTTGACCGCCGCTGCAATCGCCACCGCACTGGTGTCGGAGCCGCCACGGCCGAGCGTGGCGATGCGGTTGTCCGGACCGATGCCCTGGAAACCGGCGACCACGGCCACTTGGCCCTCGCCGAAGCGCTTGATCAAAAACGCGCCGTCAATGTCGAGGATGCGCGCCGCGCCATGCGCGTTGTCGGTCTTGATCGGGATCTGCCAACCCTGCCAAGAACGGGCGTGAACGCCCATGTTCTGCAGCGTGATCGCCAGCAGACCGGCGGTCACCTGCTCGCCGGAGGCGACGACGGCATCATACTCGCGCGCGTCGTGCATCGGCGAGGCTTCGCGCGTCCAGCCGACCAGTTCGTTGGTCTTGCCGGCCATCGCCGAGACCACCACCGCCACTTCATGGCCGGCATCGACCTCGCGTTTGACATGGCGCGCCACATTGCGGATGCGGACGATGTCGGCGACGGAGGTTCCGCCGAATTTCATCACGATGCGCGCCATGGAAGCGAAATGCCTTTGACTGAATGCCGGACCGAGGGCCGAGAAGCGGAAAGAATGCGCCCAGTCAGGCCGAGCCGCTGGATGCGCGGCCTCCTTAGCCAAATGATCGCGGTTCCGCAAGGCTGCGAGGATTCCTGGGACGCGCGGGGCGTTTCAAGCCACGCTTTTGCTGACTTTGGACAGTTTTTGGCTGGCGGCGACCTTGCCCGGCCCGGCGACAACGCGGTCACGCCCGTCGGCCTTTGCCTGATAGAGGGCTCGATCCGCAGCGTTGACGATCTCCGCCCATGAGGCGCCAAGTTCCGGAAACGCGGCGACCCCGAAGGATGCGGTGATGGTACCAAGCGTGCGGCCGCGATGCGCGAGATGAAGTTGTTTGATGGCCTTTCGCAGCGCCTCGGCGCGCTCGGCGCCGTCGGCCAGCGAGGTCCCCGGCATCATCAGGGGGAATTCCTCCCCGCCATAGCGCGACACCACGTCGCTTTCCCTGGCATGGTCGAGCAGCGTGGCGGCAACCTGCTTGAGAACGAGATCTCCGGCTTCGTGGCCGAACGTGTCGTTGAATTGCTTGAAATGATCGACGTCGAGCATGATCATCGCCAATGGCTGCTCGGAGCGCTCCATGCGCCTCAGTTCACGACTGCTTGTTTCCTCGAGATAGCGGCGATTGTAGAGGCCGGTGTTCGGATCACGGATCGATTGCTGGCGCAGGGTTTCGCGTAGCCGCAGATTGGCCAGCGCCAGCGCCAGCGTGTCGACGACACCACGCAGAATCTGTTGCCGTTCTGTCAGCCATTCCGGCTTGTCGGCGGCGTGCGGTTCGCACAGATGCAGGACGCCGAGCGTCTCTCCCTGCGCCGCCAGCGGCATGCAGACATAGCCGCGGCCGCCATTTTCGGTGATGTGATTGCAACGCGGCGTCAGCATGCCGGGACCGGCAACATGCTCCTGGCCACGCCGCAGCGCCCAGCAATCTTCCGGAGCAAACTGGCCGACGCTCGAGCGAACGGGGCCCCAATGCGCCATCTCCTCGACCAGGTTGCGCGAAGCGCTGGTCAGGTGGACGGTTCCGCTCAATCCGCCGAAGAAGTCTGGCATGGCCGAACCGACAACGGAGAAAGCCTCCTGGAAGGTGACGCAGGCCTGCAGCAGCTCGCCGAGCTTGACCAGACGGGTCGTGGCTTCCGACGTCTCCTTCAGTTCGCGGTTGAGCGTTGCCAATTCCTCGGCGCGGTCATTGACCGCACGCTCGGCGCTGCGCAACTCGCTGATGTCGCTCAGCGTCAGCACGATGCCGCCATCGGCGCGATTGAGCGGATTGCAGCTCACAACCACCGGCAACAGCGAACCGTCCGGTCTTGCCAGCCGGACCTCCGCCTGGTGCCCGCGGCCCGTGGTCAGCGCCAGTTCGACCGGGGATGTTCCGGGCGCCTGGCTGTCTGCCGACAGCCCGCGCATATCCAGCACCGAACGCCATTCCTGTCCCTCGATCTTGTCGCTGCGCCGTCCGACGATGTCGGCGGCCGCCGGATTGACGGAAACGATCTGTCCCTTGCCGTCGATGACCGCAATGCCTTCGGCGACCGTGCGGACGATGTCCTCTATGTAGGCCTTTTGCGCGACAAGCTGCTCACGCGAGGATTCGAGTTCGGACGCCATTGTGTCGAACCCTTGCGCCAATTGTCCGAACTCATCGTTGGAGGTACGGCCGATACGGGCTCCCGCCTCGCCGCGCGCCAGCGATTCGATACCGCGATTGAGGCCTGATAGACCGGCGCCAAAGCCGCGCAACAGCAGAAAGCCCGAGACAGCTGCAATCAGTACCGCCGCCGCCGTGCACAGCCCGACGAGCCAAAGCATGTCGTTGGTGCGGTGTTGGGCGGCCCGCAACAGAGGCGTGTATTCGAACAGCACGGCGCCGACGATCTTGTCGGGAGCATTCTCGATCGGCACCGCGACCAGGTTGATCGCTTCGCTGACGTCGCTGCTGTCTTCCACGAAGTCGCGCGGCACGCCATCCTCGATCGTGCGGCCGACTTCATTGCCTGCGTCGTGGCCGTAAGGCGTCCCGATATTTGCTTCCTCGCCCGGGACATCGGCAAGGATGATCTTGTTGTGATCGACGACGACGAGATCGCGCTTTGAACGGCTGTGCTGCGCCTTCACGAATTCGCGGAGCGCCTCGGCTCTCTCGAACAAGGACTGCGGCGCATCGGATGCAGTGAAGGCAATCGTCTCGGCCAACTGGCGTCCAACGCTTGTTGCTTCGGCCAGCGCAACGGACTTGGTCAGCCTTACCTGGGAGAATATCGCAATGCCGCCAACCAGGCCAATCAAAGCCGCGGCGCTCAGCAGTGTACCAATGATCTGGGTCTTGATTCGCACCAAGCCATCCAACCACTCGGGTCAGCAATGTACACGCCAAACCCCGATCGCGCGCCGGGAAAACGTCACCCTCGTAAATGTGACGTTAAGGCGGCGCTGTCGCCTTGCTCGGTGGCATGCCATCCGCAGCGTCATGAGCACCGCGCTGTCAGCAGGCGAAAAAAGCTGCCTTGACTTTCGCCGCCCGACGCCCGACTTCCTAGCGTCCGAGGAGACCCGCTATATGCCAGAGCCCCGACGATCGACGATCGATGCCGGAGAAGTGGAACGCTTCTCCGCTTTAGCCGCCGAATGGTGGAACCCGAACGGCAAGTTCCGCCCGCTGCACAAGTTTAATCCGGTCCGGCTATCCTATATCCGCGACCAGGTGGCGGCACGCTTCGGCCGCGACCCACGTGCGGCGCGACCGTTCGAGGGCCTGCGCTTCCTCGACATCGGCTGCGGCGGCGGACTTTTGTGCGAGCCGATGGCGCGGCTTGGCGCCGAAGTGGTCGGCGCCGACGCCTCGGTCACCAACATCGAAGTGGCCAAACTGCATGCGGCAGAGGCCGGCGTGAGCGTCGACTATCGCGCCACCACCGCCGAGGATCTGGCCGACGCCGGTGAAAAATTCGATGTCATCCTCAACATGGAAGTGGTCGAGCATGTCGCCGACATCGACCTGTTCGTCGGCAAATGCGGCGAGATGGTCCGACCCGGCGGCATCATGTTCGTGGCCACCATCAACCGCACGTTGAAGGCGCTGGGCCTGGCTATTATCGGCGCCGAATATGTGCTGCGCTGGCTGCCGCGCGGCACCCACCAGTTCGGCAAGCTGGTGCGTCCGGAAGAGCTTGAAAAGGCGCTTGGCGGCGCCGGCCTCACCATCATCGACCGCACCGGCGTCACCTACAATCCGCTGGCCGACCGCTGGCAGCGCTCGAAGGATATGGACGTCAACTACATGGTACTGGCGGAAAAAGGCTCGGTCTGAGGGTTGATCTGGAGATTTGTCAGGCCGTGGACACTGTGAGAGCCCGACAGCTGGCGCTTGAACTTCCCGAAGCCGTCGAGAAATCGCATTTCGGCAAGGCCGACTTCCGGGTGCGCAATCGCATCTTCGTGTCGCTGCCCGAAAACGATCGCGCCGTGATCAAGCTCGACCGCGACCAGCAGGAGATGATGACTGCGGCCGAACCGCTGGTTTTCAAGCCTGTGCCGGGCGGCTGGGGACAAAAAGGCTGGACGTCGATCATGCTCGATACTTGCGACGAGCTGACGTTCCGCAGCGCAGTGCGTACGTCCTGGCGAAATGTTGCGCCTCCGGCTCTCAGGAAACTCTTTGACGCAAGCCCGCTTTGATAGATTGCGGTTCTGCCTTCCGGCTCTGCGCCTTCGTGGTGATGAACACACCGGCGGTGATGATGGCGGCACCGGCCCAGGTCAGCAGCTGATAGTGCTCGCCGAGAAAGATCGTCCCGGCAAACAGCCCAACCGCCGCCGCGACATAGCCGATCTGGCTGAGATAGACCGGACCGCCGACCGCCTGCAGGCGAAAGAAGAACACGAACATCGCCGAGGCCGACGCGACCTGCCCGACGACCACCAGCGGCACGCCAGCGAGCGGGCCGAACGCACTGCCCCCCAGCAAAACCAGAATCCCGGTGAGCAGAATCGCGGCCGACGCCAGATGGCTGCCGACGGCAAGCTCGATCGGGCCGGTCCCCTCGGGCCAGTCGACCGTGCGGTAGATGTTGCCGGCGGCCAGGCTGACCGGGATCAGCAACCCCATCGCCACCCAGAAAAATTCGGCCGGCTGGCCGGCTTCGCCGCGCGTCACCGCCACCATCACGGCGCCGACGAAGCCGACGGCAATGCCGACGATACCCAGAATGTTGGGACGCCGGACACGCAGCAGGATCGAGAACACCAGCGTGATCACCGGCGACAGCGTGAACATGATGCCGGTATAGCCGGCGCCAAGATGCGGGATGGCCGAGAACATCAACAGATTGGGCGCGGCATAAGACACTGCCGCGGTGATGAAGAAGTAGCGCAATTTGTGCGGGGTCAGCCGGATACGCTGGCCGCGCAACAGCAATGAGCACAACAGAACGCCGCCGGCGCCGAGCGAAATGACGAAGGCCCAGACCATGGCGGGAACGCCGGCCACTGTTGCCAGCTTGCCGAACGGCAATGTCAGGCCGAGCAGCCCGCCGGTGACGATCAGCAGGCCGAGCGCCGAATCCCAGAGAAATTTCATCGGATGGTCCCGTCACTCAATTGCGAAATTTGGCACTTGCGGCACTCGGCCGGTGTTGTATCTTGGGATAAGATAATGCAAAGATTCTTAACGTCAAGATATTTAACGGTGAGACAGATGGATCGCGCGGCAAAGGCGGTCGAGCAATGGAAGCGGGAACGACCGGACCTGGACGTTTCACCGATGTTGGTGCTTGGGCGGCTGAACGAAGCCTCGTCGCTGATTGCCCGCGAACGCCTCGCCCCGCTTTTCGCCCGCTTCGGACTGCAAGCCGGCGAATTCGACGTGCTGGCGACGTTGCGGCGTTCCGGCCAGCCCTATGCGCTGACGCCGACCGCTCTATACGAGGCGACGATGGTGACATCGGGCGCCATGACCAACCGGCTCGACCGGCTGGAAAAAGCCGGACTGATCCTGCGCGGCCCGCACCCCAACGACCGGCGCGGCATTGTCGTGCAATTGACCGAGAAGGGTCTCGCCTTGATCGACGAGGCCGTCGCCGCCCACGTCGCCAATGAGCACGAAATCCTCGCCGGCCTCACCGGCGCCGAGCGAGAGACGCTGGCTCAATTGCTCGAGAAATTGATAGGCAGCGTGAGCTGACCAATCAGTGCCGTTCGTCGGGAAAACTCGGGATCGGCATGAACTCGACGCCGTCCTCGGCCAGGCTCTTGGCTTCGTCCAGCGTCGCCTCGCCATAGATGCCGCGCGCATCGCTTTCGCCGAAATGGATCTTGCGCGCTTCCTCGGCAAACTTGTCACCGACATAGTCGGCATTCTCGCGCACCTTCTCGGCCATCGCCTTCAACTGCGCCAATGCCTGCTTCTGCGCCTCGCCCATGGCCAGCGCGATTTTTTCCTGCTTGCGCCCAGTGGAGACGGCAGGCGCCATCAGCGCCTTTTCGACCTTGTGCGAGCCGCAGGCCGGGCAATCGACGAAGCCACGCTTCTTCTGCGTGTCGAAATCGTCATTGCTGCGAAACCAGCCCTCGAATTCGTGCTCGTGTTCGCAAATGAGCGAGAAACGGATCACGAGGCCGCACCTCGCAGACGCGGCGCTTCCACTGCGCCGGCGTTGACGGCAAAATCGCGCGCGTTTTTGAGGTTGGGGATCTTCTTGCGCGCGGCCAGCGACTGCGCCGGATCGATCTCGGCGACAATCACCGCCGGCTCATCATGCGCGGCCTCGGCGATGATACGGCCCCACGGATCGACGATCAGCGAATGGCCGTAGGTCTCGCGGCCGTCCTCGTGCAGCCCGCCCTGGGCTGCGGCGACGACATAGGCGCCGTTCTCGATGGCGCGCGCGCGCAGCAGCACATGCCAGTGCGCTTCGCCGGTCTGGCGGGTGAAGGCGGCGGGCACCGAAAGCACATCGGCGCCGGCCAGCGCCTCGGCGCGGAACAATTGCGGAAAGCGCAGATCGTAGCAAACGGCAAAGCCGAGCCTGGCGCCGTCGACCTCGGTGACGACGGCCTCGGTGCCCGGCTCATAGGCGGCGGATTCGCGCCAGCTCTCGCCATTGTCGAGATCGACGTCGAACATGTGGATCTTGTCATAGACGGCAATCGTCGCGCCGTCCGGCCCAAACAAAAGCGCGCGATTGGCGAGCTTGCCGTCGGCACGCAGGATGGCGGTCGAGCCGATATGCAGGAAGATGCCAAGCTCCTTGGCCAGCTTCCGCGACGTCGAGACGATGATGTCCTTGTCCTCGGAGGTGAAGGAGGCGGCGCGCGCCTCCTTGTCGCGGATCAGCGCGCCGGTCATTTCCGGTGTCTGGACGTAGGTCGCGCCCTGGCCTGCGGCGTCGCGCACCATCCGCTCCAGATCGACCGCGTTGCGCTCCGGGCTCTCGCCCGAACGCATCTGGATCGCCGCCGCCTTGAAAACACCCATCGTCATGTCCCTTTTGAGCAATTCCAGGAAAAGTGTGTAGCGGTTTTCCGTCCGGAATTGCGTAAAACAAAGACATAGAGCGGTTCTACGAACCGCTCTATGTGGTCGAACCGTTGGCGAGCAGTTTATCCAGCCGCCCCTGCGCCTCCAACGCGTGGAGATCGTCGGAGCCGCCGACATGCGTGTCGCCGATGAAAATCTGCGGGAAGGTCGAGCGGCCATGCGCGCGGGAAATCATTTCCTGGCGCAGTTCCGGCGAGAAGGAAGCGTCGTGCTCGGTGTAAGCGACGCCCTTGCGCTCGAGCAGCCGCTTGGCCGCTACGCAATAGCCGCACATCATCCGCGTGTAGATCGTCACATCGAGCATCACTCAGCAATCCTGCCTTGTACCAACGTTATATAGTCGCGGACTCGTCGGCCCGAAAGTCCCCTGGCAGCACACGCGCAAAGGTCAGCACGTCGACCGCACCGGCGCCGCCCTTCTTCAGCGCCTTGGCGACGGCACGCACGGTGGCGCCGGTGGTGTACACATCGTCGATCAACAGCACCCGGCGGCCGGCGATCTGGATTTCCGCCTCGCCCGGCACGCGGAAGGCGGTACGCACGTTCTCCTCGCGCTCGTGCCGCTCCAGCCCGACCTGCTGGCGGGTGAGTTTGACGCGGCGAATTGCCGAGGGTGAAAACGGCAGGCCGCTGAGCTGCGATACCGCCCTGGCCAGTTCCGCTGACTGGTTGAACTGGCGCCTGAAAAAGCGCCGCCAGTGCAGCGGCACCGGCACGACCACATCGGCGTCTGCGATCAGTTCGGAACCGGCGCGCAGCATCCAGCGCGCCATCCACGGCGCCAGATCGGTGCGATCCTGGTATTTCAGCCCTTGCACCATCTGACGGGCGACACCCGAATAAGCAACGGCGGCCCGCGCCCGCTCGAAGGGCGGCGGATCGGCGATCGCTTCGGCCGACAGGAACCCTTCGCCCATATCGTGGGTGAACGGCGTGCCCATCACCGCACACCATGGCCGTTCCAGCAGCCTGAGCTTCGGCCAGCAGGCGCCGCACAACACGCCGGGCTGCGAGACATGGCGGCGGCAGCCGGCACAGACCGGCGGAAACAGGATGCGCGCCGGCCAGTCCAATGCCTTTCGAGCAATACTCTTGATCTCTGGCATGGGATCGGCCACGTGGTTGGTCTCCGCACCACTATAACACCACATCATCGGTGCGGAAAAACAGGAACCCATCCGTTGCAGCCGATAATCGACACCCCGCTCTGGCTGGCGCGCAAGCGCCGGGCTTTGGCGCGCCCGGTGGGCGGCGCCGATTTCTTGATGCGGCGGGCGGCGGAAGATCTTGCCGACCGGCTGGGGGCGGTCGAGCGCCAATTCGCCAAGGCGGCAACACTGTTTTGCCAGACGCCGACGGCAACCGACGTCGTCGCCGAAAGCGGCAAGGTGATGGACATCGTGCGCGTCGAGGCGGACCCGGCTTTCCTGGATGGCGGGCAAGGCCTGCTGGCGCCGCTGGAAACCGTGCCTTTCGCGCCGGAAAGCCTCGACCTCGTCGTCTCGCTTTTGTCGCTGCAGGCGATGAACGACATTCCCGGCATGCTGGTGCAAATTCGCCGCGCCTTGCGCCCGGACGGGCTTTTCCTCGGCGCCTTTGCCGGCGCCGGCACACTGTTCGAATTGCGCGAAAGCCTGCTCGCCGCGGAGACCGAACTGTATGGCGGCGCCAGTCCGCGCGTCATTCCGTTCACCGATGTCCGCGACGCCGGCGCGCTTTTGCAACGCGCCGGCCTGGCTCTGCCGGTCACCGATGTCGAGACTGTGACGGTGCGCTACGATAGTCTGTTTGGCTTGCTCGCCGATCTCAGGGCCATGGGCGAAACCAGCCCGCTCGTCGACCGCAGCCGGCGGCCGGGGACGCGAAAACTGTTTGCGCGCGCCGCCGAAATCTACGCCGAGCGATTTTCCGACGCCGACGGCCGCGTCAGGGCGAGCTTCTCGATCGTTTGGATGTCCGGCTGGGCGCCCGATGCTTCGCAACAAAAGCCGCTGAAGCCGGGCTCGGCGAAGCTATCTTTGAAGACGATACTGGAAAACCCCGACCAACGCTGACGGGGTTCCCCGATTGCACAGCCGTATGAGATCAGTGGTGAGCGAAGGCGTTGGCAAGCTTGCTGTCGGCATCGCTGAACAGGAACTGGATCGCATTGCCAACCCTGCCGACGCCGCCGACGATGACGAGCGACAATACCGCGACGATCAGGCCATATTCGATGGCCGTGGCGCCAGTTTCATCTTCCAAAAAACGTAGCAGTAGTGGTTTCATGTTCGTCGATCCCTTATATCAGGAACCATAACGCGGACCTGTTAAGAAAGGTTAACGGCACAAGCTTAACAGGCGGTGAAACAGGGCCTTCACCGGGGATGGCCCCAAGACTTTGTTGACTATGTTTTCAGCAATCGCCGCTGCGCTTGCCGTTTGCACGGATCACGCAGATCGAACTTGGCAGCGGCTGCAGCACACTTCTGCGCAGCGTATAGCTGTCGCGACGGCCGATCGAACCGGTGCTCGTCATGTCAAAGCCACCGGCAAGACCATCACGGTCGGATTGCGACCGCAGGCCGTCGAGGAAGGGGGTTGCGATCAAGGCCAGCGCCACCGCGGCTGAGCCGAACAGCAGCGTAGCGCGCAAGATGCCCATGCCGGCTTCGGCGGCGCGGCTGCGATCGGGCCGGATCGAGTCCCAGTCCTTGTCGAGGCTCATGCAATCGCTCCCCAGCGAATCAAAGGCGCGGCCAGACACGGCCTTCCCTCAATTTTTCACGGCAAGATAAATCTTCCATTAACGCTGCCTGAACCAAGGCAGTGGCTGCGGATCACAAAAGGTCGATGAGGAACGGGATAAGCGGCGCGTCGGCCGGCGGCATCGGGTAATCGCGCATCTGCTTTGGCCGCACCCATTTCAGCGCCTGCCCTTCTTTTGGCTGCGCGATGCCCCGGAAGCGGCGGCAGACGAACAGCGGCATCAGCAGATGAAGATCATCATAGGAATGGCTGGCAAAGGTGAGCGGCGCCAGGCACGGGATCTCGGTTTCGATGCCGATCTCCTCATGCAGTTCGCGGACAAGACATTGTTCCGGCGTCTCGCCGGGTTCGACCTTGCCGCCGGGAAACTCCCACAGCCCGGCAAGTTGCTTGCCTTCAGGCCGCTGCGCCAGCAGTACGCGGCCATCGGTATCGACCAGCGCACAGGCGGCGACCAGCAGCAGGCGCTTGCCGGCGGGGTTCGCGCCGCTCATGCCCCTGGCGGCCGGCGATAGTGATAACGATAGACTTCGTTGAAGCCGAGCGAGTGATAAAGCCCAAGCGCCGGCACATTGACGGCCTCGACCTGCAGCCAGGCTTCGCGGGCGCCGCGCAGCCGCGCCCATTTCAGCGCCGACAGGATGAGGTGGCGGCCATGGCCCCGGTTGCGCACCGATCTGTCGGTGGCGATCTCGAACAGTCCGGCGAGATCGCCGTCATGGACGCAGATCAGCGTCGCCAGCGGCTCGGTCCCCTCTTCGAGCGCAAACAGCCCGGCCTCCGGCTGGATGGCGCCGATGATCTCCGACAGGCCCGGTCGCAGCGACACATCCGAACCGCTGACCTTGAGCGACGCGCCGATAAAGCGGCTGATGTCCTTCAACGGGATCTGGTCCATGGCGGCGTCAAGCTGGGCGTCCGCCAGCGGCAGCCGCATCACCAGTGATTCGTCAAAGGTGCTCCAGCCTTCGCTGTCGAGATGGTTGGAAAGATCAGGCCCCGACAGCGGCGAGATGCGGAAGGTCAACGGCCTGCCATAGGCCTCGAAACGACGGCTGGCGCGGCCGATGCGCTCGGCAATGTGCTGGATGTCGCCGGGATCGAGCGGATTGACCGAGTTCAGCCGCTTGGCTGGATGGCCGGCCGTGAGCCGCACCACCCAGGTGCCGTCATAGTGGACGGCCGCCGCCGGCCAGGCGCGAAAGCCGGCCGCCTCGTAGCGGCGCACGGTCGCCAGCACGCTTGCCGGATGCCTGGGGACCACCACCATCAGCTCCGATAATCGCCGTTGATGGCGACATACTCCTTGGTGAGATCGCAGGTCCACACCGTTGCCTTGCCGCGGCCGATGCCGATATCGGCGCGGATGCGGATCTCGTCGCGCTTCATGTAGGCCGATGTCGCCGCTTCGGAATAGCCGGGGTCGCGCTCGCCCTCATGCGCCAGCCGGTTGTCGCCGAACCAGATCGACAGCAGGTCGCGGTCGGCGGGTTCGCCGGCCTTGCCGACGGCCATGACGACGCGGCCCCAATTGGCGTCCTCGCCGGCGACCGCCGTCTTGACCAGCGGCGAGTTGGCGATCGACAGCGCGATGCGCTTGGCCGAGCGGGCCGATTTCGCACCGGTGACGGTGACTTCGACCTGCTTGCGGGCGCCCTCGCCGTCGCGCACCACCTGCAGCGCCAGCGATTTCAGCACCTTGCCCAGCGCCCGGCGGAACGCGCCGAGGCGGGCATCCTTAGGGTCGCTGATCGCCGGCGCGCCACGCCTGCCGGCAGCACCGGTGGCGAAGATCAGCAGCGTGTCGCTGGTCGAGGTGTCGCTGTCGACGGTGACAGCGTTGAAGGTCTTGGCCGTGCCGCGCGACAAAAGATCCTGCAGCACGGGTGCGGCGATCGGCGCATCGGTGGCGATGAAGGAGAGCATCGTCGCCATGTCGGGCGCGATCATGCCGGCGCCCTTGGCGATGCCATTGATGGTGACATCGGTGTCGCCGAGCTTGATCGTCGCGGTCGCCAATTTGGGATAGGTGTCGGTGGTCATGATGGCCTTTGCCGCCTCGGTCCACTGGTCCGGCCTGCCGTCCTTGACCAGCCCGGCCAGCAGATGGCTGAACTTCGCCGTATCGAGCGGCTCGCCGATGACCCCGGTGGAGGCCAAAAACACCTCGCCTGGCGTGCAGCCCGCAGCCTTGCCAGCCGCCTCGCCGGTCAATGTGGTGGAGGCGCGGCCCTTCTTGCCGGTGAAGGCATTGGCGTTGCCGGAGTTGACGACCAGCACGCGCGCCTTGCCTGCGGCAAGGTTCTGCCGGCAGAAATCGACCGGCGCCGACGGACATTTCGACTTGGTGAACACACCGGCGACCGTGGTGCCGGCGTCGAAGACCATGGCCAGCAGGTCGGTGCGGTTCTTGTACTTTATCCCCGCCTCGGCAGTGGCGATGCGCACGCCCTCGATGGCAGGCATTTTGGGATATTTCTTCGGCGCGAGCGGCGAAATCGTTGCGGACATGGAGACCTCGGGCGGGAAATTCGCAAGGGAAGGCCGGTTTGCCCGATACAGCGCGCGGGCGCAAGGGCGTTTTCGCCGCGCCTGCCGGGGTGGCAACCACTGCGAATTAAGCTTGCGTTTCAAATCCGTTGGCGTCGGCGAGACCTCTCGCGTTATGATCGGCCATGGGCAGGTTGGTGATCTTGGCGATGGCGTTTCTGGGGCTTCTGCTCCTGAGCGCCGATGCGCAGCCGGAAAAGCGCGTGGCGCTGGTCATCGGCAACGGCACCTATGCCGAGGCCGGCACCTTGACCAATCCGGTCAACGACGCGCTCGACATTGCCGGCAAGCTGCGCTCGATCGGTTTCGAGGTCATCGAAGGCAACGATCTCGGCAAGCGCGAGCTTGAACGCAAGATCGGCGAATTTTCCGATGCGCTGGAGGGCGCCGGTGTCGGGCTATTCTATTATGCCGGTCATGGCCTGCAGGTCGAAGGGCGCAACTACATCGTCCCGGTCGATGCCAGGCTCGATATGCCGGTCAAGCTGCAGCTCGAAGCCGTGCCGATCGACGAAGTTCTCGACATCATGGAACAGCAGACCAAGGTCAGCCTGGTGTTCCTCGATGCCTGCCGTAACAATCCGTTTGCGCGCAGCCTGAGCCGCACCGCCAGCACCCGCTCGGCAACAGCTCTCGCCGGCCTGGCGCAGTTCGATTCGACGCGCGGCTCGTTCATCGCCTTCTCGACCGCGCCCGGCGCGGTCGCCATGGACGGCACCGGGCGCAATTCGCCCTTCGCCGCGGCACTCCTGCGGCACATCGCCGAACCCGGCCAAAGCATCAACGACATGATGATCGCCGTGCGCCGCGACGTGGTCTCCGAAACACGCGAGGGTCAGCGCCCCTGGGAGCAAGGCTCGCTGCTCGAACGCTTCGAATTCGTGCCTGGCACAGAACCCGTCGCGGACGTAAAGCCGGCTGTCGGCCCCGCGCCCGAAACCAAGGTTGCGGCGCTGGAGCGTTCCGTCGGCGACAAGGGCTCGATCGAGGCTTTCCTGCGCCATGATTATCTGGCACCGGATACGAACGCGATGAGCCAAACCGTCAAGCGGCTCTACAGTCCCTCCGCCACCATCTTCGGCACCCGCTACGACACGGACGCCCTCATCAAGGTCAAGACCGACTGGTTCGCGCAATTTGCCTCATGGTCGTTCGATCTCGAGCCCGGCAGCCTTGAGGTGACGCCGCATGGCGAAGACAGCGCCGAGGCGGTTTTCGCCATGGCTTACGACTATGTGCCGAAGGACAAAGCGGCGGCACGGCTGACCGGCAAGGCGCGGGTGACGCTGGGACTCGTCAAGGCCGATGGGCAATGGCGCATCGCATCGGAAACATCCGAAGCGATGCAATAGCCACAGGCCGGGGATAGAACGGAGCGTTTCGTTTCATCAAGAGACCCTATATGATCCCTGTAGAACGGTCCGCGGGGAACAGGCAGATGGGTGAAGACGCGTATCCCGGGCGCAAATCGATCGGCGCGCGGCGTAACCCTGACAGCGCCGGCGCCATTCTCGATGCCGCCGAAGCGGTGCTGGTCGAGGCCGGCTATGCCGGCTTTTCGATCGAGGCCGTGGCCCGGCGGGCGCGTGCGGGAAAACCCACGATCTATCGCTGGTGGCCGAGCAAGGCCGCCCTGCTGCTCGAAGTCTATCAGCGGGGCAAGCGCGTCGACACTCCAGACACAGGCAATCTGGAGGGAGACCTCGTCGGCTTCCTGAAAAACCTGTTCTCACACTGGCGCCTGACGTCGTCGGGCAGTGTGTTCAGGTCGCTTGTCGCCGAAGCGCAGTCGGATTCAGCCGCGGCCGTGGCCCTTGCCGACTATGCGAAAGGGCGCCGCGCCCATACCGGCCAGATGATCGAGCGCGCCAAGGCGCGTGGTGAGGTTGCGGCCGATGTCGACGTCGAGCTCGTCGCCGACCTGATCGCCTCCTTCGCCTGGACGCATCTTTTGACCGACCGCCTCGACGAAGACGAAGCCACGATACGCGCAGCGGTCCGCTATGTGATGCGCGGCATAGCGCCCGGCGCGGGCTAGAAAACAAAAAAGGCGCCGCAAGCCCAATCGCTTGCAGCGCCCTTTTGTCGTTGTCTTCAGGCCTACTTGGCGCTTTCCAGCGTATCGACCGCCTTTTTCAGGTTCGCGTCAGGAATCTCGACCTTGGCGGCGGCGCGCAGCGACTTGACCAGCGCAAAATACTTGTCGCGGATGACCGCCTGCTTGGCCTGGTCCTTGACGTCGTCGAACGCCGGCGGCTGCTTGACGCGCTTGTCCTCGAGCTTGATGACGTGCCAGCCGAACTGCGACTGCACCGGCTCCTTGGTGTACTTGCCGACCTCGAGCGCGAAGGCGGCCTTGTCGAATTCCGGCACCATCTGGCCAGGTCCGAACCAACCGAGATCGCCGCCGCTGGTCTTGCCAGAGGGATCGCTGGTGTGCTCGTTGGCGAGCTTCTGGAAATCGGCGCCGCCGTCCAGCTGCTTGATGATCGCCTCGGCCTCTTCCTTCGTCTTCACGAGGATGTGACGGGCATGCACCTCATTGACCGGTGGGGTGTTGGCGATTTCCTGGTCGTAGCGGGCGCGAACCTCGGCGTCGGTGACCTTGTTGACGACACCCTTCTCGACCAGCTCGCCATGCAGGGCACGCTGCTGCAGGAACGCCATGCGGCGCTGAAAATCAGGGTCCTTGTCGAGGCCGGTGGTGACCGCCTGGGCGGCCATGACGCGGATCTCGATGGCCGCCGAAAGGGCAGCGGCGCGGCGCTGTTCGGGCGGAAGCTGGGCGAATTGCTGCGACAGCTCGCCTTCAGCAAGCACAAGGTCCGCCTCGGTCAGCGTCTGGCCGTTGATCGTGGCGACAACGGCGTTCGGATCAACCGGCGCGGCCGCGGGTGCTGCGGCTGCCGGCTGCGCCGGGGCGGCATCTTCCGCCATCAGCGGCGACACGGAGAGAGCCGACAGGCCGAAAGCCAGACCAAGGCTGGCGAGCGACGCACGGCGGAACAATAAGGACATCAAGATAACTCCAATGGGGATTGCGAGAGCGGGAAGGGCTTGCAGATCAGCCTGATTGTGGCGGAATTTGGCGCGACCCGCAGGGCGAGCGCGGCGTTGACATCAGTTGAGCCCCCTCTTATCTGTCCAACGACTTTGCGTCCAGAACCGTTTTCCGGGCGCTTTTTGTGTTCGTCTGCGTATCACGCGGATGTGATGGGGCCGGCCGGCACCCGTCTCAAGATTGAGAATTCTATCGAAAGGACCATTGGATGGTCAGTCTCGGCGGTCTCGCCCGTAAGGTTTTCGGCTCCTCAAACGATCGCCGTGTCAAGGCGACCCGGCCCCGTGTCGAGGCGATCAACGCCATGGAAAACGAGATGCGGGCGCTCTCCGACGCCGAGCTTGTCGGGCGCACCGACAAATTCCGCCAGGACATCGCCAACGGCGCCAGCCTCGATGACCTTTTGGTGCCAGCCTTCGCCACCGCGCGTGAGGCGGCACGCCGCGTGCTCGGCATGCGCCCGTTCGACGTGCAGTTGATCGGCGGCATGGTGCTGCACAATGGCGGCATTGCCGAGATGCGCACCGGCGAGGGCAAGACCCTGGTCGCCACGCTGCCCGTCTACCTCAATGCGCTGGCCGGCAACGGCGYTCACGTCGTTACCGTCAACGACTACCTGGCCACCCGCGACTCCGAATGGATGGGCCGCGTCTACAAATTCCTCGGCCTCTCGGTCGGCGTCATCGTCCACGGCCTCTCCGACGAGGAGCGCCGCGTCGCCTACGCCGCCGACGTCACCTACGCCACCAACAACGAACTCGGCTTCGACTATCTGCGCGATAATATGAAGTACGAGCGCGCCCAGATGGTGCAGCGCGGACACAATTACGCGATCGTCGACGAAGTCGATTCCATCCTGGTCGACGAGGCGCGCACGCCGCTGATCATTTCCGGTCCGCTCGAGGACCGTTCGGAAATGTACAACACCATCGACACCTTCATCATCCAGCTGCAGCCGCAGGATTATGAGATCGACGAGAAGCAGAAGACCTCGATCTTTACCGAGGAAGGCACCGAGAAGCTGGAGAACCTGCTGCGCGATGCCGACCTGCTCAAGGGCGAGTCGCTCTATGACGTCGAAAACGTCGCCATCGTCCACCACGTCAACAATGCGCTGAAGGCGCACCGGCTGTTCCAGAGGGACAAGGATTACATCGTCCGCAACGGCGAGATCGTCATCATCGACGAGTTCACCGGCCGCATGATGCCGGGCCGCCGTTATTCGGAAGGCCTGCACCAGGCGCTCGAAGCCAAGGAGCATGTGGCGATCCAGCCGGAGAACCAGACACTGGCCTCCGTCACCTTCCAGAACTATTTCCGCCTCTACAAGAAGCTCGCCGGCATGACCGGCACGGCGCTGACCGAAGCCGAGGAATTCGGCAACATCTACAATCTCGACGTCACCGAGATCCCGACCAATTTGCCGGTCATCCGCAAGGACGAGGATGACGAGGTCTACCGGACGGTCGAGGAAAAATACAAAGCGATCGTCAAGGAGATCCGAGAAGCCAGTGCCAAGGGCCAGCCGACGCTGGTCGGCACGACGTCCATCGAGAAATCCGAGCAGCTGGCCGAGCGCCTACGCAAGGAAGGCTTCAAGAACTTCGAAGTGCTGAACGCCCGCCACCACGAGCGCGAGGCGGCGATCGTCGCCCAGGCCGGCAAGCCCGGCGTCATCACCATCGCCACCAACATGGCCGGCCGCGGCACCGACATCCAGCTCGGCGGCAACGCAGAGATGCGCATTGCCGACGAGCTTGGCGACATGCCGGAAGGCCCCGAGCGCGAGGCCATGGAAAAGGCAATCCGCGAGGATATCGCCCGTCTCAAGGAAAAGGCGCTCGCCGCCGGCGGCCTCTATGTGCTGGCCACCGAACGTCACGAATCGCGCCGCATCGACAACCAGCTGCGCGGCCGCTCCGGCCGCCAGGGCGATCCCGGCCGCTCGAAATTCTTCCTGTCGCTGCAGGACGATCTGATGCGCATCTTCGGCTCCGAACGCATGGACGGCATGCTGCAGAAGCTTGGCCTCAAGGAAGACGAGGCGATTATCCATCCCTGGATCAACAAGGCGCTGGAAAAGGCGCAGAAGAAGGTCGAAGCCCGCAACTTCGACATCCGCAAGAACCTCCTGAAGTACGACGACGTCTCGAACGACCAGCGCAAGGTGGTGTTCGAGCAGCGCATCGAGCTCATGGACGGCGAGGGCCTGACCGAAATCATCGCCGAGATGCGCGAAGGCGTCATCGACGAGATCGTCGCCAAGGCCATCCCCGAAAACGCCTATGCCGAGCAGTGGAACGCCGCCGGCCTCAAGGCCGAGGTCGCCGAATTCCTTAATCTCGATTTGCCGATCGAGGACTGGGTCAAAGAAGAAGGTATTGCCGAGGACGATATCCGCGAGCGCATCACCGAGGCCGCCGACACCGCCGCCAAGGAACGCGCCGAGCGTTTCGGCCCCGACGTGATGACCTATGTCGAGCGCTCGGTGGTGCTGCAGACGCTCGACCACCTGTGGCGCGAGCACATCGTCAATCTCGACCACCTTCGCTCGGTCGTCGGCTTCCGCGGCTATGCCCAGCGCGACCCGCTGCAGGAATACAAGGGCGAGGCGTTCGAACTGTTCCAGGCGATGCTGGGCAATCTGCGCCAGGCCGTCACCGCGCAGTTGATGCGCGTCGAACTGGTTCGCCAGGCCGCCGAAGCCCCGCCGCCGGAAGCGCCGGAGATGTTCGGCACCCACATCGACGGCACCACCGGCGAGAACGACTTCGAAGGTGGCGAGACAGCCCTTCTGGTCCGTCAGGAACAGAACGCCATCGTCGCTCCCGAAGATCGTGATCCGAACAACCAGGCAACCTGGGGCAAGATCGGCCGCAACGAGGCCTGCCCCTGCGGCTCCGGCAAGAAGTACAAGCACTGCCACGGCGCGTTTGCCTAACACCCCTTTTTCCTTCTCCCCGTTCACGGGGAGAAGGTGGCACGCAGGGCCGGATGAGGGGCAGCGCTGGCGCCTGAGATGGTCCGCCTGTCAGAACAGGACCGGCCTACAACAGCCCCGAATCGCGCGCCGCCGCGGTCGCCTCGCCGCGCGAAACCGCTTCCAGCTTGCCCAGCACCGCCGAGACATGGTGATCGACGGTTTTCGGTGAAATGGTCAGCTGCTCGGCAATCCGCTTGTTGGAAAAACCGCGCTCGATCAGCTGCAGCACTTCCATCTGGCGCTGGGTGAGGCCGGCCTGGTTTTCGCGCGTCGTGCGGCGCGGCCCCCTTGCAATGTGATTGACGCCGTTACGTCGCATCGTTTCGCGCACATGCTGGGCCACAGGTCTGGCGCCAAGGTTTTCGAAAATCTCCAGCGCCGCGCGCTGCGCCTCCTCGTCGCCCTGGGCGAGTGCAAGCCCGCGTTCGTAAGGCGCGTTGAGCTCGGCCCAAAGGGCCGCCGCCGCCTGCCAGTCGCCGTCCAGAAGCAGCCGGTAGGGCGCGGCCATGCCTGACGTATCGCCGGGGTGACTATGCGGAGCCAGCTTCTGGCGCCATGTCGCCAACTCGCTGAAAACCGCCCGTGTCGGCGACAGGCTGTCGGCCAGATCGATCAGCCGCAGCGCCTCATCTCTGTCGCCTTGCCCGAGCCATGCCTGCTCGGCCATGACGCAAGCATAGGGCGCCAGCCGCTGCAGCTCCGTGCCCTTTTCCAGGAACTGTTTCATCTCCTGGAACAGCGGTTCGGCCGAGGGATCGCCGCGCCGGATCCTGAGTTTCACCAGTGCAATCAGTGCGGGATAGCGCACCAGCATGGTCGCATGGTCGTTGGACAGCACATCGAGCGCTTCGGTGGCGGCCTCTTCCCATTGCCCTTGGCGCAGCAAAAGCTGCGCCAGCACGCCGCGCATATAGTCACGCCAGGTGACGAGATCGTTTTCGACGCAATAGTTGATGCCGCGATCGAGGAAGGACTGCGCCGCGTCGAAGCCAAGCTGGTTCATCTCGCTGCAGGCGCTGTTGGTGAAGGCGCGCGCCGCATGTTCCTGAAAGTTCTGCTCGAGCGCGATCTCCAGGCTGCGGGCAAGGTGCAGCCGCCCCGCCGCCAGATCCAGCCACTGCCCGGCGCTGCCGAGATTGTTGAGCGCGTGGCAGACGATGTCGGGCCGGTTCATGCGCTCGGCAAGCGTCACCGCCTTTTCGCCAAGCCGCAACGCCTCGTCCAGCCGCTCGGCCAGCATCGCCAGTTGCGACAGGTTGGAGTAGGCCATGGCGAGCTCCGCGCCGGCCGGCACGGTTTCCAGCAGAGCCACCGCCTGCTCGCCGAAGGCGTCGGCAGCCTTGCGGTCGCCCATCAGATAGGCAAAGCGCGACAGCCATCTCAGGCTGTCGCCTTCCTTCGCTCTGTTGCCCTGAGCCTGATGCAGCAGGCGCGCATGGCTCTGCGCCTCGATCGCCTCTTCGATCTGGCCGATGAGATGGCACTCGAAGGCATGCTTCTCGTAGAGCACCGCGCGCTCCACCGCCGGCAGGCTGTCGGCATGGCGTAGGGCGACCTCATAGTAGCCGGCGGCATCGCGATGCGCGCCGACGCGGGATGCCTCGCGCGCGGCGATCGGCGCGAGTTCGCGCACGGCTTCCAGATTGTGCGCCTCCACCGCGTGATGCACCAGGCGGCCGGCGGAGACCTCGCTGTTTTCGAGCAGGGCAGCCAGAGCGCGCTGGTTGAATTGCCGCCTGTGGCTTGTCGTCAGCATCATTTCGACTGCGCGGCGGGCGATCTCGTGGCGGAAGGCATAGCCGTCGCCCATATCGTCCAGCAGGCCGGCGGAGACGCATTCCGCCAGCTGCCCGGCGCTGGCGACGCCGCACAGGCCCTGCAACGCCCACGCATCGGCGCGGCGTGGAAATACCGACACCGCATCGAGCATCGAACGGGCACCGGCCGACAGTCGCTCGGCCCGCGCCAACACCGCGTCGCGCACGCTGGCCGGCGGCGTCGTTGCATTTTCGGCGCACAGCAATTCGGTGACGAAAAAGGCGTTGCCGGCGGTCGCCCGATAAATGGCATCGCCATCGCGGCCCACCGCATCGGCCAGCGACAGCACGGCGGCCTCGCTGAGCAGCGGCACGTCGACGCGCGCGACATTGCCCGCCGGGATTTCCCCCAGCGCCCGGCGCACGCGCATCTGCGCCTCGCTGCGGTCGTTGCGCGCCGTCACCAGAAGCAGGATGTGGGTGTTGACGATGCGCCGACCGAGAAAACGAACGAAATCCAGCGTCGCGTCGTCGGCCCAGTGCAGATCCTCGATCACCAGCAAGCTTGGCTGCGTCCTGGTCTCGAAAATCTCGAGCGCATCGGAAAACAGCGGCAGCCTCTGTCCTTGCCGATGGTCGATCGCCTGCGGCAGCGCCCAATGCGCCTCCCGGGCGAGATCATAGAGCGGCCCCAGCGGATCGGGTATCGACAGATCCTCGCAGGCGCTGCGCAAGATGCGTGCACCTTCTCCCGCGCGCTCGATGAAGGCCTCGACCAGCGACGTCTTACCGGCGCCCGCCTCTCCCGCCAGCGCCGCCACCCGGCCACGGCCACGGCCAGCCTCCATGAGCAGGCCGTCCAGTTGCTCCAGCTGTGTCTGCCGTTCCAGAAGCATTGTCATTCTCTCGTGAGATCGGCCACCGTGGCGGCTGCCGCCACGATAGCCCTGGGCGAAAGCGCTGCAATGTGACTTTGCACACATTCCAGTGACTCTCTCCACAAATAACGTCGCCAACATAGGGAATCGTCCCGCCAAAAATAGGGAATGGCTCCGATGTGCGCTCTTGCCGGACGTGATCATTGTCCAGCCGCGCTCGGACCGAGCGTGAATCGATGAGAAGAGGAGCTTCCCATGCCTCGTTATGTGGTGGAACGTACATTTCCAGACGGGCTCAACGTGCCGATGACCGAAATCGGCGCCGATGCGCTCGGCGGCGTCGTCATGCGCAACGCCGAAAAAGGTGTCACCTGGGTGCAGTCCTTCGTGACGCCCGACAAGAAGCACAGCTTCTGCATCTATGACGGCCCTTCGCCCGAGGCGATCCGCAGCGCCGCCCACAAGAATTCGCTGCCGGTCGACAAGATCATGGAGGTGCGGGTTCTTGACCCTTACTTTTACCGTTGAATCCCAAGACGACCGGCAAATCCCAAACGATCGGCAAATCCCAAATGATGGGCAAATCAATGAGCATCAAACTGCCCTTCGCGGCGATGGCGACCTGCTTGCTGGCCTGCCGGTCGGTGAAGCCGCGCCTGTCGTGGGAGACCAGGCAACCTCCCTGCTCGGCCGTCTATGGCGGTTCGCGTCGAACCTGCCTTCGTATCTGTTTGGCAGGCGGCGATTGCCCCTGGAGGACGATTTTCTGAGGCGCGACATCGGCCTGTCGGAGCGCGATATCCAGCGGGAATACTGGCAATATTACTGGTGGGACCACTGATTTCGCAAAGCCATTTTGAACGGCAAAGACATTTTTGAAACCGCAAAGGCCGCCTGGCCTGAACAAACCGGACGGACGGTCCGTTCCGGATTGCAAAACAGACGCTGCAGCATGCAACACGCCCGGCCTGACCGCCGGTCGTCCTGTCGCGTCATCAACAATGAACGGAAAGATCATGACCAAAACGCTTTGGACCGGACGCTTCGCCGCCCTCGCAGTCCTGTCAATGGCGGCCACAGCCGCCCACGCCCACGACGCCAACATGCTGGCCGAGATGGTGCGCACAGCCAACGACCGCTTCGCAAACGTGTCGGCGGCGACCGCCGAAGGCTACGCCCCGATCCCTTGCGCCAGCGGCATCACCGGCGGCGCCATGGGCATCCACTACGTCAATCCCACCTATCTCAAGGACGATGCGGTCGACGTCGCCAAGCCCGAGGCGGTGATGTACGAGCCGATGGCCGACGGAACGCTGAAACTGGTGGCGGTCGAATACATCACCTCGAAAGGCCCGGCTTCGCTCGGCGGCCAGCTGTTCAACTTCAACAGCGCCCCCAATCGCTACGGACTCGGCCCGTTCTACGAGCTGCATGTCTGGGCCTGGAAACAGAACTCGACCGGCACCTTCGCCGACATGAACCCGAACGTCTCCTGCGAGGCGATGAAGGGGATGTAAGGCCGGCGCTTCTTCCTTCTCCCCGTCACTATACGGGGAGAGGGTGGCCCGAAGGGCCGGATGAGGGGCAGCACAGGGGTTGGCCATTGGCCGATCTCCCGCGGCTTTACTACCATGCCCCCTCTCTGAACAAATTCCCTGGCTTGAGGGTATCAGCGCAAATCCCCGAAAGCTTGCGCTGCCCTCATCCACCTGCCGGCACCTTCTCCCCGTATAGCGACGGGGAGAAGGGCTCTCTCCGCCCACGCTTTCTTAATGTGTTTTGGCTACACCAAACCCAGAAAAGAGGCGGAAAACGGAGTGAAATCGGGGTGCGCTTTTCCGCGGCGACGACAGCCGGCCGGTTTTTGCCGCAGCGCTTGGCGCTGCGCATAAGGCCGCTGCTTGGCCGCATCGATGCCGTACTGTTCACCGCCGACGAACGCGGCGAAGCCGGCCGCATGTCGATCATCGCCTTTTCCATCCGCATCATCAGCGCCGTCATCGCTTTCGTCAGCCAGGTGCTAATGGCGCGCTGGATGGGCTCGTTCGAATACGGCATTTTCGTCCTCGTCTGGGTGACGATGGTCATCGTCGGCAACCTCGCCTGCCTCGGC
The DNA here is from genome assembly GCF_056403175.1 of Mesorhizobium sp. P3_A10. NCBI lineage: Bacteria > Pseudomonadati > Pseudomonadota > Alphaproteobacteria > Hyphomicrobiales > Phyllobacteriaceae > Mesorhizobium > Mesorhizobium sp. P3_A10. The sequence continues at coordinate 351,662 of NZ_JBFUFZ010000007.1, read as the reverse complement.
TTCCACACCTCTGTCATCCGCTTCATTCCCGAATACCGCGAGCGCGGCATGATGGACGAATTGCGCGGCATCGTGGTGGCCAGCCGCCTGTTCGTACTGATCGCTTCGACGCTGTTCGCCGGGCTCGGCGCGCTCGGCGTCTGGCTGTTTTCGCCGTTGATCGAAAACTACTATGTCGTGCCGTTCATCCTCGGTGTCATCTGCCTGCCGATGATCGCGATGGGCGACCTTTTGCAGGGGCTGTCGCGCGCCAATTCATGGGCGCTGTTTGCGCTGTCGCCGACCTATCTGGTGCGGCCGGTGCTGATCCTGGCGCTGATGGCGCTGATGCTGATGGTCGGCTACGCGCCCGATGCCAGGACCGCGATCTTCGCCTCGATCGCCGCCACCTACGCCACCACGCTGGCGCAGCTGATCGGCGTCACCACGCGCATGGACAAGAAAATCCCGGCCGGGCCGATGAAGGTGCATTTCGCGCAATGGTTCATCGTCTCGCTGCCGATCTTCCTGGTCGAGAGCTTCTTCTTCCTGCTCACCAATGCCGATGTGCTGATGGTCGGCGCCTATCTCGACCCCAACGACGTCGCCGTCTACTTCGCTACCGTCAAGACGCTGGCGCTGGTGCATTTCGTCTACTTCGCCGTCAAGGCCGGCGTCGCCCAGCGCTACGCGCAGTTCACCCATGGCGACCCCGACAAGCTCGCCGCCTTCGCCCGCGAGACGGTGTCGTGGACCTTCTGGCCGTCGCTGGCGATGGCGTTGCTGGTGCTGGCGCTGGGTTGGCCGATGCTGGTGCTGTTCGGCCCTGAATTCACCGCAGGCTATCCGCTGCTGTTCCTGCTGGTCTTCGGCGTCGTCGCCCGCGCCGCCGTCGGCCCCTGCGAAAGCCTGCTGACAATGAGCGGCAACCAGAACATCTGTGCGGCCGTCTATGCCATGACGCTCGCCCTCAACATCGGCCTCAACGTCGTACTGATCCCGCTGTTTGGCCTGTGGGGCGCGGCTATCGCCACCAGCTTCGCCATGATCTTCGAGGCCAGCGCGCTGTCCTTCACCGTCTGGCGCAAGCTCGGCATCGTCATGCTCATCTTCGTGCCCGCCGTACCGGCCGCCAGGGGAGACGCCTGATGGCCGCCACCCCCCTGCTCGAGGAAACCAGCGGCGGCCCGGCCGGCGCCATGGTGTCCGGCCTTGCCGGACTGCAGCGCGACGCCGATCCTGCCCATCTCGAAATCCTGGCCAACAACCGGCCGCAGCGGAAGCTGGCGATCTATCCGGCCTCCGCCGGCTTCGACCTGGTCGAGGAACTGGACTATCTCTGCACCCGCACCATCGAGCCCAACGTCTTCTTCAACCCGCGCTTCCTGGCGCCGGCAATGCCCCGGCTGGAAGACCGCGAAGTGCGGCTGGCCGTCATCCGCGACGGCGACGAATACCGCAACCGCCTGCGCCTGCTGGTGCCGTTCTCGGTGGAAAAGCCGGCGGTGCCGCTCGGCGTCCCGGTCATGCGCACCTGGTCAAGCCCGTTCGGCCCGATCGGCACGCCGCTGATCGACCGCGACGATCCGGTCGGCGTCGTCGAGGATTTCTTTGCGATGCTGTCGCGGCCGCATCTGAAGCTGCCGAAGGTCTTCGTGCTGCCCGACATGCGGCTCGACGGCGCCGTGGCAAGCCTGCTCGCCAGCGTCGCCGAGACGCGCGGCCTGACGATGGTCACCACCGGCAAGGCCGACCGCCCGTTCCTTGAAAGCGAGCTCGATGGCGACGCCTACCTCAAGGCCTCGTTACGTTCGCACCATTACCGCGAGTTCCGCCGGCTGAAGCGGCGCCTCGCCGATCTTGGCAAACTTGAGCATGTGGTGGCGCGCGGGCCGGACGAGATCCGCCACGCCATCGAAAGCTTCCTGACGCTCGAAGCCGCCGGCTGGAAAGGCCGCGAGCGCACCGCCATGGCGATCGACCGCTACCGAGCCGCCTTCGCCCGCGAGGCCGTGCACCGGCTGGCCGAACACGATCTGTGCCGCATCCATTCGCTGACGCTCGATGGCCGCACCGTCGCTTGCCTGATCGTCTTTGTCGAAGCCGGCGTTGCCTACACCTGGAAGACCGCCTATGACGAGACGCTCGCCGCCTATTCGCCGGGCACGCTGCTGATGATCGAGGTGACCCGGCAGCATCTCGATGACCCCAACATCATGATGACCGATTCCTGCGCCGTGCCTGACCATCCGGTGATGAGCCGGCTTTGGAGCGAGCGCAGGCCGGTCGGCTCGCTGGTCATCGGGCTGACGCCGGACGCCGACCGCCTCGCCCGCCAGGCAGCCTCGCAACTGCATCTCTACCGCGAGACCCGCAACATGGCGCGCATCCTGCGCAACCGCATGAAGAGCCTGCTCGGGCGGCGGTAGGCCAGAGGTGGTCTTCCAACCCAAGCAATTCGGCTCTCAACCATACACGGAGGCCGCTGAAAAGGCGCTGGATCAGCGGCAAAACACAAGCTATGGGTCGCGCCGGCAATTTCGGCCGGCCTTCACCACAAGCCATCCTGATGATCAGAACCTTTTTTCATAACGCCGGTCCCCGTGCGGCCTTCCTGCTGCTTGCACTGCTGCCCGTTGGTGCCTGGGCCGATACTTGTCCCGAGGATTGCAGCGAGCCCGCGCCGCCCATCAACATCTACCGCCACACCGCCGCCGGCCATCTCGGCCCGGCGACACTTGGCGCGCTGCCGCGCGTCTATGTGCCTAACCGCTCCTCCAACAGCGTCACTGTGATCGACACAATGACCCTGAAGGAAGTCGACAAGTTCTCCGTCGGCAGCAAACCGCAGCACGTCGTGCCGTCCTGGGACCTGAAGACGCTCTGGGTCGCGAACAATGGCACCGGCAAGAACGGCAGCCTGACGCCGATCGATCCGATGACCGGCAAGCCCGGCCCGCAGATCTTCGTGGACGATCCCTACAACGTCTACTTCATGCCGGATGGCAGCGCGGCCATCATCGTCGATGAAGCCCTGGAGCAGCTCGATTTCCGCGATCCCCATACCATGGCGCTGAAGTCGAGCCTGCCGACGCCGACCTGCCCCGGCATCAACCACGCCGATTTCTCGGTCGACGGCGCCTACGCGATCTTCACCTGCGAATACGGCAATGGCGGGCTGGCCAAGATCGACCTGAAAAACCAGAAGGTGCTGGGCCATCTCGATTTCTCGAAAATGGGCATGCCGCAGGACATCCGCCTCTCGCCCGACGGCAAGGTCTTCTACATCGCCGACATGATGAATGACGGCGTGTTCCTCGTCGACGGCGACAGTTTCAAGGAAATCGGCTTCATCCCGACCGGCATCGGCACCCATGGCTTCGTCGTCAGCCGCGACGGCAAGCGGCTCTACGTCTCAAACCGCGGCTCGCACCGGATGGAGCAAGGCAAGGCAAACGGACCGGGCAGCGTGACGGTGATCGACTTCGCCACCCGCGCGGTCGTAGCCCAATGGCCGATCCCCGGCGGCGGCAGCCCCGACATGGGAAATGTCAGCGCCGACGGCAAACAGCTATGGCTGGCCGGCCGTTTCGACAGCGACGTCTACATGATCGACACGACCTCAGGCGCCACCACCAAGATCCGCGTCGGGGTCGAGCCGCACGGCCTGACGGTCTGGCCGCAGCCCGGACGGTATTCGCAAGGGCATACGGGGAATATGCGATGAGCGCCGACGCGCTCAAGAAAGGGCCGACGCGGCCGGCGACGCGGTCACCGTGCCGGTGCCCGCAGGGCATCAATACCGGAACCTGAAACCGCTTCCAGAGCGGCCCCATAGGAAAGAACCTGTTCGTCGGCGAATCGCCGACCGACAATCTGCAGACCGACCGGCAAGCCGTCGGCCGCCAAACCAACGGGCAGCGACAGCGCCGGCAATTGCGGCAGCATGTTGAAGGGGCACGTCATATCGAGCCCCATGAAGCGGCCGTCAGGCAGCGTCGAGCTATAGTCATCGTCGGTCTGACTCACCGCCGGTGCGGTGATGGCGCAGGTCGGGCACAGCAGCGCGTCGTAGCTTTCATAGATTCTCGCCATATCGCGCCACATCGAGGTGCGCAGCAGTTCGATCCGTTTGTAGGCGGTCGCGTTCATCGCCAGGCCGCGTTCGATCATGGCGACGACGGCAGGGTCCATGTGGTGGCGATGGCCGGCAAGTTCGTTGCCGAAAAAGGCCGACATGAAGACGCACCACAGATCGAACCACTCGTCATTGACGGCCCGCGTCCAGGCGATCGGCACCTCTTCGACGACGGCTCCGGCCTTGCGCATCTCGGCAACAGCCTGCCTGAGGACGGCTTCCACCTGCGGCTGGATGGCGTAGTAGCCAAGGTCGATCGACAGCGCGAAGCGCTTGCCTTCGAGCCCACCCGTATTTGCTGCAGAGATGTCGAACGCGATCGGCAGCGAGGAGATGTCCTCGTCGCTGCCGCCTGACGTCGCCGCCATGAAGGCGATGGCATCGGCGACGCTGCGCGCCAGCGGCCCGAAATGCGAGATGTTGTCGAAGACGCTGGGCAGGATGGTCATCGGGATGCGCCCGAAACTTGGCTTCAATCCAACCACGCCGCAGAAGGCCGCCGGAATGCGGACCGAACCACCCATGTCGGTGCCTTCGGCGAACGGTACGACGCCCATCGCCACGGCGACCGCCGACCCGCCCGAGGAGCCGCCACTGGTGCGCTCGGGATTCCACGGATTGCGGGTAATGCCCCAGCGCGGGCTGTTGGTGAAGCTGGAGAAAGCAAATTCAGGCGTCGTCGTCTTGCCGATCAGGATTGCTCCGGCCGCCTCCAGGCGGCGGATGCAAAGTGCCGTCCCGGACGGCACCCAATCTCCCCGCGTCCACGAACCGAGAGTGGTCAGGTCGCCGGCGGTCGGCGTCAGGTCCTTGGCTGCGAACGGCACGCCGTGCAACGGCCCGGCCGCTTCACCACGTGCCACGGCCTGGTCGGCGCGCCGCGCCGCTTCCAGCGCCTGGTCCTGGCGAATGACGGCAAACGCGTTGAGCGTCTCGTTGACGATCCTGGCGCGACGGATCGACTCGGCCACGACGGCCTCGGCGCTGAACGCGCCAGAACGGATGCCGTTGGCGATCTCGACGGCGGTCAGGTCCAGTGGATGGGTCATGGCAAGGTCTCCAGCGGCTTCCTAGACGGGGTGATTGCGCGTGAAAGGGAAAGCGTGCTTCTTCTGTCCAGCGGGACCTGCCCAATTTCGCAAGCGCGCCCGAAGAAGAGGCTTGCCGTTACCATGAAGTCCGCTGCCGGAGTCCGGCCTCCGTCCTTCGATGTCTGGAATGCCAGCCTCGGCGCGGCGGTGGCCGCGATCGGCGTGCGCGGATTTCCCGATGCGCTGGCGGCGGCGTTGCGCCTGCTGGCGCCCTTTCAGATGATGAACGGCTTCCTCTATTCGCCGGATGGCCACGCCTTCGACCTCTACAACGACAAGATCGTGGCCGCGCGATCGATCATCGTCGACCGTTATCTTGCCGGCGCCTATGTGCTGGATCCGTTCTACGATGCCGTGCGCGGCGACAGCAGCCAGCGCATGATCGTCATGCGAGAGTTGGCGCCAGACAATTTCCTGCAGACCGAATATTACCGCCTGCACTACGCCACGACCGAAATCGTCGACGAGATCGGCTTCGTGCTGAGGCTGGAAAACGGCTTCACCGGCGTCCTCTCGCTGTCGCGAACCGGGACCGCGGCGCTGTTTTTCGGCGAGGAGTTGGATCTGTTCAGATCCGCTGCTCCGGCGATCTGCGCGCTGGCGGCGCGGCACTGGTTTCATGTTCCCGGCCTCTCGCTCGACATCAAGAACACAGTTCCCGCGGCGAGGATCGAGCATCCGCTGCTGACCCGGCGCGAGCTTGAAATCGTCACCTTGATCCTCAAGGGACATTCCAACCTTTCGCTCGCCGCGGTGCTTTCGCTATCGCCCAACACGGTCAAGGTCCATCGCCGGCAGGTCTATTCCAAGCTGGCCATCTCAAGCCAGGCCGAGCTGTTCCGGCTGTTCCTCGCTTGAGGTGGATTTGAAGCGCACCAATAAATCCATTCGAACTCGATGCGCCAGGACCCGGCACCGTCGGGTCTCGCTGCTTTGCTATTCGGCGAAATCCATTTCCGGCGGCGCGCTCTGGAAGAAGCTCGTGAGGTAGGTGAGATAGACTACGCCGACAGCCAGCCAGACGAGGCCGAGAACCTTGGCATTTCCATCAAGGTTCCACAGCAGGAAGAGGTCACAGACTGCCGCCAGCGCCGGGATGACGAGACCGATCAGCACGCCGAGCGGGTGAACCTGCTGATCGCGCTTCAGGTAGAGCGCGATCACCGAGACGTTGACGGCCGTGAAGGCGAGGAAGGCGCCGAAATTGATGAACGAAGTCGAGGTGGTGACGTCCATGGTCAGCGCCGCGAGGCCGACCACACCGACCAGGATCAGGTTCAGGATCGGCGTGTGCCATTTCGGATGCAGGCTGCCGAAGAAAGACGCGGGCAACACAGTGTCACGGCCCATGGCGTAGAGCAGCCGGCCGACGCTCGCTTGCGCGGCAAGACCCGAGGTGAACTGCGCCACCACCAGCGTTGCCAGGAAGATGGTCACGAAGAGGTCGCCACCGATCGCCTTGGCGATTTCGGAGGCGGCAGCGTCGACCGAGGCGAAATCCGCACCTGGGTGGGCCAGTTGAGTGAGATAGGCCGAGACGATGAAGATGAAGCCGCCGGCAAGCGCGACGATCAGGATCGCCTTCGGCATGGTGCGCTTGGCATCCCTGGTCTCTTCGGTCAACGTCGACACGGCGTCGAAACCCAGGAAGGAGTATGCTGCGATGGCAGCACCGGCGACCGAGGCCGAGAACGGCACGCCGGTCTTGAAGAAGGGCGTGACGGAAACCAGTCCGCCAGGGCCGTTGAGCGCGATCACATAGCGCGCCGCCAGCACCAGGAAGACCACCAGCACGGCAAGTTGCACCAGCATCAGGATGAAGTTGACGCGATTGGCAAAGGCGATGCCGATGACATTGACCAGCGTCGTCACCGCGATGAAGCCAATGATCCAAACCCAGCTCGGCACGGCCGGAAAGGCCGCAGTGAGATAGGCGGCACCAATCAGCCAGATCACCATCGGCAAGAAGAAATAGTCGAGCAGAACAGCCCAGCCGACGAGGAAGCCGACGCTGGGATTGATCGACCGGCGGGCATAGGTATAGGCCGATCCGGCAACCGGATAGACCCGTGCCATGACGCCGTAGCTGATGGCCGTCAACAGGATGGCCGCGGCCGCGACCAGATATGCCATCGCGGTCGTTCCCTGACTTGTCGTCGCCAGCGCGCCGAATGTGCCGAAGACGATCATCGGCGTCATGTAGGCGAGGCCGAAAAGCACGACGGACCAGAGGCCGAGCGCGCGGTCGAGTTTGATTGTATCGTTCATTGTTCCGCCTCCAGGAGGGTTGTGTCCGATGCTTTTTCTGGAGACCGGGGCGGACTTGACATCGAACTGTTCCGCGCAGGCTTCCGTTCGCATTCTTTCAAGATGCCGCGAACATGACTTAGCCGGCGCAGCGCGACCATAACCCCAAGGGATTATGCGGCACTCGCTGCCCGATCCTGTGTGTAAGTTCGGCCACGCCGATCGATCCTATGAGAACCGGCCTGGTACGCCACGGCCTGACGGTCTGGCCGCAGCCTGGCCGGTACTCGCAGGGGGCATACGGGGGATATGCGGTAGGGTGCCACTACGGGAAAATGGTGCTCTTAGCCGGACCACCCGCGATCTTCGGGACGTCGCCTAGCCTGACGCGACTCGCGGGAGAGGGCATCGTGCAACCGCGACGATCACTCCGGCACGCCGGAGATGCCCAGCGCCTCGACGTAACGCTCGGCGAACACCTTGTCCCGCCACGGGTTGATCTGTCTCTGCAGGGTGAGCGTGTAGATCGGGAACGCCTCCATCAGACGCCGCGCCGCCGCCTGCGCCTCGTCCAGCCGGTTGAGTTTGACCAGCGCCATGATCACCACCCGGTGCGAGGTGCCGTAGTTCGGCATCTCCTGCAGCGCGCGTGCTCCCCATGCCAGCGCTTCCTCATAGCGCTCGAGCATCAGGTAGCTCATCCCGATGCCGGAGAGCGCGATGCCCTTCTCTGGGTCGACCGGGCTCAGCCGCATTGCCCTGTGAAAATGCTCGATCGCGACGAGCGGGCGGCTGGAATGTGCGTTCACCCAGCCGCTGCTCGTATGGCCCTGCGCCGAATTGGGGTTGAGCAGCAAGGATCGTTCTATCGTGCCCAACGCCATCTCGTAGTCCTTCGCGCTGTAGGCGAGCACCTGCGCGGCGAAGCGTAGGCTCGTGGGGTCGTCGCGCGCTTCCGCCAGTACCTCGCGCGCCATGCGCACGGCGACCCGGACATCGTCGGGCTCATGCCAGCACTGGCTCACGGATACGCTGCGGATATAGGCGCCAAGCCCCTTTGCCAGGTTGAAGCCAGGGTCGATGCTGAGCGCCTCGTTGGTGAGCCGGCGCACGTCGGCAAAGCCTTCGCGCGTCATGCTGTAGAAGCGCGGCAGCGCGCGAAGATAGAGGTCGTAGGCGCTGATGTAGTCGGTCGGCTTCATGCGCGCCTGCTTGATCTGCTCCAGCCGGATGCTCGGCTCGACAGCGCCGACGACGCTCTCTGTCACCTTGTCCTGCAGGTCGAAGATGTCGCTCACGTCGCCCTCGAAGCGGTCGGCCCAGACATGGTGTCCGCTGATCGCGTCCACCAACTGCCCACTGATGCGCACCCGCGATCCTGCTTTGCGGATGCTGCCTTCGAGCACGTAGCGGACGCCCAGCTCGCGCCCGACCTGGCGCAGGTCCACCGCCCGGCCCTTGTAGGTGAAGGACGAGTTGCGGGCGATTACGAAGAAGGAGTTCACCCGGCTCAATCCCGTGATGATGTCCTCCACCAGCCCGTCGGCGAAGTATTCCTGGTCGGGGTCGCCGCTCATGTTGGTGAAAGGCAGAACCGCGATCGAGGGTTTTTCGGGCAGGGGAGGCGGTGCGCCCACCAAGGCGCTGGCGTCGGTCTCGACGCGGTAGGCGCGCACAGGCCGCTCGATGTTCTTGAGGCGCAGGTCGCCGAGCGGCGTGAAGCCGCAGTCGAGCTTGCCCTGAAGGTGGTCGTAGGCGGTGCCCGAGACGACCACGGTGCCGGGATCGGCGATGCTTTCGAGACGGGCGGCGATGTTGACCCCGTCGCCGTAAAGGTCACCGTCCTCCTCGCAGACCACGTCGCCGAGATTGACGCCGATGCGGAAGCGAATCCGCTCTTCCTCGGGCGTCTCCGCCTCGTGTTCTGCCAGGGCCTGCTGGATCGCCATCGCCGAGGTCACCGCGTTAACGACGCTCGCGAACTCGCACAGCATGCCGTCGCCGGTGAGCTTGACGATCCGACCCTGGTGCTCGGAGATCAGCGGTTCGAGGAGGTCCTTGCGGTAGATCTTCAGCCGCTCGAGCGTGCCGCGTTCGTCGCGCTCCGTCAGGCGCGAATAGCCGACCACGTCGCAAGCCAGGATCGCTGCGAGGTGGCGCTGCGTGGTCACTGCGCCGCTCAGCGGGCCGCCCCGCGTCCATGTCCGGCCAACTTCCAGACGCCTCACGTGCATGGTATCCATCTCTCCCAGTCTCTGCCGGTCGCCGATACGGAACGGAGAACGCAGCTTGACCTTGCCCTCACGATATTTCGCTATCGCGCTTGCCAGGCGTGGAGCGTTCCAGTCGCCGCGCTAACAGCCAACCGACGACACGCCCACGCAGTCTCTGGGACGCTGATACGCCACTCCCAGAAGGCCGGAGATATTTCCTGCCCTGTGTAACCGGCTGACGCCACCGTGGCGGTGCTTTTGTATCAGGCATCACACCAGACGTTCGCGCTTAGAGGTGGTGAGGCCGGCAAATGGGGTAAGCGGGATTGGTCAATCTGATGACGGATGCCTTCGCCTTGTCGGCCAAGGTCCAGGCTGGACTCGACCCGTCATAGAGGGTGCCAACGAGGCAGTCCAAGGTGGATTTCTGGGTGGATCAAGATCCACCGTGTTCCTTTATCCTACTGGAAATAGGCCATTTCCAGTAGAGAAGTGGTGCCCCTAGCCGGGGAGCAAAAATTGAACCTTTTCAATGGTCACCTTTAAGAGTGGGGCAGAATGAGCTAATCAGAATCCTTATGCTTTTCGTCTGACTTGTCTCACCGCGAATGGAGCCAGGTTAAGCACGTCGATCTGTCAGCTGAAACGAAAAATCGTGTACAGGTCACGAGCTCAGACGGCATTGTTCGGGACGAGGGGGTCGCAGGTTCAAATCCTGCCACTCCGACCAGAAAAAACAGACACTTAGGTGTTTGTTTCTCCCGACACCCCACAGATTTCCCCACAGAAAAACGGAAAATTCAGGCGCCTGCTTCATCTAAGCAGCGTTCATTCACCGACAGTTGTCGGATGACTGCAATAGGCCGATTCAGGTCGGGCGGCTTTCGAGAACCGCCCTGCGAAAGCAGACGCTGATCGGTAGGGGGACTGGTTCCGATGTGTGGCCTTTTATGGCTTGCCATCGCCTTCAGCTCGAGTCGGGTGCTTCAAAAGCCCTCACTCGCGCTCTGCCAGTTGGGCGGCGTGGCGAATGGCGTGCACCGCTGCGGGGCTGGTCACGGGATAGCTCCTGATGAAACGTTCGACAGAAAAGTCCGGGAACTCAGCCTTCAAGCGGGCTTCGGTCCTGGCCGCCTCGGCGGTTTCGCCCACGGCCGCATGCGCCAATGCCAAAAACAGCAGCACGTTAGGAGAATCCAGTGTACTTCTGCGCAGCGCCGCGATGGCTTCTCCGTGCCTACCGGCCGTGAACAGGATACGGCCCAGCATGCCGAAATACCAAGGTGGGGCCAACGGATTGAGGCGCATGGCGCGCTCAATAAGCGGCATCGCCTCGGCTGGATCGCCAGCGACCAGCGCCTTGCTGCCGGCCAGTAGCGCCAGCGTATCAGCATGGTTGGAGCCATATTCGAAGGCGCGGCGATACGCGCGCTCCGCTCCTGCGAGGTCACCGAGACATCCCTTGAGATCGCCAAGGCAATTGCAGGCAAGGCTGTCCATCGGATCGAGCAGAATCGCAGTTTCAGCCGCCGTCCGCCAGTTCTCGATCGAGCCTTGCGCGTCGTCGCTGAAGCCGTTGGCACCCTCGATCGAGTAGGTGTAGGCAAGCGCGGTCCAGGCTCTGACTAATGTGGGATCAAGCTCCAGCGCGCGTGAGAACAGGCGTATCGCTTCGGCAGTTCCAGCGCGGCTGAATGTGTCTTGCTGTTCAACACCAAGCAGATAACAGTCGTAGGCCCGCAGACTGGCCGGGGGTTTGCGGCGAATCGCGTTACGACCGACCGTCGCAAGGGCTCCGTAGCTGCCGGCGATCACATTGATGACGCTTTCGGTCAGGCTGTCCTGCAGCGTAAATATGTCCTCGACCGGACGGTCGTAGCGCTCGCGCCACAGGCTGACACCGTTGCCTGCGTCGGCGAGCTCTATCGACAACCGGACCCGCCGCTCGTCGGCGCGCAGTTGGCCCGAGACGATGTAGGTGGCGCCAAGCGCCTTGCCGTTGGCGGCGAAGTCGGCGGGCTTGCTGTCCAGCGATTTCATGGTGTGGAAGGCGATAACTGGCACATCGGCGTAGCGTGCCAGGTCGATGGTTATGTCCGACGACAGGCCGTCGGCAAAGCGGCGCCAGCGCTGTTCCGAATTCAGGCATTCAATCGGGAATATGGCGAGCACCGGCGATGTGTCGGGCAAAGCGGAGCCGACTGGCTGCTGGCCGGCGACGGCGTTGATATGGGAGGCAAGCGCCACCTTGTTGCGCACTCCAAGCTTTTCATAGATCGCGGCCAGATGGGTGCGGACGGTCGAAGGGGCGATGAACAGCGCCTCGCCGATCTCGCGATAGGTCAGTCCGGAGGCAAACTTCTCCGCCACCGCGCGCTCGCGGTCCGATAGCGCGTCGGCCGGTGAAGACGTCGCGATGCGGCTCATCAAGAAGTTCCCTGCCATCGGATAGGCACGGTTACAACTGCTACCGCAGCAAAATACTACAAATGCAGGAGGCAGAATACGGCACCTGCACGATCCCACCGCAGGCGAACGAGATGCAAGGTCATTGCCTGCAGCGACACGCTGCAATCAGCCAAGGGAGTTTTCGATGCGTCCTGTTGCAAGAGTGCTGGCATACGCGATCCTGGGTTTTTCCGCCGCCCCGTCGTCGTCCTCCGCAAGCGGATGTAGGCAGCTGCTGGAGTCCGATGTGAAAATCGCCAGCATGCGTGGTTATGCCGACATCCTGGCCAGTGCTGCTCGCAACGGCTGGGACTACGCGCCTGAATTGATAGTCAGCGGCTCAAAGCGGCATTTCGACGAGATGAAATTCCGATTGATCGATATCGGCTATGAGATCGTCCCGGTCGGCCACCGACTTCAATGCGACATCGCAGGCTGATCGCCAAGTTGTGCTGGTACTCGGTTTCAGAATTGAGACATGAGCACAAACGTTCAGGAGAAGGCGGCCGGAAGCTGATCGACCGGTTGTAGGTCAAGGCGAGAAGAAGCAGACACTCCGCCGACGACCGCATCTCGGACGTATTCCTATCTGCAATAGCTCCGAAAACCGGCGCTCAGGTGCATCACCAAAGCGGCCGCTCTGCGTGATGAACGGACGTTGCAGATCGCCAAACTTGACGCTGGGCTGGCCAAAGCCGACACTGAGCAGAGAAAAAACAGGAGCACCTCGGTGGGAGGGCCCGACTCCGACTCTGTGATGACGATCAGCTCGCTCCGATCCGAGTTGACAGCGGCGCGCGAAGAGAATCAGGTACGCACTGCGGAGGTCGCCAATCTCCTTGAGCAGCAGAATGCGACGAGTGCGATCCTCAGGGTGATCGCCGCGTCGCCGACCGACATCCAACCCGTCCTGCAGGTCGTGGCGGAGAGTGCTGCGCGCTTTTGCGACACCTACGACGCCGGCATTTTCCTAGCGCGAGACGGGACACTATTCCCAAAAGCGCACTACGGCCCCATCAACTTCGACTTCGAACCGATGCCGGTCGGACGCGATTGGGTCTGCGGTCGCGCCTTCGCCGACTGCAAGACTGTGCATGTCAACGACATAGCGGTAGCAGGTGCCGAGTTTCCTGTCAGCCAAACACTTGCCGAAAAGCTTGGCCACCGCACGATGCTCGCAACACCTCTAATGCGGGACACGGAAGCGATCGGCGCGCTCGTTATCAGGCGCATCGAGGTCAAGCCTTTCAGCGAGAAGCAGATCAAGCTGCTCAAGATTTTCGCCGACCAAGCGGTCATCGCCATCGAGAACGTGCGCCTGTTCGACGAGGTGCAGGCGCGTACGCGCGACCTCGGCGAGGCGTTGGAGCAGCAGATCGCGACCGCCGATGTGCTCAAGGCAATCAGCCGGTCGGCCTTCGATCTCCAACCGGTACTGCAGACGCTAGTCGACTCTGCAATACGCCTGGCCGCGGCCGACATGGGCGCAATCACGCTGCGCGTTGGCGATACGTTGCGGTTCATGGCAGGCGGCGGGCAGGCTGCTGAGCTGCATGCATACGAACGGGCCCACCCACATGTCGTGGGACGAGGGACGTTCCAGGGCCGCGCCGCGCTGGAGGGATTGACGATCCATGTGGCGGACGCGCTTGAAGACCCGGAATACGAAAGGCCGGAAGCCGCAATCATCGGCAGTTTCCGCGGAGTACTTTCTGTTCCGCTGAAGCGAGGTGAGGAGACCATCGGCGTATTCGGCATGGCGCGGCGCACGATCGGGCTATTTTCACCGCGTCAAGTCGAACTGGTCGAGAGCTTCGCCGACCAGGCCGTGATCGCCATCGAGAATGCCCGGCTGTTCGAGAAAGTCGAGGGGCACAATCGTGAGCTGACCGAGTCGCTGGATCAGCAGACAGCGACCGGCGCAATATTGCAAGTGATCGCCGGGTCTCCTACGGACATTCAGCCTGTGCTGGACGCCGTCGCTGAAAGTGCGGCTCGGCTCTGCGACGCCTATGACGCAACCATCTATCTGCTGCGCTCCGACAGGCTGGCTGTGGGAGCGCATCACGGACCGATTCCGATTGACAGTGCTGGCTTGCCGGTCGCGCGCGACATCGTTACCGGCCGCGCCGTATTGGATCGGGTGCCGGTCCACGTTCACGACTTGACCATCGCTGGAGAGGAGTTTGCAACTGCCCGAACGATGGCTCAACGTCTCGGTTTTCGTGCGATTCTCGCCACTCCGCTGTTGCAGGAAGGAAAAGCAATCGGAGCGCTCATGATCCGGCGCATCGAGGCGCGGCCTTTTAGCGACAGCCAAATTGGCCTTCTCAAAACTTTCGCCAACCAGGCCGTCATCGCGATCGGCAATGTGCGGCTCTTCGAAGAGGTGCAGGCTCGCACCGCCGAGCTTGGCGAAGCATTACAGCAGCAGACCGCGACCGCGGATGTGCTCAAGGTCATAAGCCGCTCCGCATTCGACCTGCAGAGCGTCCTGCAGACACTTATCGATTCTGCTGTGAGGCTTTGCGGTGCGAAAACGTCTGGCATCTTTATGCGCGACGGCGATGTCTTCCGGCTTGCGGCAGGCTACGACCAAACCCCGGAGTATCGCGCGTATGAAGAGGCGAATCCGAGTCCGATCAGCCGACAATCCTGGGTCGGCCGAACAGCACTCGACAAGGCAGTCGTCCATATTCCGGATGTTACCAAGGACACAGAACATGGCCTTCCCGAAGCTCCGCGACTCGGAGGTTATTCGGCTGTGCTCTGTGTACCGCTCATGCGCGAAGGATCGGTAATTGGCGTCTTCGCAATGACGCGACCTGAACCCGGGCCCTTCACCGATAGCCAGATCGAACTTGTCCAGACCTTTGCCGACCAGGCCGTAATTGCGATCGAGAACGTCCGCCTTTTCGAGGAGGTGCAGCAGCGGACACGGGAGGCCACAGAGGCGCTGGAGTACCAGACGGCGACCAGCGATGTGCTTAGCGTTATCAGCCGCTCGCCCACCGATGGGCAGCCAGTGTTTAATATGATCGCGCAAAGCGCCGCCCGTCTATGCGAGGCGCAGTTCTGCTTTGTCTACAGATTTGACGGCGAGCTTCTGCATTTCGTCGCGCATCACGGCATCACCGAAGAAAGCGTCGAGATCGTGCGCAACACCTTTCCCGTGGCACCTACTCGCGGCAGCGCTGCCGAACGGGCAATTCTATATCTTGACGTGGCGCAGATCCCGGACCTCACCTTGGATAGTGAATTCACGCATCGCGCCGCGGCGGCTTTTTCGGGCCTGCGCAGTGCTGTCGCCGTGCCGATGCTGCGTGACGGCCTGCCTATCGGTTGCATAGCAGTCGGGCGTGCTGAGACGGGCTTTCTTGCCGCTAAGCAAGTCGAACTTCTGAAGACTTTCGCCGACCAGGCCGTAATCGCCATCGAAAATGTCCGCCTGTTTGATGAGGTCAAGGCTCGGACTGCGGAGCTAAGCGAGTCGCTTCAGCAGCAGACAGCGACAGCAGACGTGCTCAAGGTCATCAGCCGGTCGGCCTTCGACCTGCAGAACGTCCTTGACACCCTGGCAGAGTCCGCCGCGCATCTCTGCGACGCGGACATTGCCGATTTCTATCGTCTGGTCGACGACGGATTTCAGTGGACCACGACCTTCAGCCGAGATCCGGAAGCGGCCCGTGCCCATACCAAGATCATGCGCCAGCCGGGGCGCGGATCGGTGTCGGGGCGCGTTCTGCTGGAACAGAAAACCGTTCACGTACCGGATTTCGAAGCCGATCCCGAGTTCACCTTCACCGACGTGGCGCGGCAGCGCGGCGTTCGCTGCATCCTCGGCGTTCCGCTCCTGCGCGGTACGGAGCTGATGGGGTTGCTTCTGGTCATGCGCAAGGCGCCCGGACCGTTCTCGCCAAAGCAGATCGAGCTGGTCGAGACTTTCGCCGACCAAGCGGTGATCGCCATTGAAAATGTCCGCTTGTTCGACGAGGTACAGGCCCGCACGGGGGAATTGAGCGAGTCGCTACAGCAGCAGACGGCGACGGCCGACGTGCTGAAGGCGATCAGCCGCTCTACGTTCGACCTGCAGCCGGTTCTCGACACGCTGGCGGAATCAGCGGCCAAGCTGTGCGACGCGGACACGAGCGTCATCTTCAAGCGCGACGGCGATCTCTACCGGTGGTCGGCCGAGTACGGCAATTTGCCTGAAGCCGCGGTTTTCGCCAAAGCCAATCCTTTCGCCGCCAGTCGCGACAGCGTCACCGGACGGGTGGCCCTCGAAGCCCGCGCCGTTCACGTTTCGGACGTGCTCGCAGACCCGGACTACGGGGCAACGCAGCTTCAGAAGCTCGGTGGCTACCGGACCATTCTATGCGTTCCGATCTTGCGCGAAGGCGCACCGGTCGGCGTGTTCGCGCTGACGCGGTCACAGGTGCGGGACTTCACGCCGAGGCAGATCGAGCTCGTCGAGACGTTTGCCGACCAGTCCGGCATAGCGATTGAGAACGTCCGGCTGTTCGACGAAGTGCAGGCGCGTACCCGCGAATTATCACGCTCGCTCGAAGATCTGAGGACCGCGCAGGACCGCCTCGTGCAAACGGAGAAGCTCGCCTCACTCGGCCAGTTGACCGCCGGTATCGCCCACGAGATCAAGAACCCGCTCAACTTCGTCAACAACTTCTCAGCCCTCTCCGGCGAACTCATCGATGATTTGAGCAATGTACTGGCCGGAGCGCCTTTGGAGGCGTCCGTGCGCGAAGAGGTCGCCGAGCTGACAGGCATGCTCAAGAGCAATCTCGACAAGGTGGTCCAGCACGGCAAGCGGGCCGATTCCATCGTCAAGAACATGCTGCTGCATTCGCGCGCGGGTTCAGGAGAGCATCATCCGATCGAAATCAATGCCGTCGTGGAGGAGAGCCTGAACCTTGCCTACCACGGGGCGCGCGCCGAAAAGCCAGGATTCAACATCACCATGACGCGGAATTTCGACCCGCAGGCGGGGGATGTCGATCTCTACCCGCAAGAGATCACGCGGGTGCTTCTCAACCTCATCTCCAACGGCTTTTATGCAACGGCCAAGCGTAGCGCCGCGGCGAATGGCGCGGGCTATGAGCCGACGCTCTCCGCCACCACCAGGAATCTCGGCGACCGTGTCGAGATCAGGATCCGCGACAACGGCACCGGCATTCCGCCGGAGGTGAAGGAGAAGATGTTCAATCCATTCTTCACGACCAAGCCAGCCGGCGAGGGCACCGGGCTCGGCCTGTCACTCAGCCACGACATCGTCGTCAAACAGCATGCCGGCACGATCGACGTCGACAGCCAACCAGGCGAGTTCACCGAGTTCCGGATTGTGCTGCCGCGCGTTGCGGCCTCGCTCGCAAAATCGGGAGGTGAAGTATGAGCCTCCTCATCCTGGTCGTCGACGACGAGCCCGACGTCGAGCCGCTGTTTCGCCAGCAGTTCCGCCGCGACATCCGAGCCAGCCGCTTCACTATGGAGTTCGCGCAATCGGCGGTCGATGCGTTGGAGCAAATCGACCACGCCGAAGGGGTGACACTGATCCTGGTGCTGTCCGACATCAACATGCCCGGCATGAGCGGGCTCGAGCTGCTGCCGAAGATCAAGGTGCTGCGGCCCGACGTCCCGGTCATCATGATCACCGCCTATGGCGACGCCGAAACCAAGAGCAAGGCGTTGGAGAACGGTGCCGAAGCGCTGCTGACCAAGCCGATCGACTTTTCGGCGCTCAGGCAACAGATCGAAACCCGGCTGGGAATGGTGGCGTGACGGCGCGCATCCTCGTGGTCGACGACGAGCCCGATCTTGAGGTCTTGATCGTCCAGAAGTTCCGGCGTCAGATCCGCGACGGTGCGGTCATTTTCCTGTTTGCCAGCGATGGTATGGACGCCCTGTCCGTCATCGACGGCAACAGCGACATCGACATGGTGCTATGCGACATCAACATGCCCCGTATGGACGGCCTGTCGCTGCTGGAAAAGCTGCAGCAGGCCGAGGGGCAGCAGCTTTCGACGGTCATCGTCTCCGCTTACGGCGACATGGCCAACATCCGCACGGCGATGAACCGCGGCGCCTTCGACTTCATCACTAAACCGATCGACTTTGCCGACCTGGAGACCACGATCGCCAAGACCTTGAAGCATCGCGAGGTGCTGCACGAGGCGCATCGGCGGCAAGCGGTCGCGGAGCGCGCGCATGCATCGCTGTCGCGCTACTTCTCGCCCAATCTGGCCGAGCGGCTGGCCGGCGACGCCGACGGGTTGGCGCTAGCCGGGCAGTGGCGCGAGGTCGCCTCGCTGTTCACGGACATTACCAGCTTTACCACGCTGGTGGAAACGATCGACCCTGCCACGCTAGGCGCGCTCCTCAACGACTATTTGGCCAGCATGACCGACGTCGTGTTCGCGCATGAAGGCACCGTAGCCAAGATCGTCGGCGATGCGCTGCATGTGCTGTTCGGCGCGCCTGGCGAGCAGCAGGACCATGCGGCGCGCGCGGTTGCCTGCGCGCTCCAGCTCGACGCGCTGTCGCAATCGTTCCGCGATAGCTGGCGCGACAAGGGCGTCACGGTCGGTACGACCCGCATCGGCGTCCATGCAGGTCCGGCGCTGGTCGGAAATTTCGGCGGAGGCCGCTTCTTCGACTACACGGCCTATGGCGACACCATCAATATCGCGGCGCGGCTGGAAAGCGCCAACAAGCAGCTGGGCACGCGTATCTGCGTCAGCGGGAGCGCGGCTGCAAGGGTCGACGGCTTCCGTGGACGGCCGGTCGGCGATCTGATGCTGCGCGGCAGGGCCGAGGCGCTGCGCGCGTTCGAGCCATTGTCGTCAAAGCAGTATGATGATCCTTCGACGGCGAGCTATCTCGAAGCCTTCGGCAGATTGGAGGCCGGCGATGCAACCGCGCTTACGGCTTTCGCCGCGCAGATCGGCAAATGTCCGGACGACCAGCTCGCCAGCTTCCATCTCAAGCGGCTGCTCAACGGCGCCAAGGGAACGCGGATCAGCCTCGACTGATCTTAGCGCCTGTCGCGACCGCGCCTCGTCGCCGGCAATGTCTGATTTCACGAGGTGGCAAAGGTGCCCTCAACGGCCGACAAGCGGCGCAGAGCGGAATATCGGCATCGCGTCGCGACGAGATTCAATCGCGGCTCAGCGCTCGCCGGAGTGCACCGAAGCGAATGCGATATTTTGCCGGCGTCAGCCCGACCTTGCGGCGGAAGAGCCGCCCGAAAAAACTCGCATCCTCGTAACCGACTTCATTGGCCACTGCTTCGACAGGGAGATCGCCCGTCTCCAGCAGCTGCTTGGCCTGCTCGAGCCGGAGCGCGTGGATGTAGTCGATCGCCTTCATGTCCGTAGCCCTCGCGAAGCGGCGCACGAAGGAGCGCTCGGACAGGCCTGACAGCTTGGTCATTGCGGCGACGGGCGCGGGCGCCCGGTAGTTGCGTTCGGCCCATTTCTGGCAGCGGTTGATCACCGCGTCGTCGGTCTGGCGAAACCGCATCAGCGCGGCGAAGGGCTGCTGGTCCATATCGTGCCACTGCAGCATGTAGACCTTGGCGACCTCCATCGCCTCCCTGAGGCTGACGAAGCGCGCGATCAGATAGAGGGCGAGATCCTGCCAACTCGAGCCGCCCCCGGCCATGACGATGCGCTGGGCCTCGCCGCTCAGCACGAGCGACTGGCCCGGCTTTACCTTAACGCCGGGATAGTTGTTCGTGAGCGTCTCGACATAGCCCCAGTGAATGGTGGCCTCGCGATTGTCGAGCAGCCCGGCCTCGCCGAGCAGCACCGCGCCAGAACATGCGCTGGCCAGCATGGCGCCGTCGTCATGCGCTCGCTTCAGCCAGGCGGCTTCGGCATCATACTGCCCGGCAACGCTTTCGCCCGGATTGACGAAGAAATCTGGAATACAGACGATGTCGGGGGGCGGGCAATCGGCAAGGCCGTGGTCTGGGCGCACCCAGATGCCGTTTGCTGCGCGAAACGGGCTGCCGTCCCCGGCAACCACATAGGGCCGCATGCGCGGCGTGCCTGCGGCTCCGCTGGTGATGAACAGGAAATCCCTGCCGGGCGAGGAAAACAAGTCGAACATGCCGTAGATCGTGGAGGCGGTAGCCTCCGGAGCGGCAAGGATCGCCACATTCAATGGTCTGGTCTGTTCAATCATGGCAGAAATGACCGCCTTCCAGCATTTTCGACTTTAGCGGCCGTGCCCGCGCCGCGCTAGCATGCGTGCGTGCGTGCGTGAAACGAGGAGACCGCCCCATGGCCGCCACCGCTACCCTTGCATCATCGAGCATCGAAAGCTTCCGTTCCATCTTGCGCGGCGAGGCGCTGGAGCCGTCGCACCCTTCCTATGACGCGACTCGGGTCGTCTGGAACGGCATGATCGACCGCCGTCCCGCCCTCATCGCCCGCTGCCGGAATGCTGCCGATGTCGTGGCGTCGGTGAATTTCGGGCGCGAAAACGGGCTGGCGATCGCGATCCGCTCGGGCGGCCACAATGTCGCAGGCTACGCCGTCTGCGACGGCGGGCTGATGATCGACATGTCGCTTATGAAGGGCGTGCGGGTCGCGCCCGACCTCGACCGTGCGTTCGTCGAGGGCGGCGCCACCTGGGCCGATGTCGATGCGGCCACCACCCCGCTTGGCCGCGCCACGCCGGGGGGTCTCATCTCGGCGACGGGCGTTGCCGGCCTGACGCTTTCCGGCGGCATCGGCTGGCTGCGCGGCAGCCACGGCCTCAGCGTCGACAATCTGCTGGCCGCCGATCTGGTGACCGCCGATGGCCGCCTCATCCATGCCGACGCGACGCAGAACCCGGATCTCTTCTGGGCGCTGCGTGGCGGCGGCGGCAATTTCGGCGTGGTGACGAGCTTCGAGTTCAAGCTGCACTCGATCGAACCGGAGCTGATGTTGTGCGGTCCGGCCTATCCCGAAGAGCGCGCCAACGAGGTCATTCCACTCTGGCGCGACTTCATGCAGACCGCACCCGACCGCCTGAGCGGCCTGGCCGAGTTCTCCACCCTGCCCGACGATCCCTCGATTCCCGAGCACGCAAGGGGCCGGCGCGTCCTGGCGCTCGCGCATGTCTATGACGGACCGGCCGACGAGGGCGAGCGGGTCGTGGCGCCGTTGCGCAGCTTTGGGGAACCGCTCGTGGATTTCAGCGGCCGCATGCCGTATCGCACCATCCAGTCGCTCTATGACGGGCTGTTCCCGAAAGGCCGCGACCGCTGCTACTGGAAATCCACCTACCTCTCGCACCTCGGCGACGAAGTCATCGAGGGGATCACCGCGCGGATGGTGAAGCGGCCCTCCGAAATGACCTTCGCCTCGATCTGGAAGTTCGGCGGTTTCGTCCAGCGCGTTGCAGCCGATGCAACTGCCTTCGGCGACCGCTCCATGCCCTTCATGCTCAGCCTCGACGCCATCTGGCTAGGCGCTGACGAGGACCATGCGAACATCGGCTGGGTTCGCAGCTTCTGGCAGGACATGCAGCGCTACTCGACCGGCCGCCTCTATCTGAACTTCCCCGGCCATGGCGAAGGAGCGGATCTCGTGCGCGACGCCTTTGGAGCCGAGGCCTACGCGAGGCTCGCCAAGATCAAGCACAGATACGATCCGGACAATCTGTTCCGCCTGAACCAGAACATTCTGCCAATGCACTGACGCACAATCCAAATCGGGCTACGGCGGGGACTCTCGTTTCGGCCGTGGTGGCTTTGATCGCGCTGAGTTCGCGAGCGACGACCAGCGTGGTCGCCGCGATGTCCGCTTTCAATCAGTGGCAAATCTGCCCGCAACGACCGAAATCAGGCGCGAAGCCGCCATTTCTCAATGAAAGAAAAAGCCCGCCGCAATTCACCCGCCGGAACGGCGGTGTCGAGCAGGCATAGGGGGCGACAACGCGATGTCTTCCTCCTCAAGGGGGCGGCTCCCCTTCTCGGCCAGTCGCTTACGCCTCTGTTCGCGGAAGGCGGTTAAGCCACATCGCGTGATGCCATAAAAGAACAGGCCAAAAATCAACCCCAGTGGCACCGCGCCGAACAGCATCGGCTTTAGCACCGGTTCCCACAGTTGCGAAATTGAATGGGCTTGGAGCATCTCACTCAGATGCGCTGGCGGGCCGTTTCGCACGTGGCCGTTCAACATGATCTTGCCGGCCTCCCACGACGCTCCCGCAACAAGTGGGAAGGTCAGCGGGTTGCCAAAGACGAATGTTCCTAAACCTCCTGCCACCATGTTTCCCGCGATGAGCCAGCACACAATGGCGGCAATGGCGAAATGGGAACCCACCGGAAAGAATGACGCGAAAATGCCAGCCGCTACCCCAGCCGCGACCGCGTGTGGAGTGGCATTCAGGCGCAGAATGCGCTTTGAAAAATATTGAAGCGAGCGTGAGAACGACCGGCGCGGCCACACATAAGTGCGTAAGCGCTCGAAGAGACCATCAGGATTTCGGCGTCTAAAGAGCATCCCTTGCCCACCTAAAACGCAGTCTGAAGATGATGCGATTGATGTCGTCTCGTTGAAAAGCAACCTTTCCGCTTGTTCTGAATTTGGATCAGCCAAGAGCCGCGTCGAGGATTGCAAGTACGATCGGGCACCGCCTTGCCTGTGAGTAATGACTTCAAGTCCACCTGATGGACGGCCCGCGCCGGTTAGGGCGCGGGCCATTTCCAACTATTGACTGATAACGATCCGCTGCTTGTCACGATTCTGGGCATAGGTGCCCTTGTCATAAGCGGTCTGCGCCTCAAGCTGGTCTTTGGTGAAATTGGTGTAGAGATAGCGATTGCCGTCCTTGTCGGCCATGAACTTCAGCTTCTCAAGGCCCACGGCCACCTGTTTTTCGCCCATGCCGAGGAAACCGCCGACGTCGACGATCACGGCATCAACCTTTTTGTCTGTGCTCAGAACCACGTCGCCAATCTCGCCGACCTTCGCATCATCAGCGCCATAGACAGTGGTGCCGACAAAGTCATTGGTGCTGATCTTGTCCACCGGCAGCTCGGTCAGCGACGCCTTGTCGATAGCAGCTGTTGCTGTGTTGTCGGTCGTTGTAGCTGCAGGTTCGTTGTTGGCCGAGGCGGCGGCATTCGAAGCCGTCGTGTCGTAAGCCTTGAGGTCGAAGTCGGGCTGCGCGGTGAGGTCTTCCTTGCTGGTCTTAGCGACCAGCCAGCGTTCACCCTTCTTCTCGACCCATTCGGCCTTGCTGAAATCGTAAGCGACGTTCTTTTCACCAATGCCCAGGAACCCGCCGACGCCGATGACAATATATTTGGCCTTGCCGTCGTTGGCGATGACGATGTCTTTCACATCGCCGATCTTCGCGGCATCGTCAGCGGCACTGTCGTAGACGTCGGCGCCAATGATCTTAGTGACCAGGGTTCCTTCCGCCGTTGTCGCATGCGCCGCAGTTCTTGTCGTCGTTGCGGCGGGCTTTGTAGCATCTTCGGCTGTGGCTCCCGTGGCCCACACACCGGCTGTGAGGAGCGTGGCTATTGCTGTGGTAGCCAAGAGTTTGCGGAGCATGTTACGTTTCCTTTGTGCGTTAAGTGTTGATGCACGCCGCGTTCGACTTAACTGATTGCAACCGTTGGCCGAACGCGGCACCTTGCCATTTCACAACGGGCTTGGTGAGACACGGTTCCTTTCGCTGGCCGAATGCATTCCCAATGCAACTTTCTGGGAGCGGAGGATGGCGCACCCTTCCACCCTCAGCTTGATCATCGTGAGATGCATATCGTGAGGTGCATAGTGAGGCGACCGACTCCATCGGGCGCCTGGAGGCGCTATGCTCATCCCCAGAGGCTCGGATCAACTGCCCGCAGCCATAAAAGCCCTGAGGATCAATTTGTCCTGTTGATCGATGTAACCGCGAGGTTCGTCAGCTTGTTGTTGGTTGCTTTTTCCTGGTCGAGGATCTCGCTGAGCAACTTGTGCGCCTCATCATGCCCAAGGTCCTTTGCCCATTCCCGCAGCGAGCCGTACCGGGAGATCTCATAGTGCTCGACTGCCTGGCAGGCGGCCAGCAGGCCGGAATCGAGAGCCGTCCCTGACGCCTCATCCATCAGCCCGTCGGCTTCCTTGATGAGGCCCTCAATCGCGTCGCACTTCTCGCCAGACGGCTTCATGCCTATCGACTTGAACACCTGCTCGAGCTTCTTGATCTGCCCCTTCGTCTCCTCGAGATGGTCCTCGGCTGCTTTCTTTAGCTTGGTGTCCTTCACGGCCGCAGCCACCTTGGGCAAGGCCTTGGTAATCGCGTTCTCCGCGTAATACATGTCTTGGAGGGTATGCTCGAAAATATCGCCTAGAGTTTTCATTGCAGTACTCCTTGGCCCGAATTGGCTTCCGGTGAAAGAGCGGGCAAGGTAAAAGGTTCCGTGCCTTTCACTTGGCCGTGGCACGTCCTGCTGGTGTCACGCTGGCTTATAGGCGAATTGCGACAGCTTACTGCCTGGTCAGAGCCGAAGACCCAGCATTAATGCGGTCAGCGCTGTGCTCGCGGGTGTACCGCAACCAGCACAACAACTCCACCAAGGTTAGACTTGCCCTGCCCGAGCGAGCTACAGGAGGGGCTTCAAAAGCTGGCTTGGACAGCTCAGGAGGACTGCGAAGTCGACCTGAACCCGAGGGATTGAGCGTCGCAAGAGGGTTGTGAAAACGCGTGATCCCTAGGACCACGCGCCTCAATCGCGAGTAAGAACGTGCAAGCTCGATTATTGGATCAGCGTCTAATCATTCGAGCGACGGCAATCAAAATGCATGCACCGATAAAGCCGGCGACAAGATAGCCAAGCCAGCCGGTCAATGATACGCCCAGCAGCCCGAGAAGGACGTTGGCTACGATGGCGCCGACGATCCCTAAAATGATGTTCATGAGCACGCCCATATTGCTTTTCATGAACATCTCGGCGAGCCAGCCGGCGATACCGCCGATGACGATAGCCGCTATCCAACCAACACCTGGATTTTCCATGTTTTCCCCTTTCCTTGAACCTAAATTGGTTCGGCGGAGAACGTGCCATAAGCCAATAAAGTTCCGCGGGTGCAACTGCCAGATTCCGCCTACCTCTGGAGGTGGCGACGAAGCAGTCGGATGTTGCGGTTGTTGGCCTTAAAATAGATATCGAAGATTGAACCGAGAATAGGAACGCTTCCCCCAACCGTATCAAGCAGCACGTTCCCTAGCATGCGGGCGACCAAGCCCTTTCCAGCACCGCAGTTTCGGGCTCGCATGACGATATATGCCGAGACCAGACCCGTCGCCACATCTCCCAGTACGGGTACCAGACCCACCAGGGCATCCAGTCCAAAACGAATTGATGTTCCTGGGATGCGCCAGCGGGAATCAAGCAATGCGGCCAATAAATCCAACTCGACAATTGCTCTTGCCATCTCAGAATCGCGATGGCCTTCCCGGCTCGTTTCAGCGGCCAGACGTGTGCGATTTAACAAATCGCCCCGGACTAGAGCTGTTGCTCTAGACATCGCTCTGGCCGGTTGAATTTTGTGGCCTACGCATGGGCACGTCATCAAGCAGTGTCGTCTCATCCGAGCCTCGTGTCGGCTCAGGGGGCAAGTTACCATTTGGCGTCATCTCGTTGACCGCCTCGGGCAAATCCCGGGTTATCCTGCTGATGAGTTCCTCGCGCGAAAGGCCGGTCTGCATTGAAAGGGACGTCAGCGTGTCTTCGTCTATTGCCGCTTCCACGTCGCTCGGCTGGATAGGCTGGTTTGGCCCGGTGCCAACCCAAGAATCGACCTTCGAGCCTGCCCCTGCCCCCCTGAATCGGTCCAAGATGTCACCAAGGGCTGTCCCCGAGACGCCATTCGAAATCTGATCCAGAATCCCGCCTTGCGGGTCGTTTGGATTTCGATCTCCCACCCCACGGATCATGTCGCCGATCTTGTCGCGATTCTGGTACGCTAAGACGCCAAGCATCGCGATCGCCAATCTTCCCAGATTTGCCATTTTGGTCTCCTCCACGGTTCAATGGAGGAAGGGCTCAGGTTCACAAAGGTTCCGCGAGCGACGATCTAATGTTGTTGGTATCGTTGCGGCGCTGTCCGGGGGCGTCCGACTGAGATGAGAGGGCCGCTACGACGTTACGCTTGCGCTAAAATGTGGTGGATCGCGGGCTGCCGCAACGAGCTATTGGCTCCATCCGAGAAGGTACAGATTTGCGCCTTGCCCACGTTCAACGCGCCGACCGCTAATAGGCGGCTGAGATCGCGGTCGCGAACTCCAGGGCATCAGCTACAGCGCACCAGAAATAAGCAGCTTCTTGACGGTAAATGCCATTTGCTCATCTGCCTTGGAAAAGGCGCGTGATGGTAGCGGATCACGCGCCTTCCAAATCAGTAGCCGTCCGGGCACCGAGCCACGTAAACTCTTCCATACCTATCGCGGTATCTGCACTGGCCGGCTTCGCTGGCGTGACCAATGACCGCCCCGGCTATCGCACCAACTGCGCCGCCAACAACCGCGCCTTTGACTGGGTCGCCTGCCACGGCGGCACCGACTGCTGCGCCGCCCAATCCGCCGACGGCAGCGCCCTGTTCGGTGCGCGAACATGCTGAGAGCGGGATAAGTAGACTCAAGACAAGAAGTGTCTTTTTCATAGATTCCTCCTTAGGCCATTATTAGCCATGACTTAAATGCGCGACCGGTTTTTTTGATCCAACGACGCCCGCTGCCAGCAAGCGAAAGTCGGATCGGGCATGCCGCCTTCGTCAGTCATTGGGCTTGATTTTCATTCGGCGTGCGGCGTTCACCAACGCAGCACCGTCTCGTTCAATGCTATCGACGAGCTCGCGGGCTTGATCGGGGTCGATGCCGGTTTCCCGCGACAGGAAGAAGACACGAAAGGACTTCTCCTCAGATGGAACAGGCGCAACACACTCGCACCCGCCTTTAGCCAGACGCTTGGCACGCTTCCACGGTGCGCGTTTCCTTTGGGCAGATGGCGTGACGGGGTCGACCGATATGGCCACGTCGTCTGCTGGGCCAGAGACGCTCATGATCGCTGTCCTCGGTTTGCCGCTTCTTCTTCGAGCAGGATAAGCTTTTCCCGGATCTCCTCCGGCTCAGCGTGCTCCAATCCGACGACATCGTTTCTGGTTTCATCCAGTGAA
This sequence comes from Mesorhizobium sp. P3_A10, assembly GCF_056403175.1. Classification (NCBI taxonomy): domain Bacteria; kingdom Pseudomonadati; phylum Pseudomonadota; class Alphaproteobacteria; order Hyphomicrobiales; family Phyllobacteriaceae; genus Mesorhizobium; species Mesorhizobium sp. P3_A10. The sequence continues at coordinate 324,367 of NZ_JBFUFZ010000007.1, read as the reverse complement.
ACGATGATCTCATCGAGTTTGGCGTGGATGGCGGCTGTGTCTCGATAGCCTTGAATAAGGACGATGCCCGTGATCACGATGGCCGCTACTGAAAGCGCATAGGTAACTACATTAGTCATGCCAAAGGGCACCAGGGCGGTGCATGCCACCATGGCTATCGTGATGACGTAGAAGCCCGGTGGCCGCGAAAGAAAATCGGCAGCTGCGAAAAGGATGCGGTTCATGTCGTCGCCACGGTCAACAAGGCAATCAGGGAAGCGAGGGCAACGCAGATTGGCACTGCCGCGAGTAAGCCTGCCTCCCGGAAGCGGACTTCGTTGTCTCGAAACATTAGTTCACCCCACGCTCACCAGTCAGGACAGAGGGTTCGATCGCCATTTTCCGCTGCAGGAGAATCCTCTCAGCGCAGCAAGGGGCCAAGCAGATGTTGGGTTCGTCAGCCAACGGATATTCCAATCATTAGAAACGTGATGGCCACCGCAAAAATCGGCGCGAGAAGCCAACGCGCTTGGCCAACACTTCTATCCATAGGTTCCTCCTGCCATCTGCATTGAACAACGAGCGCAGGGAGTGGCTGTTCCGGGCAGGACGATCCGCAAGACCATTGCGTCTCGCAGTCAGACCTTGGTCCTGCGTCAGCCTGCAGGGCAAGCTTTGGCTGTGCAAGGCGGCGCTTCCTCATATCGCAAACGCTGGAGGCGGATCGGTGATAATGATTTCGAGCATTGCCGCCCTGCGCGGTACAGGGCATCGGTGGCTATGGGTTCGAAGGCTCCGCCGATCCAACTGACGCGCACTTTGGCGGTTGAGTGGAGTCCGAAGGGTATTCGCGTCAATTCCTTAGCGCCACGACTCGTCAAGACGGAGTTCGCGCGGGAGCTGTGGGAAGATCCGGAACCGCTGGAGAAACTCGAAAATCGCATACCAAGTGAAAATTGTTTGGTTAGATAGCAATGCAGGAATCGCCACTCTTTGCTCTTTTTCTCGGCGTTTCGCTTGGCAGGTAGGGAGCCGACGCTGGCCGGCGATTGATGACCAATCGCCGGCTGTTAATGGGTTAGTTGGCGCTTGCTACAGGCGCGACTAGTGGCGTGATGCGGCGGATGCCAACCCGCCGATTTTCACGAGCGGCTTCTTCGGTCTTCACCTTCAGATACTGCTCGCCGTAACCCTGCGTTACCAAGTTTTCCGGCGGAATTGCAAAGCTGTTGGTGAGGGCGGACGCGACGGATTCGGCGCGCCTGTCCGATAGCGCGAGATTGGCTTCGTCCGAACCGACAGCGTCGGTGTGACCCTCGATTAGGAAGGTTTCAGCCGGATTCTCGCCCAATAGTTTCTCCATGGCCTCGGCGAGACCCTTCAGCTTTCCCAATTCGCCTTCAGCTACATCAGCTGACCCGGTCTCGAAAGTCAGCGTATCGAGGTCTACGCGGCGGACAATGTCACGAAGGCGGGCCGAGCGCTTCACTTCGTCAACGGAGTAGAGTCGTTGGATGCGCTCGACCGGAGGCTGGTCCAGAAACGTGTAGTATCGCTGCGGGTCGTCTTCGTCGGCCGCATCTAGGACATACTCATTCACCGGAATCGTGAGCCGGATTGGGGGCAGATCGAGGCCAGGATCCCGCCAGTTGTTGTCGCGGTAGTATTCATCGTCAACATAGACCATCACGAACTCGCGGCCATCCGCGGTGATGCGGGAGCGCCGGATCACGTTGCCATATCGATCCCGCACAGTGACAATTTGGTTGCCGTTCTCGCGCACGATCGTCTCGCGGGTGCGGCCACGGGGAAGGTCTTCATAGTAGACCTCCTTGGCGCCGCGAGTCATGCGCGGCCGGTCGTTACTTTCGACGGTGATATGGTCGCCGAACTGGATAATGATCCGGTCGCCGATCTCGCGGACCACGTCAGTTCCCTCCGGACGCTCGCGCTTTCGCCCCTCCTCCTCGGGCGAGCGGTCGCGCCGCGAGCCTTCTTCTGACTTGACGGACTCAATCTTCTTAGGCTGGGCAGCCTCAGTCGCTGCAGCGTCCGACGTCGGAGGGGGACCAGCATCTGGGGGTGCCGGTTGGTCCGTCGGCTCTCCCGTCGTTGCTGGTGCTGGTCCATTGCTCGGAGCAGATTCCTTCTGACTATCCAAAACAGGGGCTGCATCGGGGTTCGCAGGTGTGGCGCTCGCGTCGGCGGGTGCTTGACCCGCCTTTGCGGGCTGCTCAGTTGCAGCCGGAGCTCCCGTTGCCGGAGCCTCGGTTTGCGGTGCAGTTGGCTCCTTCGCGGGCGGAGGCGTGGTAGCAGGCGGCTCGGTTGCAGCAGGCGCTTCCGGTTGCGCTTGAGGCTGCGGAACCGGCTCGGCCGCAGCCGGAGGCGTAGTAGCAGGCTGTTCGGTCGTAGGTGCTTTAAGTTGTTCTGGGGGCTGAGGAGCCGGCTCGGCTGGGGCCTGTTCTGACGGACTGAGGGTAGGCTCTGCCGCTGGGGCAGCTTCGGCAGGGGCTTTCTCCGCAGGCGCGGGTGCAGCAGCCTCAGGCGCTGGCGCGGGTGCCGGAGTAGATTCTGCCGGTGGTGCCGGCTGCTCGGAAGCTGGCGCCTCGTTGGCCTGGCGAGCGGCACACGCCTCGGCGCTTTCGCCCTCCTGGCAAACAGACTGCGCTAGGATAAGCGGCGTCGCCTGCCTGGAAAGGTCGGCGCTCTTTTGCAACGGGTATGCGCCTATCGGCGAGGACGCCATCAGCAAGCCAAGCGCGGTCCCCGAGACTATCTGTCGTTTGTACTTCATGGTTTTAGAATTCCTTGAGACGTGTCCCGTCGCCATTAGAACACTTCTCGATCCCAATCGTTCCAATAGGTTGAGCCTCCTTCAGCTGGTATGAATCCTTGGCGCTAGCGATTTTGGTCATTTCGCCTTTGCGCCCTCCAAAAACGATGATCCGCCACGTTCTCCCACCGGAACCTAGCCGGGGTCCCGGCGTTTCAATTGCTGTGCAACCAAGGAGGCCAAGGCCATGGATTGGAACCGCGTTGAAGGTAACTGGAAGCAGGTCAAGGGCAAGGTTAAGGAACAGTGGGGCAAACTGACCGACGACGATTTGGACCGCATTGCCGGCAAGCGCGACCAACTTGAAGGCAAGATTCAGGAGAGATATGGCATCGAGAAGGACCGAGTCCGGCGAGACATTGATGACTGGTATTCGATGCAAGGTTGGTAGATCGCGACTTCAAGAGCTTTAATTATAAAAAGCGCGCTTGGCAGAGCGCGCTTTTCTGTTAATTGATCAGCCTTGCCCTACGCCTCAGCCAAATAGGATTATAGTCCTCATTGTGGCGAACCTCTCCACGGGGATCGCCAATGGCCAGAACCAAACTTTCCAAGCAGCTGTCGAAGGATGAGATCGAACGCTTCTCGTGGACGCGGAGGCGTTGCGCAAGAGCATTATTCGGCCAATCCTCGCACTTCACAGCGATCACTCCATGAACCGCTACTGGGGTCGATCGAGACAATCACCGGCAAGAAGGCTGAGTTTATCCAGTGGAATTGACAGGCCCGGTGCAGCTTACGAAGGCCGTCAGTGAGGTGAGAGCGCGGCAAGGGACAGCGACATCACCAGAGCAACAATAGCAAGCGTTGCCAATATCCCTGCGGCGATCCAGAACCTTTTTGATTTCGGCACGGTCATCCACCCCCGCCGACGGCACGGTTCTGCATTGCCTCAAGGATGACCTCGAAAACGCTCCCGACCTCTTCGCTGACCTCGTCTGCGCCGATGCCCTCCTTGTCGGCTGCCGTCATTGCCTGGTCGGCAAGATCGGTGATGGCCGCGGGGTCTTCGGTGAAGGCGTTCGGCAGGTGTTCTGCCATCCAATTGTCGAGGAAGTCGACGCCGCGCTTGCTCATTGAAGGAACCAAAATGCGAGTAGAGCAAAGAACGCAAAGAGCAGCACCGCAGCCGCCACCAACACCCCTTTGCTGGTCCCCCGCCGGTGCTGAGGGTCGGGGACAAGTTTCTTTGGGTTCGGATGTTCGTTCATCGGAGATAAAGTTGCGGCGGCAAATTAGGTTCCGCTAATCCTTGACTGCTCAGAAACCCGCCGCCGGGCTGGTGTGTGGATCAGGCCGACGTTATTGCCCTCGCACTTTTTGCACCATGGGGCGAATATCCCGTTCCGTGGCCGGCGTATCCGGGCCGAAACGGTCGCGGAGCTTCGCAATGTCGAGTTGTTGCTGGGTGCCAATGTAGAGCATGACGAGGTGCACAATGCCGGCGTCTGGCCTACCGGCAGCGCGATATGCTCGGCATGGCCGCCTGCCTCCTGATGGCCGCGCTGGGCGCCTACGTGCTGTTGCGCTAACCCGGCTTAACCTTGGGCGTGATCTATCGATCTGCGCTTTAACTCGTCCTGGTCGATCGCGCGAATTCTGTCAGAATTTGTAGTTGATTCTAGCGACGACAGTATTCTCCGTCTCGCGAGCTTTGAGAACGAAGGCAGGATTAATGCTGCTCGCTCCATCCTTCGAGCCGAAATCGTAATAATTCCACTCGACACCAGCGGTCCAGTGATCGGTGAAAGCATATTCAGCACCCAAGCCGGCGGTCCAGCCTACGCGAGATCCTCCCCCAAATGATTGCAGCAAAAGCTGCGTCTCCGCAAACTTGTACTTGCTGAATGCAACGCCGGCATCGCCGTAGATAAGCAACCGGTCGATTGCGTACCCAAGGCGTCCGCGCACCGAACCCAGATAGTCCTGCTTGGTTTGGCAGTTCGACCCTGGCGTGGCCGGACATTGACTATCGCCCTTTACGGCAGAGCCTGCGAAGTCGCCCTCGATGCCAATGACGAATTGGTTGATCTGATAGTTGTAACCGATTTGGCCGCCGTACACGGCTCCGGACCCGTTTGTGTTGAAGGGGTCGAAGCCCGGAGGGGTTGTCGGCGACCAACGGCTGTCATTCCATGCACCTCCGACCTGAGCACCGACATAGAAGCCGGTCCATGAGTACGGCATGGCGGCAACCGGCTCAACGAGGTCGGCGGCCAAGACTGGAGAAGAGGCTGCCAGAAACGCAGCAGAAAAGATGAGCGCGAGTTTCATGCCGTCGTCTCCAAAATCACCGACATCTGAGTTTGTGCATTTTTTCGCCAAGAGTCTGCGCCACTTTTGCAACAAGGCGAAATATTCAGCGCTCGAACGTCGGCTTCCAATCGCGATTGCGCTTGGCGTTGATGCCGTCGTAGTCAGGCACCACGGTGAAGAACACCGGCCTGCGGTCGCGGCCCGCGGCCTTGCAACTCGAGCAGGCGAATAGCCCTACGAGATCCTGATGCATTGAGCCGTGATCGGGACTAAGCCTGTCGATCAATGCCGCGATGTCGAGCTTTGTCGACTTACAGCAAACCGGGTGCCCGCAGTTCACGTAGACGGACTCGTTAGCGGCCAGCGTGTCGGCGAGAGTATGGGGCATTTGGCGATCTCTGTTGAAGGGTTCGCCGCAACGGAGGATTATATTCCTGATCTCTAAGGCGCTGGCAAGCCAATGTCGACTCGACTGGAAAGTGTATCGTTTTACACAATCCCCAATTGGTAGACTCGCGCGCCGCACCGGCAGTTTAGTGCCTCCGCGCCGGGCCAAAGGGAGAATTGCCGGTGCGGACTGGGAGGAAACGATGTCAGTGCAGAAGGGCGACTATCGAACGAACAGGGCCGACTATGCGATTGCTGCAAAGCATGGCCGAGCGATCGAGGACGACGGTCGCGATGAGTTACGGGCAAGAAAAATGAAGTCGCTTTGGCTCAAAGATCGAAGATCGGCCAGTTTGTCGGCACACCCGGCGGAAAGCTCTCCAGGACCGAAAGCCAAACCGCGCGGTTAGCTCGGCCAGCGCTTTTCGCCTTACGGGCGAGCCTCGATTCGTTCCGGCCTTGCAACTTCCCGCAATCGCGCGGTAGTAGCAGCTTCTACCTTACGTGCCGGTGTCACGTATCGCGGCGTTGGCGACTTGTCTAATTCTCCGCATGGCTGAAAACGACAGCGCCGCTTTCCTTGCGAATTTCTACGGACACGATTCCATCATCGCCCTTCCGGGTCTGAAACATCGCGACAGCGTGATCCTTTGCCGCTTTCTCGGCATCGAATATTTCCTTGTCTACAATGCCCTGTCTTCCATACCAGATGACAGTGAAGGCCATTATTTCGCCAGTCCTTTGCCGTTAGGCTGGGATCATCCGAGCCGCTACAACCTCATCGACCATAGCACCACCAGTGCCACCACAGTGCCGGAAAAACAGAACGCGACCCAGACGCTGGTCATGGGTCGCAGGGCATGGCTTACTCAACCAAGCCGGCGTTGTGATGCACGATCGCGTCCAGGATAGTTTCATAGACACTGCCGGTGTCTTCCTCGATCTCGACACTGCCTATGCCGATCGCTTTGGCGTCGGCAAATAGCTTTTGCGTAAGCTCGGCCACGGAGATGACGTCGGCGCTGACCGTCTCGGGGACGTTGCTGGAAAGCCATTTGTGAAGAAAGTTGGTGCCGCGTGTGCTCATGAGTGGATAAGCGCGTGGCGTATATTAGGTTCCGCTCATACATTCCCGAGTTCCGGAACCAACTCCTCTCGGCTGCCGTTAGGTCAGTTGGAAGGACATCCAACATGGTTGACTACTTAGGCAAGCCGCCCGAAACAGCGAGTGGCATTGCCGCGCGCCGACTTGCCGCTGACACCGGCATCTCTCCTGCGCAAGCCACAGAGCTTGTCAGTTTCCTTGGGCCGCACAATTGGCCCTCGCTTTTGCGCGAAGCGCGCATGCTCAAGGGGCGACCCCATGGGTAGCGCTACTTCCGCACAATCCAGTCCAGCAACTCGGGATCGACGTCATCGCTACCTTTAAAAGTGCGGATCAAAAGCGCAGCGTGTTCTCGCCAGCGCTGCTCGGGGATGCTCTCTTCGATGACGGATTTTTTGAAGGCGCTGCGCAGCACCTCGAAGTCGAGAGATGAAACATGAACCCTATCCATCGCCGCTGCCCTCGCAATGGGAAAGCGTTTTATAGGTTCGCTGAAATCGGACTTTCAAGCGATTTCTAATATCTATTCGATGCCCCTAGGTAAGCCGCACTGCGGCGGCCACCAGCCCCCATCGACTGGTCTTTCAAGTCGCTGGCGTCGAGGGGCTCTCCCCGCGCCACGATGGGTAGTTGCTTGAGCGCCCACTTATCGAGAAACTTCAGGCCGCGCGTGCTCATTGCGCAGAGGGATCAACGGCCGCTTCATCGACCTCTGCTTCCATCGTGTCGCTGATTGCTTTCGTCTTCCCCATGCCGGCCAAGGGGATCCCGTCATAGCCCTGCAGCCACGCATCGGCGTGCTCTACCCAATACGGCGGCACCACACGCTCTTTGCCATCCTTCTGCGCCTGCACGCCGTACATCCACGCGTAAGTTAGTCGTTCCTGATCTTTCTTTGCTACCGGCATTTACTGCTCCTCCACCCAGCCTTGGTTGGCTCGTCGCTTAAAAACTTGGCCTGGCTCACATGACGCATAGGCGGAACCTTGTAAGGGCTCTCGCATTGATAACGATCGTCGAGCAGGGGTTTCCAATCGACCATTCTTCGAAAGACAGCACTCAATGACAGCAATCACGACGAGCAAGCCGCAACCAGACAATGCGGATGGCCTTCCCGCAAATGATAACAATGCCGACCTTGCATCCGACGACTTTTCGATCAGCATGCTCATCCCTGATGAACTGAATACGGACGAGGTTTGCAGGCGAGCAGAACGTCTTGCCAATGCCACCGTTGTCGGAATGGCGATCTTTTTTACACTTTCACCCTTGGCGTTTTTGGCGTTCGTCGTGATTTCACGATGACGGCGATTTACCGTCCGGATCTCTGCCACCCTTCGTCTGATTGGCACGGCTGTCCTCCCCCGTTGCCTCTCGAAAGTCCTGGAGTGAAGCATGGCGCAAGTCCTCCTCGCCGCGTAAGTGCTTCACGCGGCCGATCAGTCCTGGCTTGACCCATTGCGTCGCCGGCCGCTTCATCCCCTTTGGCGCCGGCCCAGCGTGCTCCTGAACGCGATTCCATAGGTGGTCTCGGATTGCGCCACGCGCGTTGATGAAGGCCGACCCGACGTACTGCCCCGTCTTCCGATCGGCCATCAGCGCGAAGGCTGGTTTGCCCGGCTCTCGCTCGACGCCGAGGAGGTCGTATTCTTCCACCATGTAGCTCTTGATCTTCAGCCAGGCAGTCGACCGGCCGCTCCGGTATTTGCTATCGCGCCGCTTCGATACCATGCCCTCGATGCCGGCTTCGTCAATCAAATGGAAGATGGCTTTGGCGTCTCCAGGCAGCACTTGGCTGAACTGGATGCGGTCATCAGGCAGGATCAAACCTTCCAGGATATCGCGCCGGTCTTCGAGATACATATCCCGCAGATCGTGCCCATTGAGATGGAGCAGGTCGAACGCCACGAAATAGAGGTCGTGCTGTCGCCGAGTGATAGCCTTACGCAACGCCTGATAGTCCGAAAGGCCGGCTTCGTTGAGCACGACAATCTCGCCGTCGATGATTGCGCTCTCGACACCGAGCCGTTTCGCCGCGCCGGCCAGATCCCGATATTTCGCCGTCCAGTTATGGCCGTTGCGCGTGAAGATACGCACATTGTGGTCGATAATGATCTGCGATCGATAGCCGTCGAATTTGACTTCGTGAATCCAGTCTTCGCCCTCGGGAGGCTTCTCCGCGAGAGTCGGCAACAGGGGCTCGACAAACTTCAAACGCATCAACACAACCCACAACCCGGCGATTCAATTAGATTAAGCTAAAATGGTTCCAAGTCGTAAATCGTCGGCCGGTTGCAACGGCAACGGCGGCCCCCGCGCCGTTCATCCAGGGGTGGCAGACGATGCTTTTTTCGTCAGGCCTGGAACTCGCATCTTTCATCGAAGTTTATGATTGGCTTGGTCCCATCACCGAGCTCTGGGAAGGGAAGCCCGTCGATTGCGCCATCAAGAGGCGGGCTTCCTCTCATTGCTGCGGGCGCCGGCCTGCTCCAATCGCACTGCTGCCTGTTCGAACGTATGGACTAGAGCTTCCTTGGCTTCGTTCAACACGCTCTGGCTGTATTCATCGATGGCCCGAATGTCTGGAAGTCGGCAAGCAAAGCGGTCTTCAGCGCTTCAAGGTGCCTGATAGGGTTTTTTTGGGCCATCGATACAGCCACAAGTTCCGACCGCATGAAAAGTTCGAGGGCAATAATCCTGCCCTGCAAATGCTCGTCCATAGGTTCGCGCTCTCCCATTTAAGTCACTCCTCCCCTGCGGTTGGGTAGGCCGATAGGGTTAGTTGCGCAATTGCTAATATGTAATACTTTCGGCGGTGCGGGGAGGGAGATCCGATCACCCGCGGTGGCCGGTGCGGCCTGTACCCCCAAAACGAGAGCCCCGGGTCGCACCGGCCATTCCCTACGGAGCGTGGGGATCCGACTTAGGTCCGATTCCCAGACAAATAGGTCCGAGACTGTGATGGGGACGGAACGTGCAGCTGACAGCGGCATTAAGTTCCGACCGTCGATTAACGTCCCTTCGTCGCCGGTTTTTCGTTCCGCCGCCTTCCTACCCACGAGGGCGGCGGAACACTTTGCAGCAATCCCCAAAGGACGATCAACGAAGATGAATCACGTCGAACTTTCGCCAGCCCTCGACACCCGGTTGGCCTCACTCAAGGCTAGGATGCGTGAAGCGCATATAACAGAGGCAGACATGCAGGTCTTTAAGAAGGTGGCATCCATCATGGGCGGCGACAGCGGCCGAATTGACAGCGATGACCTCATTGCAGCTTCGTTCCTTGTCGACTGCAAACAGGACAACCTCTAAGCGACTGTAACGCAGGCAAATCTTTTTCCTTTTGACGGGAAATTTTTCAGGCCGCGCGGCGTTAAGAGTGCGCGGGCGGCGGAGATTAAGGTGAAGGCTTTTGATAGAGTTGAATCGCTACTGGATGCGGGCGATCCGCACAGCGCTCTGGAAGAGGCGCGAGCTTCGATGGGTCAGATCGAGGGGCGGTCAAACGCGGTCTCGCGCGCGATCGACGATTTCATAATCGACTTGATGACCCTTGCATTCGTCGCCGAAGCATTTGGCAATCACCTCACAGAGGCGGCCTACAGACTCGCTCGGCGAAGGCTCTCGAAAGTCAGGCTGCTGATAACCTAATGGGCGCCAGCGCGTTCACCGTTCCTCGTTGTTCAACACTGCGTAGAGCCCGTGCGTCTCCAGGCGGCTCGCGGCTTGCAGGCAGCGCTGCACCCGCTCCCGGTATAGATCGGTCTCGCGGTTAGGGCGGGTCCGTAGCCAAAGCTTTGAAAAGCAGCAAACACGCGAGCAGCGAAATGACGCTGCCTATCAGGCCGTCTGCGGTCAGCCCGGAAAAATAGACGAGATCGAACGCCAGTACCGCCATCGCTTTAGCCTTTATCGGAACCCAGCAGAACTAACCGTTAGCTGGCGCTAATGTTCCGGACTCTCTGCGATGGATACCTTGGTTTCGGCCGGGGAAATGAAGGATGCGCTGTCCGCTCCTTCAGCCCGTAGAGTGGCCCGCGCCGCTTATCGAAAGGGAGCGCGGGCCCGGCCGTCTTGGGGACGGCCGGCAGCGTGAGGAGTATGACGTCGCACGGCTGCACCAAACCAACTACGCGGAATTTACCCAGTTCCTTGAGCAAACAAAAAAGCCCGCCGGTTTGAACCAGCGGGCAACCGGTCTGGAGTAGCCGGATCAAACCGGCGCGAGTTCAACGAACTTTGAAGATGTCGGTTGCACCTCGCTCTCGTCGCTCTCAGGGGTCCAGCGAGCCGAGTTGTTGCCTGAGCAGCGCAGGTACTGGAACACTGCCGCGCCACAAAAGGATGCGCGTGCTTGGTAAATGGAGCATTAAGCCACGCTAAATAAGCAAGCGCGAAAAAGGCCCGCCCGAATACGGAAACGGGCGGGCAAGTCTTCTGGAGTGCGCCGGGGGCCTGGCCCGGCAAATTGTCAATGAGCGGCGGAAGGTTTGGTTGCGGGGCATTCAAATGAAATGCCCGCGCTCACCTAGGGCGTAGGCGGCGCGGGCTCCCCAGCACGGACCGCTGAAAGAACGGGCTGGGAAACGGCATAACAGCCTCCCTGGAAGGAAGTTCCGGCCATTCGCAAAAAAGCCCGCGGGCGCGAACCGACGGCGGATCGGCGCGGCCGGAACAGCTTGATCTCAACCGGAACATCCCACCGAGAATTTCACCAGTGGCGGCCCGCACCTCTGGCGATGGAAGCGAGGGCCGGACCGTCTCGCGGACCGGCCGGCAGCGGGAGGAGTTTGACGTCGCACCGCTGCACTAAACCAACTTCGCTGCATTTAGGCAGTTCCTGGAGGCAAACAAAAAAGCCCGCCGGTTTGGACCGGCGGGCAAGGCTCTCATGATGCACCGAATGGGGAACAGTGCGGCATTAAAATTCTGGACCTGTCGAGATGTTCCGGGCCACTGACAATTTTGACTTGCGGCGGCCCGCGCCGTGAGGGCAGCGCGGGCCCGACTGTCTTAGGGGAGCAGCCGGCAGCGGGACCCATACCGCTGCGCTAAACTAACTTCGCGGGCTTTTTGTAGTTCCCTTAGATAACAACAAAGCCCGCCGTCTGGGAGCCGACAGTGGGTTTCTCATCCAGGACCAAAAGGCCCGCCGGGATTGTCCCAGCGGGCAAGTGGGCCGGGGACGCACTGAGTGATCAGTGCAATAGTACAAGTTCGGATGTTTCGAGATGTTCCAGGCCACGTGGCAAATCAGCCGCGGGCCATGGGCGCACATATTAGAGAAAGCTAAAAACGCGCCTATGAGGTCGCGGATTGGCGATTGCTCCCTCAACTGGGTGCACATCCAAATCGGTCCTCTTTTTCACGGGCCAGACGGGCAGGAATTGCCTGAATACCCATTTGAGGTGACCATCGCAGAGCGCGTCGCAACTAGTGCCGTGAGGGCGCAGTCGCGTTAGTCAGCTCTGCCAGCGCTCGCGCGACCGTCTGCGCCGCGGCGTCGGTGTCGTCGAAGCTGCGCATGAGTTCGTGCTCCAGCAATGCGAGGCGTGCCTGGCGATATATTGGCCCGCTCCTGGCGATTTCAGGGTTGAGAGGAAAGGTCGGGGTCATGGTCTAGACTCCTGTGCCCAGTCGACCCGGCCCATTCTCAGAGCCGGGCCTGCAATGGACGGAAATCAGTTCTGGATGATGACGTGACGATGGCGGTGCATTGGGCGATCATCGCGCTTGATGACGACGACGTCAGAGCGGTGGTGTCTCCGGTGCCAGCGCTTGCCATGCCAATGGCGTTTGCCGTTGTCATAGAAAGTCTGAGTGCCGTGCTTGCGATAGTGCAGGCGCTGGCCGTCCTCGTTGATGACGATTGCGGACTTGTGGTGATGGCGGTGATAACGGTGCTGGTTGGTGGTGATGACCACGTCGGCCGAGGCCGCCGAAGCCACCGTAGGCGCTGCCAGGCAAAGCGCCAACGCGCCCAGAATCAGGGTGGTTTTCATGTTCGGTTCTCCAAAGATTTAAAGTGCCCTTCGCTGGGAAAACATCGCTGCCGGGCTTTTGTTCCTCCTTGCGGTCGCAAGGTCGACGTTCGTGGTAAGTCAGTTTTGTGGGCGAACGAGCATCACCTTAGGATCATCCTTAAGGCGCAGCTGATCGGATCCGATCGGACTACAGAGCGTCGCAAGGCTGAGGCAAACGCCCGCATCGTCGTCCGAAGCATGATCAAGCGAACGCTCCGCACGCTTCACGCGGAGCTTGGCTTTGGCCGCTTCAAAGTCATAGATTTCGACCATCGTTCCAAATCCTTATGGTTCGAGGTCCCTTCGATATACCAACCCCCGTCGGGCGCTTTAATTCCTGCTGCGCAACGCAAGCGATGACTGGTTACCGTGAGGCGGCACTATGCAAATTTGCCTCGCCGGCCAATTGCGCCGACGCCAACTGATATGCGGTCGGTCGGACGCCGCCGTTGCTTGCAGCCTACGCCTATGCTTCGTTCAACGAGGCGTCGTGCACCTGCTGCTCGCGCACCCATCTTTCGTCCTCGTCAGCTTCCTCTTTGTCCAGCTCCTCCCGTCGATGCCTGATGGAGTTCATGGTGCTCTCATGGCGGCTACGAGCCCGTTCGAAAATGGCGTTGGCCTTTTCAATCACCCTCTCGCGTTGCCTCTTGGCACGCTCGCTCTCCGCCTCTGCTTTTGCGCGATCGAGGGCCTCACGTTTTTTTTCCTTTTCGAGAGCCGCAGCCGCATTCAGTTCCGCTTTCTCTGCGGATCTCGTGTCGGCTTTTTTGCTAACGTGCGGTCGTTGCACACGATTCTGCGGAGGTCGCTGACCCACGTCGGGCGCTCTCGGAAGCGCAGCCTTTTGAGTGAAGTTCTCGTGCGATCCGACCGGTCGCCGCAGCACCACGCCCGGCTTGGCTGTCGCTGCTTCAACCACCTTGGAATCTTCCGTCTGTTTCGCGAATCCGCGTTTGAAGATGTCGGGGTCCGATCCCCATGCTTCTGCGGCAGCCTTCATCGATGGTGCGGCGACGGCAAGGTCGAAGAAGCCGATAGAGGTTTGATACACTTTGAGTTTCTTAGCCATCCGATAGGGACACTTACATGCGCAACCTCTTGGATCGAGCTGTAGATGGAGCTTTGCGCTTGGGAGTAAAGAGCGGATTCGTTCCTAGCCCGGGTGCCGTCACGAGGGGCGCTATCACATCTTGCCCTTCTCGAATGCAGGCCTCCAATGGTGTTCCGCACTTCTTGACGGGATAGGCTGCGGAAACGGCCAGAGCCCTTACTCGGCCCTATGCCGCCTAGACAGTTGGCTTGGTGCGCGGGTCACACACGCTAATCAGCCTTCTCTGGCTTGCGGGTGAATATGCGCACTCGACAAAGGCTCGATGAACTTCAAACACATACACCAACCCGCACCCGGTGATTTAATTAGATAGAGCTAAAATAGCTCCATAAGTGGAAATTGCAGGTTCGCGGAAACAAAACTCGCGTCTTTGGCGTTGCGGCTGATCACGGGAGGTACCGACATGGCTGATGACAAGGGCAAGCGAGATTTCCGCGACCGCGACCGCGTATCGTCCAGCGAGGACTATGAAGTCGGGTATTTCGCAAAAAAGGTCGGTCTCACGCCTCAGCAGGTGAAGGATCTGATCGTGATACACGGAAATTACCGCGAGACGCTTGAGCGGGCAGCGTTGGCGCTGCGGAAGAGCGCTCGATAGTGCCGAGATATCATGTCGAGGAAATGGACGGCGACTCCGTCACCGCTACCCACGTTGTCAATGCGAAAACCCCTTTAAGGGCAGCGCAGGAGGCAACCGAACGCGGCATCACCTTGCGCACAAATGAAGCGGTCTGGATTCGTGTCGCGGACGAAAAACGCCGCCACATTTTCGAGTACGCCTTCAGCCTGTGATGGCGGCCACTCTTTGCAAGAGGAACTTTTGACCTGGCCAAGAGTTAACGTCGCTACCTGGCCAAGAGTTAACGTCGCTATCGACTTGGCGGGAGACTTGGCGGGAGAGAGGAAATGACGAAATACTTAGTCGACGAAATGTATCGAGATACAGTTAGTTCATGGCGCATTGTTGAGGCTTCCAGCCCCGAACGCGCGGCGCGAAAGGCCGAGCGCGAAATCGCCGAGCCCCACTGGATCCGGGTCATCGACGAGCGAGAAAATGAACACGAGTTCCCAGGCGGACCGACGCCATTGGACTGACCCTCCATCAGACGGCCCGATCAGAACTCTTCTTCTTTCGTTCGAAAAGCGCAACTTTGGCAGGGTAACCAATCCGCACCCTTGTCTCGCATTGGCTGCAGGTAAAAGCGGAAATAGCTTTAAGCCAAGAGCCCTTCTTAACGATCAGACAGCCTGCAGTTCGAATTCCAAATTCTCGTCTCGCATGTCATCTGAAATAGGCATTGCAACTCCCAATATGCAAAACAGTGGATGCCGATGCGAAGGATTCGGTCCGCGGTCTCATTAACTTCGCGGTCCTCATGCGGTTCCTGGAGCACACAAATAATCTACACGGAGGTGGCAGCGGGCCAGTTTGGGTAGTCGTGTCCGCTCAAGCCCTCGGATCGAAGCCAACGGGCGTGAAAACTGGATCGCCCGCGCGTTCGGGCAAGGCGGGCGGCCGACCATGATGTATTCATCTTGGTCACCGAGGGAGCACGTGCCGGGTGAGACACAACAGTCTTGCCACGGGACGTTCCGGCCATGCACAAAAAACCCGCTTTCGAGCGAGCTAGCGAGAGCTTTCATCAAAGGCCGACGAAGGTGCAATTCTCGTCGACGAATAGCTGAAGCTTGGGTCAATCAGTCCCTTACGGCCGTCGCAATCCTTCGAGGAACCGGGAGCTTACCGCGCGGCCTTGGCGATCCCGTTTCGCCTCTGCTGATGCTGTTCAAAAAAGACGAGCTTGTCCCCGTAGCCGATCCGAACATTCTCGGCACATCCGGCACATTTGAAATTGGAGATTACTTTAAACCAGGAGCCCTTATGGACGACTGGAACAAAGCAATAAGGGCATTCGAATTTAAGATACACGTCACGCAGTTCTTCTGAGATGGGCATCTGGGCTGATCTCTCCTTTGGACCGCTAACTCAGCTGACAAGGGTTTGTTGCTCCTCCGGGCCCAATGCGTGCACGAGTCAGACCTTTGCTGCTGCGGTTCGCCTGCGCCACCTGTGACAGCGCGCAGCCTTCGATGCGGGCCCGCGACCAAGGCAGGACGCGGGCCCGGCCAAGTCTTGCGGACCTTGCTGCGTAATCAACCGATGGCCTTACATGCTGTTCCGCTAACACAACGAAAAGGCCCGCCACCGTCAGGCGGCAGCGGGGCAACTGGTGCGGAGCCAGCGCATGTCACGAACGTTGAAGATGTCGGTCGGGAGAGAACCTCAGAGTGCGGTTTCCCTCGATGCCAAAGGGTGGCCGCCAAAAAGATTTCGAGATGCTCTTGAACTCATTTGGGACGATTCCTAATTCGATTTCCGCCAAGGCTATAAGGCTCGGCAAAAATGGCGGCGCCGCGTGGGGCGGCGCCCTTGTACCCATGTTGCTTCAAGGAGAATGTGGCTATGAGAACCTTTGATACCCTCTATCGGACCACCGTCGGTTTCGACCGCCTTTTCGACATGCTCGACAGCGGCACGCGCCCGGACTGGCCTCCCTACAACATCGAGAAGGTCGGCGAGAACGATTACCGCATCGCCATGGCCATCGCCGGCTTCAGCCGGGACGAGGTCGAGTTGACCCAGCATGGTCCCGAAATAGTCGTGGTTGGTCAGAAAGCCGATGACCAGAGCGGGCGCCAGCTTCTCCATCAGGGCCTTGCCTATCGCAGCTTCAGGCAATCGTTCAGGTTGGCCGACCACATGAAGATCAAGGCAGCCAATCTGGAGAATGGTCTCCTCACGATCGACATTGTCCGTGAGATTCCCGAAGAGCTGAAGCCGCGCCGCATCAGCATCGGCATGGGTGACACGCCGACGGTCGCCACTCAGATCACGCAAGACCCGGACCGCGCGCGTAAAGCCGCGTAATCCTGTGTCACTTTGAACTGCGGTCCGCCTCCCGGCCTCGGCTGGGAGGCTCCGATTGCGGGAGCAACGGAGATGATCACTTCAGCAACTTATTGGCGCGCGTCTATCGCGTGCGCGCAGTTGGCCGGGACCGCGCAAACCATAAGACTCAATGGTTCGTTTGATTTGGAGGATCATATGAACGATCGGATGTTCGACAGCGCCGTGTTCGTCAAAAGCGGCAACAATCTTGTCCAGGAAATCGCGTGTCTCGAGGACGCTCTGGAATTCCTCTATGAATGGCCGAAGGACAGGCGCGGCCCCATCCACCAAACCGCATTGCGCGCCTGCCAGCGGGCTTTCGATAGCGATTATCCGCTGTCCGCAGCCAAAGACGCGTTCAGAGGTTTCGCGAAGGCAGCCAGAATCCTTGAGGAAGTGTCCATGACAATGCCGTGGATGACGGGCAAAAGTGGTCAAGGGGGAGGCGTGACTGCCTAGAACGGAGGTCATGATGCTATCAAAGCCTTTTGAAAAGCCCGTCCGGGTATGGGTGGGATTGGGCTTTCCCCGCCAACTCAACACGGTCGCAGATGCCTATCAGTTCGCAGCGGAATGGTGTGGCAACAGCCCGGAGCAGAGAGCTGCTATGCGCGCTTGCAAAGCCGCTCTGATTGGTGATGTGGAACCCGAGACTGCGCGAGGCGTCTTCATCGCGTTCGCTCGCAAAAAGGATATTCTGATGGAGGACGGCATCGAGCCTGCACCTTCAAGGAAGCTAAGCCCGCACCATGTCTAAAAATCGAGGCGGCTGCCATGACCGGTGGCCGCCTTAGAGGACGCGTCAACCAGGGTTCACACCTCGGCAGCTGTTCAGACCGTATGCAGCCATGTGTCTCCAGGCGGCTCGCCGTGGCCTGCTGGCAGCGTGTTTTGCCCAACCTCCCGGAACATCTCGACGACAGCGACGTTCGCTTGGATGGCTATCGTTACTGGGTTCGCAGTTGCCGTGGGGATTTTCCTTGTCGTGGTGCTGTTTACCCACGCAGTTCGAGACCTTCAGAGCGCGCCCAGCTATCATCGGTTGTGTCGCCGGCTGCGCAAAGGCTCCTAGGGCGGCCTGAGGTGCATTGGTAAGCCCGTCAAGTCTGCGATTGTGACCATCACCGGCAACAAGGCTGAATTCATCCAAGGGAATGGCACAGGTCCGGTGCGGCCACCTACGGCCGGGTAGCGCCCCGGCTGTTGGCAGGAAACGGGTGGCGGCAGCCGGAGCCTGAGGCAACATTAGGCGACCTTAACAAGAGAGGTCGCTGCCGTGTTTCCCCTGCTACGCGTGCTTCATGCCTTGCCGCAAACCGGGCCGATGGGCTGTTGCCGAAGCTGTTGACTATATCACCATGGCTGCACCAAAAGCCCATGGATGAGAATTTAGCTGCCGCTATGGACGTGACGAAAAGCGAACCTAGGCCACCCGTCCGCCAGCATCTCAGAAGACCCAATATCCTCTGAGACGATCCGCCGGGTCTGTCGAATATACAATCGCTTTGCGCCGCAAAAATGTAGCCAGCCGGTTGTTGCCGAACCGCGGGCCGGGATACGAGTTTCGCATGACATATCACTTCGAGGGTGACGCCCATGTCCACGCAACGAATTTCCAAGCACCGAATTATTTCGATGACGGCAGCGATCATGTTTGCCGCGACCGGCCTAGCCAACGCCAGGCCGGACACGCGCAAGATGAGTTGCGGAGAGCTTCAACAGATGATCCAGAGCCGCCACGCCGTGGTGCTGACCACCGGCCCGAACACCTATGACCGCTATGTCAGGCAGTTCGGTACCGAGTGCGACTGGCCGCAGGTGCCGATGTCGGCCTATGTCCAGACCCGTGATGGCCGCTGCCCACTCTACCGCTGTTACGAGCCGGTTGGCCGCATCCCATGACGGCGGATTGCCATGCTGCTTTGCCGCCGCACCGCGTTGATCCTGACGCGCCATTGCGCCGGGCGACGCGTTGCTCGGCACGACGAAAAACCAGCACCGCGTCCTCACCCGTGCGAAGAAGGAACGCGTCCATGACGCGAGAGCCATTCGCGTTTACTCCGTACCATCCCTGAGAATATCTGCCTCTTTCGTAGCATTGAGGAAAGTCGCGCGACCGGGCGTTTACGTTTGCGCTTGGCAGGTTAACTACCTTCAGCGATGCCAAGCAGCGAAAACGCGGTTTGCAAGTTCACTGGTATGGAACAACATCAACACAGATTTTACTGTCACATCGAATCCAATGGAACGTGGGGCGTTTGGGACCGGGTCATTGACATGCCGGCGAGACTGGGCGGCGGCGATCTGAAGGGCTGTACGTCACAGAGAGCGGAAACAGCGCAAGGCGTCTTGAGGCGAATTTACAGTGGCGGGCTTGAGGCCATCGCTGTTCGCGTATCTGGGTTAACAGCCTAACGGCGTTTCAGCCGCCGATGTCCTTAGCGAGCGCCAGGTCCGAGGCAGGCTCGTCGAGAAGGCCCCCGCATTTTACTAGCTCTCGACGAGCCGTGCGCCGCTTACCCCCGAACGGCAAGACGCTGGCGCTGTCGGCCTCGATCGTCAAGCGACTGTTCCGTTCGGGTGTGCGTTCGCGCAATCAGGTTGCGCTAATGTCACATTCGGTGGACGCGTACGAATGCGCGCAACTGCCAGCCCTCTCACTCATCCTTCCAGATGACACGCCTCTCCCATCGGATCTCAACAAGTCGCCGAAAGCGGATCGTCACAACCTCTTGCCCGACCGGGTGGAAAAGCTCCGCGTTCATGGATTCGTTGCGCCCGCATTTTTCGCAGCGGACCTTCGCCCGCACTTTGTCGATAGAGACGTTGCCGATCACCTCGCACAACTCCTTCGGTTTGTAGAACCGTCTGATGTTGCAATGCCCGCACCGGATGCGTGCTACCTGCCCGGCGTCGTGGGCATGCAATAACGTCCATGGGACGCCCTTCGGCCACTTTTCTGGTTGCTCCGGCATGCCTCTGAAATGAGGAACATGTTCCTCTTGGTCAAGAGACTCTTGACTCTTTAGTTCTCGTTTTGTTCACTGTTGGCAAAACGGAGACAGAGCCATGGAACCCATCATCGCCACCGAATCTGAACAGCCCGAGCTTTACGCCACGATAAAGCGAGAGCACCCTGCCATTCACCGGGCGGTCAACAAAATGGCAAGGCAAATGCGCGGCCTGTCCGATGTCAGCCAGAAAGCGGCTATCGCCCAACTGACGGCCAAATGGTGCTTGGCGAACTATCCGGAAGACCTCGATCTCGCTTTGTCGCTTTCGGACGCCATTCGCCATCAGACTGATATCTATCTACGTGAAAGCAAGAGAGCCGTCGGCGCTCGCCACTAGAGGCAAGACATGTGTAATCTCTACAACATCACCACGTCTCAAGAGGCCATTCGTCAGGTCACGGGCTCTCTGCGTGACATTCTGGGCAACCTGGAGCCGTCGATAGACATCTATCCGAACAGGCCCGGCCCGGTGGTCCGTAACGCGCTGGATGGGCAGCGTGAGGCCGCCAATCTTCTTTGGGGAATGCCGACGCCAGCCGAGCGTGTGAAAGGTACTGCCGATTACGGCACGACGAACATACGCAATCCGCAATACGGCCACTGGCAGCAATATGTAGGCGTCGAGAACCGATGTGTCGTGCCGGTAACCAGCTTCGCGGAGCCGTCACCGAATCCCGGCGACAAAGATCCGGAAACCGGCATCCAGCGGAATTACTGGTTCGCTCTGAATGAAGACCGGCCGGTCTTCTTTTTTGCCGGCCTCTGGACGCCGTGGCATGGCGTTCGCAAGGTCAAGGACGGCCCCGGCGACTTTGAGGTTTACGGGTTCATGACGACAGCGCCCAATGCCCTCATTAAACCGATCCACGAAAAGGCTATGCCGGTCATCCTGAGGACGCCTGAAGAAGTGGAGATTTGGCTGACCGCGCCTTGGTCGGAAGCAAAGCGCTTGCAGCTCACCGCGCCGGACGATGCCCTAATGATTGTCGAAAAGCCCGCCACGCAGATCAAGTTCCCGCAACAGGCGCCAACGCCAGCACAAGGCTCACTGTTCTAACCGATGGAGTATCGAGGCTATGGACTACATCGTCACGCTGGATAGTCGCCAGGAAGCCGCTCTTCAGGCTGCCGCTGATAAGTTCATCGCGCTTCACAAGGGCGATGCGGTAAAGGCGCTTAAAGAAATGATGGTGCTCAACAGTCGCCTTCAGGGCCAACTAGATGCCCTGAAAGCGCCGTCCCTTGGTAAGCGCTACGGATGAGCGACGAAATCAGGATCCCACGGCTGGAGCACGTGACCGCGCCAGGAATTCAGCACTACCAACTGTTCCGAAAGCTTCGGAAACGTCTAGTATGCCCGCATGCAGGGGACTCGCATCGCTTTTGGTCCGTTCGTATTCGATCCCGACGTCGGGACGCTCCTTAAAGAGCAGATCCCGATGGCTGTTGGGCATCGTGGGCTGACGCTGCTTGCTGCGCTTACCGCACGGCCCGGTGAGATCGTGACCAAGGCCGAGCTGATGGACGCTGCCTGGCCGGGCACCGCCGTTGAGGAAGGCAACCTTACCGTCCAAATCGCGACACTAAGAAAGGCACTCGGTCCGGCTGACAACGGTGGCGAGTGGATCGCCACGGTGCCTCGCATCGGCTACCGCTTCACCGGGGCTGTCGAGCCGGTGGCGGGCGCCTCCCAAAGACCGATACCACCGTCCGGCAGGCCGTCGATTGCGGTGCTGCCTTTTACCAACTTGAGTGGCGATCAGGACCAGCAGTATCTCAGCGACGGCATAACCGAGGACATAATTACGGAGCTGGCCAGGTTCCGCTCCCTCCTTGTCATCGCGCGCAATTCATCTTTTCAGTTTCGCCATCCGGCATTGGACATTGCCGAAGTCCATCGCAAACTCGGAGTTCGCTACCTCGTCGAAGGCAGCATGCGAAAGCTCGGTGATCGTATTCGGATCACCACACAGTTGATTGACGCCGCCACCGGCACCCACCTGTGGGCCCAACGGTACGACCGGGCCCTCGACGATATCTTCGCATTGCAAGACGAGGTTGCGGCTCTCATCGCCTCGATGGTCGAAGGCCAGGCGGAGGCCGATTCGGCAAGCCGGACCAGGCGCAAGCCTCCGGCCGATTGGGATGCATACGACTACTACCTGCAGGGGCGCGCGCACTTCCACCGATATGAAAATGACAAGGCCGAGCCTCTGTTCGTCCGGTGTGTCGAGCTCGATTCGACGTTCGCCCAAGGCCACGCTTTCCTCGCACAGGCCCTTGTTAGCCGATTTTGGTACGACAACGATCAGCGGACGCTGCAGAAAGCCTGGGAATCGGCACAAACGGCGCTCGCTCTCGACAGGAGCGATGGCGTCTGTCACCAGAGCATGGGGCTGGTGCTGACGCATATGCGCCAGCACAGCGATGCGGGCGTGCATTTCGAGCAAGCGCGGTCGTTGAACCCGCTGGACGTGAACATAGCAGGGGACTACGCAAGCTGGCTCAACTACGGCGGGCGGGCCGAGACGGCGCTGAACGTGCTCGAAACGGCGCTCCTGCGCGACCCGTTACCTCCGGTGTGGTTCTGGGAAGTGAAGGGCAGCTCCCTTTTCCTGCTTGGAAGGTACTCCGAAGCCGTCGGTTCGTATCAAAAGGCCGGCGATCAATTCTTCATTCATGCCTTCCTCGCAGCCGCGTACGCACATCTGGGCCAGACGCAGAAGGCACGCGCTGAGGTCGAGGAAGCGCTGACGAAGAAACACGACCTGACTGTCCGGCTGATTTCACGTCTGCCGTTCGCTGACCAACTCGGCCTCGAGCTTTTCACGTCGGGTTTCAGAAAGGCCGGTTTTCCCCCGTGAACGCATGCCAGACGACCTTGCAAGGTCGGTGACTGCGCCAGGATCGTCGCGGCGGCGTTCGTCCGTTGCTCGGCCACCCAAGTTTCGAGCAACCTCATTCCGCGAACACTCATTCTGGCCATCCAGCATCGAAGATCGTGCGATAAAGGCTGTCGACCGATTGATCCCTCGGAGCGCCGGCGTCGGACAGATCGTGTTTTTCCATCAATTTGTTTAAGAATATGACGGCCGGTTTGCTCATTCGGGAACACCTGGGTCGAAGTGCACGACGGCATCGACAAGCGTCCGATACAGGCTGTCAACTTCTTCGTCGATCTCTTCTCGCTTGATCCCCAACGCCTTTGCGTCGGCGTACAACTCGTGAGTGAGCTCGCTCATCCAGACTGCGTCTGCCTTAGCGGTCTCAGGAACGTTGTTGGCGATCCAGCGATCGAGGAAGTTGATCCCGCGTGTGCTCATATCGCCATAAGCTTGGTCCAGCGCTAAGGTTCCAGCGGGTCGCTCGATGGGCCTCGTCGATCTCGGCTTCCTTCCTCGGCGCTGACAGCCCTTTGTCCTACCATCCCGGCCAGCGTCGGCGTGTTCCTGCTAGTAAGCGGCAATGCATGGGGTGCTGGCCAATCGCTCGGCTGCCGGCGTTGCTGCCGGATAGAGCGCGGCTGGCAAGCTCACATAAATAACGGCCCCGCGGGCGGGGCCGCTACTGATGGGAAGACCAGCTTACTTGCTGCCTCCATTGGCCTTCACATTGCTGCAGAATTCCGGGTGGCCGTTGGCGGCGTTGGCGTTCTTGGCCTCCTCGTCGCAGGCCGCCATCATCGCCGTCTGATCATCCGGCGACAGCGCCTTCCACGCCTTCACGAAGTCGTCGTTGCCGACCATCGTCTTCATCGTGTTGTCGGTGTAGAAGGGCTGCATCTTTGCCGGATCGTCGAGGGCCGACGTTCCGGTCCCGCCGGCGGCAAGCGCAGAGCCCGCGACCATCGAAAGTGTCATCGCGCCAAAACAGATCATCTTGATGTTCATGATGTTATCCTCCGGTTGCTTGTAGACCGTCAAAGCAACGATCATGGAGCAAACGAGAGGTTTGGATGAAAGTTCCGGCTTCTATACAAAAATTAGAATAGTTCTATCGTCCTCCCGCTTGATTGCGCATAACCGTTCCCCGGAGCGGCGGAGCGGATACTCGCTCCTCAGAACTTAATTCCCCAATCCTGACGATCATGTTCGAAAGATGGACGACTTGGAGGAATGGGCCTCGGGGACGTTGGCGCTGGGCACTACTCGAAACGTTGCGGCCAGAGTCACCGGATTCCGGTTGCGTGCTTGCCTATCTTGGTGACGAGGAAAGAGTAGCTCTAGAGGCTCGCTGTCTTGCATATATTAGCAACCCCTTGACTAACCGGTTGGCCGTGCAAGAATCTTATGCATGGCGGAGGAGATCAATATCGGTGACGAGGTGGCGATCATTGCCACGGTGGGCAAGCGGATCGACGATCGGGTCACGCTGCACATCCCGACTGCAAACTTTCCCTATTCGATAATCGATCCCAAGGCCAAGCCTGGCGACAAAATCAGGCTTGAGGGCGAAGTCGTTCATGTTGACGAGGAATTAGGCCGGGTCACCGTCCAGGCGCTGGGACGCCTGACAGTCGATGCCGCCACGGTCCAGATGGTGACGAAGTACCGCCGGCCGAAAGACACAGAGCCGCTGCGGCAGAAGCCTGCTTAGTCGGGTGATCAGAACGTAGGGCAAAAAGCGCCGCCCGACGCCGAGCGGATTCAATTAGCACTCACTAAATTAGTTCGGGAACATTTCAATCGACTGATAAGTTGTTCGATAGCCATGACAAAGCTATCAGACCCCCGCCCGCCCATCCCGGGCAAGCGACACGGCGCCGAGCCGATGGAGCGGTTTGCCAAAAGACTCACTCTTCGCGCGAAAGAACAAGCGCTCGCACAAGTGAAAGACAGGGAACCTCTGCGAAGCCAAATCGCCGAGGTATATAAAAACCTGGCTGAGATGTCCGAACGGCTCAAGGCTGCTGATCTCGCCGATGGACGCCTGAAAATGTACAAGCCACATTACGGAGGCAATTTCTCTTGCCCAATCTGTTGGGTCGAACGCGGCACTATCAGGATGCTCCGTCCCGAACAGGAGCCGAACCATGCGTACCGCTGCAAAGCATGCGGTTTCGGCGAACTGAACGATCAATGATAGAAAAACTCGAGCGAGCTTTTCCGCGCGCCTTGTCGAGATGAAAAAGCCCCGCTGCCGGACCTTGAGGGGTTAGACGGCAGCGGGACTCCGATCGTCCACGGAGGTCCGATCTACAGTGGACGGGAAAGCCGTTCCTCTCCACTGCATTAAGCCAACTACGCTGATCCTTCGGACGTTCCGTCAGCCATAAGAAAAAGCCCGCCGGCCGAGCCAGCGGGCGTAAATGTCATCAAAGGCTGACGAGGGGTTTGAATTCTCGTCGCAGGCAAGCTCACATTGTAGGCAACTACACCTTACGGCCTATTCCAACGTCGGGCCCCAGGGTGCCCGACACTGTAGTCGGTGATGGGATGGCCCGCGCCGACGGTCAAGGCTGCGCGGGCCGACCAGGATGGAAGACATCTTGGTCCCCAGAACGCGCTGAGGGAGCACGGGCTGGATGAGCCACAACAATCTCGGTGGAAAGACGTTCCGGATCACAAACCAAAAGGCCCGCCGGCATGAAAAGCCAGCGGGCAACTCGGTCTGGAGTAGCCGGGAATCTATCCGGGTAGGCTAACGTACGGACAACGGTTGGGTTGCAAACGCGCTCGTCGCTCCCCAAGGGTCCACAGAGCGACCAGTTGTTGCCTGCTGGTTCGACCTTTCTAACGCGGGGGGCGCCAACGGTTGCACGTTCAGAGTGCTCCGAAACCGAGAATTCGCATGCCGTTGAAACCATTCACGATCAAGCACGTTCGAAGAAGCGATGGCGTTGTGGAGGCTGTTTCAAATGATGACAGACGACAAGAATAACACTGGCTACCAGGATCGCACTCAAGTCAGCGGCGACCAGGAATACGAGGTTGGTTATTTCGCAAGCAAGTTTGGCCTTTCAATCCCCCAGGTTCGAGAGCTGATCGAGAAACACGGAAACGACCGTGCAACCTTGGAGCGTGAAGCCAAACAGCTCGGCAACAGGTGAAGGCATGGCGCGATATCAAGTGGACGAGCTCTACGGCGATGAAGTTGTCACCTCACGCGATGCAGATGCAGAAGATGCGCTAGCGGCCGTCGAGGCAGTGACAGGAAAGGTGATTTCGCCACGGGCGTTGCAAGAGCACTGGTTCAGAGTCGTGGACGAGGGAGGAAGCGTCCACGAATTCAGCCTGGACCAGGAGCAGCAACCTGCCGACTTTGCCAAATGACGAGCTGGCAGGAAGGAGGTGCGATGGCAAAACCAACGACCAGCGCTGACCCCGATTCGGACATCTGCCCTTACGAGTTGAATTTTTTCGCCGAGAAGCACGACCTGTCCCGGGAGATGGCCGAGGTTATTTTGCACAGCAACGGACCCTCCCGTGCGCGGTGCGATTATGCGGCGGCAGCATATCTTCGCTTCAAGGGTTTGAGAGAGGGGAGAGCCAAGCCGCCTGCCACGAGTATCAAATCCTAGATTGCCAGCCCGGAAGGCGCTGATGTGCAACTGGCTTGAGATCGGAAGGACCAAGCGATGCAAAAAAATACAATTTGCCTTTGGTACGACAAGGACGCCGAAGCTGCGGCTCGATTCTACGCCGAGACGTTTCCTGATAGTGCAGTGGGTGCGATCCATCGTGCGCCAAGTGACTTTCCGTCCGGGAAGAAGGGTGACGTCTTGACGGTCGAATTTACCGTCGCTGGCGTGCCTTGTATCGGTCTCAACGGCGGCTCGGCGTTCAAACAGAGCGAAGCCTTCTCGTTCCAGATCGCCACCGACGGTCAGAATGAGACCGACCGTTACTGGAACGCCATCGTTGGCAATGGCGGCCAGGAAAGCGCCTGCGGCTGGTGTAAAGACAAGTGGGGCGTGTCCTGGCAAATTACACCGCGCACCCTGACGGAGGCGATAGCGGCCGGTGGCGCCGAAGCCAAGCGCGCGTTTGACGCGATGATGGACATGAAGAAAATTGACGTCGCAGTGATCGACGCGGCGCGGCGCGGCTGAGGCAGCATCGCGTCGGGCGCCAATCTGCCATACGTGCACGTTCCAGCTACGTGGCGGCGGGCTCGTTTTCCTAGCACACAGCACTAGTTCCTCATGCAGGCAAAGAGTTCCAATGCGAGTGGCACGCGAAGCCTGGTTTCTTGGCAAGGATAGCATCGTCGGATTTATCAACGACAATGCACTTAGCCATGGTGCGGCGATGGCGTTCTATGCTGTGACGTCTCTGGCGCCGATCTTATTGAGCGTGGTTGCGATTGCCGGACTCGTCTTCGGGCATGAAGCAGCTCAACTTGCCTTGTCGGCCGAAATTGCAGGCGTGATGGGTACGCAAACCGGGGACCTTCTGCGCACGACCATCGAAAGCGCTTCTCGTAGAACATCTGGCACTCTTGCAACGCTGATAGGCATCGTCACCCTCGTCGTCACAGCCTCAGGGGTGTTTGGCGAAATGCAGGTTTCGCTTAACAAGATCTGGAAGATTGAGCCCCCCGCCATGTCCTTGTCGCGACTGGTTCGGGCGCGGGCTGCCAGCCTTGGCCTGGTTGCAGCGTTGGGATTTTTACTACTTGTCTCATTGGCGGCGAGCACCGCGATTTCCGCCCTTGGCGCTGTTATCAATGACCATCTGCCGTTCGGTACATTCATCCTCGCATCGATAAACGGCATTGTTTCATTCGTCCTGATTTCCGCTCTGTTTGCCGCGATCTTCAAAATTCTCCCGGACCGCTCCCTCGAGTGGCGCGATGTCGGAATTGGTGCGGTGGTGACCGCTTTGCTCTTCACCGTCGGCAAGTCGCTGATCGGCTGGTACATCGGAACCAGTGCGATCGCATCCTCCTATGGCGCAGCGGGCGCGCTCCTGGTCGTGCTGCTCTGGGTTTACTATTCCTCGGAGATCTTCTTGCTCGGCGCCGAAATCACGCGAGCCTATTCGGTCCGTCTCGGCAGTCGGTCCGACCTTCAAGCGATAGTGCATGCGGAGAAGACTCCGCCGAAGCAGGTATCGAACCTCGGGACAATTCACCAACGCGAGGTACAGGCCTGGATTGTGATCACCGGCGTGCTGACCATCGTGGCGGCAAGGCTGTTGCGATCGCGGCGATCCTAGCTGCATTTCCCATCCACTCTGTTCCCTTGGAACGCAACCCGGACATGGGCATTGCATAGGAACAGGAGGTTCTCATGCCGAAGTTTCGCTTTGAGACGACAACATCTGGCCAGACCACCGCTTTCGAGGAAGAGCTCGCCAGCGCGGACATGGCCAGTCCGAGAGCGATCGAAAAGGCACGCGCAGCAATCGTGGCGGACCCTCGGCCTGGCACCGAGGAATCGGGGTCAATTATCAGGGTCTATGATGAAGCCGGATATCTGGTCGCCACCGTCAATTTTTCCGATGTGCTGCCTGTAGATCCGGACGCCTCTTCAGATGGGATTATCGAGTCCCCTCTCGAAGAACCAGGTGTGATGCGATCCGGCTGAACGGGCAAAATATCCGACGTGCTCAGGCGATCGTCTTGAACCCTCAACACCCCGCGTGTGATCTCCGGCAAGATAGACGGCGATGCGACATTTTCCGTCAGATGGGAAACCGACGTGCTGTGACCGATCTAGTTCGACTGCCAGTTTTCGAGGACATCCCTCAGTGTGACGGTTTCAAGCTGCTCGCTGAACCGGGAGCGGTAGACTTCCATAAGAGCGTCGTGAGTCTGGTCGGCCGAGCTGCAGATGGCATCGGAAACCAGAATGACACGGAAACCGCGGTCAACCGCACCTAGCACCGTGGCCAGAACACAGACGTCTGTCTCTCCGCCCGTGACAACGAGCGTATCCACCTCCATGCCGTCGAATAGCGCATCGAGCCGGCCTTCCGTCCAGGGCGAATAGACGGCCTTGTCGATTACCTTCGCCGGCGGCACGAAGCGCGCCAGTTCGGGCATGAGCTCCACCAGCGCCGGATCAATATTTTCGAGTGTGGCTTCGGCCCAGCGTCGGTAATAGTGAACCCACATGCCCATACCCTCGCCCGGTCGTGAGACGGGAATGAAACGTGTGAAGATGGTGCGCTCCGCATGCCGGCTAACAAGTTCCTCGATGGCAGGCAGCACATGTTTGGCCCATGGTATATTCCATGGGCCCGCAGCGCCAAAAAGGCCTTGCATATCGACACAGACGTGAACCGACGCTTGGCTGAGAGGGCCGTGTACAAGACCGCGAGCTGCCATCATCCCTCGCCAACAATTGCCAATTCGCCTCAAAGCGGCGTGTTGCCATTGGCCTGCCGGGCGGCTTCGGCCTGGGCGACGTCGATCGTGCAAAGCTCGTTGCCGGCGGGATCGCGCATTCGTACCAGCCATCCAGTCAGGTCGTCATCGCCGGGTTGCAGATCGACCAGCATGTCGATCGCGCAACGAATTGCTTCGGCGCGAGCGGCCTCAAAACTTGGCATCACGGCAGGGGGAACCTGACGGGCCTGGTCCCCATCGCGATATTCGAACATGTAAATATTGCGCTCCGTAGTTTGGACGTCGTCGAGTTTCGCAGAACTAAGCGATACATCTTTCCGCTCGACAGGCATCTCGAAGGCAGCGGTCTGGACAAGCAGTGCTTTTGCACGGTCGATTGCTCCGAGAGCGTCATCAGCGTCGCCTCGCGCCATTTCGACGGCGATAGATTCCCCGCCCTCGCCCTCAAACACCACACGGATTAGAGGCAGGCCTGAGGACGCGGCGGCTGGTCCAATGTTGATACCAACAATCTGCATGGGAAATCCTTCAATTGTTCGGTGACTCAGGGTTGCGGCCGATCAGCGATTGAGCGCATCGTCGTGCTCGTCAGCGCGGCCGATATAGTCGCTGGCAGCGGCCAATACTGCTAGGAACGCAGCCGCGTATCTGGCAAACCCGAAGGCCTGCGCGGCGGCTAGTTTCGCACCATGCAGATGCTCAGCGAGAAACGCGTCCGCTGCATCGCGGACTTCAGCCCCAGCCTTGCCGAACAGGTCGCGCTCTTTTGCCGTGGGCTCAAACGCCTTGCCGATAATGTGGCCGATCAACAGCCCTCCCGCAGACCCAGCGAGCACCTTCGCCCGCGTCAAGTTTGTCACCCCCTGGTGCGTACGGGCTTCGTGTCGAATTGGCGCTGCGTCCGAATGCGCGGCGCCGGCAACCAAGTCGACAGCCTCATAATCGGCGCCTGCTGGGACGCGGGCACTTCGCCTGCCCGCGTCGAACACCGCAACTGCGCCCAACGCGACCGCCGCGGCGGCGCCGCCATTATCCTTCACCGCGTCGGACACACCGCCAAGGGCCTTCGCAACCTTCCGCTTCGCGTATCGCGTCGACGCATCGACCAGATTTCCGGGCTGCAGCCGCCGGCTGATTTCGCTGACAGGCTCAAACAAGGCCTGCCGTTCTGCTCGGCTTTGCAGCATGATCTCTCGCATCTCTTCACTGGGTTGAGCCAAAACGCATCCCCTGTTTTAGTGCTGCGATATCGGTGCGCACCTGGTTGACGGTCTCGACCGGTGTGATGGTCCATCCGGCAAGCGCTCGCTTGGCAAGATAGAGCAACAGCACTCCGCCTACCCCCAGCAAAGAACCGACGACCAGACAAGCGACCATCGGATTTACGCCAAACTGGATCATTGCGAGGATCAGGAACTGGACCATGGCAAAGGCTGCCAGGACAAAGAGCGCCAATGCAGCGATTCCGCATGCTCCTGACGAGACGATCGTCGACGTCTTGACCTTCATCTCCGCCTGGAGAAGACGAAGATCGAGCCACATCAGCGAAGCGAACTGGCTCAACCCTTCGCTGAACACGCTCCCCAAGGAGCGGCGATCGGAACCATCATCCATTTGGAGTGCTCCTCCTTTTCAGGACCGATCGGAGCTTCGCATGATGCGGGTGAGAACCACCCCGGCCAGGATGCCTACGCCGAAAAAGGCCGCAGGCTGGCGCTGGGCGAATTTGGTAACGGAATCCAGCAATTCACCGACGTTTCGGTCCCTGATATCCGACGAGATCCGTTCCACGCCTTCGGCGGCGGTGCGGACCATGCCAGCAACCTGAGGTGATTGCTTCTCGATCCCATCAGCGGCTTCCTTGACGGAATGGGCAATGTTGGCGATCGCGTCGGCGCCGGCGGTCTTGTTCGACTCCACCGCTTCCTTGAACGCCCCAGCAGCATCTGATGCCACCGAGCCGGCATAATTTTTCGCGTCAGTCGAAACCGACGCAGCGGCGGTTTTGAGGTGGGTTGCAGTTTCGGCCGCGCTCGACTTCAATTTACCGAGCGCTTCCTTGCTTTTGCCGGTCCGGCCGGTATCGGTCTCGTCCTGCCATTCATTCTCATTAGAGGACCCGCTGAGGTCGTTGGTGATTGGCGTGTTCACGATTTTTCACTCCTGTTGTCTCGAGTTGATGTCGTGAATTGAACTCGGCCAACAGCAACCAGTTCCCTGGCGGAAACGAATATTCCTGCCGCTATTGCGTCCGCACCGGCCGCCATACAGACATGCCCGTTGCTCGGAGCCTCGCAGCTTTTGCTGGACGAGTTCTCGGAACTCTATGCATCTCTGGCCTGCCGCTCACCATTCAATCGCGGAGCCTACTAGAAGGCTGACTTCGTCCACCAGCTCGGCCCATGAGCCGTTGGCGCCGTGCACCGCGGGTCCGAGTGGAACTTCACGACGCAAGTAAGATCTCAAAGGTCAGGTCGGGAGGAGACGACAAAAGCGACTGCAGATGCTCAACGCCTGGGTTGTACGGTGCGGACATCAAGCTCCCCACATCCATTCGTTTGCGCTAAGGAACAAAAGAGCGTCCAGCCAATTCCCTACAAAGAAGACCGCCATTGAGCAGGTGATGTTAGGGAGGAAAAGATGGGCTTGTTCGCAAAATATTTCTCTGGCCTTCGTGGCAAAAAGCCGGCCGAGAAAGAGAAGAGTGGCGACATGCGTAAGGCTACGGGCGCAGGTCCAGCAATAGCTGCACACTCGAAGGATGCCCAGACCACGGCTGCTACTGGCCAGAATCCCGCCGCCGCAAGGAAGAGATCAAATGGCTAGCGTGCAGCTTTGCCGTCCATTTTCGGGGAAGGATCTGTCTGCGAGTTTTCCGCCAATGGATTGAAACTGATCCCCTCAAAGGGGAGCCCCGCAAAGCGGGATCAAGAACTCGACGCTAGCTAATCGCGCGCTGCGGACCCTACACTGGACTCTGCGAGGGAACGAATGATTCTTCTGCGAATTATTAGCGGGCGCTAACAAATTTGTGGGACGGTATAATGGGGGAGTCTAGATTGGCGTCGCGTCGTTCGGATCTCATTCCGATGATCATTCTCGTCATGCTTTCCGCCCGCTAGGATGTCATTGCTCCTGGGATTGAAGGCGGTGGCATTTGGCTGACAAACGGCGCCTCAGAGTCCTCGTTGTTGAGGACGAAATACTTGTCGCCATGCTGCTCGAAGACATGCTGGCGGATCTGGGATTTGAGGTTCTCGGCCCGGCTATGCGCCTTGACGCTGCGCTAAAGATGGCCCTGGACGAAAGTTTCGATCTTGCCGTCCTGGACGTCAATTTGGCAAATGAACAATCCTTTCCTGTGGCCCAGCTTTTACAGGAGCGAGGTATCCCGTTCGTTTTCGCCACTGGATACGGGCTGCGTGGGCTGGACGAGCGCTTTAAAGAAGTCACGACACTTCAAAAGCCCTTTGAACCGCACCAGCTCGCGAATGCAATTTCCTTGGCCCTCCCTTCTAAGGACGAGGATAAATAGTTTCATTTTCTAGATAGCACTTGCCTAGTCTCAGCATGGTTGGCGGCCTGAACAATGTGGGGATGGAAGTTGCCTCGTCTGTCAGCTCGAATGTATCTACTAAGCCTAATAACGGCGGCCGTTGTGCCTGTCTGGCTCTTTGCCGCTTACCTCCTCGCCCAATACGCCTTGAACGAGCGGTCGCGTTTCGAGGGTGAGGCACTGCAGGTCGCGCGCCAGATATCACTCGTGGTCGAAGGCGAGATTACAAACCTCGCCACAGTGGTCGAAGGCCTTTCCAAGTCATCCTCTATGTCTGGGGGCGACCTGATGACGCTGCACAAGGAAGCCACTCGCCTGGTGCAGGGTACGGATCGAGTCATCTTGCTGCGCGACTTGGGCCGCAACCAGTTGATCAATACTCAGTTGCCCTTCGGCGCCGCTTTGCCGCCCGTCACAGCGTTGTCGACATCGGAAATCGCCAAGGTCAAATCCAAACTGCCGATCGTCAGCAGCGTCTATGCCGCCTCTGGAGAATATCGGATTGCCGTCGCGATCCCTGTGCGTGGCCCCAGAGGCGAAGAATGGCTTCTCGCCGTCTCGGTCCCCACCGTCCACATTCGCGACGTCATGATGCCGGCGGTGCCCGAAGGTTGGACGATCGGCGTTGGCGACCGCGAGGGCGCCTATGTGGCACGATCAACACTCCACGAGGAGATGACCGGTAAGCCGGGCTTGCCAGAGTATCTTGAGAAGGTCGCCGGCCGCTCGGGCACGTTCACCTCCCGAAACTTTCAGGGCATGACACTGCTTGCCGGCTACTACCGTTCCGGAGCTTCCAACTGGTTCTACACGGCAAATGTTCCGCTCTCTGTAGTCCAGGCGCCCCTTTGGCGATCTCTTGCTGCGATCGCTGCGCTCGCCCTTGTGGCGATGCTGATCTCTTCCGCACTCGCCTACGTTGTCGGGAACGGCTTCGCCAAGGCGGCCCGCGATCTGGCTAGCCGCGCTGATGCGTTGGGCCAAGGCCGACCGGTCACCGCCATGTCCACCGCGGTTTCAGAGTTTGCAGTGGTCGCTGACGCACTTGTCGCCGCAGAGCGCGCGCTTGCGGAACGCGAGTTCGAGCTGGAAGCTGTCCTGGAGACTGCTCCTGCGGCGGTCTGGTTCACATATGATCCACAAGCACGCCAAGTGATACGCAATCGCTTCGCCGCGGAACTCATGGGCTTGCCTACCGACAGTCGCAAATCCTTCGGCACGACCGATTTGGTCATCGACACGATCGCTTTGCAGGATGGGCATACTGTGAGCCGCGAAGATCGGCCGCTCAGCAAGGCGATGCGCGGCGAGCAGACAGACAATCAGGAATTTTCCTATATTCTTCCGAACGGCATTCAACGGACACTTCTGTCGAGTGCCCGCCCGATCCGCGGCACCTCTGGCAAGGTCATCGGTGCGGTGCAGGTCAGCCTCGACATAACCGCACGTAAGCAGGGCGAAGAACAGCGCCGGCTTCTTGTCAACGAGCTCAATCACCGTGTCAAAAACACCTTGGCAGTTGTTCAGTCCATCGCGAGCCAAACCCTGCGCAATGCCACGAGTTTGCCAGAGGCGGAGCGCTCGCTCTCAAGCAGGCTTGTCTCTCTTGCCAAGGCACACGATATCCTGACGCAAGAGAATTGGAGCGGGGCCGATCTGAAGGATGTCGTCGCGGCGGCACTTTCACCGCATGCCAATACGGAGCGCTTGCAAATCGTAGGGGACGAGGTCTGGCTTTCCCCCGCTCTGGCGTTGTCCCTATCATTGGGTTTCCATGAACTGGCCACCAACGCAATCAAATACGGAGCACTTTCGTGCAAGGAGGGAACCGTCTCGATCTCCTGGGTAACAAGCCGGCAAGAGCAGAGGAAGCACGTTCGAATAGAATGGCGCGAGCTGGACGGCCCTCCTGTCGCGGCAATCGAGCGCAAAGGATTCGGTACACGAATGCTTGAGAGGCTTCTCGGGCCAAAATCTGCAGGGACCGTCACAATCACGTTCGAGCCGACCGGTCTCGTTTGCGTTTTTGAGGTTGACCTGGGAGAACCTAGGGGCCCTGATTACGCGTCTTGAGCCCAGCACGAGGGATCTCCCTCGCCCGCCATTTAATTGTTCCAGCTTGCATCACTTGGATGCAGTCGCATCTGGTCGTGCTCGTTGCGTATCCGGAAGAAGCGGCGCCGCCCGCAAAAAAGTGTAGCGCCCTTGCCGATATCGTCCCACTAGCTCCCGACGAAAACCTTTTTGCCCCACATGCGTTGTCCCTCCAACAAAGGAGGCAATCCATGTTGACGAAAACGAAAACCGACACGTCGAAGACTACGGGGAAGCAGCGCAGCGTGCAGCGCAAGGTGGCCGCCGACGACCTCAAGAAGGCGAAAGCCAAGCCCGACGCCGCCATGCAGGCAGGCGCCCGACCCTATCCCGAGCCGCCTTTTCCCAAGCAGCATCATCCCAAGCCGGGCGAGGAGGCGCAGGTGAAACCGGCGCCGCTCTACGACGCGCCGTTCTGGCAGGGCTCGAAGAAACTCGACGGCAAGGTGGCGCTCATCACCGGCGGCGATTCCGGCATCGGCCGCGCAGTGGCAGTGCTGTTTGCACGCGAAGGCGCCGACGTCGCCATCGTCTATCTCAGCGAAGACCGGGATGCCGAAGTGACCAAGCAAGCGGTCGAGGCCGAGGGCCGGCGCTGCCTGGCGCTGCGCGGCGATGTCGGCAGCCGCGCCTTCTGCCGACGCGCGGTCGAGAGCACGGTGAAGCAACTCGGCAAGCTCGACGTGCTGGTCAACAACGCCGCCTTCCAGGTTCACTCGGCCGACTTCGCCGACCTCACCGAGGAGCATTTCGACGCCACACTGAAGACCAATCTCTACGGCTATTTCCACATGGCCCAGGAATCAGTGGCGCACATGAAGCCGGGCTCGGCCATCGTCAACACCGGTTCGGTCACCGGCATAGAGGGCTCGAAAGAGCTGGTCGACTATTCGATGACCAAGGGTGGCATCCACGCCTTCACACGCGCGCTGTCGGGCAATCTGATCGCCAAGGGCATCCGGGTCAACGCGGTGGCGCCGGGGCCGGTCTGGACACCGCTCAACCCGTCCGACAAGCAAGCGGCGGATGTCTCGCAATTCGGCGCCAAGACGCCGATGAAGCGCCCGGCGCAGCCTGAAGAGATCGCACCGGCCTATGTGTTCCTGGCCTCGCCGCAATGCTCGAGTTACATCACCGGCGAAATCCTTCCGATTGTGGGTGGATATTGAGCGGTCAATCGCCGCTGCAGCGCTTGAGGACGAGCCCGGCGTCATAATCTTGCGCTGCCAGCTTAAAGCTGAGACTCGATCGGAAGATGGCGGACCAGGCCCGCCAGGACACGGCGAAAATATCCGGCTTCTGGTTCATGCGTATAGTCCTGCAGCTTGCCCTCGTCGCATCCATGCCAGTGCAGAACGTTGGCTTTCAGTTCGAGGCGATAGCTAGCCTCCGGAGATATCTCTGACTGGAATCGATGCCGTAGCTCAGCGACCAATTTCGCATCCTCGAAGAGCACGCCCATTTCCGAATTCAAAGACACTGACCGCGGATCGAAATTGAAGGAGCCGACGAAGCCGGTCTTGTCGTCAACGGTGAAAGCCTTCGTATGCAGACTGGCGCCTTTTGAACCAAACACCGAAATTGACGGCTGACGGCTGAATGGTTGAAGCTCAAAAAGTTTGACGCCGTTCCTCAGCAGCCGCTTGCGATAGTTTGCGTAGGCGCCGTGGACCGCGGCGACGTCTGTGGCGGCCAGGGAATTGGTCAGAACCGAAACGTCAACACCAGTGCCGACAAGGTCCAGCAACATCGCTGTGCCTCTTTTGCCGGGGATGAAATAGGGCGACACAATTTCTAGACATTCGCGCGTCGATTGAATGATGGGACGCAGCTCTTTCATAAGCCAGCTGCGACGTCTCCAGCCACGAACTTTCTCAGGTGGATCGGAAATGACCCGCACGCCCCCCACCCAATGAACATCGTTGCTGGCCGCGATAAATTCTACGACAGAGCCACGCTCCCCTATGCCGTTCAAGAATTTTGACTCGGTTTCGGACTCGTTCACTTCAAACCGTTTGACCTGCTCATGCTCCGTCGCTGCACCAAGCGTCTTGATTGGCTTGGATTCCTCGCATGCCCAGAAGGCATCAAATATCGCCGCCGTTTGCTGTACTGCAGGCCCCATGAGCAGCATGTCGAGGTCGCGGAAATTGGTCTCTGCCGCATCGAAATAGGCGTCGCCAACATTCCGTCCGCCGACAATGGCAAACCTGTCGTCGGCGATCCAAGCCTTGTTGTGCATACGTCGTGTCAGTGCAAAGAGCCGCAACAGCACTTCCAGACCACGAATGATTCCGCTTGGATTGAACAACTTCAGTTCGATGTTTGGATGATTGTTCAGCGCCAGATAGGCAGCATCGTTTTTGCGCGGATTGACGTCGTCAAGGAGCATACGGACCCGCACGCCGCGCTCAGCGGCTCGAAAAACCTCTTGCAAGAGCAAGCGACCGGTGTGGTCATCGTGCCAAAGGTAATACATCAGGTCTAAGGTGCGCTCTGCACTCCGTGCCGCTAGCACGCGCACAGCGAAAGCGTCATAGTTGTCCGAGACAAGAAGCAAGCCGCTCTTGCCGGCCTTGATGTTGTCGTCTGCGATTTGAGAAACCGATACGTCCATGAAAATTGGCCACCTTCGGACGGCGGTCGCAGCCGGCCCATGCTCAAAATCATAGCAAGAACCCGTCAGTGCAATTCTGGTTGCATACCCAACCGTCTGACAGTGCGTTGAAGTGGGATGACTGACGACAGCGCGACATCATCGCCGAAGGGCGATGTCCATTGCCTTTTCCAAGTCTTCATCAAAAAAGGGCTTGGCCAGGCGGGTCGCACTTGTCTGTGTGCCAGACGGAAGTTCGGCATAACCCGTGGCAAGAATTGCGGGAAGGTCTGGGCGCTCGGTTCTAACGATCTCGATCAGGTCAGCGCCCGTCATCCCGGGCATGGCATGATCGGTGATGAGCAAATCCAGCTTCGGTTCGCTCTTCAGGATTTCCAGCGCCCGGGTCGCTGACCCTGCCTCCAAAACTTTATGACCGAGATCCTCGAGCATTGCGACCGTGTTCATGAGAACAAGAGGATCATCATCAACAGCTAGGATTGATATCGCTTCCCGGTTCGGCCTCTTCATCGCGGGCATCTGAACCTTCTCGGCCTGAGACTGCGATGAGGTAGCGGCGGGCAGCCAAATCTCCACCGTGGTCCCGGCGCCGAGTTGACTGTGAACCTTGAGCCGGCCTCCTGACTGCTCGGCAAATCCCTGCGCCATTGCAAGTCCCAAACCAGTCCCCTTGCCGACGCCTTTGGTTGTAAAGAAGGGCTCGGTCGCCCGGGAGAGCGTTTCCGCGTCCATTCCTTGGCCTACGTCCTTCACCGACAAACGGACGTAGCGACCTGCTTTAAGCTTGTGACTATTGAAAGCATCCAACTCCTCGGCCTCGGCGCTAATGACAAGCGAGCCTCCGGAGGGCATCGCATCTCGGGCATTGACTGCGAGGTTCAACAGCACCGACTCTAGCTGGTTGGGGTCAGTGACAGTGCTGGGCAGCGACAAGGGAAATTGGGTCAAAACAGGGATAGTCGGACCGATAGCCCTTTCAAGCATATTGGTCATCCCGAGCACCAGTTCGGGAATGGAGACCGTTTGTTGATCAAGGTCTTGGCGGCGTGCAAACGCCAACATTCGCTGGGTCAGCGATGAGCCCCTTTCCGCAGCCTGCAAAGCGTTGTCCAGGAGGGACACAAGTTTCGGATCATTGGTGAGACGCCTGCGTATCATTGAGAGGCTGCTCTGGATCACCATCAGAAGGTTGTTGAAGTCGTGCGCGACCCCACCGGTCAGCTGACCTATGGCTTCCAGTTTTTGGATTTGAAAAAGCTGTTCGCGGGTTTGCTCCAGCTCTTTCTGAGCCTTGCTGCGTTCGGTCACATCGCGGGTGATTTTGGCAAAGCCAATCAGTTCCCCGCCGTCATTTCGGATTGCATCAATTATCACATGAGCGAGAAACGTCGTTCCGTCCTTGCGCAAACGCCAGGCTTCGCGCTCGAAACGACCGTCTTTGGCGGCGACCGCAAGGCTCTCTTCCGGAAGCCCTGCTTTTCGGTCGGCCTCAAGATAAAAGCGCGAGAAATGTTCGCCTAGAATTTCGTCTGCCTTGTACCCCTTGATCCGCTCGGCACCCAGGTTCCAGCTGGTTACAAACCCCTTCGCATCCAACATATAAATGGCATAGTCGGCCACGCTTTGGACCAATATCTGGAACTGTTCTTCACTGCTTTTCAAAGCCTGTTGAGCGCTCTGTCGTTCCGTCAGGTCTCGAGTGATATTCGCAAATCCCACCACAGTGCCGCCAGCACCACGCACGGGATCGATTACCACGTGCGTCCAGAACTCCGTTCCGTCCTTGCGTAGCCGCCACCCTTCGGCCTCAAACCGGCCTTCGGACGCAGCCGTTTTCAGTGCAAGCGCGGGCAATCCTGCGTCCCGGTCCCCCGGCTTATAGAAGACCGAGAAATGTTGGCCGATAATCTCAACTGCGCTGTAACCCATGGATTTTTGCGCGCCTGGGCTCCAGCTGCTTACAGTGCCCTGTGCATCGAGGAGGTACACCGCATAGTCGGTGATGGAATCAATCAGCACGCGATATCTGTCCTCAACCGGAAGCGAAGAGGTCGGCTGCTTGATTGACAATTTTTGCAAAGTCACTGCTCCCGTAACAGGTAGAAACGCCAGTTCAAAGCCTTGGTTCCGTTAAAGACCCGGCCACCTGAACCCTGGTCGGTCTTCGGGCCACGGGCCTCAACAGAAAGTCTGGGCTGCGCGCAACCAAAATCAAGTTCCGTCGTTTTGTCCGGTTCGATATTGGGGGGCGTTTTGGTGGGATCCAGCGAGGATATGGCGAGTGCTGCTTTTCGCAGCGCTGGCGAAATGGCTGACCGCATCGGGTCATTGCCCTGGAATCAGACGTCAGTCGGACCTGTTTCATCATGGCCCAGTGAGCTCAGAACACTGGTTAACCTGATCCTGGGTTCAGGCCAGCCGATGTTTGTCGTTTGGGGTTCTGAACGGATCTGGCTCTACAACGACGCTTTCATCCCCATTCTAGGAAGAAAACACCCGATCGCCCTCGGCTTGCCCAGCCACGATGTTTGGGCAGAAGCGTGGGACACGATCGGTCCGATGTTTGATCAGGTCTTTCAAGGTCGACCGGTGCATATGGACGACATTGAGATCCGCATTGACAAGCGCGGCACCCCTGAGGAGGCACACTTCGCTTTCTCCTACAACCCGATCGTGCAACCGGATAGCGGAGAGGTTTGCGGGCTGTTCGGCGTCTGCACGGAAACGACGGACCGATTTCTTGCAGAACGGCGGGAGCGCCTCGCCGCGGAGCGTCAGCTCAACCTGTTCGAACAGGCCCCGGGCTTCATCATCATAATGAGCGGCCCCGACCACGTGGTCGAATTCCTGAACGATGCCCATCGCCTTGTGTTCAACAGCAGCGAATGGCTGGGAAAGACCATACGGGATGCGTTTCCCAGTCTGGAAGGGCAAGGGTTTTTCGAACGCCTCGACGAGGTGTTCAAAAGCGGCGAAACGTTTGAGGCGCAAGGGGTCCCCGTTCGCTTTCGCCGTTCGCCGGAACAACCCGAGGAAACACGCTACCTCACCTTCATCTATGCGCCGCTCTACGATGGCGATAGCACCATCACGGGAATATTCTGCGAGGGCTTCGACGTCACCGAGACATTCCGCGCTAGACGGCGAAGCGCTGCGATCGCGGATCTCGCCGAGGTCGTCCGGCTGGTCGAAGATCCGGACGATCTCGCCTACGCTGCAGCAGAAATCATTGGTCGGGAGCTTGAAGTAAGCCGAGCCGGCTACGGCACGATCGATCTGGCCAAGGAGACCATTTCAATCGAACGCGATTGGAACGCACCCGGCATCAAAAGCTTGGCCGGGGTGCTGCATTTCCGCGACTACGGAACCTATATCGAAGACCTGAAGCAAGGCATCACCGTTGTCTGCGAAGACGCCGACACGGATCCACGGACAAGCCACAATGCGGAGGCGCTGAAAGCGATCAGCGCACAATCCTTCATCAACATGCCGGTCACCGAACAGGCCGGCTTCGTTGCGCTGCTTTACCTCAACCACGAAAGGCCGCGCTCCTGGTCCGAGGAGGAAATCGAGTTCGTTCGCGAGATGGCCGAGCGGACCCGCACAGCGGTTGAACGACGGCGTGCGCAAGCTGAACTGCGCCAGAATGAAAGTCGGTTGCGCTTTCTCGACGCACTTGGAAAAGAGACGTCAAAAAGCACCGACGCGGACGCCATTCTTGAAATCACCACCAGGATGCTTGGCGAGCATCTTGGTGTAGCGATTTGCGCATATGCCGACATGGAGCCCGACCAGGACCACTTTACGATACGTGGGGATTGGCACAGGCAAGGCTCAGGCAGCATCGTCGGCTACTACAGCCTGCAGGATTTTGGCGAGCTTGCCGTTCTCAGGCTGCATCAAGGGCTGCCGCTGATCATCAACGACAATCGAGCCGAACTCGCATCGCAAGAAGCCGCGACATTTCAGAATATCGGCATTTCTGCAACGATCTGCATGCCGCTCGTCAAAGAAGGACGCCTCACTGCATTGATGGCGATCCACGACAACGCGCCGCGAACATGGACGCAGAACGAACTCGCGCTTCTCACAGAAGTCACTGAACGATCCTGGGCTCATATCGAAAGGGTAAGATCGGATCAGGGTGCTGCCGAAACCGCGGAACGATTGAGCCTAGCTACCAAGGCGGCCGCAATCGGCATTTGGGATTACGATCCCGTCGCCGATCAGTTGCGCTGGGACGCCCAGTGCCGGGCACTGTTTGGCATCACGTCGGACAGCCCAGTTTCCTACACGGGCTCCTTTATCGCTGGCCTCCATCCAGATGATCGGGATCGAGCCGATGAGGCGGTCAGACGCGCCATCGCTCCAGACAGCTCAGAAGGCTTCAACATCGAGTATCGAACGATCGGCCTGGAAGACGGTATCGAACGGTGGGTGGCGGCAAGTGGTCATGCCATTTTCGAGGACAGGAAGGCCGTTCGTTTTATCGGGACGGTGATCGATATCTCAGACCGCAAGAAGGCGGAGCGCCACCTCAAGATCATGAACGACACCGGCGCGACCGTGGCCGCCGAATTGGACCTCGACAAGATCGTCCAGACAACCACAGATGCCGGCGTGCAGCTGTCGGGCGCACAGTTTGGGGCGTTCTTCTACAACGTGCTCGACGATCAGGGCGGCAGCTACATGCTCTACGCGCTATCGGGCGCGCCGCGGTCTGCGTTCCAAAACTACCCTATGCCGCGAGCGACCGCGGTGTTTGAACCGACGTTCCTCGGAACGGGCGTGGTTCGATCCGACGATATCCTGCTGGATCCGCGCTACGGCCACAACGCGCCGCGCAAGGGTATGCCGGAAGGCCACCTGCCCGTCCGCTCCTACCTGGCAGTGCCTGTCGTATCGAACTCCGGCGAGGTTTTGGGTGGTCTCTTTTTCGGCCACGCGGAGACCGGCAGATTTCGCCACGAGCAC
This sequence comes from Mesorhizobium sp. P3_A10, assembly GCF_056403175.1. NCBI lineage: Bacteria > Pseudomonadati > Pseudomonadota > Alphaproteobacteria > Hyphomicrobiales > Phyllobacteriaceae > Mesorhizobium > Mesorhizobium sp. P3_A10. Next base: position 282,171 of record NZ_JBFUFZ010000007.1, on the reverse strand, counting down.
GAGAGTGCTTTGCTGGGCATCGCCGGACATGCCGCGACAGCGATCGACAATGCGCGGCTTTTCCAGGCGGCGCAGCGCGAGCTGCAAGAAAGACGACGTGCCGAAGCCGCACTACAGACACTCAACGCCACGCTTGAGCAAAGAGTTGCGGATGAGGTGGCCGAACGTTCCAAGGCCGAAGAGCAGCTGCGGCAGGTGCAGAAGATGGAGGCTGTCGGCCAACTGACGGGCGGCATCGCGCATGACTTCAACAACATGCTGGCCGTCATCATCGGCGGTCTCAATCTGCTGCAACGAAAGCTCGCTAAGGGCGAGACCGATGTCGGCCGGTTCGTGGAAGGCGCGATGGATGGTGCTCATCGCGCTGCCGCCCTGACGCAACGGTTGCTGGCATTTTCACGACAGCAGCCCCTTGCCCCCGAACCCATCAATGCGAACCGCCTGATTGGGGGTATGACCGATCTCCTCGTGCGAACACTTGGTGAAACGATCAAGGTCGAGACCGCTTTTGGCGCCGGCCTCTGGCAGGTGAAGGCCGACCCCGGTCAGTTGGAAAGCGCCTTGCTCAATCTGTCGGTCAACGCGCGCGATGCCATGCCGAACGGTGGCAAGCTGACCATCGAAACATCGAACGCCTATGTCGACGAGCGGTATGCTCGCGAGTCCGCGCTGGGATCCGGCCAATTCGTATTGATTGCCGTTACCGACACGGGCACAGGCATGTCGGCCGAGGTTCTCAGCAAAGCGTTCGACCCATTCTACACGACCAAAAGTGTCGGCAAGGGCACGGGGCTCGGCCTGAGCCAGGTTTACGGCTTTGTCCGACAGTCCGGTGGCAATGTTAAAATTTACTCCGAGCCAGGCGTGGGCACGACGGTCAAGATCTACCTGCCAAGACACTACGGCCAAGCCCAGCCAGATGCCGACGAACGCAAGCCGCGGTCGATAGATGGCGGCCTCGCTACCGAGATCGTCATGGTGGTGGAGGATGAAGACCGCGTGCGCGTCGTATCGGCTGAGGCGTTGCGCGAGCTTGGCTACACGGTTGTCGAGGCAAGCGGGCCGAATGAAGCCATCAAGCTGATTGAAGGCGGGCAGCAATTGTCCCTCCTATTCACCGACGTTGTCATGCCCGAGATGTCAGGGCGTCAGCTCGTCGATATCCTGCGCAAAAGGAATCCGACGCTGAAGGTCCTCTACACCACCGGCTACACGCGCAATGCGATCGTCCATAACGGTATTCTGGATCCCGGGACCCAGCTGCTGCCCAAACCATTCAGTCTTGAGGATCTGGCCGAAAAGGTGCGTGCGATTCTCGATGACCTCGCATAAGTGCCTGATACGAGTATTGGGAACGATTTGAAGGCGGCGTCGTTTGCTCTGACTGGAAACGGGATGAGCAAAATGGTTGCGCCACGTGCGCTGTGCAAGTCGGCTTGAGCGAAAGCAAGGAGGAATGTTTTTGGTCCGACTGACTAAGGAACAATGCCGCGCGGCAAGAGGACTGTTGGGTTGGCCACAAGTCAGGCTGGGATCAAAGGCCAACTTAAGCGAAGGAACGGTGCGGGATTTCGAAAACGGCAAGCGTGTTCCGGCCGTCGACAAGCTCACCGCCATGCAAACGGCGCTGGAACTCGCGGGCGTAGCCTTCCTGGAGGATGGCGAGACAGCTGAAGGCGGACCAGGGGTCCGGCTCAGAAAGGTCGCCGCGCCTCGTACGCATATTCGAGATGGTGAAGCCGGTATCATCGAGAGCAGCGACATGTAACCCAATTGGGCCTGTCCCTTCGCAAAGCCGCCCCCATCGGCCATCAAGCTGAGATTGGCGACATTCAGGGTCGCGTCTTCTCTTCGTCACTCGGCCGCGCCCAAGACGGGTTCTGACCGTCTGACTGGTGCGTCTTGTCATCGACGTCGTTTACAGGACGCGTCAGTCCAATCCCGTCTTTCGGCTTCCTGTTGCCAGCTGCGTCCTGGGAGAACGCGTCGGAAGGATCTGGACCGGCCCTGGCCGGATATTTCGTCGCTCCGGTTTCGCGATGGTTTTCATTGTCGGGCATTTCGATCCTCCTCGCTGATGATCGATAACCCCTCCAGACACCAAGGAGTTCCGCGCCCGATGGAACATTCCCTCTGGCAGGTCGTTGGCCAGCAAAGGGAGATGTTCGAATGGCCAGCATCAGAAATCTCAACAAGGGACTCGTAAGGGAGCCAGAAAGCGCCGGCGCCGAAATCGAGCGCAAAAATTCGACCGACAAGGATGCGGGCGAAGCTCCCGTTGCACCCAAGGCGGCAGGAACTGCGACCCAGAAGCAAACTCTTCTACCGATCCGTTCTCAAACCGGCGGAGCGATGCACCGCCGGTAAGCGGCAAGACACCGCGCCCAACCGACAGGTCAGGAGAATAGCCATGCCGCCCAAACCAGAGCCGACTGACGACCCGCCGGTAGACGCACCAACCTGGACGCCGGACGTGCGGGAGCCTGACCCGGATCTTCTTCCCGATGAGCTACCCGTCCCCAATCCCGACGAAAACCGTGACCCGCCAAAGCGAGCTCTGACATGAGAGGCGACGACGTCTACACTGGTGGTTGCCTTTGTGGGGCGGTTCGCTTCTCAGTCAAAGGCGCTCCGCTTCGCGTCGGCCTCTGTCACTGCCAGGATTGTCGGCGCGTGAGCGGCAGCGCGTTCAACTTCTTTGGCGTTTGGTCGCGATCGGTTTATGAAGGAACCGGAACCCTCACGACATTTGACGGCCGAAGTTTCTGTTCCGTTTGCGGGTCCCGAGTCGCATCTCTACGAGATGACGAGGCGGAGATCATGGTTGGTGCTCTCGATCTTGCTCCCAGCGATCTCATACCTGGCTATGAACTCTGGCTCGGGCGGCGGGAGCCGTGGCTGATGAACTTGCCATGGGCCGAGCAGTATCAGCACGATCGCGACTCTCGGACCATCGACGCTCCGCCGATCGAACCTGACATTGCAGCACCGGCGCAGCAAGGTGAGACATAGCGTCATGTTGCCTGAGCCCGGGGGCTCGTTTTCGAGGGGCCCGACGGCGTCGATCGCGGCGCTCGAAACTTGAGGGGAACGGCCGGCGCGGGAGACAGCTGCGCCAAGCACAGCGTTGACCATGCCGTCAGCTACGAATCGGCGCTGATGTCGGCGGCCAGAGCTTGCCCTTGTTGCCCCGTGTCGGCCAACGATTGAGCGGTCCTATACCTCTCCGAGATCAGCTTCGTTCCTTCGCGTCGGGCGCCGTTCATAATCGACAGGCGGCAAAAGCATGACTTCGGCTTCCTTGCGGCCGAACTCTCTGCCGATCTGGAATGCCGCATAAATCGCGCCGAGGCGAATAAGCAATCTAAACATGGGTGTCTCCTTCAACGGTACAAACCGTATGCCCGCAAGATCGTTCCAAGGCCTGCGATGGAAGTCGCTCGCCCATGCACGTGTCGTTCGTCGTAGGGAACCCGGCTTGTCGATTTGATCGCCTTCTAGGCGCCAGGAGAACCTGTTAACGTGCTCACCAGCTCGTCCTCAGATGTGATCCCTGACTTGAACAAGGTGACCAACGTCGCTGCATGAGCTTCGCGTTCCCTGGCCGAGGCCCCGGCCGGCAGCGTTGTTTCCAAAACACGCTGCAGCATCCGTAGGTCGGTGGGCTTGAGGACTGCCGGTCCTGTCGACTGTGGCTCGAGACTCATGCGTTCATGTCCTGACTCGATCGCACCCGGCAGGAAGAATGCGGGGACCGAGAGCTGGTTGCCTCGCTACGGAAAGATGATCCGCAGTAAGCTGCCAGCTCCGAAACGATGGTCAGGATTGACGGAGTACGTTGGGTTTTGGGCGCGATTATGCGCCTCAATGTGGCTACTGCCCGGAACCGAGCGGCCGGAAATACGTTCTGCGCCTCATGGATGAGTTCATTGAACGTTTCGGTCAGCAAACCTGGCTTCCCTTTTCTGTAATTTCAGCCAGGCTTTTGCTCGCAGCGTTCTTGGGTTCGCTCGTTGGGCTCGAACGCGAATGGCGCAACCGGCCGGCGGGATTGAGAACCCACATCCTCGTCTGCGTCGCCACGGCGCTAATTGCTGTCCTGACGATCGAAATTACCCACCTTCACGTCTTCGATGGCCAGGAAATCGCCATTGATCCAATCCGCTTGATTGAAGCCACTACCGCTGGCGTGGCTTTTCTAGCCGCCGGCCTAATCTTCTTCGCTAAGGGGGAGGTTCAAGGGCTCACCACTGACGCGGGCATGTGGTTGGCAGGCGCCATAGGACTGGCTGTGGGACTCGGCTTCTGGCAGATCGCAGCCTTGGCTACAGTGCTAGCCCTTACGGTGCTGGGTCTCTTGCAGTTGGTGCAGATCGGTAACAAGGACTGAAAACGAGAAATTCGACGCTCTGGGTTGCACTGTTGAACTTAGTGGCAGGGCGCGTTGTTAGGACTGAGCGAAGGCCTTCAAACTGCGTGGTCAGACAACCCTACGGTTTCAAGATCTGGTCAAACGTGCACTGCTTTGGGCTTTTGTCAGGCCGCCACCGCAGCAATTTTGTGCCATGCCGAAATCGATCGCTTGTGACCTGATCGAAGCGGACTTCCACTACGAGTTCTGGACGAACGGACTCCCACTGTCCGCTCCTTTCCGTACTCCATCGGCTCGGGGCGCCGGGGGCTTTGCCAGTAAAGCCTGGAGGTGATCGCAGCGCTTCGAGTTGTAGGGTCAGCTTTGAGCGATCTTCCCGGGCGATCGTCGATGTAAATCCCACGTGATCGAGTTTGCCCTGATCGTTGTAGAGCCCAAGCAGCAAGGAGCCGACCTCGCGGGAGTTCGCCAGATACCGAAATCCGCCGATTACGCAATCGGCGGTACGCAGACGCTTTACCTTGACCATGGCGCGCTCGCCGGGCCGATATTCGTCATTGAGTAGCTTGGCGACAACGCCATCCGTTGAACCCTGACCGGATTCGCTCAGCCACTTCGTTGCGGTCGCCAAATTCGTGGTACGGCGCGACAGCTCAAGTCCGCTGTCCGCTTCTGCCCTCACTAAGGCTTCCAGCGCGGCTCGTCGTGCGGACAGCGGTTGATCCATCAAGCTGGCATCGGCACTGGCCAGCATATCAAAGAGGATCAGTTTGGCCGGGGTCTCGGCCGACAGTTTTCGAATCCTGCTTTCCGCCGGATGCAGTCGCATCTGCAGTGCGTCAAAAGAAAGCGCACCATCGATGTCGATGACGATCTCACCATCGACCACAAACGCATCCGCCTTCAAGTCGCGCAACATCGCGACGACCTCAGGAAAATATCGACCAAGTGGCTTGCCCGATTTCGCCCTTAATTCCACCTCGTCGCCGGCTTTGAACGCCAGGCAGCGAAACCCGTCCCACTTGGGTTCGTATTGCCACTGGCCGCCGCCGTCATCAGGCAGGGCGTCCGCCGACTTTGCCTCCATGGGCTCAGTGTCCAACTGAACGCCAAACGACGGTTTAACAATCTTCGATGTCATGCGGCGAGCTTTGCTGATCCCAGCCGTTTGATGGCGGTGGCGATCGACCGTTCGCCTTCGTCATAGTCGGCCCAGGCGACGGTCTTTTTCAGAAGGCCTGGCACGGTACGGACAGTGTATTTTTTCGGATCGAGATCCGCCTTCACTTGCCCCCATGTCAGCGGCATGGAGACGGTTGCGCCTTCCCTCGCCCGCGGTGACAGCGGAGCAACGGCAGTCGCCATGCGGTCGTTTCGGAGGTAGTCGAGAAAGATGCGTGACGTCCGCAGCTTCTTGGCCATGTTGACGAGGTAGAGATCGGGGCGCTCCGCCGCCATCTGCATGCAGACAGCCTTGGCGAAGGCCTTGGCCTCGGGCCATGTCGTCTTGCTACGCTGGCCGGCCAAAGGCGTGACGACATGCAGGCCTTTGCCACCCGTCGTCTTGCAAAAACTCACCAGGCCCAGATCTTCGAGGCGATCGCGCATTTCCTTGGCCGCAGCCACCACCTCGGCAAAGGAGATTTCCGGACCAGGATCCAGATCGAAGACGAGCCGGCCGGGGACGTCAGGATGACCGGGCTGGCAGTTCCAGGGATGCAGCTCAAGGCCGCCTATCTGGGCGATTGCTGCCAGGCCCTCAACGCGGTCGATTTGCAGATATGGCTTGTGGTCGCCAAAGACTTTCACCAGTTCCAGCAGATTGGATGTGCCCGGCATCGCATGCCGCTGGAAGAACTGCTCACCCGCGTAGCCATCCGGGGCTCGCACCAGCGAACAGGGGCGCCCTTTGAGATGTTTGATCATCCAGGGGCCAACCGCCGCGAAGTATTCTGCAAGATCGAGCTTGGTGACAGCCTTGCCGTCGCCCGCAGTCGGCCAGAGCGGCTTGTCCGGTTTGGAAATGATGACGCCCATGACGACTGGGCTTTTTCCTGTTTTGCCAGTCACCTTGGCGGGGTCTGCAATTTGAGTCTCCTGGGGGTCGGCAGGGCGCTCGGCCTCAACCTCTTTCGCCGGCTTGTCTTCGCGCAGGCCCTTGAAGGCCGCCTGCCTGATATTGCCGCCGCCAGTCCAGCCGGCGAACTCGATTTCCGCAACCAGTTCCGGCTTGGCCCAGAAGACGGTCGAATCCTTTTTCGGTGCGCCATCGCCGGTGAACGGCGATTTCGCGGCCTTCATCTCCTTCAGCCTTGGCAGCAGCTGGTTTACCTTCGCCTCGCTGTAGCCGGTCCCGACACGGCCGATATAGGCGAAATGCTCGCCGCGATTGACACCGACCAGCAAGGACCGGAACTTGCCATTTGTGGTCGACCAGCCTCCGATGACGACCTCATGGCCAGCGCGGCATTTCGATTTTGCCCAGGTATCGGTCCTTCCTGAGACATAAGTTGCATCAGCCTTTTTCGAGATAATGCCTTCAAGCTCAAGCCGGCAGGCGGACTGCAGCACCGCGTCGCCGCCATTGGTGAAGTGCTCGACATAGCGGATGAGATTTTCAGTCCCGCGATCGACGTCGCCGAGCATCTCGCTCAGCCGTTCCTTGCGCTGAGTGAGAGGCAGCTTTCGCAGATCGACACCATTTGCGAACAGCAAATCAAAGGCGAAGAAAATCAGATCCTTTGTCCGGCGCTCCGACAGCGCGGCTTGCATAGCGGCAAAATCGGGCGCCCCGTTTTCGCCGAGCGCCACGATCTCACCGTCGATGATGGCATTGGGAAGGCTGGCGGCCTCTTTCGCGATAGCGCCGAATTTCTCCGTCCAGTCCAAACCCTTCCGCGTCCTCAGCGTGGCGGCGCCATCTTCGACGCGCATCTGGACGCGGTAGCCATCGAACTTGATTTCATGGACCCAGTTCGAGCTGGCCGGCGGCCGGGAAAGCGTCGCGCAGAGCTGGGGCGGGATGAAGTCGGGCGCCTTCAACGCCGAAGCAGGAGCCGTGCGCTTGCGGCGCTGAGACGGCTTGGCGGCTTTGGCGGCGCGCTCTTCTGCAGCATGGCCGCGATTGCTGTCCCATACGGCATCCGCATCGGCCACCGAGGAACCTTGTATCATGAAGGGCTTCGGTCCGGGGCCTTTGCCCGCGGCAATCTTGTCCATACTTCGTCCGGAGGCGACGGACCGGTCCTGCGCCAACACCGCGTCGCCATTGCTATCTGTCGCGTACTTGTCGCGGTGTTTTATCAGCAGCCAGTTCGTCCGCTTCCCGCCATTGCGGTCATGCTTCATCCGCACCAGGACGAAACTGCCGCGCAAGCGCTTGCCGTCGAGCGTGAACTTCAGATCGCCTTTCTCTAGAGCCTGCTGCGGCGAAAGTGCACCTTCCGGCTCCCAATAGCCCCGATCCCACAACTGTACGGTGCCGCCGCCATACTGGCCCTTGGGGATCTTGCCTTCGAAATCGCCATAGTCCAACGGATGATCTTCGACCTCGACCGCCAGGCGCTTGTCCTGAGGATTCAGTGATGGCCCCTTGGTGACGGCCCACGACTTGAAGACACCGCCGAGCTCCAGACGCAGGTCGTAATGCAGACGGGTTGCATCATGTTTCTGGATCACAAACCGAAGCCGGTTTGATTCCGCGATCGACGTCTCGCCGCTAGGCTCTTTTGTCTTCGAGAAATCCCGCTTGGCCCGATAGGTGGAAAGCTGGCCCGTTTTCATGGAGGTGCCCCGACTGATCACGCAATTCCGGGATTCAACGCGGTGAGGGAGTTTTGGTTCGGCTTTGCTGTGACGGTACTCCGCGCGCCGTGGGACTGACGCGCGCCGCGCGCTGACGGCGCCCTGTCGACGAGCCAGCCTCTAGGCATCATCAGCGGAAGCTGGTCGTGCAGGGCGGTCTGTCGTGCGCATTGAGGCGAACGTGTGGGCAATCAGCTCATGCGACGAGGCCCAAGGGTATCTGCAGAACTGTTCATGGGGCCGGAAGCTGGATCGGGGCGGTGACGGCGTAGCCTGCGAAAGCCTGTGATAGTGAGGAGACGGCTGGGGTCAGCGTCTAGGTACCCAAGATCTCCAACTTCAAGCCGACGAGCAAACCCAGGCTCTGGAATAAAACCCGCCGACCGAGGCCGACGGGCTAACTTCTTCCTCCTAGATGGTGGGCCAAACCTGCCGGCGCGACTAGAAAGAAACTGCTCCGACTAAGACCTCAAACGCTGGCGAGGACTTAGAGATCAGCGATCGGTGGACAAGCTCTCTATAGCCTAACTCGCCTTGCTCGCTGCCGCCTTTTCCAAGTACGCAATCTTACGGGGCTGTTCATCGGTCACTTGCGCATCGGCCATATTGCGCCGGACCTCGTCCGTGATATCCATCAGGTCCTTCTCGAACATCCCGTCGTCACGCTCTTCCCAGATCTCCTGGTGAAATTTGAATTCGGACCAACATTTCTTGCCATCGAGTGCGTGGAAAATCCCACTCTCATACATTTGCTCCAGTTTTTCGGGCTCGTCCGCCCAAACTTCGTCAAAATCTGTAAGCATCGCTGAACCAACACCATCGCATCGGTTAAGAACAACGATGCCAATCCAAAAGTACATCTCATTGAGGTATGACACAATTGTTTTAACACACGCCTCTTTGCCGTAGCCAGTGTCAACAAACAAAATAGCGTACCCATTTCTCTTTGCTGCTTCTGTTTCCTTAACAATACACCGAATCGCCTCTTCATCGAAATCGGAATTGATGTAGAGGAAATTGCACCCCCATCTTCTGCTCATGAATTTAGCCGCAATCGAAACAACTTCCGGGATAATCATCATATTCCTATTTCTTTTACTTTTTGCCAGCACACCACGCGCTGACTTCGAAGCGTGAAATAGGAAAGTCGATTACGTCTTGCTATGATCGCAATCCACTTACCCTAGAGTATCGCTCAGAAACACCGATCGCGAGTTGGGACGTTGCGCGTTACCATTTTGAGAGGCGCCGCTGGAAGCCTCCGCGCCGGTGCGATTGATCTTGCAAAAGAGTTCTTCATCCCGCCGTGCGTGGGGTGAGTTGGTGTGGCAGCATACTCCTGCTCCTACCCAAGATTCGTCCAAGCCGCTGGGTCGATACGAGATGCACAGGCAAACGTGATAATTCCTCGCGTTTTGTACAATCATTTCACTGGACTAAGCCGTCTCGACTTCCCGAAAATTTCGCCACAGCCGGTTAACTGCGGGGAACAAATTATCCACGCGCTCCAACTGCGCGATGCGTTCGTGGACAGCATCCTCGCTGACCACATCGAGCGCCATACCCATCCGCCGAAGCCACAACGCCGAAAACTGCCAATCGGAACATTTCCCACCCGAGAGCCACTCGGCGATCTTGTCCGGGCGATAGTATATGCGGTTCCCCTGTCCTCTGCGCATCGGTTCGGTAACGGGACCTAGACCGCGGACCCTATAATTCGCGAGGACCTGCAAGGAAGTTCCCAGAAACTGTGCTGCAAGACGAGACGGTATCGGGCGCCACGGTGGGAGATTTGAGGCCGTTGCGGCCATTACAAACCTTAGAACGTCGATCCTTGTGGCGACGCCCTGCGGTGTCCATCTAGAGTAGTCGTATTCAATGCCGCTGTTCAGATCTCTCATCAAAAGCATCCCTACAAATGTCGCGACCCATCGGCGGCAAGGAGATTTTTGTCAGCATGGCAGCCACGGGTGGACAGTACATAGGTCTACAGTTCCGATCGCTTCCACCATCCCATCAAATCGGGTGCTGCACTATGCTGCAGCCCCAAGTCGCAAGGTCTCTGCTGCCAGCCCATCTACCCTTTGGCGCCCACTGTCGGGCAGTATCCAAACCAAAGGATTTAAGAATGAAGAGACTGTTGACCCCAACGCACCTTGCGATCCGGCTGAGTGTCTCAGAGAAGACCGTCGCTCGAATGGCCGCCAACGGCAAATTGCCGAAGCCACAACTGATCGGTGGGAAGCCGCGCTACTCCGAAGACGAAATCGAGAGATTCTTGAGACCTGAGAACGATCCTTGCGTGGGCTTCACGCTGGGGACCCGCTCTGGTTCCATCTACCTTGAGATCGTGACGGCAAAATACTCGGTGATCGATTTGGGTATGCGCTACGCCGTCTTCGAGTTGAAAGACGGGTCACTGCATTTGCGACCGTGGATCAGCTACGTCGTCGCCGATCTGCCAGACCATGAGCCGGTGTTCCTGTCTTGCGAAGACACCGACGTTCCCGAAGTGCGCATCTGCGACTTGTCGGCGCTGGCCTCTACCGCGAGGACGCCGCAATGAGCACGACTGATCAACAACCGCAGCAGCCGAACCTGGAGGCCTTCGCCGCTGGCTGGAATGGTGCCACCGGATTTGCTTGTGGGTACGCAAACAAGCAGCAGCAGTTCTTTCGATGGCCTGAGCAGCGACCACAACTTGAGGCCTGGGTGCACACTCAAAACAGCCGTCAAAGCGCTTACGTCGGTTGGTGTCTTTTCTCCGAGCCGTCCAGGGCTGCGGACAGGGCCAGTGTGCTCCCGGGCATTCTCCTCGATCTCGATCTGGCTAGCGGCAAGCACGCCAAGCCGAACTATGCTCCGACGGCAGCTGACGCACTCGCAGTCCTCCGACAAACGGCCCTCCCCGAACCATCCAGAATTGTCGCAAGCGGTGGTGGTCTGTATCTCCACTATCTGTTCGACGAACCGCTGATCCTGGCCGAAAAGGTTGACCGAGCTAGGGCGGCCGCGGTCACTGAAGGAGTCACTGCGATCGTCCGAAACGCCCTGCAGACCCGAGGGTGGGCGCTCGACAATGTGTCAGACCTGGCCCGGATCACTCGCCCGGTCGGCACCCGTAACTGGAAGTACGATGATCTTCGCGTCGTTGAGTTGGTGTCAGAAACACAGGACCGCCTTACCGTCGCTGACTACGAGATGTTGATTGGTGCCGGAACCCATCGACGAACTGCGGATAAAACGCCGGCGACATTGGCGGTAGAAGTCGAACGCAAAGGTGGTGAGTTCACGTTAATCGAAAAGCACTGTGGGTTTGTGCGTCGGCTCTCGGAGACGCCCCAAGAGGTCAGCGAGCCAGAATGGTACGCTGCGGCGACGCTCGCTGCACATTGTGAAGACGGAGAAGACAGTTTCCACCGACTGTCGGCCTTGGACAGTACCCGCTACCGTGAAGACGACACAGCAGCAAAGCTCCGGCATGCCAGAAAGGTCAAGCCGCGGACATGCTTCGATATCGAGACCAGCCTTGGTTCATCGGCATGCGCGCGGTGCCCGTTCAAGGCCGCTGATATGGTGTCGCCATATAAGCTCGCTTTCGGGGACGAAAAGCTGCTCGAATTGCAGGCGCAATTTGTGCTTTCTGCTCAGACAGACGCATACCATCCGGTCTCTGGAGATATGACGGCGTTGCCCGCCATCTCCTTCAACAATCATTTCGCTCACCGCCTCGAAAGGGTCCACAGCCTTTTCATTCACGATGCTCGGTCGCCAAAGGTCATTGGGACGGATTACATCGCAGGTGATCAGCAGTTGATCATCCGGCGTCCCGAAGGCACGGCCGTTCTGAACGAGTGGCGACCCGGAGGATTGGAGGCAAGGGCTGGCAGTACCGAGGTCATTGACGAGCACTTCGCGCTTCTGCTTCCGAAGGATCACGAACGAGCTTGGGTGCTGGACTATCTCGCTCACCTGCTTCAGCATCCGGCCATCAAGGTCAAACACGCGATAATGCTGATTGGAGAGCCTGGGGTTGGCAAGTCGTTCATCAACGACCTGCTGACGGGCCTTTTCGGGGAGCAGAACGTTAAGGTCGATGATGCCGCGATCCATGCGAGTGACTACAAGCGCGCCTTGGGCAACAAACAGGTCCTCATCATCGAGGAGATGGCAACGTCATCCAAATGGGAGGTCACGAACGCGCTGAAGCCATGGTTCACCAGCGAAAAGGTTGTGGCCAACGAAAAGTACATCAGAGCGCATGAAGTCAGGTCGCCGCGGGGTATCTTCATCCACACCAATCACGCTGTACCGGCCGTGTTCGAACCGGGCGAACGACGGAATGCGGTCTTCCGAGTTGACGCGCCGGCACGCGACCAGGCCTACTACGATCGCCTTTTCACCATCGGTGTTCGGCAGTTTGCTGCTTTCAAGGCCAGACTGCTGCAGCGTGACATCTCGGCATGGTCCCCGAATGCTCGACCGCCCGTGACCGAGGCAAAGACCGAGATTATTGAAGCCAGCAGGACGCCCGTTGCGGCGGATGTTCAAGAGCTGCTCCGAACCGACCGCATACGAAGGGACCTGGTGACGGTTCAAGAGATCGTCTCCCTGCTCGCGCACCCCTTGTCCATGGCCAGTGGGCCATCTTCTTCCAAGGTCACCAGGGGGCTCCAGGAATTGGGCGCCAGGAAACTGCAAAAGACTAAGCTGTCAAACGGCTCCACGGTGGACCTGTGGGCGTTGCGTAACCCGCAACGGTGGCTGCTAGCCACTCACGCGGAGCGCAAGGCTCACTACGAGGGGGTGGTTGCTCCGTCTGGGGTCGTTCTTGGATTGCTCCAGGAAACGGCTCGACAACAGAGCGTGTGACTCGGTTCCTAGTTCCTGAGTTCTCAGACTTTTAGAAACTTTCTACATGGAATGTATAAAGCTAAAAGTTTCAAACGCTCGAAAACTGAGAACTAGGAACCGCCCCCCACCTACTGCGGCACTGCGCGTATTCCCCCCTCAGCCTACCCCGTACCTCGGGGGATGCCCTGGTGAAACCGTTAGCTTCCTTCTCGGACCTCGGGGCACCCGGCTTGGCCGGCACCTGAGGTGTGGCCGCAAAATCTTTGTGCTGGACAACCAAGCTTCTATTTCGGGCCGGTGAAATCGGAACTGCCGACCCAATCGGTGAGCGTCGTCGTTATTCGCTCTGTTCCCAATTCTTCTGCCCGCCTGCGCCAGGACCTGGGCCAGTCCAAGGGCCTCTACCCGACAGCACAACCAGTTGCGGTAGCTGCGTCTACCTCACTGCATGGACCAGGCGCCGGCGCCCCGACGAATGTCAGTCGAGCTTCAGCCTCTGCGATCCGACGGCGAAGAGACACTGTGCAAAAAACACCGCCGTGAAGCTTCCTCGTGAAAGCTTGTTGGCGATGTTCACCTCCTTTTCGTGAACGCCGATGTCGGCCAGCTTTTCGACCAGATCGGCGTAGCTGAGCCCTCGCAGTTTCAACTCAGCCTTCACCAGCCCGCTGAGCAGCCGCTGCCATTCGGTCTCGGTCATCGGGACAATCTCCGCGAAAAAAATGTTGCTCGACCTATTGCGCGACCCAGTTCCATATTTATCTATCTCAAACATTCAGTTTCATACTGAATATGATATATTAGCAATCACTCAACATAGACAGGAAACCCTATACATGACCCTCAACCAGACAACGGCAAACGTTCTGACCGCCCTCCTTCGCGAGCTCTCCTCGGAGCTGGACCTCCATTATGACGACGAGGACCTGCACGCCCTCGGGTCAACGATTACAACGATGCAACGGGCCGCCAATATGATGACCGAGGCCGGCTACGAGGCCCCCGAGGTTTACCACCACATGTTGGGCCGCTTCGAACGGATGACTCGCTCCTAACATAACGATCCGACAGCGAAAATTCCACGGCACCCAACCACCACCTTCCACAGGACTTTTCACGATGACTGAGCCATTCGACCCGTCCATTTCGTCCTCCGACTATCTGGCGCTGGCGCGTGAGCGCCACCTCGCCGGAACATCCAAACTGATCGAGGAACTTTCATGGATGCTTGACTACGACGCCTACGATTGCGGTCTCGATAAGAAGCATGTCGCCATCCTGCTCGACCCGCTAAACTGGAGCGCAGCTCTGACCAACGAGAACAGGCGGCCTCGGGTCTTCCTTGACGCCCGGGTCAACCAGAAGGGTAATGCAGAGATCAACTGGGCCCGCGGGGACCACGACATTCTGTACGACGAAGACTTTGTCGCCAGATATGCGGCCTCGGCCCGGTCCTATGACTCGGTCCCATGGCGGGGCCTTGGGGAGCTGATGTGGTGGAAGGGATATGAGTTGCTCGTCAGCAACGTCGTCATTCGGAAATCCTCAGCAGCTGCCGCTCTTCTGTATGCTCATGCCGCCCGCCTTGCCGAACTGTCGTCCTTCCTGGCTCAGCACCTAACATTGGTCGGGTCTGTGGCGCTCAACTTCACCTATCAAGAAGGCCAGTTAACCGCCGCTGACTTCGTTCCAACCATTCCCGCTGACCGTCTGCAGGAGATGATCAAGGAGCGCGGCCAGCGGTCGGCCGTGAGGCTTCGGGAGGCCGTCGCGCGTATGGTGCTGAAGGATGATCCTCAATGAGCATTCCGCGCACTGTGCCTTTTTTCTCATACAAGCCTCCGATCACTCAATGACCCTCCTCAACGCCCACATTAGTTCCACTGCTCTCGCCGCGTTTTGTGCATCTGGTCGACCTTGGCGTCTCTCCGGGCGCCTAAGGGCGTCTGCTCGGACAGCAATCCCATTGCAGACGACGAGCAGCGGCCGGGGCCCGGTGGATTTTCAGAAGGCATTTCCGTTTCGCAACTCGGCCGTTGGCCGGAGCGTTTTCGAATTGGCTCGGCGGCCGGATTTATCGATCGCCCGCGCACCTGGGGCGGGCGGCGGAAGGAGTACACCCTCTTTAGACAGGAGGAGCCGCGCAATGCTGGGAATAGTCCCATCCATGCCCCGCATAAAAATTCGCTTTTTCGAGTAATAGCACGGGCCACCACAGGTTACTCAGCGGTGAAAACCCACTTCCCCTATAGTACCAAGCCGGAGACCCATGGAACCGTGGCGATCAACGAACTAGATCTCGGGCAAGTTCCACGTGATTTGAGCCGACATCGGATGAAGCGACCGTCAAGCCGACTGCCAGACAACCTCGCACCTGTCGCGGTTAATCTTGACCAAGCTGCCGCGCTCATCGGGATCGGCTCGTCTCTGTTCACCCAGCTAGTGGCTGCGGGCCAAATGCCAGAACCAAGGCCAATTGCTTCACGCCTTCTTTGGGACGTGGAGGAAGTAGCTGCCGCCTTCCGCGCGATCCCACATCGGGGCGAGTCCAATGGATTGGGCACCTCGTCCCCATCAAACAACCCCTGGAACTGATGCCTAGAAAGTTACCAAAGGGCGTTTCCCCCGATCGTGACCGACATGGAAATGTGCGCCTGTACTTTCGCGCCCTTGGCCGGTCCAAAGTCCGGCTACGGGAGAAGCCGGGGACAAAGGAGTTTGAGGCCGAGGTGGCCTGTGCTCGGCTAAACGTTCCCTACGCGCCTCTGAAGGTCAGCGGCACTGCTGACCGAAATGAACCGGTGTCCAAGAGGTCCTTTCGCTGGCTATGCCAGGAGTACAAACGACGTGTAAGGCTCTCACCCAAAATCTTGGCTCGACGGTCATCGGTGCTCGATGAAATCTGCAACAGCGAACACAAAAGCGGCAGCAAGCGAGGGACACTCCCCTTCGACCTTCTGGAGCGGAAGCACGTCCTCGAAATTCGAGATGATCTCCGTTCGACGCCAGGTGCCCAGAATGAGGTCGTGAAGGTCATCTCGGCTATGTACGGTTGGGCCGTTGAGAACGAGATCGTCCGGAGCAATCCAGTTCTCGGGATCAAGCGCCTGAAATCTGGCGATGGATTTCACACATGGTCCCTCGCAGAGGTACGTCAGTTCGAGGCACGCCATCCCCCCGGCAGCAAGGCACGTCTGGCACTGCATCTGGGACTGTTCACAGGATTGCGTCGCCAGGATCTTGCGATCCTCGGACGCCAACACGTGAGGAATGGGTGGCTACACATCCGCCCTCAGAAGACCAGCAACTCGTCAGGAGTGGAGGTGGAGCTCCCCATTCTTCCTCAGTTGAGGGCGACAATCGACGCCAGTGGTTGTGGCGACCTGACCTTCTTGACGTCGGAGTGGGGAAAACCGTTCACCGTAAATTCACTTGGTAACAAAATGCGGGACTGGTGCGATCAAGCAGAGTTGCCCCACTGCACCCTTCACGGCCTCCGAAAAGCAGGAGCCACTATAGCAGCCGAGAACGGCGCTACGGACGAGCAACTCATGGCGATTTTCGGTTGGACCACCAAGCAGCAAACCACGCACTACACGAGGAAGGCGCAACGCCGTCGGATGGCCGGACAAGCCGTCCACCTCTTGGCTATTCCGGAACAAAATCAGGACGAAATTGTCCCACCAAAAAAATTGACAACGGAAAGTGGGACAAAGATCAGAAAAAGCTCCGGCAAATCAACACCTCCATGACGGTGGTGGTGCCCCTAGCCGGAATCGAACCAGCACTCCTTGCGGAACTCGATTTTGAGTCGAGCGCGTCTACCAATTCCGCCATAGGGGCTCAGGCCTGAAGGCCTGGATGGGCGCGGACTATACGGTTGGAGGCCTGTTCGTCAACTGGCCAATTCTCCACCGATGCGGCCTTGCGTCAAAACCTCACCTTTCGCTTTCGTCAGGTCCCGGCCATTGTGCAGCGCGGAAAATCTTTCTAGACAAACGGCGCATGCCACAGGGAGTGCCGATGCTTCGCGGACTTTACGACTGGACCTTGTCGCTGGCGGCACGGAAATCCGCCGAATGGTGGCTGGCCTTCATCGCTTTCGTCGAAAGCTCCGTGTTTTTGGTGCCGGCCGACGTGCTGTTCCTGCCGATGGCGCTGTCACGGCCGGACCGTGCCTACCGCTATGCCCTGATCGCCACCGTTGCTTCGGTGCTCGGCGGCATCGCCGGCTGGTTCATCGGCCACTATGCCTACGACGCCGTCGCCCGGCCGATCCTGGAATTCTACGGCAAGTATGACGAGTTCGAAGCGCTGCGCGCCGGGGCAGGTACCGGCTTCATCATCCTGATGCTGATCACCTCGGGTGCTGCCCACCTGCCGCCGATCAAGGTGGTGACAATCCTGTCCGGCGTCATCGGCGTGCCTTTGCTGCTGTTTGTCATGCTGGCCATCGTCGCCCGTGGCGGCCGCTTCCTGCTTTTGGCCTGGCTGCTGCGCCGCTATGGCGAGCCGATCCGTGAATTCATCGAAAGGCGCCTCGGTTTGATCGCGGGTGCTGCGGCCGCTGCCCTGATTTTGCTCTATATCGTCGTCAAATACGCATTCTGAGCAAGGATGCGTTTGGGCGGGCGGCGAACTCAATGGACGAACAATCAATGACAGCCACCATGGATGCCGACGCCGGACGCCAACGGACACGAACAGCCTTGTTTCTTGCCGTCGCCATGGCCGCCACCGTCGGCTCGGCACTGGCCTTCCAGCATATCGGCGGCTACATCCCTTGCCATCTCTGCCTGGAGCAGCGCACCCCCTATTATATCGGCGCACCGCTGATGCTGCTGGCCGTGCTTGCCTCGGTGCTGCACGCGCCCGCATGGCTGACCCGCGCGCTGCTCGGCATCGGCGGCCTGCTGATGCTCTACGGCCTCTATCTCGGCGTCTATCACTCCGGTGTCGAATGGGCGTGGTGGGCTGGTCCTACCGATTGCACCGCGGGTGCGGGACCGGTGGACACCGGCGGCAAGGGCGTGCTCGACGCGCTCGACAAATTCGTGCCGCCCTCCTGCGACAAGGCGGCCTTGCGCATCCTCGGCCTGTCGCTGGCCGGCTGGAACGCCATAGCCAGCTTCATCCTGGCCGCCGTCGCCTTCCGCGGCGCCTTCTCTCGGGACTGATCTGCGACCCGGAGTTCGTCCAGAAATTCGCCAGCCCGGAACGGCTGGCGCGGCTTTCGAGAACCGGAGCTGAGCGTACTTAAGTACGTGAGCACCGGAAGCGCAGAAAGCTGCGCCAGACGACCGGGCTCGCGGATTTCTGCCGAACTCTACGGTTCCAGTTCGACATCCCAGTAGAGATAATCCATCCAGCTTTCATGCAGATGGTTGGGCGGAAACAGGCGGCCGTTATTGTGCAGGTCATGCACCGTCGGCTGATAGGGCTTTTGCAGCGGCCACATCTTGGCGTGCGCCGGCATCATGCCGCCCTTCCTCAGATTGCAGGGCGAGCAGGCGGCGACGACATTCTCCCACGTCGTCGCACCGCCACGATGGCGGGGAATGACGTGGTCGAAGGTCAGGTCTTCCGGCGTGCCGCAATACTGGCACTGGAAACGGTCGCGCAGGAAGACGTTGAACCGGGTAAAGGCCGGATGCCTGGACGGCTTCACATAGGCCTTCAGGCTGACGACGCTCGGCAGCTTCATCGAGAAGGTCGGCGACGAGACGGCATGCTCGTACTCGGCGACGATGTTGACCCGGTCGAGGAACACCGCCTTGATGGCGTCCTGCCACGACCAGAGCGACAGGGGGTAATAGCTGAGCGGACGGTAATCCGCATTCAGCACCAGCGCAGGGAGCCCATCCGGAGATACGGCAACCGTCACCTTGTTGACCTCCTAGTTCAAGAACCGATCGGCGCGGATACTGTAAGCCCGACATGACAGGGATGTGAAGCGGCATGTCGGCCACATGACATGCCAAAAGCGCATGATTTTAATGCTTTTTTGCGGATTCAGGCGGGAGGCGCGGCGTCCCTGCCCTTCAGCTCACGATAATAGGCCCAGAAAAGTCGCGATGCGACACCTCGCCATGGGCTCCATGATTCGGCCAAAGCGATCAGTGTTTTCTCCGGCGGACGCGGCTCGATACCGAGCGCGTGGCCGACCGCCGTTTGCAGCGCGACATCCCGCGCCGGGAAAACATCGGGGTGTCCGGCGGCAAATAACAGATAGACTTCCGCCGTCCATGGACCGATGCCCGGCACGGCCGTCATCGCCGCGATCGCCTCGCCGGCGTCGAGCCGGCAGAGGTGATTGAGGTCGAGGCCGTCGACGACTGCCTGGGCAATGGCGATCAGGCCGCGCTGCTTCGGCCGCGACAGTCCGGCCTCGCGAAACATCGCCTCATCGGCGGCAAGGATCGCTTGCGGCGTCAGCGGATCGACGAGTTTCGTCAGCCGGCCGAAAATGGCATCGGCGCTCGCGCGGGACACTTGCTGCGAAACGATGATTGACGCCAGACTTCGAAATCCCGGCTCCGAGAGCCGCAGCGGCACCTCGCCGGCCATGTCGCGCACCTTTTCCAGGCGCGGGTCGATTAGGCAAAGCGCGTCCAGGCCTCGCGCGACGTCGTCGAGGTTGGCGATGCGTTGCATGTTTGCTTGTTCCTGCACTGAGCCCAGCGTAGCAATTGGCGAAACTGCTGCACAATCCGATTGCTGCTTGAGAGATGACACTCCTGACATTCCGCTTCGCACCAAGCCCGAATGGCGAACTGCATCTCGGCCACGCCTATTCGGCGCTGCTCAATCAAAAATTGGCAACGGCGGCGGGCGGACGCCTGTTGCTGCGCATCGAGGACATCGACACGACGCGCTGCACCCCGGCATTCGAGGCTGGCATCTTTCGCGACCTCAAATGGCTCGGCCTCGGCTGGGAAGAACCGGTGCGTCGTCAGTCCGATCATTTCGCCGAGTATGAGGCGGTGCTCGACCGGCTGATCCAGGAAGAGCTCGTCTACCCCGCCTTCATGAGCCGTGGCGACATTAGAGCTTTCATCACCGAAAGCGAAAGCCGCGGCCGCGACTGGCCGCGCGACCCGGATGGCGTGCCGCTCTATCCCGCCGCGGACAAGGCGTTGCCGATCAAGGAGCGCAAGCGGCGGATCGCCGAAAATGCGCCCTTCGCCTGGCGGCTGGACGTCGAGGCAGCGCTGGCGCGCGTCGGCAAGGACCTCGCATGGAGCGAGTTTTCCGACGCGACGCTTTCTTCAACCCGAACGGTGGAAGCCCGGCCGCGGGACTGGGGCGACGTGATCGTGGCGCGCCGCGAGATCCCGACCAGCTACCATCTCGCCGTCGTCGTCGACGACGCGCTGCAAGGCATCAGCCACGTCGTGCGCGGCCAGGACCTGTTTTCCGCCACCGGCGTGCAGCGCCTGCTTCAGGACATCCTCGGCCTTGCGACGCCAAAATACTTTCACCATCGTCTGATCCTCGGACCGGACGGACGAAAACTGTCGAAAAGCCTTGGCGATACCGGACTTGCCGCGCAACGCGAGGCAGGTGCATCACCTGACGATGTCAGACGGCAGGTCGGACTTCTCTAGCTGTTTCGGTGGAAGCGCAGGTATCAGCCATTCGCAGGCCGGCATCACCTGAATATCGACATACCCGTTACCAGCGGGCCAGCCCGGCCTTGACCAGCGCCAGCACGCTGATGAAGGTGAAGGCGCCGCCCAGGCCCCAGGCGACCGCGAGCTTGAGATCTTTCAGGCTGATGCCATGTTCATTCGCGACCATGATCGCGAAGAAGAAGCCGAAGGTGAACAACAGCGTGTTGCCGCTGGAGCCGAAACCGTCTTCCTTCATGATGGCATCGAGCGCCGCGCCGAAGAAGAAACCGAAAACAGCGACGGACGCGACCGTCATCAGCAACCAGCTTGTGTCGAGATGCAACAGCATGCCTGCCCGCTCCTGTCGAAGCCGAAACACCGGGATCAACCGACAGTCCTGGCGCCACCGGTTAAATTCGAATGAGCTTATAAATCAAATGTTTCGTTTTGCTTGCCGCAATGAACAGCATTAGAGCAATCGCGGTAGTCGACTCTTTACCGAACGCATCCTCACCGAACACGGGCGCCCCCTTAAAATGCACAGTCTCAAGCGGTTCATCCCCGCGTCCTTTGTCGTCTTGTGGGCAACCGGCTTCATCGGTGCGCGCTATGCCATGCCATGGGCCGAACCATTCACCTTCCTGGCGGTGCGTTTCGTCCTGGCAACCGTCCTGCTGGCCGGCCTGATGGTGGTGCTTGGCTCGAAGAGAGCGACCCGCACGGAAGCGCTCCACGCCACCGTTGCCGGCATCCTGATGCATGGCATCTATCTCGGCGCCGTGTTCTGGGCGATCCACAGGGGGATGCCGGCCGGGCTTTCGGCGCTGATCGTCGGCTTGCAGCCGCTGATCACGGCGGTGCTCGCCGGCAGGTTTCTCGGCGAAGCCATCCTGCCGCGCCATTGGGTCGGCCTCGCTGTCGGCCTGCTGGGAGTGATCATTGTGCTTTGGCCGAAGCTCGGCGCTCTCGGTGGTGGCGTGACGGCCGAAACCCTGGTCGCCTCGATTGTCTCGGTGCTGGGCATGAGTGCCGGCACCGTCTGGCAGAAGCGCTTCGCCTCCGGCGGCGACCTGGTGGCCGCGACGATGTGGCAATATGTCGGCGGCGCCGCGCTGATGGCCTTGGCCTCGCTCGCCTTCGAGACGCACACGGTCATCATCAACGGCGAACTGATCTTTGCCATGGCCTGGCTGGTGCTGGTGCTGTCGATCGGCGCCATCTTCCTTTTGATGGTGATGATCCGCGACGGCGAAATGTCGAAGGTCGCGTCGCTGTTTTACCTGGTCCCCGCCGTCACCGCGGTCATCGCCTGGGCGCTGTTTGGCGAACAGCTCAACCTGGTGCAGCTTGTCGGCATGGCGATCGCAACGCTCGGCGTCGGCCTGGCCACGGCTCGGCCAGCCAAGGGAAGAATTGTGGAAATGCAGAATTGAGGAACTGGAGAATTGGAGAAGAAGCATACAACGCCAGATATGGCGCTTTTTCCTCAATTCCTCAGTTCCCTAGTTCCTCAATTCGTCCAGCACCGGCTCATCCAACCCGCGCTCGCGCCTCGAGATAGCGGCTTATCGCGGCGTTGAGCTCGCCGCCGAGGATGAAGATGGCGGAGAGCATATACAGGAAGACCACCGCGATCATGATCGAGGCAAGGCCGGCATAGGTCGTCACATAGGACGAGAAGTGATCGAGATAGCTGGCAAAGACGGTCGAGCCGACAAGCCATGCCGCCAGCGTGAAGATGATGCCGGGCACAATCGAGACAAGGCGGCGCTTGCCCGCCGGCAGCCAGAAATGCACGGCAAACAGCCCGCCGACAATGACCACGGAGGCGATGACGAAACGCCATAGCGTGATGGTCCCCATATAGGGCTTGATCCCTTCGATATGGGCTTCGGCGAGCCGCGCCAGCAGCGGCGCGAACACCAGGAGCACGCTTATCGCCAGGAAGCCCGCGGTGGCGATCAGCACAAAAATGATGCTCTGCACCCGGCGGTAGATGATGCCGCGCGTTTCCGAGACGCGATAGGCGCGGTTGAGCGAGGTGCGCAGCGCCTCGATGCCGTTCGAGGCAAAGTAGGCGGCAAGCAGCACGCCGTAGGTCAAAAGGTCGGTGCGCCTGACGGTCAGCACGTTGAGCACTTCGCGCGCGATCGGCTTGGCGATCTGCTCGGGCCAGGTGTCGAAGACAAGGTGCACCGCCGTGTCCGAGAACGCCTGCGCGCCCAGGAAGCTCGCCAGCGTCGTGGCGAAGATCAGGAACGGGAACAGCGCCATCAGCGAGGTGATCGCCAGATGACTGGCCATCGCCCAGCCGTCGTCGGTGTTGAAATGGCCGAGCGCGTCATAGAGCACGCGGCGCAGCACGACGATCTTCCGCATCAAGAGCCGCGTTCCCTTCGATTGTCTCGACGCCGCGAATATGGGAAGTGATTGTGGCAAATGGCAACCCTTGGTCAAACCACGATTTCTCCGGCGCAGGAGTTGCGCACCATCATCGTCACCGGCGCCTCTTCCGGAATAGGGGCGTATTGCGCCCGGGCACTCAAGGCGGAGGGCTGGCGGGTGTTCGCCACGGCGCGCAAGCCCGGCGACATCGCCGCCCTCGAAACCGACGGCATCGAAGCGTTTTATCTCGACTACCGCGAGCCCAGATCCATCGTGGCACTGGTGGCGTCCGTGCTGGAGCGGACGGGCGGACGGCTCGATGCGCTTTTCAACAATGGCGCCTATGCGCAACCCGGCGCGGTCGAAGACCTGCCGGTTGCAGCACTGAGAGAACAATTCGAGGCCAATTTTTTCGGCTGGCATGACCTCACCCGCCACATCGTGCCGGTCATGCGCCGCCAGGGCCATGGCCGCCTTGTCCACTGTTCCTCGATCCTCGGGCTGACGCCTCTACCCTTTCGCGGCGCCTATTCGGCCTCGAAGCACGCGATCGAAGGGCTGATGCTGTGCATGCATCAGGAGCTGCATGGCAGCGGCGTCCATGTCTCGCTGATCGAACCGGGACCGGTGACGTCGAAAATCGCCAGCAATGGATTGTTGTGGTTCCTGAAAAACATCGACCACGAAAACTCCGTTCACCGCGTCGCCTACGAGGCGCAGCTGGCCCGGCTGCGGGCCGGCGGCAGCATATCGCGGCTAAAACCCGGACCGGAGGTGGTTCATGTGGCCTTGCGCCATGCGCTTCTGTCGCGGCGCCCGCGCCCGCACTATGTGGTAACAGTGCCGGCTAAAATCGGCGTCATGCTCAAACGCCTTCTGCCGGCATCGGCGCTCTACCGCATGCTTGCCAAACGCGCCTGAACGCAATCAAACTGGAAACAGACTATGGCAACCGTCTTCAATGTCCTCGCCGTCCTCGTCATGGTCGCCGTGGTGATCGTGCTGATACGCGGTCTCATAAACATGATGCGCGGCGGCTCCGGCATGACCTCGAACAAGCTGATGCAGGCGCGCGTGCTGCTGCAGGCCGTGGCCTTGGCGCTGATCCTGCTGGCGGTGTATTTCACCCGCAAATGACGGCACCAGCCGATTCGGGAGGCAGAGCATGGTAAAGCTCAACAAGATCTACACCCGCACCGGCGACGACGGCACCACCGGTCTCGGCAGTGGTGAACGACGGCTGAAATCCGATCCACGCATCGACGCCTATGGCACGGTCGATGAAACCAATGCCTGCATCGGCATGGCCCGGGTCCACACCGCGACAAGCCATCCGTCGATCGACGCGATGCTCGGCCGCATCCAGAACGACCTTTTCGACCTCGGCGCCGATCTCGCCGTGCCCGACGACGGCAAGCCGCTCGGCTACGAGCCGCTGCGTATCATCGCCTCTCAGACCGACCGCATCGAGAAAGACATCGACCTTCTCAACAAGGACCTTGAGCCGCTCAAATCCTTCGTGCTGAACGGCGGCACGCCGGCAGCGGCCGCCCTCCACCTCGCCCGTACGGTGGCGCGGCGGGCCGAGCGGATCATGGTGGCGCTGGCGCAAGACCCGCGCGAGCATGTCAACCGCGAGGGCATCAAATACATCAACCGCGTATCGGACTTTCTGTTTGTCGCCGCACGTGCGGTCAATGACAATGGAAACGCCGACGTGTTATGGATTCCCGGCAAGAACCGCTGAATTTTGCCGACGCGGGAGGGTCCCTGAATGTTCATCCCGCTCTACGACACCAACAGGCTGCGACATATCCGGCTGCAATATGTGACGATCGGCCTGATCGCGCTCAACACGCTCATCTACCTGGTCACCGCGCTCGGCGGCGAGGATTTCAACAATGCCGCCGTGCTCGGTCTCGGTTTCATCCCGTCCGTCGTTCACGACAAGGTGGAACTGGCGCCGCAATTCGTCGTCATTCCCGAAAGCCTGAGCTACCTCACCTATGCCTTCCTGCATGCCGACATTTTCCACCTCGGCGGCAACATGCTGTTCCTGTGGGTGTTCGGCGACAATGTCGAGGACGCGCTCGGCCATATCCGCTACCTCATCTTCTACCTCCTGTGCGCCATCGCCGGAGCCGCTTTCCAGGGTCTGGTGGCGTGGGATTCGCAAGTGCCGCTGATCGGTGCCTCAGGCGCCATCGCCGGCGTGGTCGCCGCCTATCTGATCCTCTATCCCAGGGTGAAAGTATGGGTGCTGGTCTTTGCCCGCATTCCGCTGCGCATCCCGGCCTTCATCCCGCTCATCCTGTGGATCGGCTTCCAGATGGTGATGTTTGCAGCCGGCGGCGAAAACCAGATTTCCTGGGCCTGCCATATTGGCGGCATCATTGCCGGCGGCGTGCTGGTGCTCATTATGCGCAGCCGCGGCGTGCCGTTGCTTGCCGGTGACGACGAGCCCGCTGTAGCCGCGGACCAGCCCGTTGCCGTCGAGCCGGCCGCGAGCCAGCCGCCCGCGGCGCCACGCTGGGGTCGAGGCAGCGCTTCCGGCCCGGACTGAACCGATTTGAGTAGGTTTCGGATATTGACGAGCAGGGTTGGCGCAACTACGGAAGCGCCACCATCCGGCAAGAATTCCGTCTGGAATGTCGGCTTTCGACAACTCTGAAGGGGTACACGCTGCTATAGCGCGCCCAACTATCTTGAAAGAGGTGACAGGAAATGAAGATCCTTGTGCCCGTGAAGCGGGTTGTGGATGCGAATGTTAAGGTTCGCGTCAAGGCCGACGGTTCGGCGGTGGAACTGGCCAACGTCAAGATGGCGATGAACCCGTTCGACGAAATCGCGGTCGAAGAGGCGATCCGGCTGAAGGAGGCCGGCAAGGCTGACGAGATCATCGTCGTCTCGATCGGACCGCAGCAGGCGCAGGAAACCTTGCGTACCGCGCTCGCCATGGGCGCCGACCGCGCTATCCTGGTCAAGACCGATGAGCAGACCGAGCCGCTCGGCGTCGCCAAGGTGCTGAAGGGCGTCGTCGACGCCGAACAGCCCGGCCTCGTCATCCTCGGTAAACAGGCGATCGACGACGATTCGAACCAGACCGGCCAGATGCTGGCAGCCCTTCTGGGCTGGGCGCAGGGCACTTTCGCTTCCAAAGTCGTGATCGACGGCGACAAGGCCAAGGTGACGCGCGAAGTCGACGGCGGCCTGCAGACGGTGGAATTGAAGATGCCGGCGATCGTGACCGCCGACCTTCGCCTCAACCAGCCGCGCTATGCCTCCTTGCCCAACATTATGAAGGCCAAGAAGAAGCAGCTCGACGAGAAGACCCCGGCCGACTACGGCGCCGACGTCAAGCCGCGGCTGAAAGTGATCAAGACCGAGGAGCCGAGCGGCCGCAAGGCGGGCGTCAAGGTCAAGAGCGTCGCCGAACTGGTCGACAAGCTCAAGAACGAAGCCGGCGTGCTGTAAGCGATCGGAAAAGGAGACAAGAACATGGCTATTCTTCTGATTGCCGAACACGACAACGCAACCCTTTCCGACCAGACCGCCAAGGCGCTCTCTGCGGCCCTGCAGATCGGTTCGGACGTCCACGTTCTGGTTGCCGGCAAGGGCGCCAAGGGCGCCGCTGACGCGGCGGCCAAGCTCAAGGGCGTGACCAAGGTGCTGCTCGCTGAAGCCGATGAGCTTGCCGAGCGCCTCGCCGAACCGACGGCGGCACTCGTTGTTTCGCTGGCCGGCGCCTACGACACCATCATCGCCCCGGCGACCTCGTCGGGCAAGAATGTCGCGCCGCGCGTCGCGGCCCTGCTTGATGTGGCGCAGGTGTCCGAGATTATCGAGATCGTGTCGCCCGACACCTTCAAGCGGCCGATCTATGCCGGCAATGCCATCCAGACGGTGCAGTCGACCGACGCCAAGAAGGTGATCACGGTGCGCACCGCCTCCTTCCAGGCGGCGCCCGAGGGCGGCTCGGCCGCGGTCGAGACCGTCAAGGCGGCCGCCAATCCCGGCCTGTCCTCCTTCGTCGAGAACAAGCTCTCCGACACTGACCGTCCGGAGCTGACCTCGGCCAAGATCATCATCTCGGGTGGCCGTGCGCTGGGTTCGGCGGAGAAATTCCAGGAAGTCATCCTGCCCGTCGCCGACAAGCTCGGTGCCGCCGTCGGCGCCTCGCGCGCCGCAGTCGACGCCGGCTATGCGCCCAACGACTGGCAGGTCGGCCAGACCGGCAAGGTGGTCGCTCCCGACCTCTACATCGCCGTCGGCATCTCCGGCGCCATCCAGCACCTTGCCGGTATGAAGGACTCCAAGGTCATCGTCGCCATCAACAAGGACGAGGAGGCGCCGATCTTCCAGGTTGCCGACTACGGCCTCGTCGGCGACCTTTTCGTCATTCTGCCGGAACTGCAAAAGGCGCTTTGACGCTTTCTGGCAAAGCGTATTAAATAGTGAGGGGCGGGGTAGACGAAGTCGCCCCGCCCTTTTAGTTTGCACCGCACAAAAGCAGGCCGCAAAGGCCATATGACGGGATCGGTGTAATGGGCAAGATCGAGACGATCGGCATCATCGGCGCGGGCCAGATGGGCGGTGGCATCGCCCATGTCTCCGCGCTCTCCGGATTCAAGGTGCTGATCTACGACATTTCGCCCGACCGCATCGAAAAGGGCATTGCTACCGTCAGTGGCAACATGGCGCGTCAGGTTGGCTCCGGCAAGCTTGACGAAAAGGTCCGAAATGATGCGATGGCGCGCATTTCGGCAGCGCCGGCCATGGCTGATCTTGCCGGTGCCGATCTGGTGATCGAGGCGGCGACCGAAGACGAGACGGTCAAGCGCAAGATCTACGCCCAGCTCTGTCCGCAGCTCAACCCGGAAGCCATCCTGGCGACGAACACCTCGTCGATCTCGATCACCCGGCTCGCCGCGCAGACCGACCGGCCGGAACGCTTCATCGGCATACATTTCATGAATCCGGTGCCTCTGATGAAGCTGGTCGAACTGGTGCGCGGCATTGCCACGGAGGACCAGACCTTCGAGGCGGCCAAGACCTATGTAAAGCAGCTCGACAAGACGATCACGGTCTCGGAGGATTTCCCGGCCTTCATCGTCAACCGCATCCTGTTGCCGATGATCAATGAGGCGATCTACACGCTCTACGAGGGTGTCGGCTCGGTCGACGCCATCGACACCGCCATGCGGCTCGGCGCCAACCATCCGATGGGGCCGCTGCAGCTTGCCGATTTCATCGGCCTCGACACCTGCCTGTCGATCATGCAGGTGCTGCATGACGGCCTGTCGGATTCGAAATACCGCCCCTGCCCGCTGCTGGTGAAATATGTCGAGGCCGGCTGGCTCGGCCGCAAGACCGGGCGCGGTTTTTACGACTATCGCGGCGAGCATCCCGTCCCGACGCGCTGAACCCAAAACCGTAAGATAAGCAGCGCGTGTCCTACGACGCCACGGCGAGTGGCGCGGGCGCCTCGGTCTTGTCGTCAGTACCGTTCTCGTCCGGCGCCATGGAAACGCATCCGCGGCCGGCAGCCTTGGCTGCATAGCAGGCGGCATCGGCCCGCGCGATGATCTCGTCGACTTCGCCGTAGCCGGCATGGATCGGGGCCAGCCCGATGCTGGCGCCGATCGAATGATGGCGACCATCCCAGGCGAAACTCAGGCCGCGGATCGCATCGATGATTGATCGCGCGGCAACCTTGGCGCGGATCGCCGAACCCGACTTCAGGATCACCGCGAATTCGTCGCCGCCCAGGCGGGCAACGATGTCGTCAGAGCCAAGAGCACCGCGGATGGCATCGGCGACCCGCTTCAGCAAGGCATCGCCGGCGGCGTGACCGCCGGTGTCGTTGACCAGCTTGAAGTGGTCGAGGTCGATGAACATGAACTGATGCGCGCCCCGGGTCGGACTTGCCGCATCAGCTTCGCGGCTTTGATCGACCAGTTCCTCCATGGTGCGGATGAAGCTCGAGCGGTTGGCAAGGCCGGTGAGCGCGTCATGGGCGGCGGCGTAGGCGAGCTGGCGCTGCAAGGCGCGCGCATCGGTAAAATCCTGAAAGACGATGACCAGCCCACAGAACTCATTGCGCTCATTCATGATCGGCGACACGACCTGGCGGATGCTGCAGCGCGTGTCGTCGCGGCGGATGAGCACGGCACGACTATTCTGGTCGGCAGGGCTGGAGCCGTTGATCGCAGGCCGCGCCACGCCGATCCTTTGCCCGGTTTCCTCGTCGACCGCCCAATAGACATGGCCGAGCGTCTTGCCGAGTGCCTCGCGGCCTTCAACGCCGGTCAGCTTTTCGGCAACCGGATTCATGAAGGTGACGCGGTTTGCCGCATCGGTGCAGATGACAGCGTCGCCGATCGATTGCAGCGTTACCCGCAGCCGTTCCTTTTCATCGGCCAGCATCGCCGCCGAGACGATGAGGCGCTCTTCAGCCTCCTTGCGCTGGGTGATGTCGGTCAGGCTGCCGATGGCCCGGATCAGGTGCCCTTCATCGTCTCGCTCCAGCGCTTTGCCCCGATCGAGGATCCAGATCCAGTGGCCGTCCTTGTGGCGCATCCTGAATTCGGCTTCGAAATACTGCGTCTTGCCTTCCAGATGGGCGCGGTCGGCCGCGGCGACGACGGCGCGATCATCGGGATGGATCATCGTCAGCCAGCGGTCGGGGTCGCCGTTCAGCTCGCTGTCCGAGTAGCCCAGCATGCTCACCCAGGTCGAGGAATAGGTCGTGCCGCCTTTGCGCATGTCGAGGTCCCAGACACCTTGGCCGGCGCTGGCCAGCGCAAAATTCCAGCGCGTTTCGGCTTCGGCGATGCGCGCCTCCGACTGCTTGCGTGCGTCGATGTCCTCGATCTGGGAGACGAGATACAGCGGCCGGCCGGTGCGCTCGTCGCGGATGACGGAGCCGGCGAGGTGAGCCCACACCGGCGTTCCGTCCTTCCTGAGGTAGCGCTTTTCGAAGTGGTAGGAATCGACCTTGCCCTCTCTCAGCTTCTCCATCGTTTCCTTGCCGATCTGCAGATCGTCAGGATGCGTGATCTGGAAGAAGGTCAGCCCCTCTATTTCCGCGCGGCTGTAGCCAAGCATGGTGGCGAAGGCGGGATTGGTCTGCACAATGCGCCCATCGAGGCCGACGATGACGACGCCGATCGCCGAATCCTCCATGGCGCGACGGAAGCGCTGCTCGCTCTCGGCGATCTGCCGGTGATCGTCCCTGACCCGGCGGATGAACAGGGCCAGAAGGAAAACCGCGCCCGCGGCTATGGCGACCGCTATCTGCAGGCAGAGCCTCAAGGCTTCGGCACTGGCGTTCAGCCGCGACAACAGGATCGATGCAGCCGTCGCAAAAAAAATGACCGCCAGCAACGCCAGAACTGCGTGCCGGTCAGGTCTCAAGCCCTTCAATTCCTGCCATGTCACGATGTGTGCGATCCCCATGCATAGTCGCATGTCCCCGCAAAAACCCTGAATGATCGATTTTAAGGAAAGGTTGCGCCGGCGGCACCGTCGTTATGGTTTGGCCGCAAACAGTTGCCGGCATGATTAAGGATCGGTGTCTATCGGCGCCGATCGCGGCTTCTTACCAGCGCACGAAGAGCCGACCGCCGAGGCCGCCGAGGCCGGCAAGGATGACGATCGCGACCGTGTACCAGGTGGCGACGAAAAGCGGCGAATCGTCGAAGCAATGCGCGGCATAGAAGGTTGCCGACAGCCCGCCGGCAAGCAGGCCGGCCACCGCGCCGGCAAGCACTGGTCGCGTCGGCGCGCCATAGCGCAGCATCCAGAGGAAGATGGCGAGCGGGCCGATGCCGATCAGCGGGATGAACGCCATGCAGATCATCATATTGGAGCCGACCATGCGCGTGCCCCACATCGCCTCCGGCACCATGAACAGTTCGAGAACCACTGCCACGGCCACCAGCAGGGGGGCCGCGGCCATCCACGCCGCGGCCCTCGCCGTAGAGGCGCCCGGTGTCGACAATGCCCGGATCAGGCCAAAGGCGGTTACAGCAAGCACGATGGTGAAGACAAATTTCGCCAGGAACCGCATCGTGTGCATGGCGACCATGATGTCGGGGCGCGGGCCGATGGTTAGAAAAAACACCACTGCCGCGATCACCACCGCCGCACCGGCAGCCACCCACCAGGCCGAGCGCAACGGCATCGCCTTGCTGCTTGCATCGGCGTCGAGCGCCTTGATGAGATCGTCGGTCCTCATGTCATTCCCGCCCGAATCGCTTGGCAATGGCGGCAAGCCCGCGATGCAGCGACACACGCACCGCCGTCTCGGTGATGCCGAATTTCGCCGCCGTCTCGCCGATGGAACGGCCTTCGACCGATACGGCCGAGACCACCGAGCGTTGCGCCGGCGGCAGGCCGTCCAGCGCCCGGTTGATGTCGCGCTCGCTGACGGTCTCCGCTTCCGGCTCGGCAAAGGTTTCGGCGATATCGTCGATCTCGATCTCGACGCGCCGCCCGCGCCGCCGGAAAGCATCGATCAGCTTGAAACGCGCTATGGCGTAGACCCATGGCAGGACCGGCGCGTCATCGCGCCAGGTATGCCGTTTCACATGAATGGCCAGCAAGGTTTCCTGCACGACATCCTCGGGGTCGACTCCGCCCTGTACAATCTTGCGCCGGGCGAAGCCGCGAACGAGAGCAGCGATCCGATGCAGAAAGTCGGCGTAAGCCCTTTCGTCTCCCGCAATCGCGGCCCGCAGCAGCCGGGAGAGTTCGGCTTCGTCCTTGCCGGTCACAAGAGTTCACTCCCCGATGTTCGCGCCTCGGCGCAGATTTGTTACGTGGCCGGCGAAATAATGTCCAAGCCAAAGTGCTGGGAAATCACGAAAGTTTGCGCCCCGGCGACCGATTGAAGCAGCCCATCAATGTTGACTATGATAATCAGGTATTGATAGGTGCAGCCGTGCCAAACCAAAGACCATCGAGATCGAGGACGATGCCCATGAAATATGCCCTTTCCACCCTTGCCGGTGCCACCGCGCTGGCAATCAGCCTGATCGCCGGTCCGGCGACCGCGCAGGACGGCATCGTCGTCTACAACGCCCAGCATGAGAGCCTGACCAAGGCCTGGGCGGAAGGCTTCACCAAGGAAACCGGCATCAAGGTCACCGTCCGCAATGGCGGCGACAGCGATTTCTCCAACCAGATCGTCGCCGAAGGCGCCGCTTCGCCGGCAGACGTGTTCCTGACCGAAAACTCACCGGCCATGGTGCTGGTCGAAACATCAGGGCTGTTCGCGCCGGTCGATGCCGACACGCTGGCGCAGGTTCCCCAGGATTTCCAGCCGGCCAGCGGCAAATGGGTCGGCGTCGCCGCGCGCAGCACCGTGTTTGCCTACAACAAGACCAAGCTGACCGCCGACCAATTGCCCAAATCGATGCTTGATCTCGCCGATCCCGCCTGGAAAGGCCGCTGGGCCGCTTCGCCCTCGGGCGCCGATTTCCAGGCGATCGTCAGCGCTTTGCTGCAGCTCAAGGGCGAGGCCGCCACGGTCGACTGGCTGAAGGCGATGAAGGAGAACTTCACCGCCTACAAGGGCAACAGCACGGTGATGAAGGCAGTCAATGCCGGCGAGATCGAAGGCGGCGTGATCTATCACTATTACTATTTCGGCGATCAGGCCAAGACCGGCGAGAACAGCAAGAACGTCGCGCTGCACTATTTCAAGAACCAGGATCCGGGCGCTTTCGTCTCGATTTCCGGCGGTGGCGTGCTGGCCTCGAGCAAGCACCAGAAGGAAGCCCAGGCCTTCCTGAAATGGGTGACCGGCAAGGGTGGCCAGGAGGTGCTGAAGACCGGCAATTCCTTCGAATACGCCGTCGGCAAGGGTGCGCAGTCCAATCTGAAACTGGTGCCGCTGGCCGATCTGCAAGCGCCGAAGATCGATCCGACGACGCTGAACTCCAAGAAGGTGACCGATCTGATGACGGCAGCCGGCTTGCTTTAGTCCGCGTTCGTCCTAAAAGGGCAACGACTGCGCTCCTGCGGCAATCCACAGGAGCGCTCTGTTTTCGAGATGGCATTGGTCCATGACGACACGCTGCGTTTTCGGCCGCGCCCGCGGTCCCTCAGTCGCTCCCGCCACCGGGCGGCAACGGCGCGGCGTCTGAGCTGATGGCTGCTGCCGATCTTGCACGTTCACCGGCCGACAGGGGCGCGGGGCGATCGACGCGGCGGCAGTCGATGTCCTGGATAGTGCTCGTCGCCATTCTGATCTCGCTGTTCTCCCTGATGCCGCTTGCCTTCATCATCTGGATCGCGGTGCAGACCGGCTGGGAAACGGTAGCCGGGCTGGTCTTTCGGCCGCGCGTCGGCGAACTTCTGGTCAACACCGTGCTGCTGGTGGCACTGGCCGTGCCGATCGCCATCGTGCTGTCGGTGGCGCTGGCCTGGCTGACCGAGCGCAGCGATCTGCCGGGTGCCCGCCTGTGGGCCTGGCTGGCGGTCGCGCCGCTCGCCATCCCAGCCTTCGTGCACTCCTACGCCTGGATCAGCCTGGTGCCGGGATTGCACGGCCTGTGGGCCGGCGTCCTGGTTTCCGTCATCGCCTATTTCCCGTTCCTCTATCTGCCGGTGGCGGCGGCGCTGCGGCGTCTCGATCCCGCTCTTGAGGACGCCGCGGCAGCGCTCGGCCTCGGCCCATGGCGCGTGTTCGCCCGAGTCGTGCTGCCGCAGCTCAGGCTTGCTTTGTGTGGCGGTTCGCTGCTGGTCGGCCTGCATTTGCTGGCCGAATATGGGCTCTACGTCTTCATCCGCTTCGACACCTTCACCACGGCGATCGTCGACCAGTTCCAGTCGACCTTCAACGGTCCCGCCGCCAACATGCTGGCCGGCGTTCTGGTGACGTGCTGCTTCGTGCTGCTCGGCCTGGAGGTGCTGGTGCGCGGCGAGGAACGCTATGCCCGCGTCGGCTCGGGCGCCGCGCGCCACCAGCAACGCACCAACCTCGGCAGCTACACCATCCCTTGCCTGGCGCTGCCTATCATCACTTCGCTGCTGGCGATCGGCGTGCCTTTCGTCACCATTGGCCGCTGGCTTGCGGCGGGTGGCGCCGAAGTCTGGCGCCTCGACGAGATCGGACTGGCCCTCGGCCAGACGCTGTTCCTGGCGCTCGCCGGTGCGCTGCTCGCAACGATAGCCGCCATGCCGATGGCGTGGATCTCGATCCGCGCGCCGGGACCGCTGCAGCGCCTTCTGGAAGGCTGCAACTACATCGTCGGCTCGCTGCCTGGCGTCGTCGTGGCGCTGGCGCTGGTCACCATCACCGTGCGCATCGCCATGCCGCTCTATCAGTCCCTGTTCACCATCCTTGTCGCCTATGCCCTGATGTTCCTGCCGCGCGCTTTGGTCAGTCTGCGGGCCTCGATCGCACAGGCGCCGGTCGAGCTCGAACGCGCCGCATCAAGCCTCGGCCGATCGCCGCTCAAGGCGCTGTGGTCGACAACGATCCGGCTGTCGGCGCCGGGGGCGGCGGCCGGCATGGCGCTGGTCGCGCTCGGCATCATGAACGAACTGACCGCAACCCAGATGCTGGCGCCCAACGGCACCCGTACGCTGGCGATGGCGTTCTGGTCCTACAGCGGCGAGATCGACTATGCATCGGCCGCACCGTATGCCTTCATCATGGTGGCGATGTCGCTGCCGCTGACCTGGCTGCTCTATATCCAGTCGAAACGGATGGCCGGGCGATGAGCTTTCTCGAACTCGAGGGCGTGCACAAGCACTACGGCCCGGTGGCCGCACTGGCCGGCGTCGACCTCAGCGTCGTCAGCGGCAGCCGCACCGCGATCGTCGGCCCCTCGGGCTGCGGCAAGACAACGTTGCTGCGGCTGATCGCCGGCTTTGAAGCGCCGGACCGGGGCCGCATCGTGCTCGACGGCCAGCTGCTGGCCAATGGCGGCGCTGCCGTGCCGGCGCATCGCCGCGGCATCGGCGTGGTGGCGCAGGACGGAGCCTTGTTCCCGCATCTGACCATCGCCGACAATATCGGCTTCGGCATGGACCGCCATGCGGACAAGCGCAGCGAGCGCATCGTCGAGCTCGCCTATATCGTCGGGCTCGACAAGGCGATCCTGAAACGCCGGCCGCACGAGCTCTCCGGTGGCCAACAGCAGCGTGTCGCCCTGGCCCGCGCCATGGCCATGAAGCCGCGGCTGATGCTGCTCGACGAGCCGTTCTCGGCACTGGATACCGGATTGCGCGCCTCGATGCGCAAGGCGGTGGCCGAGCTGCTGGAGACCGCCGGCATCACCACCATCCTTGTGACGCACGACCAGGCCGAGGCGCTGTCCTTCGCCAGCCAGGTGGCGGTGATGCGCGACGGCAAGTTCTCGCAGGTCGGCACGCCGCGCGAGCTCTATCTTAAGCCGAAAGACCGGATGATCGCCGAGTTCCTCGGCGAGGCCATCATCCTGCCGGCAAAGATCGCCGACGGCTTCGCCAATTCGCCGCTTGGCCGCATCGCCGTCGACACCACCGAGCGGCGCGATCTTGCCCGCATCATGCTGCGGCCGGAGCAGATACAGGTGAAAAGGACGTCACGCGAAGGCATGTCGGGCACGCCGGACATGCTGTTCGGCGAGGTAACGGACTCCGAATTCGCCGGCTCGATGTGCACCATCGCGGTGCGGTTGCTCAACAGTGCCGACCCGCCGGACGCCGCCGCCATCGGCAACACGCCATTGATCCTGCGCAAGCCCGGCATGGACGCGCCTTCCGTCGGCGAGATCGTCCGCCTGACCGTGACGGGCAAGGCGCACGTGTTTGGCGCTTAGGAAACCCTTTCGCCAGTCGCCGGTGACCAGAGCGGCCAATTTTCGAGGAAGTCGTTGTTGTGCACGACGAGCCGTCGGGCGGCAGCATCGATGAGAACGATCCCGTAGGTCGGCGGCGCCTGCTCGACCACCTCCTCGCCGACCAGGTCGAGCATGAAGCGGGCATGCAGGCCGCGCTGCGCGGTGAACGGGATGCCGGCGACCGTGCCGGCAATGTCGCGATGGACGTGGCCGAAGAAGATATGGCCGACATTGCCGTGACGCGTCAAAAGGTCGAGGAAGCGCTGCTTCTGTTCAAGTCCGAGTGGGTCGAGCAGCGGCAGGCCGAGCTCGACCGGCGGATGATGCAGAAATATGTAGGCCTGCCGCCCCGCCGCCTCACCGAGCCGAGCGTCGAGCCAGGCAAGCCTGATGTCGCAGAGTTCGCCGGTGACGCGTCCTTCAGCCAGGCTGTCGAGGAACAGCAACGATCCTTCAGCCGTGTCGTAGTCCGACTGCACGAAACCGTTGCCGTCGAGCGGCTGCTCGGGAAAAGCGGCAACAAGGTTGGCCCGCTGGTCGTGGTTTCCCGGCAATAGCCGGTACGGCACCGAAAGCGAGTTCAGGGCCGCCTTGAGATCGGCGTAGGCGCCGGGCTCGCCGGCGTCGGTCAGATCGCCGGTGAAGACGCAAAGCGCGGCGTCGGCATGATGCGCATTGATGTGCGCAAGGCACCGGTCAAGCCGCTCATGTAGATCCACTCCAAAATGAAGCTCGCCGCGCTGGCCAAGATGAAGATCCGAGACCTGGATGATTTTCATTCGACAACCCGTTCATGGCTTCAGAAGGCGCCGTCCGCTCAAAGTGCCGGGACCGGTGTCGGCATCCTGATGTCATCGAGACGTTTGCCCGTCTGCGACGAGAAGAGATGCATGTCGGCCTGCGAGAACAGCACGCCGACCGCAGTGCCGGGTTGCGGGTGGACGGCCTCGGAGGTGACCACGGAAAACGGCGCGCCGTCGAGATCGACATAGATGACCCGGCCGGCGCCCAGTTCCTCGACGAGGTCGACGGTTGCGTCGAGCGCGCCCGGCGTGCCGGGCGCGACCAGCCTCACGGCTTCCGGACGGATGCCGACCGCGACCTCGGTGCCGACCTGCAGGCCCGCGCGGGAAACGTTGAGCTTGCGGCTGCCGCCGAGCAGCGACAGCCCCTCGAGCGTGACCGCTCCCTCGAGGATGTTCATCGCCGGGGCGCCGACAAAGGTGGCCACGAAACGGCTCGCCGGACGTTTGTAGATTTCGCCCGGCGTGCCGACCTGTTCGACACGGCCGCCATTCATCACCACCAGCCGGTCGGCGAGCGTCATCGCTTCGACCTGGTCATGGGTGACGAACACCGAGGTCGCGTTTAGCCGGCGGTGCAGCTTGCGGATCTCCGAGCGCATCTGGACGCGCAGCTTGGCATCGAGATTGGAGAGCGGCTCGTCGAACAGGAACACCTTTGGTTCGCGGATCATGGCGCGCCCCATGGCGACACGCTGCCTTTGGCCGCCGGAAAGCGCCATCGGCTTGCGATCGAGCAGCTGTTCGAGTTCCAGCGTGCGGGCCACCGCCTGGATGCGCTGCTGGCGCTCGGCGGCGGGAACGCCGGCCACCTTGAGCGAGTAACCGATGTTCTGCGCCACGCTCATATGCGGATAGAGCGCGTAATTCTGGAACACCATGGCGCAGCCGCGCTCGCGCGGCTCAAGCTTGTTGACGACGGTGCCATCGATGGCGATCTCGCCACCCGAAATCTCTTCCAGGCCGGCGATCATCCTGAGCAGCGTGGACTTGCCGCAGCCGGAAGGCCCGAGGATGACGACGAATTCGCCCGACGCGATGTCGAGATCGACGCCGTGCACGACCTGCGATTTGGCATAGCTTTTCGTGACGCCGCGAATGGTGATGGAGGCCATCAGCTATCTCCTTTTGAAGTCACTTTTCGGTGGCGATCAGGCCACGCACGAACCAGCGCTGCATGGCGACGACGACGATCAGCGGCGGCAGCATGACGATGAGCGTGCCGGCCATGGCGATGTTCCATTCCGGAATGCCGCCGACGTTGGGAATGAGCTGCTTGAGCTCGGTGACCGCCGTCGCGTGCGACTGGTCGGTGGTGATCAGCAGCGGCCACAGATACTGGTTCCACGCCCACAGGAACATGATCGTTCCGAGCGCCGCCATGTTGTTGCGCGACAGCGGCAGCAGGATGTCGATGAAGAAGCGCAACGGGCCGGCGCCGTCCATCCGCGCGGCTTCGGTCAATTCGTCGGGCACGGTCAGAAAGAACTGCCGGTAGAGGAAGGTGCCGGTGGCCGTGGCGATCAGCGGCAGGATAAGTCCGGAATAGGAATTGAGCAGCCCGAGGCTGAGCGAAACCTGGACGCCCGAGACCTTTTCAATCAGCCAGCTCAGGCCGGTCACGTCGAGGATCGCCTGATAGGGCGACAGCACGTTGGCGACGACCGCGTAGGTCGGCACGATGCGCACTTCCAGCGGCAGCATCAGCGTGACGAAAATCAGCCAGAAAATGAAGGTGCGGCCGGGGTAGCGGAAATAGACAATCGAGAAGGCGGTAAGCGCCGAGATGATCACTTTGCCGGCGGCAACGCCGGCCGCCATGATGAAGCTGTTCAAAAGCTTGGGGCCAAGGTCGGCCGTCGTCCATGCCGTCTTGATGTTGACCCAGAAATCGCTGCCCGGCAGCAGCGACATCGGCACGTCGTTGACGTCTTTGAGGTTGTGCGACGCCGCGATGGCCACAATCGCGAACGGCGCCACGCAAAACACGAAGCCGACGAATAGGATCACATGGGTGAAGAAATTCAGGAACGGTGTGCGCTCTACCATATCGACATCACCTGTAGTGCACGCGCCGCTCGATGAAGCGGAACTGGAAGATGGTGAGCACGACGATGAGCAGCATAAGGATGATGCTTTGTGCGGCGGCGCCTGAATAATCGAGGCCTTTGAAGCCGTCGGAATAGATCTTGTAGACCATCAGATTGGTGGCGTTCGCCGGCCCACCTGATGTCATGATGTCGACGATGCCGAAGGAATCCTGAAAGCTCTCGGTGATGTTGATGACCAGCAGGAAGAAGATCGTCGGTGTGATCAGCGGAAACTGGATATCCCAGAACCGCCTGACGACACCGGCGCCATCCATCGCCGACGCCTCGATCAAGGAGCGCGGAATGGCCTGGAACGCGGCCAGGAAGAAGATGAAGTTGTAACCGACATATTTCCACGAGAAGGCGGCGATGATGGAGGCCATGGCGTCAACGCCGTCGAGGCCGGGATCCCAGAATCCGGGCCACATCTTGTTGACGACGGCCATGAAGCCGGCTTCCGGCGCCAGGATGAAGCGGAAGGCGAGTGCCAGCGCCGGCGCTGCGATACCATAGGGCCAGATCAGCACGACGCGATAGAAGCGCGAGCCGGCAAGCTGTCGGTCGGTGAGCGCGGCCAGCACCAGCGCGATGAACATGGCAAGCCCGGTGCTGATGCCGGCAAAGACCAGGCTGGCGCTGATCGAATTCCAGTAATCGGCGCTGGACAGGATCGCGCGGAAATTGTCCAGCCCAACCCAGATGTTGCCGCCGCCCCATGGCTGCTGCAGGGTCAGCGACCAGTACACGGCTTGGCCAGCCGGCCAGTAGAAGAAGGTGAAGATCAACAGCAGCTGCGGCACCGCAAACAGGATGCCGATCGTCCATCTGCTGAAAGTAACGCGTTTTTCCATTGATCCGTCGACACCGTTGAAACGGCCAGCTCGTTTTCTAGGATTCCAGAATATGAAATGGCCGCCCGTCGTTTTTTCGGCGGGCGGCCTGGAATTGCCTGAAATCAGGGCAGCGTCTTGCCCGGATAGGTCTGCTGGAAGCGGTCGAGGATGGCGTCGCCGTTCTTGACCAGCGTGTCGAGACCTTCCTGGACACTGACCTTGTTGGCGAAGATCGCTTGCATCTCGGTACCGAACTCGGCGCGAATCTGGGTGAAATTGCCAAGCCGGATGCCGCGGGTGATTTCGGTCGGCTCCGACGCGGTCAGGCTGGCGATCGCGGTTTCGCGACCCTTGTAGGGCGCCTTGTCGTAGAAGCCGTCGGCCTTCATGTACTCGAAGCCCGACTTCGTCACCGGAATGTAGCCGGTGTTGGTCGACCAAAACAACGCGGTCTTGGGGTCGTGGATGAAGTTGAGGAAGGCGGCAGCGCCCTTGTATTCCGCATCAGACTTGCCGGAGAGAACCCACAGCGAGGCGCCGCCGACGAGCGAATTCTTGCGCTCGGTACCGGCATAAACCGGCAGTTCGGCGACATCCCAGTTCATGCCTGCCTTCTGCGTCTTGCCGACCGTGCCGTGGTCGCCGACCGAACTCATGATGACCTCACAAGTACCGGACGCGAAGGCCTGCACCATATCCTGGCCAAGATCCTTGGACTTGATCTTGATGAGGCCGGCATCATACCACTTTTTCAAATCGGTGACGTACTGGACGAACTTGGTCTTGTTGACTTCGAGGCGGGCGTCGAGGCCGTCATAGCCGTTGTTCTTGGTGGCGATCGGCTGGTTGTGGATGGCCGAGAACTGCTCCATCAATTGCCAGCTTTCGTTGGCGGAGATGTTGATCGCCATCGGGCACTCATAGCCGGCGTCCTTCAGCGCCTGCAGGTCGGCGCCGACATCTTCCCAGGTCTTCGGCGCTTCGGTCTTGCCGATCTTGGCGAAGGCATCCTTGTTCCAGTACATCAGCGCCGTCGAGGAATTGAACGGGAACGACAGCATCTCGCCCTTCGACGTGGCGTAGTAGCGCGCAATGCCGGGGAAATAGTCGGCGTAGTCGATCTTGTAGCCATTCTCTTCCATCAGCTTGCCGGCAGGCTTGTAGGCGCCTGAAAGCATCATCGTGGCGGTGCCGACATCGTAGACCTGGACGATGGCGGGCTGCTTGCCGGCGCGGAAGGCGGCGATGGTGTTCTGCAGCGTGGCGTCGTAATTGCCCTGGCTGGTGCAGACGACTTCATAGTCGGTTTGCGAGGCATTGAAGTTCTTGCACATCGTATCGACGACGCGCGCCAGATCGCCCGAAAGGCCGAACCAGAAATCGAACTTGGTCGGCTCCGCGGCAGCGGGCAGCGCCATGGAAACGCTGATTGCGCCGGCGGCCACAGCCGCCAGGCTCTTTTTGATCATCGACATGAATCTCATTCCCTGTTGAGTGGTTCGTTTCAAGGATCGTCGCGCGGCTCCCTGACCGTCTCTTAGAGAATGTATGTGACAGTTCTGTTGTGCCCTTTTCGACCTGTGGACAGGCATTTCTCTCCTCCCTGGACGGCTTGCGCCGCGACGAAACGGGCCCGTCGTATCGGCGCATTTTCTAGCCAGGGCGCTGTGCGGGTGCCGCAGCAGCAACACGACAATGTTTCTGCGGTCCGGTGCGCTCAGCCGTTGCCTCGAGCGCGGTTCGTTTCCGTGCGTCGGCCGACGCCGAACCGGCTTCCGGCATGAACAACGCGGGACAATCTGACTCCGCCACAACCCGGGAAGGCACGCTGCGGTTGCAGATGTACTTAACCGATTCTTCAATGATAAGGCGTTAATCAATACCACAACCTTGATTGTTGCATGAAGATCAGGTGAAGCAAGATGTTGACGGTCTACAATTGTATCGTGAACGAGCACGATTTGAGACTGGTTGCACTTGCCGCACTCATTTGCGCAATATCCTCATTTTCCGCGATCAACCTCCTCCGCCATGTCGATCGGTCGACCAATAAAAACCGGTTTGCCTGGCTGATGATTGCCGCTACGTCGACCGGATTCGGCATCTGGGCGACCCACTTCATCGCGATGATTGCGTTCTCGCCGGGAATACCGAACGCTTACAATGCGGAACTTTCAGTGCTTTCGCTTGCCGCCGCGGTTATCCTGACCGCCGCCGGCATGTGGATTGCCACCTTGCGCGGCGGCATCGATCATTATCTTGTCGGCGGCGCCGTGCTGGGCGCCGGCATCGCCACCATGCACTACACCGGCATGGCGGCGTTCGAGGTCCAGGGCCGGATCGTCTGGGATCAGCTCCTCGTCGCCATCTCGCTGGTGGCCGGCATCACGCTTGCCGCGCTCTCGCTTCTCGTCGTGCTGCGCCGGCCGTCGACATCAGGGACAATCGGCGCCGCCGTGCTTTTGACGCTGGCGATCTGCACCCTGCATTTCATCGCCATGGCCGCAGTGTCGATCTATCCGGATAGCTCGATAGAAATATCCCAATACACGGTCGAGCCGATGTCGCAGGCCTTCGCCGCCGCGGCGGCCAGCCTGGTGATCCTCGTGCTTTCGGCCGCAGCGCTTTGGATCGACCTGCGTTTCCGTCGCCACAAGATCGAAGCCGATCGCATGCACGGCCTGGCAAACGCCGCCGTCGAGGGTCTTATCGTCTGCGACGGCGCCCGCATCGTCAGCGCCAACGACAGCATCGCGGCGCTGACCGGCATCGCGGCCGGCACACTGAACACGATGCTGCTCGGCGATCTGTTCGGCGAGCGTGCCGCATCGAGCATGGCCGACCGACAGGCTCAGGAAGCCGAGCTGAGAAGCCATGACGGAACCAGCATTCCCGTGGAGTTGATCGCCAGAAGCATCGACTATTGCGGCAAGCCGCATAGCGTGGTTGCGGTTCGCGATATTCGCGAACGCAAGAAGGCGGAACAGGAGATCCTTCGCCTCGCTCATTTCGATCCGCTGACCGGGCTTGCCAATCGCCGCAGCTTTTCCAGCCGGCTCGAAGCGGAAATCGCCGCGGCGAGCCGTGACGGGAAAAGCGGGTACCTCGCGCTTCTGTTGCTCGATCTCGATCGGTTCAAGGAGGTGAACGACCTTTTCGGGCATGCCGCCGGCGACGCCATGTTGCAAAAGGTTGCACACTGTGTTTCCGGCCTCCTTCGCCACGGGCAGATGCTGGCGCGCCTCGGCGGCGACGAATTCGCCATCATTGCTCCTAATCTCGCCGACCCCCAGGCGGCGGGGCGGATCGCCGACAGCGTGCTTGCCGCGATGCGTGAGGAAAACAGGCTTTCGGTCGGT
Organism: Mesorhizobium sp. P3_A10; assembly: GCF_056403175.1. Classification (NCBI taxonomy): domain Bacteria; kingdom Pseudomonadati; phylum Pseudomonadota; class Alphaproteobacteria; order Hyphomicrobiales; family Phyllobacteriaceae; genus Mesorhizobium; species Mesorhizobium sp. P3_A10. The sequence continues at coordinate 239,222 of NZ_JBFUFZ010000007.1, read as the reverse complement.
GGCGGTCTCGTGTCGGCCAGCGTCGGCATCGCCCTCTACCCGCTGGACGCAGATGAACCGGCCAGCCTCATCAGCCATGCCGACACCGCACTCTACCGCGCCAAGGCCGAGGGCAAGGACACTTACCGGTATTTCGAGGCCTCGATGGGCGCCGAGGCGCGCGACCGGCGGGTGATGGAGCATGAGCTGCGCCAGGCGATCGCACGCGACGAGTTTCGTCTCGTCTACCAGCCACAGATGGAGATCAGCAGCGGCAGGATGATCGGGTTTGAGGCCTTGATCCGGTGGCGGCATCCGCAACGCGGTGACGTGTCCCCGGCAATGTTCATTCCGGTGGCCGAGGACAGTGGAACCATCATGCAGATCGGCGAATGGGTGCTGGCAACGGCCTGCGAGGAAGCCGTTCGCTGGAAGAACCCGCTGACGGTCGCGGTCAATGTCTCGGCGGTGCAGCTTCACAATCCGAATTTCAGCCGCAAGGTCCATGAGGCCCTGCTTCGCTCCGGCCTTGCGCCAGGCAGGCTCGAAATCGAAATCACCGAAACGGCGCTGGTCAAGGACATGCCGCGCGCATTGGCGACCTTGCGACAGGTCAAGGCGCTTGGCGTGCGCGTGGCCATGGACGATTTCGGCACAGGCTACTCGTCGCTTTCCAACCTCCGCGCCTTCCCTTTCGACAAGATCAAGATCGATGGCTCCTTCATCAAATCGGTCGACAAGAACGGCCAGGTTGCGGCCATCGTGCGCGCGGTGCTCGGGCTCGGGCGCGGTCTCGGCCTGCCGGTTCTGGCGGAAGGTGTCGAGACGCTGGGCGAATTGAATTTCCTCGACGCTGAGGCGTGCGAGATCGGGCAGGGCTACTATCTCGGCCGGCCAAGCCCGATCGAGGCGTTCGGCGACCTCACGGGAGTGACGGCTCCGGTGGTTGATGACCACAGCCAAGGCGACCGAAGCCTCGTGATGCTGGAACCTGTCCCGCTGTTGCGCTCAGTCTGATCCAAGTGCCGTCTCGACCAGCCGCCTGGCGTCCGGCCCCGACCATTCGGCCGGGCCGTTCATATGCGCGATCAGGCAACCTTCACCGTCGATCAGCATGGTGACCGGCAAGCCGAGTGCCAGGCCGCGTGTCTTGACCTCGTTGAACAGCCCCATCGTCGCATCGCGATAGTAGCCGAGTGCTTCGACACCAGTCTCTTTGAGGAACTTCTTCGGCTTGACGTCGTCGCCGGCATCGACATTGACCGCGACGACCTGGAAGACGTCGCTGCCCTTTTCCTTCTGCAGCGCATCCAGCGCCGGCATTTCGGCGCGGCAAGGCGCGCACCATGTCGCCCACAGATTGAGCAGCACCGTCTTGCCGGCATGGTCGGCGATCGTCATCGGCTTGCCGTCCGGACCGTTGAAGGCGAGGCTTTTCAGCGACTGCGGCGGATCGGCCGGCAAAAGCGCGGCAACCTGGCCGGTGGCCGCCGCGGCAACCTTCTTGGCGCGCTCGCTCTTGGCGGCGCAGGCGACATCGTCCTTGCTGTCGCCGACAGCGATCTGTGCCGGAGCGTTGTTGCCAGAACCGCTCTCGCTGACATATACCGCGACCGCGCCAGCCAGCACGCCTGCCACCAAAGCGGCGAGGATCAGGCGCGGGGCTGGGAAGAATCTATTGCCGTCTGCCATTTTCTAAAAACTGCTCCGGAGCACGGGTTATAGCGATGAGCGACAAGAAGGCCAGCAACCAGATGTGGGGCGGACGTTTTGCCTCGGGTCCGGCCGCGATCATGGAAGCGATCAACGCGTCGATTTCGTTCGACCGCAAACTCTATGCTCAAGATATCAGAGGCTCGATCGCCCACAGCCAGATGCTGGCGCAAACGGGCATTATTTCGGCGGCCGATCAAGAAAAAATCGCTCACGGGCTGAACACGATTCTGAAAGAGATCGAGGCCGGCACCTTCGAATTCTCGACCCGGCTGGAAGACATCCACATGAATGTCGAGGCGCGGCTTGCCGATCTGATCGGCCCGGCTGCCGGCCGCCTGCACACCGCCCGCTCGCGCAACGACCAGGTAGCGGTCGACCTCCGGCTATGGGTCAAGGACGAGTGTTTCCGCGTCGCCGCGGCGCTGAAGGGCCTGATCGCGGCCTTCCTCGAGCGGGCTGAGGAGCATGCGGCAACGGTGATGCCGGGCTTCACCCACATGCAGGCGGCGCAGCCGGTGACCTTCGGCCACCACTGCATGGCCTATGTCGAGATGTTTGCACGTGATCTGTCGCGCGTCCGCGACGCCATAGAGCGAATGGACGAAAGCCCGCTTGGCGCCGCCGCCCTTGCCGGCACCAGCTTTCCGATCGACCGCCACCAGACGGCAAAAAGCCTCGGCTTCCGCGAGCCGATGCGCAATTCCCTGGACAGCGTTTCGGACCGCGATTTCGCACTGGAGTTCCTCGCCATGGCGGCGATCTGCGCCACGCATCTGTCGCGGCTGGCCGAGGAGATCATCATCTGGTCGACGCCGCAATTCGGCTTCGTCAGGCTGTCGGATAGCTTTTCCACCGGCTCCTCGATCATGCCGCAGAAGAAGAACCCGGACGCCGCCGAGCTGGTGCGCGGCAAGACCGGCCGCGTCACCGGCCATCTCGTCGGCCTGCTGACGGTCATGAAGGGCATGCCGCTGACCTATGGCAAGGACATGCAGGAAGACAAGGAATCCGTCTTCGACGCCGCCGAGACGCTCGACCTGATGCTGGCGGCGATGACCGGCATGGTGCGCGACATGACGGTCAATGCGGCCGCGATGAAAAAGGCCGCCGGCGCCGGCTATTCCACTGCGACCGACCTTGCCGACTGGCTGGTGCGCACGCTCGGCCTGCCGTTCCGCGAGGCGCATCACGTCACCGGCCGCGCCGTGGCGCTGGCCGAAGAGAAAAAAATCGGCCTGGACAGGCTGTCGCTGGAGGACTTGCAGTCCATAAACCCCGGCATCACCGCCGACATCTTCTCGGTGCTTGCCGTGCAGAATTCCGTGAAAAGCCGCGTGAGCTTCGGCGGCACCGCGCCGTCTGAAGTGAGGAAGCAGATCCGTGCCTGGAAAAAGCGGCTGGCGAAAGCATAGGCCGGGGTGCAATGCGCCGAAAACTCGGCTAAAAGCAGCGGCGGACAAAGAGTTTCGGACGGATGGATCGATGACCGGAAGCAGGATTTTGGTGACGCTGACGCTGCTTGCGGCGCTTACCGCCGTTACGGCCTGCGGCAGGAAGGCCGGTCTCGACACGCCTTACGAAGCGGCCGTGCAGGCACGCAAGGATGCCGAGCGGGCCAAGCAGCCTGTGCCGCCCGAGCCGGAAAAACCGGTCGAGGACAAGAAGTTCATTCTCGACCCGCTTCTCTGACCTTTCCGGAACCACTCTCGTGAACCATTTCGACTACCGCGACGGCGTGCTGCATGCCGAGGACGTGGCGATACCAGATATCGCCGCAAACGTCGGCACGCCGTTCTACTGCTATTCGACAGCAACGCTGACCAGGCATTTCCGCGTCTTTGCGCAAGCCTTTGCCGGGCTCGACACGCTGGTCTGCTACGCCATGAAGGCGAATTCCAACCAGGCGGTGCTGCGCACGCTGGCAAAACTCGGCGCCGGCGCCGACGTGGTCTCGGAAGGCGAGTTGCGCCGTGCCTTGGCAGCCGGCATTCCGGCCAACAAGATCCTGTTTTCAGGCGTCGGCAAGACCGCCCGCGAGATGGACTTCGCGCTCGAGGCCGGCATCCTCTGCTTCAACGTCGAATCCGAACCCGAGCTCGACTTGCTGTCGGCGCGTGCCGCAGCCCTTGGCAAGGTGGCGCCGATCTCGTTGCGCATCAATCCCGATGTCGACGCCAAGACCCACAAGAAGATCTCCACCGGCAAGGCCGAGAACAAGTTCGGCGTTCCCTGGCAGAAGGCGCGGCAGATCTATGCCCGCGCAGCGCAGCTGCCGGGCATCAGGATCACCGGCATCGACACCCATATCGGCAGCCAGATCACTGAGCTGCAGCCCTTCGACGATGCCTTTGCCCTGCTGGTGGAACTGGTCGGCGCACTGCGCGCCGACGGGCACGCCATCGAGCATGTCGATCTCGGCGGCGGCCTCGGCATTCCCTACCGTGTCGACAACAGCCCGCCGCCCCTGCCCGACGCCTACGCGCAGATCGTCAAAAAGCACGTCACCAGGCTCGGGCTGAAGGTGATGTTCGAGCCGGGCAGGCTCATCGTCGGCAATGCCGGCATCCTCGTCTCCGAAGTGATCTTCGTGAAGGAAGGCGACGCCAAGAATTTCCTCGTCGTCGACGCCGCCATGAACGACCTGATCCGGCCGACGCTCTATGACGCCTTCCACGAGATCAGACCGGTGGTACAGCAGCCGGCCGCGGCGCCGCGCATGATGGTCGACGTGGTCGGACCGGTCTGCGAGACCGGCGATTATGTCGGCCTCGACCGTGACCTGCCCCGGCTGAAGTCGGGCGACCTGATCGCCATTTCCACTGCCGGCGCCTATGGCGCCGTGCAGGCCGGCACCTACAACACCCGCTTGCTGGTGCCTGAGGTTCTGGTCGACGGCGACCGTTTCCATGTCGTGCGCCCGCGCCAGACCTATGAAGAGCTGATCGGGCTGGATTCAGTGCCCGACTGGCTGGAATAGGGCACCGACGCTGAATTCCGGGGCCGGTGCTTCAACCGTCTGAAGGAGCAGACCATGCCGAACACGATCACCCGCGAGCGCATCGCCGCGATGGAGCCGCGCATCCGGCCTTTCGTGCGCCACACGCCGGTACTGCGCGTCGACATGGCCGATTTCGGCCGCCCGGCCCACGCGGTCGACCTGAAGCTCGAATGCCTGCAGCATTCCGGCTCGTTCAAGGCGCGCGGCGCCTTCACCAACCTTCTCGAACGTCCGGTGCCCAAGGCCGGCGTCGTCGCCGCATCGGGCGGCAACCATGGTGCGGCGGTCGCCTATGCCGCCATGCGGCTCGGCCACAAGGCGACGATCTTCGTTCCCGAAGTCAGCCCGCAGGCCAAGGTGGACCGCATTCGCAGCTATGGCGCCGAGCTGGTTGTCGGCGGCGCGCGCTATGCCGAGGCCTTGGCCGCCAGTGAAAGCTTCGCGCAAAAGTCCGGTGCGCTGCAGATCCATGCCTTCAACCAGGAGGAAACGCTGGTCGGCCAAGGCACGCTCGGCCTCGAAATCGAGGCCGACCTGCCTGAACTCGACACGTTGCTGGTCGCGGTCGGCGGCGGCGGCCTGATCGGCGGCATCGCCGCCTGGTTCGCCGGCCGCATCCGCATCATCGCCGTCGAGCCCGAGGGGGCGCCGACACTTCATCTCGCCTTCGCGGCCGGCAAGCCTGTCGACGCACCGGCGGAAGGCATCGCCGCCGATTCGCTGGCCCCAAAACGCGTCGGCGAAATGATGTTTCCGATCGCCGAAGCCTTCGTCGAGCGCTCCCTGCTGGTCAGCGACGACGACATCATTGCAGCGCAGAAGGCGCTGTGGGATCGGGTGCGGATCATCTCCGAGCCGGGCGGTGCGGCCGCCTTCGCGGCGATCCTGTCCGGCCGCTACCAACCGTCGGCGGGCGAGCGTGTCGCCGTGCTGGTCTGCGGCGCCAACGCAAATCCGGCGAAATTCTAGCCGCGCCGGCCACAAGACCTGTTCACGTTTTAACGACCCGCCTCGCCTTTGCCGTGTTTGCTGGTATTCTTCGAGTCGTGAGGTTCGGGCTATCCCGCCCGGACAGGAAGGGCCGATGACGCAACGACCCACTTCCAGCAGCGATCGCGGCCGGGCCGGGCGCCTTGCCTTGAGCCGGCTGGCGACGCGGGTCTCGATGATGGTCGAGCGTGGCTGGCCGTTGCTGCTACCGCTGGTCATCGTCGCCAGCCTGTTCCTCAGCATCTCCTGGCTCGGTCTTTTCCCCCGCTTGCCCGACATGGCGCGCATCGGCCTGGTCGCGGCATTCGCCATCGCCGGCCTTGCTGGCCTCTACCCGCTGCGTTTCTTCAAGCTGCCGTCCGCTGCCGAGATCGACCGGCGCATCGAGGCGGCCAACAATCTGCTGCACAGCCCCGTGCTGGTGCAGACCGACCGGCCGTGCGGCAAGGAAAGCGGCTTTTCGCAGGCGCTGTGGCGCGAGCATCAGAAACGCATGGCTGACCAGCTCGGCAGCCTCGGCGCCGACCTGCCGCGCACGCGCGTGCCGGAGCGCGACCCATGGGGGCTGCGCGCGGTGGCCGCTCTTTTGTTGGTCACCGCCTTTGCCTTTTCCTACGGACCGTCGGGCGGCCGGATAAGCGACGGCTTCAATGCCCATGCGGCACGCGACACCGTGCCGCCGCGCATCGATGCCTGGGTGACGCCGCCGGCCTATACGGGCAAGCCACCGGTCTTCCTCACCGCTGACGCCAATCAAGCGGCGTTGACCTTCAACGTTCCGCAAGGCAGCGACGTCTCGCTGCGCGTCACCGGCGGTTCGGGCGAGGAAACGCTGAGCTACGCCGACGCCAGCGGCAACGCCCGCACCATCGACCCGGCCGGACCGAAAGCCACCACCGCCAAGCCGGCGGCCGCCACGCCCAAGCTGCGCCAGTTTACCGGCAAGCTGACGGTTGACGGCACGCTGACGCTGAAATCGGGCGAAGCCGACCTCGGCCACTGGGCTTTCACCGTGATCCCGGACAAGCCGCCGCAGATCCATTTCGTCGGCGAACCAAAGCGCGCCGCCAACGGCGCCTTCGAACTCAGCTACCAGATCGACGACGATTATGGCGCGGCCACCGGCAAGGCGGTTTTCGCGCTGGCCGACCCGCAGGCGCCCAATGCCCATCCGCTCTATGGCCCGCCCGAACTGCCTCTGTCGCTGCCGCGCCGCGGCGGCAAGACCAACGTGGCCAAGACCACCAAGGACCTGACCGAGCACGTCTGGGCCGGCGACAGCATCAAGCTGACGCTGGTCGCCACCGACGATGCCGGACATACCGCAACCAGCGAGACCAAGACACTGGTGATGCCGGAGCGGCCGTTCTCCAATCCGTTGGCAAGGGCGGTGATCGAGCAGCGCCGCCTGCTGGCGCTCGACGCCAACGCCAAGAACCACGTGCTCGACCTGGTGGACGCGATCACCATCCGCCCGGAAGACACGTTCGACAACATTGCGCACTACCTCGCCATCATGAGCGCCCGCAGCCGGCTGAAGATGGCCGATAGCGATGACCAGCTCCGCAACGAGGTGTCCTATCTCTGGGAAATCGCGCTCGGCATCGAGGAAGGCAATTTGTCGGCGGCCGAGAAGCGGCTGCGCCAGGCGCAGCAGGCGCTGCAGGACGCGATCAAGAACGGCGCCAGCGATGCTGAAATCGAAAAGGCGATGAAGGAACTGCGCGAGGCGATGAACGAGTTCCTGCAGGAATTCGCCCAGCGCGCGCAGCAGAATCCGAACGCACCGCAGATGCAGCAGAACGGCCAGGAACTGCGCCAGAGCGATATCGACCGCATGATGGACCAGATCGAGAATCTGGCGAAATCAGGCGATCGCGACAAGGCGCAGGAGCTGCTGTCGCAACTGCAGGACATGATGAACAATCTGCAGGCCGGCCGCCAGCAACAGGGCGACCAGCAGGACAGCGAGATGCGCCAGCAGATGGACAAGCTGGGCGAGATCATGCGGCGCCAGCAGGAGATGATGAACGACACTTTCCGCATGGACCAGATGCAGCGTGGCCAGCGCCAGCGCGGGCAGAACCGCGACGAGCAGCTTGGCGAAAACGGCGGTGGTGGACAGGATCGGGACAAGCCCGGCCAGGGTGACGACCGCGACCCGCTCGCCCGGCAGAAGCCGATGACGCCGCAGGAGTTCGCCGACGCGCTGAAGCAACTGCAGGAAGGCCAGGGCAAACTGCAGAGCGACCTCGATCAGCTGAAGAAGGGCCTCGAGGGCTTGGGCATGGAGCCCAACGAAGGATTTGGCGAGGCCGGCAAATCGATGGGCAATGCCGAACAGGCGCTTGGCGAGGGCCAGGGCGACCAGGCAGTCGGCCATCAGGGCCGCGCGCTGGAGGCGCTGCGCAAGGGCGCCAAGGACATGATGAAGCAGTTGCAGGCCATGCAGGGCGACCAGGGCGGCAGCGAGCAAGGCGGCCGCCAGCAGGACGCCGACCGCGATCCGCTCGGCCGGCCGCGCGCCACCAACGGTCCTGACGACGGCGGCTCGGTGAAGGTGCCGGACGAAATCGACGTGCAGCGCGCCCGGCAGATCCTCGAAGCGATCCGCAAGCGGCTGGGCAACGCGCTCAGCCCCGATATCGAGCGCAGCTATCTCGAGCGGCTGCTGGAGCTGAAATAACCACCCCTGTCTCAGCCTATCGAACGGTTGCAACGCCATGCCGAAACTCGGCGCGATTACCCCCATCCTGCGCATTTTCGATATCGCCAAGGCGCAGGAATTCTATGTCGGTTTTCTCGGCTTTGAAATTCAATGGGAGCACCGCTTCGACGACAACGCGCCACTCTACATGGCGGTCAGTCGCGACGGCTGCATCCTGCACCTCAGCGAACATCACGGTGACGGTGCGCCGGGCGCGGCCTTGCGCATTCAGGTCGAGGACATCGCGGCACTGCATCGCGAGTTGATCGGCAAGAAATACCGCTTTGCGCGGCCGGGTCTCGAAGACACGCCGTGGAAGAGCCGCGAGATATCGGTTGCCGATCCGTTCGGCAACCGGCTGCATTTCTACGAGGAAGCGGCTGGCTGACCCTGCCCGTTGACGAACGCCTCGCGGATCGCCTCCTCCATGCCGTCGATCGCCTCGCCGAAAGCATTCGGGTTGCGATGCATAACCACGTTCGAGGAATCGATATCGCCGAACCCATCGGCGGACGTCAGTTCACGGCAGCCGTCCGGAATGTTGCTGCGCGAAATCGGCGCGATTGCCAGCCCTGAGGTGACAGCGAGTTTCAGACCGCCAGTGGTGTCGCTGGTGTAAGCGACACGATAGGCAAGGCCGCGCTGCTCCAGCGATTTGATGGCGAAGTCCTTGCACCAGCCTGCACGGTTGTAGAGGGCGATCGGCACCGGCCGCTCCTCATGCATGTGATGCAGGTTCGATGTCACCCACACCGTCGGGTCGTGCATCAGCACCTCGCCGCCGGAAGGGTCCTGCCATTCGAACACCACACAGAGATCGAGTTCGCCGGCGGCGAGCGCCGTCGTCTGCGCTCCCGAATGGGCGTAGCGCACTGTCACCTCGACCTTGGTGTGACGTTTCGAAAATGCGCCGAGCGCGCGTGACAGGATGGCGTGGCCATACTCCTCGGGAATGCCAATGCGCACCGGCCCGCCAAGCGGCGCCGCAGCCATCGACGCCGCCGTCTCGTCGAGCAGGGAGACGATGCGGCGGGCGTTGGCGATGAGCTCACCGCCACGCCGCGTTAGCGCCACGCCGCGCGAGCCGCGCTCGAACAAGCTGTCGCCGACCATGCCTTCGAGCTTCTTCATCTGCATCGAAACCGCCGACTGGGTGCGGCCGGCCTGCTCGGCCGCCTTGGTGAAATTGCCGGTCTCGGCCACCGCGACGAAGGTGCGCAGGAGATCGCTGTCGAGCGTGGGTTTCATGCTATCCGCCATAAGAAAATCTGATTGCTGGCATCATTTCAATTCGTTTGCAACATGTCAAACGCCGGAGGATAGTCAGCTCACCCATTGGATATGCGACTGCGAAATCGGCCGCGGACCAATATGAAAGAGTCCTCACTCGTACCCGCTGCCCGAAACGGTGGCGGGTTCTTTTTACCTCAAGGCAGGCTGGCTTTTCGGGCAGCACGCGAACGGTTGGAACGACATGCAGAACCGGATCGTCCTTGGCATCATAAGCCTCTGCCTTGGCGTGCTGGTGTTCTCGCTCCAGGATCCGCTGGTCAAGGCCGTGTCAGGCACCTATCCGGTGACCGAAGTGATGGCCATCCGGTCGATCGTCGCGCTGCCGATCCTGATCTTTCTCGTCCACATCGATGTCGGCTTGCCGGCGATCCTGTCGAAGCGGTTCGGCATGCTGACAGCGCGCGCCTTCATCCAGTTCTCATCCTACACGATCTACTATCTGGCCATCGCCGCCTTGCCGCTGGCCGACGCGGTGGCGCTCTACTTCATGGCGCCGTTGTGCATCATGGCGCTGGCCGGCCCCTATCTTGGCGAACGCGTCTCATGGAAGACACTCGCCACCGTGCTGATCGGCATGCTCGGCGTTCTCGTGATGTTGCAGCCCGGCGCCGGGCTGTTCGACTGGGCGGCGCTGCTGTCGCTCGGCTCTGCGGTTCTCTACGGCTTTTCGCAGCTGATGGCGCGCAAGATCGGCGATACTGAATCCTCAACGGTCATGGCGTTCTATCAAAACGGCGCTTATCTGGTCGGCGCCGCGGTGGTCGCCGGCATGTTCCGGCTGGCCGGCATCACCCACGCCGTCCATCCCAGCCTCGAATTCCTGGTGCGGCCATGGATCTGGCCGGCGACCCCGGATTTTCTGAAGATGGCCGCCTGCGGTTTCGTCGCCTCGGCCGGCATGATCCTTTTGTCACAAGGCTATCGGCTGGCGCCTGCCAACCGCGTCGCCACCTTCGAATACACCGGCATCATCTGGTCGCCGCTGTGGGGTTTCCTATTCTTTGCCGAAGTGCCGCGATCGACAACCGCGGTCGGCGCGGCCCTGATCGTCGGCGCCGGTCTGCTGGCGCTCAACGCCGAACGGCGCAAGGGCACAACACCTGCGCTTGTTGCAACCAGCGACACGGCATGACCATCAAGCGAAGCAGGCGAGCGCCTTGTCGACGCGGGCGCGGATTTCGGCCAGCGTGAACGGCTTCTGCACGACGTCGAGGATGATTCCGTTCAGTTCCTCGGCGCGCTCACGCTGATCGGCATAGCCGGTCATCAGCAGGATCTTCATCGTTGGGAAAAGTGCGGCCGCCGCCTTGGCCATCTCGATGCCGTCCAACTCCGGCATGCGGATGTCGGAGACGACGAGGTCGTAGCCGCCAAGGGCTGCACGGATCAAACCAAGCCCTTGCGCGCCATCGGCGGCAACGGTGACCGAATGCCCGGCGCGTTCAAGCGCGCGGGCGGCGAGGGTGCGGACGGATTCATCGTCCTCGACGATCAGAAGCTTTGCCATGGGCAAGATACTTGCCGGGGAAAAGTTGACTTTTCCTGAAGGCGCCGAGGGTCCTTGAGACCTTTCCAGAATTCGCTCCGGTGAGTCTGATGGCGCCGGAGTAGAATAATCAATAAGGTCTCAGGCGTCGCCTTTAACGATGCCGACGAATGGCAATTCGCGAAAGGCGTGGGCGACATCCATGCCGTAGCCGACGACGAAATAGTCCGGGCAGTCGAAGCCGACATAGTCGGCATTGAGCGCAGTCTGGCGGCGCATGCGCTTGTCGAGCAGAACGGCAATGGCGCAGCTCTTGGCGCCGCGCGACAGCATCAGCTCGCGGGTGAAGCTCAGCGTCTTGCCGGATTCGAGAATGTCGTCGATCAAAAGCACGTCGCGGCCGGCAACCTCGTTGTCGATGTCGCGCAGCACCCTGACCTCGCCGCTGGTGGTGCCGGCGCCGTAGCTGGAAATGAAGATGAACTCGACCTCGGGCGACAGGCCGACATCGTGCATGGCGCGAATGAGATCGGCGGCGAAGATGAACGAGCCTTTCAGCACCGAGATCACCAGAAGGTCATGGTAATCGTGTTCGGCGATCTCCTTGGCGAGCTCCAGATTGCGCCGCGCGATGGCGGACACCGAGAACAGGACTTCGATGTCCTTGCCGCGCACGACTGGCATTTTTTCGCCCCTCCAAGATGGTTCGCCTATGGCCCCCGTCGCCAAGGTGTGTTGAGATTCAGGTCAGGCCGGCATCACCTGAATATCAATACACCCTAGTCGGCGAAGGCGACCGACACGGTCCTAACCCCGCTTCTAGGCAGGTCGAGGCGGCTGGCAAAGCCAAATCTTTCGCCCGGCGCCAGCGAACGGTCGGATGTCCCCAACCTATAGCGGGTGATGTGGCTGTCATTGCCGGTGACGCGGATTTCCAGCGCCGGCAATTGCGCGGGCCTGGCCCCGTCATTGGCGGCTTCGCCATCGACGAACAGGATTGGCGTAGGCCCGGACGCGTCGACGCGCGAGGTGACGCCTGAGAGGCGAAGTGTGGCACCCGCCGGCTGTGCGGCGGCCCAGAACGGCGTCTGACGCACCAGCGCGTGGCCGCCCGAGACCCAGAAGGCGGCCAGTGCCGCACCGACACCGGCAATCCAGAAGATCGGCCCGCCGCGTGCCGCCGGTAGCCGGGCCGGCGCTGTCTCCGGCTTGCGCAGCATATCCATGCCTTCGATCGACGGCGCGGCAATGCTGCGCGGCTGCGGCGACGGCAAGGCTTCCGCCGTCGCGGCAGAGCGCGGCAGCACCTCATAGTCGGCATCGATGATGTCAGCCGCCGGTCCACGCATGATGTGTTCCGGTGTGGGCGCCGAACCGGTCATGATTTCGCCGGAAACCGGGCGCGCCGTTCGATCTTCAGCCATCATGGCCCCAGTATTGCTACACGTTCGCTCTTCGTTTCTTTTGCGTAAATGGAAATGGTTAACGCTTCCCCACCGGAACCTCAGTGCCGACCCGAAAAAGCCCCAAAATTAACCAAGGGTTAACCATGCCGGCCGATGGTCTTTTTACAGAAATGGCTGGCTCGTTGCCGCCGAGAGTTTCAGGTCGTCGAACGTGATCCGCTTCGAAAATGTCGGCCTCCGCTATGGCATGGGTCCGGAAATCCTCCGCGACATCTCCCTGCACATTCCGGAGCGCTCCTTCCAGTTCCTCAGCGGCCCTTCGGGCGCCGGCAAGACGACGCTGTTGCGCCTGCTGTTCATGTCGCTGAAGCCGACACGCGGGCTGATCACCATCTTCGGCAAGGACCGTTCGCGCATCTCGCGCAGCGAGCTGCCGCATCTGAGGCGCCGCATCGGCGTGGTGTTCCAGGATTTTCGCCTGCTCGACCACATGACCACCTATGAGAATGTGGCGCTGCCGCTGCGCGTGCGCGGGCGCGAGGAAGCAAGCTACCGCACCGACGTCACCGAGCTGTTGAAATGGGTCGGCCTTGGCGAACGCATGCATGTGCTGCCGCCGGTACTGTCCGGCGGCGAAAAACAACGCGCCGCGATCGCCCGCGCGCTCATCGAACAGCCCGAAATCCTGCTTGCCGACGAGCCGACCGGCAATGTCGATCCGCCGCTGGCGCGCCGGCTTTTGCGGCTGTTCATCGAGCTTAACCGGCTGGGCACCGCTGTGGTGATCGCAACGCACGACCTCGGCCTGATGGAGCAGGTCGACGCGCGGCGCATGATCCTGGCCGGCGGAAGGTTGGATATTTATGACTGATCTGTCCGCCGAACATCTCCAGGACCAGGACATCGAGGAGGCCCAGGCGCCGCCGCGGGCCCAGCGCAAGATGGCGCCGATCGTGCCGGCACAGAACATTGCCGGCCGGGCGCTGGTGCTGGTCATCGCCATCATGACCTTCCTGTCGTGCCTGACCTTCGGTGCAGTGACGCTGGTGCGCGACACGGCTTCGGTATGGGAGAACCAGATTTCGCGCGAGGCGACGATCCAGATCAAACCAGTCGATGGCCTCGACATGGAGGCAGCCCTTGCCCAGGCCTCGCAGATCGCCGGCGAATTCCCGGGCGTGAAGGCCACCCAGATCATCGACCGCGAGGCAACGGCACGCCTGCTGGAGCCATGGCTGGGCTCGGGCCTGAACATCGACGAGCTGCCGGTGCCGCGTCTGATCATCGTCACCATCGATGAGAACAGCCCGCCCGACTTTGCCGCCATGCGCGCGGCGATCACCCCCAAACTGCCGAGCGCCTCACTCGACGATCATCGCACCTGGGTCGACCGGCTGGTCGCCATGGCCCGCACGACGGTGACCATCGGCATTGCCGTGCTGGCGCTGATGCTGTCGGCAACCGTGCTGACGGTGGTGTTCGCGACACGCGGCGCCATGGCCGGCAACGGCCACATCATCGAAGTGCTGCATTTCGTCGGCGCCGAGGCGCGCTTCATCGCGCGCGAATTCCGTCGGCACTTTCTCGTCACCGGCATGAAGGGTGCAGCGGCCGGCGGCGCAGCGGCGATCCTCGTCTTCATCGTCTTTTCCTGGTGGTCGTCACGCAACATGGCAACGCCGCAGGCCGACCAGGCAACCGCTCTGTTCGGCAATTTCGCCATCGGCTCGGCAGGCTATCTCGGCGTCGGCCTCATGGTGCTGGTGATCGGCGCGCTAACGGCGGCAACGTCGCACGCCACCGTCGTCGCCTATCTCAGCGATATCGATGTTCGCCAACCGGATGGAGGCTGATGCGTGTCGCCCAAGAGTGGAAACCGGTCTTGGGGCAACGACATGCCTCCAGGAGAAGATCACGGATGAAGACTGCCGTAACGCAATGTGCGCTTTTTTTCCTACCAAAGGCCGCATTTCAGGATTAACCATAGGATGATGGACGCGGATTCGACCGGAACGGTTGGACAGATGCCAGTGGTGGTTGCCCGTTCGCATGAACGCGGCAGGCCGAGCCGTTTGATGGCCGCGTTGCGTATTTCCGTTCTCACCCTGCTTCTGCTGGTAGCCTTGTTTGCCGGCGGCTTCGGCTGGTTCGCCAACACCGTCAGCCATCTGACGACCCCGACCAATCCGGCAAAGGCCGACGCCATCATCGTGCTGACGGGCGGCCAGTCGCGCCTCGACGCGGCGATGGAACTGCTCGCTTCAGGCAAGGGCGCGCGGCTGCTGATCAGCGGCGTTCATCCCTCCGCCAGCCGCCGCCAGTTGCAGGCCGCGACCGGTGGCGACAAGGCGCTGTTTTCCTGCTGTGTCGACATCGACCGCGCCGCGCTCGACACCATCGGCAATGCCGAGGAGAGCGCCAAATGGGTGGAGAGCCACGCCTACGGCACCGTCATCCTGGTCACCAACAACTACCACATGCCACGCAGCCTGCTGGAAATGAGCCGGCTGCTGCACGGCGCCAAGCTCGAACCCTATCCGGTGGTCAACAGCAACCTCGACAATGGCGGCTGGCTGACCAAGCCCGAGGCGTTGCGCGTGCTTTTGACCGAATACAGCAAGTATCTGCTGGCGCTGGCACGCGGCATCGTACCGCTTCGCCAGACCGCCGACGGCATCGCGCTGGCCGAGGTATCAACGGCCAAGGACTGAGCATCACCCCATCGCGCCCGACGCACCACGCAGGCGCACTATCTCCTGTTCCAGGCGCTCGATCCGCTTGTCACGTTCGGCAAGTGCTGACGCCACGTCGGCGGCTTCGAAACGCTGCGGAATGTGCTGCGGGCAATTAGAATCCCACGCCGAGACCGTAAACAGGATGACCTGCTCGGGGCGCGCCTTGTAATCCTGCGGCATCAGCTTCGCCAGCAGCTCGGCATCATCCTCGACAACGCGCGCCGTGCCCCAGATCTTGATGCGCTGCCGGTGGGCATAGTCGATCAGGAACAGGAAGGCCTGCGGATTGTCGTTCAGATTGCCCTGGGTGATGAACTGCTTGTTGCCGGAGAAATCCGCAAAGCCGATCGTTCGCGCGTCCAACACCTTGAGGAACCCTGCGGGCCCGCCGCGATGCTGGATGTAGGGCTGGCCGTCGGCATTGGCGGTCGACAGGAAGATGCTGGTCTGCGCCTCGATGAAGGCGGCGAGATCCGGTGTGATATCGGCCTGCCAGCCGCCGCGCTCCTCGACGCGGGCATAGGCCTGGCGCGAGCCCTTGCGGGTCTGGATCGCCTTGATGGTTGGCGTAAAGGCGACGTCGCTGGTGAAAGCATGAGCGTTCATGGAGGCCTCCTTCAAGGCCGAACTGCCGGCCACTAACCCAGAGATAGAGCCTTCCATCTTTCGGATGTAGATGTCATATCTGTAAGCTGTCCTTCCATCTTTCGGGAGAGTTATGGACCGTCTTGAGGCCATGTCGCTTTTCGTCGCCGCGGTGGAGGCCGGCAGCCTGTCCGCCGCCGGGCGCCGTTTCGGCGTTCCGCTGGCGACGGTCAGCCGCAAGGTCTCCGACCTGGAGCGGCATCTGAAAACACGCCTGTTGAACCGCTCGACGCGGCAGCTGTCGCTGACCGACGCCGGTCACGCCTATCTCGTCGCCTGCCGTCGCATTCTGGCAGAGGTCGGCGAGGCCGAGCGCAGTGCCGCAGGCGAGTACAGCACGCCTACGGGCGAGCTGATCATCACCGCGCCGATCGTCTTTGGCCGCCTGCATGTGCTGCCGGTGGTCACCGAGTTCCTCGCCGCCTATCCCGATGTGAATGTGCGACTGACGCTTGGCGACCGCATAAGCCAGCTGATCGAAGAGCATATCGATCTCGCCATCCGCATCGGCCCGCTCGCCGATTCGAGCATGGTCGCCATCCGTATCGGTTCGATCCGCCATGTTGTTTGCGCAAGCCCGGCCTATCTGGCCGAGCACGGCACGCCGAAGACCCCGAACGAGCTTGCGGCACACAGCTGCATCACCTTCGAAGGGCTTGCCTCTCTCGCCACATGGACCTTCCTCGCCGACAAGGCAGAACTCGCGGTTCCGATCCGCTCCCGGCTCCAGGTCAACACCGCGGAAGCGGCGATCGACGCCGCGATTGCCGGCGTTGGCATGACGCGGGTGCTTTCCTACCAGATATCGGCCGCGGTGCGGTCGGGCGCACTCCATCCCGTGCTGGAGACGTTCGAGCCCGAGCCATGGCCGGCGAGCCTGGTGCATGCGGGACAGGGCCTGCTGCCGGTGAAGCTGCGCGCCTTCCTCGATTTCGCCGCCCCGCGCCTGAAGCAACGGCTGGCACAGGCGGCGTGGCGGAGCTGACGGAGCTGACGGAGCTGACGGAGCTTCATTGCAGGACGGATTGACCCCGGCCATTGCCCTGTTTCCTTTTTGCCCGCGCTTGGTGTAACCAACGCACACCTCCTCACCGGGCCTTTCCCGCATGCTCTATATCCGCTCGCTGGCGTTCAACTTCGTCTTCTACGTCAACCTGATCGTCCAGATGATCCTCTGGACGCCGTATTACTTCCTGTCGCCGCGCCACCGTGCATGGTTCGTGCCGAAATTCTGGTCGGGCACCTGCCTGTGGCTCTACGACAAGATCGCCGGCACCAGGAGCGAGATCACCGGCCTGGAGAACCTGCCCGAGGGTTCCTTCATCCTGGCCCCGAAGCACCAGTCGTTCTGGGATGCGATCGCCTTCTTTCCTTTCCTGCAGGACCCGCTCTACATCCTGAAGCGGGAACTGACCTGGATCCCGTTCTTCGGCTGGTACATCATGAAGATGCGCATGATCCCGGTGCATCGCGGCAGCCGCTCCAAGGCGTTGAAGGCAGTGGTCGCCGCGACCAGGGAAGAGTTGGCGCGCAATCCCCGCCAGCTGATCATCTATCCCGAGGGCACGCGCCGGGCGCCGGGCGACGAGCCGGCCTACAAATACGGCATCGTCGAAATCTATGCGCAGCTTGGCGTTCCGGTGGTGCCGGTCGCCCATGTCGCTGGCCTCTATTGGCCGCGCCGGAAGTTCCTGCGCTTTCCCGGCACGGTCAAGGCGCGCTTCCTGCCGCCGATCCCGCCTGGCTTGGCCAAGGACGAGTTCATGCAACGGCTGATCGGTGACACCGAAGCCGCGTGCGACCAGCTGCTCATCGAGGCGTCGCAGGCGCCGAACGCGCCGCCAATGCCGCCAACGGCGGTGAAGCGGCTGGCGGAACTTGGCGCGGCCGCCAAGGCGAAAGCCTGACCCGCGCGCTCATGGCCACGCCGCCAGCGCGGTGGTCAAAACCAGCGTCGCCGCAAACACCAGATTGATGATCCGCGAGGCCTGCGGTTGGCGCAGGAAGCGCGCAAATGCCGCCCCGGCGAGAAGCCACAGGACGTGAATGGCGACGATCATCAAGGCGAGCACCGCCAGCCTGGCGGAAGTACCGAGATCGCCGCCCTTGACCCCTGACGAGGTGCCGAATACGGCGGCGATCGCCACATAGGCTTTCGGGTTGGCGATGGCGAGAAGAAGCCCGCCGAGAAACGTCGGGAGCTTGACCCCGCCGGCGCGCTCCGCCAGCGGCGGCGCCGTCGCTATCTTGAACGCGAGATAGAGGATGTAGGCTGCCGAAGCGACGGCCAGCAGCGGTGCCAGCCAGGGCAGCGAGGCGAGAACGGCCATGACGCCCGCGGCCACGATCAGCAGCACGGCGATCGTGCCGACAATGATCCCCGAGGTGTAGCGGAGCGACCCGCGCAGGCCGAAAGCCGCTCCGATGGCGGTGACGCTGATCGTCGCCGGGCCAGGACTGCCCATGACGACGGCAGCCGCAAGCACCAGGGCCAGCAATTGCTGCCACGGGTGTGGGAAAGAAGCTGTCCGGCCATCTGCTTTGCCCCGCATCCTGTCTGGATGCGGCGACGATAGGACCAGGCGCGCCGGACGTCTTGAACGATTGTGTAGTCCGGCTAGGCGCTGGCCTTGTCCAGCGCGGCCATGTCTTCCGCTGCGAGCTTCAGCGACGCGGCCCGGACGAGGCTGTCGACCTGGTCGAGCGTCGTGGCGCTGGCGATCGGCGCGGTGACGCCGGGCCGCGCCATCACCCAGGCCAGCGCCACTTCCGCCTGGCTGGCCGAATGCCGCGCTGAGACGGCGTCGAGCGCGGCGAGGATGCGCATGCCGCGCGCATTGAGATAGTCCTTTACTCCACCGCCGCGCACGCTTTTGCCGAGGTCGGCGTCGCTGCGGTACTTTCCGCTCAAAAATCCTTTGGCGAGACCGTAATAGCTGATGACGCCAATGTCCTCCGCAAGGCAGATATCGCGCAGAGGGCCATCGAAGGATGAGCGGTCGTAAAGATTGTAGGCAGGCTGCAGCACTTCGTAGCGTGGCAGGCTGCGCAGGCTGGCGACATCCAGCGCGGCACGCAACTGGCCAGCATCGAGGTTGGAGGCGCCGACGTGTCGGACCTTGCCCTTGGCGAGCAGCTTTTCATAGGCGCCGAGCGTTTCCTCGTAGGGCGTGGTCGGGTCCGGCCAATGCGACAGATAGAGGTCGACGACGTCGGTCTGCAGCCGCTTCAGCGACGCATCGATGGCCGTTTCGATATGGGCAGCGGAGAGGTCCTTCTTGCCTTGGCCCATATCCGAGCCGACCTTGGTGATGACGACGACCTGGTCGCGGTTGCCGCGGCTTTTCATCCATTTGCCGATGATGGTTTCGGATTCGCCGCCCTTGTGGCCGGAAACCCAGCGCGAATAGGCGTCCGCCGTATCGATGGCGTTGAGGCCGGCGTCGAAAAACCGGTCGAGCAGCTCGAACGAGGTTTTCTCGTCGGCGGTCCAGCCGAAGACGTTGCCGCCCAGAACCAGCGGCGCGATGGAAAGGTCGGTTTGACCGAGACGGCGTTTCTGCAAGACTGATCTCCGTGGTGCGCGGATGGATCGGGGAAAGCCCGGACGGCCTTACCTAGGTCTTGCAGCGGCGAGGTCAAAGGCCTGCTCGCCTTTTCCAAGGGGCCAGCGCTTCACAAAGGCGCGACCCGCCGCGCCACCTCTTCCAGCCAATGGTCGCGAATGCCCAGCGCCTCGAGGTGTTCGAGCGTGCTCAGCACGTAGTCCTCATTGTTGCCGGACTGGCCGACGGCGCCGCGAACGACACTCGCCGCATGCGCCGCGTCGAGCCCGCCGGCATATTGCTCATGCTGGCGATCGACGATGTAGGCGACCGCCTCGACCGCGCCGCCGCCGTCGAGGCGAATCTTGAGCGTGCGTTCGAGATACACGCTGGTGACCAGTTCGCGCTCGCGCAAATAGGCGATGACCTCGTCGCGCAAATCGCCGGGCACGCGAAAGGCCAGCCCGATGCAGGATCCGCCATGGTCGAGGCCGAGCACCAGCCCCGGCCGCTCGCGCGTTCCGCGATGCACGAAGGAATAGACGCAGAGCGAGCGGCGATAGCCGTACAGGCGCGCGCGCCGCGTCTCGACATGGGCGAACCCCGGTCGCCAGATCAGCGACCCATAGCCAAACACCCAAAAATCGCCCATATCGCCGCGCCTGATTGCAAAAGAATGCCAACACCGCAGGGAATCGGTTTTTTTCGCCCGTTCCCGTCTACCTATTCGTCTCTGTGTATCTATTGGTGTCGGAATCGAAGGTCCGTCCACAATACCCATGCGTTAATGAGAGCCAAAGCATGACGTCAAGTGACGAACGCCAACCAAAGTCCCGCCGCGGCCTGTTCTGGCTTGTGGCGTTTGTCGTTGTGCTGTTTGCGATCTATAGCGGCGGCTGGTTCTATCTGGCTGACCAGGTCAGAGCCGGGACCGACAAGGCCGTTGCCGCACTCAACAAGAATGGCGTCGAGGCTGGTTGTGCCAACCTCCAGGTCAGTGGCTACCCGTTGAGCTTTGTCATCTCCTGCGACAACCTTGCCTACGAGGATGATGCCAAGAACATCGCCGCGTCGGCCGGCAGTTTCAATGCTATTGCCCAGATCGTCCAGCCCTTGTCGCCGGTTGCCAATCTGCGCGGTCCGCTCAGAACCTCCGTACCGGGCATGTTGCCGCTGTGGATCGACTGGGACAACCTGAAGGCCAACGCCAAACTATGGTATCCGCTGCCGCAGCGCGTATCGCTGCAGGCCGAAGGCCTGTCCGGACAGACCGACCCGGCAGACGATACCGACCCGATTTCGTTGTTCAGCGCCGGGACCGCGGCGGGAGAGCTGCAGCCCGATGGCCAGGACATTGGTTATGTCGGAAGCTTCACCGACCTTGAGATCGATGCCGAAGCAATCGGCGGGCGCGTGCTGCCGCCGCTCGACGGCAGCGGCGACGCGACGCTGAAGAACGGCGTGGCGCTGATCAAGACCCAGGCAAAGAGCCTGCGCGGCCAGGCGGTCGACATCCGCAAGCTCGATCTGTCGTCGGGAACCGCGCGCGTCACGGTTTCGGGCCCTGTGTCGGTCGATGCAGACGGCCTTGTCAACGCCGACCTGACGATCAGGCTGAAGGACCCGAAAGCCGTGGCGGCAATCCTCGCCACCGCCATTCCCGAGCAGAAGAGCCAGATCGAACAGGGTTTTGCCGCACTCGCTGTGCTCGGCAACGAACCGTCGATGCCGCTGAAGGTGGTCAAGGGCAAGGCTTCGTTCGGCTTTATCCCGCTGGGCAAGATCAAGCCGGTCGATTAGAGCATAACCTCAAAAGCAGGAACCGGCTTTTGGGGGAAGACCATGCTCAGCCAAGCCAACGCATGAACCGGCCGGTGAGACTGCTCAGCGTTGGCGCGCTGACGCTGGATACGATCCTGCGCGTTGATACCCTGCCCACGCATCAGGGCAAGTTCATCGCATCGGGCGGCGTCCAGATTGCTGCCGGCATGGCGACAAGTGCGGCCTGCGCCGCACGCCGTCTCGGCGCCGGAGTGTTTCTGTGGGCAAGTGCGGGTGACGATGCCGTTGGCGACCAGCTTGTGGGCGGCATCGAGGCCGAGGGCGTCGATTGCAGCTTTGTCCGCCGCGTTCAAGGCGCGCGCTCGGCGTTGGCCTCGATCCTGGTCGACGCCCATGGCGAGCGCATCATCGTGCCCTTCTACGACCCGAAGGCGCAAGCCGACCCCGAGGCGCTACCCCTCGCCGATCTTTCCAGCTTTGACGCCGTGCTGGTCGATGTGCGTTGGCCGGGTGCGGCAGCCCTTGCCCTGACGGCCGCCCGCCGCGCCGGTCGTCCGGCAATCCTGGATGCCGATACGGCGCCGCTCGATGTGCTGGAGCGCCTGTTGCCGCTGGCATCGCACATCGTCGCTTCCGAGTCGGCAGTGCGCATCATATGCGGCCAGGCGCTGGACCTGGAGTCCGCCTGCACCGACCTCGCCTCCCGCACCGACGCATTCGTTGCCGTCACCGGCGGTGCGGCGGGCACCTGGTGGTTCGATCGGGGATCATCCCGCCATGTGGAAGCGCCAAAAATCAAGGCGGTCGACACACTGGCCGCCGGAGACGTGTTTCACGGCGCCTTTGCCGTCGGGCTGGCGGAAGCCATGCCGATCGAACAGGCACTACGCTTTGCGAGCGCTGCCGCGGCGCTCAAATGCCTGCGCTTCGGCGGCAGGCTCGGCGCGCCCGACCGGGCCGAGACGCTGGCGATGATGGAAAGCCATTGGCCTGCCGCTAACCGGATCTGAGCGCTAGCTCTTCGCCGGGTGCTCCACCGCCTGGCGGCCGAAATCGGGCACATCGATGTCCTGACCGGCCTCGATGATCGAGCGGCGCACGGCACGGGTGCGGGTGAACAGGTCGAACAACTTGTCGCCGTCGCCCCAGCGGATCGCCCGCTGCAGCGAGGCGAGGTCTTCCGAGAACCGCGCCAGCATTTCGAGGATGGCATCCTTGTTGTGCAGGCAGACATCGCGCCACATGGTCGGGTCGGAGGCGGCGAGACGGGTAAAATCGCGAAAGCCCGAGGCCGAATATTTGATGACTTCGGACTTGGTCACCGACTGCAAATCGTCAGCAGTGCCGACGATGTTGTAGGCGATGATGTGCGGCAGGTGCGAGACGATGGCCAGCGTCATGTCGTGATGTTGCGGGTCCATGGTGTCGATGTTGGAGCCGCAGCGCCGCCAGAATTCCGAAAGCTTTTCCAACGCCGCCGGATCGGTGTCGGGCAGCGGCGTGAAAATGCACCAGCGGTTCTCGAACAGATCGGCGAAGCCCGCATCCGGTCCCGACTTTTCGGTACCCGCCAGCGGATGGCCGGGAATGAAATGCACGCCGGCAGGCACGTGCGGCTGCATCTGCGCGATGACAGATGCCTTGGTCGAGCCGACATCGGTGAGGATGGCGCCCGGCTTCAGCGCCGGTGCGATTTCGGCGGCTGCCTTGCCCGAAGAGCCGACCGGCACGGAGACGATGACCAGATCGGCATCGCGGACCGCTTCCGTCGCATCCGTGCTGTAGGAGTCGCCAAGGCCAAGCTCTTGTGCCCGCGCCAGCGTCGCAGCGCTGCGGGTCGAGATAGAGACGTGACGGGCAAGGCCTTCGCGGCGGATGACACGGGCCAGCGACGAGCCGATCAGGCCGATGCCGACCAGCGCGATCTTTTCGAACATCGGTGCTGTCATTTTTCTAACTTTTCAGAAACGTCGAAAGGGCGGCAATGACGCCGCGATTGGCCTCTTCGGTGCCGACGGACATGCGCAGCGCGTTGGGAAAGCCATAGCCGGAAACGCGCCGCAGAATGTAGCCGCGCGCGGTCAGATAGTCGTCCGCCGATGCTGCCGAATGCGCCTCGTCCTCGGGAAAGTGGATGAGGACGAAATTGCCGACGCTCGGCGTCACCCGCAGCCCAAGCCTGGTCAATTCCTCGCTCAGCCAGGCCAGCCAGGTTTCATTGTGCGCCACGCTGCGCTGAACGTGGTCGCGGTCACGGATCGCGGCAATGCCGGCCTCGATCGCCGTGGCGTTGACGTTGAAGGGACCGCGTATGCGGTTGATCGCGTCGACGATGTGCATCGGCGCGTACATCCAGCCGATCCGGGCGCCGCCAAGACCGATCTTGGAGAAGGTGCGGGTCATCACAACGTTCTCGGCGCTGCCGACCAGTTCGATGCCGGCTTCGTAGTCATTGCGGCGGACATATTCCGCGTAAGCCGCGTCCAGCACCAGAAGCACATGCCTGGGCAGGCCGGCATGCAGGCGGCGCACCTCCTGGAACGGCACATAGGTGCCGGTCGGGTTGTTGGGATTGGCGAGGAAAACGATCTTTGTGCGCGGCGTCACCGCCGCCAGGATCGCGTCGATGTCGGCGCGGTCGTCGGTCTCCTTGACCACAACCGGGACGGCGCCGGCCGACTGGATGTAGATCTTGTAGACCATGAAGGCGTGTTCGGTGATCACCGCTTCATCGCCGGGTGCCAGATAGGTCTGCGCCAGCAGGCCCAGGATCTCGTCGGAACCGTTGGAGCAGATGATGTTTGCTGGATTGAGGCCATGCACTTCGGCGATCGCCTCGCGCAGCCGCCTGGCGGTGCCGTCGGGATAGATGTCGAGCTTTCCGGCAATCTCGCGCGCCGCCTCGATCGCCTTCGGCGATGGCCCGAGCGGGTTCTCGTTCGACGACAGCTTGTGGACCTTGGCGACACCGGCGGACGCTGTGCTCTTGCCCGGCACATAGGCTTCGATGTCCATGATGCCCGCGCGGGGCGTTGGCCGTAGCTTATCCGGTCTCTGGTTCATCTTCGCAAAATCCGTCGAGAATGCTTCCGCTGGCAAGAACACTTCCGCCGGGAAGCCGCAGCGGAAATACAAGCCGTGGCCCGGAATGTCGAGAGGTGGCAGTGGCGCGCAAGGCGAGCCGTTGACGGCAGGCCCCGCGAGTTCTAGAAGGACGCAACAGTTCCGTGGTGATTTGGCCGGTCGGCTTGCAGCCACGTTAAACAACTTGCTAAAGGGCCGTTTGCATCCTGTAACCGGCTTTGCGACGGCAATGCCGGTTTTTTGTTGTCCGCGGCCGGCCGGACGACCGATGTATGAGAGATGTGATGGCCGCTCTGCGCGCAGGAAAAACCAACAACGAGGCCGACGCTCCGTCGAGCCCGGTGTTGCGTTTCGGCGCCGACAAGCCGCTCAAGCTCGACGCCGGCACGCTTTTGTCGCCGTTCCAGATCGCCTACCAGACCTACGGCACACTCAATGATGCCCGCTCCAACGCGATCTTGGTCTGCCACGCGCTGACCGGCGACCAACATGTCGCCAGCACCAATCCGGTGACCGGCAAGCCCGGCTGGTGGGAAGTGCTGATCGGCCCGGGCAAGATCATCGACACCAACCGCTTTTTCGTCATCTGCTCCAACGTCATCGGCGGCTGCCTCGGTTCCACCGGCCCCGCCTCGACCAATCCCGCTACCGGCAAGCCGTATGGGCTCGACCTGCCGATCATCACCATTCGCGACATGGTGCGCGCGCAACTGATGCTGGTCGACCATTTCGGCATCGAAAAGCTGTTTTCCGTCCTCGGCGGCTCGATGGGCGGCATGCAGGTGCTGGAATGGGCATCGAGCTATCCGGAGCGGGTCTTCTCGGCGTTGCCGATCGCCACCGGCGCCCGCCATTCCTCGCAGAACATCGCCTTCCACGAGGTTGGCCGGCAAGCGGTGATGGCCGACCCCGACTGGCATGGCGGCAAATATCTCGACTTTGGCGCGCGCCCCGAAAAAGGGCTGGCGGTGGCGCGCATGGCCGCCCACATCACCTATCTGTCGGAAGCGGCACTTCATAGGAAGTTCGGCCGCAATCTGCAGGACCGCGAGGCGCTGACCTTCGGTTTCGACGCCGACTTCCAGATCGAGAGCTATCTGCGCCATCAGGGCCAGACCTTCGTTGACCGCTTCGACGCCAATTCCTATCTCTACATGACCCGGTCCATGGACTATTTCGACCTCGCCGCCGACCATGGCGGGCGGCTGGCCGATGCCTTTGCCGGCACCAAAACCCGCTTCTGCCTGGTGTCCTTCACCAGCGACTGGCTGTTCCCGACCGAGGAGAGCCGCTCGATCGTGCACGCGCTGAACGCCGCCGGCGCATCGGTATCCTTCGTCGAGATCGACACCGATCGCGGCCACGACGCTTTCCTGCTCGACGAGCCGGAACTGTTCGCCGCCATCAACGGCTTCATCGGCTCGGCCGCGCGGGCCAGGGGCCTCAGCGCATGACCCCGAAAAGTTGCAGACTTTTCGGACAGGGATCATGCGTCAGGCAAGAGGCGAAGCCATGAGCGTCAACCACACGCAGCGCGTCGACCTCGAAGTCGTCGCCGATCTCATCCCGCCG
Source organism: Mesorhizobium sp. P3_A10 (assembly GCF_056403175.1). Classification (NCBI taxonomy): domain Bacteria; kingdom Pseudomonadati; phylum Pseudomonadota; class Alphaproteobacteria; order Hyphomicrobiales; family Phyllobacteriaceae; genus Mesorhizobium; species Mesorhizobium sp. P3_A10. Next base: position 213,284 of record NZ_JBFUFZ010000007.1, on the reverse strand, counting down.
CTATCGCGGGTGCTCGACGTCGGCTCCGGCGACGGCCTGCTGCTGGAATTGCTGCAGGAGACTAAGCAAGTCGACGGTCGCGGCCTGGAGTTGTCGCAGCGCGGTGTCAACGAATGCGTGGCGCGCGGCCTCTCGGTCATTCAGGGGGACGCCGACAAGGACCTCGAATTCTATCCCAACAAGGGCTTTGATTTCGTCGTCCTGTCGCAGACCTTGCAGGCGACCCGCAACCCGAAGCTGGTGCTCGACGAACTGCTCAGGATCGGCAATCGCGCCATCGTCTCCTTCCCCAATTTCGGCCATTGGCGGGTGCGCCTGTCGCTGTTCCTCAATGGCCGCATGCCGGTGACCAAGGACCTGCCCTACTCCTGGTACGACACGCCCAACATCCATTTCTGCACCATCCGCGACTTCGTCAATCTGTGCGACGAGCTCGGCGCGACGGTCGAAAAGGCAACCGCGCTCGACGGCAACGGCCAGAAGATCGGCCTGTCGATGCCATGGTGGTTCTGGAATTTCTTCGGCCAGCAAGCGGTGTTCCTGCTGAAGCGATAAGCTTCGCCGCCTATCCCAGAACGTCCGTAGCTTTGTGCGGATGGTCAACGCCGTCAACAAAAACCACGGCGGACTCCGAATTGCCGGTGCGCAGCGCCAGGATCTGCTGATAGGCGGGCGAGCGGTACCATCCGCGCACATGCTCCCTGTCGGGAAATTCGATGACGATCAGATGCCCGGGCCAGTCGTTTTCGATCACCTCCACATCGCCGCCATGGACCAGAAACCGGCCTCCGAAAGGTTCCAGCGTCGCGTCGATCTTCTCAAGATATTCGACAATCTGAGGGCCCATCGTGGCTTGGCGCATATGGGCAACGGCGTAGGCGGTCATGGCTGAACTCCCTGCTGGATCGAAGCCGAACGGCCGGCTTCATGCAGGCAGTTTGCAGGGTGCTCGCACGCCGGTCGATTACGTCTGGAGTAATCGGATTGCCTACATCTCGTGGGTAACAGGCAATTCCATCTCGCCAAATGCGACGGTTTCGGGATTTCCCGCGCCGCAGGCGGTGTTGCAATTGAGACGCTGGCTTGCGAATTCGCCGTTGCGGACAGGCTCTGCCTCAACACTTTGTGATGACACCACCGCTTCGTTCTCGTAACCTCGAATCGAACGCGATTCCGGGGCGGGCATGGAAGGCGACCATCAAATCGATCCGATCCTCGCAGGACCCGGGGCATAGCGGAAGCGACATGCCTAGAAAGACCGATCAGGCGCCTCTCATCACGGTGATCACGCCGACCCACAACCGGCGCGATCAGGTCGTGCGCGCCGTGGAAAGCGTGCTGGCGCAGAACCTCACCCGCTTCGAGCATATTGTTGTCGACGACGGCTCGACCGATGGGACGGAAGCGGCGCTGGCCCGCATTCACGATCCGCGCCTCATCTATGTCGGCGCCAAATGGCGGGGCGCCAATGCCGCCCGCAATGCCGGCATCGAGCGCGCGCAAGCGCCGATCGTGACCTTCCTTGATTCCGACGACGTCTACTTGCCGGACCGGCTGCAGCGAACGCTGGTGCGTTTCGAGGAAAATCCATCACTCGAAGTGCTGATCAGTTCCTTCGTGTCGGTGAAGGGTGGCCGCAGCACCAAATGCGTCAACCGCGAAGCCTTCCTGGCCCGAAACGCGCTCGAAAGAGCTTTGGTCGCGCAGACCATCTTCATCGCCGGCACCGCGATAACGGCCACGCGCGAATCGCTGCTGGCGATCGGCGGCTACGACAGCGACATCGCGCGCATGCAGGATCGCGAATTGCTGCTGCGCTTTGCCCGGCGCAACGGCGCGTTGCTGTCCGAGGATATCGACTGGAAAAAGTACAATTCGGAGAATTCGATTTCCGGCCGGCGTGACGGCTATGTCGAAGCCTACGCAAACCTGATGGGCAAACATCCCCATATTGTCGATCGCTATCCCGACATTCCCCCCTACATGATCGCACGGCAGATCATCGCCGACGCCATGAAGGGCAGGGTGTCGCAGGCATTTGCCGGCTATCTGGCCAACCGGTCGGCGAAGACACTTGGCTACTCGCTGCCGCAGCTGTTGCGCGGTTACCTCGGCGGCCGGCGCTGGCGCCGCGATGTCTACGATGAATTCCGCACCAAATATGGCGCGCGGCCGGCCTGAATTTTCACCCGAGTGGTATCGCGGCTTCAGCGATCAAGCTCCGGAAAATACGGGTCGGAATAGAACCGCCGGTCGCGCTCGCCCTGCAGACAGTCGATCGGTGTTGCCGCGTCGATCCGGATCATCCGGGGATCGGAAACGCCACTCACCTCGAGAATGAGCTTGCGGCGTATAGCGGTCGCGAACTCGGAGGCTGCGTAGATCGGCAGCACGAAGGAGCCTGGGCCGCCGGTGACGCACTCGGCATAGTACTGGTCGAGATGGCTGAAGGTCGGCGACGGGCTGATCAGGATCGGCAGGCCGTTGATGACGATGCCCTTTGCCACCGCCGCGTCGCGTGTCGACGTTACGGGCAGCCCGGTGTTGTTGGGACCATCGCCGGAAATGTCGATGACGCTGCGCGTCGCGGCGAATGCGGTGCCCTCGAACAACCCGGCGCCGAAAGCCAGCGCGCCGGAAATCGAGGTGCCGCGAAAGCTCCGGAAGGGACGGGCTGCGATCTTGTCGGCGAAAGCGTTGGCGCTCTCGGCGCTGTCGATGACCTGCCAGGCAATGACACCATCGTCGCGCACGACGCCTGCCCATTCGAAATAGGCCAGCGCGACACGGCCTGTGCTGCCCGAACGCACGGCCTTGATGAAGTCGGGGTGGCGTAGCGCTGCGACATAGCCGGCGCGCTGCAGGGCAAATTCCCTTTCGTCCATCGACTGCGAGATGTCGACCGCCAGCACCAGCTCGACATCCACCGCTTTGGCCGGCGCGGCCTGCGGTGAGGCTGGGGCGCAGGCAAGGCAAGCAAGCAGGCTGAGTGCGTCAAGCATGGCCACAGGCTTTCCGAACGATGCCTGCAGTTTTTCCTGTGATCGCGGCGAAATAAAGCTTGCCCGGCCACTTCCGTCGGCGAGCCTACTTCCTCTTGCTGCGTGCAGCGGTCGGCGGCGGCGGCTCGATGGCGCCGGCCCGGACACGCGCGGGTTTGAGCGCCGATCCGGCGGCATCCTTCACGATCGTCAGCGAACGCGGGAAAAACTGGCTGTTGTGCTGGCCGCGACCGATGTTGAGGATCGCGGCCCCATTGAGACGCTTCTCCAGCATCGCCAGCACCTGCCGCAACGTCGCTCCGTCGAAGGTATCAAGCGCTTCGTCGATGATCACCCATTTCGGCTGCAGCAGCGCAAGCCTGGCAAAGGCCAGCAGGCGCTGCTCGTCATCGCTGAGCTCATGTTCCCAGCGCGCCGAGCGGTCGAGCGAGGTTGAGAGCCGCGCCAGACCGACCTCAACCAGAACCGCCGAGATGTCGGCATCCGCCGTGATGACACCGCCGGCGTGGTTGAGCACCTCGCGCAGCGTGCCGAGCGGGAAATAGGGAGTGCGCGGAACGAAGACCGGCACCTCTGCCGCCGGCATGCCGATGCGCCCGCTTCCCCACGGCCACAGACCGGCAATGGCGCGAAAGAACAGCGTCTTGCCGGCGCCTTGTTCTCCGGTGATCATGACGCGCTCGCCGACGCGGATTTCGACATGCGGCTCCGCCAGCTTCGTGCATCCCTCGGGTGACGACACCTGCAGTGCCTCGAATGTCAGGCTGCCGTCCGCGTTTTCGCCGAAGGCAATGCGCTTTTCCGTGTCGTGCAGCACATCCGTTTCGGCCAGCGCGATGCGGAAGTCGGCGACCCGCATCAGCGTCGCGCGCCAGTCGGCGATGCCGCCGATATTGTTGACGAACCAGCGCAGCGACGAATGGACCTGGTTGAAGGCGCCGACCGCCATCATCAGCCCGCCGAAGCTGATGTCGCCGGCGAAATAGACCGGCGAAGCGACGAGGATCGGCGCCACGACGGTGATCCAGCCATAGGTGTCAGTCACCCAGGCAAGGTTGATCTGGGCACTGTAGATGCGCCGCATGGCGCCCAGCACCGTGCCAAGGTCGAGCTGAAGCTGCCGTTTGGCATCGGTTTCACTATGGGCAAGCGCAATGGCATCGACATTCTCGTTGACGCGGACCATCGACGAACGCAGCTCCGCCTCGCGCGTGTAGCGGTCGCTGTTCCGGCGGATGAGCGGCCGGCCGACCAGCCAGCTCAGCCAGGAGGCAATGCCGGCATAGAGGATCGCAGCCCAGACCATGTAGCCGGGTATCGCCACCGCATGAGCGCCGAAGTGGAAGATGAAGCCCGAAGACAGCGACCACAGCACGCCGATGAACGAGGCGAGCAGGATGAACGACTGCAGCAGGCCGACGCCGAGATCGGTCGAAAGGTCGGCAAGGTGACCGGCGTCCTGCTGCATGCGCTGGTCGGGATTGACGCCGATGGCCCCGGCATGCGCCAGCCGGAAGGCACGCGCCGGCCGCAGCCACTCACCTATCAGGTCGAGCGTCAGCGCCTCGCGCAGTTTCAGTCGGATCATTTGGTTGAGCCAGGTCTGGCCGACATTGAGCACCAGGAGCCCGCCGGCTATTGCCGCAAACACCATGAGCTGATGCAGGAAGTCCTGCATGTCGCGCCGCGCCAGCGCGTCATAGAAGGGCTGGTTCCAGCGGTTGAGCAGAACTTGCCCGACCGAGGTTGCGACAATAACGGCAACGATGCCGAGGCAGGCCCAGAGCAGTTGTTTGCGCACGGGCGAAGCCGTCAGCGCCAGCCTGATTGTGGCAATCTGCTCGCCAAGGCTGGTCTCGACCGGCGCGGCAGCAGGCACGGTGCTTGCCTGGTCGTCCGGGTGATCAGCCATGGGTGAAATCCTTGCGTTCAAAGCCGGTGCTGAACCCGATCACGGCGTTGCCGACCTATGCCCTTCGACCGGGCGACGAATTCGCCCCCGACAGATAGGGTGCAAGACAGCGTAATGCCGATCACGAACGCGTCACCCGCCCGGCCGAAGACGGTCCATCTCCGGCTTGCGACAGCCGGCCGAGCCTGGTGGCGCCTTGCGGCGACAGAACCGGCATGAAGACGCGGCGGGAGGCGCGCTGGGCCACCGGCACGCCCTGATAGAGCCGCTTCTGCGCTTCGACGACGATGACGCCGGAAAAGATCGGCCAGAAGCGCCGTCCCACGCGTTCCAGCACATTATGGAAGCGCATCATGAAGCGCCGCCGCGATGGCGGGAACAACAGCGCGTCGGACCACGCCGCCGGCGTGAAATTCGCTTCGCGCAGCAGCTCGGTGAGCTGGCCGCGTGAGAACGGCCGGCCATTGCCGAACGGCGTATGTTCGAAACGGGCCCAGACGCCGCGCCGGTTGGGCACGACGATGACGACGCGGCCGGCCGGCGACAGCACCCGCCAGATCTCGTTCAGCGTCTCGCGCGGATTCTCGACATGCTCGAGCGAATGGACGAGCAGCATGCGGTCGATGCAGGAATCGACCAGCGGCAGCTCCTCGTCAAAAACCAGCGCGGTGGCGGTTGGGCCGGTCGCCGGCCATACGACCGCGCCTTGCGTCGCCGGCATGAAGGCAAAGACGCGCTCGGCATCGCTGCCGAAACGCTCCAGCCACGGCAAGGTATAGCCAAGGCCGACCAGCCGCTCGTTGGGCACGGCAGCCCATATCGAGGACAGCGCCATGGCGATCGAGCGTTCGGCCAGGCGCCCGAGCGTGGTCGAGTAGAAGGAGCGGAGATCGACAATATCGGAATGCATGCGCGCGACGGTAGCTTCGATGCCGTCCAAGTTCAACAAAGGCGCCCACCTCAACAAAAGCTAAGTTCAACAAAGCCGGATGACATCGGCGGGCAAGCACCCTATGTCTGCGGCGACAACGGAGAGAAGACGATGCCGGTCGAAATCGAACAGTTCATGTGCCGCAGCGACAATTTCGGCGTGCTCGTGCATGACCCCAAGAGCGGTCAGACCGCGATCATCGACGCGCCCGAGGAGGCGCCGATCCTCGCCGCGATCAAGCGCACTGGCTGGACGCCGACGATGATCCTGACCACCCACCACCATATCGACCATGTCGAGGCCAATCTGGCGCTGAAAGAGCGCCTCAAGCTGCGCATCGTCGGACCCGAGGCGGAACAGGCAAAGATCCCCGGCATCGACGAGACGGTCGAGCAAGGTTCGGTCGTCTACCTCGGCGAGGAAAGGATCGATGTGATTGCCACGCCCGGCCACACGGCGGGCCATGTCTCCTACCATCTGCCGGCGTCGAAAGTCGCCTTCACCGCCGACACGCTGTTTGCGCTCGGCTGCGGCCGGCTGTTCGAGTGCAAGCCTCCGGTGATGTATGATTCGTTGCAGAAGCTCGCTGCACTTCCGGCCGAGACGGTCATCTATTGCGGCCACGAATACACGCTGTCCAACGCCCGCTTCGCGCTGACCATCGACCCGACCAATTCGGCGCTGAAGGAGCGCGCCGCGAAGATCGAAAGCTTGCGCGCCGACAACAAGCCGACGCTGCCGACCACCATCGGCGAGGAGCTGTCGACCAATCCGTTCCTGCGCTGGCACGATCCGGCAATCCGCAAGCATCTCGGCATGGAGAGCGCCTCCGACGCCGACGTGTTCGCCGAGATCCGCAAGCGCAAGGACAATTTCTAAGCCTGATGATGGTTTTGAAACCATGACCAGTTCCGCCGAAATCATCGCCATACTCGGCCTGAAGCCGCATCCGGAAGGCGGCTGGTATGCCGAGACTTTTCGCGACGGCGCGGGCGGCGCGCGCGGCCATTCGACGGCGATTTATTTTCTCCTGGAACAGGACCAGATTTCGGCTTGGCACCGGGTCAAGGACGCGGCCGAGGTCTGGCACTTCTATGCCGGCGCGCCATTGGCGCTGTCGATGTATCAGGACGACGGCGCCGTCGGTGACCAGGTCATCGAACAGGTGCTCGGCCCGGCACTCGCCGCGGGCGAACGGCCGCAGATCGTCGTGCCGGCCGGCTGGTGGCAATCGGCGCGCAGCTTGGGCGAATGGACGCTGGTCGGCTGCACCGTGGCGCCGGGCTTTGACTTCGCCGCATTCGAGATGGCGGCACCCGGCTGGCAGCCCGGAACGCCTTAGAGTGTGTATCAATACACCCTAGCCCAGTAGGAAACCCAGGGTGATCCCCAATTGGGCGGCGTAATACAGCGCCCAGACCGCATAGCGCATCCAGGCGCGATGCGGCGAGATGGCCGATACCAGGAACTTTTCCGCCGCGAGCAGCCCGTCGGACGCCATGAACAGCACGGCGCCGGCGATGACCCAGAAACTGCTCGTAGTCAGTGCTGACATGCCCATGGCAAGGATGGCGACGACATAGACGCTGACCGGAAGGCGCAGACCGGGGCCGACGCGACGCCAAAGAGCGGCCAGCATGGCAAGCGCGAACACCGCCATCGCCAGCGCAATCGCTCCCCGCCACGGTTCAGTGCCAAGCAATCCTGTCCCACCGCCAGAGCGCAGGAACAGCGCGACATAGGCGACATGGGCGGCGAGAAAGCTGGCCAACCCGCCGAGAAAGGCTTTTTCGCCGTCACGCGACAGGAAGGCGTCGCCGATGGCGCTGAGCGCCAGTGCTGCAACCAGCAGCAGGGGAGCGCCTTGCAGCAGCGCCAGCACGGCAAGCATCGCCACGGCCAGTGTCTTGACCGCGGAGCGGGCAAGCGTCGGCTGCATGCCCAGCGTGAAAGCGTAGATCGCCGCCGCCACCAGCGAAAACACAAGCGTCGCATTGGCGTTGGCATCGATACCACCGGGAAACGGCATCATGCCTGTGCCTCGCTCGTTGCCGGCTTGCGCAGGAACAGCGACTTCGCCGCCAGCGCCGCCCCGCCGGTGATCAGCACGCAGGCCGCAAGAATGCGCAGCGACGGCTCGGCGACGCCGGCTGATATCAGCACCAGCGTCGATAGCAGCGGCGCGGCATAGCTCGCCGCCCCCAGCACCTGGATGTTGCCGCGCTTGACGCCGATGTCCCAGGCGTAGAAGGCCGCACCCACCGGCATCAGCCCGAGGCCGAGCACGGCCAGCCACTGGCCGGCGCCAACGGGCAGCACGGTCTGTTCCAGCAACAGGTGGCAGAGGAAAGAAAGCGCCGCGGTTGCCGCGCAGAACCAGGTGACGATGCTGGTCGGCACCGAGGGGAAGCGCCGCGACAACAGCGAATAGGACGACCACAGCACCGCGCAGACGCCGGCCATCGCATAGCCGAAGCTGTAGCGCGCGTCGAAGGCAAGCCCGCCGCCCTTGGTGACGATCAAGACCGTGCCGGCAAGGCCGAGCAATGCGCCGACGACATGGTTCCAGGCCAGCTTTTCGCCCGGCATCAGCGCCGAACCGAGCACGATCAGCAGCGGCCACAGATAGGCGATCAGGCTCGCTTCCACCGCCGGCGCGTTGCGCAAGGCGGTGAAGTAGAAGAAGTGGTAGCCGAACAGGCCGGCAATGCCGATCACCCAGACCTGACGAGGGATCTTCTGGCCTTTGTCGGCCGCCGGCATGAACAGCCGGGCGACCAGTCCGACGGCGGTGCCGATGGTGAAGGTGATTGCCGAAAGCAGGAACGGCGGCACCGCGCCGGACGCGTCCGTCAGCAGGGCCAGCAGCGCCCACATGGCGACCGCCGAGAAGCCGATCAGTGTTGCGCGCCCCATGCCCGTCTCCGGCGGCGCGTTACGGCGCCTAGTTGATTGCTTCGAAACGCCCGGCGCTCACGGTCAGCGTGCCGATCTGCGTACCGACCGTGGCGTGGATCGGCGCATATATCCCGGTTTGGCCGAGCGGTGCAAACGTCACCATCATGCGGCTGCGGTTCTTCAGATAGTTCAGCGCCTTGCGGCCTTTGCGGTAGCCGGCCACCGGCTCAAAACCCATTCTGCAGGTGACCGTATCGCCCTTGTAGCCGGGCACCGAGATCGACCCTTTCGAAGCATAGGTCAGCGTCAGGTTGGCGCGCATCTCGCCGTCGTAGAACTTCACCGTGCGCCCGCAGACCTGATCGAGACTGTCGGCATGAACGACGGTGGCCGCCATCGGATCGAGCACGGCTGCCAGGTCGCTGGCGCCCAGCGGCACCCAGCTCTTTGGGTCGCGCTTGCCCGGAGCGGGGATGACTTGCGTCGAGGTGACGCTGCCATTGGCAAAGCGGATGTCGACCACCGATGCCTTCTTGCCGGACGTGTAGTCGGCACGAAACGCCTGTGGCACCATCTTCTTGCCCGAAATCGTGCCCTTGGACGAGATCGTGCCGCGCGTATCGTCGAACAGCTTGGCGAGGCCGGCGGCGGAAACGGTGCCGTCGATCGAATAGGTGCCGTCCTGATAGCGGCTGGAAAACGTCGACCTGGCGATCGAAAGGCCAAGGAACGATACGGTGTACTCGCCCTTGAAGGACTGCGGCGTGGCGGCGGAATTGGGTGTGGCGGCGGACGTTGCCGTCGGCAAGGCAACGGCAAGCAAGGCAACACGAGCACGTGACGAGCGAAGCATGGCGGGGATCGATCCTCGATTTTTCGGCCGGAGATGGGCAGCTCAGGCCTGGTATGTCCCTGTGCGACCGCTTATAGGCCGAATTCCGGCCTTTATGTGGACTATGCTCCCGCCCCGCCGGCAAGCCGGAGCTTGACGCATGGTCGAAATGCAACTATGGAACGCCAACTTTTCCAAAAGGCCGCCTGACCGAAACCGCGCGCCACCCGGCGCGGGTACAAAGGTTTGGCCAGACCGAGAACTGAAGGTTAGAATCATGTCCCGCACCTGCGAACTCACTGCCAAGGCAGTCATGTCCGGCAACAATGTGAGCCACGCCAACAACAAGACCAAGCGTCGCTTCCTGCCGAATCTCGTCAATGTGACGCTGATCTCCGAGACGCTGAACCAGAATGTGCGCCTGCGCATTTCGGCCAACGCACTGCGTTCGGTCGAGCATCGCGGCGGCCTCGATGCGTTCCTGGTCAAGGCAGACGCCAAGGAGCTGTCGCAGCGCGCGCGTCTCTTGAAGAAGCAGATCGCCAAGAAGCTGGCCGAGCAGCCCGCCGCTTAATATTTTTCAGGCGGGGGACAACCGCCTTCCAAGGCGCGTGGTCCGGAGTTCGGATCGCGCTTCGCTGGTTCCATTACCCAGGATAAAAAAATGACTTTCTTCTCGCGATATCTGCCCTTCGTGGCCGCCATGGCGCTTGTCGTCGTGGCGTCGAACATTCTTGTGCAGTTCCCCATGCAGGGCCAGATCGGCGACCTGTCGCTGGCCGACCTGCTCACCTGGGGCGCCTTCACCTATCCCTTCTCCTTCCTGGTCACCGACCTTGCCAACCGCCGCTACGGCCCCGCCGTGGCGCGCCGGATCGTCTTTGTCGGCTTCATGACGGCGGTGGTCTGCTCGATTCTCGTCCCGCCCTTCCTGTTCCGCCATGGCCTAATCGAGTTCGAGACCGCAGCCGACCGGCTGGTGCGCATCGCGGCAGCGTCCGGCGCGGCGTTCCTGAGCGCGCAATTGCTCGACGTGACCGTGTTCAACCGGCTGCGCCGGCAGAGCTGGTGGCGCGCGCCGATCGTCGGCACGCTGGTCGGTTCGGTATTCGACACGCTCGTGTTCTTCACCGTCGCCTTTTCGGCGGCCTTCGCCTTTGCCGGGCCGAACGACGGCTTCGCGCTGGAAACGGCGCCGCTGATGGGCGTGCTGCCGATCGAAACCATGCGCTGGGTATCCTGGGCGCTCGGCGACCTCTCGGTGAAGCTGATCATCGCCGTGGTGGCGCTGATCCCCTACCGACTGCTTGCAGCCCGCTGGAGCCAGCCGGCTCTGGCCGTCTAGGCTGTGATCCCCTGGGTCCAACTCGACTCAGCTAAAACGCCGGATGGCGGGCAAGAACTTCGCCTCAAGCGGCGCGGCAGCGAATTCTCGATCATGCTCGGCACCAACGAGCTGATGAACAGCCGCCTCAGCGGCTCCGAGGAGGCGCTGGCCAAACTGACCTGCGACAAGATTGCCGGTCGCAGACAACCAAAAATCCTGATCGGTGGCCTGGGCATGGGCTTTACGCTGCGTGCCGCCCTCGCCGAACTTGGCAACGATGCCGGCGTCGTCGTTGCGGAACTGGTGCCGGCTGTCGTCGCCTGGGCGCGCGGTCCGATGGCTGAGGTCTTCGGCGGCTGCCTGGACGATCCCCGAGTCAGCATTCGCGAGATCGATGTCGGGCAGATCATCCGCTCGGAGGCGTCGACCTATGACGCCATCCTGCTCGATGTCGACAACGGCCCGGAAGGCATTGTTTTCAAGGCCAATGATGCTCTCTACGGCGTGGCCGGCTTGAACGCCGCACGCGCCGCGCTCAAACCGCAAGGCGTGCTGGCAGTCTGGTCGCAAGGGCCGGACACTGGCTTCACGCGGCGGCTGAAGCAGGCGGGTTTCATGGTCGAGGAGGTCAAGGTGCGGGCCAACGGCAAGCGTGGCGCGCGCCATGTCATCTGGGTCGCGACAGCTGGGACAGCGCGATAGCCACCCTGCACCGCTCGTGCAGGATGGCCAACAGTTCCCGGGTCGAAAAGTCCTACTTCGCTTTCTGAAGCTCGGCTCCAAGAGCCTCCAGCAGTCCGCGCGTGCCTTCTTCGCGTCCTTGCGCCGAGTCGACGCCGTCGAAGAAGACGCCTTGTTCGGTATAGGTCAGGCGGGTGCCCTCGCCCGAGGGCGTCAGCTCGATGGTGGTGAGCGACGCCGACAGCGGCTGCGGCCCGATCGCCATGCGGTACGAAAACACGATGCGCTGGTCGGCAACGATGTCCTGGAATTGCGCGTCAAGCCGAACCTCAGGGCCGCCCTGGTAGCTGAAACGCGACACCTCGCCGCCACCAACGCGGAAGTCGAACGTGAATTCAGCGATCGCAAAACCATCACCCTGGATCCGCCAACGTTGCACCGTCGCCTTGTCGGCAAAGGCATGGAAGACTTGGTTTGGCGATTGCGGATAGGTCCGCTCGATGGTGAAGGTGGAGTGGATTACGGAGTGCTCGTCTTTCACTGGTGCTATCTGGTTCATTGCTCTTGGTCCTTGTCCTGATTTTTCTTGGGGCTTTTGGGGGATGCGTCCGTCTCGGCCAGGATCTGGCCAAGACGATCGAGGTGGCGTTCCGCCGGTATGCGGCGTTCCGCGATCCAGTCGGCGAGCGGAGCCAGCCCGCCCGGTTCGATCCGGCAGGTGCGTACCCGCCCGATCTTTTCACTGCGGATCAGCCCGCAGGCTTCCAGCGCCTGCAGATGCTGCAGCACGGCAGCGAACGTCATGCCGAACGGCTCCGCCAGCTGGCTGACGGTCGCCGGTCCGCGGCTTAGCCTTTCCAGGATCTGGCGGCGCGTGGGCTCGACAAGGGCCCGCAGGATGCAGTCGATCTCGGAATGGTCAAGCATGGACTTGAGTATTGCTCCGATAAGAGGAATTGTCAAGTCTGCACTAAAGTATTTTGGCGAGCGTAAATCGTTGCTGAACAATCGACCCCCACTCCGTCGAGCTACGCTCGCCACCTCTCCCCCGATCGACGGGGTAGAGGAAGGGCGTTTCCCATCGACGGGTGAAGGAAGGGCATGCATTCGCCAAACCAGACTCCCTTCCTCTCCCGCCGGAGGGGGGGGAGAGGTGGCGCTGCGAAGCAGCGACGGAGTGGGGGAAGGCGTTCGACCAAATCGAACCCACCGTTGAAAACCCTCAACTTCAGGTTCGCAGTTGGAGCGCCGCTCAATCCTGGTGCAGGATAAACTCGAGATAGAGATTGCGCTGCAGCATCGAGTGGTTGTCGTCGGAGATCAGCGACACCATCAACGCCCCGTCGTCGCGGGTCCAGACATCGAGCCCTTCCATATTGTCGATCTGGTAGCCCATGTCGGCTTCCATCAGCACCGGCCCATCGGCAACCGCGCCCTTCTCGACGCTTTCGCCATAGATGCGGCGCAGTCGCATCTTGACGCCTCTCGCCATCGAAAAACTGCGCTCCAGCAGCAAAAGATCGCCATCCGGCAGGAAGGCGCCGTCGGTGATGTCGAACTCGCCATTGCGCTTGACGGTGAAGACGCCCTTGTGCGGCCCTTCGATGATCGCCGCATAGATATTGCCGGCCTTGTCCAGGCTCTTTTCCGACACCACCACCAGTCCGCCCTCATGCTGGCCATAAGGATTGGCGTAGGTGACCGTCTCGAAACCGCGGTTCTGCCGGATCTCCCGGGCCGGAACCAGAAAATCCAGTTGCTTGAACGGTGCCTTCATATTGTCAGGGTCTATTCTGAACTGGGCGATGCGCTGATTGCGCTCGAAACCGACGGTGGCGATGCCGTCCTTGACCGCGAGGCCTTCGGCGTCGACCTCCCATTTCTTGTCGATCGGCCGGCCTGATGTGTCGACCATCTGCTGCATCCTGAAATTTTGGATGCCCGAGGGGCGCTTGTCCGCATCGTGAGCCACGGTGCCGAAGAACCAGAAACCGGTATCGGCGACGCCGACGAAGTCGCTGCCAGGTTTAAGGAAGCGGAAGGCCGACAGCGCGCCGAAATCGCGCGACGGCGAGGTCATTTCCAGGCCACCGACGAATTCGAGCGGCCCGAACTGTTTCTCGGCGTGGCCGATCTGGAATTCGCTGATCGGCCGCGCCGAAATCTCAAGCGGCTCGACCGAAGCCGGGCCGGCGGCGATGGCCGGTGACAGAGCCATGCCGAACAAGGCAGTGGCGGCGAAAAGCGTGTGCCGAAAGCCGCCGCGCGAAAAGATCATCCGGCGCGCCGCAGGCCGCCGCGCCGTGTGTCGCGCGCGCTTTCCTCACCAAACAGCGAGGCCAATTGCTCGGTCATGGCGCCGGCCAGTTCCTCGGCATCGACGATGGTGACGGCGCGGCGGTAGTAGCGGGTGACGTCATGGCCGATGCCGATGGCGAGCAGCTCGACCGGCGAACGCGTCTCGATCAGCTCGATGACGGCGCGCAGATGCCGTTCGAGATAATTGCCCGGATTGACCGACAGCGTCGAATCGTCGACCGGCGCGCCGTCCGAGATCATCATCAGGATTTTTCTCTGCTCCGGCCGGGCGATCAGGCGGTTGTGCGCCCACAAGAGCGCTTCGCCGTCGATGTTTTCCTTGAGCAGGCCCTCGCGCATCATCAGCCCGAGATTGCGCCGCGCGCGGCGCCACGGATGGTCGGCGGATTTGTAGATGATATGGCGCAGGTCGTTGAGCCGGCCGGGGTTCGGCGGCTTGCCATCCTTCAGCCATTTCTCGCGCGCCTGCCCGCCCTTCCAGGCGCGGGTGGTGAAGCCGAGGATCTCGACCGAGACGCCGCAGCGCTCCAGCGTGCGCGCCAGAATGTCGGCGCAGGTGGCGGCGACGGTAATCGGCCGGCCGCGCATCGAACCCGAATTGTCGAGCACCAGCGTCACCACCGTGTCTCGGAATTTTGTGTCGCGTTCCTGCTTGAAGGACAAAGGCTGCATCGGGTCGATGACGATGCGCACCAGCCGCGCCGGATCGAGATAGCCCTCTTCGAGATCGAAGTCCCAGGAGCGGTTCTGCTGCGCCATCAGCCGGCGCTGCAGCCGGTTGGCCAGCCGGCCGACGACACCCGACAAATTGGCGAGCTGTTTGTCGAGGAAGGCGCGCAGCCGGTCCAGTTCCTCTTCCTCGCAAAGCTCCTCCGCACCGACCGTCTCGTCGAAGGCGGTGGTGAAAACCTTGTAGTCGATCTCTTTCGGCAGATTGGTGAAGGGATTGTCGTTGCGGCGCGCCTCGCCGGGGGTTTCGGCATCGGCGTCGTCATCGTCGGACAGATCGTCGGCGGTGGCGTCGGACGCCTCCGTCTCGGCCGACTGCTCGTCGTCGGCGGACGCCTCGGTATCGTCGGACTGCGACTGCTCGGAACCGGAATCGTCTTCACCGCCCTCCTCGCTCTGCTCCTCGCCTTGCGGCTGGTTGTCGTCATTGTCTTCCGAGTCTTCCGTCTCCTGGTCGTCGCCGAGTTCCTCGGCCATTTCCATGGAGGCCAACATGTCGCGCACGACGCGGGCGAAGGCCTGCTGGTCGTCGAGCTTGGCCGAGAGACCGTCGAGATCGGCACTGGCCTTTTCCTCGACCCAGGGGCGCCAGAGATCGACCAGCCGCTCGCCGCTCTTCGGCACCGCGCGCCCGGTCAGCTTTTCGCGCACCATCAGCGCCAGCGCTTCCTCGATCGGCGCGTCGGCCTTGTCCTTGACGTCGACGAGGTTGGCCCTGGCGTATTTGTCCTCGAGCATCGAGCCGATATTGTCGGCGACGCCTTGCATGGCCCTGCTGCCGATCGCCTCGACACGGGCCTGCTCGACCGCGTCGTAGATGGCGCGGGCGGCCTTGCCTTCCGGCGCCAGCTTGTTGTGGATGCGGGTGTCGTGGCAGGCGCGCTTCAGCGCCATGGAATCGCCGAGGCCACGGGTGATGGCGATGTCGGCCTTCGACGCCTTCTTCGGCAATTCCGGCAGCCGCGCGCGGTTGCCGGCCAGCGCCGGCCGGTCCTTGGCGAAACCTACTTCGAGTTCCTTGTCGCCGGCGATGGCGCGCATGCAGACGGTGACGGCACGCTTGAAGCTGTCGGCTTCAGACCCCGTCTTCGACTTGTTGCGCGTGTTGTCGCCCGGACCCGCCATCGAGACTCTGCTTAGCCCAGCACCACATTGGCGGCCGATTCAGGCAAATCCTCGCCAAAGGCACGCTGGTAGAACTCGGCCACCACCGAGCGTTCCAGCTCGTCGCATTTGTTGAGGAAGGTCAGCCGGAACGCCATGCCGATATTGCCGAAAATCTCGGCATTCTCGGCCCAGGTGATGACGGTACGCGGGCTCATCACGGTCGACAGGTCGCCATTGATGAAGGCCGAGCGCGTCATGTCGGCGACACGCACCATCTTGTTGACGATGTCCTTGCCCTTGGCGTCGCGATAGTGCTTGGCCTTGGCCAGCACGATGTTCACCTCATTGTCGTGCGGCAAATAGTTCAGCGTGGTGACGATCGACCAGCGGTCCATCTGCGCCTGGTTGATCTGCTGCGTGCCGTGATAGAGGCCGGTCGTATCGCCAAGACCAACGGTGTTGGCGGTCGAAAACAGGCGGAACGCCGGATGCGGGCGAATGACCCGGCTTTGGTCGAGCAGCGTCAGCCGGCCCGAGGATTCCAGCACGCGCTGGATAACGAACATCACATCCGGACGGCCGGCGTCATACTCGTCGAAGCACAGCGCGACATTGTGCTGGTAGGCCCAGGGCAGGATGCCGTCACGGAATTCGGTGATCTGCAAGCCGTCCTTGACGACGATCGCGTCCTTGCCGACGAGGTCGATACGGCTGACATGGCTGTCGAGATTGACGCGCACGCAGGGCCAGTTGAGGCGGGCGGCGACCTGTTCGATATGCGTCGACTTGCCGGTGCCGTGATAGCCCGACACCATGACGCGGCGGTTGTAGGCAAAGCCGGCGAGGATCGCCATCGTCGTGTTCTTGTCGAACAGATAGTCCGGATCGATGTCGGGCACATGCTCTGATGTCACCGAATAGGCCGGCACCACCATCTTGGACTCGAAGCCGAATTTCTCCTTCACCGACACCGTCGTGTCGGGCAGGTTGGCGATATCGCGATCGACCTTGTTCATCTCTATCAACGTCTCCACGGGCGAAATGCCTGATTTCGCCGGCAATCTATTTTGTTCGGGGGCGGTCTTAGAGCCTTTTCCAACCTTATGAAAGTTGGAAAACGACACGAACCGTAAGGTCGCTCAGCACAAACCTGCCTGCTTGAGCACGCGATAGGCCTGCAGCACATCGCGGAACCGGTCTTCCGAACCTCTGTCGCCACCATTCGCATCCGGATGGTGGAGTTTCACCAGTTCCTTATAGCGCGCCTTGATCTCTGTGCCAGTCGCCTTTGTATCAAGGCCAAGCGTTTCCAGCGCCTTGGCCTCAAGCGGCTTGGCTTTGCGCGCGCGCGCCTCGCGCGGATCCTTCGGCCCTTTGAACAGGTCGAACGGGTCGCGCATACGGTTGTAGTAGCCGGCGCGGCCGGAACGCATCTGGGCCATGTCAGGCGACGAACGCGTCGAGGCGCCGTTGACGCCCATCTTCCAGGTCGGCCGGTGGCCGGTCATCGCTTCCTTCTGGAAGCGGGCGATCTCGGTGTCCGGCACGCCGGAAAAGTAGTTGAAGCCCTTATTGTACTCGCGCACATGATCGAAGCAGAACTGAAAATACTCGCCTTCCTTCATGCGTCCCACAGGCGCGCGATGGGTGCCGGCCTCCTTGCAGCCATCCCACTGGCAGATCGGCGAGCGCGACTTCAGTTCCGCATCCTTGTCGGGGCGGACACGAATCTTCTCGAAATATTTGGGATACGGTTTCATCTCACCCATTTATGGGCTGTTCGCTACTGCGAAACAAGAATTGACATTTTCGCGATGATCGCCCTAACCGCTGAATCGCGGCATAAAACCGGCGAATGGCGAATTTTGTGGCGGCGACCCTGGATGTGGTGAGGAGAAGCGGCGATGTCCATACAGGCAACGATGGAAGACAAGCTGAACAAGGCGTTTTCGCCGGAGCGGCTGGTGATCGTCAATGAAAGCCATCTCCATGCCGGCCACCATCACCACGGCTCCGACCATCACGGCGCCTATGACGGCACCGGCGAGACGCATTTCCGCGTCCGCATCGTCTCGCCGAATTTTGCCGGCATGAGCCGCATCGACCGCCACCGTGCCGTCAACGAACTGCTTGCCGACGAATTGAAGGCCGGCGTGCATGCGCTGGCGATCGAACCGGCGGCTCCCGGCGAAAAGACCCGCTGGTAGGACCGGATCGGCCCTCGCCTTTCGCAGCGACCTCAGATCACCGCTTCGATGAGGAACGGCCCCCGCCGCGACAGGGCGCTGTCCAGCAGCGCATCGAACCGCTCGCATGTGTCGGCGCGCGCCGCCTCGACGCCCATGCCTTTCGCCAGCGAGACCCAGTCCAGCGCGGGTTGGTTAAGATCCAGCATTCGCCTGGCATTCTCGCCGATCGCGCCCACCCCGACATTCTTCATCTCGCCATGCAGGATCGCATAGGTCCGGTTGGCAAAGACGATCGTCACCACGTCGAGCTTTTCGCGGGCCTGGGTCCATAGCCCCTGCACCGTGTACATGCCGCTGCCATCGGCCTCCAGATTGATCACCTTGCGGTCGGGACAGGCGATTGCCGCCCCGGTTGCCATCGGAATGCCGCCGCCGATCGATCCGCCTGTGCCCATCATGTAATCGTGCGGCGCGGCGAAGGCGGACAAGGCGAAGAAACGCCGTGCCGAGGTGACCGCTTCGTCGCAGACGATGGCATTGGCGGGCAGCTTTCGTGCCACCGAGAGCGCGATGGCATCGTCGGTCAGCCTGCCGCGCGGCGTTGGCTCGTCGGGAAAGGCTGATGCATGGGCCGGTTGCAGCGACGGCTTGACGCCGAGCTCGTCGCGCAGCGCTTCCAGTGCTGCATGCAGATCGTCGCCATGAGCGGCCAGTGTCAGCACCTGGCAGCCTTCCCGAACAAGCCGTCCCGGCTTTCCCGGATAGGCGAAGAAGGCAACCGGCTCCCTGGCTCCGACCAGCACCAGAACGTCGATGTCGCCTAGCAGCGCCGTAGCCGCATCGATAGGATAGGGGATGCGGGTCGGCGCGACGCGCCCACGGCCGCGTTGCATCCGGGCCACGAGGACGTCACTGAACAGACGGACGTCCCTGGCTGCCGAGATCTGGCCGGCGATCGCAAGCGCATCGGCTCTCGCCGCTCGCCCGCGAACGATGATGCCGGCACGCCCCGGAGCCGCACGGATCGCTGCGGCAACCTTGCGCACCGCGTCCATGTCGACGGCGGGCGACGGCGCCAGCTTCACCTTGCCGATGGGGGCCGCGCCAACTTCGCCCCAGGCCGCATCCGCCGGCAGGATCAACGTCGCGACGCCTGGCGGCGTCAGCGAGGCACGGAAGGCGGCCTCCGCGGCCGGCGCGACATCGCCCGGGCCATCGACGCGGCGGACCCAGTTCGACATCGGCGCCGCAAGGCCTTCGATATCGCTGGTGAGCGGTGCATCGAGCGGCAGATGGTAGGAGGCGTGGTCGCCGACGATGTTGATCATCGGGCTGAGCGCTCGCCGGGCATTGTGCATATTGGCCAGGCCATTGGCCAAGCCCGGCCCGGTATGCAGCAGCGTTGCGGCCGGCCGATCGGTCATCCGCGCGTAGCCATCGGCAGCACCCGTCACCACGCCTTCGAAAAGACCGAGCACGCAACGCATCTCGGGCTTGCGATCAAGGGCGGCAACGAAATGCATTTCGGATGTGCCGGGATTGGCGAAACAGACCGTCACATCATTGGCCAGAAGCACGTCACACAGGACATCGGCGCCATTCATGCAATCTCTCCCGTCTGACGATCGAAGAGAGCATTGCACCGGCGGCAGCGCGCGCGGCAATATCCCGCCAGCACTTTTGGTCTGATCCAGCTCCGCTTACGGCTGTTGCGTGGTGAAAGAGTCCGGCCGCGCGAGGATCAGCCCACGATCGATTTCAGGAACGCCAGCGCCGCAACGGTCAGGGCGTCGCCGTCCTCGCCGAAATCACGGTTGATCGACAAATGCGTATAGGCGCTGCCGTCGAACAGCGTGACCTTCGTGCCAGTAGCGCGCAGGCGCTCGGCAAAGGCCTTCGAATCCTCGCCACGACCAGAGGCGCGCGAATAGGCAATAAAGGTCGGCGGATGCTTGCGGCCTTCGACAAAGCTGGCCGGCGATTGAGCATGCCACTGTGCGGGGTCGGAAAAGGCGCGGGCATAGGCCCGGACCATGCCGCCATTCCTGGCAAGCGCGGCAAGGTCGTAGGCCCTTGTGTCGTCAAGAAGCAGCGCAGCAATGCCCGGCAGCCCACCACGCATGCCGGTCAATGCAACCAGATGGCAGCCAGCCGAATGGCCCATGCCGACAATGCGATCGGGGTCACCGCCATGCTGGGCGATGTTGGCACGCACATAGGCATAGGCCTTTTCGACATCGTTGGCCTGGGTGGCGACATCGGCCTCAGGCAACATGCGATAATCGATGGAGACGAAGCAGAAGCCATTGGCCAGCAGGAAGGCCGGCTTGGCGCCCACCTGGCTTCGTTTGCCAAACGCCCAGGCGCCGCCGTGAACGAAAAAGACGACCGGCAGGCCGCGTGCACCATCGGGCGCATAGATGTCGAGCTTGGCCGGCCCGTAGTCGAAGGTTTTGGCAGACGGTCGCCGCTCCGATGCCGTTACAGCCCCGACCGGCAACAGCGCCGCTAACGCGGCCAGAAGCAGGGTTCGTCTGTCCACCATCATCATCGTCTCCTGGCCGCCCGTCGCAGAATGCATCGTGGCGCCGCGAAGTTCCAATGAAGGATTGGTAACTTAGGTCCTTGGCACAGAAGTCTGACGGGGGCGCAGGCCTAGGCGATTGGCGGTTAAGCCCATCGCTTCGTCATCCTGGGGCGTAGCAAGGAGCGAAGCGACGCAGCGCAGACCCCGGGATCCATGCCGCGACTTCAAAGCGATGCAGCGGTGCAGAATTCTGCTCAGCTGCACTTTACGACAAAAGTCACGGCATGGATCCTCGGGTCTTCGCGACGCCGCTTCGCGGCTGCTCCGCCCGTGGATGACGAAGTGTATGACTAGGCGTCGCCCGCCGGCCTGATCCTCAGCTTTGCAATGCGGTTCTTGTCGCGCTTCATCACGGTGAAGCGCTTGCCATGAAAGGTGAAAGCCTGCTTCTCCTCCGGGATCGACTGCGTCTCGTGGATGACGAGGCCGGCAATTGTGGTGGCTTCCTCGTCCGGCAGGTTCCAGTCGAGCGCCCGGTTGAGGTCGCGGATCGGCACGTTGCCGTCGACGACGACGGAGCCGTCGGCCTCCTGCTTGACGCCCTGGATCTCGACATCGTGCTCGTCGGCGATCTCGCCGACGATCTCCTCGATGATATCCTCCAGCGTCACCAGCCCTTCGACCTCGCCATATTCGTCGACGACGATGGCAAAATGCGCCTTGCGGCGCAGAAAGGCGTTGAGCTGTTCTTGAAGCGTCGTGGTGTCGGGCACGAACCACGGCTTTGACGCGATCTTCATCACGTCGATCCTGGAAAAGTCGTTGCCGACATCGTTCAGCGCCCGCAGCAGGTCCTTGGCGTGCAGCACGCCGACAATGTTGTCGAGCGAGCCTTTCCACAGGGGCATGCGGGTGTGCGGGCTCTGCAGGATCTCGCGCACCACCGCTTCCGGCGCATTGTCGGCATTGACCGAGCGCATATTGGTGCGGTGGACCATGATGTCGGAGACTTCCAGTTCGGCAAGGTCGAACAGCCCGCCAATGCGGTCGCGATCCTCGCGCACCACCTGGCCGTCGCGGCGAAAATCATCGACCGCGCCGCGCAATTCGTCATGGGTCGAGCGTTGCGGCTCGATGCGTGACAACTCGTAGCCGAACATGGCAAGCAGCCGCGTGCGTACGGCAACGACCAGCAGGATCAAGATGGCAAGGACGGCGACGACGGTCCAGCCGGTGCCCATCTCAGCCGGCTTTCCTGTTCGCCGGGTGATTATCCCTAAGGAACGACAGCACTTCGGACGCCGGCACATCCTTGGCAATGAAGGCCTGGCCGACGCCGCGCGTCAGGATGAAGGTGAGCGCGCCGCGCGACACCTTCTTGTCCTGGGTGATGAAGGCCAGCAGCGCCTCGGCATCCGGCAATTCGCCGGGAATGTCGGCCATCCGCCACGGCAGGCCGACGGCGCGCAGATGCGTCTCGACGCGCGCCGCATCGTCAGGGCTAGCCAGATTGAGTCGCGAGGAAAAGCGGTACGCCAGCGCCATGCCGACGGCGACGCCTTCGCCATGCACGAGCCGGGCGCCGTCATAGCGGGTCGCGGCCTCCAGCGCATGGCCGAACGTGTGGCCGAGATTGAGCAAGGCACGATCGCCGGTCTCGAACTCGTCGCGGGCGACGACATCGGCCTTAGCGCGGCAAGCCTCGGCGATTGCTTCAGCCCGCTCCGGACCGCCGGCAAACACCTGTTTCCAGTTCTGTTCCAACCAGGCGAAAAAGTCCGATCGGTCGATCAGCCCGTATTTGGCCAACTCGGCATAGCCTGCGCGAAACTCCCGGATCGGCAGCGTGTCGAGCACCTCGGTATCGGCCAGCACCAGCTTCGGCTGATGAAAGACGCCGACCAAATTCTTGCCGCGCGCACTGTTGATGCCGGTCTTGCCGCCGACCGAGGAATCGACCTGCGCTAGGAGCGAGGTCGGGATCTGCACGAAATTCATGCCGCGGCGCACGATACCGGCGGCAAAGCCGGTGAGATCGCCGATGACGCCGCCACCGAGCGCGATGACGACATCGCCGCGCTCCAGCTTCGCCGCCAGCACGCCGTCAACCACCTCTTCGAGATGGGCAAAACTCTTGGTCTTCTCACCCGCCGGCAGCGTGATCACGGCAGGCTGGATGCCGCCTTTTTCGATACCGGCCTTCAGTGTCTCGAGATGTGCCGCCGCGACATTGTCGTCGGTGACCACGGCCGCCCGAGTGCCGGGCAGGCGGTGCGCGATCTCGGCGCCGGCGCGCGACAGCAGGCCGGGACCGATCAATATGTCGTAGGCGCGATCGCCAAGCCCGACCTCGACGGTGACTGTTTCACCAACGCTCACGACTGCACCTCGCCCGTTGCTGCAACCTCGGCAACACCGAAATGCCGGCAAAGCGCGTTCGCCACCTCGGCCGCAATGACCTCCTTGCGGTCGTCGCGGGTCGGTACGGTGACGTTTGCTTCGGCATAGACCGGATAGCGCTCGGCCATCAGCCGCTCGAGCACTGCGCGCGGATCGGCACTTTTCAAAAGCGGCCGGTTCTGCTTCTTGGACACCCGGTCCATCAACAGCTCGATCTCGGCCTTCAGCCACACCGAAACGCCATGGCTGGCGATCGCTTCCCGCGTCTGTGCGTTCATGAAGGCGCCGCCACCTGTCGACAGCACTTGCGGCCCATTCTCCAGCACGCGCAGGATCACGCGCTGCTCCAGCGCCCGGAATTCGGTTTCGCCATAGCGCTCGAACAGTTCTGGAACCGTCATGCGCGAGACGCTTTCGATCTCCTGGTCGCTGTCGACGAAGGGCAGCGCCAGCATCGCTGCCACCTTGCGACCGATCGCCGTCTTGCCGGCGCCCATCAGACCGACAAAGACAATCGAACGGTTGCCCAGCTGGCCAAGCAGCGCGGCATGGCTCTCGCCGGGAGGATTTGCTGGTGGCGCGTTCATAACGACCCTCTTTGCCGGCGTATCGACATCAAAAGCCAGTTTGCGTCAAGCAGGCAGCAGGCGAGCTTCGTCCTTGAATTGGCCGGATTGGCGTCCCATAAGGGCACTGGGTTTGGAAACGCAGAACAAGAAGACGGGCGAAAATTGATGCCGACACTGTTCCGCTTTGTCGTGACGCTCACGATTCTGGCTGGCATTGCCTATGGCACGATGTTCGCGTTGGTGATGTTCGTCGAACCAAAGAAGGCGGAGATGAGCGTGCGCATCCCCTTGGAAAAGCTGAACCCCAAGAAAAACTAAACCGATGAACAGCGCCGCCCGCATCGAAGCCTTTCTCGAAATGATGAGCGCCGAGCGGGGTGCGGCCGAGAACACGCTGTCCTCCTATCGCCGCGACCTCGAAGACGCCTCGGCTGAAATCAGCGGTGGGCTTGCCGGTGCCGCCGCCGCCGATATCCGCGCCTATCTCGACGACGTCGCCGCGCGCGGATTTGCCGCCACGTCGCAGGCGCGCAAACTCTCGGCGATCCGCCAGTTCTTCAAATTCCTCTATGCCGAAGGCCTGCGCGGCGACGACCCGACAGGAACGCTGGACAGCCCGAAAAAGGGCCGACCGCTGCCCAAGACGATGAGCGAGGCCGATACCGGCCGGCTGATCGACCGTGCGGCGCAGGAAGCGCTGGATGCCTCCCTGGCCGATGGCGACGGAATGGCGGCGCTGCGCTTGCACGCGCTGGTCGAGGTGCTCTACGCCACCGGCTTGCGGGTTTCCGAACTGGTCGGCCTGCCGGTGACCGTGGCCCAGCGCGACGATCGCTTCTTCATGGTGCGCGGCAAGGGCGACAAGGAGCGCATGGTGCCGCTCTCGGCCAAGGCGCGCACCGCGATGCGGGCATGGCTGGCCGCGCGGGCGACGGTGCCGGCCTTTGCCGACAGCTCGTTCCTGTTTCCGGCGGCCTCCGACAGCGGCTATCTCTCCAGGCAGGTCTTTGCCCGCGACCTCAAAGGCCTTGCCGCCCGGGCCGGCATATCAGCCGCGAAAATATCGCCGCACGTGCTGCGCCATGCTTTTGCCAGCCATCTGTTGCAGAACGGCGCCGATCTACGGGCCGTGCAGCAACTGCTCGGCCATGCCGACATCTCGACCACGCAGATTTACACCCATGTGCTGGAAGAGCGGCTGGTGCGACTGGTCAACGATCATCATCCGCTTGCCGACTAGGCCTCATATCGCTATGTGAGGACAACGTT
Source organism: Mesorhizobium sp. P3_A10 (assembly GCF_056403175.1). Classification (NCBI taxonomy): domain Bacteria; kingdom Pseudomonadati; phylum Pseudomonadota; class Alphaproteobacteria; order Hyphomicrobiales; family Phyllobacteriaceae; genus Mesorhizobium; species Mesorhizobium sp. P3_A10. Next base: position 188,592 of record NZ_JBFUFZ010000007.1, on the reverse strand, counting down.
CCCCCGCGCGGAGCCTAGGATTTCAGGGTTCCATCAGTCATTGCCTTCCGACGTATCGGTCCGCTCAAGAATGTACAATTACCTCGATTTCGAAAAGCCGGTGCAGGATCTCGAAGGCAAGATCCTCGAACTGAAGAAGCTCGCCGAGAATGGCGAGGCCGTCGATGTCGGCGATGAGATCAGCCGTCTCGAGAAACGCTCGCGCGACGCGCTGCGCGATGCCTACAAGGCGCTGACGCCTTGGCAGAAGGTTCAGGTCGCCCGCCATCCCGACAGGCCGCATTGCGTCGACTACATCAAGGGCCTGTTCAACGATTTCACGCCGCTCTCCGGCGACCGCAATTTTGGCGAGGACCAGGCGATCGTCGGCGGTTTCGCCCGTTTCCGCGGCGAGCCGGTGGCGATCATCGGCCAGGAAAAGGGTTCCGACACGACCAGCCGGCTCAAGCATAATTTCGGCTCGGTGCGGCCGGAGGGCTATCGCAAGGCGGTGCGCCTGATGGAACTCGCCGACCGCTTCAAGATCCCGCTGCTGACGCTGGTCGACACCGCCGGCGCCTATCCCGGCGTCGGCGCCGAAGAACGCGGCCAGGCCGAAGCCATCGCCCGCTCGACCTCGGCCTGTCTTGGCCTGAAGGTGCCGTCGATCTCGGTGGTCATCGGCGAAGGCGGCTCCGGCGGCGCCATTGCCATTGCCACCGCCAACCGCGTCTACATGCTCGAACACGCCATCTATTCGGTGATCTCGCCCGAGGGCGCCGCCTCGATCCTGTGGCGCGACACCACCCGCTCGAAGGATGCGGCGACCAATATGAAGATCACCGCCCAGGATCTTCTGGAGCTGAAGATCATCGACGCCATCATTCCCGAACCGCTCGGCGGCGCCCATCGAGGTGCTGAAACGGTGATTGCCGCCACCGGCGACCTCATCGCCAGGACAATGAAGGACTTTGCGGGCGCCAATACGGATTTCCGCGAACATCGGCGCGAAAAATACCTGGCGATGGGCCGCAGCCTCTAGTTTCATCGTTTCAAGGAAACGCCGACTGCAGACCAGTTCGTTGATTTCACAGTGACGGCCTGAACCCTGTGCGCATTTCCGCAGGTGGCAATAGACGCTACCGCCTTCAGCGGGTTCAAAGTAGACTATCCTGTGGTTCGGGACTGGGTCGCCATGGACACTTTGCTTTAACGGCTGCTAACTATGCTTTGCGTTTTTAGGGGACTTGAGATGAAAAAATACGAGAAACCTACCCTGGTCAAAGCGGCCCGCCTGCAAGCCCTAACGGCTCAGGTAAGCTCCAAGCCGCCAGGGAACAATAGCAATGGCAATAACGAGGGCGGCAGCATTAACTAGTCCCCGACCAATCCGGATCTGTCAAAACGTTTGATCGCCCTGGAATTGCCCCGGTCACCACGCGGCAAAGTGGCGGCCGGGCACGATTCCGCCACAAAAATGCCGCTGCATTCGGCTCAATGAAATTGCCGTGAGGGAAGCTGGCCAAAGCTTGCGGTAAGGAATTTTCAAGGTTAACGGGCTTAGGCTCCGTTACTGATCAGCGCGCGGACCCGGCAGTGCCGAAGCCGTGGCCCGAGAGAAAAAGACATAGCCGTACCCATGTATGCCAAGCTTGCCCGCACCGGACTTCTGATCGCCGCCCTTGGCGTTGCCGGCTGCAATGATTCCTCGATGAAGGATTTTGCCCCGGAGGCCAACAAGCCGCTGCCGGACAAGATCCTGGCCGACATGCAGGCCAAGGGCATGGTCCGCACCTCGTCGGTGATGGCCCGCATCTTCAAGGAAGAGGGCAAGCTCGAAATCTGGAAGGCCAAGACCAACGGCCGTTACGAGATGGTCGCCAGCTACGACATCTGCAAATGGTCGGGCAAGCTCGGGCCGAAATACACAGAGGGCGACCGCCAGGCGCCGGAAGGTTTCTATACGGTTCGTCCCTCGCAGATGAATCCGCGCTCGCACTATCATCTGTCCTTCAACATCGGCTATCCCAATGCCTATGACCGCGCCAACGGCCGCACCGGCGCCAATCTGATGGTGCATGGCGCCTGCTCGTCGTCGGGCTGCTATTCGATGACCGACGCGCAGATCGAACAGATCTATGCCTTCGGCCGCGACGCCTTCCAGGGTGGGCAGACCGAGTTCCAGATCCAGGCCTTTCCGTTCCGCATGACCGCCGCCAACATGGCGCGCTACCGCAACGATCCGAACTACGACTTCTGGAAGATGCTGAAGGTCGGCTACGACAATTTCGAGATCACCAAGGTGCCGCCTAAGGTCGACGTCTGCGAGAAGCGCTATGTCTTCAACCAGGTGGCCGCTGACGGCGCGACGTTCGATCCGACCGGCGCCTGTCCTGCGACCACGCAGCCGGATTCGCTGAAGAGCGCCTACAACGCCTACCAGAGCACCTACGACGCAGCCTTTACCGGCGCGGTCAAGGCCTCGGTGCCGGCGCCCAAGCCGACCATCGCCGGCGTCAAGGAAGCCAGCATCGTGTCCGACTGGTCGAAGCGCCGGGCGCGTGGCGAACGCGTACCGATCGACCCGCCGTCGCTCAACTCCGACGGTTCGGTGACGGAAACCGCGCGCATGGGCCGCATCGATTCGCCGGCCGGCCGCAAGATGGCGGCACTCGACGCCGAAAAGGCTGCCAAGCAGAAGGCCGAGGAGCAAAGGCTCGCGGCCATAGAAGAGGCCAAGGCTGCAAAAGCGGCAGCCAAGGCCCAGGCGCTGGCCGAAGCGGAAGCCGCCAAGCAGGCTGCCCAGCAGCCGGTCACCACCGCGGGCGTCGATCCGGCAGCCGAAACGCAGGCCGCGAGCGCCGACGAAGGCACAGTGAGCAAATTGAAGAAGAAACTGCTCGGCATGTTCGGCGGCTGAGTCTTCGTCTTGGCCGGACGCACCGCAATCTACGATCTCAAGGGGCTGAACTGCCCTCTCCCCGTGCTCAAGGCCAAGAAGCGGCTGGCTGCCATGAAACCGGGCAGCCGGCTCTGGTTGGAGACCACCGACCCGCTCGCCGTCATCGACATCCCGGCCTTCTGCTCGGATGACGGCCACCAGCTGATCGAAACGGCAGCGATGTCCGGCGGCCATCGTTTTCTGGTCGAGCGCGGCGAACCGCGGATTTAAGAACTACCGCCCGGCGATGGCCAGCGGGTTGTTTTCCAGCGCCGCACGGTCCGGCGTGTCGATCGCCGGTCGGTTGGTGAAAGCGGCAAACAGCCGGCGGACATAGTCTTCCGGCATATCGAGCGTGATCAGCACCAGCCTTGTGCCGCGCTGGCCGTCCGGCCAGGACGGCAGTTGCACCGGCGGATGCAGGATTTTCTGCACGCCATGGATGACCAGCGGCCGCGACGGATCTTCTGCGAGCTCGATGACGCCCTTCATGCGCAGCAGCTTGTCACCATGCGCCGAGCGCAACAGGTCGAGGAACATCTCGATCGCCGAAAACGACACCGGCCCATCATGGATTAGCGAATAGGAGCGCACGCGCGAATCATGGCGATGGTGATCATGGTCATGATCGCCGTGGTGGTGATGGTGTTCGCCATGATCATGGCCGGCTTCTTCGCCCAGCCAGCGCTGCACATCGGCGGATTTGGTGGCCGGATTGTAGAGGCCGCAGTCGAACAGCGCCGCCACGCCGGTCATTCTGTCGCCGGCATCAAGCACCGTCGCCCCCGGATTGATCTGCCGCAGCCGGGCCCGCAACGCCTCGACATCGCCGGGGTCGGTGGCCAGATCGGCTTTGGTCAAGACGATGCGGTCGGCGACGGCCACCTGCTTGACGGCCTCGACATGGGCATCGAGCGTCGCATTGCCGTTGACGGCGTCGACCAGCGTGATGACGCCGTCGAGCCGGAAAGCCTGGACAAGGGCTGGATGCGCCATGATCGACTGCAGCACCGGCGCCGGATCGGCAAGCCCGGTGGTTTCGACGACGACGCGGGCAAGCCTGGCGATGCGGCCGGTCTGCAGCCGGTCGACGAGATCGGCCAGCGTGTCGACCAGTTCGCCGCGCACCGTGCAGCACAGGCAGCCGTCGGACAGCTGGATGATGCCGTCGGAGGCCTGCTCGACCAGCAGATGGTCGATCGCCACCTCGCCGAACTCGTTGATGATGACCGCGGTATCGGTGAGTGCGGGGTCTTTGAGCAGCCGGTTGAGCAGCGTCGTCTTGCCGGCGCCGAGGAAACCTGTCAGCACTGACACGGGAATGGGAAAGCCGCTGCTCATCGGGCTAATTCAGCGCCTTGACCGGCTGGTCGCCCTGGGCCGCAGCGGCGGCACCCGACGCGGTCGGCTCGGCGCCCTTTGGCGCCGGCATGTCAGGCCGCCAGCTCGGCAGCGGCACATCGGCGAATTCCTGTCCGCCCTGGTCGAGCATGGCCTTCGGCGCCGGTCCGGTGGCGCCGCCAAGGCCGACTGCAACCAGCGTCGGCACATGGTCGAGCTTTTCCTGGTAAGGCGATTTGGGCACGTCCTTGTCTTTTTCGGCTACTGGCGGCGGTGCAGCCTCGGACTGTTCCGCGGGCGCCTTCTTCTTGCAGATCTCGTCATGCAGGTCGTTGGTCGACACGGCATCGCCATAGGAAGGCAGAGCCGCGACCGTGACCAAGTTCGGCGCCGGCGTTGCAAAACCCTGATCGAGCAGTTTGGCGGCGGTCTCCGCACGGCTGACCGCTGATTTTTCGCCAAGCACCACAGCGACAAGCGTGCGCCCGTCGCGCGTTGCCGAGCCGATCATGTTGAAGCCGGAAGAACAGACGAAACCCGTTTTCATGCCGTCGGCACCCGGATAGCGGCCGATCAAAAGATTGTAGTTCGGCAGTGTCTTCTTGCCGACGGCAAGACCCTCGATCGAGAACCAGGGGGCGTATTGCGGGAATTCGCTGCGGATCGCCATCACCAGCAGGGCAAGATCGCGCGCCGTCGTGTACTGGTCCGGCGAATAGAGCCCGTTCGGATTGACGAAATGCGTCCCGGTCATGCCGAGCCGTTGCGCCTCGGCATTCATGCGTACGGCAAACGCGTCCTGCGAACCGCCGATATTCTCGCCGACAGCCATCGCGATGTCATTGGCCGATTTGACCAGCATCATCTTCAGCGCATTGTCGAGCCGCATCACCGAGCCCGGCTTGAAGCCCATCTTGCTCGGTGGTTCGCCGGCTGAATGTTTTGTCACCTTGATCGGCGAATCGAGCTGGACCTCACCGGCCGCGATGGCACGGAAGGCTACATAGGCGGTCATCAGCTTGGTCAAGGAAGCCGGATACCAGCGCCTGAAAGCATCCTGATGCTGAAGAATCTTGCCGCTTTTCAGGTCGAACAGGATCGACGGATTGGCCAGAGCCGGTCCGGCCAGCGCGGGCAGCGCCACGGCGCCCGCCAGCAATAATGTGAGGAAATGCCTGTGCCGCATGATCGAATCCGAAATCGCCTCTTGCCGTAGTCGCCTCTGGCTCCGTAAGGTTTCATTACGCGATGGCCAGCACAATGCGGTCCGACCCTCATCCTCGAACCATATTGTTTGCGGTGCTATTTACCCTATGTGACGTCAACATGGCAAAGTGCCTGACAATCACAATTGCAATGCAGCAGGCCACAGCCGTCTGCTCCAACAGCGAGATGGAACCCGTATGCCGATCCTGAACCGCGCCGCCGAGATGCAGGATGAGGTCGCCGGCTGGCGACGCCATTTGCATCAGACGCCAGAACTGAATTTCGACGTCTTCAAGACCGCCGCCTTCGTGACCGAGAAACTGAAGGAATTCGGCTGCGACGACGTGGTGACCGGGCTCGGCAAGACCGGCATCGTCGGCATCATCCACGGCCGCAAGGGGCAAGGCACGACCGTCGGCCTGCGCGCCGACATGGACGCGCTGCCGATCAACGAGATCACCGGCAAGCCTTACGCCTCGACCGTTCCCGGCAAGATGCACGCCTGCGGCCATGACGGTCACACGGCGATGCTGCTGGGTGCCGCCAAATATCTGGCGGAGACGCGCAATTTCGCCGGCTCCGTGGCGGTGATCTTCCAGCCGGCCGAGGAAGGGGGCGGCGGCGGCAACGAAATGGTCAAGGACGGCATGATGGAGCGCTTCGGTATCTCCAGGGTGTTCGGCATGCACAACATGCCGGGCCTGGCGGTCGGCGAGTTCGCCATCCGGCCGGGCCCGATCATGGCGGCGACCGCCGAATTCACCATCACCGTGAAAGGCCGCGGTGGCCATGCCGCGATGCCGCATGGCACGATCGATCCGATCGTCATCACCAGCCAGCTTGTCGGCGCCTTGCAGACCATTGCCTCGCGCAGCATCGATCCGGTCGAGGCCGTGGTGGTGTCGGTGACCAAGTTCCACGCCGGCGACGCCTACAACGTCATTCCCGAGACCGCCGAGATCGCCGGCACGGTGCGCACGCTGAAGAAGGACATCGCCAGGAAGGCGGAGGAGCGCATCCGCACCATCTGCGACGGGCTGGCGACGGCCTTCGGGGTGACGATCAAGGTCGATTACGACGCCAACTACCCCGTCACCTTCAACCATGCGGAAGAGACGGTCTTTGCCGGCGATATCGCCGCCAATGTCGCCGGCGACGCCCAGGTGCACCGCGCCATCCAGCCGGTAATGGGCGGCGAGGATTTCTCCTACATGCTGGAAGCACGGCCCGGCGCCTTCATCTTCATCGGCAATGGCGACAGCGCGGGTCTCCACCACCCGGCCTACGACTTCAACGACGAGGTCATCCCGCACGGCATGAGCTATTGGGTGAAGCTGGCGGAAACCGCGCTGGCCGCCTGACAATTTTAACGCCGGGTCGCACAGGCGGCACCGGCGTTTTGGCCCTTGGTGCGATCGGATCGAGGGCTGGCCAGAGCGGCAGAGGCCTTCGAATTCAAGGCCGCACCATGGCGTGAACCAGTTGCCCCGGGGCATTCGACCTGCCTCTTGGCGAAACGGTTCGAAGCGGCTATGTGTCGGGCCGCGTGGTCCCGTAGCTCAGTAGGATAGAGCGGCAGATTCCTAATCTGTAGGTCACAGGTTCGATTCCTGTCGGGATCACCACTCAGTCACGGTAGAAATAGCCCACATAGGCCGGCTCGAAATTCTGTCGACTTATCCGAGGTTAGCCGCAGCAGCCTCCGCACAGTAGGGCTGAGCCGCGCAATCCGTCTCTGTTGCCGCCGAATTTTCAAGGCCCGTCTCTGTGACCGGCTTTCCGTGCCCTATTGTTTTCATAGTTGATGCAGAGAGCGCCTTGTCTCTCGCCGAATGGAAAGCAGAGTAGATTTAGCTGTGACTAAAGCCCAGGAAGGGCTGCTGCTGGTTCCAGTCAATCGGCAGATCGGCAAGCCGAGCAAGCCGCCGGGCGGTTAGGTTGACAGGTTGATTGCCCGACAAGATGCCATCCACAATCGACGGGGCGAGGAATGCCAGTGGCAACTGCGAGACGCTCGGCGCCTTCGACTGTTCAAACCCCGTTCAAAGACCGTTTTAGAGCCGTTTTAGGATTTGGCGTTTTGAATGAGTGCAATAATTGCACTCATTAACGAGCCATAGAGCTGGCTGTTCCAGCCGCACGACGGTTTGGAAACACGAGAAGAAGCCAAATCGGACGGTGGTGATTCGCAGTTCTGGCCCCCGAGATTTTTCCAAAATCAGGTCACCGTTCCAATACGCAGAGAGATCTACCAGGCATGCAGCGGAACGGTGGGGGGCAACTGGGAGTGGATCTCGCGTTTCGGCACCTCCGGGAAGAAGCTCAGCCGGCCACTCGCGCACAACCTCGAACCCTATGGTTGGGCTGCGCCAAATGTATTAGACTGATCTCATACACGTCCATCCGCGGGCGAGCGCACCCGGAGGGTTAGACGATGACGGTCTACAGGCGATTGTTGCTGCCGAGGGCCTTCCCGATCCGGGTCAGGCTTTTCGAAACCGGTTGGCTTCGGCTTGTCAGTCGGGCTCTGGTCGTTGCTTTCATTTCTTGGTTTGCCGTCGGTGCGGTGACGGCCGGGCCGCTCAACGACGCTGCTCGGGAGGGCGACGCCGGAAAGATTGCCGAACTCCTGGCACAAGGCGCCAATGTGAACGATCGCGACGAGAGCCGTCAGACCCCGCTGATCGATGCGGCGCTCGCCGGCAAGGCCGAGGTCGCGGTTGTGTTGATCGAGGCGAAGGCCGACATCGAAGCCCGCAACGACCGCGGCTTCACTGCGCTTCATGCGGCAGCCTACTCAGGAAGCCTGGACATCGCAAAATTGCTGCTCGACCACGGGGCCGAGGTCGATGCGTTGAGCACGCACAAGATCACGCCGCTGCATGTGGCAGCGGAAGAGAACCAGACGGCCATCGCGGAGCTGTTGATCGCGCGCGGCGCACAAATCGAGGCCATCCAGGAGTACGGGTACACGCCTCTCAGCCGCGCGACATTTTTTCAGAGCGCCGACGTGATGGTCTTGCTCAAGAAGCACGGCGCAAAATGCCAACCTAGGGAGACGATGGGGTCATCGTATAAGGTGTGCATCGCGCTCGGCAACTGACATCGAGAAGGGTTACGGGAGAAGAACATGACAGAGAACCGTTCCAAGACGTTTGACAGCATGCTTTGCGCGGGACTGGCCGCCGCGTCCCTCCTGCTCTTCGGCACTGGCGTATCCTACGCTGGCGACGGAGTGAACACCGGATACTTCGGCAATGTCGCCATCCTGGGTTATGATCCGGTAGCATATTTCACCGACGGTCGTGCGACCATGGGTTCGCCGACGATCTCGAAGAAGTGGCTCGGGGCGACGTGGTATTTCGCCAGCGTCCAACACCGGGATGCCTTCATTTCCGAGCCGGTGCGCTATGCCCCTCAGTTCGGCGGCTTCTGCACCGGGGGAATGTCAGCTAAGGAGGCATCCGCGAACCTTGACCCGGAAGCCTTCCGTATCGTCGATGGCAAGCTCTTCCTGTTCTCCGGAAAGGGGGGCCTGGAGGAAGACTTCGATGCCAACCCAGCGCCTGTCATTGCGAAAGCGGAAGCTGAATGGCCCGCAGTGGAGGCGAAGGAATTCGAGGCTAGAGCCGCCGCCAACTAGCTCCGGCGCGATGTCGTGAGCCCGCAAGTTGAATGACGCCCGTCACGGAGACACCGAGAAATACCAGACCGTGACAGAGTCCGGCAAAACATACTCGTCGCGCTTTTCGCTGCTCCCGTTGGGATTGCGGTAGACCGGGCTGCAGAATTTGCGGCCGAGCAAAGTCGCTGAGGATCGCGTGCAGAACAGGTTGTCCTCCAGAGTGAAGGCGCCGGCGATCATGCTGTTTTGAGAGCTCAGCGCGAAATCGCCGTTTGCATTCAGCTCCATCACAAACGGCGCACCATTGTGTTGATGCCCGATCCATGTGTGGTTGATTGTTAGGGCCTGTATAGCAGAGGCGTCGAGGCGGTCCTCAGCCCGCCCGCGGAAGTCGTAGCTCCACTCCGGCATCCCCGCGGCGCGAAGAGCGTCCAGCCGGTGATCGAGATCCTGTTGCCGCCGATGATGGGCGTACACGACGCGAAGGCCGGCGAGGTTCTGCTCGTGGGACCGTTCCAGCATTGCTGCGACCGCGTTGTGCGCTTCCGCCATTCGGCCCAGCCGCGCGTTTGTCATGGCCAGCGTTTCAAGGCCGAGGTCGCTCCGCTCTTCCGGCTGGAGTTCGTGCAGCGCCTGGATGGCCTTCTCGTATTGCCGGTTCATGTAGAGCACGAAGGCATAATAATCGAAGACCTGCGCCCGCGGCTTGGGATCGAGTCGCAGCACGCGTTCCATGGCCGCTAGCGCCTCCGGGTTCTGACCGGCGTAGGTCAGTACGATCGCCAGGTTGAGCTCTGCCTCGGCACCATTCGGATCGAGTACCACCGCCTTCTGGACCGACACGATCGCCTCGTCCATTTCGCCGTCGAGCATCTGCAGGATGCCGAGCACGGCATAGGCGCGCGAAGACTGGGGGTTGAGTTCCAGCGCTCGCCCCGCCGCTTCATAGGCGCGCTGGCGAGCGACGGCGCTCAGCATGATGAGCTGGTAGTCGAATCCGAGCACGTCCACGGTAGCCCGGGCGTAGCCCGAATAGGCGTCTGCGAACCCAGGATCGAGCTTGATCGCGCTTTGATAAAGGGCGAGAGCCTCTCCGAGAGACTTGTAGTCGAGTGCATACACTTTCTGCTCGGCTCGGATATAGAAGTCGTAGGCTTCCAGATTTCGGGTCGGGAGGCGCGCAATCTGGGTTCTCTCGCCCTCCGTCAGCCGTACCGAGAGGGCCTCGACGATGCGTCCGATCAGTTCGTCCTGCAGCGCGAATATCTTGGAGTAGTCGCGGTCATACCGCTCTGCCCAAACGTTGCTTCCCGTCGTCACATCGATGAGCTGCACGTTGATGCGAACTGCGTCCCCCTCACGCCGGACGCTGCCCTCGACCACGTAGCGGACGTTCAACTGCGCCGCGATCTCGTCGACGTCGAGGGATCGATCCTTGAAGGAGAACGCGGAGTTGCGTGCGATGACGAGGAGCCCCGAGATCTTCGAGAGATCGGTGATGAGATCGTCTGCGAGCCCTTCCGCAAAATAATCCTGGCCTGCCTTCTCGCTAAGATCGGTGAACGGTAGCACGGCGATGGAGGGCTTGCCGACCGACGAACCGACCGGGGTGGAACCGTGACCGGGCAGCAGGGCAATCGCTTGCGGCCAGAGCATCACCGCAATCCCCGCTATCAGAGCCAAAACGAGCACCGTGGCGCCGATCACAGGCCATCGCCGAGAGCGCGACTTATTGGCTCCTGCGGTCTGTTCCAGCAGAACCCGATAGGCGCGGACCCGCTCTGGAATGTTCTTGAGACGCTGTTCGCCGAGCGACTTGAAGGTCAGGCCGAGCTTGTTGTGAGCCTGATCGTAGGCCGTTCCCGAGATGACGATGCCGCCAGGATCGCTCAGTCCTTCCAGCCGGGCCGCGATGTTGACGCCGTCGCCGTAGAAATCGTCCCTGTCGATGATGACGTCACCAAGGTTGATCCCGATACGGAACACTAGCTGGGTATCTTCGGGAAGACCGAGGTTCTGCTGCGCAGCGACCCGTTGGATTTCAACGGCGCAGGCTACCGCATCGACGACGCTCTCGAACGCGACCAGAGCACCGTCGCCCATGAGCTTTACGATGCGGCCGTGGTACCCTTCGATCGACGGTTCGATGAGTTCGCGCCGGAGCGCCTTGAGCCGCGAGAGGGTGCCCGTCTCGTCCAGCGCCATCAGCCGGCTGTACCCCACCACGTCGGCGGCGAGGATAGCGACTAGCTTCCGTTCAAGATGTTGGGCCTGCTCCACAGCGCATGACTATAGGGAAAGCTCCATGGCAAGACCATATGCGCGGTCAAAGAGCCGGAACCTCGAATGCTGCGCCTTCATCGTCCATCACGAAGTTGGGAGATCTATCGCTCAAGGGATGGCCGGGTGGCCGTCGCGGTCCCCCGCAGCGCAACCGCTATAGGACATCCGTTTCCCATCAAACGACAGCGCATTCTCGAACAACAGCAATTCGATCCCACCTAAAGACAATCGCATACCGGATGGCGACAACGGATTTCCCTGTTAAATCATGACCGACGGCAGAATTGGCCCTATGCCTGGTCCGAATTTTCCTGATAGGCAATGGTGGGAAGTTTCCCCTAAGTATTTGAAACGGATTGATAATATCGCAATTCCACGCAAGGAAAATCGGGCGTCTAGCGGGAATTCCCTTTTTTGCCTGTTATCAGGGAATATCAAACGGAGACTGGTTCGCCAGTGGCTGCTCGGTTCACCACTCAGTCCCGGTAGATATGACCCATATCGGCTGGCTCGAAATTCGCTCGACATATCCACAGGTTAGCCGCAGTAGTCTCCGAACAGTCGGGCTGACCCGGGCAACCGTCTCGGCGTTGGGGCCTTGGTCCTAAGACAAAAAAACGCCGGAACCGTGCTAGGATGGCCGCCGCCGCGCGACTTTGTCGTGCTTCAACGCGGTCAGGAGCGATTGTCATGCTCAATCCAATCTCCATCATGGCCGACCGGCTCGGCGACCATCTGTCAGAACTCTATCTCCAGTATTTCTCGCATCGCAATCCGGAATATGCGAGCTACATAGGCGGGGCGGCCCGCCTTGTCTTGGAGCGCATCGGCAATTCGAACGCCCTCTATCACAACATCGAGCACACGCTGATGGTTACGCTCGCTGGCCAGCAGATCATCCGCGGCCGGCTGCTCTCGGAATCCCTGACCCCCGATGACTGGCTGCATTATACCTGCGCGCTGCTTGTCCACGACATTGGCATGGTGCACGGCGTGTGCCAGGGCGACACCGAGGACAGCTTCGTCATTAACGAGGCCGGCGACCGCCATACGCCACAGCGCGGCGCCTCCGACGCGGTGCTTGCGCCCTATCATATCGAGCGCTCCAAGATCTATGCGCGCCAACGTTTTGCTTCCTCGAAGTTCATCAACGAGGAGCGCATTGTCGAGGCGATCGAGATGACGCGCTTTCCGGTGCCGAACGATCCGGCCTACCAGGTCACCAACTCCGAGCCAGCGCTGGTCAGGGCCGCGGACCTGATCGGCCAGCTCGCTGATCCCTTCTACCACCGCAAGCTGCCGGCGCTGTTTGCCGAGTTCTCTGAGACCGGGATGGTGGAAAAGCTCGGCTGCAAAACCGCCGCCGATCTCGGCGCCATCTTCACCGATTTCTTCACGCTGAAGGTCGAGCCCTATATCGGCGACGCGATCCGCTATCTGGAGCTGACGACGGAAGGCAAGCAGTGGGTCGCCAACCTCCACAGCAACCTCTTCCAGTCCGGGCATCGCCCGGCCAGGATCGGGCCGTTCCCCGGTCTGTTGCAGCCGGCCCCGGCGAGCCTTTCGGTGGTAACTTAAGAGCCGGGATTTCAGCCACGATCAGCCCGCGAGGCGCGCACGAAACAACGTGCAACGGTCCGTCAGGCGCGACCTGGAGATATCCCGGAACCCAGCCTCGGTCATCCACGCGCGATACTGACCTTCTGTGTACGATTCGCCGTGGCGATAAAGGTTCAAGAAGGTGAGATTCAGAAAGACACCCTCAGACGGGCCGAGGCGGTCGTCATCGACGACACCCCACCCGGCAATTGCGATCTCGCCTCCTGGTGTAAGGCAACGCGCCGCGTTCAGGATCGAACTGCGCGCCTGCTCCGGCGGAAGGACCTGGACGACGGCCTTCAGGATCGCCAGATCGTGCCGACCGATCGATGGCGCGACAGTTATGTCGCCCTCTTCGACAACCACGTCGTCGGCACCGTATTCTGACAGGATGGCTGGCGCGACGGCTGCGACCGTTGGGAGCTCCATCAGCGTCGCCGCAATATGCGGCCACCGCTCGCGCAGTCCGACCAGAATGGTGCCGGCGCCCCCGCCGATGTCGATCACCGAACCGATCGCCGAGAGGTCCATCTCGCGGGCCAGATTTCGGCCGAAGATCACCCCGCCCGGTGCCAGCATGCGGCTGAAGGCTGCCGCGGACTCAGGCCCCGCTTCGGAAAAGTCGTGCAGCGCAGCCGGCCGGTTCTGCCGCAGCGACTCTGCGGTCAAAAGGTCAGCTCCCCAGAGCTCGCGCAGGAGCGCATGATCGCCACCGCGATAGGTCGGCTTGGACGCGTCGAGAAACTCCGACGCTTCGGCGCCGTTGCGAAATTGACCATCCTTGACTTCGAGGAGACCGATGCTGGCGAGCGCGTAGAGGAGCCGCGACAGACGATCGGGCTCGACTTTGAGCGCGGCCCCAAGGCTGTCAGCAGTCGCAGCATCGCCGCCGAGCCGGGTGAAGATGCCAAGGTCCAGCCCGGCGCGAAGCGCCAAGGCGGGGGGCACAGCCGCGATCAGCTTGTCGATCCGATCAGAATCCACCATGTCACATCCCCTCCCGCGATCCAGGACCGACTTTGAAGCAGTTCGGAAGATCGGATTCAACCGGGGCGGCGCTTTCCTCACGCGTGCAGAGATACGCGACCGGAAACGCCGACCCTCAATCCCGGTCAGCCGGATTTCTTGTACAACAGCAATTCCGGGCGGTACTCGAAGTGCATCGTATCGTAGTGATACCAGCGCCCGCCCCAGATGAAGCCGTTTTTCTCAAACAGTTCCACAACCGGCAGTGGGATACGGTTCTTGAATGGGATGTGTGCCTTCGGATCTTTCTTGTTTCTGTTGTTGTACCAATAGTCGGAGAAACCGACATTGATGTCGAAAGCCGCCCCGAAAGAGTGAACGCTCAATCGATTCGTGCCGGCGATGGGCCGCCATACGAAACCGCCGCCTGGCATGAGCCCGTAGCGGCTTAGCTGTGAGGGCATGGCCTCAAGCGCGTCGGAGGCCTTGCCTAGCCGGTCATTGATGCCAAAAAGCCTAGTAACCTGCACGACCTTCTTGCCAAGTTTTGGCAGCCATTTGACATCGGCGATATGCTTGCCGACCGCGGCGGCGCTGCCGCCGTAGAGCTTTTCGAAGAAGGCCTGGTTGCGGATACGACCGGGGTCGAAATCATCCGCCGGGACCAGCGCTCCCGCACTGGCCAAGGGATAGACGAAGTGAAACATGTCTTCGATGTCGGGAGAGTCCAGCAGCGCATCGGCGTCGCGCGACTTGCCGTCATCCCACACCATCGAAGTGCCGTCGGTCCAGGTCAGTGTATTGCCCGATATGGTGAAAAGTCCCGGATAGGCCTTGAGCAAGGCCGCCTTGGCGGCAGGCTGGTCCACGCCGTCGCCGGTGTCGGCTGCATATGCGGCCCGCCCATGACCACAGATCGCCAACACAATCACCAGCGGCAACAGCATGCGCCCTGGATGGTCGATCATTGTCCTGCCTCCCGGGATAGCCGATCGCGATAATGCTTCTGAAGACGGTCTGGTCCGCTAGTTATACTCTTATCAAATCCGTTTTGACTGACGTCAAAATGACTATTTTCATTGAGGCCCCGGCGGAGCGGCAATGCGTCAGGTGGAGAAAATTATCCCGCAGCGATCGCTGTCCTGAAACGGACGACGAAGTCATCAAGTTCAGGCCGCTCCGTGTCCGAAATGGCCCAATAGGAAAAAGCGCCGTCGGTCCAATGGACCAGCGAGAACCCGCCGGCGGAAAGATCCGTCGCCACCGGCACGGATGTAGTGCCGGCTTCCTGCGGCGCGGCGACCAGGGTGATCAGATGCTCGCGATGCCGGTAGACGAGCGCCGGCACCGGCCTGTCGCCGATCACTTCGATCCGCCCGCCGAGCAGCGCAAAACCGTCCTTGGCGAGGTCGGGCGCCGGTGGAGACACGCCAATGCGGGCGTCCAGCCAGGGCTTGACCGTGTGCCGGTCCGACGAGACGACGTCCACCGGGCTGATAGCAAGCAGGCTGCGGCGATGGCCACTGGCGATGGCCACTGCAAAGTCGTCGGTTGCGCCACGCAGCATCAGCCATTGCGTCGCCCCGCTGGCCAGCACGGCGCTGACCAGGATCGACGCCGCCATGGCGCGCCAGTCGAAGGAGCCAAACCTGTGAATTGACCGCGCGGCTGGCCGCCGCGATTGAGCCGGCGAAGCTCCAGCCATTTCGGAGGCGCCAATGGCCGCGATACGGGCCTGGAAGGCTTCGCTGGCCTCGGGCCGCGGCAGGCTGCTAATAGCAACTTGCAAGGCCACGATGCGAGCATGTTCCGCGGCGAGCCCTGGATCGCTGACCAGCCGCCGCTCCAGCGCCAGGCTAGTGGCGGCGTCAAGTTCGCCGTCGACAAGGGCGTGCAGCAGAAGGCTGAGATCGGCGGGGTTTGTCGGCAGTCCGCTGGTGTCGCTCATCGCTTGTCCCCCAGTTCAGACATCAGCAGCCCGCGCGCCCTGGACAGGCGCGACATCACGGTGCCGAGCGGCACGTCGAGCATGGCCGAGATCTCCTTGTAGCTGAGGCCATTGATGTCGCGCAGCACAAGAACCTCGCGAAACGCCTGCGGCAGGGTGGCGATGGCCGCCTCCACCGCCGCCGTGTCGGCCTTGGCGATCAAGGCTGCCTCCGGACTGTCGAGGCCGGTCTCGGGTGGAGAAGCCACCTCGTCGAGGTCGGCAAGATCGCCGACGGCAATGACAGCGCGCGGCCGGTTGCGTGCCAGCCAGCTGTAGGAGGCATTGCGCACGATGGCCAGCAACCAGGCACACGCATTGCCGCCTTGATAGGTGGCGATGCCGGCATGCGCCTTGAGGCAGGCCTCCTGCACCACATCCTCGGCATCGTCGGCATTGCCGGTCAGCCAGCGGGCAAGCGAAAGGGCATCGGCAAGGTGGGGTAAGACCACCTCGCCGAACCGGTCCGCCCTCGCCTTGCCGCTCAGCACCGCAACATCGTGCGCGTCTCCCAGTCGCCCATTATGCTCATGGCGCGACGCTAATGGTACCTTGCATGTGGGGATGAAGCCCGCAGAAATAGGCGAAGTCGCCGGCCTTTGTGAAGGTGAAGGCATAGCTGTCGCCGGTGTCGAGCGCCTTGGAGCGGAACGAAGCGTCGTTGGCGACCACCAGATGCGGGATGTCATCGTCATTCTCGAAGGTAACGGTGGTTCCCACCTTCACGGTCAAGGTCTTTGGCGTGAAGGCGAAGTTCTCGATCTTGACCTGCGGGGCATCCGCCGCATGGAGCGGCGCAGATGCCATTGCAGCCAGTCCGGCAAGGGTCGCGGCGAGCAGTTGGGTGGGGAGGCGTATGCGGATCATGGGTGGTTCCTTCTGTGCTGTTGGGATCAGGCATCGGCGAGCGTGCTGTCGATGATCGCCAGCTCCTCTTTGCCTTGCTTGACCGCAACGCTGCTGATGCCGAGCAGGCTGCGCAGTTGGCCGGCGGGCACGGTCATCGGCCCGGGCGAAGCCGCCGTTCCAGGCGCCGGCTGCGGGAAGGCCGTCGAGCGGGCGGTATGGAAGGTGACGTTGCCTTCCACCTTCTGCATGATCTGGTGGATATGGCCGTTGAGCACGGTGACCGAGCCGAAACCCTTGAGCAGGGCCAGTGCCTGCGCGGCATCGTCGGTGCCCCAGCCCCACTCAGGATAGACCGCCCACAGCGGGATATGGGCGAAGACGACGATCGGCGTCGAAGAGCTGAGCGCTTTAAGATCGTCGGCGAGCCATGCCAGTTGCTCGGCGCCAAGATTGCCAAGGCCGCCGGCCTTCAGGTTCACCACATTGACCAGGCCGATGAAATGCACGCCGTTCTGGTCGAATGAATACCAGCCGGCGCCCTTCGTGCCCTTGCCGTAGCGCTCGAGATAGGCCTGCCCGTTGCCGTCGTCGATAAGGTCGTGTTCGCCGGGCACATAGTGCACGTCGAAGCCGGCGCCGCCGATGATCTGTCCCGCGTTGTCGAACTGCGCGGCCTTGGAAAGATGGGTGATGTCGCCGGTGTGGATCAGGAAGGAGGGCTTTTGCGGCATCGCCTGAATCTTGCCCATCGCCTCCTTCAGCGTATCGATGGCATGCGGGTTGGCGGCCTTGTCGAAGCCGATATGGCTGTCCGATATCTGCAGGAAGGTGAAGCCGGAGGTCATCGCTTCGGCAGCCTGTGCGGCGCCGAGCAAATTGAGCGATGTCGGCACACCTCCAGATATCGTCCACAGCACGCCGGTGCCGGCCCAGATCATGCATTCCAGAGCATGACGGCGGCTGATGCCGTCGCCGCTGATGTCTTCACTATCGTGGTGATGGGTCATCTCGATCTCCTGCAGCGCCCGAAAAATGGCGTCTGCCTAGGAGACCCGCGAACATCGCGGTTTATTCCGCGTCGATCGCTCTTGGCCGATCACGGTGACGTGATGATTGTCACAGCGCCAGCAACACCAGTCCCGCCAATGCCGAGCCCGCCAGCGTCGGCAGCATGCCGATCTTCAGCTTGAGCATGGCAATCATCGCGGCGACCGACAGCAGCGCGGCACGCCAGTCGATGGAGGACAGCACCGGGACCTCGGTGCCGAAGCCGATGCTCTGTACCTTGCCGAAGATGACATGCAGCGCGAACCAAAGAGCAAGGTTCATCACCACGCCGACGACAGCCGCCGTGATCGCGCTCAACGCTGCCGAGAGCGCCTTGTTCTCGCGCAACGCTTCGATGTAGGGGGCGCCGAGAAAAATCCAGAAAAAGCACGGCACAAATGTCACCCAGATCGTCAGCAGCGCGCCGAGCGATCCGGCAGCGAGCGGACTCATCGTGCCGGCATGCCGATAGGCGGCGACAAAGCCGACGAACTGCAGCACCAGGATGAGCGGTCCCGGCGTCGTCTCGGCAAGGCCGAGGCCATCGACCATTTCGCCGGGCGCCAACCAGCCGAACGACGTCACGGCGGCTTGCGCGACATAGGCGAGTACGGCGTAGGCGCCGCCGAAGGTGACCACCGCCATGAGACTGAAGAAGCCGCCCAACTGCGTCCAGACGCTGGTGGTGCCCGTCGCGGCCCAGATCAGCACGACTGGCCCGAGCCAGATCGGCAGCCAGATCGCGATGGTGCGCGGCGCATGCCATCTCGTCGGCCTGGTATGGGCGAGTTCGCCGCGTTCGAACATCAGGTCCACAACCCCCGGAACATCGGGTGTGTTGCCCTTGCCGTGCGCGGCTCCGGAAAACGGCCCCGGCGCAAAACGGTTGCCGATCCAGCCGGTCAGCCCTGCCGCCAGGATGATCAGCGGAAACGGCAGCTTGACGACATAGATGGCGAGGAAGGCGACGACCGCGATCGCCATCATCACCCGGTTTTTGAGTGCTCGCCGGCCGATGCGGATGACCGCCTCGACGACGACGGCAAGCACCGCCGCCTTGACGCCGAAGAACAGCGCTTCAATGACCGGCGCGTCATTGTAGAGCATGTAGAACGTGCTCAGGCCCAGCATGACGAAGGCACCCGGCAGCACGAACAGAGTGCCGGCGACGAGACCACCGGCGGTCCGGTGCAACAGCCAACCGATATAGATGGCGAGCTGCTGCGCCTCCGGACCGGGCAACAGCATGCAGTAGTTGAGCGCATGCAAGAAGCGCTGCTCGCCGATCCAGCCGTGCTCCTCGACCAGTTCCTTGTGCATCAGCGCGATCTGTCCGGCCGGCCCGCCAAAGGAGAGCAGGCCGATCTTGGCCCACAGTTTTGCAGCTTGCCTGAAGGTCGGCGCTTCTGGAATATCGACGGCATGCGCGTTGTTGCCGGCGGCAAGGGCGCTCATGGTGCTTTGCCCCCGCTTGGCCAGTTGTGGCTTTCGTCAGTGGCGTCGCGGCACCACCTGAAGAACGCATCATAGAGCAGCATGCCGGCCTCGAGCTGTTCGAGGTCGTCGCGAAACATGCGTGACAGGCCGAGCGAAGCGGCAAGGAACCCCGCGGCCTGCGGCACGAGATCGAGGCGCGCAGTGTCGGCCGCGCGCACGATTAGAGCGAGGCGGTCGAGCGCCTCGGAATGAAGCCCGAACTCCTCGATCATCGTGTCGAAGGTGCAGCGCTCGCCGCGATGGCTCCAGAACACATCGTCGATGTCGAAGGGGACCGCTGCGAAACGATCGGCGGCGGCCGGCACTTCTGCCGGCTCGACGAACAGGAACACCGCCGAAGGGTCGATGAAGCGGCGGATCAGCCAGGGGCAGGCGATGCGGTCGACCTTGGGGCGGGCGCGCGTCACCCAGACCGTGCGGCCCTTGCCGTCGCGGCGCGGTATCTTGTCGGCCCTGACCAGAAGCCCTTTGGCCGCCAGCCAGGCCTCGAAGCCGCCTTCCAGCGATTCCGCCGCGATGCCTTCATGGCGCAGCCATGCGGCGACGCCTTGCGAAAGCTTCTGCCCTTTCTGGCAGATGACGACGATTTGGGACCCGGCGAACTCGGCCGCCCAGTCAGACACGGTCTTGAAATCGCGCCGGCATGACGCCGGCAGCAGGCGCGCGTCGGCATCATAATCGTCGTCGACGCGGACATCGATGAGAACAGGCGCGTCAGGCAGGCCGACGAGGCGAGAGAGCTGCGATACGGTGATTGCGGTTGTTGACGGCATGGCGTCCACCTCCAGAGATGAGAGTTTGGACGCGATCGTTGGGCTGACGCCTCACGGGGTCGTCGCGAAGAACCCCTTGCCATGATGCTGGATCGATCGGCGGCGATTGTCAAGGAAGGAGCGCTTGGGAAGCGCCTGGCACCACCCAAACAGCGCCTACTGCGCCGTCCAGCCGCCATCCACCGGCAAGGTCGTGCCGGTGATCTGCCTGGCTGCGTCGGAGCACAGGAACAGCGCCAGCGCGGCAAGCTCGTCGACGGTAACGAACTCCTTCGTCGGCTGTGCCGCCAGCAGCACGTCGTGCTTGACCTGCTCTTCGGTCATGCCGCGCGCCTTCATCGTGTCGGGGATCTGCTTTTCGACCAGCGGCGTCCAGACATAGCCGGGCGCGATCGCATTGACGGTAACGCCATCCTGCGCCGCCTCCAGCGCCACCGTCTTGGTCAGGCCTGAAATGCCGTGCTTGGCCGACACATAGGCGGACTTGAACGGCGAGGCGACCAGCGCATGCGCCGAGGCGGTGTTGATGATGCGGCCCCATTTGCGCGCCTTCATGCCGGGCAGCGCCGCCTTGATCGCGTAGAAGGCCGCCAGCAGATTGATGCGGATGATGGCTTCCCATTTGTCGTCGGGAAACTCCTCGATCGGCGCGACATGCTGGATGCCGGCATTGTTGACGAGGATATCGAGACTGCCGAAGGCTTCCTCGGCCTCGTGCACCATGGCGCTTACCGCAGCACCATCCATCATGTTGGCGTCGGAATAGCGGCATTTGACGCCGAAATCCGTCTCGATGCCGGCGCGCTCCTGCTCTATATCAGCGGCGTCGCCGAGCCCATTGATGGTGACGTTGGCGCCTTCGGCGGCAAAGGCGCGGGCGATTGCCAGGCCGATACCGCTGGTCGAACCGGTGACGAGCGCGTTCTTCGAAGACAGGGAACCCATAGAAATCTCGCGAGACGTGGGAGGGACATGACGACATATTTGTGCATCGCAGCATGACAATGCCAGAGCCATATGTCGATGCGAATACAGCCAGACGACGACGCCGGCATGGCTCGGCCGGTCGAGCGGATACTTGGGCCTTGGAGACGATGAAGCTGGTGTGACGGCCGGGCAAGCCACGTCTTACGGTTGCGGTCCGTCTCGAATTGCCGGCGCCGTCACGACAGGTTGACGGGCTAACCCGCGATCTGCAGCAGGGACGACACCAGCAACCGGCGTTCGTCGACCGTGAGAACATCCGAATCGAACAGATTCATGCTGCGCAGCCCCTCGATTGCGAGATAGCAGACCAGCAGCGCCTTGAGATCCGGCGTATCCCCCTTCAGCCGCTCGAACAGCTGCCGCTTGAAAGTTTTGATCGGCGTCAGGAAATCGGGATCCTCGGCGATCGCCGAAAAAATCCAGGAGGCCGATGGCTGGGGTTCCTCCCACTCCTTGGCCGACAGCCTGATATAGACGGAAAGCAGGCTTTCGCCACTGACGCCGGCCTTGGCGGTGGTTTCCAGCGCAGCGGCGAACTCATCCAGATAGTCTTGCACCAGCGCCTGCAGCAACTTCGCCTTGGTCGGGAAATTGTACAGCAAGCCGCCTTTCGACACGCCGGCTCGGCTGGCGACCGCGTCCAGCGACAGGCTGCCGGGGCCGGTCACGCGCGCCACCTCGGCGGCGGCGGCAAGTATCCTGTCGCGCGAATTTGCTCTGCGTGTTTTCATCGATCCGTCCCCCATACATTAGCCTATGCGGAATTGACAAGACCGTCCAGACGGTACAGTAAGATCGCCATCATTTGAAAACCGGGACCTGCCATTGCTAGTGTCCCGCGACCGACCGCTATGGGGGTCGCCGTTCGAGGGGACTGTTTGTGTTCAAGCGCATAATCCAGATAATCGTCATCGCCTTGGTTTTGCTCGTGCTCACGGTCGTGGTTGGCGGGATCGTCGGCTTCAATTTTCTTCGCGACAACGGCATCAAACAGTATTTCGCCACGATGAAGCCGCCTGCAGCAACTGTCTCGACGGTTGTCGTCAAACCGTCTGACTGGACCCCGGGCGTCGAGGCAATCGGTACGGTCAGCGCGGTGCGCGGCGTCGACCTCACTGTCGAAACCGCCGGCATCGTCAAGGAAATCCTGTTTCACGCCAACCAGAAGGTTGCCGACGGCGCAATCCTGCTGCAGCTCGACGACGCCGTCGAGCGCGCCGATCTCGAGGCGACCAAGGCGCAGGCCGCATCCGACCAGACGACGCTGCAGCGCGCCCTCGAACTGCAGCGGCGCGGCGTCGGCACCGACGCAACGCTCGACGCGGCGCGGGCAGCTGCATCGGTCTCCGCCTCGCAGGTGAACAAGCTGCAGGCGGTGCTCGACCAGAAGCAATTGACCGCGCCTTTCAGCGGCACGGTGGGCATTCCGAAAATCGACCTTGGCCAGTATCTGACGCCCGGCACCGCGGTGGTGACCTTGCAGGACCTGGACACGATGCGGGTCGACTTCTCCGTTCCCGAACAGCAGCTCCCGCTGCTGAAGATCGAGCAGAAGGTGCGGTTGGGCATTGGTGGCGGCGACTTGCCCTACGCCGGCAAGATCCGCGGTATCGATCCCAAGATCGACCCTACCAGCCGGCTGGTCACCATCCGGGCGGAGGTCGCCAACACCGAAGGCAAGCTCACCCCCGGCCAGTTTGTGCAGGTACGCGTCGAACTGCCTGAGGAAAACAATGTGCTGGCCCTGCCGCAAACAGCGCTGACGTCCAGCCTTTACGGCGACTTCATCTACGTGGTGCGTCCGGCCAAGGCACCTGAAGGCCAACCAGCCGATGCAGCCAAGCCAGCCGATGCGGCCAAGCCCGCTGATGCCGCCAAGCCCGCCGACGCTGCCAAGCCAGCAGACGCCGCCGCGGCAAAACCAGCCGACAAGGCGGCTGCCGACCCGGCCAAACCGGCGACGGAAGAACAAAAGCCCGAACTCGTCCTGTCACAGGTGTTCGTCAAGCCCGGCCGCCGCAACGCCGGCATGGTCGAGATTCTTGAAGGCCTGACGGCCGGCGACGAGGTTGTCACCGCCGGTCAGAACCGGCTCTTCAATGGCATGTCCGTTGCTATAGACAACACCATCGACCCGACCCAATCGGCAAACAAGCAGGCCGCCCGGTAATGAACGTCTCCGACATCTTTATCCGCCGCCCGGTTCTGTCGACGGTCCTGGCCTGTATGATCCTGCTCTTGGGCTTCCAGGGCATTTTCAACCTGTCGATCCGGCAATATCCGAAGGTCGATGAAACGGCCATCACCATCACGACGGCCTATCCGGGCGCCAGCGCCGATCTGATCCAGGGCTTCATTTCGGCGCCGATCGCGCGTGCCGTCGCCTCGACCGAGAACATCGACTACGTCACCTCCTCGAGCCGACCCTCCTCGAGCACCGTGACGGTGCAGATGAAGCTCGGTTCCAATCCGGACGTCGCACTGACCGAAGTGCTGTCGAAGGTGCAAGGCGTGCGTGGCACCTTGCCCGACGCGTCGAAGGACCCGGTGATCGTCAAGGGCACCGGCGATCAGTTCGCGATGATGTACATCTCGATGCAGAATCCGAACATGACGAAGGAGCAGTTGACCGAGTATATCGAGCGCGTCATCCGGCCGCGCATGTCGACGGTGGAAGGCGTCGCCGAGGTGCAGATCTTCGGCGCCCAGGAATATTCGATGCGCGTCTGGATCGACCCGGTCAAGCTCGCCGCACGTGGCGTGACCGCATCCGAAGTGCTGGCCGCGATCAACAATTCCAATTTCCTTTCGGCACCCGGCAACACCCAGAACGAATATGTCGTCTCCTCGATAACGGTGCGCTCGACACTGCAGACGCCTGAGGCTTTCGCCGAACTCCCGCTGCGTTCGACGGATGGCAATGTGGTGCGGTTGCGCGACGTGGCGCGTGTGGAACTTGCCGCGGCGAGCACCGACACCAGGGTCAGTTTCAACGGCAAGCCAGGCACCTTCCTCGCCATCTTCCCGACACCGGCGGCGAACCCGCTGACGACGGCGGCGGCGATCCACAAGATCGTGCCACTGATCCAGGACACGCTGCCGCAAGGCATGACGATCGAGATCGTCTACGATTCAACCGAGCAGATCAGCGCCTCCATTTACGAGGTGTTCAAGACCATTGCCGAGGCCGTAGCCATCGTCATCGTCGTCATCCTGCTCTTCCTCGGCTCGTTCCGCTCGGTGATGATGCCGATCGTCACCATTCCGCTGTCGCTGATCGGCGTCTGCTTCCTGCTGTATTCGGTGGGTTACTCGATCAACCTGTTGTCGTTGCTGGCCATGGTGCTGGCGATCGGTCTCGTCGTCGACGACGCCATTGTGGTGGTGGAAAACATCCATCGCCACATGGAAGAAGACCATATGTCGCCGATGCAGGCGGCCTTCAACGGCATGCGGGAAATCTTTTCCGCCATCGTCGCCATGACGGTGACATTGGCCGCCGTGTTCGCACCGCTGGCTTTCACCGGCGGCCTGACCGGCGCCCTGTTCCGCGAATTTGCCGTCACCCTTGCCGGCTCGGTGGTGCTTTCGGGTGTCATCGCCGTCACCATCACGCCGATGATGTCGGCGCGCCTGCTGAAAGCCGGGTCACCCGGCCGCTTCCAGCGCATTGTCGACGGCACTTTCGGGCGCGTCGAACGCGTCTATGAGAAGGCGGTCACCGGATCGCTGAACTATCGCCCACTGACGCTGATAATCGTCATTGCGCTGGTCGCCGTCACCGGTTTTGCGTTCACCAAGACCTCGAGCGAACTGGCGCCGGAAGAAGATCAGGGCTTCCTGCTGTCGATCGTCAACGCGCCGCGCTATGCGACGTCGGACTATACTGAACTCTACGTCAACCAGATGCTTGGCCTGGTCAAGGACATACCGGAAACGCGGGCGCAGTTCTCGGCAGTCGCGTTCGGCGGCCAGACCAGCGGTGCCTTCGTCGGCTTTGCCTTCAAGGACTGGGCCGAGCGCACGCGCAGCTCGAAGGAGATCCAGGCCGACATCCAGGGACGCCTCGCCAAGGTGGCCGGCGTAGAGGCTTTCGTCTTCGCGCCGCCAACGCTGCCTGGGTCGGGTGGCGGTCTGCCGATCACCATGGTGGTGCGTTCGACCGGCAATGCTTCCGACGTTTTCGAAGCAGCCGAGCAGATCAAGAACAAGGCGCAGGCTTCCGGCCGCTTCATTGTCGTGCAGAACTCGATGGCCTACGACGCGCCACAGGTGACTGTGACAATCGACCGTGACCGCGCCGCCGCCCTCAACCTGCCGATCGCCGATATCGGCCGCACGCTGACCTTGCTGGTCGGCGGCGCCGAAGTGGCGCAGTTCGACCGCGATTCCAACAGCTACGACATCATCCCGCAGGTGCCGCAGGAATTCCGCGACAATCCCGAAAAGCTGGCCGAGTATTTCGTGCGCAGCGTCTCGGGCCAGATGGTGCCGCTCTCGGCCGTGGTCAAGATCTCGACCAACGCCTCGCCGGCCGCGATCGAGCAGTTCAACCAGCTGAACTCGGCAACGATTTCCGCGCTGCCGCTGCCCGGCGTCACCACCGGCGACGGGCTCAAGGCCATCGAGGACATCGCCAAGGAAAGCCTACCCGACACATTCTTCATCGACTATTCCGGCCAGTCGCGGCAGGAAAAGGAGCAAGGCAGCACAATCCTGATCGCCTTCGCGGCCGCCATCCTGGTCATCTACCTGGTGCTGGCGGCGCAGTTCGAAAGCTTCCGCGATCCGCTGATCATCATGATGGCGGTGCCGCTGTCGATCTTCGGCGCCATCGTGCCGCTCAATCTGGGGCTGGGAACACTCAACATCTACACGCAGGTCGGCCTGATCACGCTGATCGGCCTGATCACCAAGCACGGCATCCTGCTGGTCGAATTCGCCAACCAGCAGCGCGAGAAGCACCAGATGTCGCGCCGCGAGGCGATCATCGCCTCGGCCAAGGTGCGGCTGCGGCCGATCCTGATGACGACGGCGGCGATGGCGCTCGGCGTGGTGCCGCTGATCGTCTCCAGCGGTGCTGGTGCCGCGGCCCGCTATTCGATGGGCCTAGTGATCTTCACCGGCATTCTGGTCGGAACCATGTTCACGCTGTTCGTGGTTCCGATGTTCTACACCTTCATCGCCAGCAAGGACCTGCCGCACCACGCCGAAAAGCCGGACCCGAAGCTGATGCCGGTGCCCGTCGACTGAACGAGGCAGACACCCCCGCACAAACAAAAAGAGGCCGGAAATTCCGGCCTCTTTTTTTGACTGGATTGATTACCGCGAAGCTCAGGGGAGCTTCACACGGGAGCTTGCTGTGCGGCACCGCCGTCTGGCAGCGCTGCACGACCGCTCCAACCGCAGCCTGCTACTTGACGATGACGATGCTGGTGTTGGCCGGGCCGAACACCTCGACCAGCTGATAGAAGTCGGCGGCAGCGTCCGGATGCAGCCGCACGCAGCCATGCGAAGCCGGCTGTCCCAGGCGCTTGATGGCGTTGGTCGCATGCACGGCGTAGCCGCCGCTGAAGAACACCGAGTGGGCCATCGGCGCGTTGTCGTATTTCTTCGAATACCACATCTCATGCATGCGGGTCGGCTTGAACGAACCGGTCGGCGTCACATGTGCCTTGTCGCCGGTCGAAACCTTCCAGGCGAAGGTCGGCCGGCCATCGACCAGAACTTCCATGGTCTGCTGCGACAGCGAGACACGCGCCACGATCTGACTGGCGGCGGCGTAGGCAGCGCCATTGCCGACACCGATGAGAAGGGCCGCACCGGTCAGGGCGGCGGCGGTGATGTTGATGAGCTTGGCGGAAATGGCAGCGTACATGATGTTCCCCTGTTTTTGCCGGTCGGGCCGGTTCCAATTCGATGACCGGCTTATCCCAACGTCATGTTTCAAGCTGATTTCGCTTGATGCGCGTTTGTGTTTCGAATCTGTTTCCTCAGGTTAACGAGAGTGACGGGCAATAGAGGAAATGGGGCATAACATCGTTGGCCCTCTGCTCTGCCTCGCACGATCAAAATACCCAGGTTGTCACCATACGAACGTGCGAATGCCCCGTATGTGAAAGACATCTCACCTGGTTCGAAACCAATCTGCAACAAAGCGCGGCCTGGGCGGCATGATCTGGATACGGGCCGACGGCACAGTTGACGCAACGAAAACAGCCGGCGCAAACGAAAATGAGCATCAAATCGCACTCCCTGTCCTGGGTTCTCAGGATAAGCATTGCCGCGGTCATCGTCGGCGGCGTCGGCACAGTCGCCGGCAGCCCGATGACGACGCTAGCGGCCATGAACTCGGGCGAGGTTTCGACGCTGCATGCCGCGCTGTTCATTGCCTTGGTCTGGATTGTTTCCAGTCTGCGCATCAACCGCTTCAAAGCCCTCTGGCGGGTCGGCTTTGGACTGACAGGGATGCGCGGCCCCTCCGGCAACTTGCTGCCGAGAGGACCGAAGGCCCGCGCCGCGACGGGGGGCTCCGTGGGCGGCGCGGGCGCTTCGGGGGTTTGCCTGAAGCACCGACAATTCTGAAATTGAGGAAGAGACAGATGAACACGAAATTTGCCGCTTCAGTGCTTTCCGCACTGCTCTACACACAAGGCCTGCTCGGCTTTGCCGGTCTCGCCACTGTGCTGCTGAAGGAACGCGCTCACGCCAACGAAATTGTCGTGGCCAGCGAAATGCCATCGGGACCATCGCTGCTGGTGGTTCGCTGAGCGAGTGCATGTCGCCCAAAAGTGCACAGCGGTTTTGGGACAACGACATGCTCAAACAAAGAAACAGCGTGGCCGCGGTGCCCTCAATCGGCGCGCTGTGTCGGCGGATCGAACCGGTAGCCTGCGCCCCGTATCGTGGTGATGGTTTCGGTGTCGAGCTTGCGGCGCAGCCGCACGATGCGCGAATCGATCGAGCGATCGAACGCATCGGCATTTTCGGCGGGTGCGGCGGCAATGATGTCATCGCGCGTCAACACCTTGCGCGGACTGGCCAGAAACAGCCTGAGCAACGCCACCTGGCCCGGCGACAGCTGTTCTTCCGTACCCGAGCGATGCATGACCATGGCCGACCTCAAGTCGACCGTCGCATTCTCCAGCACGATCAGTTCCTGGGTGTTGCGGCCACGCCGCGCCAGAAGGCCGCCAATGCGAGCGGCAAGCTCCCTTACATTGAGCGGACTTTCGATGACATCTGCGGCGCCGAGTTCGAGCGCCAGCACCTTGTCGACCAGATCGGCCGGCCGGCAGATCAGGATGAAATCCGGCCCTCCCTCGCCGCCCCCGCCTTGGCCGCCATACCGCCTGAGCAGGTCGCGCCCCTCCGCCTGGCTGAGGCTGTCGCCGACAATGACGATGTCGATGCCCTTGGCCGAAAGCAACGATTCGGCCTCCCAGGGCTGGCGCGCCTCGCGCACATCATGGCCACGCCGCTCGAGATGGTCGGCGAGATCCGTCGCCACCACTTCGGCGACCGAAACAAGCGCGATGACGGATCGTGCGGCCATGTTTTGTTACCGTTCCCTTCGCAACCCGAGATGAGTGCTGGACATCATGTTTATACCCAATCTACTTTCCGCTGAAAGCGGGAGCGAGAGCATCATAGTGCGGGCACGAATTATCATCGTCGAGGACGAGCCCGATCTCAGGGACGCGGTCGCCGAATATCTCGGCGCCAATGGTTACGAGATGACCACAGCCGAAAGTGCTGCGGAAGCCCGCACCTTGTTGGAAACACAATCGTTCCATCTGGCCATCCTCGACATCGCCATGCCTGGCGAGGACGGCCTGTCGTTCGGCCGCTGGCTGCGCTCGAAAATGCCGATCGGCATCATCTATGCCACGGCCGCCGGGACCGCGCTCGACCGCATCGTCGGGCTGGAGCTCGGCGCCGACGACTATATCGTCAAGCCTTACGAATTGCGCGAAGTGCTGGCGCGGGTTCGCAGCGTGCTGCGCCGCGTGCCGCAGCCGACCGCGCCGCAAGCCGCCAAGGTTGAGACAGGCGCCGGCCGCCGCTTCATGAGCTTCGGCTCGTTCCAGGCCGATCTCGACGGCAGGCTGGTCACCGGCGTCAATGGCGCGGTGATCGACATGGCCAAGAGCGAGTTCGACGTACTCGAGGTTTTCCTGACCCGCGCCAACCGGCTGTTGACGCGCGCGGCGATCTCCGAGGCAATCGGGTTCGTGGAGGACCCTGAATCGTCCCGCGCCGTCGACATCCGCATTATGCGGCTGCGCAAGAAGATCGAGGCGGATCCGGCCAATCCGAAATTTCTGCGCACGGTGCGCGGCGAAGGCTATATCTTCTCGCTGCCGACCGACGGACACTGAGCGGCGCGATAGGCTGCTGTGGGCAGGAACCACACCGGCGCGACCTGGGTAACGACCGACCATGACTGCTGAACCGGTACGCACGGACATGCAAGGCACCCGTCAGGGCGCCGCAATGGCGGCTGTCCGCGTCGTTCGCCGGCTTCGCGAGGCCGGCGATTGGCAGCGCGAGATGGTGAGTATCCTCGAGACGCTCTGCGTTGCCATGGATTGCCAGCGCGGCATCCTGTTCAGGCTGCGCGAACTGCCCGGCCAGGGCTTCGCCCAGTCGGTTGCAGCCTACTGGATCGCCCCGCGCTTCGGCACCGAACTGGCATCGCCGACCGTCATCATGCAGTCGATCGTCAACTCGGACCCGTTGCTGGAGCGCTTGGCGGAAGATGAGCGGCAAGGCAAGGTCTTTGCCGGCCACACACGCGACCTCGACGGCTTCCTCAGAACCGACTTCGAGAAGCAGAACATCAAGTCGTTCCTGTCAGTGTCTGTCTTCGCGCACGGCCATTTGTGGGGCACGCTCGCCGTCAACGACTGTGTCAACGAACGCGAATGGAGCGACGAGGAAGAGGCGACATTGCACATCGTCGCGCTCGCCATCGGCGACGCCATCGAACGATCGCCGTCCGAGGCTCATGCCAGCGAAGTCATCCGCCGCACCATGCTGCAGGCCTCTCTCGACGCCATTGTCGTCATCGACGAGACCGGCTCGATCATCGAATTCAATCCGGCCGCCGAAAAGATGTTCGGCTTCCAGCGCTCCGACATACTCGGCAAGGACCTGCTCGACACCATCGTACCGATCTATTACCGCAAGGGCTATGCGTCGGGGGCCGAATACATGACCGGCCGCGGCGCCCCGATGGTCGGCCAGCGGCTCGAAACCGTCACCCAGAACGCGGCCGGCGAAGTGTTTCCGATCGAGTTGACGGCGACCGAGATGCGGGTTGCCGATCGCTGCCTTATCTTCGGCTCGATCCGCGACCTGCGCGACAAATTGCGCGCCGAGGAAGAGATCGGCCGCCAACGCGAAAAGCTGCACCAGAACGAGAAAATGGCGGCGATGGGCTCGCTGCTTGCCGGCGTCTCGCACGAGTTGAACAATCCGCTGGCCGTGGTCGTCGCGCAATCGACGCTGCTGCACGAATTCGCCTCCGACCCGCAGACCAAAGTGCGCGCCGAAAAAGTGCGCGCCGCCGCCGAACGCTGCGGCCGTATCGTCAAAAGCTTCCTGTCGATGGTCCGCCTGCATCCGACGGCGCAGGCCGAGACCGATCTCAACCAGGTGATCCGCGCTGCACTCGAAGTGACTGCCTACGGCGCCAGATCGAGCGGCATCATCATCGACACCGATTTCGCCAGCGGCCCGTTGCTGGCCATGGCCGATGCCGACCATGTAACGCAGGTCGCCGCCAACTTCCTCATCAACAGCCAGCACGCGCTGGCCGGCGTTGCCGGCGACCGGTTGATCAAGGTGCGGACATTTCGCAGTGACCGCGGCAATCCCGGATTTTCGGTCGAGGACAACGGACCGGGCGTGCCGGAGGCGATCCGCTCGCGCATCTTCGAATCCTATTTCACCACCAAACCGGTCGGTGTCGGCACCGGCATCGGCCTGTCGATCTCGAAATCGATCATCGAGCGGCACAATGGCAATGTCTGGTTCGAGGAGGTGTTGCCGAGAGGCGCGCGGTTCGTCGTCCAGCTGCCGGCGATCACCGCCGGCGTCGCCGCCGCCGGCGACAGCCAGACAAGGTCGAGCGGACTGCGCCATGCCCTGATCATCGACGACGAGCCGGACGTCGCCGGCTCGCTCTCCGACATTCTGGAGCTGATGGGCATCAAGTCGCGGATCGTGCCGGCCTGGACATCGGCGGCTGCGACCTTGACCGGCCACATGCCACCCGACATCGTCTTTTCCGACCTGCGCATGCCCGGCATAAGCGGCATATCAATCTATCGCGAACTGCTCGCCGAAAAACCCGATTTGGCGCGGCGCTTCGTGCTGGTCACCGGCGACCTGATCGGTGCGAAGGCCGAGATCGAGGCCCTGCCGGCAGCGCAGCGGCCGCAGATCCTGGAAAAGCCTTTCAGCACGCTGGACGTCCGCGGCGTCCTCTCGGCAATTGCCGAGCAGGCGGCAGCGGGGATCTGAGATTCGAGCCGAGGGCCGGTTGAGATTCAGGTCAGGCCGGTCTCACCCGATATCGACAGGGCCAAAACAAAAAAGAGGCTCCCGACCGACAGTGCGGCGGGAGCCTGACTGAGCGCAGGAGGAGCGCTCGGGGAGGTCAAAGCATGATCGCGAAGCAGGGAAATGTTTCGCAGATCACGTTCAACGAAATCAAAAGACGTTGGGCGTATTGGTCAGCGGCGCGGCATTGGCGATCATGCGAACGGCGCGATCCCTGTGCTTGCCCGACTGCGCGGCGATGACGCGCAGGCATTCCGCGCTCTCGGCGCCCCAGGCCTGGCCTTTGCAGGCAAAATCGATCTCCGGCATCGGCAGGCGCGCGGTCTTGATGGTGGTCGGCGCACCGTCGACGACGTTGGTGGGCGGATTGAGTGACGCGAAGGCCGGACCAATCGTCGGCGTGAACATCATGCCGACAAACGCAACAGCGCTCACCGTCATGAACATCGCCATCGGATGGTCGCTGGCGCGTTGGCGCAGTGCCAGCTTCGGGCGCCGGTCGTTGCGTGCGGGAGCCTGGAAGCGGATGTCGCTGTCGGCAGTCTCAACCTTCGTGTACATCGTCATTCCCCTTCGTTTCTTGTTTCTTTTGCTATGAAGCGAACTTAATCGCGCTGTGTAACCGACGAATGATGCATCTCGTCTGCCCGTGTAACAGCGGCGAAACAGATAATTCGGGCGCTACCGGGCATATTCGGTCAGGCAACAGAGCGCCCATCTGCTCTATCCAACTATGACCAATCTCACACTCCCGAAATAAATCGCGAACGGCGGCCATTTCCCGGCCCGATTTTGCCGACACGGCGCGTGCCAATCCCGACGCAACATGCCCGCTTCACAACCCTAGTTAACGCTCGGAAATCCCCGGATTTTTCGCGGCGGCACGGGCGTCGAACCCACTCGAATTGGCCAGGCGAAAACGCTACGATTTCCACAAGCCATTGCATTTCAATGCAAAATATGATTATCTTGAATGAGTATTCAACAAAAAGAAGAGCTCCCCATGAACCCGCACCTCCGTGACGTGGCGATCCCCAACGATTGGGACCGGCGGGGCTTGCCGGGCTGGAGTTATCATTCCGACGCCCTTCTCGAACTCGAGAAAGAATACGTCTTCCGCAACCATTGGCAGATCGCCGGCCATGTCTCCGACGTGCCCAATGCCGGCGACTACATGACCATGGACGTCGTCGGCGAGCGGGCGCTGATCGTGCGTGGCAAGGACGGCGTCGTGCGCGCCTTCAACAATATGTGCCGTCATCGCGGCAGCCGAGTCGTCGCCGACAGCCAGGGCAACTGCAAGAACGCCCTGGTCTGCCCGTTCCATGGCTGGGTCTACAATCTCGACGGCACGCTGCGCGGTGCGGCCCGTCCGCGCTCCTTCCCCGATCTCGACAAGACCGAATTCGGCCTGATGCCGCTCGACCTCGAGATATGGATGGGTTTTATCTTCATCCGTTTCCGCAGGGGCGGGCCGCAGCCGTCGGTGGCCGAACTGCTGAAGCCGATCGAAGCCGAGATGGCTCATTACGGCGTCGCCGACATGGTGCCGTCCTGGGGCATCTGGACTCAGAAGACCCCGGTCAACTGGAAGTCGGTGCGCGACGTCGACAATGAAGGCTACCACGTCGCCATGGCGCATCCGGCGCTGCAGGATCTCTATGGCGCCACCTATTTCGACGAGCCGTTCATCAACGGCGTGTCGCGTTCCTTCGCCACCTACAACCCTCATGCCGGACGGCGCTGGAGTGTCGCGCAATACATCAAGCACGCGCCGGCGGCGGAGCACCTGCCGGAGCATCTGCGCAAGGCCTGGATCTACTACGGCATGTTCCCCAACAACGCGCTGTCGATCATGCCGGAATCCGTGCAGTTCTATCAGGAGTTCCCGCTGACGACCGGTGAGACGCTGCTGCGCGGCGCCATCTACCGCTATCCCAACGAAACCCGGGAGCAGGCCGCGGCACGCTACCTCGCCTACCGCATCGATCGCGACACCATGAACGAGGACGTGCAGCTTTCGGTGTGGTCGAACGAATCCATGTTGTCGGAAGCGTTCGAGGGCTTTTACCTCTCCGACCTCGAATATGGCGTGCGCACCCACCACGACCATCTGCGCAAGCAGATCCCCGTGCTCGGGCTGGAGACGGCGCCGGACGAGAAGGACATGTGGAATTTGAACGAGGCCATGCGGTCGCAGGTGTAAGGGACGGCGAGGCTGCCAATCTCCCCCCTCGTGGGGGAGATGTCCGGCAGGACAGAGGGGGGCGCGAAGGAACGCGACCTCTCCGTCACTTACACGAATCCACAAATCGACGAGAAGCGTACTGGCGCAAGGACTGATAGGCCGGCGGGACAGCGCCCCCCTCTGCCCTGCCGGGCATCTCCCCCACGAGGGGGGAGATCGGCTGTCACTTCACCCCTGCCAGACCCCTTCCTTCCTCAAATCGTCCATCGTGCGCGAAATGCCCTCACGCAAGATCGCCACCATGTCGTCGATCTGCTCGCGCGAAATGATCAGCGGTGGCGACATCACGCACATGTTGATCAGCGGCCGCACCAACAGGCCGAGTTCGTGGCAATGCGCATCGATGCGCTTGCCGACATCCTTGTCGAGCTGCAGCGGGTCTTTGCTTTCGCGATCGGCGACGCATTCGACGCAACCCATCAGCCCCATGCCGCGGACTTCGCCGACAAGCGGCAATTCCTCGAGCGTCTTCAGCTGCGCCTGGAAATAGGGCGCGACCTCGCGCGTGTGGGCAAGCACGCTGTCCTCGAGGATATCGAGGTTCTTCAGCGCAACCGCGCAGCCGACCGGATGGCTGGTGTAGGTCAGGCCATGGCCAAACATGGCGTCCGGATGGTTCGAACGCCGCAATTCCTGCAGCAGCCGCTCCGAGATGATAACGCCGCCAAGCGGGAAATAGCCTGAGGTCACGCCCTTGGCGAACGTGATCATGTCGGGATCGATGTCGAACACCTCGCCGGAGGCAAAGACATGGCCGAGCCGGCCGAAAGCGGTCACCACCTCGTCGGAGATGTAGAGGATATCGTTGTCGCGGCAGATCTCGCGGATGCGCTTCAGATAGCCATCCGGCGGCACGACGACGCCGCCCGATGCCTGCACCGGCTCGCCGACGAAAGCGCCGATCTTGTCGGCGCCGACACGGGCCACCGTATCGCGGAACTGATCGACCAGGAAATCGGTGAAGGCGGCAAGGCTCATGCCTTTCGGGCGCCGGAACGGGTCGGGCGACGACAGTTTGACAACCAGCTCGTCGGCGCCGTCCATCCAGTCGCGGTCGCGCGGGCGGCCGTTGAGCGAGGCCGACAGATAGGTCGAGCCATGATAGGCGCCGCCGCGGCTGAGGATCAGCTTCTTTTCCGGGCGGCCGCGCACATTGTTGTAAAACTGCATGAAGCGCAGCGCCGTCTCGACAGCGGAGGAACCGCCGGTGGTGAAGAAGACATGGCTGAGATCGCCCGGCGCATGGCCGGCGATGCGCATGGCCAGTTCCGCCGACGGCGCGTTCATCGTGTACCACGGCGTGTTGTAGGACAGCATCATCGCCTGGTCGTACATCACCTTCGCCAGCTCCTCGCGGCGGTGGCCGACATTGATGCACCACATGCCGGCCGGCCCGTCGATCAGCCTTTTGCCGGAGGCGTCGGTAATGTAGATGCCGTCGCCCTCGCCGATCAGCGCCCGCGCCTCGGCGCCGACCGAGCCGGCGAACGGCCAGGGCTGGACGAGATGGCGCTTGGCCAGTTCGACGGCATCGTCGGCAGGCCCTGCCGTTTCGGTTCCTCTCAGGTCTCTTGCAGCCGCCATAGTCGCCTCGCTCTGTTTGATCGCAGATATCCGCCGAACACGAAACGAAGCGCCAAGCGTTGGAAATATCGGCTTTCTTCACTTCATTTTGAATGTCCGTTCAATCAATATTACAGAATTAACGCTTGATTTCAATCCGCGGATGCGCGCATGATGAAAGAAAGCCGGCAAGCATGGGGAACAGGCAGCCGGCGCCAGGACCTGTTAGACAATGGGAGCCGCATGGCGGGACAGTCCGAGCCAGAATCCGTGATCGCGCCGGGGGCCCTGCAATGACGGCGGCTGCCGAAGGATCGCCCCCATTGGGCATGACGCGGGCCAGGCGAAACGCCCTTCTGCAGTCCGAACCCGTCCAGGGCTTTGCCCTGATCAGCCCGACCCTTCTCTATGCGCTGGTCCTGTTGGTCGGGCCGATCCTGGTGGTCATCGCCCACTCTTTCTGGACGCAGAACTACCTCACCATCGACCACACATTCACGCTGGAAAACTACCGCATCGCGCTGACCGAGCCGATCTATCGCGACCTCTTGTGGCGCTCGCTCTACATCTCGCTGACGGTCAGTTTCTTCACGGTCATCCTTGCTTATCCGATCGCCTATTTCATCTCGTTCCATGGCGGCCGCCACAAGAGCCTGTGGCTGTTCCTGATCACCATCCCGTTCTGGACCAGCTACTTGCTGCGCGTGATGTCGTGGAAGGTCATCCTCGGCTATAACGGCGTGCTCAATTCCGGCCTGATGGGGCTTGGCATCATCGACGAGCCGTCGACCGCGCTGCTCTACAACTCGACCGCCGTCATCATCACGCTGACCCACGCCTGGGCGGCCTTTGCCATCCTGCCGATCTTCGTCTCGCTGGAGAAAGTCGACCGCACCTTGGTCGAGGCGGCCAAGGACCTCGGTGACGGCCCGCTGCGCTCCTTCCTGCGCGTGACGCTGCCACTGTCAGCGCCCGGGGTCATTTCGGCGGCACTCATTGTCATGATCCCGACTGTCGGCGACTACGTCACGCCAAAACTGGTCGGCGGCAAGGACGGCGTCATGATCGCCAACGCCATCCAGGCGCAGTTCGGCAAAGCGTCCAACTGGCCGCTGGGTGCGGCCCTTTCGGTGACCACCATGCTGATCGTGACCTTGATGGCAGGCGCCACCGTGCTGATCATCCGTGCCATCCAGAGGCTGGCACGATGACGACGGTGCGGCGCTTCCTGGCCAATGGCTGGCTGTCGACCTATGCGTTTCTCTACGTCGTCTTCCTCTATCTGCCGGTTATCTTCCTGCCGATCTTTTCGGTGAACACGGCGGCGACGCCGAAATTCCCGCTCACCGGCTTTACCTTGCATTGGTACGAGGATCTGCCGCGCACGCCGGCACTGCTCGATGCCGCCTGGAACAGCCTGGTCGTCGGCGTCTCGGCCTCCATTCTCTCGACGGTGCTCGGCATTCTGGCTGCCCGCTCGATCACCCGCTACCGCTACCCCGGCCGCCGCGCCATCAACGGCCTGATCATGGCGCCGCTGGTGCTGCCGGAAGTCATCGTCGCCATCTCGATGCTGCTGGTGATGCTGCAGCTGGGCTTAAGCCTGTCGCTGTTCACCGTCGTGCTCGGCCATGTCCTGGTCTGCATCCCCTATTCGATGACGGTGCTGACCTCTGGCTTCGAGGGTTTCGACCGCAGCCTGGAGGAGGCCTCCGCCGATCTCGGCGAGAGCGCCTTTGGCACGTTCCGGCGAGTGACATTGCCGATGGTGGCGCCGGCGATCATCTCCAGCCTGCTGGTCTGCTTCACCATTTCGCTCGACGAATTCATCATCGCCTTCTTCCTGACCGGCACCGAGGCGACGCTGCCGATCTACATCTGGGGCCAGCTGCGCTTTGCCGCCAAACTGCCGGGCGTGCTGGCGCTGGGCACGCTGCTGCTGGTGGCCTCTTTCCTGTTGATGACCGTCGCCGAAATCCTGCGCCGCCGCGCGGCAAAACGCACCCAGAACGAGGGAGGCCTCTATGCCTGAGCGGCCGCAAGCCGAACGATCGCAAGCCGAACGGCCGATGATCGAGATCAAGAACGTCACCCGCAGCTATGGGTCGTTCAAGGCACTCGACGACTCCTCGCTCACCATCAAGGAAGGCGAATTCTTCTCGCTGCTCGGCCCCTCCGGCTGCGGCAAGACCACACTGCTGCGAATGATCGCCGGCTTCGACAATCCGACCAGCGGTACGATCTCGGTCGACGGTCAGTCGATGGAAGGCATCCCGGCCAATCGCCGCCCCACCAACATGGTGTTCCAGAGCTATGCCATCTTCCCGCATCTCAATGTCGAGCAGAATGTCGCCTATGGGCTGAAGCGGTTAAAGCTGGAAGGCTCGGAGGAAAAGCGCCGCGTCGAGGAAGCGCTGGCTCAGGTGTCGCTGACCGGCCTCGGCAAACGTCTCGCCACCGAGCTTTCCGGCGGCCAGCGGCAGCGCGTGGCGCTCGCCCGCGCGCTGGTGATGCGGCCAAAAGTGCTGCTGCTCGACGAGCCACTGTCGGCGCTGGACAAGAAACTGCGCGAGCAGATGCAGGTCGAACTGCGTCGCCTGCAACAGGCCGTCGGCATCACCTTCGTGCTGGTCACCCACGACCAGTATGAGGCGCTGGCCATGTCCGACCGCATCGCCGTGATGTTCGGCGGCAGGATCGCCCAGGTCGCCTCGCCCAAGGAGATCTACCAGCGGCCGGTCAACCGCCAGGTCGCCGACTTCCTCGGCGGCATGAATTTCGTCAAGGCACAAATTGTCGAGGAGAACGGCGCCTCGCTGGTCGTCGACACGCTTGGCTTCGGCCGGGTCAAGACCGACAAGCCGAAGGCATTCGTGCGCAATGGCGGCGCTGCCACGCTGGGCATCCGTCCGGAACGCCTGCGTGTCCTGTGGGACAATGCCACCGCGAAATTCGAGGTGGCAGGCAAGGTGGTCGAACGCCACTATTTCGGCGAGATCACCCATCTGATCGTTGAAATCCCGGGATTGGAAAAGCCGCTGTCGGTGACCGAGACCAATGATTTCGGCGCCGACGACATCCCGGTCGGCACCTCGATCCGCCTCGCTTACGACCCCGAAGCACTGGTGGCGATGGCGGACTGAGCATGATCCCGAACCGAAGGTCAGCGAAGCAAAAAGTGGAAACCGGTTTTCTCGGACAAACGGGAACCCGTTTTGTCCTATGATCAAGCTCCGCCAAGAAGATCGGCGGTGATCTTTCGCGCCGCGATGCGTCCGGCGACGATCGCGCCCTCGACATAGCCGGGAAATGACGGCGACAGTTCCGACGCGGCAAAATACAGCGGCGGCGCGCCGGCAAGGATTGTCCGCTCTGCATCGGTCGCCGTCACGTCCATGATCAGGTCGCCATAGGCGCCACCGCTCCAGCGATCGTCCATCCAGTCACGATAGCTGAGATCGAGCATCTTGCTTGCTTCGTCGCCGAGAGCGTCCCGCAACCGTGCCGTCACTTCGGCGCGCAGCGCCGCATCGCCCAGCGTGCGCCAGCGCAGGGCCAGCGGGCCGCCAATGAAGACAACCAGCGCGGCATGGTCATCGTCCTTGCTGACATCGCAGGCGAACAGGCCCGGCAGATCGCGCCACATCACCATGCCGCTCAGGCCCTTGTCGCGCCAGAAGGCCCTGTCATAGCGCACCAGCACCTTGATCACATCGCCGCTCTGCCAGACGCCGAGGGCTCGTCCGAGCGCAGCCGGAAGCGGCGGCGTGAACGCCAGTTTTGAGGCCATCACCGGCGGTACGGCGATCAGGGCCGTTCGCGCCTCGATCGCGCCGGTCGCTGAAGCCAGACGAACCCCCTCCGGTCCGTGTTCGATGAGTGTTACGGGCGTGTTCAAGCGCAGCCTGTTGCCGAGATCGCTGGCCAGATCATCAGCCAGCGAATGCATGGTTTCGTGCACGAAATATTGCAGCTCCGAAACCTCGTTGGTGATGCGGCGATCATTGTCGATCAGATGCCACAGCGGCATCTTTTCCAGCGCCTGACACCACAGGCCCTCGATCATCGAACGAAAGACAGCCTTGACCTCGTCCGCGTCTTTCTGGCCATCGAGCCATGCGGCGACGGTCAAACCGGCGATGGCTGGATCGTCAGGGGCGATCATGTTCATCCGATCGCGGATGGCCATCGAGGCGAGAAAGGTTCGCTCGGCTTGCCAGCCGCTCATCTGCGGCTGGGCCACGAACTCGCCTTCGATATGGGCTTCCACCAGTGTCTTGCCGCGAACCTGCACAAGCGCCATCAGCTCGGGCATGTCCTCGCAGAAGAACTGACCGCCGCTGTCGATCCGCTCGCCAAGCCCGTTTTGTTTGGACTCGACGCGTCCACCGACGCGATCGCGCGCTTCGAGCAGGATGAAATCGATGCCGGCCTTCTTCAGCTCAAGCGCCGCCGACAGGCCTGTGAAGCCGGCGCCGACGATGACGACATCGGTTCTCTCGATCCCGGTCTTCAATAGCCGGCCTTGATCTTTTCGAACTCGTCGATCATCCGCTGCTTCAGCTCCGGCGCCACAGGCTGCTGGAACAATGTCTTGTCGAGGAACTTGTCGAGATTGTCGAACCCGCGATCGGTCAGGATCTTGGCATCGATCGCCGCCATGCCGGCACCGTTGCCATGGCCGTAGCCGAAGGTCTTGACCAAATAGTCCGACACGCCAGGCGCGTTGACCGCGTTGAGGAAATCATAGGCCTGGTCGAGATTGCCCGGCGCGCCCTTCATCAGCACATAGCCGCACACCCAGGTGGATATGCCTTCTTTCGTGCCGCGGTTCATGGCGATCGGCAGTCCTTGCCCCTTCAGCGTCACGAAGGTCTCGTTCCAGCCCCAGACGAGATCGACCTCATTGCCGATAAAAGCCTGGTTGAGGTCGGTGTCGTCGGTCCAGTAGAAGCGGACGTTCTTGTGAACGTCGCGCAGGAAAGCCGACGCCTCCTTGAACTGCGCGTCGGTCATCTTGGTCCAGTCTTTCAGGCCGATGACCAGGCTGGCCAGCGCATAGGCGTCGTCGACATTGTCGCCGATGGTAACGCGCCCTTTGAACTTCGGGTCGGCGAAAATCCTGAGCGACTGCGCCTCATCCGCCGTCACCTTGTCGGTGCGGTAGAGCAGCGAGGTGTTGCCCCAGTCGAAGGGCATGAACCAGGCTTTGCCGTCGGCCGTGGTGGCGAGATCCTTCATCGCCATGATGCCGGCATTGAGGTCCTTCCAGCCGGCGATGCGGCTGGTGTCGAGCGGCTGCAGCATGCCGGCCTCGCGCCACTTCACCACGCTTTGCGAGCAGGGGTGCGCAATATCGGCCTTGAAGCCGGCCCGCATCTTCTGGAACGCTTCGTCCTCGTCGCCGAAGAAAGCGAAGGTTGGCTCGGCACCATACTTGGCGGCATGGGCGGGATGCAGCAGCGGATCCTCATAGCCCGACCAGTCGAACACGACGAGGTCGCCGCCACCTTCGGCAAGCGCGTAGGCCGCGCCGGCACCAATGGTGCAGACGGCGGCAAGGACAAGGCGGCGAAGCATGGAATTCATGGCGCGAAACTCCTCATCGCGAGAACCGAGGCGAGGTTAGGAAAATTCCGCGGCTTTGGCGAGCCTGTCTGCCCGCCATATCGGCAGGCAGACGGGGGCGCAGAACAGAGCTCAATAGCCGGCTTTGATCTTCTCGAACTCGGCGATCATCTTGAGCTTCAGCTCCGAAGGAACAGGCGACTGGAACAGCGTCTTGTCGACGAATTTCCCGACGTCGTCATAGCCCTTTTCCTTCAAGACGGCCTGGTCGACGCCGGCCATGCCCTTGGCATTGGCCTGGCCATAACCCCAGTCCTTGACCAGTACCTTGGCAGTCTCCGGATCATTGATGGCGTTCAGATAGTCATAGGCCTTGTCGACATTGCCCGGCGCATCCTTGAACAGCACATAGCCGCAGACCCAGGTCGAAATGCCTTCGTCGGTGTCCTTCTTGGACTTGATCGGCACGCCGGCGGCGACCGACTGCACCGTGGCGTCATTCCACGCCCAGGCGAGGTCGACCTCGCCGCCGCTCAACAGCTGGACGACGTCGGTGGTGTCGGTCCAGTAGGATCGGACATTCTTGTGCACCTGGCGCAGGAAGTCCGATGCCTGCTTGAACTGGTCGTCAGTCATCTTGGTCCAGTCCTTCAGGCCGATGGCCAGACTGGCCAGCGCGTAGGCATCGTCGACATTGTCGCCGATCGAAACCCGACCCTTGAACTTCGGATCGGCAAACGCCTTCAGCGACTGTACGTCCTTCTCGTCGATCTTGGAGGTGTTGAAGGTGACCTGCGTGTTGCCCCAGTCCCAAGGCATGAACCAGGCCTTGCCGTCGTCGGTGGTGGCGAGGTTCTTCATCGCCATGATGCCGGGATTGAGGTCTTTCCAGCCGGTTATTTTCGAGGTGTCGAGCGGCTGCAGCAGTCCTGCCTCACGCCATTTGGTCACGCTTTGCGAACAGGGATGACCGAGATCGGCCTTGAAGCCGGAGCGGACCTTTTCGAACGCCTCGTCCTCATCGCCGAAGAAGGCGAAGGTCGGCGAGTCGCCGTTCTTCTCGACATATTTCGGATGGAAGCTCGGGTCCTCATAGCCGGACCAGTCGAACACGATCAGGTCCTTGTCGGCGGCCACCGCAATCGCCGCCGCCGAAGCGGCGAGGGTTCCGGCGAGTGCTAAAGTCAGTGTCAGGCGTCTGGTTATTTTTCTCATTACATTTCCTCCTCTTTGTTGCCGGCTCGACTGGCTGGCTTCTGGTTATCGGTAGTGCTTGGGAAAGGCCGCGGCGAGGAATACGTTCGCCGCTTGCAGGGCGGTTTCGCGCGTGGTGTCTTCGGTTCCCATCATCAGCCGCAGCCACAACCCTTCCAGCATGGCCGACAGCGCCAGCGCCATCACCTGCGGCTCATAGGCATAGCCGCCGCTCTGTTTGAGCGTCGTGCAGAGATCGATGAAGACCTGCTGGTAGTACGCGTCGCGGGAACTGCTCAGCGCCTGATAAACCGGCCGCGACTTGGCCTCGCCCCAGAAGGCGAGCCAGGCGGCGAGCTTGCGCTTGTTGCAGATCGAGCGGTCGAAGTCGGCCCAAACCAGCACCTGCAATTGGCGGGCCGGATCATCACCGGCTTTCTGCAGAGAAGCGCGCCAATGCGCCGAATACTCGTCATACATGTGCTGCAGCGTCGCGATCAGCAGCTTTTCCTTGCTCTCGAAATAAAAGTTGACGATGCCGCGCGACAGGCCGGCGCCATCGGCGACATCGGCCATCGTCGTCTCCGCGTAGCCGCGCTTGGCCAGCGAATCGATGGTCGCCTCGATCAGCTGCAGCTGCCTGACTTCCTTCGATGCCTTACGGCCGCGTTTCTCCGGTTCGCCCTTTCCGGAAATGTCCAGAGATCGCTCGTCGCGCGCTGCAGCTTTCATCGGTGCCGTCATGCTCCACATTGCCGGCTATCCCACCATAGCCGGCTTCCACCCGCGAAGATGAGTGGGACGGTGCTCACCACTGTCAAGCACCTTCTGCATGGCTTCCCAGGTTCGTATGTTCTTGTCGACATAGGCGGCCCCGACCGCCGCCGCGACCGTCGGATAGAGCGGGCCTTTGAGCCTTTCGAGCTCGCCGCGCGCAACATCGCGATACCAGGGATTGCGGTCGCGCACGGTGACATCGGCAAAGCCGGCCAGGCGCATCGCCTGCGCATAGCGCGCCGGCGAAGCCATGGTGAAGGACAGGCCTTCCGCCGCGACATAGTCCTTCATCTGAGGCGACGGTTCGCCGTCATGCGAGATCATCCAGTTCGACGCCGCAAAGACGCCGCCCGGCTTCAGCACACGGA
This sequence comes from Mesorhizobium sp. P3_A10, assembly GCF_056403175.1. NCBI lineage: Bacteria > Pseudomonadati > Pseudomonadota > Alphaproteobacteria > Hyphomicrobiales > Phyllobacteriaceae > Mesorhizobium > Mesorhizobium sp. P3_A10. The sequence goes on along the minus strand of NZ_JBFUFZ010000007.1, from coordinate 145,225 downwards.
ATATCTCGACAAACAGCGCGTCCTTGTCCGGCACATGCAAAAGCGCGTCCTTGGAAAACACGACATCGAAGGCGCCGTCGGTGAAAGGCAGCGGTCCGGGCGGCGCCTGGACAAAGCTGGCGCGGTCCGAAAGCCCATGGGCGGCGGCACGCTTCCTGGCCGCCTCGATCACCGGACGCTCGATATCGAAGCCGGTGGCGTGGGCAGCGCCGTGGCGCTCGATCAGATGCAACGCGATGCCACCTGAGCCGCAGCCAATATCGAGGATGGTCTTGCCCTTCAGCGAGAGCCCTTCGATCACCCGATCGACCTCGTCCGGCCCGCCCGGCGACAGATAGCCGTCGCCCCACAGCGCCTCGAGGAAGCGGATCGCGGTGTCGTCATATTCCGGCTCGGCATCTGCCGTTTCGATCATCAGACCTCAGTCCCGTCAGCCGAATTGCGCAGGTTCGAATGCCGGCAAAGCGTAGCGCATTAACAGGAAAACGCAACATCATTTGTTGAACATTCATTCAGAATGACTGGACAGAATGGCCGCTGCCGTGCCAAATTCCGCGCATTCGGGGACAGATCACGCAAAAATGAAGGGTCGAGCACAATGAAGGCTGGGCGCGAATGAAGGCTTGGGACGCGATCATTATCGGCGGCGGTCACAACGGGCTGGTCAATGCCTGCTACCTGCAGCGGGCCGGGCTCGATGTGCTGGTGGTCGAGAAGAACGGCTGGGTCGGCGGCGCCGCCACCAGCCGCGAGCTGACACCGGGCTTCCTCTATTCCAACTGCTCCTATGTCTGCTCGCTGTTTCGGCCCGAGATCATGCGCGACCTCGAACTGCCGCGCTTTGGCTTGCAGGTGATCTCCTATGAGGGCGGCGCGGTGTTCACCCGCGACGGCGACTACCTCGCCAACTACCGCGACCACGATGCGCACCGGCGCGAATTCGCCCGCTTCTCCAAGCGTGACGCCGAGGCCTATGACCGCTATTCGCGCGACGTGACGCGCCAGTGCCGCTTCATCCAGCCGCTGCTGATGCGTACCGCACCGGACCCGACCAGTTTTCGGCCACGCGACATCGGCGAATTGCTCTATCTCGGCAAGAAGTTCGCCGGACTGTCGGCCGAGGAAATGGCGCTGACGCTGCGCTTCTGGACCATGTCGATCGCGGAGTTCCTCGACGAATATTTCGAGACCGATGTGATCAAGGCCAACTTCGCTTTGTCCGGCATTATCGGCACCGCGCTCGGCCCGATGTCACCCGGCACCGCCTATGTATTGCTGCACCACTATATGGGCGAGGTCGACGGTTCGGTTGGCGCCTGGGGCTATGCGCGCGGCGGCATGGGTGCGGTGACCAAGGCGCTCGCCGCCTCCTTCCAGGCTTCGGGCGGTACCATCCGCACCGGCGCCGAGGTCGACCATGTGCTGGTCGGCAAGGGGAAAGCCAAGGGTGTCGTTCTGGCCGGCGGCGAGGAGATCTACGGCAAGCTCGTCGTCTCCAATGCCGACGTCAAACGCACCTTCCTCAAGCTGGTCGAGGAGAAGGAACTGCCCGACATCTTCCTGCGCCGGGTGAAGAACTTCAAGATTCGCGGCTCCTCGGGCAAGGTCAACATCGCGCTCGATTCGCTGCCCGAATTCCCGGCGCTGCCGAAGGATTCGCCGGTCTATCGCGGCGACATGCATTTCACCGATTCGATGGAGCGCATGGAGCGCGCCTATGACGACTGGAAGGCCGGGCGTTGGTCGGCCGATCCGTTCCTCGACATGGTCATCCCGACGACGCTCGACCCGACCATGGCTCCGTCAGGCAAGCATTTCATGAGTTGCTTCGTGCAATACGCCCCGCCCAAGATTGGCGGTCGCGACTGGACCGATGCCGATCGCGATGGTTTCGCCGAAAGTGTGATTGCGCAGATATCAGATTATTCGCCCGGCTTCCGCGACCGCATCGTCCATATGGAAGTGCGCACGCCGCGCGAGATCGAGGCCGAAGTCGGCCTCACCGAAGGCAACATCTTCCAGGGCGAACTGACCTTCGACCAGCTTTTGTTCAACCGTCCGGTGCCGGGCTACGCGCAATACCGTTCGCCGGTCGGCGGCCTCTATATGTGCGGCTCCTCGACCCATCCCGGCGGCGGCGTCATGGGTGCGCCGGGCCGCAATGCCGCGGCCGAAATCCTGCGCGACCTCGCCAAATCCACCTCGCATATGAGCCCGGCCCATGACGTCATTTGATACGATCATCATCGGCGGCGGCCACAACGGCCTCGTCGCCGCCGCCGTTCTGGCGAAGAGCGGCCGCAAGGTGCTGGTGCTGGAAGCCGCCGGCGACGTCGGCGGCGCCGCGCGAACCGAGGAATTCGCACCCGGCTTTCGCGTCTCCTCCATCGCCCATGTGCTGAACCGCTTGCATCCCGAAGTGGTGAAGACGCTGCAGCTGGAAAAACACGGATTGCAGATCGAACGCAGCGATTTCGTGCCGTCGATGGCACTGTCGAAGGACGGCCCGCCGCTTGTCCTGCATGGCGCCTATGGCGAAGTGCTGACCGGCTCCAGCGCCTCTGAGCAGACAGCGTGGAAGGAATTGCGGGCCCAGCTGCTGCGCTATGCCGCCATCCTGAAACCGTTCCTGTCACGCCGGCCACCCGATCTTGGCGGCATGTCGCTGCTTGAAACGGCAGCACTTGGCCAGACGGCTCTGGCGCTGAAGAAACTCGGCAAGGAAGACATGCGCGATTTCCTGCGCGTGCTGCTGATGAACGTCGCCGACCTGCTCGACGAGCAGCTTGCCGATATCAGGTTGAAGGGCCTGCTCGCCTTCGATGCGACGCTGGGCAGCCATCTCGGCCCCCGCTCGCCGACCTCGCTGCTTGGTCTCTACTATCGGCTGGCCGGTGAGACCGGCGGCAAGGCCGGCGCGCAGGTGGTGCCCAAAGGCGGCGTGGGCGCGGTCGTCACCGCCATCCGCGCAGCGGCGGAACAGGCCGGTGTCACCATCCGCACCGCGTCGTCGGTGGCGAAAATCATCGTCGAGAAAGGCCGCGCCGTCGGCGTTGCGCTCGACAGCGGCGAAGTGCTTCAGGCGAAAACAATCGTTTCCGCCATCAACCCGGCGACCACTGTCCTCGATCTCGTCGGGCCGCGCGACGTCGATACCGGCTTCGCGCGCAAGGTGAAGAAAATCCGCATGAAGGGCGATGCAGCGAAGCTCCATCTGGCGCTAGACCGGCCGCCGCAATTCACCGGCGTCGATGCAGCCGGCCACAAAGGTCGTCTGGTTATCGCGCCCTCGCCCGACCATGTCGAACGCGCCTTCAATCCCTCGAAATACGGCGAGTTCTCGCCCGAGCCGGTGATGGAGATCACGCTGCCCAGCCTTGCCGATCCTTCGCTCGCGCCCGCTGGCGCCTGTGTGCTGTCGGCGGTGGTGCAGTATGCGCCGTATGCGCTGAAAGAGGGCTGGAGCGCCGGCAAGCCGAAATTCCTCACGGCGATCATGGCGCAGCTCGAAGCCTATGCGCCGGGGATCGGCAAATCCGTGCAGCACGCTGAGCTTTTGACGCCGGCCGACATCGAGACGCGCTACCGGATGCCGGGCGGCCACTGGCATCATGGCGAACTGCAGGCCGACCAGATGCTGATGTCGCGACCGGTGTCCGGCTGGTCGGGCTACGACACGCCGGTCGAAGGACTGTTTCTTGCAGGCGCCGGCTCGCATCCGGGTGGCGGTGTCTCCGGCGCACCCGGCTTGAATGCGGCGAAGCGCATTATCGCGATGAAAGGCTAGGCCATGGCACAAGCGACAAAAAAGAAGCCCAGCCCGGCAAAGACGAGCCCGCTCATCCCGGCCCGCATCGCGGCGCAATCGCATTTCCGCACGCTTCGTCTCGGCACCCCGTTCCAGCCACGCATCGATGCGCTGGCCAGGACGCAGGACTGGTACAATTGGGCCGGCTACCGCGCTCCGCATTCGCTGTGGGACGAGGAGCTCGAATATTTCGCCATCCGCAGCCAGGCCGCGCTGTTCGACATCTCGCCGATGACGAAATACCGCATCGAAGGGCCGGACGCCGAAGCCTTGCTCAACCGCGTCACGCTGCGCGATGTGGCCAAGCTCAAAACCGGTCGCGTCCACTACACCGCCTGGTGCGATGATGAGGGTTTTGTCCTCGACGACGGCACCCTGTTCCGGCTGTCGCCGACGCGCTTCCGGCTGTGCTCGCAGGAGCGGCATCTGCCCTGGCTGCTCGACAGCGCCATCGGCTTCGATGTGACGGTCGAAGAAGAGACTGAGGCCGTCGCCGGTCTGGCCCTGCAGGGCCCGACCTCGTTTGCCGTGCTGCGCGATGCCGGTTTTGCCGGCGTCGAAAAGCTGAAGGTTTTCGACCTCGCCGATTTCCCGCACGAGGGTGGCACCGTCACCATCTCGCGCACCGGCTTCACCGGCGATCTCGGCTACGAACTGTTCGTGTCCGCGGACAATGCGCTCAGTCTGTGGGACCGGCTGATGATGGCGGGCGAACTGCGCGGCATCCGTGCCATGGGCTACACCGCCTTGAACCGCGCCCGCCTCGAAGCCGGCCTGATCGTCGCCAACGCGGATTTCACCACCTCGGAGCATGCCATCCGCGCCGACCGCTTGCGCATGCCGGACGAGATCGGCCTCGGCTTCATGATCGACCTCGAAAAAGGTCACTTCAACGGCCACCGCGCCATCCTCGAAGCCCGCGCCGAGCACAAGCTGCGCCATGTACTGGTCGGGTTGGAGATCGAAGGCAACATCCCGGCAGAACACGCCGTCGTCTACTACAAGAAGTCGCAGGAGGTCGGGCTGGTCAGTGCCGCCATGTGGTCGCCGATGGCCAAGCGCAACATCGCCATCGCCTCACTGGCGCGTCCCTATGGTGATACGATGGTCGAGGACCTCTGGGTCGAGATCTACGCCATGCGCGAGCTGCAGTACCAAAAGCTGATGAAGCGGGCCAAGGTGGTGGCGCGGCCGTTCATCAAGCTCGACCGCCGCACCGCCAACCCGCCTGCGGATTTCTGAGCATGACCGACGAGGCCGACAAGCCGGATGATGACGGGGAAGTCGCCGAACAGTGGGAGCTGGTCAACACGCCGCTCGGCGAAAAATGGTCGGGCCGCACCCGCTATGCCGCCGCCATGTTCTTCTACAAGCGCGGCGAGCTGAGCGCCGAGACGCTCGAGGTCTACCGCATCTGCGCCCGGCTGGATTCCACCGATCCACTGCCCATCATCCGCGATCGCGGCATCGGCCAGGATTGGCTGCAGCGCATGGGTTTCGAATAAGCACCGCGCGTTAGGGCGCCTGCACGCCGCGGCAGACAGCGGCGAGCTTATTGCCGTCTGGATCGCGCACATAAGCTGCATAGAAGTCCGGGCTGTAGTGCAATCGCAGGCCCGGGGCACCTTCGCAACTTCCTCCATTGGCGAGGGCCGCGGCATAAAAGTCGTCGACCTCTTTCCATGATCGCGCTCTGAACGCGACCATGCTGCCATTTCCTGTTGTCGCAGCCTGTTGGTCGAATGGCTTTCCGATCCAGAATGCCAGTTCGCGCACACCGCCGTCCTCGTAGGTGCCCCATCCAGCAGAAGTGCTGTCCCAGGCAGGATCGCCGGTGATGCAGCGTTCCATGCCCAGCGGCGCTAGCGCGGCATCATAGAACACTGTGGCTCGCTTCAGGTCATTTGTTCCGAAGTAGACATATGTGAGCATGGCGCACGATTGTCCAACAAAGGGCATGGACCGTTTGCGAAAGACGGCTGGTCCACTTCACCCTATGGTTCTTTCCAGCACGTTTAACCAGTTCCGGTAAGCGATCTTCTCGATCAATGCGCGGCCGAAGCCGCGCGCGGCCAGTGCATCGATCAGTTTCGGCAGGCCGGCGACATCGCCGATCGGCGCGGGGATCATGGCGCCGTCGAAATCGGAACCCAGGCCGACGCCGTCTTCGCCCAGCGCCTGCAGCAGCGAATCGACATGGCGCACCATGATGTCGAGGCTGGTGTCGGCATTCATCCGGCCGTCTTCGCGCAGGAAGCCGGTGGCGAAGTTCAGTCCGACCATGCCGCCGGACTCACGGATCGCGCCAAGCTGCCAATCGGTGAGGTTGCGCGAATGGGTGCAGAGCGCATGCACGTTGGAGTGGGTGGCGACCAGCGGCGCATCGCTGAGCGCGGCGACATCGCGAAAGCCTTTCTCGTTGAGATGCGAGAGATCGATCATGATCTTGAGCTGGTTGCAGGCCTTGACCAGCGCCTTGCCGGCATCGGTCAGGCCCGGGCCGGTGTCGGGCGACGAGGGAAAGCGGAACGGCACGCCATTGCCGAAGGCATTCGGACGGCTCCAGACGATGCCGAGCGAGCGCAGGCCGGCTTCATGCAGCACGTCGAGCATGGTGAGCTCGGGATCGATCGCCTCGACCCCTTCGATGTGGAACACCGCTGCGATTGAGCCTTTGGCCATCGCATTGCGCACGTCATCGGCGCTGCGGCAGACAGAGAGCGCTCCGGCCCGCTCCAGCCGAAACAGGATCGAGGCCATGGCGATGGTGGACGTCAGCGCGTCAGTGCGCGGCAGTTCGGGCGGCAACGGCTCATTGTCGCTGGGTGCTGGCGGCACCGAGGCGCGCTTGGATTTCTCGACCGGCGGCGGGAAAATGGCGAACATGCCGCCGGCAAAGCCGCCCTTTTTAGCGCGCGGCAGGTCGACATGGCCGCCCGGCGTCCCCTCGATGAACAGCTTTTCGACATCGGTGTCTTTCGACTGATAGAGCCTGAGCAACGTGTCGTTGTGGCCGTCGAAGACGGGGACGAGATCGAGTTCGGACATCAAGGAGCCATTCGGTTCAAGGGGAGACGGAGCGCCAGTCTGCAGGCGAACCGTCTACTTAGGCAAGATGGCCGGGCGGCGCAAATGCCAGAGAAGGTTATCTCCTTGTGGCTGTCCGCTCTCGACCATCTTGCCGCCCGCCAAGCGGGCGAATGAACCTACTGTTTCAGCACGTCGGCCCATTCAGGATGACGCCGAAACTGGGCGTTGGCGAACGGGCAGAGCGGGATGATCTTCTTTCCCACTGCCCGCGCATCCTCGACGGCTCGGGTGACGAGGCGAAGCCCCGCACCCTGGCCACGAAATGCATCCGGCACCTCGGTGTGATCGATGATGATGATGTGTTCGCCGATCTTGGTGAAGGTCATCTCCGCCTCGGCACCATCAGGACCGCGCAGGACATAGCGGCCCTTGGAGCCGCGATCCTCCAGTTCGATCTCAGGCAGTTGGTCCGGCATTGTTTGCTCCTTCAACCGGCACGGCAGCGAAGAACCGCCGCGCCGCTTCGATCTCGTTTGGCCGCACCTCGTGGCCGCCCTCATGCCATTCCACTGTGACATCGGCGCCATCGGCGCGCAAATACGCCTCGAGCCGCGACGTCAGGTTCGGCGGGCAGATCGGGTCGCGCTTGCCGGCGCTGACCAGGATGCGGCGGCCGGCGAGACTGCCCTTCACCTCAGGCTCGAACGGGATCAGCGGATGCATCAGCACCGCCGCATTGAACAGCGACGGTGCCGCGAACACCACCGACGCCAATATGTTGGCGCCGTTGGAATAACCGAGGCCAAGCACCGAGGACGGTTTCGCCGCCTCGATATGCGCCTTGACGAAGCCGGCCATCTTCTGCGTCGCCCGTGCAAGGTCGTCCATGTCGTAGACGCCCTCGCCGGTGCGGCGGAAGAAGCGCGCCGCACCTTGTTCGGAGACATCGCCGCGCGCCGAGATGATGGTGGCCTGGGGCGCGAGATCGCGCCCCAGCGACAGCAGCTGGTTCTCGTCGGCCCCCGTGCCGTGGAAGACGAACAGCAGCGGGCCGTCAGGCGAACCGGGCAGCACCTTGTGGATGTAAGCGTCCTTGCTCATGACCTCAGCCTTCCAGCTTCTGCAGATGTTCTTCGAGATAGGGCCTGAGGTGCTGGTGCTGCGACGGCAGCTTCAGCGCTTCGCCCAGATGAGCGGTATCCTCGTCGCGGTCGAAACCCGGCTCGTTGGTGGCGACCTCGAACAGCACGCCGCCCGGCGTGCGGAAATAGATCGCCCAGAAATAATCGCGGTCGATCACCGGCGTCACCTGGTAACCGGTATCCATCAGCGCTTTGCGCACTTCGAGCTGCTTCGCGCGATTCTCTACGGCAAAGGCAACATGGTGGACCGAACCGGCGCCGAGATTGGCGAAGCCTGCACCCGGCAGCGATTCGATGTCGACGACATCGGCGCCGTTGCCGTTCTTCACCGCCAGCCGGCTGACATTTCCTGACCTGTCGATCTCCTCATAGCCCATGAACTTCAGCAGCTCTTCGGTGGCGCCGCCATCTTTCAGCCGGAGCGACACCGAGTGAAAGCCACGGATCGCCTCATCCGTGGGAACGCCGCCCTTGGCCCATGGCGCCCTGGTGTCAGCCTTGTCTTCGGCCAGCGCGAAACCGTCGCCATCCGGACCGGCGAAGGCGAGACGCTTCTCACCGAATGTTTCGTCGCGCGAGAGCCCGCTGACTCCCTCATCGGCAAACCGCTTTTCCCAATAGCTGAGCGTGCCCTCAGGCACCGAATAGACCGTGCTACCGACTTCGCCGACGCCATGGCGGCCCTTGCCGATGTTTGGGAACGGAAAATAGGTCATCACCGACCCCGGCGTGCCGAGCTCGTCGGCATAGTAGAGATGGTAGACATCAGGCGCGTCGAAATTGACGGTCTTCTTGACCCGGCGCAGGCCGAGCTTTTTGGTGAAGAATTCATTGTTCTGGCGCGCATCCCTGGCCATCGAGGTGACGTGGTGCAGCCCTTTGATCTGGTCGAGCATTTTCCTGCTCCTTCCCTTGGTATCTGTGCGGCCCATGCCGCTGTCCACGCCAATATGAGGACCCGGCCGTCCGGATCAAAGGCAACAAACAGAGAATGGACTGTGCGCTAATGGTGAACAATGGCATTGCCTTTGTTCACACTTTGGCAAATCCGTCAGGCTTGCTTCATCGCGAAATTTCGGTTCCATGAGCGGCGCTCTTTTAGGCGCCGGATGGGGATGAGGATACCGCGATTGGCCGACAAAAACAGACGCCCGAATGTTCTCCTGATCTCTTGCGACCAGTGGCGCGGCGACTGCCTGTCGGCGGCCGGCCACGAGGTGGTGAAAACGCCGAACGCCGACGCGCTGGCCGCCGAGGGCGTGCTGTTTCGGCAGCATTTTGGCGGCGCCGCACCCTGCTCGCCGGCACGTGCCTGCCTCTACACCGGCCTCTACCAGATGAACAACCGTGTCTGCCGCAATGGCACGCCGCTCGATGCCCGCCACGGCAACATCGCGATTTCGGCGCGCAGCCTGGGTTACGATCCGACGCTGTTCGGCTACACCGACGTCTCGCTTGATCCGCGCACATTGGCGCCCGGCGACCCCAGGCTGAAAACCTATGAAGGCGTGCTGCCGGGGTTTGGCGTGCGCCAGCTTCTGCCCGAGCACCAGAAGCCCTGGTTGTCCTGGCTGGCACTGCGCGGCGTCGATGCCGGTGCCGGCTTTCCCGACATCCACCGCCCCGCGGGCGAGGCTTCGGGCAACAAGATCGACGATCCGGTCACCAATGCTCCCCCGATCTATTCGAAGGACGAAACCCCAGCGGCTTTCCTGACCGGCGAATTCGTCCGCTGGCTTGGCGAACAGCAGCGCGACACCCCATGGTTCGCGCATGTCTCTTTCCTCAGCCCGCATCCGCCCTTCATCGTGCCTGGGCCCTACAACACCCTATACGATCCGGCCGACGGTCCAGCCTTCCGCCGTGCCGCAAGCTGGCAGACCGAAGCCGGGAGCCACCCGTATCTCGCTTACGGCATGGGCCGGCAGCAGCGGGCGAATTTCCGTCCCGGCGCCGAGGGCATGGTGCGCGACTGGGGCGACGACAATTTCCGCCGCATCCGCGCGCTCTATTACGGCATGATCTCGGAGGTCGACGCGCAGCTTGGCCGCATCTGGCAAGCGGTCAAGGCGGCGGGCGCCTGGGACAACACCATCATCGTGCTGACCTCCGACCATGCCGAGATGATGGGCGACCATTTCATGCTCGGCAAGGGCGGCTTCTTCGACGGCAGCTTTCACATCCCGCTGATCATCCGTGACCCGCGTTGTGGCAAGGCGGCCGGTACGAGCATCGACCGCTTCACCGAGGCGGTCGACATCGCGCCGACGCTGCTCGACCTGCTCGGCGAGGCTCCGCCGCCACATCTCGACGGCCGTTCGCTGAAGCCATTCCTGGCGAACGAGACGCCTGAGGACTGGCGTGACGCCGCGCATTGGGAATTCGATTTCCGCTCGATTGCCGAGGGTGAAGCGGAGCGGCATTTCGGCATCGGCCCGCGCCAGTGCAACCTAGCCGTCATCCGCACGAAGGAGTTCAAATATGTGCATTTCGGCGGCGGCCTGCCGCCGCTGCTGTTCGACCTGAAAAAGGATCCGGGAGAGCTGGACAATGTCGCGACCGATCCGGCCTATGTCGCTGTGCGGCTGGAGTTCGCCGAACGGCTGCTCGCCTGGCGGGCCGAGCATCTCGACCAGTCGCTGGCGCTTGCCGAACTGACCGAAGCCGGCGTTGCCGGCCATGTCGCCGGCCTGCTGCTTTCCAGAACGCGATAGAGCTCGCACAGATTTCGCCTCGTCAGGCGGAACCTTTCTTCCGCCGCTTCGTTTCAGCCTTTGGCTGGGACTTTTGCCAGCTCAATGATTGCAGAGCATACGGAGTGGGGCATGCGATTTGCGGCGGTGCTGAACCGGGACGGCGGCACCTTGCGGACGACCGATCTTCCAGCCTTTTCCGACCGGATGCGCCAGACGCTGGAGGTGGCTGGCCACTTCATCGATATCGACATCGTCGCCGGCAAAGACGTTGAGGCAGCGCTCGCAAAGACTGCCGCACGGCGCGGCATTGACATCGTGCTGGCGGGCGGCGGCGACGGCACCATTTCGACCGCGGCAGCCCGGCTGATGAACGGCAAGAAGGCCTTGGCGATATTGCCGGCGGGCACCATGAACCTGTTTGCCCGCGGGCTTGGCATCCCGCAAACCCTCGACGCGGCGCTGAAATCATTCGCCGACGGCGAGGTCATCGCCGTCGACATCGCAAGTGCCAATGGCAGGCCTTTTGTGCATCAATTCTCGATCGGCATGCATGCCAGGATGGTGCAGCTGCGCCAGAACATGGAATTCGGATCGCGGCTGGGAAAGATCCGCGCCTCGGCAAAAGCCGCCTGGTCGACGATCAACAACCCACCGGCGATGAAGGTGACCCTGACCGTCGGCAAAGCCGAGATCGTGACGCGCATCACCGGCATCGGCGTCACCAACAATTTGTTTGGCGAGGGCCACTTGCCCTACGCCGACAACCCGGCGGGCGGCGTGCTTGGCATCTACGTCACGGTGGCTAGGCAGCGCCGCGAACTGGCCAAGTTCTTGTTCGACGTGGCGCGCGGCAAATGGCGCGACAACGAGCATGTCGAGATCCACCAGGCCGAGCGGGCGGTCCTGAAAATCCATTCGTCAGCCAAGAAATTCCGCGCCGTCATCGATGGCGAACTGGTCAGACTTGACCGCGAGACGACGATCGAAATTCATCCCGGCGTGCTGAACGTGCTGGTACCGCGGCGCGCCACTCAGGCCAAGGCTGCCTGATGTCCAAGGCCATCAAGCCGCAAACCCTGGCTGTTGGGCGTCTGCCCCTGGTTGGCGGGCGTGTTTGTGTCGATCATCTCGCCATAGATTTCGGCGATGCCCCAGGCGATGAAAACCAGGAGCAGCGCGGCAATCAGGATGCGCAAGCCATGTCGCCCCCAGCCTCCCTGGCGGGCTTTGTTTTCAGGAATGATCTTGACCAAGGCCGGCCTCCATATCGTCTGGCGCCGACAGGCGTGTCTGGCAAGGCATGGTCGGGTAACGATTCTCCGCTACAAAAGTTCCGGATGCTGAGGCCAACGGCCAACCGGCGGCGCGGCACGGACAGACCGCAGGCAAGTCATTGGGGGCTTGGTGGATAGCAAGGTACAGAAGGCGCCGGGTCTACCGGTCCATGTCCACCGCGCGGTAAACGCTGCGGACCGGCTTGCCGTGCTGCACAGCCTCGATGCGCTCGACACCGCGGCCGATCCCGACTTCGATCGCATCAGCCGTCTGGCCGCCGCTGTGATGCAAATGCCGATCGCGCTGGTCACGCTGCTCGATGTCGAGCGGCAATGGTTCAAGGCCTGCTACGGACTGGACGAGACGGAGACGGCAACCAACATCTCGTTCTGCGCCCACGCGATCGCCGCCGGCGACGAGCCGATGGTGGTGCCGGATGCCACAATCGATCCGCGTTTTTCAAACAATCCGCTGGTCACCGGCGAGCATCATGTCCGTTTCTATGCCGGCGCGCCGATGGTGGTGGCCGGCGCGCGGATCGGTACGCTCTGCGTGCTCGACCGAAAGCCGCACGCACATCCTTCCGCCGCCAAGCTCGACCAGCTCAAGAACCTGGCCGCGCTTGCCGCCAGCCTGTTCACCTTGAAGGACGCCACCCGCAACGGGGCGCTGGCCGAGGCAGCACTGGTGCGCGAGGAAAAGCGCCGCGCCATCGCGCTCGATGCCGCCTCGCTTGCCAGCTGGGCATGGGACATCCGCACCGACATGATCGAATGCGACGTGCTGTTGTCGGAACTGTTCAACCTGCCGCGCTCGAACCGGCTGAAGGCACGCGACATTCTTGGCGCCATCGATCCGCGCGATGTCTACCAGACCGAGACGCGCTTTCGCGACGCCCTGACCGGCAGTGACGACTATTTCGGTGAATACCGTGTGAAAGGCTTCAATCCACCGCGCTGGATCGCCACCCGCGGCCGTGTCATCGAGCGCGACGGCGACGGCAAGCCGACGCTGATCTTCGGCGTCAACTACGACATCACTGAGCGCAAGCTCGGCGACGAGCGGCAAAGGCTGTTGCTGCGCGAACTGAACCACCGCGTCAAGAACACGCTGGCGACCGTGCAGGCGCTGGCGACGCAGACCGTCCGTCATGCCCGCCAGCCGAGCGAATTCCTCGAGGCGTTCGGCGCAAGGCTGCAGGCCCTGGGTGCCGCCCACAATCTGTTGTCGGATCGCGAATGGCGCGGCATCGGCATTGCCGAACTGGTGCAGATCGAGGTGAAACCGTTCGACAGCGCGTCGCAGCCGCGCATGACGATCTCCGGCGCCGACCTGCTGCTTTCACCCGACCAGGCAGTTGGGCTCGGTCTGATCCTGCACGAACTGGCCAGCAACGCGCTGCAATACGGGTCGCTGTCGGTGGCTTCGGGAAAAGTTCAGCTCGACTGGAAGACACAGGGCAAGAAAGGCGCACAGCGCCTGATATTGACCTGGCGCGAAAGCGGCGGCCCGCCGGTCTCCGTGCCCGAGCGCCACGGCTTCGGCTCGATCCTGATCCGCCGCAGCCTGGCCAAGGTCATCTCAAGCGAAGTGACCCACGAATTCCGCCCCGAAGGCGTGTTCGCCGAAATATCGATGCCGCTCGAAGATTTGTCGAAGTGACGCGCTAACTATCTTCTCCGCCATCCGGATCGTCAGGGCCGGGCTTTACGTTCTCACGATAGATGGCGTAGGCGGCGAGCGCCACCGCCGGGCCAAGTATGACACCCAGACCGCCTTTGCCTTTGAGCAGCGTCGGCAGCACGGCGAGAGCCGCTGCGATGCCGATCGCCTTCATATCGGCATTGCGCCGTCTGGCGCGGCGCCGTGCGCGCGAACCGGCCGATATCTGGTGGATGAGCAGGATGAGCCCGGCGATCACCAGGAAGCCGGCTCCAAAGCCGAGGCAGGCGGCCAGCGAGCCATAGCGGTCGGCAGCCCAGATATAGGCGGCCCCGAGCAGGAAGCCGAGACCGCAGAGCGCCATAAGCGCTGCGAACCCATAGACAATTGCCGCCGTGCGCGCGCGGCGCATGGCGGCAACGGTTTCGCCCGAGGCGAAAGCCGAGATCAACGATGCCAGCATTCCCATCTGGACAGGAACTAGCGCCGCGCCAGCAGCGCGAAGAGAAAGCCGACGCCGGCAGCGATCGCCAGCGACGTCACCGGCTTCTCGCGCACGCTCGCCAGCATCTGCGCTTCGATGTCCTTGGCGCTGCCGCGCAGATTGTCGAAGGCTGCCTCGCCCTGGGCGCGCAATTGCTCGACACCTTCGGTGGCGGCGCGCCGGGCGGTGCCATAGCCATGTTCGCCGGTCTTGGCCAACTGCTTGGTGAGTTTTTCGATATCGGCCTTCAATTGCTTGATGTCGGCTTCGAGGTCCGAATTCGACCGGCTGTCACCAGCGCCTTTTCCTGCGGCAGTTGCCATTGCTTAACTCCTTGCGTTTGCTTGGTTTCAAACGCTCGATACAGGCCAAGGTTCCGAAATCGGAACAAGCGCCATCAAAAGATGTTTCTCGAGATGAGTCCAGCCCGCTGCCGGGGCACGGTCTTGTCCCTCATCAGATCAGCGGCCGGCGTCCCTCGCTCAATCCCTCCCATCGCGCGAGGCGCTGAAGTCCCTCATTGTCGACCACCTCGCAACCACCGTCGCGCCAGACGATCAATTTGCGGTCCATCAGCTTGCGGATCGTCTTGTTGGTATGGACCAGCGACAGGCCGAGCGTATCGGCGACATGTTGCTGGGTGATTGGGATTTGAACCGGTGCCTTGCCGTTGAGGCCGACCACCTTGGCCCGGCTGCCGATGAAAGCGATAAGATAGGCCGCGCGCTCGATCGCGCTGCGGCGACCGATGCTGAGCAGGTTCTCGTCCAGCATTCGCTCTTCCCGCGAGGCGATCCAGGTGATGTCGTAGGCCAGGCCCGGATGGTTGCGGTAGAGGTCGTGCAGATATTCGCGTTCGAAGACGCACAGCAGCATCGGTGACAGCGCCTCGACCGAATGCTGCATCTCTCCCATCACACTGCCTTGCAGGCCGATGAGATCG
The DNA here is from genome assembly GCF_056403175.1 of Mesorhizobium sp. P3_A10. Taxonomy (NCBI): domain Bacteria; kingdom Pseudomonadati; phylum Pseudomonadota; class Alphaproteobacteria; order Hyphomicrobiales; family Phyllobacteriaceae; genus Mesorhizobium; species Mesorhizobium sp. P3_A10. Next base: position 130,185 of record NZ_JBFUFZ010000007.1, on the reverse strand, counting down.
CCGGGCATGAGATAGTTGAGGATCTGGCGCCGGCCGTCAGGCAGCAATTTGTAGCGGAAAGCCCAGCCCGACAGCACCGTGTAGAGATGGGCGCTGTGGCTGCCCTCGACCAGCACCGTGGCGCCCTTGTCGACGGCAAGCTCGCCTTTCTTGAACGTGCTGATGAAGGCGAGTTCCTGTTTTTCGAACTCGCGGAAAACCGCCAGCGGCCGCAGCGGGCATTTCTCGCACGGATACTGGCGGCTGGAGAAGGAACGACCGTTCTGGCCAGACATTTCGACCCCTCTTCGAAAGCCTCCTTGAGGCAGGCTGAATGCAAACGCCTTGCGGGGATCGGAGTTCCGGCATCAGGCATGTCTTTTTTAAATGACAGGCTGCCAAATAACGATCATGAATCGGTTTGTTTCAAGGAGACATTGCGAAGTGCCCCCATTGCTCAACGGATTGCGGATACTGGTCCTGGAGGACGAGTTCCTGATCGCCATGGATGTCGAACAGCTTTGCCGCGATTATGGCGCCGGCGAGGTGGTCATTGCTCGCGATCTGACCGAAATCGATCAGCACAAGGTTGCAACGCAGTTCGACGCTGCCATCGTCGACCTCATGCTGGGCGGGGCGTCAACGGTCGATTTCGCCTCGCGGCTGCGCCAATCGGGCGTGCCCTTCATCTTCGCCTCGGGCTACTCGGATGCCGACGAGATCAAGGCGGCCTTTCCGGACATCAAACTGGTCACCAAGCCCTATTCGGGAGACGATCTCGTCGAGGCGGTGGCCGCGGCCTGCGGACGACGGTCTGCGGCGTAATCCTGCTGCTCGCAGACCGTTCAAGCCGTCACGCCCTAAGCGGCGTTTGACCCCGTAACCTGCGCCGAAATTGCATCCGGACCATACTCGTCCTCGCCGGATATCTTCAGGATTTCCTGCAACCGCGTACGGGCACGACTGACCCGGCTCTTGATCGTTCCGACCGCACAGCCGCAGATTTCGGCGGCTTCCTCATAGGAGAAGCCCGATGCGCCGATGAGGATGATGGCTTCGCGCTGATCCTCGGGCAATTGCTCGAGCGCGCCGCGAAAATCCTTGAGGTCGAGCTGGCCATGCTGGGCCGGATGAACGGCAAGCCTGGCCGTCATGATGCCGTCGCTGTCCTGCACCTCGCGGCCGCGCTTGCGCATCTGCGAATAGAACTCATTGCGCAGGATGGTGAACAGCCACGCCTTGAGGTTGGTGCCCGGCTGGAAGCTTTCATGTTTGTCCCAGGCCTTGACCAGCGTTTCCTGCACCAGGTCGTCGGCCTTGTCCGCGTTCTGTGTCAACGACACGGCAAAGGCGCGCAGGCTCGGGATCGAGCCGAGCAGATCGGTCTTGAAGCCCTGAGAGACAGCCGCCATGTCTCAGTCCTTCTTCTGTGCGGGTTCAGCCTGTTCCAACTGGCTGAGCAGCTGGGCGAAGCGATCCGGCACATTGTCGGAGACGAGCTCGTCATAATATTGTTTGAGTTTGCGGCCGATTTCCGAATTCGGCCCGAGCGGGTCACCGGAAGCAGCCCGGCGCCTGTCTGCGGCGCCAGCCGTTGTATCTTTCGTCATGTCCTTCATTTCGCCCTTTGTTTCCAGCACCCGAGCCGCTCTTTTTGATTACATACGCAAGGCAAGCGGCACCCTCGTCTGGTTGCCCATCCCGACCCTGAAACGCCGCCCCGTTATATTAGTTCCACAAGCATCGGAACTTTTTGCGAAAAACCGCGTTTGTGCCTTCGGGGCTTGCAATCAGCTTGACCTGCGACCTGTGCAATCACGTCATCTGAGGGAGACGTCTACCATGAGCCTATCTGCAACCATCGCCCCGCACCTGCCGTTCCTGCGCCGCTTCTCGCGCGCCGTTTCCGGATCGCAGGAAAGCGGCGACGCATTGGTCGCCGCGATGCTCGAGGCCATCATCGCCGATGTCGATATCTTTCCCGACGCATCGAACGACCGCATCGCGCTTTACAAGATTTTCGCCAAGCTCTTCACCTCGGTCGCCATCCGCGTTCCGCAGGAGCAGGCACAATCGGCGTGGGAACAGCGCGCCGCGGCCAATTTGAATGCGATCGCGCCGCTCCCCCGCCAGGCCTTCCTGCTGGTCGCCGTCGAGGGCTTCAGCGAAGACGAGGCGGCGGAAATTCTCGATGTCGGCGACCGGGAATTCTCCGAACTCCTCGCGCAGGCCAGCAACGAGATTTCCCGCCAGGTGGCAACCGATGTGCTGATCATCGAAGACGAGCCGCTGATTGCCATGGACATTGAGGAGATGGTCGAGAGCCTCGGCCACCGTGTTGTTGGAACAGCGCGCACCCATGCCGAGGCGGTGATGATGTTCGGCAAGACGCGGCCAAGGATGGTGCTGGCCGACATCCAGCTTGCCGACGGCAGCTCGGGCATTGATGCGGTCAACGAGATCCTGGCGTCGACATCGGTGCCGGTGATCTTCATCACCGCTTTTCCCGAGCGCCTGTTGACCGGCGAGCGGCCGGAACCGGCCTTCCTGGTCACCAAGCCGTTCAATCCGGACATGGTCAAGGCGCTGATCAGCCAGGCCCTGTTCTTCGACCGGCAAGCGAAAGCCGCAGCATAAAACTGGCGCGGCTGCCACGCCTTCCCGCATGTTGCCTGCCAAGAGACGCTCACCCGACGCAATCGCCGGGTGAGCCGTCAGGCGTACCCAACTCATCGCGCCGCAGACGCCTCTTTCCAGCAGCCGTCTTTTTCGGCAAATGGTGGAACAAACGGCAACCAACCACGTTTTTCTCATACCATTTGATGGAGATGGATCATGCTTTACTGGGCGCTCGTATTTCTCGTTGTCGCGATCATAGCCGGCGCGCTTGGTTTCGGCGGCATCGCCGGCACCTCGGCCGGTATCGCGCAGATATTGTTCTTCATCTTTCTCGCCTTCCTGGTCATTTCGCTTCTCGCCGGCCTGTTCAAACGGGCGTCGTAAGGCGCGACCGGACACTGGAAGCCGCACCCCTCAAACGGTTTCCAGCCACCGCCGGACGGTGTCCCTCAAAAGACGCCGCCCGGCGGACCTTTTTGGGTCGCGGACAGCCTGGCTTCGAGCATGGCGCACGCCGACAGGGAACCCATTGCGCAATCAACCGTTCAGACCTTAGCTGGACAGGTGATTGATGCGGGTCGGAGACCGAAGCGACAGTGGGCAGAGTGATGAGATCATCGCTTTGCATCCCGCCGAAAGCGGCATGCAGCTTGGCCGGGCTCTTCTCCACGCATTGCACAATGCCGGCATTTCGGTTCTCTATCAGGATCGCGAAATGAAGACGGTATGGGCGCGCAACATGCGCGCGCCATGGGCCGCCGATTCCGCCGACAGCAACGGCATATTGCCGCCGGCACAGGCCGAGCGCATCGGCACTGCCAAACGCAACGTCATCGCATCCGGCAATCCGGAACGGCTTGAGCTCAGCCTTCCCGCCGACGATGGCGTCCGCTGGTTTCAGGTATGGATCGATGCCGATCATGGCGACGGCGGTGACGTGCAGGGCGTCGTCACCACCATGGTTGAAACGACCGAGCAGAAACGCCGCGAGCAAACGCTGAAGACGCTGCTGCGCGAGGTCAGCCATCGTTCGAAAAACCTGTTGGCCATCATTCAGAGCATCGCCAGCCAGACCGGCCGCTACTCCGAGACATCAGGCGATTTCCTGACGCGCTTTCGCGGCCGGCTGCAGTCGCTGGCTTCATCCCAGGATCTGGTAACGTCGTCCAACTGGCGCGGTGCCGCCCTTCGCGAACTCGTCTCCGGCCAGGTTGGCCGCTACGGCGCCGATCCGGCCCGCAGCCTGCGTTTCCGGGGCGAAAACCCCTATCTCAACCCCAACGCCGCCTTGCATATCGGTCTGGCGATGCATGAACTCGCCGTCAATTCGGTCAGTTACGGCGCCCTGTCGCGACCGGACGGCTTCGTCGAGGTGACGGCCAGCCTGACGGCCGCTTCCGCTGACAGACCGGCCTTGTCGCTGACCTGGGCCGAAGCCATCGGCGCCAACGACAATCGACGCAACGAAAAGCGCTTTGGCAGCGTTGCGCTCGAGCGCGTCGTGCCGACATCGCTGAACGGCACCGCGACGCTTGAAATTAGTGGCGGCCGTCTCGAATACCGGCTGGTCGTTCCGCATGGCAATTTCGAGACCGAGTGAGCACAGCCAACGGCACCGCCGTCGTCCCTTAACCGACTGTTCACCATAAAGTCCGATGCTGTGCTTCCCAGGTACCGCTGAAACTTACCGATGCCTTGAACGCTTCGGCTACGGCTTGCAGCGCAGTATGGGAGGAATGATGTTGACGGTTGCCGATATGAACAGGCTGGAGCAGGCCGCCCGTGTCTCGATGAGTGGGTTTCAGGATCTTGACCCATCGGCCGCGCCCTCGACCCATGTTTCCCATACGGCGCTTCGCCTCGCCATTATCGCACTGGTCGCGGTCGTCGTGCTGGTCACGGCACTCCAGATCACCTGACCCCCAGTTGACCTGACCCCAAGCCCGCCCCCTTCCAATTATTCATGCACTTGGCTGCGCGCGCAGGAACTTTGACCGGTGTGGGCCGTTGCTATGGCGAGAGGATTGTCGCCATGGAACACATTGCCGCCTTGCTGCTTGTCATCGGCTGTTCGAACACCATGACCGAATGCCGCGAACTGCCCGTGCCGGTCAGCGTCTTCGAGACGGCTGACCAATGCACCGCCGAGCGGCCCTTCGCCCTGGGCGATGTCCAGGGTCAAGCCCAGCACGTCGTCGCCAAATGTCTTGCCGTCGATCCGGCGCTGGAAGACGACTACGATCAAATTGTCTGGAACGTGCGTCCGGACGGAACGCTCGACGCTTCGTTGGAGATTTCCAACCTTATGGTTGCATCGAACGGCGTGCGCCCCGAAAAAGACTCTGTTCGCCAACAATAAATTCGAGCGGGCAAAGGCCGTTATTTCATGCTAAATGGCGGCTGGAGCTTACTAAAGTGAGGACACAAGTGAGGAGAGACTCTATGCGGAAGATGATTATTGCCATGGTTGCCGTGGTCGCGGTCAGCGGTTGCAGCACGACCGAGCGGGATGTCGGCGTCGGCGCCGGTGTCGGCGCTGTGGCCGGCGGCCTGATTGGCGGCACCAAGGGCGCGCTCATCGGCGCGGCCGTCGGTGCCGGTTCCGGCCTGCTGGTCCGCAACCTGCGCAATGGTTACTGCCAGTATCGCGACAACCGCGGCCATCTCTACACGGCTCGCTGCTGATCCGCTTCCAAGCGCTTCAAGCAATCAAGGCGGAGACCGGCTGGTCCGGTCTCCGTTTGCTTGCGTGCTTCAATCCGGCAGCGGAATCCTGATTTCGACTTTCAATCCGTCAGCACGAAAATCGCGCGTGATTGTGCCCCGCAATTCGCGCGTGACATTGAGATCGATTAGTTTTGTGCCAAAGCCGGTCTCAACAGGCGCTTCCAGCTTCTTTTGCCCGGCCTCGCGCCAGTTGAGCGCCAGTGTCCTGTCGCGTCCGCGCCCTTCGACCGACCAGTCGACCTTGAGCGCACCAACCGAATTGCCGGCCTCGCCGTATTTCAGCGCGTTCGTTGCCAGTTCATGAAAAGTCAGGCCAAGCGCCTGTGTCGTCGTCTCGTCGAGCAGGACCTGCGGCCCCGACAAGACGCCCTGCGGAAGCTCCTTGCCGAACACCTGGCCAAGTTCGATGCGCAGCAGGTCGCCAAGATCGGCCTTCTGCCAGCGCGAGCGCGTCAGCATGTCCTGGGACGCCGCCATCGCCTGCAGCCGGGCCGAAAAGGATGCCGAGAATTCGTTGACGTCGGTGGCGCGCGACGCCGTCTGACGTGCGATCGCCAGCACCCGCGTGATCGAGTTCTTGATGCGATGCTTCATCTCCTGCAGCATCAGGTCCTTCTCGAGCAAGCTCTTCTCGGTCGTTTCGTGCAGAGCCGACTTGGCGTCATAGGCCCGCTCCTGATAGCGCGCCACCAGCGCAATGGCGCCTGCCAGCAGCAGGCCGAACAGGCCGAGCATCACCGGAATGGCACGCGAGGAAGGCTGCGAGAAGGCGCTTGTCGGCCTGAACAGGACGGTCCATGGCCGGCCGGCCACGGTGATCTGGCGCGTCACCAGCAGCCTGTCGCCTAGGGTTGCGACCGGCGGCGTTTCCGATCGGAACAAAAGGCTGCCGGCCTCCGGCTTGCCATCATAGATTTCGGTATTGACCGGCAGCAGCGGCGTGCGGCTAAGCGCGGTCTGGAACAGATCGCCGGCGCGGAAGGCCGCATAGAGGAAGCCGGACGTCGACGATCTCGATGCATTGATGACCTCGGGCGCGGTTTCGACATTGAGCCGGACAAAGACCAGGAAGCCGGGAAAGGTCTGCGCAGCGCCCGTGCCCTGGCCGAGCTGAATGAGCCCGCTCGCGTGCTGTTGGTCGTCGGCCATCGCCTTTTCGATCGCCGCCCGGCGCACCGGTTCGGTGAACATGTCATAGCCGATGCTGCCCTGGTTGGACGGGTCCAGCGGCTCGAACATGAAGATGGGCGTGCGCCACGGCTGCGTCGTATCAGGATAGACCGCGTGGGCGACGCCATGATCGCGCAGAATATCGCGCTCCACCGCCGCCTCGTCACCCGCCTTCGCCAGTCTGAGAAAACCGATGCCGCGCAGGCCGGCGAAATTGTTGTCGACGTCGAGTGCGTTGAAGAACGCCTTGAACTCTGCTTGCGAAATGTCGCCATTGCGGGCGTCGAACAGCGCCTGGGTTGAGCGCAGCAGCGACAGATGCAGATCGATGCGGCTCTCGATGCGGTTCAGCGCATCGTCCGCCGTCGCCTCGAATTTGATCCGCGCCGCCTCCTGCGTGGCGAAATAGGCAAACCCCGCCATCGTCAGGCTGATCAGCGCGACGGCGATAAAGGCGACGATCGGGAAAAACTTCTTCAACGGATGCTGCGGCCCATGAACGGTTCGGGATCTTTATGGGCAAGTCACCCCGCCAACACAATGGCGGTGCCAAACCATCGCGACGGCTGGCCTATCACATGCATGCGCTTAGCCGGCGTGCCAGACCATGATCCCGAAAAGTGGGACCCGGTTTTCGGAAAAGATCATGGTCAAACCAACCAATAGCCTCAGGCGGCGATCTTCAGCGCGCCTGGCCCGGGGATGGCCCCGGGTGGGCATTTGCCCAGGATGATCATGCCGAGCACCTCGTCCTGGGTAACGTCGGTGGTGCGCGCCGTGCCGACGACCTGGCCGTTCTTCATCACGCAGACCCGGTCGGCGAGTTCGAACACGTCATGGATGTCGTGGCTGATGAGGAAGATGCCGATGCCGTCGGCCTTGAGTTGCTTGACCAGTTCGCCGACCTGCGCCGTTTCCTGCGGTCCGAGTGCCGCGGTCGGTTCGTCCATGATCAGGATGCGGGCGTTGAACAGGATGGCGCGCGCGATCGCCACCGACTGACGCTGGCCGCCCGACAGCTTGACCACCGGCTCCTTGAAGCGCTGGAAGCGCGGATTGAGCCGGCCCATCACCTTGCGCGCCTCAGCCTCCATGGCGACGTCATCAAGCGTGCCCCAGCCGGTCATCAGCTCACGGCCGAGGAACAAATTGGCGGCGGCGTCGACATTGTCGGCCAGCGCCAGCGTCTGGTAGATCGTCTCGATGCCGTATTTCTTGGCGTCGCGTGGGTTGGAGATCGCAGCCTCCTGGCCATTGACGAAGATCTGGCCCGCGTCGCGCTTGTAGGCACCGGACAGGATCTTGATCAGCGTCGACTTGCCGGCGCCGTTATGGCCGAGCAGCGCCACGACCTCGCCCGGGAAAAGATCGATGGACGCATCGTCGACGGCGCGGATGCCGCCGAAGGCGATCGAGATGTTGCGCATGTCGATCAGCGCGGTGTCCGTAGGAGCGGTTTTGTCAGCCATGATCGTTCCTCCCTAGACGCGCTTGCGATAAACGGTGTCGAGCCAGACGGCGATGACCAGCACCGCGCCGACGACGATGCTCTGCAGCGGCGAGTCGATGCCGAGCAACACCATGCCGGATTGCAGCGACTGCATTAAAAGCGCGCCGAGCATGGCGCCCAGCACCGTTCCGGCGCCGCCGGCCAGCGACGTGCCGCCGATGACGGCGGCGGCGATGACCAGCAGCTCGTCCAGCGTGCCCAGGGCATTGGTCGACGCGTTGAGGCGGGCCGACGAGATCGCCGCGCTGATGGCCGCCAGCACGCCCATGATCATGAACACCTTCATGGTCACCCAGCGCGTGTTGATGCCGGCAAGTTCGGCTGCCTCCGGATTGCCGCCGATGGCGAAGACATAGCGGCCGAAACGGGTGCGCTTGGTGATGAAGGTCATGATGATGCCGACAGTCACCGCCATCAGCACCGGTATGGCTATGCCATGCGCGATGAACAGCCCGCCTTCGGGAAGGGTGATGCCGTTCTGCTGCGCATACTGGCGCACGATGCCGATCGGCCACGGATAGGAATTGGCGATCCAGACGGCGCCGAGGATGGCCGCGCAAGCGACCACGCCAAGCAAGGTCTCAGCCCAGACGGGGCGCAGCGGAAAGGCGAACCGCTTGCGCTGCGACCGGCCGTTGAGCAGCGCGAAGGCGACAGCAGCACAGGCGACGACGCCGACGATCCAGCTGGCGGTGGCGCCGATCGAGCCGCGTGGTCCGCCGCCCATCAGCTGGAAGGTGGCGTCGAGCGGCGCGACCGTGCGCCCGCTGGTGATCAGCCATGCCATGCCGCGCCAGACCAGCAGGCCGCCCAGCGTCACGATGAAAGCCGGAACCTCCATATAGGCGATGATGAAGCCCTGGAACGCGCCGATCAGCAGACCAAGCACCACGCCGGCAACCAGCGCGATGATCCAGAGCCAGGGATTTCCAAGCTGGAAGCCGATGACGCGAATAAGGAACTCGGCCTGCGCCACGCCCATGATCATGCCGATCACGCCTTCGACGGAGCCGACCGAAAGGTCGATGTTGCGCATGACGATGACCAGCACCATGCCGGTCGCCATGATCGCGACCGAGGAGGTCTGCACCGACAGGTTCCACAGATTGCGCGGCGTCAGGAAAAGCCCGCCCGACAGGATGTGTATGCCGACCCAGATGACCAGCAGCGCACCGACCATGCCGAGCATGCGCGTGTCGAGTTCGGTAGCCTTGAGAAACCGCCCGATCGCGCTGAGTTCGGATGCACGTGCGCGGTCCGCTGCAGTGCTGGCGACCGGCTGATTAGAGGTCGTGTCGGTCATGCTATCCTCCCACCGGTTTGCCGTCTGGCGCGGATGCCGGAACATGGATGCTATTTGCTTTCCGCGGTCATTTGAAGCGGAAAGCCCCTTGAGAAACGCCGCGGCTTTTGGGCCGCGGCGCCGAGATTTGGAACCGGTAGCGGTTCGATTTTAGTTGCAGGCCGCAACGCTGCCGGCAGTGACGCCGGCGCAGACTTCGTCCTTCTTGATCCAGCCGGCGTCGATGACGACGTTGAGGTTGTCCTTGGTGATGGCGACCGGGGTCAGGAACAGCGACTTGACGGTGTTGCCGCCAGGCGTCGTGAAGTCCTTGGCGCCGGCAATGTCGCCGGTCTTCTTGCCGTCGGCCAGCTGCGAGGCGATCTCGGCGGCGTTCTTGCCGAGTTCGCGCGCGTCCTTCCACACCGACACGGTCTGCGTGCCAAGTGCGATGCGGTTCAGCGCGGCGTGGTCGCCGTCCTGGCCCGACACCGGTACGGTTCCGGCCAGGCCCTGCGCCGTCAGCGCGGCGACGACGCCGCCGGCGGTGCCGTCATTGGCTGCAACCACCGCATCGACCTTGTTGTCGTTGGCGGTCAGGAACTGTTCCATGTTCTTCTGGGCGTTGGCGGGCAGCCAGCCGTCCGTGTAGGCCTCACCGACATTCTTGATCTTGCCGCCGTCGATGGCTTCCTTGAGCACTTCCATGGAGCCGGCGAACAGGAAATCGGCGTTCGGATCGGCACCCGAGCCCTTGATGAAGACGTAGTTGCCTTCCGGCTTGGCCTTGAACACTTCGCGGGCCTGCATGCGGCCGACTTCCTTGTTGTCGAAGGTCAGGTAGAAGACATCCTTGTTCTCGATCAGACGGTCATAGCCGACGACCGGAATGCCTTCGTCCAGCGCCTTCTGCACCGCCGGGCCGATTGCCGATGCATCCTGCGCAAGGATGATCAGCGCGTTGGCGCCCTGCGAAATCAGGCTCTCGACATCGGTCAGCTGCTTGCCGGGATTGGACTGCGCATCGGCGGAGATGTACTTGTCGCCGGCGGCCTCGATCGCCGTCTTCATCGCCGCTTCGTCGGTCTTCCAACGCTCTTCCTGGAAATTCGACCACGAGACGCCAATGACCTTGTCCTTCGCCTGTGCGACCGACGCCAACGTCAACGACATGGCGACACCCGCCAGCATGGCGACTGCAAATTTCTTCATGATATCCTCCCTAAATCGCGCGCAGCGCGACAAACTGGCCCGAAGGCCGGCACAAAGGCTCTATTTTTTCGAGCCTCGAAAAAATACTGATCCAACGCCGGAGCGCTGTCAACATCGATTCTGATTGATTTTGATGTGTCGCTGACTTTTTTTCGAGGCTCGCAATAAATAATGACAGTGCTGCCGGCTTCTGCCAATATTTGGCTGGTGTCACCGACTGCCTTCAATATCATGAGAGGCCGCGACGACGACCGGGAGGAAAGCAGAAAGATGTCGGTTGGTATCCGCCACGACGATTTGCGCCGCCGCAACCGGGCGATGGTGCTCTCGGCCGTGCGCCGCGCCGGCCAGCCCTCTCGGACCGAGATCGCGGCGACCACCGGCCTCAGCCATTCGACCATATCGGCGATCTCCTCGGCCCTGATCACGGAAGGCATCCTCGCCGAGAGCAAGGCCAGCGAACCGGTCTCGCTGAAACGTGGACGGCCGCAAGTCGGTCTCGGGCTCAATCCGGAAGCCGCCGCGGTGATGACCGTGGTGCTGTCGCTGAATTTCCTCTCCGTCGCCGTCATCGACTATGCCGGCCAGGTGGTTGCCGAGGAACAGCGCCGGCTGGACACGCTGACCACGCCGCGCGACGAGCTGATCGGCGAATGCACGGCAATCGTGCGGCGCCGGCTCGAGGATCCCGACCTCGACACCCACAGCGTCGCCCGCATCGCCATGGGCATCCAGGGCATCACCGATTCGCACGCCCGCGCCATGCTTTGGTCGCCGATCACGCCGCAGACCGACATCGCCTTCGCCGACATACTAGAAGGCGAATTCGGCATTCCCGCCACCATGGAAAACGACTGCAACATGATGGCGGTGGCACTGCAGTGGCGCGATCCGGTCCGCTACCGCGACGATTTCATCGCCATCTTGCTGTCGCACGGCATAGGCATGGGCCTGGTGCTGAAGGGCGAGCTGTTCACCGGCACCCATTCCTCGGGCGGCGAATTCGGCCACATGATCCATCGGCCGGGCGGCGCGCTCTGCCGCTGCGGGCGGCGTGGCTGCGTCGAGGCCTATGCCGGCAACTACGCCATCTGGCGCAACGCCAGGCAACTGGGCGAAGACGCCGAGCCGGTCGCTGATGTCAGCGACGCCGACATGCGGGCGCTCGCCACCGCGGCACGCGAGAAGGACGGGCCGGAGCGCGAGGCCTACCGCAAGGCCGGCGAAGCACTCGGTTTCGGCCTCGGCAGCCTGTTTGCACTGATCGATCCCGCACCCGTCGCCATGGTCGGCGTCAGCGCCGCCGCCTTCGACCTTATCGAACCGGCGCTGCGCGAGGCCATCGCCCAGACCGCCGGCGGCCAGCATTCGAAATCGATCTCCTTCGACACCGAGCCGAACGAATTGCCGCTGATCCGCGAAGGCTGCGCGATGCGGGCACTGAGCTTCGTCGACCAGGAGATTTTCGCGCCGGGCGGGCAGGCAAAGGCGGGCGCCATCGGGAAAGACGTGGCCTAAAATCGAAATGTCGGATCGCGACGTGGGATGGGTTGAGATTCAGGTCAGCCCGGGAACCACTCCACGGTGGCCCGAGCGAGCGCTCCTTAGCAAACTATTATCCGCATACCAGAGCTTCGTACAAACCGATAGACGAAGAGCAATGCAATGCTAGATTGCAGGCCACCATAGCCATATAAAAGAACGTGGTAGAATGTTCAATCACACGACAGCGGTATATCGGACTGGTCTACAGCAACCAGGCTTCCTCAAAAGCTAGATCAGATATCGTCCGGCACTTTTCTTGATCTCCGTGTTGCTATTGCTTGGCGGCACCGCCGCCGCCCAACACCCTGGTCCAGGCTGCCCGGTTGGCCAATTGATAGATGCCAGAGAAGCATGGGGGAAATTCACCTCCAATGATGAGGCGACGGGATTTGCCAGACGTAAGTTCCTAGCCCTTGGCGCGGAAGAGTTCACAAAATGGCTATCGTGCCAGAGCTTTGAAGTGAGCGTTAGTCCCGGCCGAGGAACGACGACGAATATTCAAGCAAGCTTTATGCCACTAAGAAAAGACGAAGGTCTTTGGGTGCCTAGTGGAGCTTACTACTGGCTATTCCCACCAGGCCGTCACTCCATAGAAGCGCATATCGAAAAGGGACGATTGATAGACATTATTGCTATCGCAGAGAGCGAATAGGGAGAAAAAACGATCCGGCGATCCGCAAGTTGTACCTCTCAGTCACTCAGATATCGGTCGCATTTTTTTCAACATCAAGCCGGACGAATGCGCTGACCACTTCAACGACACTGGATATGCTTCCGTCGAAACTGAAGGCTTTAGTCTTCGCGGATCGCGTATCCGGCACCGCGAATGGTGCGGATGACGTCAGGCATGCGGCCATTGTTGACCGCCTTGCGTAAGCGCCCGACATGCACATCCACCGTGCGCTCGTCGATGTAGATCGTCTCGCCCCAGACATTGTCGAGCAGTTGGCTGCGCGAGAACACCCGGCCGGGGTGCCGCATCATGAATTCGAGCAGCCGGAATTCGGTCGGCCCGAGCCGGATTTCGCTCTTCTTGCGATAGACCCGGTGCGATTCGCGATCGAGCACGATGTCGCCGACCTTGAGCACGCTGGACAGCACTTCCGGTTTGGCGCGGCGCAGCAGCGCCTTCACCCTCGCCATGAACTCCGGCGTCGAAAACGGCTTGACCAGATAATCGTCGGCGCCGGTCGACAGGCCGCGCACGCGGTCGCTCTCCTCGCCGCGCGCGGTCAGCATGATGATCGGCAGCCGCTCTGTTTCGGGCCGCATCCTGAGGCGCCGGCAAAGTTCGATGCCGGAAACCGCCGGCACCATCCAGTCCAGCACCAGAAGGTCGGGCACGTTTTCCTGCAAACGGATCTCGGCCTCGTCGCCGCGCGTCACCACCTCGACCTGGTAACCTTCGGATTCGAGATTGTAGCGGAGAAGCACGCCCAGCGGCTCCTCGTCCTCCACCACCATGATGCGTGGCGCGATCATCGACTGGTCACCTTTGTCGTCATGCCGCCGGCGCGGACATCGCCGTCTCGTCCTGCTTCGGCCGATTGGCGGGCAGTTGCGAGCCGGTCAAAACATAGTACGCATTTTCGGCGATGTTGGTCACGTGGTCGCCGATGCGTTCGAGGTTCTTGGCGCAGAACAACAGATGCGTGCACGCGGTGATGTTGCGCGGGTCTTCCATCATGTAGGTCAACAGCTCGCGAAACACCGAGGTGTATTTGACGTCGATGCGCTCGTCGTCGTTTCTGAGCTTGGCGAGTGCTGCCGCATCGGCGGCGGCATATTCCTCGACCACCCCTTGCACCTGGATGAGCACCAGCTGAGCCATCGCATCGATGGAATGCGACAGGTCACGCGGCGTGACGCTGAGGCCGACGGTGCCGACGCGCTTGGCGATGTTCTTGGCGAGGTCGCCGATGCGCTCAAGGTCGCCGGCCATGCGGATCGAGCCGACCACTGCGCGCAGATCGTTGGCCATCGGCTGGCGCTTGGCGATCAGCGTGATGGCGCGGTCGTCCAGCTCGCGCTGGCGCGCATCCATGATGGCGTCGTCGGAGACGACGCGCTGCGCCAATGCGTTGTCCGAAGTGAGCAGCGCCTTGGTCGAGCCGCTGACCATCGAGCCGGCGAGGTCGCCCATGTCGCGGATCAGCTTGCTGATCTGCCCCAGCTCTTCATCGAAAGATGCGACGGTATGTTCACCCATGATCCTAGTCCTCGTGCCTGAAACTTCGCTGCCGGAACCGCTCAGCCGAACCGGCCGGTGATGTAGTCCTGGGTGCGCTTGTCGTCGGGGTTTGTGAACATCTTATCGGTGGCGCCCTCCTCGACGAGGTAGCCGAGATGGAACATCGCCGTGCGCTGCGACACGCGCGCCGCCTGCTGCATAGAGTGGGTGACGATGACGATCGTGTAGTTCTGGCGCAGTTCGTCGATCAGCTCCTCGACACGAGCGGTGGCGATCGGATCGAGAGCCGAACAGGGCTCGTCCATCAGGATCACCTCGGGCGACACGGCGATAGCGCGGGCGATGCACAGACGCTGCTGCTGGCCGCCGGAAAGGCCAGTGCCGGGTTCCTGCAAGCGGTCCTTGACCTCGTTCCAGATCGCCGCCTTCTTCAGGCTCGACTCGACGATCTGATCCATGTCGGCCTTGCGCTTGGCCAGTCCGTGGATGCGCGGGCCGTAGGCGACGTTCTCGTAGATCGACTTCGGAAACGGATTGGGCTTCTGGAACACCATGCCAACGCGGGCTCTCAGTTCGACGACGTCGATGCTCTTGTCGTAGATGTCCTCTTCGTCCAGCGTGATCTTGCCGGTCACCCGTGCCGAATCGATGGTGTCGTTCATGCGGTTGAGGCAGCGCAGGAATGTGGACTTGCCGCAGCCCGAAGGGCCGATCAGCGCCGTCACCTGGTTGAGGCGCACGTCGAGATTGACGTCGAACAACGCCTGCTTCTCGCCGTAGAACGCGCCGACCTTGTCGCCGCGCATTTTGATCACTTCGTTCGACTTGGCGTTCATTTTATCGCCCACAGCGTTTTCAAGGGACTGTTCGGTCATGATGTTCATACCAAAATGCCTTTTTTCTACCAGCGCCGCTCGAACCGACGCCGAAGCACGATCGCGGTGATGTTCATGGCCATGAGGAAGACCAGCAGGATGATGATGGCGCCGGACATGCGCTCGACGAAGGCGCGTTCGGCCTCGTTCGCCCACAGGTAGATCTGCACCGGCAGCGCCGTCGACGGATCGAACGGTGTCTTCGGATAGTCGGCGACGAAGGCGACCATGCCGATCAAGAGCAGCGGCGCGGTTTCGCCGAGCGCGCGCGCCAGGCCGATGATGGTGCCGGTGAGAATGCCGGGAGCGGCAAGCGGCAGGATATGCTGGAACACCATCTGCATCTTCGAGGCGCCAAGACCAAGCGCTGCCGCGCGGATCGAAGGCGGCACGGCGGCAAGTGCCGCGCGCGTCGCGATGATGATCGTCGGCAGCGTCATCAGCGTCAGCACCAGGCCGCCGACAAAAGCGGCGGAACGCGGCATGCCGAGGAAATTGATGAAGACGGCAAGGCCGAGCAGGCCGAAGACGATCGACGGCACCGCGGCCAGATTGTTGATGTTGACCTCGATCAGATCGGTGAAGCGGTTCTTCTTGGCGAATTCCTCGAGATAGATGGAGGCGGCGACGCCGATCGGCAGCGCCAGCAAAAGCACGATCACCATCATGTACAGCGAACCGATGATCGCCACGCCCATACCGGAGGTTTCCGGACGGCTGGAAGCGCCATAGGTGAACAGGCCGGTGTTGAAGTGCTCGGCCATCACGCCGTCCGCCTTGAGCTTGTTCATCCACGCGATCTGCTGGTCGGAAACTTTGCGGCGTGCTTCTTCGACGCTGAGGTCGATCTGCCCCTTGAAGGCCGAGTCGAGATTGGCGGCGGCAAGGATGTTGACGTCGCGCGTCGTGCCGATGACCGACGGGTCGGCGGCGACAATGTCGCGCAGCTGGACACGGGCGCCTTCGGACAGGAAACCCTTGAGCTTCTGGATCGAAGGCTTGTCGTCGGGAGAAATGCCCAGCTTGGCGATCAGCGCGTTTTCGGCAAGCTTGGGATAGTTCGCCTTGATCAGCACATTCGGATCGGTGGCGCGTTTGTTGGAAGGATCAATCACCTTCGCGTCGAAGCTGATCGGCAGCGACACCGTCGTCTGCCAGAAGGCGGTGTAGCCCTTCGAGACGATGGTGACGAGGATGATGGCCAGGAAGGCGAGGCCGACGGAAATCGCCAGCATGCCATAGATGCGGAAGCGGCGTTCGGCGGCATAGCGGGCCTTCAGGCCAATGTCGCGGCGCGGATGAGCGGCGGCCCGGACCATTGAGTCCATGGGAATGTCGGTCATTCGTACTGCTCCCGGTATTTGCGCACGATGTACAGCGCGACGATGTTCATCACCAGCGTCAGCGCGAACAGCGTCAGGCCGAGCGCGAAGGCGACCAGCGTCTGCGGCGAATTGAACTCGAGATCGCCGGTCAGCTGGTTGACGATCTTGACGGTGATGGTCGTCATCGCCTCGAATGGGTTGATGGTGAGATTGGCAGCAACGCCTGCCGCCAGCACGACGATCATCGTCTCGCCTATGGCGCGCGAAGCGGTCAACAGGATGGCGCCGACGATGCCGGGAAGTGCCGCCGGCAGGATGACGCGCTTGATCGTCTCGGAGCGGGTCGCGCCGAGGCCGAGCGAGCCGTCTCGCATGGCTCGCGGCACCGCGGTGATGATGTCATCGGACAGCGACGACACGACCGGGATCAGCATGACGCCCATGACCAGGCCGGCGGTGAAGATGCTCTGGCCCTGGATGAAGGGCGAACCGCCGGTCAGCGCCGCGGAAAGATCGCGCAGGAACGGCCCGAGCGTGACGACGGCAAAGATGCCGTAGACGATGGTCGGAATTCCGGCGAGCAGTTCCAGCGCCGGCTTGACCACCGAGCGCAGCCGGGGCGTTGCATATTCGGCCATGTAGACCGCCGACATCAGCCCGATCGGTACTGCGACCACGAGCGCGACCGTGGCGATATAGAGCGTGCCGGCAAGCAGCGGGATCAGGCCGAACTGGCCCTGGCTGCCGCCCGAACCGGCAGCGGAGAAACGCGGATCCCAGACCGTGCCGAAGAAGAAACTCATCGGCGACACGCTTTCGAAAAACGTGATCGTCTGGAACAGCATGGAAAGCACGATGCCGACCGTGGTCAGGATGGCGATGGTGGAGGCGGCAAGCAGGCCCCACTGCATCAGCCTCTCGACATTGTTGCGTGCCCTGGCGCGCGGCGCGATTTGCCTCAGCGCATAGAAGGCGCCGGCGATGGACAGGGCGAAGGTGACAATTGCGCCAAACAGGCCAAGCCGGTTCTGCACGGCGTTCGCCTCGACGGCGATCGGGATCATGTAATCCTGGGTGTCGGTCGCCAGCGCCACGCCCTTGGCGGCGAGCATCGGCTGCAGTTCAGCGAAAGTGGCCGGCAGCGCGGCCAGCGTGTTCGCGTCGAGCTGGCGCAGCCCTTTGGCAAGGCTCTTCACCAGGCTGACGTCCAGCGCTTCGCTGGCAACCTTGCTGTCGGCGGTCCGCTCGGGCAAGGCGGCGTGAATGTGACGGTCGAGATAGACCGAAGAGCCGACGTTCCAGACGGCAAGCAGCAAAAGAGCGGGCAGAACGGCGAGCAGGAACGCCCACCAGCCGTGATAGTGGGCGCGTGAATGCGGCTTCACCGTGCCATTGTCCTGCGCTGAAGCACGCTGCCGGCCGATAAAGAACGCAACCAGGCCGATGGCAACGATAATGGCGAGTACGAGCAAGGACGACATCACCCACCCCAAGGAAAATTCAAAGCGCCGCCGCCATTGCGGCAGGCGACGAAACCAGGGCGCGGACTTGGCCCGCGCCCTGGTTCGGTAGACTGATTACATCGTCTTTCCGGCAGCGAACGCGTCACGCTGGGCCTGACGCTCTGCGTCGGGAGCCGCAACGAGGCCGTATTCGGCGAGCGGGCTTTCCGGGCCGACCATCTGGTCGTCAAGGAAGAACTCGACATATTCCTTGAGGCCGGGAACGACGCCGAGATGCGCCTTCTTCACGTAGAAGAACAGCGGGCGCGACACCGGATACTCGCCGCTGGCGATGGTCGCGGTCGAAGGCACGATGCCCTTGACGGTAGCAACCTTCAGCTTGTCGGCGTTGTTTTCGTAGAAGGCTAGGCCGAACACGCCGACGCCGGTCTTGTTGGAGTCGATGCGGGCGAGGGTCTCGGTATAGTCGCCGTCGATGTCGACGGCCTTGCCGTCCTTGCGGATGGCGATGCAGGTCTTGCCGACTTCCTTGTCGTCGCTGATGCCGGTCGCCTTGATGGCGGCCTTGTCGCAGCCGGCGTCGAGAAGCTTGCTCTCGAACACTTCACGCGTGCCGTGCTTTTCGCCCGGAATGTAGGCGGCGATGTCCCAGTCGGGCAGCTTCGGATTGACCTGGCTCCACTTGGTGTTCGGATTGTCGACGAGCTTGCCGTCGACAACCAGCTTGGCGGCCAGCGCCTTATAGATGTCGGCGGGAACCAGCGCCCAGTCCGGACCCTTGATGTCGGTGGCGAAGACGATGCCGTCATAACCGATGCGGACTTCCTGGATTTCCTTCACGCCGGCGTCGGCGCAGGACTTGATCTCGTCCGGCTTGATCGGGCGCGAGGAGTTGGCGATATCGATCGTGTCTTCGCCGACGCCCTTGCAGAATTCCTTGATGCCGGCGCCGCTGCCGCCGGACTCGACAACCGGGGTCTTGAAGTTGGTAAAGGTTTCGCCGAACTGCTCGGCGACGATCTTGGCATAGGGTAGCACGGTCGACGACCCGGCGACCTGGATCTGGTCGCGCGCGGCGGCGAAGCCGGACGACGCGGCGAGCGCAAGCGCCGCGGCCGACGCCGTGAGGAGGAATTTCTTCATGTGGCCTGCTCCTGTTCGGAAGATGGTCTCTCGGCGCCAGTATCTTTCGGCGCCCGCTGAGGCCAATAGCCCCCGATTATTACAGTCGCATGACAGTTTCGTGTCAGCCCGGTAACGTCGAACGGACGTGCCTAAAATGGCGGCGGACCAGCCGTGGCAATATGGCCGCGGTTTGCTGCCGGAATCAGGGACTTGCGCGATTGCGGGTGGCTTCTTCCTCGGCGACAGGCGCCGAGAAAGAAAATCCGGGCGGGAGCGCGTTGCCTGTGGCCAGAGTGTGTCTTGGCCGAGCCATCGCCGAAAACAGGGTCCGTTGGGGTAGAATTGACGCTGTTTCTCGCCGGCGGTCGCTTGCTCCCGCCCGTAACCGAAGCGGATTTCTATGCGACCATTGTCCCGGCTGCGGGCTTGTTTTGGTATGGTGCGATCGCGCCATAGTGTTTCGCGCAAGGGCGGCGCCGAATCGTCGGCGATCTTTCTCCGCTCCTTGCGAAAGCTGCCTCGATGGGGCGCCTATCCTGCGCTGCGCAGGACCTCGCCGCCGGCGCCGACCCAGCGCTCGACCTTTTCAAGCAGGGCCCTGGGGCTGATCGGCTTGGGCAGGTAATCGTCCATGCCTGCTTCCAGACAACGTTCGCGATCGCCTTTCAGCGCATGCGCGGTGACGCCCACGATCGGGATGTGCGTGCCCGTCTCCTCTTCCAGCCGGCGGATGGCGGCGGTCGCTTCGAGCCCGCTCATCTCCGGCATCGAGACATCCATCAGGATCATGCGCGGATTGAGCCTGCCGAAGGCATCGAGCGCCTTGCGGCCGTTGCCGACGATTTCAAAACTGTAGCCGGTTTCGCCGATGATCTGGGTGAACACCATCTGGTTCACCTCATTGTCCTCGGCAACAAGGATGTCGAGCCTGCGTTCATCGCCCGTGGCCCGGGCGCGGGCACGAACCGGCGGTGGCTGCAGCAAGGCCCGCTCCGAAGCGGCGAGCGGCGGCTTTGCGGATGATGGCTCGGCAATGCCGCCGGAACCGCCGCGTGCTGCCGGCAGCACGCTACCGTCCGTCGTATGGTGATGGTGACGCTGGATTGTGGCGACCAGCGTTTCCAAAAGCACCGAAGACCGCGCCGGCTTGATCAACTGCGCATCGATGCCGAGATCGCGATAGCTGGTGTTGGCGAGCGATTGGTCGACCGATGTCAGCATGATGATCGGCGTATCGGCGAGACCCGCAGTGTTGCGCACGATCCGCGCCATTTCGGCGCCGCTCATTCCCGGCATCTGGTAGTCGAGCACGACGCAGTCGACCGGCACGCCATAGGCAGCGGCGGCAACGAGCACCTTCAACCCCTCGGCGCCGCTTTCCGCTGCGCAGGCATCGAAGGTCCATGACGCCATCTGCTCGCTCAGAATGGACCGGTTGACGGCATTGTCGTCGACGATCAGCACCCGTGCGCCAGTCACGTCGACCGGCATGATCCGCCGCCCGCCCTGGTCCCCGGCCCTCGGCAGGGTCACGGTGAACCAGAAGGTCGAGCCCTTGCCTTCGGCGCTTTCCACGCCGATCTCGCCGCCCATCAGCTCGACCAGACGCGAGGTGATGGCGAGCCCGAGCCCGGTGCCTTCGTGGCGTCTGGTCGACGAGGTATCGACCTGGCTGAATTTTTCGAAGACGAGCTTCAGCTTCTCATCCGGAATGCCGATGCCGGTATCGGTGACCGAGATGGTGAGCTTTGTTCCCGTCGGCACCTTTTGCCCGGTCACGTCGACCAGCACATGGCCTTCGTCGGTGAATTTCACCGCATTGCCGACCAGATTGGTGACGATCTGCCTGATGCGGCCGACATCGCCGATGAACAGGCTCTCCAGGCCAGGCTCGATGCGCACGATGAGCTCGAGGTCCTTCTCCTTGGCGCGTGTCGACACCAGCGTCGCCACATCCTCGATCGCCTCGGGGAGGTTGAACGGCGCCGGGTCGAGCACCAACTGGCCGGCGTCGATCTTGGAGAAGTCGAGGATGTCGTTGATGATGGTCAAAAGCGCGTTACCCGACTTGACGATGATGTCGGTAAACGTCTTCTGCTTCGGATCGAGATCGGATTTGGCCAGAAGTTCGGCCATGCCGAGCACGCCGTTCATCGGCGTGCGGATCTCGTGGCTCATATTGGCCAGGAATTCCGACTTAGCGCGGTCGGCAAGCACGGCGCGCTGCCGCGCCTCGCGCAATTCGGCCTCGCGCAGCTTCAGTTCGGTGATGTCGGTGGTCGATCCGATCAGATAGAGCGAGCCGTCGGAGGCGATCATCGCGCCCTTGCGGGCGAACTGGTGGCGCACACTGCCGTCGGCAAGCGTCACCGTCTCTTCGACCTCCTGGGTCTCGCCGGTGCGCAGCACGGCGAGATCGCCATTGACGAAAGCTTCGCCGTCCTGCCCGAAAATCTCGATGTCGGTCTTGCCGATCGCATCTTCCCTGCTGAGGCCGGTGAGGTCGCACCAGCCCTTGTTGACATAGAACTGCCTGAGGTCGGAGCGCTTGGCGTAGATCGACACCGGCACGTTGTCGATGAGGCTGCGGAACACCTCGTTCTCGCGCATGCTCTCCTGCAGCGCGTGTTCGCGCGCCTTGACGTCGGTGATGTCGGTGCTGGAGCCGACCAGGTGCACCGACCCGTCGAGCGCCACCAGCCGGCTTTTGCGCGTCATCAATTGCTTGAGCGTGCCGTCACGATGGGTGACGGGCTCCTCGATCTCGCGGACGCGGCCGGTGACGACGACCTCAGTGTCGTCATGGCTGTAGCTTTCGGCATCGTCGACGCCGAAAAGCTGGCGGTCGGTGCGGCCAATGACCTCTTCCTTGGGGATGCCGGTCAGCGCGCACCAGGCCTTGTTGACGAATTCGATGCTCAGATCGTCGGCCTTGATGAAGGCTGCAACCGGGAGTTCGTCCATCACATGCCGGAAGAGGTCGATCTGGCGCATGCTTTCCTGCAGCGCCTTTTCGCGGCTCTTGATCTCCGAGATGTCGACGCGCACGCCGATGAACGTGCCGTCCTCGGTCCGCATGTCGTAGACCTGGTACCAGCGGCCATCGGGATTGAGGCGCTCATAGGACGAGTTGGGCAAGCGGTAGCGGGCGAGAATGGCGTCGAGCCAGCGCTCGGGATCGCCGTCATACAGTTTGTCGACCTCAGGATCGCCGCTGAGGCGGAAATAGCCGACCGAATGGCCGAGCTTCAGCGCGTCGCGGAAGGTGCCGCCGGGGTGCCATGCCGGCTTCAGGGCCGGCAGCGTATCCTGCAGCTTGCGATTGGCGAAAACGAACTTGTCGTCGCGGTCGTAGATGATGACGGCAGCCGGCAGCGATTCCAGCACGGTGGCGAGATTCTTGCGCGCATCCTCGGCTTCCGTCTCACGGCGCTTCATGTCAGAAATGTCGAAGATGAAACCGGCGACATAGTTGCGGCCGCTGGCCATCGAGACGCGGTTTTTCCTGACAATGCGCGACCGGCCGATGCCGGCAAACGCGAAGTTCTCTTCCACTTCGTAGGGTTTGCCGCTTGCCAGGACCTGCTTTTCGCTTTCCTCGAACAGTACCACCTCGTCCGGCGTGACGAAATCGCCACCGGACTTGCCGAGCATCGCCTGCGGCGTCTGCCCGAACAGCGAGGAGAACGCCTGGTTGACGAAGACGAAGCGCAGATTATCGTCCTTGACGAAGATCGGGTCCTTGACGCCGTTGATCACCGCTTCGGCCAGCCGCGACTTCTCCAGCGCTTCCGCCAGTTCCGCCTCGCGATCCTTCATCTCGGTGACGTCGACATAGGAAATCAGCCGCTTGCCGCCGGCCAGCGGCGCCATCGACGAGATCAGCGTGCGGCCGTCATTGCGCGGGAATTGCTTCGATCCGGCCGTGCCCGCCCTGATCTCCGCCTCGCGCTCGACCATATGCTGCTGCCATGTCGCATCGTCGGAACCATAGGGGTCGACGTCGCGGCTGGCCTGCATCAGGTCGCGGAAGCTGCAGCCGATCTCGGCGCGCCGGGCGTCGATCCCCCAGAAATCGT
Source organism: Mesorhizobium sp. P3_A10 (assembly GCF_056403175.1). Classification (NCBI taxonomy): domain Bacteria; kingdom Pseudomonadati; phylum Pseudomonadota; class Alphaproteobacteria; order Hyphomicrobiales; family Phyllobacteriaceae; genus Mesorhizobium; species Mesorhizobium sp. P3_A10. The sequence continues at coordinate 107,083 of NZ_JBFUFZ010000007.1, read as the reverse complement.
AGAAGGCGCGATTGATGACTTCGGCGCGCATATCGGCATCGAGGACGAGGACGCCGATCGGCATCTGGTCGACCATCGTGCGCAGATTGGCGAAGGTTTCAGCAGTCCGGGCGTTGGCGCTGACGATCTCGGCATCGCGAGCCTTGAGCTCGGTGACCTCGTAGTAGGTCAACAGCCGCTTGCCCCCGGACAGCGCCGTTACCGAGAACATCATCGTCCGGCCATCGGCGTGCGGGAACTCGCGCGGCGCGACGGAGCCGGCGCGAATCTCCTCGATGCGGCTGGCGAGGTAGCGCTGCCACGCCCGTTCGTCGATATCGCCATAGATGCCGTTGCGGCGGTTCAACTCCATCAACAGGCTGAACGGGGCGCCGATGGTCACGGCGCCTTCCGGAATCCTGGAGAGGTCGCGATAGGCCTTGTTGACGATCAGCGTGTCGAGCCGGGCGTCCAGCAGCACGACGCCCATATGCATGGCATCCATGGTCCGCTCGAGATCGGCCAGATGCTGGGCATTCTCGCCGGCTGCCGGCACATCGCTGACTTGCGGCGTCTGCTTCAGCTGGTCGAATGCATCGGCCAACGCCGTGACATTGCGGCCAATGCCGCGATAGCCGGCAAATTTCGCCTCGGCATCGAAGCGTGGAAAGCCGGTGATCGAAACCCATTGGCAGTCGGGGCGGCCGCCTTGCAATTCGTAGACGAAATCCCGGAACGGCCGATGCGCCTGCAAATCCTCCAGATGCGCGGCGGCATTTCGATTGCCGTCCAGCATCTGCTTGAGGAAATCGAAGCGGAACCGGCCAAGAATGCTGGCGGGATCGATGCCGGTGGCGGCCTGGTAGTTTTCCGAAACCCAGGAGAAGCGCAACTCGGGGTCGGTCTCCCAGATCCAGTCAGCACCCGCTTCGACCAGCTGGCGTAGCGCCTCGGCCGAATCGATGTGATCGGCGAGCGCATCGTCGCCGTGCACACCCTTCTTGCGGGCACCGCGCTTGCCACGTGCCCCAACTGTTTCGTCCGCTTCCGCCATCCCGTCCCACCCCGAAAACCAAGGCCGAACCCTCCCCGCGGTTCGCGGACGGAATGTGCCCGAGAAGCATTAACGATCCGCTAACCATAACGGGTTGCAATGATCCAAAAAACCGCAACTGGAACGCGTCAATTCGGCCGGTTGTCGGCGAGACCGCGGCCGCGTTATAAGTACCCAGGGGTATTGCTAATGTTCGGTCGGATTCTGCCTTTTTTCCTGGGCGCGACGCTGCTTTTCGGCAGCGGTTGCGCACGCAGCTATGACGGCACGGTGGTCATCCCCAGGCCGCTCGATGTCAGGCGGTTTTGGGACCCGGATCCATCGCAGACGCGGGCAAGCCAATTGCAGGCGCAATCCGGTGTCTTTCCGGTGGCACCGCACGAGCCAAGACGGTTCGCAGCCAGCAGGGACGCTCCGCCGGCAAGGCGCCTGACGAGGCTCTCCAACCCACCAAGCCTGTCTGCCGAACCGACAAAGCCGCTGGCCTGCAAGGATGTCACCGCACCCGGCAAGCGCTACCGCGTGGTCTGCGAATAGCCGGCCGACTTTTCTCAGCTGAAGGCAATCAAAGCGACGCTGCGCCCTTTTTAGGCTCCTTGGCGCCGAGTTTTTCCAGTGCGAAACGCACCTGGCGCAACTCGTCCTGCCAGCCGTCGTCGTCGCTCATCGAACTTTCCGACGCCGCGCGCTGCAACCCGCGCGCCTCGGATTCGATCTCGCGAAGCCCGGCGATTTTCTCTTCGATGGTGAGAGATTGGTCTTCGACAATCTCCTGCACCTTCATTTCCCTGAACGTGACCATGGCGATTGCTCCTGGTTGATCGCCTGTCACAACGCGGCGACAGCAAGAGCGTTCCAGGCCAATGCATGTCGCCCAAAAACGGCGTCGCGGGAGGCGCGCCACGGCCAGCGATCAATCTCGCAAAAACGGCCGCTTGCCGTTGAAACCTTTGCTCGGCCTTGCGCGTTGTATGCGCAAAGGAGACCGAAGATGTCTATTCACTTCACCGTCTCTGGCCTGACCAGAAACCTGATCCACTCGCTGGGACTGGACCATGAGCGGGCGCCGAGACCCCTGACCCCTGAGCAAAGCCTGTTGCTGGAATGCTATCTGGCCGGCCAGATTCCGGAATCGGCCTGGAACGACTATGTTTTCGAGACGCCGGAGCTGGAACGGCATGTCAATGCCAGGCGCCAACACCATTGATCGCGACAAGGCAGCAATGCTCCACCCACCTGTGACTGGCCCGCATCGTGCGGGCTTGATACTTTTTGTTGTCCGGACGTAGCATTTTCGATAGAAATTCGATCCAGTCTTCAGTGGAATATCACCACTCGCACATCATTTGCCCCGGGGGAAAATCATGAAGAAAACCTACGAAAAGCCGACGCTTCAGAAGCGAGAAAAGCTGTCGAACGTCACGGCAGCTACCAAACAGTCCCCCGTAGTCTAGAACTGTCCGCACCAGCGACGCTGACCCGCGCTTGAACGAGCCCGCCCGGAAACGCGCGGGCTTTTTGTATGGGCGTCCGCGAAAAGCAAAAAGGCCGGCGCGGAGCCGACCTTTCCTTTCACCTCGACATCCGCGCCAGTACATCCGTGGTCACGGACCGGAGGTGAATTGCCTTGAGTAGACAGGGCTTTGGTTAACGAATTCTTAGCATCATGCCGTGGCCTGCGATTTCACATAGGCGATATAACCGCGAACATCGGCGGCCGGCTCGGCATAGGCCTTTCCAAGCTTCTTCTCGATCGCCGCCATATACTCCGTCGCCCATTTGGGCAGCGCGTAGTCGATGACCGCCAGGAACTCGAGCGTCGACGCCAGGCGGATGTCGGCGATCGACGGGTTGTTGCCCCCGATGAACGGCTTGCCGTCCCGGAAGAAGCTGTGAAAGACTTCCAGCGGCTCGGCGATCGCGGCCATGGCAGCCTTCTGGGCTTGCGACTTGCTGTCGGGATGGGCGTCGCTGTGGCCGACCTCGCCGGCATATTGCGGGAAGCCGAGCGCCGGATAGGTGGCGCGCGCCACATAGGGGTAGAGCGTGCCGATCAGGTAGAACATGGCGCTGTCGACCATCGCCCGCTTGGCCGGTGCCTTGGGATAGAATTTGTCCAGCCCGTGCTTGTTGGCGAGATACTGCATGATGGCGCAGCTTTCCCACAGCACGCCGCGCGGCAGGCCCTTGTCCTCGATCATCGGCGTCAGATGCGCCGGGTTGCGCGCCATATATTCGGGCGAGCGCGTGTGGCCCCAGGCGTCGGTCTCGGCAGCGTCGAACCCGGCAGCGCGCGCAAACACCCGAACGGTCATGTTGTTGACGCTCGGCTTCAGCATGCTGAGCTTCAGCGCCGGCTTTTTCGCCGCTTTCGCCTTGGCTTTCGGCGCCGGCTTTGCCGCCGCTTTCGCTACCGGCTTGGCCGAAACTTTCGACGCTGCCTTGGTTGCAGCTTTCGCTGTCGGCTTGGCGGCTGCCTTGGCCGCGGGCTTCTTCGCACTTTTCGTCGCTGTCTTTGCCATTGTGTTCCTCCCTTTATTTTTGTTGGTCGTCAGTATGGATTCTTCGCCGCCCGGTCGTCCGACAAGGTCGCGCGGGAGCGCTCTACGAGCGCCTGGATCGCGTCGGCGAGATGCACTTCGGCTATTGCGTAGTCACCGCGCGCGACGCGGATCTTGTGCGCTTCCATCAGCACGTCGGCATGCGTGAAGCCTGCCGGCGGCTCGAAGCGGTAGGAGGCAAGCTCGATCAGCAAGCCGAGCGGATCCTCGAAATAGATCGAATCCATGAAGCCGCGATCCTTGACGCCGCTGTGCTTGATGGCGCGCTCGTCGAGCCGGGCGACCGCCTGCAGGAAAGTGACGCGCGACACCGAGAAAGCAATGTGGTGGACGCAACCCGGATCGGTCGGCGTGCGCCGCTTGACCGCCGTGCGGCTCTCATCGGTGAAGATGGTGATCAGCCTTCCGTCGCCCGGATCGAAATAGAGATGGCTCTCCTTGGCTTTGTCGAGGTTGGGCTGCTCGAAGATGAACGGCATGCCCAGCACACCTTCCCAGAAATCGATGGAGGTCTGTCGCCCGGCACCGACCAGCGTGATGTGATGGACGCCTTGCGATTGCAGTTTCTGCATTGGCCCTCTCCCTGCCTCGTCCCGTCCCTTGCGACGAGCTTCGATCTCTGGCCGCCGGACGCCATCGCCAACCACGTCATCCGCGCGGCGGATGTGCCTGCTTGGCGGCTTTCCCGATCCGTTCCCCGGCGTCCTGCGCGCCGTCCCGAGCCTTTGGCTCATGGCTTTTGAAGTGATGCTAAATCAATTGGCAGCGCCGCGCCAGAAGCGACGAATCCGAGCACAATGTTTTGAGATCTTGGTACGCCCAAGGGGAATCGAACCCCTGTTCCCGAGTGAGGGCGTAACCCTTAGAAGCGAAGCACCGCCGCGGCCCCAGGCGCGCAAGTGGATAGGTCAAAGGCAGCTTTGGTGTGTTATATACGCTGTGTTCTCGGGGCGGATACGAGTTCGATGGATCAGGAAAGACTTCTAGCTGCAGTCCTCCTAGCTGATGTCGTGGGCAGCACGCCCCTCTATGAGCGCATCGGCGACGATGCCGCTCTGCAGCAGGTCTCGGATTGCCTGGACGCGATGCGCGAGATCGTCGCCCGGCACGGCGGTGATTTCATTCATTCGAAAGGCGATGACGTACTCAGCCTGTTCGAGAGCCCGGAGGCAGCGCTGAGGGCCGTCTGCCAAATCAGCCGCCAACTGACGGAAGGGCCGTTGAGCGCCCGTATAGGATTGCATTTCGGGGCGGTCATCCGCGCACGGGGCGAGGTCTTCGGTGACGTTGTCAATGTCACCGCAAGGTTGTCCACTACGGCCAACCCCGGGGAGGTGCTGATCAGCCAGAGCTTCTGCGAAGCCCTTTCCGCGGGGAGCCGCAGTGGCTTGCGGCTCCTCGACAAAATGGCCTTGAAGGGGAAACAAGAACTCTTCGATGTCTATACCCTGTGGAGCGACGATGGGGCCCTCAGTACGCAGATCACCAGCCGGGGCACCATTACCGGCAGGCGCTCCGTCCCGCCGCGGCTGGCCAAACTGGTCATCCGCTATGGAGATCAGTTGCGATCCTGTCGAAACAACGAATTCGTGACCATCGGCCGATCTCCGGAATGCAATATTGTCGTCGAGCGGCCCTGGGTTTCAAGGCACCACGCGACCTTCACCATTTCGAATGGCAGGGCCCGGCTTGTCGAGCGAAGCTCGTCGGGCACATTTGTATCGATGGGACCCGGCCATGAAGTATTCGTACGCCGCGAAGATATTCTCCTCTTCGGCTCCGGCGTCATCTCGCCTGGACTGAGGCCGTCCCTCGGCGACGCCCAGGTTCTTCACTACGAAATTGTCTCAGACTGACCCGGCCGCGCTCGTCAGCCGCGACCGGCTTCAAGCGGCCGCGCGATCTCTTTGGCAATTCCGCGTGCGCGCAGCGCTGGTTCGCTGACGCCGTCATGGTCGCGTTGAACCTTTTCGTTGACTGAAATGGGGTCGCCGATTGGATTTGAGGGGACGACACCATGGACGACAAAGCAACGCCCGCCGCCAGCGCGTGGTGGGCTCAGCCCACCAACACGTAAACTAAGCGGCGCGTCGTTGAGCCAACTGGAGACCCGGACGGGAACGACGAGGGTCCACCGCGGTCACAATGGTGTGGTGGTGATCGCAATACACGCGATCCGGCGAAGTTGTCCCGGCGCAAAAACGGTAACCGCCGGGCACTGACCGGTCTTCGCTAACCGGGAAGCGGCACTGATAAACGCCGAGCTGCATAAGGGGGACGTCTCTCGAAGCTAGTCTGACATTCTTAGGCATGATGGTTTTCAGGTTCCTGGTTCATAAGCCGACGCCGGCTGACGGCCGCAGTGCGACCGCGCTTGGGCGAGCTTCTCTCGTTTTGGAGGCTGTGGACCGCTATATGGTGTTGGTTGCGCCTTCCGTGAAGCCAATAGCTTGCGACTTAAGGCCACACCTGCGGGAACGCACCGCGGGCGGGGGGTAGTGAGAAAAGCTAAGTATTGATCTTGTTGGTACGCCCAAGGGGAATCGAACCCCTGTTCCCGCCGTGAGAGGGCGGTGTCCTGACCGCTAGACGATGGGCGCGTTCAAGAACCGGCGATATAGGCTGACGGCTGGGAAAAAGCAACGGGACTTCGGGACAATCCGTTCTCCGTAGAATCCCGGCCGTTTCAGGCCTGGCGTCTCGGCTCGATCAGGTCCCAGAGATTGCCGTAGAGATCGGCGAAAACCGCCACTGTGCCATAGGGCTCATGGCGCGGCGTCTCGCGGAAGTCGACGCCGTTTTCGAGCATCGTTGCGTGGTCGCGGGTGAAGTCGTCGGTTTCCAGGAACAGAAAAACCCGGCCGCCGGCCTGGTTGCCGATCCGGCTTTTCTGGGCATCGTCCGCAGCCTCGGCCAGAAGCAGCCGCGCGCCTTGCCCGTTTGCCGGCGTCACCGTCACCCAGCGCTTGCCGTCACCGAGATCGATGTCGTCGGTAAGGGCAAAGCCAAGCTTGCCGACATACCAGGCAATCGCCTCGTCATAATCGGCGACGACGAGCGTGACGGTGGCTATGCGGCGGCTTTCGGCAAACCCGGTCATATCTGCTGCAAACTTGTTTGCTGCATGTGCGGCCAACTACTTGTTGCGGATTGCAAAGCGGCCGACGATGCGACGCTCGGCAATGTCATAGACAAAGATTGTCCGGCTGCCGTCGGCAAGCTCGGCGTCGATGGAGATGCGGCTGCCGGACAGCGACTGGCTGATTACTTTGGCGCCGACCGGCAGTACGATGTCCCCGGTCAGCGGCTCACCGGCCGGCACCTGGATGTCGCCGGCAAGCGGCGGGCTGACGGAAGGCGCATTGCGGGCTTTGTAGACAAGCGCGCCGATCACCACCATAAGAGCCAGCAACAGCAGGCCGAGATTGACGGCCATGAAGCGCAGGAGTTTCTTCCGCACGCTTTCGACTTCGGGGTCGAGCGGTTTTTCCTGGTCTTCGTCGGCAAGCGGCTTGGCCATGGCAAAATTCCGGAACATTTTCGATGAGCGCTCATAGCGAAGAGACCCAGCAATTCATAGAGGCCGCGCCGATCACGCTGGAAGCAGGCGCTGACGCGGTCGGCCAGCGGCTTGACCAATGGCTGGCCGGTCAGCTCGGCCCGGACATGTCGCGGAGCCGGGTGCAGATGCTGATCAAGCAGGGCGCGGTCAGCGTCAACGGCAAACCGGTCGACGAGACGAAGCGCAAGATGGCGGTCGGCGACCGCGTGTCGGTCGACATGCCGGAACCGGAGCCGGCCGAGCCGCAAGGCGAAGCCATTGCGCTGGAGGTGCTCTACGAAGACGCCGAGCTGATCGTCATCAACAAGCCGGCCGGGCTGGTCGTCCATCCCGGCGCCGGCAACTGGACCGGCACGCTGGTCAACGCGCTGATCCATCACTGCGGCGACAGCCTATCCGGCATTGGCGGCGTCAGACGGCCGGGCATCGTTCACCGCCTCGACAAGGAGACCAGCGGCGTCATGGTCGTGGCCAAGACCGATCGTGCCCACAAGTCCTTGTCGGAAGCCTTTGCCGATCACGGACTGACCGGCGATCTCGAACGCGCCTATCTGGCGCTGGTCTGGGGCATACCGACAAGGCCGACGGGAAAGGTCGATGCGCCGCTCGGCCGTGCCGCCGACCGCGTGCGCCGCGCCGTGGTGCCGGCGGGGCGCGACGACGCCCGCCACGCCATCACCCATTTCACCGTGCTGGAGCGTTTTGGCGAACAGCAGCAGGAGTTTGCCACGGCCAGCATGGTCGAATGCCGGCTGGAGACCGGCCGCACCCATCAGATCCGCGTCCACATGGCGCATATCGGCCATCCTGTGCTCGGCGATCCCGATTATGGCCAAGCCTTTCGCACCAAGGCCAACCGGCTGCCCGACCCCTTGAAGACCCAAGTGAAGGCATTTCCGCGGCAGGCGTTGCATGCCCGCCTCCTTGCATTTCGCCACCCGACTACCCATTTATCGATGAGGTTCGAGGCGCCGATCCCGGGGGACATGGAGGAACTCGTCGGCGGTTTTCGCAAGCTCTGAACCGGTCTTCTAAAACCTGAGCGGCATTGTTCACTTTGGCGTGACACACTGTTTCGTGTTGAACAAATGCCTGTCTTTTCTGGTTTTGTTCCTATATGAATTCGTTGTCGCGGATGAGCCTTTTGGCGTTCGCGTCACATGCCCGCCGCGTTTCGGGGGCATCACTCCAAGAGAGAGGGGGCGCTATCATGGCCCAGTCATTACCCAGTATCGTTTCCGGCGAAGGCGGCCTCAGCCGCTACCTGGAAGAAATCCGCCGCTTTCCGATGCTGCAGCCGCAGGAAGAGTACATGCTCGCCAAGCGTTACGCCGAGCATGAAGACACCACGGCTGCGCACAAGCTCGTCACCAGCCACCTTCGGCTCGTTGCCAAGATCGCCATGGGCTATCGCGGCTACGGCCTGCCGATCGGCGAGGTGATCTCGGAAGGCAATGTCGGCCTGATGCAGGCCGTCAAGAAATTCGAACCCGAGCGCGGCTTCCGCCTCGCCACATACGCCATGTGGTGGATCAAGGCCTCGATCCAGGAGTACATCCTGCGTTCGTGGAGCCTGGTCAAGATGGGAACCACCGCCAACCAGAAGCGCCTGTTCTTCAACCTGCGCAAGGTGAAGGGCAAGATCCAGGCGCTCGACGATGGCGACTTGAAGCCCGACCAGATCACCGAGATCGCGACAAGGCTGAACGTCTCGGAAGCCGAAGTGGTGTCGATGAACCGCCGCCTGTCGGGCGACGCTTCACTCAACGCGCCGATCCGCGCCAGCGAAGGTGAATCCGGCGAATGGCAGGACTGGCTGGTCGACGACCATGAAAGCCAGGAAGAGATGCTGATCGAGCAGGACGAGCTGGAAAACCGGCGCGGCATGCTGTCGGGCGCTCTTGCCGTGCTCAACGAGCGCGAACGGCGCATCTTCGAGGCGCGTCGCCTCGCCGAAGAGCCGCTGACGCTGGAAGAGCTGTCGGCCGAGTTCGACATCAGCCGCGAGCGCGTGCGCCAGATCGAGGTGCGCGCCTTCGAGAAGGTACAGGACGCGGTCAAGGCCGCGGCCAAGCGCCAGATGCAGGCGCTGCGCACCATCGAGGTACAGCCGGCGGCGTAAAGCCACCGCGCACTAAGCAATAACAAAACGGCGGCGCCAGGATCTGGCGCCGCCGTTTTTATTTGGCGAAAGCGGTGGCGCGCCCCTTTCTCCCCGTCACTACACGGGGAGTTGAGGAATGGTCCGCGAAGCGGACGAAAAGCCAATTGCTTGGCTTTTCGAGTGACGAACGCCCGGCAGGGCAATGAGGGGCAGCGCCGAGGCTGGGAGGTTGTCATTCAGGACATGCGAGGGAGCGAGGCGCGATCATCGAACGCCGCGCCGCCCCTCATCCGCCCTTCGGGCACCTTCTCCCCGTGAAACGGGGAGAAGGGAGAAGGAAGCTTACGCTGTCGGCTGCTTGGTCTTCCTGAGATACGGCAGGATCGTGTCGAAGGCGCCAAAGCGCTTGATCGCGTCCTCGTTGGAGACGGCGGCGGTGATGATGACGTCCTCGCCCTGCTTCCAGTTTGCCGGCGTCGCCACCTGGTGTTTGGCGGTCAGCTGGATGGAATCGATGACGCGCAGGATCTCATCGAAGTTGCGGCCGGTGGTCATCGGATAGGTCAGCACCAGCTTGATCTTCTTGTCGGGACCGATGACGTAGACCGAACGCACCGTGGCGTTGTCGGCCGGCGTGCGCCCTTCCGAGGTTTCGCCGGCGCCCGCCGGCAGCATTTCGTAGAGCTTGGCGACCTTGAGCTCCTTGTCGCCGATCAGCGGGTAGTTCACCGTCTGGCCGGTAGCCGTCTTGATGTCGGCCTGCCACTTGTCGTGGCTCGCGACCGGATCGACCGAAATGCCGATGATCTTGACGTTGCGCTTCTTGAACTCGCCTTCCAGCCCCGCCATCGTGCCGAGCTCGGTCGTGCAGACCGGGGTGAAATTCTTCGGATGGCTGAACAGCACCGCCCAGCCGTCGCCGATCCATTGATGAAAACTGATCGTCCCCTGCGTGGTCTCGGCGGTGAAATCCGGCGCGATATCGTTGATACGAAGGCTCATGACACACTCCCCTTGTAGACAGATGCTTTTACAGACAATTGCCGCCGGCAGCGAATGTCGGGCAGCCGGCAAGCCGCCTTCAAGCCGTCCGCCCGGCGTGCTGCATCTTAGCGCAAAAATTCGGGTTGCAAGAAAATATGAAACTCTTGTCAGCGGCGGCGTGAGCATTTTCCTGCTGCCGGGAATACGAAGGCAGCGTCAGGCCTTCTTCACCGCCAGCGACGTCGCCAGGTCTTCCATGCGCTGGGCGAGTGCGCCGAGCGCGCCGGTCAGCACGGAATCGTTCTTGTCGGCCTTGGTCAGCGCGTCGTCGCGCGTCTTGCGCAGCGTCAGCACTTCGCTTTCCATGCCCTTGACGCGTTTCTGCAGTTCCGACAACTCGTCCATGACCATGATGCCGGCCATGACCGTCAGCCGCTGGTCGCCGATCTCGCCAAACGAATCCTTCAGATGCGAGACATAGCGGTCGAAGCGCTCGGCAAGGTCGATCAGGTGTTCTTCCTGGCCCTCGTCGCAGGCCATCCGATACTGCTTGCCGTCGATGGAAACCGTGACTTGTGCCATGAGCCTACCTGTCCAGCACCGCGCGGATGGTTTCCATGGCGGTCACCAGTCGGCGCGACACTTCCTTGTTGGCGTCTTCCAGCCGTTCGGCGCGGGCTTCTGAATTGTCGAGTTCCTGCGCCAGCCGCGAGCGGTCGGCGTTCATGCGCTGCACCTCGGCTTCGGATTCGGAATAATCCCGCTCATGCTCGAGCTTGGCCGCGACCGCGTTTTCCAGCCCTTCGATGGCCTTGCCCAGCCTGCCGATGACTTCCTTAAGTGTCGTTTCCCCGGTCATGGCCTTCGTCCTGTGCCCTGCCCATCACCGAATCATTCGCATTCAGAACGCGTTATCTCCGAAACATTAGGCGCCGTGTGAAGGTGACGTCAACAAAGCTCTCACGACTGTCCCCCGCTAACGCTAATGTACCGACGCACCCACCATCACAAGGCCGGCAAAAACGCACCGGTTTGTTGACTAAAAGGCCGCGCCTGCTATGTGTCGCGCACCCTTTTCAAGGGCTCTCCCAAGGCCCCAACCCCCCATATTGGAGGAAGCATGACCTCGCGTGAACAACATGACCGGATGGCCAATGCGATCCGCTTTCTTTCCATGGATGCCGTCGAGAAGGCCCAGTCGGGCCACCCCGGCCTGCCCATGGGCTGCGCCGACATCGCCACGGTGCTGTTCACGCGCTTCCTGAAATACGATGCCAAGGCCCCGCATTGGGCCGACCGCGACCGCTTCATCCTGTCGGCCGGCCACGGTTCGATGCTGCTCTATTCGCTGCTCTATCTGACCGGCTACGAAGACATCACGATCGACCAGATCAAGAGCTTCCGCCAGCTGGGCTCGAAGACGGCGGGCCATCCCGAATACGGCCACGCCGCCGGCATCGAGACGACGACCGGCCCGCTCGGCCAGGGTCTCGCCAATTCGGTCGGCTTCGCGCTTGGCGAGCGCATCATGAACGCCGCCTTCGGCAATGACCTCGTCAACCACTACACCTATGTGCTGGCAGGCGACGGCTGCCTGATGGAAGGCATTTCGCAGGAAGCCATCGCGCTTGCCGGCCATCTCAAGCTCAACAAGCTGATCGTCTTCTGGGACAACAACAACATCTCGATCGACGGTCCGGTCTCGCTCGCCGACAACACCGACCAGGTCGCCCGCTTCCAGGCCTCAGGCTGGAACGCCAGCCACATTGACGGCACCGATCCCGAAGCCATCGCCTATGCCATTGAGGCGGCCCGCCACTCCGACAAGCCGACGATGATCGCCTGCAAGACCACCATCGGCTTCGGCGCACCGACCAAGGCCGGCACCAACAAGGCGCACGGCTCGCCGCTCGGCGCCGAAGAGATCGCCGGCGCGCGCAAGTTCTTCAACTGGGAGTCGCCGCCCTTCGAAATTCCCGCCGACATTCTCGACGCATGGCGCGGCGCCGGCAAGACCGGCGTCAAGGCCCGCACCGACTGGGAGGGACGTCTGGCCAAGGCCGATGCAAAGTTGAAGGCTGAGTTCGAGCGCCGCCTCGCCGGCAAGCTGCCGTCAAACTTCGACGCCGTCATTGCCGACTACAAGAAGAAGCTCGCAGCCGACAAGCCGAAGGTCGCCACCCGCAAATCCTCGGAAATGGCGCTTGAAGTCATCAACGGCGCCGTGCCGGAAACCATCGGCGGCTCGGCCGACCTGACCGGCTCCAACAACACCAAGACCAGCCAGACCAAGAACATCACGGCGGACGATTACGGCCAGCGCTACGTTCACTACGGCATCCGCGAGCACGGCATGGCCGCCGCGCTCAACGGCCTGACGCTGCATGGCGGCCTCATCGCCTATGGCGGCACTTTCATGTGCTTCTCCGACTATGCCCGTCCGGCGATGCGTCTCGCCTCGCTGATGGGCATCCGCTCGATCTTCGTCATGACCCATGATTCCATCGGTCTGGGTGAAGACGGTCCGACCCACCAGCCGGTCGAGCACATGGCGGCGCTGCGCGCCATCCCCAATCACAACGTCTTCCGCCCGGCTGACGCGGTCGAAACCGCCGAATGCTGGCAGCTGGCGCTTGAGACGGAAAAGACACCGTCGACCCTGGCGCTGACCCGCCAGAACCTGCCGACGCTGCGCACCGAATTCGTCGCCAAGAACCTGTCGAGCCAGGGCGCCTATGAGCTCGTCGCCGCCAGTGGTGAAGCGGCGGTGACCATCTTTGCCTCGGGCTCCGAGGTCGAGATCGCGGTCGCCGCTCGTGAATTGCTGGAAAAACACGGCCATCCGACCCGCGTCGTCTCGGTTCCCTGCTTCGAGCTGTTCGACCAGCAGAGCGCCGACTACCGCACCAAGACGATCGGCACCGCCAAGGTGAAGATCGCCATCGAGGCCGGCATCCGCCAGGGCTGGGACCACTTCATCGGCTCGGACGGCATCTTCATCGGGATGACCGGCTTCGGCGCCTCGGGCACGATCGAACAGCTCTACCCGCATTTCGGCATCACCGCCGATGCGGCAGCCAAGGCAGCGGAAGCCCGCCTGCACGGCAAGTAAGACCTGTGCCTGTCGCCCGAAAGTGTATTGCGGTTTTGGGATAACGACATGCACCAAACAAGAATGCTCCGGCGGAATCGCGCAAAGCGGTTTCGCCGGACTGGCCCAACCTAATCGATTTAAATTCACATCGCTGCGGCTGGATTCTTTCCGCTTCCGCCGCTATGAAGCTGCGGACCAATTGTCTGCCCTCCAGCTCCCCGGGAGAGAAAAATGACCGTCAGAGTAGCCATCAACGGATTCGGCCGCATCGGCCGCAACATCCTGCGCGCCATCCACGAATCCGGCCGCAAGGACATCGACGTCGTCGCCGTCAACGATCTCGGCCCGGTCGAGACCAACGCGCATCTGCTGCGCTACGACAGCGTGCACGGCCGCTTCCCGCATGAAGTGTCCGTCGATGGCGACCAGATCACCGTCGGCAAGGAAAAGTTCAAGGTCACGGCGATCAAGGATCCGACGCAGCTGCCGTGGAAGGAACTCGGCATCGACATCGCGCTCGAATGCACCGGCATCTTCACCGCCCGCGACAAGGCAGCCGCGCATCTGGCCGCCGGCGCAAAGCGTGTCATCGTCTCGGCTCCTGCCGAAGGTGCCGACCTCACCGTCGTCTACGGCATCAACCACGACCAGCTGACCAAGGACCACATCGTCATCTCGAATGCGTCCTGCACCACCAACTGCCTGGCGCCGCTGGCTGCCGTGCTGCACGAGACCGTCGGCATCGAGAAGGGCATGATGACGACGATCCATTCCTACACCGGCGACCAGCCGACGCTGGACACGATGCACAAGGATCTCTACCGCGCCCGCGCCGCCGCTTTGTCGCAGATCCCCACCTCGACCGGTGCGGCCAAGGCGATCGGCCTGGTGCTGCCCGACCTCAAGGGCAAGCTGGACGGCATTTCGATCCGCGTGCCGACCCCGAACGTCTCGGTCGTCGATTTCAAGTTCATCGCCAAGCGTTCGACCACCGTCCAGGAAATCAACGACGCGGTCATCGCCGCCTCCAATGGCAAGCTCAAGGGCATCCTCGGCGTTACCCATCATCCGAACGTCTCGATCGACTTCAACCATGATCCGCGTTCCTCGATCATGGCGCTCGACCAGACCAAGGTCATGGACGGCAACTTCGTTTCGGTGCTGTCCTGGTACGACAATGAGTGGGGCTTCTCCAACCGTATGTCCGACACCGCAGTCGCCTTCGGCAAAACCATCTGACGGCATGTTGCCGCCGCTCACGCGTCGCTGGCGCCCGGTGCAAGGCACCGGGCTCGAGCATCTGACGTTGCAGCCGAAAGCTGGCGGTCTCGTTGCCGACAGCGTGGTGATCGGTGAGCGCGACGGCAAGCCTTTCGGCGCGACCTACCGGATCGAGTGCGATGCGTGCTGGTGCGTGCGCTCGTTCACGGTCGAGACCACCGACGGCCACACGCTTTCGCTCGTGTCGGACGGCGCCGGCCACTGGAGCGACCCGGACGGCAAACCACGCCAGGAATTCGACGGCTGCATCGACATCGACCTGGCCGGCACACCCTTTACCAACACGCTGCCGATACAGAGGCTGGCACTGAGACCCGAAGACGGCACCGTCGAATTGCGGATGCTCTACGTCCCTTTCGACGACTTCATTCCCGTCGTCGACGGCCAGCGCTACACCTGTCTCGAAGCCGGAAAACTTTACCGTTATGAGGCCGCCGACGGCCGTTTCACCGCCGAGCTTCCCGTCGACGAGCACGCCCTGGTGCTGGATTATCCGACGCTCTTCGTTCGGCTCTGAAACCACAGCTGGCGTTCGGCCGCTGCCGTTGTTGGCGACGAGGCCAAAAAACCATCCTCTCGCCTTGCGCTGGCCATGCCTTCGCCCCACTCTGCCGTAAAGCGAGAGGCAGAGGAATTCGAGGGGCAAATCACGGATGGAGCATGCGATCTATCTCGTCACGCTGGTCGGCACCGCGCTTGTCCTTGCCGCCGCGTTTTCGAGCCTGATCGCCTTCCGCTTCGGCGCTCCCCTCCTGCTCTTGTTTTTGTGCATCGGCCTGGCCACCGGAACCGACGGTCTCGGCATCCAGTTCGACAATGCGCGGCTGGCTTACTTTGCCGGCTCATTGGCGCTCGCCGTCATTCTCTTCGATTCCGGTTTCGGCACGCCGCTCAACGCCTTGCGGCAGGCGGCGGGGCCGGCGCTGTCGTTGGCGACCGTCGGCGTCCTCCTGACCACCGGCCTGTTCGGCGCCGCGGCCTATTATGTGCTCGATCTCACCTGGCTGGAATCCTTCCTGCTCGGTGCCGCCGTCGCCTCGACCGATGCCGCGGCGGTGTTCTTCCTGTTGCGCGCCGGCGAGATCAATCTGCGCGAGCGCGTGCGTGCTACGCTCGAAGTCGAATCCGGCACCAATGACCCGATCGCCATCTTCCTGACCATCACGCTGGTCGAAATCATCGCCGCCCACGCCGACCCCGAAGCCAAGGTTCTGGTCACCAACCTCGTCCTCGGCTTCCTGCTCAATATGGGGCTCGGCGCCGTCGTCGGCATTCTCGGCGGCATGGCCATCGTGCGCCTCGTCGACCGGCTCAATCTCGATCACGGCCTGCTGCCGATCTTCGTGCTGACATTGTCGCTGATGGTGTTCGCCGCCGCCGGCGCCATCGGCGGCTCGGGCTTTCTGGCGGTCTATCTCGCCGGCCTGGTTGCCGGCAATTCCGACATCCGTGCCGTCACCATTCTCAAGCGCTTCCAGGACGGCATGTCGTGGCTGGCGCAGATCATCATGTTCCTGATCCTCGGCCTGTTCGCGACACCGTCGCAGTTTCCGGCGATCATGGTGCCGGCGGTGCTGCTCGGTCTGTTCCTGATCTTCATCGCCCGGCCGCTTGCCGTCTGGCTTTGCCTTATCCCGTTCCGCCTGCCGCGCCCCGAGGTCGCCTTCGTCTCCTGGGTCGGCCTGCGCGGCGCCGTGTCCATTCTGCTCGCCATCACCCCGCTGCTTGGCGGCCTCGAGAATGGCCGCCTCATCTTCAACACCGCCTTCATCATCGTGCTGGTGTCGCTGGTCTTCCAGGGCTGGACCGTCGGACCGCTGGCGCGCCGCCTTGGCCTGATCGTGCCGGCCCGCCTTGGGCCGCTGGACAAGGTCGAGCTCGAACTGCCGGGCTCGGCCCATCACGAGCTGCTTGCCTACCGCGTCGCACCCGGCAGCCCGGTGGCGCGCGGCGAGCGCATTCCGCGCTGGGCGCGGCCCTCACTGGTGCTGCGCGACGGGCGCTCGATGCGCTTCCAGGACATGGGCCGGCTGGCGGCCGGCGACCAGGTCTACATCTTCGTGCCGGACCGCTATCCGCGCCTGCTCGATAAATTGTTCGCCAGCCGCGCCGTGGTCGATCCCGAGGATGCGGATTTCTTCGGCGCCTTCGCCGTCGACCCGGCCCGCTCGGCCGAGGAACTGGAGGCTGCCTACGCGCCCGGCCTGACCGAAGCGGAGCGCAAGCTGACCGTCGGTGCCATGGTGACGGCGCGGCTTGGCGGCCATGCCGAATATGCCGACCGGGTGCTGATTGGCCCGATCGAACTGATCGTCCGCGACGTCGACGACAAGGGCAAGATCATCGGCCTCGGCCTGTCCTTCGAGCCGACTGCGCCGGTGGCGCGTGTCCCGGTCTTCCTGAGCGCCGGCGAAATCCGCGACCGTGTCTCCGCCCTTGTTCGCAATCGGCGCAAACCCGGTGAAACGCAGATTGCCGAGGCTGAAGCAGAGGTGGAGCCAGCCCCGGAACCGGTGGTGGAAAAGACACAAAGCGAGAGCTGACCATTCCCGACACAAGCCACCGGATCATATTTTCCGCTCTGCCCCGTCGCAGGTCTTGCATCGTCGTTGGCGCGGGGTATGGTCCCGGCGATTTTTCGCGGAAAGGGACCAGCATGGCCGGCTTCAGGACACTCGACGATATCGGCAACATCTCGGGCAAGCGCGTGCTGGTGCGCGTCGACCTCAACGTTCCCGTCGCTGAGGGCAAGGTCACCGACGCCACCCGCATCGAGCGCATCGCCCCGACCATCGCCGAATTGTCCGGCAAAGGCGCCAAGGTCATCCTGCTCGCCCATTTCGGCCGGCCCAAGGATGGCCCCTCGCCCGAATTCTCGCTGGAACCGATCGCCAAGGCGACCGCCGACGTCCTCGGCCGCCCCGTCGGCTTTGCTGCCGACTGCATCGGCGAAAAGGCCGCCAGCGCCGTTGCCGCCATGAACAAGGGCGACGTGCTGCTGCTCGAAAACACCCGCTTCTACAAGGCCGAGGAGAAGAACGATCCGGCCTTCACCGAAAAGCTCGCCGCCAATGGCGACATTTTCGTCAACGATGCCTTCTCCGCCGCGCACCGCGCCCACTCGTCGACCGAAGGGTTGGCGCATCTGCTGCCGGCCTTCGCCGGCCGCACCATGCAGGCCGAGCTCGACGCGCTGGAAAAGGGCCTCGGTAATCCCGTCCGCCCGGTGGTTGCGATCGTCGGCGGCGCCAAGGTGTCGAGCAAGATCGACCTGTTGATGAATCTGGTGAAGAAGGTCGACGCGCTGGTCATCGGCGGCGGCATGGCCAACACTTTTCTTGCGGCGCGCGGCACCGATGTCGGCAAGTCGCTGTGCGAGCATGACCTTGCCCCGACCGCCAAGCAGATCATGATCGAGGCCGCCGAGGCCGGCTGTGCCATCATCCTGCCGGTCGACGGCGTGGTGGCGAAGGAGTTCAAGGCGGGCGCCGCCAGCGAAACCGTCGCCATATCGGCGGTGCCGGCCGACGGCATGATCCTCGATGTCGGCGAAAAGACCGTGAAGAGCGTCGCCGACTGGATCGACCGCGCCGCGACGCTGGTCTGGAACGGTCCGCTCGGCGCCTTCGAGATCGAGCCCTTCGACCATGCGACGGTGGCGGCCGCCAAGCATGCGGCGGCGCGCACCAAGGCCGGCAAGCTGGTCTCGGTCGCCGGCGGCGGCGATACGGTGGCGGCGCTCAACCATGCCGGCGTCGCCGACGACTTCACCTATGTCTCGACCGCGGGCGGCGCCTTCCTGGAATGGATGGAAGGCAAGCCGCTGCCCGGCGTCGACGTTCTGAAGCGCTAAGCCGATCAACACTCAGCGAGCGAACGGTGGGGCCGGCGGCTTTCAAGCGATTCACGCTTTCCGGCGCCATTCCTTTGGCGGTAGAGTTCCGTTGGCGCGGAAAACCGTTTCAGGAGAAGCAAGCATGAGCGAACGTCTCGAAGACATTGCCGCCGCGATCGTGGCCGATGGCAAGGGCCTGCTGGCCGCCGACGAAAGCTCCGGCACCATCAAGAAGCGTTTTGACGTCATCGGCGTCGAATCCACCGCCGACAGCCGCCGCGACTATCGCGAGATGATGTTCCGCGCCAAGGATGCGATGACCAAATACATCTCCGGCGTCATCCTCTATGACGAGACCATTCGCCAGAAGGCCGCCGACGGCACGCCGCTGGTTGACATCATCAAGGCCGCCGGCGCCATCCCCGGCATCAAGGTCGACGCCGGCGCCAAGCCGCTGGCCGGCTTTCCCGGCGACACCGTCACCGAAGGTCTCGACGGCCTGCGCGAGCGGCTCGCCGACTATTACAAGCTCGGCGCCCGCTTTGCCAAATGGCGCGCGGTGATCGATATCGACACCGGCAAGGGCGTGCCCTCCACAAATTCGATCGCCTCCAACGCCCATGCGCTCGCCCGCTACGCAGCACTCTGCCAGGAGGCCGGCATCGTGCCGATCGTCGAGCCCGAAGTGTTGATGGACGGCGCCCACGACATCGACACTTGCTATGCGATCTCCAAGGCGACGCTGATCAAGCTCTATGACGAGCTCCATGCCGCCGGCGTCGTGCTGGAAGGCACCATCCTGAAGCCCAACATGGTGCTCGCCGGCAAGAAATCGGGCAAGGTGAGCAGCCCGGAAGAAGTCGCCGAAAAGACCATAAAGCTGTTTCGCGAGACGGTGCCTTCCGCGGTGCCGGGCATCGCTTTCCTCTCCGGCGGCCAGGAGGACGAGGAGGCGACGGCCAACCTCAACGCCATCAATGCCATCGGCCCGCATCCGTGGAAACTGACCTTCTCCTATGGCCGCGCGCTGCAGGCGGCGCCGCAAAAGGCCTGGAGCGGCAAGGCGTCGAACATTGCTGCCGGCCAGGCCGCCTTCGCCCACCGTGCCCGCATGAACCATCTGGCGGCGCTCGGAAAATGGCAGGCCAGCCTGGAAAAGGCTGCCTGACCCCAACGCATTTGTCTTGATGCTGACCCGGGCGGATGCGCCCGGGTTTTGTTTTGCAGCCGCCCGGCTTGGGGCGCTGCAGCGGCATGCCTATCTCCTGTCTGGGAAAGCTGGCGGCAATGTCGGTTTGCGCCGATCTCGAACGTCCTTGGGGTGAATGACAGGGAGAAGTTCATGCATCGCAACAAGGTCGTTTCGCGGGAAGACTGGTTCGAGGCGCACAAGGCGCATCTGGCGCGCGAGAAGGAGTTGACGCGGTTTCGCGACCGCATTGCCGCCGAGCGCCGGGAATTGCCGTGGCTGAAAATGCGCAAGGACTATGTCTTCGAGACCGAACAGGGACCGAAGCGGCTGGCCGACCTGTTCGGCGGCAAAAGCCAGCTGATCGTCTACCACTTCATGTTCGGGCCGGGCGCCGACTACCGCTGCGAGGGCTGTTCCTTCCTTGCCGACCACATCGATGGCGCCAACCAGCATCTGAGGAACCACGACGTGTCGCTGGTCGTGGTTTCGCGTGCGCCGCTGGCCGAGCTGCTTCCCTACAAGCAGCGCATGGGCTGGAAGTTCGACTGGCTGTCGGCCTACGCCTCGGATTTCAACTTCGACATGCAGGTTTCCTTCACTGACAAGCAGATCGCAGCCGGTGACACCACTTACAATTTCGAGACACGCCCCCGGACATCGAAGGAGCTTGCCGGCTGCAGCGTGTTCTACAGGGACGAGAAGGGCGACATCTTCCTGACCTTCATGTCGCGCTCCAGGGGCGGCGATCCGCTGATCGGCGCCTATCATTATCTCGACATGACGCCGAAAGGCCGCAACGAGACCGGTCCCTACCACAGCCTGATGGACTGGGTGCGGCTGCACGATGAGTATGGCGACAGGTCAGGAACACAAGGCGACGACTGCTGCCATGAAAGCAAAGGCTGACACCGGCCGGCACAAGGTCGTTCACCGGCAACGCCAGATGCGCTAAGTGCATAACCTCGATAGTCTTAGGGTCTTCGCCGTGCGCCTTCTCGCCCTCCTCACCTGGTTCGCCTTTCCAGTCTACATCTGGCAAGGGCTCGGCGTTCGCCGCCGCACCTCGCGCATGTTGCCGGCGCAAGGCCCGGTCATGCACGATATCAAGGGCAAGGCGCCAACAATCTCGCTGCTGGTGCTGGGCGATTCCTCGGCTGCCTCGGTCGGCATCGGCAATTCCGAGAATGGCTTGCCGCGCAACTGGCAGCGCTGATCTCGCAACGCACCGGCCGGGCCGTGCGCTGGCGGGCGGCCGGCTTCAACTCGGCGACATCGGGCCAGATCCGCGACCACGTACTACCCAATCTGTCGGCCGATCCATGGACGCATATCGTGCTGGCCATCGGCACCAACGATACCAAGAATTTTCACTCGGTGCCGCGCTTCAAGAAGGAGTTTGGCGGCCTGCTCTATGCGCTACGCGCCAAATGGCCGGAGGCGCGCGTGGTGTGGTCGCCGGTGCTGGAATTCACGAGGGCTCCGGCAATGCCGTCGCTGCTCGGCAAGATCCTGGAGATCCGCGCTGGCGAGATGAACCGCATGGGCGAGCGCCTTTGTCTCGAGCGCGGCGCGGTGCCGGCGCCACGCCTGCCGATCCCCGACCCCGAGGCCGGCTTCGCATCGGATGGATTTCACGCCTCGGAGGCCGGTTACCGCGCCTGGGCGGAACATCTGGTGGGGTTGGTGGTCGCCGAATGATCGACCCCGGCCGGTCTCAGGTCCAATGCCCCAGCACCGCCGTGACCGAAATCGCCGCCATCGCCAGCAGCGCCAGCTTCCAGAAGTCGCTGCGCCGCTTCAGCCCCGGCCAGCCGAGCGGCTTGATCAGCTGGATGGCCATCATGGCGATGATGACGAGGGCGAGGAGTTTCGACATGCCGCCTTTGACCAGCATCGAGGCCGGCTGTCAAAGCGCTCCTTCGCCCGTCTTGATTAGCGCGCTAGGCTAGCGGCTTGAGGCCTGCCTCGATCGCGGCGCGCTTCGGTTCGAGGAACGGCGGCAAGGCCAGCTTCTCGCCCAGCGTCTCCAGCGGCTCGTCGGCGGTGAAGCCCGGCCCGTCGGTGGCGACCTCGAACAGGATGCCGTTCGGCTCGCGGAAGTAGAGCGAACGGAAATAGTAGCGCTCGACCTCGCCGCTTGACGGCAGGCGGAACTCAGCCAATCGCGCCGTCCATTGATGCAATGTTGCCTGGTCCGGCGCCCGGAAGGCGACGTGATGGACGGCACCCGCACCTTGGCCGGCCGGCGACAGGCCTGGCTGCACCGCGACATGAAGCTCCGCAGCCGGCCCGCCCTCGCCCATTTCGAAGACATGCACCTGACCCTGGCCGTCCGGCGAGGCATAGTCGCGCACTTTGCGCATGTTCATCACCCTGGTCAGCACCGCCTCGGTGTTGGTGATGTCGGGAACGCTGATCACGATCGGTCCGAGCCCGCGTATCTGGTGCCTGGCAGGGACCGGGCTTTGCGCCCAGGGGTGGCCGTCACCCGCGCCACCATCGCTGACAAGACGCAGGCGCTGGCCCTCGGGATCCTCGAAATCCAGCGACAGGGTGCCGCCAATATCGCCGATCTCTCCGGTCGCGATGTTTTCGCCGGCCAGGCGTTCTTTCCACCAGGCAAGGCTTTCGGGGCTGCCCACCCGCAGGCCGGTGCGGATGATGCTGTGGGTGCCACGGCGTTCGCGCCCAACCGGCCAGTCGAAGAAAGTCAGGTCGGTGCCCGGCGTCGCCTCGCCATCGGCGTAGAAAAGATGATAGGCGGACGTGTCGTCTTGGTTCACCGTCTTCTTGACCAGCCTCAAGCCCAGAACCCTGGTATAGAAGTGGAGGTTTCCGGGCGCATTGGCGGTGATCGCCGTCAGATGGTGAATTCCTGTCAGTTGCAGGCTCATGGTCGTCTCCCCAGGTCGTGGACCTGTTCTTAAGGAAAATTGTTCCCCTCCCATATCAGAACGCCGGCCTTGTTGCTGAAGGTCGCAAAGGCCGACAGTCCGTCGCCGGAGACTGAACGACGTAGGTCCTGGCCGACACTGATAGTGAACAATCGCCAAGCCTCGAACGCAACGCCGGCACAAGCGGCAAGGATCGTCAAAGACCCTGAAGGCTCCTGACAGACTGCTGTCAGGAGGGGTGTGCGATGATGCTCTCATCAAAACAGAGGAGAGTCGCCATGAACGGTTCCACAATTCTTCGCAGCGTGCAGCATTATGTCGGCAAGATCCGCACGATGCGCAACGAGATCCGCACCCAGCGCTTCATGAATTCGCTGCCACCGGACGTCCGCAAGGACATCGGTTGGCCGGATATGTTTGAAGGCCGCCACATCCGCGGCAATTGAAACAATTTCTTGCCCGCATCAATTGGATGCGGGCGTCGCAGCGCCCAGATAACAAATACGGTTGGCACGAGGATGGAGCGAACATATGCCTGAACAGAAGATCATCGGTGTGCTTTTCATCGATCGCTTCGCCGACTGGGAATACGGCCTGTTGGCGGCATCGGCGGTCGAATGGTTCGGCACCCGCGCGGTGTCGCTGACGCCGGACGGCAAGCCGGTCGGCTCGGCCAGCGGCTTTCTACTGACACCCGATCGTTCGGCCAAAGCCGACGAGAACACAGACCTCGATGGGGTTGCGGTCATCGGCTCCGACCGGTGGACCAGCGATGCGTCGCCGGACGTCTCCGGATTGCTGACGGCGGTTGCGACCCGCGGCGGCGTGGTCGGCGGCATCTGCGCCGGCACGCTGGCACTGGCGCGAGCCGGCCTGTTCGACAAGGTCAAACACACCAGCAACGGCCGCGACTGGATCAATGAAAACGAGCCGGGCTACTCCGGCGCCGAGAACTACCAGGATGTGCCGCATGCGGTGGCCGACGGTCGCATCGTTTCAGCGCCTGGTTCGGCGCCGGGCACGTTTGCCCTAGCTTACTTGAAGACGCTCTATCCCGAGAGAAGCGGCGACGTTGCGCAGATGCGGACGCTGTTCGCCAGGGAATATGCTGAAGGCTCCTGACAGTATGGTGTCAGGAGCGGCGTGCCATAGTGTAGCGATGTCAGGAGAGAGATATGGCCTTCATTCCCGCAAAAGCATCGGCATGGTTCGAAATACCCGTAACTGACATGAACCGGGCACGCGCCTTCTACGCTTCGGTGCTGCAGAACGATCTGACGCTCGAGGAGAGCGGTCCAAACCCGATCGCCATGTTCAGTGCCCAGGAACGATTGGCGTCGGGGCATGTCTATCCCGGAAAACCTGCCGCCCCCGGAACCGGGCCGACCATCCATTTGGCGGTCGCGGCACCGATTGAGGGCGCGATGGCACGGGTGACCGAGAATGGCGGCCAGGTCGTCTCGCCGGCGATCTCAATCCCGGCCGGTACATTCGCCTATTGTCTCGACCCGGACGGCAACAGCTTTGGCCTTTTCGTCTAGCGGAACGCATTCATATGGTGAAAAGCTGGAACGACAAGTTGAACACGCCAGGCATTCACGTCGTCAAGCCGACGCCGCGCACGATGTCCGACGTCGTCGAAGGCCAGCCGATGCTGGTGCCGACGGCGCGGCAGGTTCATGAGTTCATCCGCACAATTCCCAAAGGCGTGGACATGGACGTTCGCGCCCTGCGCACCGCGCTCGCCATCGAGCACGGTGCCGAAGTGACATGTCCGGTCACCATCGGCTATCATCTACGCACTGTTGCCGAGGCCGCCAACGAGGATCTCGAGCGCGGCATGACATTGAATGACATCGCGCCATTCTGGCGGGTGCTCGACGCCAACACGCCGACCACCAAGAAATTGTCCTTCGGCACGGCATTCGTTGCCGCGCAGCGCAAGCGCGAAGGCCTAGAACCATAGTGTATGCCGCCCAAAAACGGGAACCGGTTTTGGGGCCACGACATGCATAGAAACAACGCCGAGGGACCATACGATGCGTCGCGCCGACAGGCTCTTCCAGATCGTGCAGCATCTGCGCGGTGGCCGTCTGGTCACCGCCCAGAAATTGGGCACGTGGCTCGAGGTTTCCGAGCGGACCATCTACCGCGACATTGCCGACCTGCAGTCGACCGGGGTGCCGATCGACGGCGAGGCCGGTGTCGGTTACATGATGAGGGAGGGTTTCGACCTTCCACCACTGATGTTTACGCGTGACGAAATCGTGGCGCTGGTCGCCGGCGCCCGCATGGTGCGCGCCTTCGGCGGTGCTGCCATGGCACGGGCGGCCGAGGAGGCGTTGGTCAAGATCGGCGCCGTGCTGCCCGATGCCGAGAAAGACCGTATCGCCCGCACCGAGATCCACACGCCGATGTGGGTGGTGAGCGATGCAGCGCGCGAGGCGATCGACCTGATCGAGCGCGCAGTCGAAAAACGCCAGGTGCTGACCATCGACTATTCCGACGAGGCCGGCCGCGGCACCGCGCGCGATATCCGCCCGCTCGGCCTGTGGTTCTGGGGCAAGGTTTGGACATTGGTCGCCTGGTGCGAGATGCGCGACGATTTCCGCGCCTTCCGCATCGATCGCCTCGCCTCGGTGGTCATCGCCGGCCGCAACTTCAAGCCGGAGCGCGGCAAGCAGCTGACCGACTTCTATCGGGCGGTGGAGCGCTCAGAGGATTACGGCATGGCGCCGGACCGGGCGGCGCGAACCTGAACCGCAGAAATCCCGCCAATAAAAAAGCCCGCTCGAAGCGGGCTTTTTGCTGTGCCGGATCGGCCTGCGGCCGACCGATTCTTACTCTTCTTCGTCCGGATCCGGATTCTTCGACTTCAGCGCCGAAAGCTTGGCGAAGACGGCGTTGGCGTCGAGTTCGGCGTCCTCATCCCTGGGCTTCTCCGGCGTCGGCACCAGCCGTTCGGTCAAGGCCGCCGGCAGCAGCGTGTCGCCAACCGGCTGCGGCTGCTCGCGGCCACGCGAGGCGCGGTTGACTTCCATGTCGAGGTCGATCTGCGAGGCGAGACCAAGCGTCACCGGGTCCATCGGCTGCAGATTGGCAGAATTCCAGTGCTTCCTGTCGCGAATCTGATCGATCGTCGACTTGGTGGTGCCAACCAGGCGCGAGATCTGCGCGTCCTTCAGCTCGGGGTGGTTGCGCACCAGCCAGAGGATGGCGTTGGGCCGATCCTGACGCTTCGACAGCGGCGTGTAGCGCGGACCCTTGCGCTTGGACTCCGGCACCCGCACCTTGGGATCCGACAGCTTCAGCCGCTGGTTCGGGTCCTTCTCGGCGCGCGCGATCTCATCGCGGCTCAGCTGGCCGGTCATGATCGGGTCCATGCCCTTGATGCCTTGCGCCGATTCGCCGTCGGCGATCGCCTTGACCTCGAGCGGATGCAGCCCGCAGAACTGCGCGATCTGCTCGAACGACAGCGCGGTGTTGTCGACCAGCCAAACGGCGGTCGCCTTGGGCATCAGCAGCGTATTGGCCATTGCAAAAATCCTTCTCGTTCGCCCGCGTTCCCGCGCGGGCGGTGGTTTAGAGCCACCAAAATGGGAAATTCGCGGTCTGTATAACCGCTCTCAGGTCAAATCGCAACGGTTTTGGGAGGGCACGCGACAAGGCGGCGACAGCACGGATGTGGGACCGGCCAAAGCCATGGACCCAACGGCTGAAAAGACAAAACCCGCCGGACGGAGTCCAGCGGGTTCGGAACCGGCGACGGCAAAGCGTCTGCTTCGGCTCTGGCTTCTAAAGCATGGTCCGGTCTTGGGGGCGGACCATGCTCTAAATCAGATCGCCTTGCGGGCGATTGCTTCGATGTCGGCGCGGTTGATGCCGAGATCGTGGAGCTGGCGGGCGTTGAGCTTGTTCAGCTCGCGCACGGTTTCGGTGTACATACGCCAGTTGCGGTAAGCGCGGATCGGGTTCATGACATTCCTCCATTTGTTGGATCAAATCGTTTCGATGGCGCTTAGATAGGCATCGCTGCCCACGAATTGAACAGACGCTTTTGCATGGCCGCAATGCAATTGTGCATTGCAGCATTAAGCGTCTGTTCATCTTGTTGGCAGGGGTGAGCGCTGAGGATGTGTCGAGATTCAGGTCAGGCCGAGCCGAGAACGACTGATACCGAGAACCGGCGCGGAGCGTACTTAAGTACGTGAGCACCGGCCTACGCCGGCCGTAGCCTTAGCTGCCACGACCATTCATGAGTGCTTCGGCCGGCGAAGGCCGGAAGCGCAGGTATCAGCTGTTCGCAGGCCGGCCTCACCTGAATATCGGCACATCCTAGCCGACGTCGAGTACGATCTTGCCTATATGCTCGCCTTCCTCCATCCGCTCATGCGCCCGCCAGGCTTCCTTGAGCGGAAAGATCATGTCCATGATTGGCGCTATCCTGCGCGTGCCGAGCAATGGCCAGACCTGGGCTTCTAGCGCAGCAGCCAGCGCAGCCTTGAACTCGACGGTGCGTGGCCGCAGCGCCGAACCGGTATGGGTCAGCCGCTTGACCATGATCTTCGAGAAATCGGCGCTCGCCACCGCCCCGCCTTGAACGGCGATCTGGACGATGCGGCCTTCGATAGCCGCCGCCTCGTAGTTGCGCGCCACATAGTCGCCGCCGACCATGTCGAGAATGACATTGGCGCCCTTGCCGCCGGTTGCCTCCTTGACCGCGGCGACAAAATCCTCCTCGCGATAGTTGATCGCCCGGTCGGCGCCGATCTTCAGGCAGGCATCGCATTTGTCCTTGGAGCCGGCGGTGGTGATGACATAGGCGCCAAAGGCGGACGCCAGCTGGATTGCCGTGGTGCCGATGCCGGACGAGCCACCATGGACGAGCAATGTCTCGCCCTTCTTCAGGCCGCCGCGCTCGAACACATTGTGCCAGACGGTGAAGTAGTTTTCCGGCACCGCCGCCGCTTCCGTGTGGGTGAACCCGGCGGGCAGCGGCAGCACGCTGCCGGCGGGAACCTTGACATATTCCGCATAACCGCCGCCGGGCGTCAGCGCACAGACCCGGTCGCCGACACGCCAACGCGATATCTCATCGCCAAGCGCTGCCACCTCGCCAGATGCCTCGAGGCCCGGCAGGTCCGACGCGCCGGGCGGCGCTGGATAGGCGCCCTTGCGCTGCTGCACATCCGGTCGGTTGACGCCGGCCGCACGCACCCGGATCAGGATTTCGCCTGGACCAGGCATCGGCACGTCGCGCGTTTCCGGCTTCAGCACCTTGGGGCCGCCGGGTTCGGAGATTGCGATGGCCGTCATTTTCGCCGGAATTTTCTGTCCGCTCGCCATGAAATTTCCCGTCTTGCTTCGCCTGCCTATGCCGGCTGTTTGCATCCACGCCCTTGCCCTATGTATGCTGATTGCCAAATCAGGCAAATGGCCAAATCAGGGAGGAGCGACGATGGCGATCTTCGACGACGAACCCAAAAAGAAGCCACGACCGCACGAGATCGGGCAGGATCTGTCGCTGCTTTCGCTCAGCGAACTGTCCGAGCGGATCGGCATCCTGCGCGACGAGATTGCCCGGCTTGAAGCTGAGCTTAAGAGCAAGGACACCACCAAGTCCGCGGCCGAAGCATTGTTTCGCCGCGGATAATTCCGGGGCTGGCGCTAGAGCAATTCCAGGAAAAGTGTGAAACGGTTTTCCCGGGAAAAGCGCGTAGCGCTTTCCCTAGGGAATTGCTTTAAAACAAAGAGATAGAGCGCCGCCGAAAAGCCCGAATACGACTGTCTTCAGACCTGCCCCGTAACCCCAGCCGGATCCAAAAATGTTTGCAACCTACCGACCGATCCTTTCGCTGCTGCGCGGCACCGCCTTCCTGCTGGCGGCATCGGGGCTGCACGGCCTGCTGTTGCCGTTGCGCGGCCAGCTCGAAGGTTTTTCGACGGCATCGCTCGGCCTGATGGGCACGGCCTGGGCTGGCGGCTTCGTCACCGGCTGCTTCTTTGCGCCGCGCATCGTGCGCCGCGCTGGCCATGTCAGGGCCTTTGGTGCCTTTGCCGCGTCGGGCGCGATCGTCGCACTGCTCACCGGCCTAATCATCGACGAATATTTCTGGATCCTGCTGCGCGCCTTCACCGGCTTCACCATGGCCGGCGCCTTCATGGTCATCGAAAGCTGGCTGAACGAGAAGGCCACCAACGAGAATCGCGGCACCGTCTTCGGCCTTTACATGATGGTCACCTACGCCTCGATCATGGGCGGCCAGATGATCGTTGCCGGCGGCGACGTGAAATCGGCGTCGCTGTTCATGATCACCGGCATCCTGTTTTGCCTGTCGCTCATTCCAACCGCCGTCTCGACGGCTTCGCACCCCAAGCCGCTGCAGGACGTCTCACTCGACGTCAAAGGCCTTTATAAAAATTCGCCGGTGTCGGCGATCGCCTGCCTGTTGATCGGCATCGCCAACGGCGCCTGGGGCACGCTGGGCGCCGTCTACGGCGCCCGCATCGGCATTTCCACGGCCGAGATCGCGCTGATGATGAGCCTGGTCGTCGTCGCGGGTGCGGCCATGCAGCTTCCAGCGGGGCGTCTGTCCGACAAGACCGACCGCCGCTTCGTGCTGGCGGGCGCGGCTTTCGGCGCGGCGCTGTTTGCCCTCGCCATCTTCCTGTTCGAACCGCGCTCCGCCGTCTTCGTCCTGGTCTTCACCGGCGCCTATGGCGCCTTCGCCTACACGCTCTATTCGATCGCCGTGGCGCATGCCAACGACCACGCCCGCTCCGAGGATTTCGTCAAAGTGTCGGGTGGCCTGCTGCTGCTCTATGGCTTCGGCACCATGATCGGTCCACTGCTGGCCGCTGGCCTGATGGGCTGGATGCGTCCCGAGGGCCTGTTCCTGGCGACCGCGCTCGCCCATCTCAGTCTGGCGGGCTACACGCTGCTGCGCATCAGCCGCCGCGCGCCGGTGCCGATCGAAAACCGCGATGCGTTCAAGACACAACCGGCCGATCGCTCGGTCACGCCGGAAGCATTGCGGCTCGACCCGCGCAGAAAAGATGAAACCAATGGTTGAGATTCGGAAAACTTTGCCTCACAAATGAGGCATGATCTTTTCCGACGCCTTCCTGGCGATTGCCGATCCCAATCGGCGCCATCTTCTCGAAGAGCTCCGGCGCGGGCCGAAGACAGTCAATGAACTGGCTGCCGGACTGCCGGTGTCGCGCCCGGCCGTTTCGCAACATCTCAAGGTGCTGCTCGAGGCCGGACTGGTCAACGCCAAGGCCGAAGGCACGCGACGCGTCTATACAGTCAGCACTGCCGGCTTCCTGAAACTCAACATCTGGCTCGACCAGTTCTGGGAAGCCGAGCAGCTTGGAACGCCGGGAAGCTGAGGCGTCGAGCCGCTGTCAGCCCTCGGCGGCCAGTGCTGCGCCCAGCATATCGAGCAGCACGCCTGTGCCATGTTCGCGGGTCGCAGATTTGTCATGGCCGTCGAGAAAGGCGCCTTGCTCGGTCAAGACCAGCCGCGTGCCTTTGCCCTCCGGGCGAAGTTCGATCGTTGCCAGCGACACCGAGATCCGAACCTCGCCAAACAGCATGTCGTAGCTGTAGACGATTCGCTCATTCGGCACGATGTCCTGGTAGACGGCGTTGTAGACATGGATCGGCCCGTCCTTCGGCCCGCCGGCATTGATCTCCCTGCCGCCGACGCGGAAGTCCATCTCGTGCCTGCTGGGGTTCGGACTGTCCGGGTCGGCAAACCAGCGTCGCTTGGCGGCCGGATTGCTGAGCGCGAAATAGACCTTCGCCGGCGCTGCCGGATAGAAGCGCTCGATGACGAAGGTGGAATGGACGACGGATCGTTCGATCATGCTGGACTCCTCTAGGTCTCGTCGATTTCGTCTTTGGCCTGCGCCAGGAAGTCGCCCAGCCGGTCAAGCCGGCTCTCCCAGGTCAGGCGCCGCTCGTTGATCCAGTGCTCGGCGCTCCGCAGCGCCTTCGGTTCGATCTGGCAGGTGCGCACCCGGCCGAGTTTCTCCGTGCGCACGAGGCCGCTTGCCTCGAGCACATTGAGGTGCTGGACGACCGCCGACAGCGACATCGCCAGCGGCTCGGCCAGCTGGCTGACCGAAGCGGGTCCCCGCGACAGCCGCTCGACCATGCTGCGCCGCGCCGGGTCGGCAAGCGCCTGGAACATCAGGTCGAGCTGGGCGGGATCGTGCAGCATCGGCGTTCGCCTCAACCGTTATTGTAGGGAAAGAGTTTGAAGTAAGGCTGCGCTTCCTCGATGACGCGGGCGACCGACGGGCGCTGCAGCAACCGGTCGTGATAGCGCCTCACAGCCGGGTATTTGTCACCCAGCGGCTCCACCTTGTTGGCGTAGAACAATGCCGGCGCCGCAGCGCAGTCGGCCATGGTGAAGGCCTCGCCGGTCGCCCAGGTCCTCGATTGCATCTCCTGCTCGATGATGGCGTAGGCATTGCGCAATTGCGCGCGCGCCTCCTCGACCCCGAACGGGTCGGTCTTGTCCTGCGGCCGCAGCCTGTCGGCGACGATCTTCTGCATCGGCGCCTGCACGTAGAAATCGTAGAAACGATCGGCCTGACGAACTGCCAGCGCCAGGTCGATGTCGGCGGGAACGAGGTCGACCGGACCGGGATAGTGCGCGGCCAGATATTCGATGACGATGGTCGATTCCAGCACCGTGCGGTCGCGCGCATCGTCGCGCAGCGCCGGCATCTTGCCGGTCGGCGATATCCTCAGGAAGGCCGCGCGTGATTGCTCGTCGCCGAGATCGACGATCAGGGCGGCGAACGGCGTGCCGTTCTCGTAAAGCGCGATCAGCGGCTTCCAGCAGAAGGACGCCAGCGGATGGAGATGCATCATCAGGGACATTGTCTTGCTCGTCTCTTTTCGTGGTTTGCAGATCTGGCCTTGCTTAGGCGGCAGAGCTTAACACTGAAGCATTTACTTAACTATTGCCGCGGCCATTTGGTGTCAAGGTCCGGCTCGGGCACTTATCTGGCTTGAGTGTGGGCGACGATAGCAGCGACGATCGTTGTCCAATCCTGCGGATGCAGTTCGTGGCCGCCGCCTTCGATGCGGATAAGCTGTCCGTCGGGCACGGCTTCGGCAAGGGCTGCGCCATGCTCGACCGGAAAGATCGGATCTGACGTCCCGTGGAGGACGAGAAGCGGAGTCCTGATCTCGTGCAGGCGTCCTTTCCAGTCCTCGCCGCCTTTCAGCATGAAATGATTGGTGGCGCTCAAAAACCCGCTGGATCGGTCGTAGTCCTGTTCGACGAACGCCCTCATCCGCGTCTCGTCGAACGGATGCGCGGTGCTGGCGATCGCGCGTGCGTCCTTGACGATGAAGCCGACCACCTGGTCGCGGTTCGACCAGTCGACATCGGCGCCTGCGGCCGAGTGCTCGATATAAGCCTCGGTCGTCCCAGGCAGATGCGACGTGTCGATCCCCACCGGCGAACTGCTGATCACCGTCAGCGAGATGACACGCGAAGGATGCTTCAACGCCACAAACTGCGCGATCATGCCGCCCATCGACATGCCGACCACATGCGCGCTTTGGATGCCATGATTGTCGAGAACACGAATGGCATCGTCGGCCATGTCATCGAATGTGTAGGGCGGCGCGCCGGGCGCATATTTGGTCGACAGGCCGGTATCGCGGTTGTCATAGCGGATCACGAAACGACCTTCGCCGGCGAGCTTTCGGCAAAACGCCTCCGGCCACCACAGCATCGAGGCCATGGCGCCCATGATCAGCAGCAGCGCCGGATGTGCGGGGTCGCCAAACGTCTGCGACGCGATCTCGGGTGCTTCAGTCTTTGTCATGGGGATCTCCTCTCCGCATCTCAAACTGATTGCATTTTGCAATCGGTTGCACGATAATAAAACCGATACGATAATGCAACCAGTTTTTTCTGGAGAGTCGCATGAGCCTCGATCACCGGTCCGGATGCCCGATCAATCTGTCGCTCGAGGTGTTTGGCGACCGCTGGAGCCTGATCATCCTTCGTGACATGATTTTTGGCGGCAGACGCCATTTTCGCGAACTGCTCAACGGCTCAATGGAAGGCATCGCCTCAAACATCCTCGCCGACCGGCTGAAGCGGCTGATGGAATTGGGCATGCTGACCAAGGCCGACGATCCCAGCCACAAGCAGAAGGCGATCTACAGCCTGACCGAAATGGCGATAACGCTGGTGCCGATCCTGGCCCATCTCGGCGCCTGGGGCCGTATCTGGCTGCCGGTCAGCGAGGAACTCTCGATCCGCGCCGAGCTACTGGAAAAAGGCGGCCCGCCACTATGGGAACGGTTCATGGATGAGTTGCGCCACGACCATCTGGGGGCGCCTCTCAAGGCGTCGGCCAGCCCTACTGTCCGCGCCACCTTGCAGGCCGCATACGAGGCCGTGGTCGCCCGCAAGGCGCAGGCGGCTGGGCGTCAACCGGGCTCCTGACCAACTTATTTTGCTATTTGCAGGCCGGCTCTGCTATCAAGTGACTGAAAATCATAATTTACGGGATTGGAAAACGCACTTGGTTGAGAACTCTAAGGACACTGCCCGCGCGCGGGCCGATTCGCGTTTCAAGAAGCAGGAAGAAGCAGCCACGGTCCGCCAGAAGGCGATGGCGGAATATGTCGCCGAGAGCGATGCCCGCCAGGCCAAGACCAATAAGCTGAGGGCGCTGCGCCTCGCCAAGGAAGCCGAAGACCTCGCCAATGCGCCTGCGGCCCCGGTGAAGAAGCCGTCGCGCGCCAAGAAAAAAATCGCCTAGAAACCCCCGTCTTCTACAGCAGGCCTGGAAGCAGGCGCACGGCAACGCCATATCAGGACGGTGCCCGCCAACGGCATGGTCCAGAATGCCATCGGCCTCCACTACGCCTTTTCACGCGAAGCAATTTCAACTGCAACCGGGATTTCATTCCTCCCGCTCCCGGTCAATGAATCGCGTGTTCCAACAGGAGACTGCCATGACCGCCCTGACGCTCGACAAAGCCAAGCAAATCATTGACGCCGCCTTTGCCAAGGGTGCCGAATTGAAGTTCAGGCCGTTGGGTGTCTCAGTGCTCGACGCCGGCGCTCATCTGGTCGCCTTCCAGCGTCAGGACGGCGCCTCGTTCCTGCGCCCGCAAATGTCGGCCGGCAAGGCCTATGGCGCGCTCGCCATCGGCATGGGCTCGCGCCGCGTCGAGGCTTTCGCCAAGGAACGCCCACACCTGGTCGCCGGCATCTCCGACGTGTCGGGCGGACGCGTCCTGCCGGTGGTCGGCGGCGTGCTGATCCGCGACAAGGCGGGCGTCGTCATCGGCGCGGTCGGCATTTCCGGCGACACGTCGGACAATGACGAGGCCGCCGCCATCGCCGGCATCGAGGCCGCTGGTTTCACAGCCGACCCGGGTTGAGCTTGCAGGATCGCAGCCTAGTTCAGGTTGATATCCCTGCTGGCTGACCGCATCGAGACGGAGAAGCCGGCAAGCACGTCGAACAGCGCGATGAGCATCAGCGTGAAGAAGACGGAGTGCGCCGCGCCCTTCACCAACAGGAATTCGACCAGGAAGGCGACGAAGACCAGCGTCGACAAGAGATGGTCCATGATCGAGGCGTTTGTGGTGCGCACCGACTTCACCATTTCGAGGAACAGGAAGACCAGCCCAATCAGCACCATCAGGTCGCCGAGCGTCATCGAGAACACCCCGCCCGACATCATCTTGAACGAGAAGATTTCACTCGCCCACGGATCGTCGCCGCTGCCGAATATCCCTAAAAGCCCGAGATTGTAGAGCACGAAAGGCACGATCAGCAGCGGAATGGCACCGAACATCGGACGGCTCCGGATTGGACTGCCTTCTGTAGTATGCGCCCGGCGCCCGCCGTCAAGAATTTTCGTAAACAACCGCAAACACGGAAAAAAACCGCGCGAAACAACGATGTCACTGAACCCGGCCGGCATCCGGCGGAGCTGCCCGGACGCTCCAGCCCCATTCAGTTCGGCGACCGGCTGCCAGACACAAAAAGACCGGCCACTGGCCGGTCCTTTTAGAACTCAAACCTTCGGAAAAGCTGGTCTCAGCTTTCCTTGGGCGTCAACACCTGGCGACCGCGATACATGCCGGTCTTCAGGTCGATATGGTGCGGACGGCG
Source organism: Mesorhizobium sp. P3_A10 (assembly GCF_056403175.1). Lineage (NCBI taxonomy): Bacteria > Pseudomonadati > Pseudomonadota > Alphaproteobacteria > Hyphomicrobiales > Phyllobacteriaceae > Mesorhizobium > Mesorhizobium sp. P3_A10. Next base: position 72,373 of record NZ_JBFUFZ010000007.1, on the reverse strand, counting down.
CATTTCGCCGGAATTCTTGTCCTCGACATAGGTCGGGGCCTTGAGGGCGTCGGCCGAGCGGCGCATGCCGCGCTTGGACGGAGAGGTTTTACGTTTCGGAACGGCCATGGATATGCTCCATTACATGGTCAAAAAGCCCCGCCCGCCCTCGTGAAAGGGCCGTGTCAGGGGCCGAAATCTGAAGAAGTCGGGTGCCTATACACGCCTGATGTGGTTTTGGCCAGCACTGTGCCGAATTTTTTTGAAGCCGCCAGACTTTTGAAGCCGCAAGTCTATTGAAGACAGCCGACATAGGCGCCGGACCTTCCGGCGCGCCGCTCGATCAGCGCCGCCAGCCGTCTCAGCCCTGGTCCGGGCTTGGCCGGGTTGCGGGTGATCGGGTTGGGCAGGCTGACGGCCAGCAGCGCCGCCTGGCGCCGTGTCAGCCGTTTTGCCGAGACGCCGAAATGATGCTGGGCGGCGGCTTCGATGCCATAGATGCCCGGTCCCCACTCGGCGATGTTGAGATAGATTTCCATGATCCGCCGTTTTGACAGCACCGCGTCGAAATAGACCGCCAGCGGCAGTTCGACGATTTTGCGCACCGAGCCAAGCGGCCGCGACCACAGATAGAGGTTCTTCACCGTCTGCATGGTGATGGTCGAGGCGCCGCGCGTCATCTCGCCGGCCAACGCATCGTCGACGACCCCGCGCAACTCGCCAAGATCGACGCCGCGATGGAAACAGAACTGCCCGTCCTCCGACATGATCACCGAATTGGCCAGCACCGGCGCCACATCGTCGATCGAAACCCAGCGCCGGTCGTAGCCGGAAAACGTCGCCAGATCCTTCAGCATCAATGTCGACACCGGATGCACGAAGGACGGCATGTAGAGAAAAGTCAGCACCGTCGGGATCAGCGCCAGTACGGCAGCCACGACAATGCCGCGCCGGACCCAGCGTTTGAGACCGATGCGGTTGCCGCCTTTCGGTCTCGCCGCCATGTCCAGCCCTTCGGTTTCTTGATCGACGATCGGTTCCGCCAAGCCGCCCAACCCGTGCTACACCCCTGCTCCGGCATAATGGCGCTTGGCTTCTTGCGCAACGTCTGAGTGTCGGCTACCGCTCCCGGCCATGACGAAAGACGACCAAATCGCCTTCGAAGCCTTGCTTGGCGCGCGCGCAGGCGCGCTGGAGGCGCTGCTGCGGCGGCTTCTCGACGCACGCACGCTTTCCGGTGAGATCGCTCGCCCGGAACACCTGATGGCAGCCATGCGCCACGGTGTGCTGAACGGCGGCAAGCGTCTGCGCCCCTTCCTGGTCATGGAAAGTGCCGCCCTGTTTGCCGCCGATGGCGAGGCGGCACTGCGCGTGGCGGCAGCGCTCGAATGCGTGCATTGCTATTCGCTGATCCATGACGATCTGCCTTCCATGGACGATGACGACCTGCGCCGCGGCCAGCCGACCGTGCACAAGGCTTTCGACGAGGCCACCGCCATCCTTGCCGGCGACGCCTTGCTGACGCTCGCCTTCGACATCCTCGCCGACGAGGCGACGGCACTACCGGCGGAGCGCCGGGCAGCGCTGGTGCTTGCAATGGCCCGCGCCGCCGGCGCCGGCGGCATGGTCGGCGGCCAGATGCTCGACCTCGAAGCCGAGCGTATCAGGCCCGACGAGGCCGGCATCATCCGGCTGCAGGCGATGAAGACTGGCGCGCTGATCCGCTTCGCTTGCGAGGCGGGCGCCATCATTGCCGGCGCGCCACGCGAAGACCGCGACCGGCTGGCCGAATTCGGCTCGGCGATCGGACTTGCCTTTCAGCTTGCCGACGACCTGCTCGACCTGACGGCTGATATCAGCCAGATGGGCAAGGCCACCGGCAAGGATGCGGCCGCCGGCAAGGCGACGCTGGTGGCGCTGCATGGCGCCAAATGGGCGCGCGAGCAGCTCCACGGCCTCGTAGACCAGGCCCACGCGCTGCTCGAACCCTATGGCGAACAGGCGGTTCTGCTCAAAGCTGCGGCAAAGTTCGTCGCGGCCCGCAACAACTGAGACTGCGCCGGTCAAATCGTCGGAAGACCGGTTTTGGAATTGTCTGCGTTGCGCCACCAGTGGTCATAGAATGACCGCCGCTTGGGCCTCGACGCAGCTCTGGCGGATATCATTTGCCACGCAATCTGCATCGCCTGTAGGCTTTCCGGATGGAAATTGGCAACCGACGATGAGAACCCCCGCCTTTGCAAAATGGGCGCTCGAACGCATCCCTCATGTGAGGCGACTTCGTCGCGAGCTTCGCTTTGCCGAGCAAGAGGCACGACGCCTTGGAGGGATCGTGTCCGAACTGTATCGGCGCGACGGGGCCACCGTTGTGCAACGGGGCGATCTTCGGCTACTGCTCGACCCTTCCTCGCTGGTCGACCGGGAGATGCTGGACCATGGGGCTTGGGAGGCCACACAAATCGGCCTGATGATCGACGCAGCGCGAGCCCTCAAAGGCAACCCGCGGCGCAAACTGTTTCTCGATGTCGGCGCCTATTGGGGCCTGTATAGCCTCAAGATGTGGCGCCTGGGGGTGTTTGACGAGATACTTTGCTTCGAGCCGGACGCAAACAACTTCGCGCAGTTGGAAGCGCAGATGTTTCTCAATGGAGCCAGCTACGACATCAAGCGCATCAAGGCGGCCGTTCTGGACAAACCGGGCACGGCGAGACTGCTGCGCAGCACGTCGATTGCCGACGGCAATCGCGGCGGCGCAATGATACAGGAATCCAGCGAAGACTCCGAACCCGTCCAGGTGGTCACTCTTGACGAATTGCTGGACGTCAAAGGCGCGATCCTGTTCGTCAAAATCGACGTGGAAGGAAGTGAGGCGCGGGTGCTTGCTGGAATGCGGCGGCTGCTCGCGGAGAACGAAATTTATCTGCAGGTCGAGGTTTTTCCCGGGTTCGAAGATCGATTGAAGGATTGCGTGCCGGACACGCTTACGAAAGTGGCCCAGCATCATTGGGATCATATGTTCTCCAACCTTCCGCCCTTGCCGTTGCAAAGTGCTTCGGCGTCTGCGCTACACCTCCTGCAAGGAAATCCTCTCACTCCGTGATGGAGCGACGGCCGGAGCGCCAGTGCGCGACAAAGGCGACAAAGGCGACAAAGGGAGATTGACGTCGAGAACCGTCCGTCGAAGCCATCTCCGATTGCCGCTTGCGCTCTTTTTCCAGGCAACCTGTAAAACCAGCAAGAAGCTCCGCATTTTGCGTATGCGACAGTCCTGAAGCGACGGCCTGCCGTCCAATCCGAATTCTTTTTTAAGCGCGAGCTGATTTTCAGAATTCCATTTCTATCTAAGTCTATAAGTTAAGTGGACTTTAATCCAACGCTCTCGGCCAGAGCGGGCAATCGAGGGACTTGCCCTCTGTTCAAAAGGATTAAATGCCATGAGAAAACTGATTTCCGCTGCCCTTGTCGGGCTTGCTTTGGCGGCCACTTCCGCCGCAGCCCTTGCCGCCGATAAGAAAGTCGTCATCGCCTATCAGACCGGAGCCAACCCCTACAATCTCGGCATCGCCAATGGCGATCTTGCCCAGAAGACCGGCTGGGAAATCGAATTCCGCCGCTTCAATTCCGGTGCTGATATTTCCGCCGCCATCGCATCCGGCGACGTCCAGATCGGCGATGTCGGATCGAGCCCGTTCGCCGCTGCCGTCAGCAGGGGCCTCGACGTGAAGGCGTTCTACATCTCCTCGGTCTCCCGTGACGGCGAAGCGCTCGTGGTGCGGCCCGATATCAAGTCGCCGGCCGACCTGCGCGGCAAGAAGCTTGCCGCGGCACCCGTCTCGACCGACCACTACCAGCTTCTCGCCGTCCTCAAGCAGGAAGGCATTTCGGAGAAAGAAACCCAGGTCATCGCCATTCCCCAGCCCGAAATCGTCGCCGCCTGGAAGCGCGGTGACATTGACGGTGCCTTCGTCTGGGATCCGGCACTCTCCGAACTCAAGAAGGACGGCAAGGTCCTGCTCACAGCCGGCCAGGTCGCCGATCGTGGCGCGCCGACCTTCAGCGCGCTGGTGGTGACCGGCGATTTCGCCAAGGCCAATCCCGACTTCCTCGGCCAGTATGTCCGGCTGATCGACGGCTACAACACGGCCTATCTGAGCAACCCGGCCGCATGGGGACCCGAGTCCGAGAGCGCCAAGCTGATCGCAAAACTGCAAGGCGGTACGGCGGCTGAGAATTCGGAGCAGTTGAAGACGACAGTCGTTCCGCCGCTCGACGAGCAGGTGTCCGACAAATGGCTGGGCGGTGGTGAGAAGGGCGCCGTTGCGAAAATCCTCAAGGACACTGCGGGCTTCCTGAAGGACCAGAAGAAGATCACCGCCATCAAGGACAGCTACGCCGCAGCCGCCGATCCGCAATATGTGGAGGCCGCCAAGGCCTCGAACTAGAAATCACTGACAACATTCAGGTTCTGGCTGGCGGAATTCCCGCCAGCCAGACTGCTTGGAGGCCACCATGCTTCGAATCCGCGATGCCAGCGTCACCTTCCCGGCCTCGGATGGCCAGGACGTGCACGCGCTTGATCACGTCTCGCTCGATATCGCTCCCGATTCCATCGTTGTCGCGGTCGGTGCGTCCGGATGCGGCAAGTCGACATTGCTCAACGCCATCGCCGGCTTCCTGCCGCTCACCGAAGGCACGATCACACTGGACGGAAAGGAGATTGTCGAGCCCGGCGGCGATCGTGGCGTCGTCTTCCAGAAGGACACCTTGCTGCCCTGGGCCAACGTGCTGGACAATGTCGCGCTCGGCCTGAAATACCGGGGCGTGCGGCGCAACGAACGCCATGAGCGGTCAAGGCGTCTGCTGGAACTGGTCGGGCTCGCCGATTTCGCCGAAAAGCCGCCCTATGAACTGTCCGGCGGCATGCGCCAGCGCGTCGGCATCGCGCGGGCGCTGGCCACCGATCCGAAGATTCTTCTGATGGACGAACCGTTCGGCGCCCTCGACAGCCTGACGCGCGAGACGATGCAGCAGCTTCTGGCCTCGGTCTGGGCCAAGACCGGCAAGCAGATCCTGTTCATCACCCATTCGATCGAGGAAGCCCTGACGCTCGGCACCACCATCGTCGTGATGTCGCCGAGGCCCGGCCGCATCGTTGCCCGCTTCGAGGCCGACTTCGTTCGCGAGTTCGCCGAGAGTGGCGACATCGGGCCGATCCAGTCCCATCCGCGCTTCATCGAACTGCGGCAGGAAATCCGCTCGCTCATCCACCAGCCGGAAGCCGCCCGTACAGGAAACTTGCAATGACGCTTGCCGCCAACTCCCCCACTTCATTCCGGGCTTCAACGACCCAGCGCAGGCCGTCCGCTCCGCCGCGCCGGTCTGCGTCGACAAGCACACTCGGCATCAGCCTGGTCACTCTGGCGTCGCTGATTGCCTTGTGGTTCCTCGCCGCACATTTCGAATGGGCGTCGCCGCTGTTCCTGCCGTCGCCGGCCGAGGTGCTGGCCCAGTTCAGCGCCGTCTGGGTCGACGGTTATGCCAACGGCACGCTGCTCGAGCACACGCTGGCCAGCCTTGGTCGCATCGCCGCGGCGCTCGGCGTCGGCATTTTCCTGGGCATTCCCCTCGGCCTGCTGATGGGGCTCAACCGCTGGATCAAGGGCATCTTCAGCGTTCCGATCGACCTCTACTGGGGCTTGCCGCCGCTGGCCTACCTGCCGCTGCTGATCATCTGGCTGGGCATCGGCGAGACCTCCAAGATCGTGCTGCTGTCGCTCTCGACCTTCGCCCCGGTCTGCTTTGCCGCACAGGCCGGTGTCCGGTCCGTGCCCGATGAACGGATCAACGCGGCGCTGTCGCTTGGCGCCAGCCGCCTGCAACTGTTCACCAGCATCATCCTGCCGTCGGCATTGCCGGAAATCATGACCGGCCTGAAGATCGCCATCGGCGCCGGCTTGTCGACGCTGGTCGCCGCCGAACTGATCGCGGCCCAGTCGGGCCTTGGCTACATGATCATGTCGGCGGCCAATTTCCTCGCCACCGACGTCGTCTTCGTCGGCCTCATCGTCATCGCTGTCCTGGCCTTCGCCTTCACCAGCGGCATGCGCTGGCTGGAGCACCGCCTCATCCCCTGGAAGGGCAAGCTCTGACGCCCGGTCCACACATTTCGCATCGCTGAAGGAACAAGCCTATGTCCAGCAAGCCACTCGACCTCTACTGGTACCTGCCGACCCATGGCGACGGGCCGTATCTCGGCACTGACGAGCGGCACCGCCCGGCAACTTTCGGATATCTCAAGGAGATCGCCCAGGCAGCCGACCGGCTTGGCTTCAAGGGCGTTCTGCTGCCCACCGGAACGAGCTGCGAGGACGCCTGGATCGTGGCGGCCGGGCTGATCCCGCTGACCGAACGGCTGAAGTTCCTCGTGGCGCTGCGGCCGGGCAGCGGCACACCGGCGCTGTTTGCGCGTCATGCCGCCACGCTGGACCGCATCTCCGGCGGCCGCGTCCTGCTCAATGTCGTCACCGGTGCCGATCCGGCCGACCTCGCCGGCGACGGCAACAAGCTCAGCCATGACGAGCGCTATGCGCAGACCGACGAGTTCCTGACCATCTGGCGGCGGATCCTTTCGGGTGAGCCGGCCGATTTCGAGGGCAAGTACCTGTCTGCCCACGGCACCGACATTTCCTTCCCGCCGATCCAGCAGCCCCATCCGCCGCTCTGGTTCGGCGGCTCCTCCGACGCCGGCATTGCGATCGCCGCCAAGCATGTGGACGCCTATCTCAGCTGGGGCGAACCGGTGGACCAGCTCGCCGAAAAGATCGACCGCGTCAGACAGGCAGCGGCAGCGCAAGGCCGCACGATCCGCTTCGGCCTTCGCATTCATCTGATCGTGCGCGAAACGGAGGACGAGGCCTGGGCGGCAGCTGACCGGCTGATCAGCCACGTCACCGACGACCTGATCGTCGAAGCCCAGAACGGATTTGTCCACATCTCGGAATCCGTTGGGCAAAAGCGCATGTCGGCGCTGCATCAGGGCCGGCGCGACAAATTGGTTGTCGGCCCGAACCTGTGGGCGGGACCCGGGTTGGTGCGTGGCGGCGCGGGAACGGCGCTGGTTGGCAATCCAGACAATGTTGCCGCGCGCATTCGCGAGTATCAGGAGATCGGCATCGAAACGATCATCGCGTCCGCCTACCCGCATTTGGAAGAGGCCTTCAACGTCGCCGAATTGCTGTTCCCAAAACTCGGGCTGAGCGGCGAGACCGCACCCCAGGAGCGCAGCTGGGACGTCGAATTCGGACGCCCCAAGGTCGCAGCGTCCGCTTCGTGACGTGCTGCCGGGAGCAGGAGGGGAAGGCACGAACGGGCTATCCGGGCGCTTCCACCCGGGCCTTGGTTCTGGTCACGATGTTGAAGGCGCCGCGCAACAGCACGGCGCCCGTCTTTCAGGTGCTGCTGGAGTCAGCCATGAACGGATAGTCAGTATATCCCTTGGCGCCGCCGCCATAGATGGTCTGCGGATTCACCTCAGCAAGCGGAAAGGCAGTCTTCAGCCGCTCAACGAGATCAGGATTGGCGATATAGGGTCGGCCAAACGAAAAGAGATCCGCCGAGCCCTGGGAAAGGCGCGACGATGCGCGTTCAACGTCGAAGCCATTGTTCGCAATGTAGGTATTCCCGAATTTTGCTCTGAGGTCTGCGTAGCTGAAGGCAGCGACGCCCTGCGATCCGGCTGTCGCACTTTCAACAACATGGAGATACGCAATTCCCATCTGGCCCAACTTTTCGGCGATGTAGTTGAATTGTGACTGCGGATCAGTCGAAGGGACCCAGTTGACCGGTGAGATGCGGACACCCGTACGCTCGGCTCCAACCTCCGCAGCCACAGCGGTCGCGACCTCAAGTATCATCCGCGCTCGATTTTCGATCGATCCGCCATAGGCATCGGAGCGTTCGTTCGAACCGTCCTTGGCAAACTGTTCCAGCAGATAGCCGTTGGCACCATGGACTTCGACTCCATCGAAGCCTGCAGCAATTGCGTTGGCGGCTGCCCGGCGAAAACCTGAGATGATGCCATGGATTTCATCATGTTCGAGCGCGCGAGGTTCGGACACATCGACGAACGCATTGTTGACGAAGACTTTGGTCTCCGGCTTGATGGCGGAGGGTGCGACCGGCGCTTGCCCATTCGGCTGCAGGTCCACATGCGACACACGTCCGACATGCCAGAGCTGCAAAAAGATGTGGCCACCTTTGGAATGCACTGCGTCGGTCACTTTTCGCCAACCGTCGATCTGGGTTTGCGTATAGATACCCGGCGTATCCTGATAACCCTGCCCTTGCTGGGAAATCTGTGCACCTTCCGTTATGATCAAGCCTGCGGCGGCGCGCTGGGAATAGTATTTGGCGGCAAGGTCACCGGGGACGAATCCGGCGCCGGCTCTGTTACGGGTCAAAGGCGCCATGACGATACGGTTCGCCAAGGTCAGAGTGCCGAGCCTATAGGGTTGAAAAAGGGCGTTATCTGTCATTTTGCGTCTTCCGTCTGGAGTTTGTAGGCTCTGGGATGTCAGGTTTCGCGCTGGCAGACAGGCGGCGTGCCTGTCCACGTGGCGGAACGTTGTCGTCCCGCCACGGCGCTTTCCATGGCTGGCGCTAAAGGGCAGTGCGGTAGCGTTCCGCAGCAAGAACTTGTGCGAATTCGGGAACCATCGTTTGGCGCGCGGCGTGATACGCATCCCACTGGGTGGCATCGTGCAGCGTTGGGATTGTTACACCCTCGCGCCGGTCAAAACCGACCATTGCTGCGTCTACGAGTTCGTCTACTTCCATCACGGCCGGGAGCGTGTTGACGTCGATGCCGGCAAGCTCCCAGATTTCCGTTCGTGTCGCCGCGGGCAAGACTGCTTGCACATAAATGCCCTTGGGACCGAGTTCGAGGCTCAGCCCCTGAGAGAGGAACGTCACGAATGCCTTGGTCGCGCCGTAGACGGACATTCCGAATTCCGGGGCAAGCCCGACGACCGAGGAAACGTTGACGATCGCGCCGGCGCCTGCCTCGATGAACCGTGGCGCGACGGCGCTGGCGAGGCGCGCAACCGCCGTCGCATTGAGCGCGATAAGCTGGGACAGATCACTGGCAGTTTGATCCACAAATGTCCCTCCTAGGCTCGCACCGGCATTGTTGATCAGGATCCCTATCCTATGGTCGTCGCGCAGGCGCCTTTCCACAGCAGCAAGATCATCCGAGTTTGTTACGTCGGCCTGCAGAACATCGACGGCAACGCCATGTTCATTGCGGAGCTGTTCCGAGAGGGCCTCCAGTCTTGCCTTGTTGCGGGCGACCAGAACCAGATCATGCCCACGTCGGGCAAAACGTTCTGCATATGCGGCCCCGATCCCTGCGGAAGCACCGGTGATGAGGACGGTTTGAGTCTCAGTCATTCTCTTGCTCTCTTTCGATTAAACGCTATATTTATGATCGTGGTCATGATTGCGACCTAAAGATGATAGATATCATGAAAAAGTCAATGGCAAAGATGGAGAAATCTGAAATGAAAGTGAGCCGCGAACAGATGGCCGAAAACCGCCAAAGAATCCTGGAGGTCGCAAGCCGATTGTTTCGAGAAAAAGGGTTTGAGGCAGTCGGCGTCTCGGAGGTCATGCAGGCCTTGGGGCTAACGCATGGCGGCTTCTACGGTCATTTCAGCTCGAAGGATGACCTCATCGTGCAGGCGCTCGCTCACGCGCTTGGCGAACGCAATGGCGCGACACTTCCCCTTGGAGCATACATCGACGAGTATCTGTCGCCGCGCCACCGCGACAACAGGGCTGGCGGTTGTCCTATCGCCGGGCTCGTCGCCGACACGCTGCGCCAGACACCGGAGGCCCGTGCGGCGGTGACAGACGGCGTGCGAGCACAGCTCGACTGGATGAGTGAGAAGTCTACAGAGGCGACCGAAGCCGACCGACGACGCCGGGCGATCGGAAGTTGGTCCGCGATGGTCGGGGCTACGATCCTGGCCCGGGCTATGGTCGATCCCGACTTGTCGAATGAGATCCTGACGGAAACCCTGGCCTGGGTCCATGAAGGGCTCCGCCGGCCGGCCTCGGCAGTTTCAGAACGTCAATGAGCCAGCGCGTTGTAGCGTCGAACAGGAAGCAACGTGGATACAGGTGCTATCGTTTCATGGTGATGACGACCTTACCCCTCGCGCGCCCTGTCTCGACGTAGGCCAAGGCATCGCCGGTCTTCTCGAACGGGAAAACCTTGTCAACGACGGGGCGGATCACACCTGATTCGATCAGGGAGGCGATCTCGCTTAACTGTTGACCCTGCGCTCGCATGAGTAGGAACGAATAGCGAATGCCGAGGCTTTTGGCCTTTTTCCGCACACCACGGCTCAGCAGGCGCACCACCAGTCTTAGCACCAGGTTCAGTCCCTGCTTCTTGGCAAATTCCGGATCCGGCGGACCGGAGATGGAGATGAGCTTGCCGCCCGGTTTGAGCACATTCAGGGATTTTTCAAGCGTCTTGGCGTCCTGGCTATTCACCACGACGTCGTAGCCTGACAGGACTTTCTCGAAGTCATCCTTCCTGTAGTCGACGACGACATCGGCGCCGAGACCTTTGACCAGATCGGCACTCGCCGCGCTCGCCGTTGTCGCAACGGTCGCGCCGAGATGCTTTGCCAGCTGGATGGCGAACGTCCCCACACCGCCGGAGCCAGCCTGGATGAAGACTTTTTGGCCCTTCTTCAAGCCTGCCCTCTCGATCAGCGCCTGCCAGGCAGTCAGGCCGACCAGTGGGATTGAGGCCGCCTCTTCCATGCTGAGATTTTTAGGCTTCAGGGCCACGTCGGCTTCATCGATTGCGATGAATTCGGCGAATGTCCCGATCCGGCCGTCGCATGGCCGCGAATAGACAGCGTCGCCGGCTTTGAATTTGCGGACTTTTGAGCCCACTCCGACAACCTTCCCGGCCACGTCGTGGCCCAGGATGAACGGCCGGCGATAGGGCAGGATGAGTTTGAATTCGCCGGTTTTGATCTTTGAATCCAGCAGGTTCACCGCTGCGGCATGGATCTCGACCAGGACATCGCTGTCCCCGAGCTCCGGCTTCGGCATCTCGGCCAGCCGCAGAGGGCCCTTCTTGCTATACTTATCGACAACGAATGCTTTCATGGCCGTGACTTTCTAAATTGCTTCTTGGGCGCTAGGCCGCGAGGAAGGACTGGGCTTTCGAGACGAAATCGGCGTGGTTCTGAAACACCCCGCCATGCCCGGCATCCGGGTAGATCACCAACTGTGCCCCCGGGATACGCCTGGCGAGATCGTAGGTATTGCTGCTCGGCACCATCCTGTCCTGATCGCCATTGGCAACCAATGTAGGAATGCGGATGGTGCTCAAATCTTGCGGCGCATGCAGGCCATAGGCCTTGATCGCCTTCAGTTGCGCGCCAAACGCGCTCAGCGAAATCGCCTTGTCCCGGTTGTTCTTACGCTCTTTCAGCCGCTGCAGAAATGCGTTTGCGGCACGGTGGCCATTCGGCGTCCTTGTGAAGAACAGATAATATTTCGCATCCCGAAAAGTCAGCGCGCCCTTGATCATGTCCACGATCGTCAATGGCGTCACCTTGTCGATGCCTTCGCCACCGGCGGGCCCTGTGCCGGCCAGGATGAGTTTGCGCACAAGCGTCGGCTCGGTCAGCACAACCTCCTGCGCCACAAAGCCGCCGAGGGAAAAGCCGAAGAGGTCGACTTCCTCGAACCCCAGCGCCCGGATAAAAGCGACGGCATCGCGCGCCATCGCGGAGATGGTTGACGGCGTCCTGCCGCCTGAAGCACCGATGCCTCTGTTATCGAAGGCTATCACCCGCCGGGTCGCGGCGAGACCATCGACGATACGGGGATCGAAGTTGTCCAGCTGAGCGCCCAGATGGTTGAGCAGGATCACCGGCACGCCGGTCCTGGGCCCGAGTTCCCTGTAAACGAATGCCGCATCACCGACATCGACAGAGCGCGTTGGCGCGTCCTGGAACGATGCCCGTGAATGGGGCGGCTGGTTGAATGCATGGGGGATGTTTGACACCTCCGTGCTGTGGTGTCTAACCAACTGTGTTGTGGTTGCCAGTCTCATCTGCGTGAACTCCTTCGCCTGGTTTCAGACCGGTAGGCGGAACTGCTTGCGCAAGGTCTTGTCGAACATCCCTGCGGGGGCGAAGCGGCGCAGCAGGCTGACCTGCCGCGCCGCCTTGCCAGCGGTGTAGCGCCGTCGCGGACGGGCATCGGTCGCCGCCTTGACGACCACATCCGCCACCACTTCCGGCCGATCGGCTTTGGGCATCACATCGGCAAGCAGCGCCTTGAGCCCGGCTCGCGCCTGATCGTATTCCTTCAACAGCGAATCCGGCTCGATGCCGTTCTGGTCGAAGACGGTGCGCACGAATGCCGGCTCTATGACCGAGACACGAATATTGAAGGCACGGACCTCGTGATCGAGCGATTCCGAATAGCCTTCGAGCGCGTGCTTGACCGCTGAATAGTGCGCTGAGTATGGCGCGGGTACCAATCCCAGAATCGAGCCAATGTTGATGATGCGCCCTTCGCCACGCCGCCGCATCGAGGGCAACACGGCGTTGATCATGCGCATGACCCCGAACAGATTGACGTCGAACAGGGACTGCACCTGTGCGACCGAGGATTCCTCGGCGCCGCCAAGCAGGCCGACACCGGCATTGTTGACCAGCAGATCGATCCGGCCGGTCTGCGCCAGCACGGTTGCAACGAGGGCGCTGACGGAGTCACCATCGGTCACGTCGCATGTCAGCATGGACACCTGCGCCGGACTGCTGCTGGCCTTGCTGCGACTTGTCCCGAAGACGGTATATCCTGCCCGCGCCAGGGCCTCGGCACTGGCGCGGCCGATGCCCGAGGAGGCTCCGGTCACGATCGCGGTTCTTCCCGAAAGGGTGCTCATTTGATACTCCACAGACATGAGGGCTAGCTTTTTGCCGTTGATTGGATTATGATCATAATATCACATTACGAGCATAATGCAATAGCAGAAAGGAAAGGCCGCCATGCGCTACGAAAAGGGCCGAAAGGACGCATCCCGCGATCGGATCGTGGAGGTCGCCGCCCAGCGTTTTCGGGGTGACGGCATAGCCGCCTCCGGACTGGCAACCATCATGGGCGACGCCGGGCTGACGAACGGAGCCTTCTACCCGCACTTTCAATCAAAGGCGGAGCTAATCCGCGAAAGCGTGGCGGCGGCCCTGGATGCCCAGTCGCAGCAAATTCAGGAGTTGTTGGCTTCGGGCGGTCCGGAAATGGCCATTCAGGCGTATCTGTCGGCCGAGCACCGGGACAATCCAGACAAGGGCTGCGCGTCGGCCGCACTGCTGCCGGAGATCGCGCGCCAGCCGCCTGAAACGCGCGAGGTCTATACCCAGCGCTTCCTGACCCAGGTGCGGCAGGTGTCTGCCGCACTGCCGCAGGGCAAGGACCCGGAAGGTGTGGCGCTGGGTGTCTTTGCGACCCTCATCGGCGCGCTTCAGCTGGCCCGCGCGGTGGCAGGGACGGAATTGTCGGACCGCATCCTTGCGGCAGGAGCAGATGCGGCGCGGACGCTGATCCAGCCGTCTGAGGACGAGAAGGCCTCCTAGAGCGGTCAGTCACTGATTTGCGCCGCGCGGTACGAACGAAATTTTAATGCAAATGAAGCGTAATCCCGGCAATTAAAATGATGCGTATGTGTTGGGGTTGCGCATGCCGGAATATTCTTTCTTCATCCGCTCGATCCGCATCCGCTATCTCTCGGGATTGCTGATTTTCGCGCTGGCTTCCGCCGCCGTGATGTTTGCGCTGAACCGCGTAAATTCCTTCCGTCACGACATCGATGCGCTGAGCAGCAACCTCGTCATCTTCACCCGCGACCTGCGCAACGCCACCAGCTTCGCCGAAACGACCGGTACCGCCTGGCGGGCGGAAACACGCGATGGGTTGGCCGCATCGGCGCGCGGCCATTCCGAACGCCTGACCGGTGAGATCGAAACACTCACCGCCCAGATTGCCGCGATCAAGCCGCGCCTCTCCAGCAAGACCGTCAACGAGCTCGAATCCGCCTCCGTCAACGGCGATCTGTTCTGGTCGACACGCGACATGGTGCGCAACTTCAACCTGATGTCGGTGGCGCAAAAGGTCGACGAATGGAGCTATCGCGAGATCCGTAACCAGAATGATCTGTTTGCCCAGCCGATGCTGGTCCGCGTCCGCACCGCCATGGACAACGAGCGCCATCTGGCCGATGCCTCCGGCGACAGGCTGCTATTGTGGGCGAGCGGGCTTTTGTTTGCCGTGCTTGCCATCGTTGCCCTGTGGATTTTCCGGCCGATGGAAAAGGCGATCCGCCGCGCCTTTGCCGAATCCGCCGAATCCCTGTTCAAGGCCGAGGCCGCCGACCGCGCCAAATCGGAATTCCTTGCCAATATGAGCCATGAGATCCGCACCCCGATGAACGGCGTACTGGGCATGGCCGAATTGCTCGCCAAGACCGAGCTGACCCCGCGCCAGAAGACCTTCACCGACGTCATCGTCAAATCCGGCAATGCGCTGCTCACCATCATCAACGACATCCTCGATTTCTCCAAGATCAATGCCGGCCAGTTGATGCTCGACCCTGCCCCGTTCCGTCTCGCCGAAGCGGTCGAGGACGTGGCGACGCTGGTGTCGGCGCGCGTCGCCGAGAAGAACCTCGAACTGATCGTGCGTGTCGATCCGCGCCTGCCGGCCTTTGTCGTCGGCGACGCCGGCCGGTTCCGGCAGATCGTCACCAATCTGCTCGGCAATGCGGTGAAGTTCACTGAAAAGGGCCATGTGCTGATCGATGTCGGCGGCGAAATCGTCGACGGCCTGGTCCAGCTCAAGGTGCGCGTCGAAGACACCGGCATCGGCATTCCGGCCGAAAAGCTGCAGAACGTGTTCGAAAAATTCGCCCAGGTCGACGGTTCGTCGACGCGCCGCCACGAAGGCACTGGCCTTGGCCTCGCCATCGCGGCCCGCCTCGTCGACCTGATGGGCGGCAAGATCGGCGTCGAAAGCGAAATCGGCCGCGGCTCCGTCTTCTGGTTTGCCGTGCCTGTGCCCGCGCATCAGCAGAATGCGCGCGACGAGATCGTGCCGGTCGACGTCACCGGCGCCCGCGTGCTGGTCATCGACGACAATCCGGTCAACCGCGAGATCCTGCTCGAACAGCTCAGAAGCTGGAGCTTCGACTGCGCCGCCGCCGAAAGCGGCGCCGTCGGCCTGGCCTTCCTCGACCGCGCCAACCAGTTGGGCGCCGCCGTCGACTGCATCATCCTCGACTACCAGATGCCCGGCATGAACGGCGCCGATGTCGCCAGAGCCATTGCCTCGGACAGCCGCCTGTCCGCCATTCCGGTCGTGCTGCTGACCTCGGTCGACCAGATCGATTTCGGCAAGATGGTCATCGATTTCGGCATCGCCGCGCATCTGACCAAGCCGGCCCGCTCGGCCGTCCTGCTCGGCACCGTCATCTCGGTCATCCAGAGAGCCCGTTTCCAGGTCGGCAAGGCACAATTCGTCCGCGAGCCGGTTGTCCCCGTAGCGGCGCCGCCGGCGTTCACCGTCATTCGCGGCCCGGCGATGCCGGCAGCGGTCGCACCGGAATCGACCGCCACGCCGAACGGCCCCATCGACATCCTCATTGCCGAGGACAATGACGTCAACCAGCTGGTTTTCGGCCAGATCCTCAACGGTCTCGGCCTGAGCTACCGCATCGCCGGCAATGGCCGCACGGCGGTCGAGATGTACCGGGCGCTGCGGCCCAAGCTGGTGCTGATGGATGTCTCCATGCCGGAGATGAACGGCTACGAAGCGACCCGCGCCATCAGGGTGATCGAGGCGACGACCGGCAGCCACACACCGATCATCGGCGTCACTGCGCACGCGCTGAAGGGCGACCGTGACAAATGCATCGAGGCCGGCATGGACGACTATCTGCCCAAGCCCGTTTCGCCCGATCGCCTCGGCAGCAAGATCGGCACCTGGCTCAGCGAGACGGTGGTGGCAAAGACGGCATAGCCCGTTAGCGCAGCCGGCCGATCGGGATGATCTCCGGCGACACAGGACCATAGGGCTGGCCGAGCCAGCTGCCGAGCCATTCTTCTACAACTAGGCCGGCCTCACCGAGCATGCCGGCAAGCTCGTCCTTCTCCGGGAACGCGATTTTCGATTCGGCGCTCAGAACCTCCCTGCGGCCCGGGATTTCATAGTGGGTCGAATAGGTGACGACGCCGGTTGCGGCATCGTGCCGGACATCGTTCCATGCCTTGATCGTGCCCAGTCCGGGATGATCCAGCATCCGATGCGACCGCTCAGGCGTCCATTCCAGCCATTCCTCGACCGCGGGATTTCGCGTGTCGAAGATGAAGCGCCCGCCCGGAGCAAGATGCGCCGCGATGGTGCCAAGCACCGCCTTGCGATCTTCTGGCGTGAGAAACACCTGGAAAGCATGTCCGGTCAGCAACACCAGATCGAAGCGCCGCCCGAGCCGGACTTTTCGCGCATCGGCCTCGACCCAATCGACGCTCTCGCCGCTCGCTCGGCTGCGCGCGATAGCGAGCATCGCCGGGGCTGGATCGACGCCGGTGACGCTGCGCCCATCGGCAAGTGCCGCGGCCAGTTGCCCGGTGCCGCAGCCGAGATCGAGAACCGAGCGGGCGTCGCCAGCGAAGCGGACGCAATAGTCGAAATCGACGCCGCGCTCATTCTCGATGTCGTAGAACTGGACGAGGTCGGGGTCGCTGTAGAGGCGGTCGGTCATGGCAACCTATAACTGGAACTTTTCCTGGATGCGCCTGGCGCATTCCAGCGGGGTGGCGGAGCTGCTGTCGATTTCGAGATCGTAGCGGATGCCCTTGTGCACGCGGTCATACTGACAGCGCGCCAGCCCTGGCAACCTGTCGGGGCGCGTGGCTTCCCGTGCCTCGAGTACCTCCAGCGGCGCCATGACCCCGACCAGATGCAGGTCGAAATCCGACAGCAACTCGACATATTCCGATATCTCGTCATTGAAGATCACGTCGTCGACAATGAGATTGTTGCCTTGCCCGGCCATGGCGGCGATGGCGTGGCGCATGCCGCGCATTGTTCGCGCGCCGACCGGCCCGCTCCTGATCACCACCGACGGCTTGCCGTCCTCCAGCACCGTCTCAAAGGAAAACCCGTCGGCATGATCCTGCAGCGCCTCCGGCAGCATGTCGATGAAGGCATCCATCTGGACGTGCAGGAAGGGCGCGGCGGCGATTGTCTGCAGGGCTCTCGCGATCGAGCTCTTGCCGGCACTGCCGACGCCGTTGAGAAGGATGATTTTGGCGGTCATCTGCAACGCGCACCCTTCCGAAGTTTTACCTGTTGCGCACCACAATACAGGCCCCGCCGATGCTCTGCAGTTTCTGGCAGATGACATTGGCGGCGGCGCGGTCATCGACGCCGATCCGAACCGCGTAGATGCCGCGCCGACCGATCGGCGTGCGCACCCGGCTGACGACCGGATCATGGCCGCCAAGCAAAGCCGGAAACCGGCTCCTGACCCTGATCCACTGATTGATCGCGGCACCACGGCGGAAATTGCCCGCGACCTGGACGCCCCATGGCTTGATGTTGATCGAGGCCATCGCCACGGTTGCCGACATGATCACCGGCAGCTTGCGGCAGGCGACGGCGAAGGGCGCTTTCTTGTCGAGCGGCTGGATGGTGCCAGCATAGGCGGTGTCGGTGAACTTGTCAGCCGGCTCGCCCATAATGTCGAAAACATAGCTTTCGGTCTCCATCGGCAGGAAGCCGCCGGAGCTTAGCCAGCGCGACACGCGGCTTTCGCCGGCATTGTAGGCGGCGGCCGCCAGGCCGAGATTGCCAAAACCGGTTCTCATTTCGGCGAGGTATTTCGCCGAGGCCGGGATCGCCTGAGCAATGTCGAAGGAATTGGCGAGACCACGCATCTTGGCGGTGCCCGGCATGAACTGGGCAATGCCTTCGGCGCCGACCGGGCTGACCGCATTCGGATCGAAGCGGCTTTCCTTCCAGATCAGCCGGGCGAAGAAGTCCCTGGGAAGGCCGTTCTGGTCGGCATGGGTCTCGATCAGGTCGCAGACCCGGCCTATCAATCTTTTGGCGGCGGATTGCGGTGGGTCGGCCTGAACGGCTGCCGCCCAGCCCAGGGTGCAAAGCAAAGTCAGCGTCACCGTGAGGAAACGCTGCATCCTCTACTCCGCTGCGGCCTTGCCGTGCTGGCCGAACCGCTGCTCGATATAATCGGCAACCATTTTCTCGAAGTCGGCCGCGATCGACGGGCCGCGCAGCGTCGCTGCCTTCTTGCCGTCGACGAACACCGGCGCTGTCGGCGTCTCGCCGGTGCCGGGCAGCGAAATGCCGATATCGGCGTGCTTGGATTCGCCGGGGCCGTTGACGATGCAGCCCATCACCGCGACCTTGAGGTTTTCGACGCCAGGGTATTTTTCGCGCCACACCGGCATGTTCTTCCTGAGATCGGCCTGGATGTTCTGCGCAAGTTCCTGGAACACAGTCGAGGTCGTGCGGCCGCAACCTGGGCAGGCGGCGACGATCGGCACGAACTGCCTGAAGCCCATGGTCTGCAAAAGCTCCTGCGACACTTGCACCTCGCGGGTGCGGTCGCCATTCGGCTCCGGCGTCAGCGAGATGCGGATGGTGTCGCCAATGCCTTGCTGCAAAAGGATGCCCATGGCGGCCGACGAGGCGACGATGCCTTTCGAGCCCATGCCGGCCTCGGTCAGGCCAAGATGCAGCGCATGGTTGGAGCGGGTGGCGAGCTCGGTGTAGACGGCGATCAAATCCTGCACGCCGCTGACCTTGGCCGACAGGATGATTTTTTCGCGGCCAAGGCCGATTTCTTCCGCCATCTCGGCCGACAGGATGGCCGACTGCACGATCGCCTCGCGCGTCACTTCCTGCGCGGTCAGCGGAAAGCCCCGGGCCTGGTTGTCGTCCATCAGCCGGGTCAGCAGCTCCTGGTCGAGCGAGCCCCAATTGACGCCGATGCGCACCGGCTTGTCATATTTGATCGCCATCTCGACGATCGCGGCGAACTGCCGGTCCTTTTTGTCCTTGAAGCCGACATTGCCCGGATTGATGCGGTATTTTGCCAGCGCTTCGGCGCAGGCCGGATGGTCAGCCAAAAGCTTGTGGCCGATATAGTGGAAATCGCCGACCAGCGGCACGTTGATGCCGAGCCGCTGCAAGCGGTCGCGAATGACCGGAACGGCGGCAGCGCTCTCGTCGCGATCGACGGTGATGCGCACGATTTCGGAGCCGGCGCGATGCAGCGCCGCAACCTGCGCGACAGTCTGGTCGATATCGGCGGTGTCGGTGTTGGTCATCGACTGCACGACGACCGGTGCACCGCCGCCGACGATCACACCGCCGACATCGACGCCGACCGATGTGCGGCGCGGGAAGGGAGAAGAAAAATATCCGGTCATGGCCGGCCGCCTTTTATCTGCAAGGTCCGGGCATGAGGTGGAGGAGCAAAGAAGGCTTGTCAATGGCGACAGGTCGCCACTGGGCGATCAAATCGCTCGCACAATGCATGCTGGCAGCCTCTTGCGGAGGCGAGCCAGAGCCATGGATGTTGGAAATTTGGCGCCAAACACACCCAGTTCCGGCGACAGCACCTGCCGCCGGCAAGACAATTCCACCGCGTTAAGCGGCTATCTCAGCTGTGAAACGTCAATGTGTTGTCGGCTTCGTCGCTTTCAGTTTTTCAATCTCGTCCTTGAGTGCCAGCTTGCGCCGCTTGAGATTCACGATTTCGAGGTCGTCGACCGATGGATGGTTCATCGCATCATCGATCTCGCGTTCGATGTCGCCGTGTTTCCGCTGCAACTCATCAAGATGGGAAGCAAGAGACATGATTGGTTCTCCCTTTCATGGTTTCCTCGATTGCAGCCGCCAAAGCGCGTCCACCGCCGGCTCGCTTCTGTGACGGCACGGTGACAGTCTGCCACCATCCGGCATCGATGTCGAATGCTGCGTGGTAGCATTCCACGACAATGTGAAATGTGATATGGGCTGCGCGCCGGCTTGCAAAAAGACGCCGGTCCCGCCCAATGAGGCCCATTTTGGGCGCCGCAGACGTGCAGACGGTAGATAATGTCCGACCAGGAACAGGCTGATGTCCGCCTCGAATTTTCTCGGCTGAAGCAAGAACACGCCGATTTCGATGCGGCCATCAATGCGATGATCGCCATGGGCTGTGATCCCCTGCAGATCCAGCGCATGAAGAAGAAGAAGCTGTTCCTGAAGGACCGGCTGATGGCGCTGGAAGACAAGATCATCCCCGACATCATTGCCTGAACCGCGTTTGCCGGGCTCCGCCCGGACAAGGCGGCCTATCCCGCGATCGAAAGCTTTCTGGCGCGTTCACGCAGCAGGGTGATGAGCTCGCCGGTTTTCTCCGTCGAGGTGTCGATCGGCACCACCAGGCACATCGTCGCCTCGACCTTGCCGGACGCCGAAAGCACCGGCGCGGCCAGGCATTTGGTGTAGGCGTCGACAAGGCCCGACGTGACACAATAGCCCGTGGTCTGCGCGACAGCGATGTCGGCGATGAAGTCGTCCAGCTTCAGCTTGCGGCCATCCGGCAGCACGAGGTCATCTTCGGACACCATGCCTTCGATCACGGCTCGTTCGAAACCCGCCAGAAGCAGCCGCCCGGAAGCGGTCCATGGCAGCGGGATCTGCAAACCCGTGGCCGAGCTGATGCGGAACGGCCTGGTGCCCGGGCTTGAGTGGACGATGGTGTAGCGGCCGCTTTGCAGCATGCACAATTCGGAGGTCTCGCCGGTCTCGCGCGACAGGTTGTCGACCTCCTGGCGGCCTCGCCTGAGCAGGTCGTTGCCCCGGACATAATCCATTCCGTAGAGATAAAGCTTCTTGCCGAAATAGACGCGATTGCCGTCGCCGGCCATTTCCAGCAGGCCGGCATCGACCAGCGAGCGCACCAGCGTGTAGGTCGTCGAGCGCGGCGCGCCCACCCCCTTGGCAAGGTCGCCGATGCCGATGGCGCGCTGGGTCGTGTGCAGGAACTCCAGAATCTGCAGCACCCGAGTGAGGCCCTTCTCGCGGGACCCCGAAATCCTGTCTTCGTCCGGACCGATATCCGAAACGGCCGCCAAGCCATTGCCGTCTTGCATTGTCGATTCCTCGTGTTAGTATCTGTCTTGTATAGGATACATGTGTCTTTTGTAAGAGACAACTAGCGAAATCAGCTGACGCATGTGTCTGGGGAACACAACACGAAAAGGAGGTCGCAGTGAACGACACATCCAAGAGACGTGATTTTCTGAAGCTGGGCATGGCCGGACTGGCAACGGCCGGCGTGATGAGCGCGGCAACCGCGGTCGATGTTAAAAAGGCAGCTGCCCAGGCCGCACCCGACAGCCTGCTGCGCACCGTTCTCGATCGCGGCAAGGTGATCGTCGGCACCGGCAGCACCAACGCGCCCTGGCACTTCGAAAACGACGCCGGCGAACTCGTCGGCATGGACATCACCATGGGGCGGATTCTGGCCAAGGGCCTCTTCGACGATCCGACCAAGGTCGAATTCGTCATGCAGGACCCGGCGCAGCGCATTCCGAACGTGACCACCAACAAGGTCGACATCACCATCCAGTTCATGACCATGAGCGCCCAGCGTTCGCAGCTGGTCAACTTCTCCAGGCCCTATTACGTCGAAGGTGTCGCCCTGCTGAGCCTTCCCACAGCCGAGAACAAGACCTTCGACAAGCTGCTTGCCGGTGGTGCCGCGACGCGCATCTCCATCCTGCAAAATGTCGATGCCGAGGCACAAGTGCATTCGGTCCTGCCCGAGTGCCAGGTCATGCAGATCGATACCCAGGCCAACGTGCTGCAGGCGCTGGAATCAAAGCGCGTCGACGCCGCCGCGGTCGATCTGTCCACGGTGCGCTGGCTTGCCTCGCGCAATCCGGACAAATACTTCGACGCCGGCAAGAGCTGGCTGAGCATGCTCTATGGCGCAGCTCTGCGGCAGGGCGACCTCGACTGGCTGACCTTCGTCAACTCGACCTTCACCATCGCCATGTTCGGCCACGAAAACGCACTCTACGACGCCGCGTTCAAGGACTATTTCGGACAGGAGCCGCCGGCTCGCCATCCCGGCTTCCCGGCCATCTGACCTGTATCGGATGGAGGGGCGCGTCCAGCGCCCTTCCATCTCCCGACGGCCATTGGCACGAAGGCGCACGCATGGGCTATGCCCTCAACTTCAACCTGATCTGGCGGCATTTCGACAAGCTCTGGGGCGGACTGCTGCTCAGTCTCGAACTCGCCGTCATCTCGATCGCGATCGGCATCATCATCGGCCTGGTGCTGGCGGTCTGGTACGTATCGGCAGGGCGCGTGGTGCGGGGCATCATCGCCGCCTATGTCGAGTTCATCCGCAACGTGCCGCTGATCCTGCTTGTCTATCTCGTCTTCTACGGCCTGCCGACGGTCATCGACCTGGCCTACAGCGCCCAGACCTCGTTCGTCGCGACGCTGTCGCTCTACAGCGGCGCCTATCTGGTCGAGGTGTTTCGCTCCGGGCTCGAAGCGGTGCCGCGCGGACAGCTCGACGCCGGCAAGGCAATCGGCCTGACGCCCTGGCAAAGGCTGCTGCATGTGCGCCTGCCGACGATGCTGCGCATAACCCTGCCGGCGCTTTCCAACACCTTCATATCGCTGTTCAAGGACACGTCCATCGCGTCGGTCATTTCGGTGCCCGAACTCACCTACGGCGCGCAGTGGATCAACTTCAACACCTTCCGCATCGTCGAGGTCTATCTGGTCACGACGGCGATGTATCTGTTGACCGGCTACGCGCTGCTTTTCGCGCTGCGCCTCGTCGAGCGCCGGTTCAGGGCGGCACGCTGATATGCTCACCCAGATCCTCTACGCCTTGCCTTTCCTCGCCCAGGGTTTTGCCGTCACCTTGTGGGTGTCGCTGCTGGTCGTGGTGCTGTCTCTGATCGCCGGCGTGGCGATGGGGGTCGGCCTCGTCTATGGCCCAACGCCGCTGCGCTGGGTCGTGCGCGCTTTCAGCGACACCATCCGCGGCATCCCGATCCTGGTGCTGATTTTCTTCGTCTATTACGGCCTGCCTGCCGTCGGGCTGCATCTGGCATCGTTCTGGGCAGCCGTGCTGGCGCTCACTCTGTTCAAGACGGCGCAGGTCGTCGAGTACCTCAGGGGCGCGGTCGGCTCGATCCCGAAGGGGCAATCCGAAGCGGCGATGGCGATCGGGCTGACCTTTCGCCAGCGGCTGACCTACGTCATCTTCCCGCAGGCCTTCAGGCGCTTCCTGCCGCCCTGGATCAACGGCGTCACCGATGCGGTCAAGGGCAGCGCGCTGGTCTCGCTGCTCGGCATCACCGACCTGATGCAGGCCATCAATCAGGTCATCGGCCGCACCTATGAGGCGATGCCGCTCTATATCCTCGGCGCCCTCATCTATTTCGCCGTCAACTACGCCCTTTCACTGGCCAGCCGGCGGCTGGAGCGGCGTTTCTCCTTCATTCGGGAATAGCATGATGTCCGACGCAACCAACGCCAGCCCCGCGCTGCTTGAAGTCCGCGATGTCTCCAAGGCCTTCGGCTCCGTCGCCGTGCTGCGCTCCGTCAGCCTCGAGGTGACACGCGGCGAGGTGGTGACCGTCATCGGGCCGTCGGGAAGCGGCAAGACCACGCTGCTGCGCTGCGTCAACTTCCTCGAAAGCTATGACAGCGGCTCCATCCGCATCGACGGCAAGGAGGTCGGCTACCGCGAGGCGGGAACACGCCAGCGCCGCAGCGAACGCGATCTGGCGGCGATGCGCGCCGAGACCGGCATGGTGTTCCAGGGCTTCAACCTGTTTCCGCATCTGACCGCCGCCGGCAACATCATGCTTGGGCTGCGCAAGGTGCGCGGAAAAAGCGAGGCCGAGGCGCGTTCCATCGCCGAGCACTGGCTCGGCCGGGTCGGCCTCGCCCACAAGGCCGACAGCCTGCCGGCCGAGCTTTCCGGCGGCCAGCAGCAGCGCGTCGGCATAGCGCGGGCCGTGGCGATGGAGCCAAAAATCCTGCTGCTCGACGAGATAACATCGGCGCTCGATCCCGAGCTCGTCGGCGAGGTGCTCGAGGTCGTGCGCAGCCTGGCCGAGGACGGCATGACGATGCTGATGGTCACCCACGAAATGGCCTTTGCCCGCGACGCCTCGAGCCGCATCGTCTTCATGGCCGATGGCGGCGTCAGCGCCGTGGGCCCGCCGGCCGAGATCCTGGCGGAGGGCTTCGACAACGAACGCCTGCGCAGCTTCCTGGCGCGCTTCCGCGCCTCGCATTTCTGACATCGGACGGCGACCCAAGAGCAACTCCAGGAAAAGTGTAAGCGGTTTTCCGTCCGGAGTTGCGTAGAACAAAGAGAAGCCGCAAGGAGCCTTTTATGACGCCTTACATCCGGCTCGCCGAACTGGGCCTGACGCTGCCCGAGCCGCCGACACCGATCGCCAATTTCGTCACCCATGCCGAGAGCGGGCGGCTGATCTTCCTCTCCGGCCAGGGGCCGCTGCGCGCCGACGGCACGCTTTGCACCGGCAAGGTCGGCGACGATGTCACGGTGGAAGAAGCCTATGGTCATGCCCGTCTCACCGGTTTGAACCTGCTCGCCGTCATGCACGCCGCCGCCGGCGACCTCGGCCGCATCGTCCGCATCGTCAAGCTGCTTGGCTTCGTCAATGCCGTCCCGACGTTCAGCGACCACCCCACGGTGGTCAATGGCTGCTCCGATCTTTTCGCCGCTGTTTTCGATAGTATCGGCGGGCACGCCCGCTCGGCGATCGGCGTCGGCTCGCTGCCGGGCAACATCACAGTCGAAATCGAGGCAGTCGTCGAGATCGCCGTCTGACTTTGCAAGAAATGGATCTGCCGAGATGAAAACCTATTCCGCTGACGGCTCCAACACCACAATCCGCGAACGGCTCGGCCTGCGCCCGATCATCAATGTCTCCGGCACGATGACGACGCTCGGCGCCTCGATCATCGTCCCGGAAGCGATCAGCGCGATGGCGGAAATCGCCTCGCAATGGGTCGAGATGGATGATTTGCAGCGCGCCGCAAGCACGGTCATCGCCCGCCTCACCGGCGGTGAGGCCGGCTTCATCACCGCTTGCTGCGCCAGCGGCATCACCATGGCCATAGCCGGCACCATGACCGGCACCAACCTTCTCGCCATCGAGCGGCTGCCTGACAACACCGAGGGCCTCAAGTCGGAGGTCATCGTCCAGCTCGGTCACATCGTCAATTACGGCGCGCCGATCGACCAGTCGATCCGGCTGGCTGGAGCAAAGACCATTCCCGCCGGCACCGTCAGCGTCACGCAGGATTATCACGTGCGCGAGGCGATCAACGAACGCACCGCCGCCGGCCTCTATGTCGTTGCCCATCACACGGTGCAGTACGGCATGCTGTCGCTCGAGGAATTCTGCGAGATCTGCCACGCCAAGGGCGTGCCGGTGATCGTCGACGCTGCCTCTGAATACGATCTGCGTGGCTTCCTGGCACGCGGCGCCGACATCGTTGTCTATAGCGGCCACAAATTCCTCTCTGGCCCGACCAGCGGCATCGTCACCGGACGAAAGGAGCTGGTGCGCACCGCCTATCTGCAGAACCGCGGCGTGGCCCGCGCCATGAAGGTCGGCAAGGAGAGCATCGCCGGCACCATGACGGCACTGGAAGTCTGGGAAAAACGCGACCATGCCGGCATCCGCCAGCGCGAGGACGCAGCGCTACATCTTTGGAAGGATGCCTTGCAGGGACTGCCCGGCATCGCGGCAATCATCATTCCCGATCCGACCGCCAATCCGCTCGACCGGCTGCAAATCTTTGTTTCACCCGAAAGTCGCTTCAGCGCCGCCGGACTTGCCTCGGCGCTTGCCGCCGGCTCGCCGCCGATCATTGTGCGCAACCACGAGGTCGAGCGCGGCCACTTCTTCCTCGACCCCTGCAATCTTCACCCAGGCGAGGCGGAGATCGTCGCCGAACGCCTGCGCGCCGTGCTGACCGCACGCGACCGTCCCAAGGACGCGATGAAGTCCCCTCGCAAGGAGTCTTCCGGCGCCTTGCGCTGGCCGGATTAGACTGGCCGGCTGGACCGATGCTAGGCACCGCATCCGCGTTGCCCGCACCGGGTGCATCGGCTATCAACCGGCAGCCAATGCCGGCACAGGAGCCCGACCATGACAAACAAGACCATCCTCAAATTCGGCGCCGTCGACAATGCGGAGGCCGATGATCTCGCGGGCTGGGTCGTGGTCGAGGGCAAGCCGACCATGAAGACCGCCGTCCAGCACACCACCGCCGACGGCAAGGTCATGTCGGGCACATGGCAAGCGACGCCGGGCACCTATCACGCGACCTACAGCGACTATGAGTTCGTGCACATGATCGCCGGCCGCATCATCATCACCCCCGATGGCGGCACGCCCGTCGAAGTCGGCCCCGGCGATGCTTTCGTGGTGGAAGCCGATTTCAAGGGCACGTGGAAGATCATCGAGCCGGTGACCAAGCACTTCGTCGTCAGGGTCGACTGATCCCCGCAAACCTTTGTCTCGACCGGCAAGTGCTTGTTCCTTGCGGCTTTGCGCGAATTCCGCTAATGCGCGCCTTTGCCGCCGGGGAGCAAAAGCTTGAACGATCACCGCGCCGACGTCGCCATCATCATGGGCAGCCAGTCCGACTGGGCGACGATGCGCCATGCCGCCGAAACGCTGGAGGCGCTGGGCATCCCGCACCACCGGCTGATCATCTCGGCCCACCGCACGCCTGACCGGCTGTATGACTTTGCCAAGGGGGCCAAGGGGGCCGGCTACAAGGTGATCATTGCCGGCGCCGGCGGCGCGGCCCATCTGCCGGGCATGACCGCGGCGATGACGCCATTGCCGGTGTTCGGCGTTCCGGTGGAATCGAAGGCGCTGTCCGGAAAGGACTCGCTGCTGTCCATCGTCCAGATGCCGGCCGGCATTCCGGTCGGCACGCTGGCCATCGGCAAGGCCGGTGCTGCCAACGCCGCGCTGCTGGCCGCCGCCGTGCTGGCGCTCTACGACGACAAGCTCGCCGTCCGGCTCGATGCCTGGCGTGCCGCGCAGACCGCCAAGGTCGCCGCCGAGCCGACGGACTCGCCGTGAGCTTGCCGGCGGGATCGACCATCGGCATTATCGGCGGCGGTCAGCTCGGCCGTATGCTGGCCATGGCAGCTGCGCGCCTTGGCTACCGCACCGTGGTGCTGGAGCCGCAAGCGGATTGTCCGGCCGCACAGGTCGCCAACCGGCAGATCACGGCCGCCTATGACGATACAGCCGCTCTTGCGGAACTGGCAGCAGTCAGCGCTGTCGTCACCTACGAATTCGAAAACGTTCCGGTCGCGGCCGCCAGCGCGCTTGCCGCAAAGGTTCCGGTCTATCCGCCGGCGCGGGCGCTGGAGGTGGCACAGGACCGTGTCGCCGAGAAGAAATTCCTCAACGGCATCGGTATCCCCACCGCTGATTTCTGCCCGGTCGACACAGACGACGAACTGACGGTGGCGCTGAAGAAATTCGAGGGCAGCGGCATCCTGAAGACCCGGCGCATGGGCTATGACGGCAAGGGCCAGCGCGTCTTCCGCAACATGGAAGCCGGCGGCTTTGCCGGCACCTGCGAGGCAATGGGCGGCGTGCCGCTGATCCTCGAGGCCTTCGTCGCCTTCGAGCGCGAGATTTCAGTGATCGCGGCGCGCGGGCAAGACGGCGCTGTCGCCGCCTACGATCCGGCTGAGAATGTCCACCGCCACGGCATCCTGCACAGCTCGACCTTGCCTGCCGGGATAAAGCTCGAGACAACTGCGGCAGCGCAAGCTGCGGCAGCAAAGATACTCGCGGCGCTCGACTATGTCGGTGTCATCGGCGTCGAGTTTTTCGTCCTTGCCGACGGCTCGCTGCTGGCCAATGAGATCGCGCCCCGCGTCCACAATTCCGGTCACTGGACGGAAGCCGCAGCGACCGTCTCGCAGTTTGAGCAGCATATCCGCGCCGTCGCCGGCCTGCCGCTCGGCGATCCCGGCCGTCATTCGGACTGCGTCATGGAAAACCTGATCGGCGACGATATCCTGCGCGTTCCGGCGCTGCTCGCCGAACCTGATCTGATGCTGCATCTCTACGGCAAGGCCGAGGCGCGCCCCGGCCGCAAGATGGGCCACTTCACCCGGATCAGCCGCAGGACCTGAAAAACAGGATTATTGGACGTCGCCGTCGCCCTCGTCCTCGTCGGGGCTGGCGCAGCTCGCATCGCCGTCGTCGCAGTTCGTGGTGGCGGTAAGCTGCGTGATGCGGTCGTTGGTCAACCGCGTCAGGCATTCCGAAACCTCCATCGGATGGATGGAGCCGTCTTCACTGCCCGCGGTGGTGTATTCGCACTCCGCGTCGCGAAAGACAATCCAGGCGCGTTGCGCGGTCTGCAGCAGTTTCCCGGTGTTGGCGTCACTTGCGCCGATGAGATTCTGGTAGGTCTCGTTGAGCTTCGCGTCGGCCGCGCTGAAGTTTTCGCTGGCACAGATGTTCATCATCTGCTGGCTGTCGTCGTTGCGGTCGCAATCTTCCGCACGCGCGGCCGAGGCCGCCGCCAGGATGACAAGACAGGCAGGCAGAAAAATTCGGCGCATGATGGTCTCCAAATCACTTCGCGGCGTCGGCATCATTCCAGCCGGGCCCAGGTGGCGCAATGCCGCAAGGCGCCGATGGCGGATATTTGATGGCCCGAGGCGTTCCCATCGTCTATGAGCACGCTTGCGGTTGACACGGACAAGGCTCCTCGTTTATGAGCCACGCACAAGTTCAAGGTGCGCTTTCTGAGCGCGCCTTAATAATTCGGCCCGAGACGGGCCCAGACCGACGGGCAAGACCATGAAGATCAAGAATTCGCTCAAGGCGCTCAAGGCGCGTCACCGCGACAACCAGCTGGTTCGCCGCAAGGGCCGCGTTTACATCATCAACAAGACCGCTCCGCGCTACAAGGCGCGCCAGGGTTGAGTTTTTCGGCCGGAGGCTCTCTGCCTCCGCCCGCATGATGTTTATTGCCGGCTTGCCGGCCCTTTCACGCTAATTTCAGTTTGAAGATCCGCCGTCCGGGGTTAGATTCCGGCGATGCGGATTCTTTTTGGATTTCTGACCGCCCTTTTCCTCTCCAGCGCTGTCCTGCCCGCATGGGCGGACGACCCGGTCGATCCTCCGGTTGCCGAGACCAAGGCAGCCAGGCTCGACCAGCTGTTCGCCGACCTGAAGCGCGAACGCAACGAAAAAGCCGCCGAGCGCATTGCCGGGCACATCTGGAGCGAATGGTTCCAATCCGGCAGCGCCTCGATCGACCTGATGATGCTGTGGTCGCAGAAGGCGATCGAGAACCAGAAATTCGACGTCGCGCTCGATTTCCTCGACCAGGTGGTGACCTTGCAGCCGACCTATGCCGAAGGCTGGAACCGGCGCGCCACCGTGCACTACATGATGAAGAATTTTGGAAAGTCGATGTCCGACATCGACCACACGCTGCAACTGGAACCACGCCATTTCGGCGCGCTTTCGGGCCTGGCGCAGATCATGGCGGCGACCGGTCACAAACAATCGGCGCTCGAAGCCTGGCAGAAGGTGCTGGGCATCTATCCGATGATGCGCAGCGCCCAGGATCAGGTCGCGACGCTTTCGGAAGAGCTTGCCGGCGAAGGCATTTGATTGTTCCAGGGAATAGGCAGTAGGGATTAGGGTGCGTATCGCGCTGCCAAACACATAGCCTACTGCCCTACACAACTTATCCCTCTCCATCCCCGTATATCCCCCATGAACCTGATCTACGCCGCGCTCGCCTTCCTCATCGCGCTTGTCCTTACGCTTGTCGGGGTTACCCGCGCCGGCTCGTGGTTGATCGAACGCCGCAATCCGCCAAGCGGCGAATTTGCCGACATCGATGGCGCCCGCATTCACTACGTTCATGTTCCCGCGCCGCAAAATGCCGAGCTGCCGCCGATCATCTTTATCCACGGCGCCAGTGCCAATCTCCGGGACCAGATGCTGCCGCTGCGGCCACTGCTCGAGGGCCGTGCCGAGATGGTTTTCTTCGACCGGCCAGGTCACGGCTGGTCCGGGCGTGGGCCTGGCAACAACGAGACCCCGTCGGCGCAGGCCAACACCATAGCGGCGTTGATGGACCATCTCGGTATCAGACAAGCCATCATCGTCGGCCATTCCTTCGGCGGCGCCGTGACGACAGCCTTTGGCCGCGAACACCAGGACAAGACGCTTGGCCTCGTCTTCGTTTCGCCCGTTAGCCATCCCTGGCCGGGCGGCGCCACGTCCTGGTATTACAGTTTGACCACCCTTCCGGTCGTCGGCTGGCTGTTTTCCGAGACGCTGACCTATCCGGCGGGAACGCTGCAGATGAAAGACGCCACCACCTGCGTCTTTGCCCCCAACAAGGTGCCGGACAACTATGTCGAGAGGGCTTCGATCCCGCTGGTGCTCAGGCCCAACGCCTTCCGCGCCAACGCCACCGATGTCGCCGGGCTCTATCGCTATGCGCTTGCCGCCTCGCCGCACTACCTCGAGATCAAAGCGCCGACCGTGGTCATCTCGGGTGATCGCGACAAGGTGGTCTATGCCTCGATCCATTCGGTCGGTCTGGTGCGTGATATCCCCGGAGCCGAACTGGTCTGGGTCCACAATCTCGGCCACAAGCCGGACTGGATCGCGCCCGATCTGGTCGTCGGCGCGATCGAAAAGGTGGCCGGCAAGAACGTGGACCTGCAGGCGATGGCCAAGACCGTCGAAGCGCGGATCGCCGCCGACGCCTATGGCGCCGGCAAATGCGCCGACCTCAAAGTCCCAGAAGCCGAACTCGCGCCGACCTAGTGGCCGGTCTGCGAGTCCGAGCCGATATAGGCGATCCGCAGCATGTTGGTCGAACCGGGCGTGCGCAGCGGCACGCCGGCCGTGATGATGACGCGGTCGCCCGGTTTGCCGAACCCTTCCTCGAGAGCGATGCGGCAGGCACGGTCGACCATGTCGTCGAGGTCGCTGGCATCGGGCGAGACCACGCAATGCGTGCCCCACAAAAGCGACAGCCGCCGCGCCGTGTTGAGGATCGGCGACAGTGCGACGATCGGCACTTGCGGCCGCTCGCGCGCGGCGCGCAGGCCGGTGGTGCCGGACGCGGTGTAGGTGATGATCGCCGACAGTTTCAGTGTCTCGGCGATTTCGCGGGCGGCAAGCGAGATGGCGTCGGCGCCGGTCGCTTCCGGCTCCGAGCGCTGCGCGTTGATGATGCCGGCATAGGTGGGATCGGTTTCGACCTTGGTGGCGATGCGGTCCATCATCGCCACTGCTTCGACCGGATAGGCGCCGGCGGCGGATTCAGCCGAGAGCATGACCGCGTCGGCACCCTCGAACACGGCGATCGACACGTCGGAGACTTCGGCACGGGTCGGCACGGGTGCTGTGATCATCGATTCCAGCATCTGCGTGGCGACCACCACCGGCTTGCCGGCGCGGCGCGCGGCACGCGTGATCTGCTTCTGGATGCCAGGCACGGCTTCGAGCGGCATCTCGACACCGAGATCGCCGCGGGCGACCATCAGCGCGTCCGAGAGTTCGATGATCTCGGCCAGGCGGGCGACCGCCTGCGGCTTTTCGATCTTGGCCATGATCAGCGCCCGGCCGCGTGCGATCTTGCGCGCCTCGGCTAGATCCTCCGGCCGCTGCACGAACGACAGCGCCACCCAGTCGACACCGGTGGCCAGCACGGCATCAAGGTCCTTGCGGTCCTTCTCTGTCAACGCACCGACCGGCAGATCGGTGTCGGGCAGGCTGACGCCCTTCTTGTCGGAAATGGTGGTGCCGGCAATGACCGTGCAGACGATCGCCTTGCCGTCGCTCTTCACCGCTTTCAATTCAAGCTTGCCGTCATCGATCAACAGACGATGGCCGGCCTCGACCGAGCTCAGGATTTCGGGATGCGGCAGATAGACCCTTGTCGACGTGCCGGGTTCCGGATTGTTGTCGAGCGTGAAGGTCTGGCCGACGGTCAGCACCTCCTTGCCGTTGGCGAACTTGCCGACACGCAGTTTCGGTCCCTGCAGGTCGGCGAGGATGCCGATGGGCCGGCCGACCGCTTCCTCGACGGTGCGGATGCGGCCGACAAGCGTGCGCATCAGATCGTGGTCGGTGTGGCTCATATTGATGCGGAACACATCGGCGCCGGCTTCGAAAAGCTTCTTCAGCATCTCCTCGGACGAGGAGGCCGGACCGATGGTGGCGAGGATCTTGACCTTACGGCTACGTCTCATTGACTGTTTGTTCCCGGGGCGGCTGGGGCGCCTCCCGTTGCGGGCTCATCGGTCAGCTGGACCATCCAGCTTGCCTGTTCACCCGTGTCATATTCCTGGAATCCGGCGCGCTGGAAGCCCCGGGCGACGCAATCGGTTACGCCGGCGATCTTGAACTCTTTTTCAGCCACGCACATGTTGATCGGGCCATCCCAGCGCCCGCCGCGCTCGGCGTCTTCTGCATAAAGATAGTAAAACCTTGATGACAGCGGACCTTCGATCAGCGTCTTGCAACTCGATCCTTCGATGTGCCACCAGCCCTCGGTGATCCAGCCGGCCTTGGCGCGGTAGCCGATGCCGACACCGACCAGGTTCTGCGTTGCGTTGCAGACGCGGAAGTCGGCGCGGGCGGGCGAGGCCGCAACCAGCGCGGACAGGCCCATGGTAAGGGTCAGGAGCGGCATGGCGAAGGCATAGCGCACGCGCGGCCTGCCGGCGGAACCCATCCAAAAACCCCTCAAGAACCACATATGCATCTCTCAACGCCCCTTTTCGGAAAAGTCCGGGCGCATGTCAACGCGCCGTTTTGTCCAATTCCAATCGATTTAGAAAGGCCCCCGGCGCGTGGTCTGTCGCCCTTTGCCGGATTTTCGCAGAAACCGTGGCCAAACAACGGCATTGCGCAAGCGTCCTCTTCGTGGAAAGACGATACCACCCTCCCCCGAAGCCAGCGAACAGACATCTTCCGCCGATGACCCGATCCACAGTTTTCGCGCCTTTCGATATCGTCGAAGGCGACCGCAAGCGCGGCATCGTGCTTCTGGCCGACCACGCCCGTCGCGACCTGCCCGAGGACTATGGCAGCCTCGGCCTGCCGGCAGCGGAGTTCGAGCGCCACATCGCCTACGACATCGGCGTTGAAGCGGTGACACGTGAACTCGCGGCGCTGCTCGGCGTGCCGGCGGTGATCGCCAATTTTTCGCGGCTGCTGATCGACCCCAATCGCGGCGAGGACGACCCGACGCTCATTCGCCAACTATATGACGGCACCTTGGTGCCGGGGAACTATCCCATCGCTGCCGAAGAGCGGGAACGGCGGCTGGACCGCTTCTACCGGCCCTACCATGACGCGGTCGGCGCCATGATCGCCTCGGTGGCGCAGGCCTCCGCGAAGGCGCCTTTCATCTTCTCGGTGCATTCCTTCACCCCGGCCATGCAGGGCGTCGAGCGCCCATGGCATGTCGGCATATTGTGGGACCTCGACGACCGCGTGGCGCGGCCGCTGATCGACATGCTTGCCGCCGACAAGACCCTCGTCGTCGGCGACAACGAACCTTATGACGGCGCCTTGCGCGGCGACACCATGTTCAAGCATGCCATCGTCAACGGTTTTGCCCATGTGCTGATCGAGATCCGTCAGGACCTGATATCAGACCAGAAGGGCGCGCTCGCCTGGGCCGAGCGGCTGGCGCCGATCGTTGACGCGATCGACCGTCGTCCCGATATACACCAGGTGAAAATGTTCGGCTCGCGCACCGGGCCGCTGTAAGGAGGTTTATGATGACCAAACTCAGCGACGAGCAGCAACGCGATTTCGAGGCCGCCGCCTTCCGCCGTCTGCTGGCGCATCTGCGCGAACGCTCAGACGTGCAGAACATCGATTTGATGAACCTCGCCGGCTTCTGCCGCAACTGCCTGTCCAACTGGTACCGCGATGCCGCGACTGCCGAGGGTGTCGATCTCTCCAAGGATCAGTCGCGCGAAATCGTCTACGGCATGCCCTATGCCGAATGGCAGGCGCTGAACCAGACTGAGGCCTCCGACGCCAAAAAGGCGGAATTCGAGGCAAGACGGCCGAGGGATCATTAGCGCCCGGCAAGCGATTCCTGCGGGCAACCAGGCGTCCGCGATTGGCTCGGGCCTACGCGTTTCGTCATCTTATGGCGAAGCAAGGAGCGTAGCGACGCGGCGCAGACCATAGGATCCATGCCGCGCCGGTCAACACAAGCACGGCGCTCAGGATGAAGGTCGCGCTCACCAGAACTGGTGTTGCACCGTAGCATCGCACATACGTGGCGGCATGGATCCTCGGGTCTGCGCTGCGTCGCTACGCTCCTTGCTCCGCCCGTGGATGACGAAGGGAGAGGCGCTTCCGCTAATCTCCGACGTACGTAGTTCGCCACGAACGATACCGGCCCCATCGCCTGTTTGGTCCAAGCGTTTCATCAGGTACGGCGCTTGACTGAGGATTGAATCGATCTAATTTGCCGCGCAAAGCCAATTCCGCAGCGGATTCTATCCTATGGACGCGCAAAACGTCATGCAGAGCGCCTTTCGCGGGCGCTGGGCCGTCGCGGCGATCTTCCTCGCCAATGGCTTCCTGACCGGCAGCTGGGCGCCGCAGATCCCGGTGTTCCTGACCCGGCTCGATATCTCGAAGTTCACGCTCGGCCTGCTGATCCTCTTGTTCGGCGCCGGCGCTGTCGCGGCCATGACCTGGTGCGGGCATCTGATCTCCAGGTATGGCTCGCGCACCGTGCTGCGCTGGTTCGGCCTGTGCGGCAGCATCGGCCTGCTGGTCGTGGCGCTGGCGCCTAATGTGCCGCTGGCGGCCATCGCCATGTTCATCTTCGGTGGTTCGATCGGCGGCATGGACGTCGCCATGAACGCCAATGCGGTGGCGGTGGAACGGCGTCTGTCCCGCGCCATCATGTCGTCCTCGCACGGTTTCTGGAGCCTCGGCGGCTTCGCCGGCGGGGCGCTTGGCGGCTTTGCCATCCAGAATTACGGTCACCTCGCCCATGCGGCGGCGGTGACTGCGATTGCCTTTGCCGTGATCGCGGTGGCGGTCCGTCATCTGATCGCCGAAGACAAGCCGGCGACGGCCGAGCATCAGAAATTCACGCTTCCGGCAAATCCGCTGGTCTACCTGGTCGGACTGATGGCGCTGCTGACGATGATTTCCGAGGGTGCTGTGCTCGACTGGGCGGCGCTCTATCTTCGCCAGGAACTCGGCGCCGACCTTGCCATTGCCGGCCTCGCCTACGCCGCCTTTTCCGGCGTCATGGCGCTGATGCGCTTCCTCGGCGACGGCGTGCGCAACCGCTTCGGCGCGGTGATGACGCTGCGCGTTTCGGCGCTTGTCGCCGCTGCCGGCATGCTGGTCGCCGGCCTGGCGCCGTCGCCCTGGCTCGCCATCGCGGCATTTGCCTTTTGCGGCTTCGGCATCGCCAACATGGTGCCGATCATCTTTTCCGCCGGCGGCAACCAGGAAGGCATGTCGTCGGGCACAGGTATGAGCGTCGTTACCACCATGGGCTATTCCGGCATATTGGTGGCACCGTCGGCGATCGGCTTCGTTGCCGAGCGCTCAAGTTTTGGTCCGATCTTCGTCGCTTTGTCGGGGCTGCTGGTCATCGTGCTGCTGATGGCCGGACTGGCTCACCGCGCCGAGTTCGCGCCGGCTCCGGCCGAATAGCGCTTCAGTTCCTCGTAGAGGAAATCGGCGACGCGACGGATGCGCACGCTGGTGCGCACATCGCGGTGCATGGCGAGCCAAATCGGCAGCGACGGCAAAGGCAGGCCCGGCAGCAAGGTCTCCATCAGCGGGTCGCGCGCGATCAACGGCTCCTGGCCGAAGCCGATGCCGTTTCCCGCCCTCATCGCCTCCCACAGCACGATCTGGTTGTCGGACCTGAAACGGAAGCTACCGCGGTTCAGCGGCACGCCGAATTCGGCAAAGCCTCTGATGATCTCGTCGCTGCGGTCGAAGCCGATCAGATCGTGGCCGACCAGATCGCTCGGCTGAAGCGGACAGCCGCGCCGCTCGAGATAGGATTTTGCCGCGCAGGCACGGAGCGGAACGTCGGCGACCTTGCGCGCCACCAGTTCGTTCTGCACCGGCCGAATCATGCGGATGGCGATATCGGCATCCCTGCGCATAAGATTTTCGACCTGGTTCGAGGCGACGACCTCAACCTCGACCCCCGGCTCCTCCACACCGAGCCGCGCCGTTATCTCAGGCAGCACATAGGCCGCCACCACTTCGCTGGCGGCGATGCGGACCGTGCCCTCGATCGCTTCTGTCGAACCCAGCGCCAGCAGCGAGAAGGCGCTCGCCTGCTCGCTGACCATCTTGCCGCGCTCATAGAGCGTGCTGCCGGCTTCGGTCAGCGCATAGCCACGCCGGCCGCGCCGAAACAGCGTGACGCCAAGCTCTTGCTCCAGCTCGGCAATGTGACGGCCAAGCGTCGGCTGGCTTGCCGCCAGCTTGCGCGCGGCGGCCGACAGGCTGCCGGATTCCGCCACGCTGACGAAGCTCTTGATCAAATTCCAGTCGAGATCAGGCATCCCGCTTATTCATGATTGAATATCAGCATGCCAATCCTAGCGAATTTCAATTCACATGCAAATAACTGATTTTCCTCTCACCGAAACATCGAAAC
Organism: Mesorhizobium sp. P3_A10; assembly: GCF_056403175.1. NCBI lineage: Bacteria > Pseudomonadati > Pseudomonadota > Alphaproteobacteria > Hyphomicrobiales > Phyllobacteriaceae > Mesorhizobium > Mesorhizobium sp. P3_A10. The sequence goes on along the minus strand of NZ_JBFUFZ010000007.1, from coordinate 35,512 downwards.
AGGAGAAGAGAGATGCAGACCGTGGTTGTTCTGGGTGCGGCAGGCAGGGTTGGCGATGCCGCGGCACGTGCGTTCGTTGCCGCTGGATGGCGCGTGAAGGGGCTGGCGCGCAACGCCAAGGCAGCGTCCCTGGCGCCGGGCGTGGAGGTCGTTCAGGCGGACGCCACCGACCGCGCCTCCCTCATCGAAGCCTGCAAGGGCGCCGATGTCATCCTCAACGCCTTGAACCCGCTTTACACGGAATGGGCCGAGAAGGTCTTGCCGATGGCCGAGAACGTCATTGCGGCGGCGGAGATCGCGGGCGCGACCCACATGCTGCCCGGGAACGTCTACAATTTCGGCTACGGCATCGGTGTTGGCACCACGGAGGACGCGCTGGAAGTCCCGTCAACGGAGAAGGCCGAAATCCGCATCGCGATGGAGGAGCTTTTCCGCAGGAAGGCAGAGGAGCGCGGCGTCCAGACGATCGTGCTCAGATCCGGTGATTTCTATGGCGGGACACGGCCGGAAAGTTGGCTCGACCTGATCATCCTCTCCAAGCTGCGCAAGAACATCTTCATGTGGGGCGGGCCGATGGATATTCCGCACGCCTTCGCCTACCTGCCCGATCTCGGAGAAGCGTTCGTGGCACTCGCCGAAAAGCGCAGGAGCCTGGGCGTCTACGAGCGGTTCCATTTCGCCGGCCACACGCTGACCGGAAACCAGATGAAGGCAGCGGCGGAAGCCGCCAGCGGCCGCAAGCTGATATCGAAGGGCATGCCTTGGATCGCGTTGCGCGCGGCGGCATTGTTCAGCCCGATGATGCGCGAAATCGTCAAGATGTCCTACCTCTGGCGGACGCCGCATGGGCTCAGCGGTGAAAAGCTGGAGCGGGTCGTAGGCAAGTTGCCGGCCACCGATCCGGTCGACGCCATCCGGCAGGCGATCGCCGATCTGAAACTCGATGGCACAGACAGGATCGCAGCCTGAAAGAGCTGGCACGACCGCCAGGTGCTGCCTGATCTTCAGATCCTGCCCATCACGAGCAGAATCAGCAGTACCACCAGGATGACACCGGCAATCCCCGAGGGCCCATAGCCCCAGGACCGCGAGTGCGGCCATGCCGGCACGGCGCCGATCAGAATGAGGATCAGGATGATGATGAGAATGGTGCTGACCGTCATGGAAATTCCCTCGCCTTGAACTGCCCTCATGGCTAAGAATGCAAAAGGCCGCCCGGTTGTTCCGGACGGCCTTTTTTGTCAGGCTGATCGATGCCGTTATTCGGCGGCCTTCTGGAAGGCGATTGCCGGTTCTCCGCCCGCCTCGTCCCCGCCAGCGGTCGTCGAAACCTTGCCCTTGTCGCGCCGGAACAGCCGCCGGAAAAACGCATAGAAGCGGCTGTTCTTGCTGCGCGTGAACACCATCAGCATTGCCGGCGTCACCACCAGCGTCAGGATGGTGGCAAAGGACAGGCCGAAGACGATCGCCGACGACAGCGAAATCCACCATTGGGTCGACGGCGCGTTGATCGTCGTCTCGTGATGGAAGATTTCGAGGCCGAGGCCGAACGCGATCGGCAGCACGCCGAGGATGGCCGACATCGCGGTCAGCACCACCGGCCGGGCACGCTCGCGGCAGGTCTGCAGCACCGCATCCATTTTGTCCCAACCCTCTTCGCGCAGGCGGTCATAGGTGTCGATCAGCACGATGTTGTTGTTCACCACCACGCCGGCCAGAGCGATGACGCCGATGCCCGACATGACGATGCCGAAGGGCTGGCCGGTGATCAGCAGCCCGAGCAGCACGCCGATCGTCGACATGACCACGCAGGACAGCACCATCAGCACGCTGGTAAACTTGTTGAACTGCATGAGCAGCACGATGCAGATCATGAAGATCGCGGCGCCGAAAGCCTTGCCAAGGAAGGCCGAGGCTTTCTCCGACTCCTCGTCCTGGCCGGCAAGCTTCCAGCGTATGCCCGGGAGATCCATCTCGGCCATCTTCTTCTTGACCTCGGCCTGTGCCTCCGCCGGCTGGGTGCCGGTCGCCAGATTTGCCTGAACGATGACCGTGCGCTGCGCGTCGATGCGGTTGAGGATGCCGGTTGTCAGTTCGGGTTCACGGCTGACGAAATTGGAGATCGGCACCGACCCTTGCGCCGTTTGCACCCGCAATTGATCCAGCGTCGCCAGCGTGCGGCGGTCCTCAGGCAGGCGCAGCCTGATGTCGACGGCGTCGTCAGCCCCGGCCGGACGATACTCGGACAGCTTCAAGCCAGTGGTCACCAGTTGTACGACCGTGCCGACCGAGGCCGGGCTAATGCCGTATTGCGCAGCCTTGGCGCGATCCACCTTCAGCGCCCAGTCGATGCCGGGCGGCGGCAGGCCGTCCGATATGTCGATGACACCAGGCACCGTCTTCAGCATCTTCGCCACTTCGCGAGCCTTGTCGTTCAAGCCGGCAGGGTCGGTCGCCGAAAGACGAACCTGGATTGGCTTGCCGGTCGGCGGGCCGGCATCCGGCACCCTGACTTCGACGTCGACGCCGGGAATACCGGCCATGGCGACGCGCAGGTCGGAAAGCACGTCATTGGCGGGCTTGCGCTGGCGCCAGTCGACGAACTCGTACTGGATGACGCCGATGACATCCTCGGCGACGTCGTTGTTGGCCGACCCTTGCGCCTTGCCGGCGCGGGTATAGACCGACTTGATGCCCGGCCAACCAAGAATGCGCTTTTCCGCCTGGCCGACGGCCGCGTCCATCTCGTCCAGCGAGAGGTTGCCGCGCGCATGAACGTAGAGCAGGCCGTAGTCCGGTTCGACGTTGGGGAAGAATTCGACGCCATTGCCCTTTTGGACATAGGTGTAGACCGAGCCGACCAGCAGCGCGACCGTCAGCAGCAGCGTTATGATCGGATGGCGCACGGCGAGCTTGACCGTGCCCATATAGAGGCCGTCTCTGTGCTCCGGCTCCTTGTGCGCCTTGCCGAAGATGGCGCCCAGCGTCGGTGTGAACACCAGCGCGTAGAGCATCGAGGCGCCGAGCGTCACGATCAGCGTGATCGGCATGTATTTCATGAACTCGCCCACGATGCCCGGCCAGAACAGCAGCGGTGAGAAGGCGGCGATGCGCGTCATGGTCGCCGCGATGACCGGTCCGGCCATGCGGTTGGCGGCCAGCGCATAGGCCTCTTTCTTGTCCATGCCCTCGGTCATTCGCCGTTCGGCGAATTCGGTGACGATGATGGCGTCGTCGACCAGCATGCCGACGGCCAGGATCAGGCTGAACAGCACCACGATGTTCACCGTGAAGCCGAGCAGCGACAGCATCAATATGCCGAGCAGGAACGATGACGGGATCGCCAGCCCGATCAGCAGCGAGGCACGACCCGACAGCGCATAGAGAATGACGATGAACACCAGGATGACGGCGATCATCACATGGTTCTGCAGGTCGCCGAGCAACTGGCGGATCGAGGTCGACTTGTCCTGGCTGTAGGAGACGACGCTGCCTTCGGGCAGCTTCTTGGCATATTCGTCGGCGATCGCCTTCACCGCGTCGACGGTTTCGACGAGGTTGGCGCCGATGCGCTTCTTGACTTCGATGGCGATGGCCGGCTTGCCGTTGAGCCGGGTGATCGTCTCGGCGTCCTTGTAGGTCGAGCGGATGGTGGCGATGTCGCGGGCGCGCACCACGGCGTTCGGGCCGGCGATTACCGGCAGGTTGGCGACATCTTCCGGCGTCTCGATCAGCGACGGAACCTTGACCGCATATTTGCCCTCGGCGCCCTCGATGTTGCCGGCCGCAACCAGGCTGTTCGAGGCGCCGACACCGGCGATGAGCTGGTCGAGCTGCAGTCCATAGGACGACAATTTAACCGGATCGACGATGACCTCGACCAGATCGTCGCGTGCGCCTTCGAGATCGGCCTCGAGCACGCCCGGAACCTCTTCGATGCGGTCACGCAGGTCGCGCGCCGCCGCCGTCAGCGCCCTTTCCGGCACGTTACCTGCCAAAGTCACCACCAGAACCGGGAACTCCGAAAGGTTGACCTCGTTGATGGTGGGCTCGTCGGCCGACTGCGGCAGATCGCGCTTGGCGTCCGAAACCTTGGCCCGGACATCCTCCAGCGCCGTAGACAGATTGGCGCCGGGGTTGAATTCGACCAGCACGTAGCCGCCGCCCTGGAAGGCGGCCGAGCGCATTTCCTTGACGTTGGAAAGGCTCTTCATGCGCGTCTCGACCGGACGCAGCAGCAACCGTTCCGAATCTTCGGGCGAGATGCCCTGGAGGCTCAGACTGACATAGATGATCGGAATCTGGACGTCCGGCTCGGCTTCCTTCGGGATGGACATATAGGACAGCGCGCCGGCCACGATGAAGAAGATCATGAAGGACAGCGTGAGCCGCGCATTGCGGATCGCAAAACCGACGATACCCATTCGCAAAGTTTCCCGTTGCCTGTTGTGTTGCGCCGCTTACTGGGTCGCGCCGGTGGCTTCGCCGATCAGCTTCTTGATCATCGCCGGATCGGCTTCGACGGCCTTGACTGTATCGCCTTCGGTCACCAGGTCCTGTCCCTGCACAATGATGCGGGCATCCTTGGGAATGCCGCCCAGCACCAGGCCCTTTGGCGAATCGTCGACAAGATCGATCGGGTAGAAGACGACCTTGTTGTTCTTGTCGACGGCGCGGATGCCAAGATCGCCCTTGTCGCCGAGCGTCACCACCGAACGCGGCAGCATGACCGCATCGGTCGGCTGCGCGCTGAGCGAAATTTCCGCCGTCATGCCCGCCGGCAGAGCGCCGTCGGCATTGGGGATGGCGACCTCGATGCGGAAGGTGCGGGTGGCCGACGACGCATCACGGCTGATATAGCGCACGGTGCCGTCGACGATCTGGCCACTGACGAGCCGCACATTCGCCTTGTCGCCAATCTTCAGATAGCCGAGATCGCTTTCGCTGACCTCGCCCCGGGCAACAATGGGATCGAGGCTCAGAATGGTGGCGACCTCGCCGCCCTGCATGACGGCGCTGCCAAGCTCCACCGGCACGCGGTCGATGATGCCGTCGAAAGGCGCCTTCACTTCATTGCGGTCCAACTCGGCTTGCATGGCTTCCAGCTGCGACTGCGCCAAAGTCAGGTTCGAGCGGGCGGTATCGAGCTGCAGCTTGGGCAGATTGCCGGTCTTCATCAGCCGCAGGGCCGCTTCCAGTTCGGCCTGGCGCTGCACCAAAAGCTGCTTGGCGTTGTCGACAGCCGAAATCTTCTCCTCGGCGGCCAGCATCAACACCAGATCTCCGGCCTTGACGTGCTGGCCCTGTTTGACCGGCAGCTCGGCGATGACGCCGGCCACCCGCGTCGCCAGCACGGCGCGCTTGTCGGCTTCGGTCAATCCCGAAATGCGGATCGCGCGTGCATAGGTGGCGCGCGGCGGCGTCGCCACGGCCACGGTGCGAACCGGCGGCTTTGGCTGCTCGACTTCAACTGCCTTGGGCTTGTTGTCGGCGGACGCGCTGCCGACGGACGAAAACACGCCCGTCCCGACCCACGCCGCGAAGGCGACAAGCACAACAATGGCTGCAAGCTTGTGAAACCTGATCTTCATCATCGTTTTTCCACTGTGCGGGGCATGGCCAGGCCGCGTCTTCTACTCGGGCGCGCTGCCGATATGGGTGCGCGCGAGGCCGTGTTCAATTTGCCGTGAACGGCGAAAGCGCGCTTCTACATCAAAGTTGCACTGCAAAATAGTCAGAAAAGTTGATGGGTTATGGTGCCACCGGGCTGGGCGCACCCGCCATTCCTAGGCTTCTGGCCGCCTGCCGGCCCGCTTTCTCTGGGTCGGCATGCTTGTGGCAGTAGGCGTCAGGATGATGTGGAACCTCTCAACTATGTGAAGTGAACAGGGGGAAAATCCGTCAAGTAATGAGCCTCAACAGACGGAAAAGCCTCTCGAATATCTTGCCATAGGGTGGACGTAGCAGGCCGCCCGCACTCAGCTTGGACTGCAGAAAAACCGGCTTCTCCTTGCTGAACGTGCGAAAGCCCCATTCGCCGTGATAGGCGCCCATGCCACTGGCGCCAACACCGCCGAAGGGCTGTCTTTCCTGCACTAGATGCAGCATGCAGTCATTGATCGTGACGCCGCCGGCGATCGTTTCCCGCAGGACCCGTTGGCGATTGCTATGATCGCGCCCGAACCAATACAGCGCCAGCGGACGCTCCGCCCGGTTCACCTGATCGATGGCGTCGTCGACCGTGCCATATTCGATGATCGGCAGCACCGGCCCAAAGATCTCTTCGCGCATCAGCCGCAGATTTTCGCCTGCATTCCTGACCAGGGTCGGCGCCATCTTGCGGTTGGTGGCTCCGAGTTCCTCGCCGGCCGGGTTGATCTCGATGACATCGGCGCCGCTTTCGCGGGCTTCGGCGATCATGTCGGCAAGGCGCTGACGATGCCGCTCGCTGATGATGGCCGTATAGTCGGGATTGTCGCGCAGGCTCGGGTAGAGCCGCTTCACGGCGGCTGCAAGTTTTGCCGCGATCGCCTCGCTCTGCCCTTGCGGCACCAGCAGATAGTCGGGCGCGATGCAGGTCTGTCCGGCGTTCAGAAGCTTGCCATAGGCGACGCTGGCCACCGACGCATCGAGATCGCAGGACGCGTCGAAGATGGCCGGCGACTTGCCGCCCAGTTCGAGCGTGACCGGCGTCAGATTGGCTGCCGCCGCCAGCGCCACCTGACGGCCGATTGCGGTGGAACCGGTGAACAGCAAATGATCGAACGGCATCGACACGAATGCCTTTCCGACATCGGCATCGCCGATGACGACGCTCATCTCGTCAGGCGCGAAATGCTTGCCGACCAGTTGATCGAGCAGCGCGGAAAATTTCGGCGTCAGTTCGGACGGTTTGAGCAGAACGCGATTGCCCGCGGCCAACGCGGCAGTAGCCGGCGCGATGGCAAGCTGGAAAGGATAGTTCCAGGGCGACACGATGCCGACGACACCGACCGGCTGCGGCAGAAGGCGGTTGCGTCCCGGCAGAAACGGCAGGCTGGTGGCGACGCGGCGCTCCCGCATCCATCCGCGCAAATGCGCCAGCGCATGCCTGATCCCGGCACGAACGACGAACAGTTCGGCCAGGCGCGTCTCTTCGGCCGACCGGCCGCCAAAATCGGCGTCGATGGCGGAGCATATCTCGGCCTCATGCTGCTCGGTGAGCGCCAGCAGACGTCTGAGGCGATCCTTGCGGACGTCGAACCCTGGAAAGGGCTCTTTTTCGAATGCCCTGCACTGCAACTCGAACAATGCACCAAGGGCATCCTGTCTGGCCTGCAACATCGCAACCTCCCGTTTACGTCTAGGTAAGGTACAACGCGCCATGGGCCGAATCCAGCACTTCCCCGGTTCCCCCGGGGAAGCACTGCGTCGATCTGGTCCTGACGGACAGGTCTAGGCCTGACGGCGTGCCTGCTCGGGCCTTTTGCGCGCCGCCAGGAACTCCTTGACCCGCCGGCCAGGTGCGGGACCGCGAACCGGCTTGAAGCCGTCATCGAGTTCGCCGGAGAGATCGAGCGTCGGCCGCTTGCCGACGGCGTCGTAATTCTCCTCCAGCCAGTCGCTGGCGGCGGTCCGGCCAAGGTCGCGCAGATAGGCCAGGAAGGCCCATTCGGCGTTGACCTTTGACGATGCCGACAGGTCCTTGAACGCGTCGTCGGCATCGATGCGGTGCATGCGGATGTCGCGGTATTCGCCATGCGGCAAGCGCCCGGCGGCGATCAGTTCCTTGACGAACGCGATCGAGCGGAATTCGCGCAGCAGCCCGGCATTGAAGGTGATCTCGTCGATGCGGTTCTGGATCTCGTTGGCGCTCTTCGGCGTCCCTTCGCGCACCACCGGATTGATCTGCACCAGAAGCACATCCTCGGTCGCCGCCATCTTGAAGAACGGATAAAGCGCCGGATTGCCGCCATAGCCGCCATCCCAATAGGGCACGCCCTTGATCTCGACCGCCTGGAACAATTGCGGCAGGCAGGCCGAGGCCATCACCGTGTCGAGGTCGATCTCGCCGTCCGAAAAGACGCGCAACTGCCCGGTCTCGACATTGGTCGCGGAGATGAACAGCTCCATCGATTTGCAGGCGCGCACATTTTTGAAATCGATCTCCTGTTCGACGACGTCGCGTAGCGGATTGAGACCGAGCGGGTTGGCGACGTAGGGCGAGAACACCCGCGACATGGTGTCGAAGAAGAAATAGCCAGGCGTGCTCTCAATCGACCAGTTGCCCCAGGCCACATCCCACGGCATGCGCTGCACCGGGCTGAAGCGGCCCTTGGCCGCCACCGCGCGCCAGAAATCGTCGAGCTTTTGCCGCGCGCCTTCGACGCCGCCGCGCACAAAGCCGTCGGCCAGCGCCACCGCGTTCATGGCGCCGGCGCTGGTACCGGATACCGCTGAAATGTCGAGCCTGCCGTCCTCCAGCAGCCGGTCGAGCACGCCCCAGGAAAAAGCCCCGTGCGAGCCTCCGCCCTGCAGCGCAATGTTGATCTTCTTGGTTTCCTCCGCCTTGCCGTTTTTCGTCATGGCGTTCCTGTATCGGTTTGTTCGCTGCTGCCTTATCCCGCCCGGGAATCGGGCGGGTTCGACGGCAGCGGACTTATGTTGCAGTGCAGCATATAAGTGGTGACCGAGGCAAGAACACGAACACGGTCGCGTGATCACATGAAATTTTGGTCATCAAGATTGTTCCTCCCCCCACGATAGTGGGGAGAGGTGGCCCGGCGAAGCCGGGACGGAGAGGGGCCTTCGCGGCCGCTGGAAATTTCCTGCTCCTGGGTATCGCGGGCCAGCCGCGCACCTAACTTAAGGGGATGCCGCCTCACAACGGGCGTCCCCCTCTCCGTCCCGGCTTCGCCGGGCCACCTCTCCCCCGCTTTGCGGGGGCGAGGAAACCCAACTTCTCAGGCCACCAGGTCGGGCACCGGCCCGACATAGCGCGACTGCGGCCGGATCAGCCGTCCGGTCGCCTGTTGCTCACGCGCGTGCGCAATCCAGCCGGCCATCCGCCCGGCGGCAAAGACATTGCTGAACGCCTCTTTTGGAAAGCCCGCCGCCTCCAGCAGCAGCGCGGTGTAGAACTCGACATTGGTCTGCAGCGAGCGCGACGGCTTGGCGACCCGAAGCACGTCGAGCGCGGCCTGCTCCACTTTTTCGGCGAAGGCCAACCGGCGACCGGTTTCGCCTTGGCTGCCGAGTTGCCGCACCACCGCCTTCAAGACGTCGGCGCGCGGATCGCGCACCCGGTAGATGCGGTGACCGAAACCCATGATGCGTTCGCCGCGCGCAATTTCGTCGCGCAGCCAGCCGGTGGCATCGCCATGCGCCTCGATTGCGTCCAGCATCTCGATCACCGGACCAGGCGCGCCGCCATGCAGCGGACCTTTGAGGGCACCGAGCCCGGCCAGCACCGCCGACGTCAGGCCGGCCTGTGTCGACGCCACCACGCGCGTAGCGAAGGTCGATGCGTTGAGGCCGTGATCACAGACGGTTACCAGATAGGTGTCGAGCGCCGTGGCCAACGCCGGCGACGCGGCAGTGCCGGCCAGCATCCTCAGCATGTCGCCGGCATGATCGGCGTGTGGGTCGGGAGCGATCGCCGGTGCGCCCCGCTTGGCCCGCAACAGCGCCGGCGTCAGCACCGCAGGTGCCGCGATCAGCCGCAGCGCATCCGTCAATGTGTCGCCGTCCGGCAGCATCGCAATGCCGGCGCGCATGGCGCTGTAGATGTCGAGCGGGGCCAGCGAGGCAAGCATCGGGTGGAGCCGCTGGAACACGTCAACGCGCGCCGCGCCGATCTTCTCCGCCAGTTCCGCATCGCCCGGAAGATCCTCCAAAAAGCCGTCGAGCAGCAGGCGGACCACCTGCGTATAGCGCCAGCGGCCAGCCAGTTCCGGCAGCGAATGGCCGCGGATGGTGAGACGACCGCCAAGACCATCGACGTCGGAAAGCACTGTTTCCGCCGCCACCACGTCATCGAGCCCGTTTGCCATGACTGCCTCCTTGACCATTTCCTGATTGGAGATAATGGTGAGCGCTCCAACCATCAATCTTGATCAAGCGAATCAACATGTCGGAGTGGTTGACCCGGGAAGAAGCGATGGAGCGCCTGAAAGTGCGCCCGCAGACGCTCTACGCCTATGTCAGCCGCGGCCGGATCGGGATGCGGCCGGACCAGGCAGATCCGCGCCGAAGCCAGTATCGCGCCGACGACATTGCGTCGCTGGCGACCCGCCGGGCGCGCGGACGAACGCCCCAGGCCATCGCCGAAAGTGCCATCGCCTGGGGTGAGCCGGCGATCGCCACCGGGATTTCGACCATCGTGCACGGCCGCCTGGTCTATCGCGGCCAGGATGCGGTTGCGCTCTCCGAGAAGGCCTCGCTGGAGGACACGGCAAGGCTGCTATGGGCATCCGATGGTCCTGTGTCGTTCGCTTCGTCGGCCCCTCACAGCGGCCACGAACGCGGCCGGCCGGCTGCCTTCGCCAAACTGGCCTTGCTGGCGGCCGAGGGCCGACCCTCGCTCGGACGCAAGCCGGCTTCGCTGCATCAGGATGCGGCTGGCGCCATCGGAGTTATCGCGCAGGCGTTGGGCGCGGTTGCCGGAACGGCTGCCCTTCACGCAAGACTGGCGCGGGGCTGGTCCGTTGACGCCGCAGGCGCAGCCCTGATCCGCCGGGCGCTCGTCCTATTGGCCGATCATGAATTGAATGCATCGACCTTCGCGGCGCGCGTCGCCGCCTCCACCGGGTCGCCAGTTGCCGCTTGCCTGCTGGCCGGCCTCGCCACGCTTTCGGGACCGCGCCATGGCGGCGCCGGCGAGGCGGTCATGATCCTCGCGGAGGATGCGCAAAGGCTGGGGCCGGGCGCGGCCGTCGAGCGCTGGCTTTGTCATGACAGGCCAATGCCTGGCTTTGGCCACCCGCTCTACCCCGAAGGCGATCCCAGGGCTGAAGCCTTGCTGGCCGCCTTCAAGGTCGATCGTGGGTTCTCACGGCTGCGCGACGCGGCCTTTGCCGCAACGGGCTTGCACCCGAACATCGATTTCGCGCTGGCGGCGCTGACCCGCAGCCTGCGTCTGCCGCCCGATGCGCCGTTCCGCCTGTTCGCGCTCGGCCGCAGCATCGGCTGGACCGCGCACGCCGTCGAACAGGTCACCAGCAACGGCCTGATCAGGCCGCGCGCCCGCTATGAGGGACCGTTGCCATAGCTTTCCGGGTTACAGGATTTTCGATCACTCGCGAGATCCTTCGATCCGCGAGCCCCAGGCCTCACGACATGGTGTCGAGCTTGCGCTGCATGGCGGCGATCTGTTCCTTCAGCTCCTGAAGGTCGTCGGGCTTCTCTGGCGCCTCTTTCCTGGCCGGCTCGACCGGCGCCGCGGCGGCACCATTCGGGCCACCAGGCGGGAACGGCGTGAACAGGCGCATGGCGTTCTGGAACATTTCCATGTTGCGGCGCGTCTGCTCCTCCAGTGCCTTGATCGGCGTGGCGATCTTCATCATGTCCAGCGGCGATTTGCCGATCGCGCCCTTCATCTGCTCGCGGAAGCGCTCCTGTTCCTTGGAGAAGGCCATCATCGACTGTTCGAGGAAGCTCGGCACGATCTGCTGCATCTGGTCGCCGTAGAAGGCGATCAGCTGGCGCAGGAACGGGATCGGCAGCATGTTTTGCCCATCCTTGTTCTCCAATTCGAAGATGATCTGGGTCAACACCGGATGGGTGATGTCGTCGCCGGTCTTGGCGTCCTGAACGGTGAACTCCTGGCCTTTCTTGACCATGTCGGCCAGGTCCTCGAGTGTCACATAGGTGCTGGTGCCCGTGTTGTAGAGACGGCGATTGGCGTATTTCTTGATAATGATCGGATCGTCTTTCGCGGCCATCAGTATCCTCCCCGGACACCGGCACACCTGAGTAAGCAGCCGGTAACGATTGCGCCTCTTTCGAGGATATGCGCAAAAGCGTCATAATTCCAAGTGGTTTGTGCAGTGCGGCATCAATTAATGCTGCATGGCAGGGTGATTATGCTGCGCAGCAAAGGCGGGGCCCGTGTCGTGCGCAAGCGCGGCATGCTTGCGGCGCATGGCCGGCATGCCCATTTCCGGTTTGACTTGGATCATGGAAAGGGCAAGAAAAGTCCCCAACCATAGCCAAAAAAACACCACAGCTCGAAGTCTGGAGAAGAAAATGTCCGCAGCCAATGCCATCGTTGTCGCCAGTGCGGCGCGCACGCCCGTCGGCTCCTTCAACGGCGCCTTCGCCAACACGCCGGCGCATGAGCTCGGCGCCGTCGTCATCAGGGAACTGCTTTCGCGTGCCGGTGTCGAACCGGGCGAGGTCGACGAAGTCATCCTCGGCCAGGTGCTGACCGCCGCGCAAGGACAGAACCCCGCCCGCCAGGCCTCGATCAATGCCGGCCTGCCCAAGGAGACCACGGCCTGGGGCCTCAATCAGGTTTGCGGCTCGGGCCTGCGCGCCATCGCGCTTGGCATGCAGCAGATCGCCGCTGGCGATGCCAAGGTGATCATCGCCGGCGGACAGGAATCGATGTCGCTTTCGGCGCACGCCCAGCACCTGCGCGCCGGCGTCAAGATGGGCGACTTCAAGCTGATCGACACCATGATCAAGGACGGACTGTGGGACGCCTTCAACGGCTATCACATGGGCAACACCGCCGAAAACGTCGCTCGCCAGTTCCAGATCACCCGCGACGATCAGGACCAGTTCGCGCTGGCCTCGCAAAACAAGGCCGAGGCCGCGCAGAAGGCCGGCAAGTTCACCGACGAGATCGTCGCCTTCACCGTCAAGGGCAAGAAGGGCGACACCATTGTCGACCAGGACGAGTACATCCGCCACGGCGCCACGATCGACGCCATGACCAAGCTCAAGCCGGCATTCGACAAGGACGGCACGGTGACCGCCGCCAACGCCTCCGGCATCAATGACGGCGCCGCCGGCGCCCTGCTGATGAGCGAAGCCGAAGCCGTCCGGCGCGGCATCACCCCGCTGGTTCGCATCGCATCATGGGCAACCGCGGGCGTCGATCCGGCGATCATGGGCACCGGACCGATCCCAGCCTCGAAGCGGGCGCTGGAGAAGGCCGGTTGGTCGGTCAAGGACCTCGACCTGGTGGAGGCCAACGAAGCCTTCGCCGCCCAGGCCTGTGCCGTCAACAAGGGCATGGGCTGGGATACCTCGATCGTCAACGTCAATGGCGGCGCCATTGCCATCGGCCACCCGATCGGCGCCTCCGGCGCCCGCGTCTTCAACACGCTGGTCTTCGAAATGCGCCGCCGTGGCGCCAAGAAGGGCCTTGCCACGCTGTGCATCGGCGGCGGCATGGGTGTCGCCATGTGCGTTGAAGCCCTGTAGCATTATCCGGGCGGCGCAAGCCGCCCGTTCTTTATCCAGTGCCTGAAAAGCCCGACAACAGGGCTATCAAAAAGGGGAAGCGCATGAGCAAGGTTGCAATCGTCACGGGTGGATCGCGTGGCATTGGTGCGGCGATATCGATCGCGTTGAAGAATGCCGGCTATTCGGTTGCTGCCAACTATGCCGGCAATGACGAGGCTGCGGCGAAGTTCAGCGCAGAAACCGGCATCAAGACCTATAAATGGTCGGTCGCCGACTATGATGCCTGCGCCGCCGGCATCAAACAGGTCGAAGCCGACCTTGGTCCGGTTTCGGTGCTGGTCAACAATGCCGGCATCACCCGTGACGGCATGTTCCACAAGATGACGCGCGAGCAGTGGAAAGAGGTCATCGACACCAATCTGTCGGGCGTCTTCAACATGACGCATCCGCTGTGGGGCGGCATGCGCGACCGCAAGTTCGGCCGCGTCATCACCATCTCCTCGATCAACGGCCAGAAGGGTCAGGCCGGGCAGGTCAACTATTCCGCCGCCAAGGCCGGTGACATCGGGTTCTCGAAGGCGCTTGCTCAAGAGGGGGCTCGCGCGGGCATCACCGTCAACATCATCTGCCCCGGCTACATCGCCACCGAGATGGTCAAGGCGATCGACGAAAAAGTGCTCAACGAACGCATCATCCCGCAGATCCCGGTCGGCCGCCTCGGCGAACCCGAGGAGATCGCGCGCTGCGTCGTCTTCCTCGCTTCCGACGAGGCCGGCTTCATCACCGGTTCGACCATCTCGGCCAATGGCGGCCAGTATTTCGCCTGAGGCTTTGGCGTCCCTCGCCGACCAATGATGTACCGGCCCAACGGCCGGTACCGGAATCACTGGGACCGGACGATCGCGGTTGTCAGGCGGCAAGCTTCAGCCCTGGCTTGGCTGCAGGCTTGGCCTGGGTCATCGGACCTGGGTCGCGCGACGGTGCCGGCAGCCGGGCAAGCGGCGTCCGGCTGAGGCCTGACAGCTTCAAGGCGATGCGACGCTTCAGGAATGGATTGAGGTTGACCAGCGAAAGCGCCCGGCGATGCCGATCTGTGCCACTCCGGTACGCAGAAATTAACGGCAACAGCCGCCGCCTGTGCGAAACCTGTTAGCAAGCCTGTGGATTCTCGGTGGAAAACCTGTTCACAACACAAGATGTTGGGGTGAACAAACCGGGAAAATCTCGTCATCGCCGATTCGTCGCCGATTCGTTCCGGCTTTGACCGGAACGTTAACGGCGGAGGCCGAAATCACCCTCCAAATGATTAAGGCGCGTTAGGAAAGATCAACAATTTCATAATCTTGGGTGAGGTCCGCCGTCAGGATCCGATCTTTCACCGGCAAAGGTTAACATCTGCGTTCGCTTGCATGAATCGGGCCAGTTCCAGCGATTCAGCATGTGGTGAGACTCCTGGTCGCAAAATCCACATATAGCCGTGAACAAAAGCTGAATCTGCAGGAGTCACTGATTCGTCGCCGATTCGTTCCAGACTCGTTCCAACTGTTAACCGGGGACGGATTCAGCCCTCGAGCGCGACCCTCGGACAGCAGGCTGGAACATTCCGCTTTCGCTTCGCCCACGAAATCCCTATGTGTCGCCTGTCATACGCGCCACTTTGGGGCGCGCTCCCGACAACGCGACGCAGAAAGCCTCATTTCCAGGCCGATGAACATCCAGCCGAAACACACTGAGCCGCTGATCTTGTCGGGCCGCGACGTGACCGCCGTGCTCGGCCCGACCAACACCGGCAAGACCCATCTCGCCATCGAACGCATGGTGGCGCATGAAAGCGGCATCATCGGCCTGCCGCTCAGGCTACTGGCCCGCGAAGTCTATGCCCGTGTCTGTGAGAAGGTCGGCGCCCATAAGGTGGCGCTGATCACCGGCGAGGAGAAGATCCAGCCGCCAGGCGCCAGATATTCCGTCTGCACCGTCGAAGCCATGCCGCGCGAGACCGACGCGGCCTTCGTCGCCATCGACGAGGTGCAGCTGGCCGGCGATCTCGAGCGCGGCCACATCTTCACCGACCGCATCCTGCATCTGCGCGGCCGCCAGGAGACGCTGCTGTTGGGCGCCGCCACCATGCACGGCATCCTGCAAAAGCTGCTGAGGGGCGTTTCGGTGGTGACGCGGCCGCGGCTGTCGCACCTCGCCTATGCCGGTTCGAAGAAGCTGACCCGTTTGCCCAGGCGCACGGCAATCGTCGCCTTCTCCGCCGACGAGGTCTATGCCATCGCCGAACTGATCCGCCGCCAGCAGGGCGGCGCCGCCGTCGTGCTCGGCGCGCTGTCGCCCCGCACCCGCAACGCGCAGGTGGCGCTGTTCCAGTCGGGCGATGTCGACTATCTGATCGCCACCGACGCCATCGGCATGGGCCTAAATCTCGATCTCGATCACGTTGCCTTTGCCCAGAACCGCAAATTCGACGGCTACCAGTATCGCAATTTGACGGCGGCCGAGCTCGGCCAGATCGCCGGTCGCGCCGGCCGGCATCTGCGCGACGGCACCTTTGGCGTGACCGGCCAGGTCGATCCGCTCGATGAGGAACTGGTCAAGCGGATCGAAGGCCATGAGTTCGATCCGGTGAAGGTGCTGCAGTGGCGCTCTGCCCGTTTCGATTTCGCCAGCCTCGATGCGCTGAAACGCTCGATCGAGACCAACGCGCCGGTCGAAGGCCTGACCCGGGCACTGCCGGCGGTCGACGCACAGGCGCTCGAGCATCTGTCGCGTGACGGCGACATAAGAGCGCTTGCCACCGACCCCAAGCGCGTGGCGCTGTTATGGGAAGCCTGTGCCTTGCCCGACTACCGGAAGATCGCGCCGGCCCAGCATTCTGACCTCATCGCCTCGATCTACATGGACCTGGCCAGGCACGGCCATGTCGACGAGAACTACATGGCCGAGCAGGTGCGCCGCGCCGACACCACCGAGGGCGACATCGACACGCTGTCGCACCGTATTGCCGAGATCCGCACCTGGACATTCGTGTCCAACCGGCCCGGCTGGCTGGCCGATCAGGCACACTGGCAGGAAAAGACGCGCGAAATCGAAGACAGATTGTCGGATGCGCTGCATGAGCGGTTGACGAAACGCTTCGTAGACCGCAGGACTTCCGTCCTCATGCGGCGCCTTAGAGAAAATACCATGCCTGAAGCCGAAATCAGCCCAACCGGAACCGTCCTTGTCGAAGGCCACCATGTCGGCGAGTTGCAAGGATTCCGCTTCACCGCCGACCAGAGCGCCGGCGGCGAAGACGCCAAGGCCGTGCGTGCGGCAGCCCAGAAGGCGCTTGCAGCCGAGTTCGAGGCACGCGCCGAACGCTTCGGCGCCTCGTCCAACGGCGACATCGCGCTCGGCTCCGACGGCACGCTGCGCTGGATTGGCGCGCCGATCGGCACGCTGGTTTCGGGCGACGAAGTGCTGAAGCCACGTCTGGTGCTGCTGGCCGACGAACAGCTCACCGGTCCTGCCCGCGACAAGGTCGCGGCGCGTGCCGAGCGCTTCGTCAATTTCCAGATCGAATCCCTGCTGAAACCGCTGGTCGACCTCAAGAACGCCGAGCAGATCACCGGTATCGGCCGTGGCATTGCCTTCCAGCTCGTCGAGCATTTCGGCCTCATCAACCGCCGCGACATCGCCGAGGAGATGAAGTCGCTCGACCAGGAAGGTCGCGCGGCGCTCCGCCGCCTCGGCGTCCGCTTCGGCGCCTACCATGTCTTCGTGCCGGCACTGATCAAGCCGGCTCCGGCCGGTCTGGTGACGCTGCTGTGGGCGCTCAAGAACGACGGCAAGGACAAGCCGGGCTTTGGCGACGTCGTTCATGCGTTGGCTTCCGGCCGCACTTCGGTGGTCATCGATCCCGCTTTCGACAAGACCTTCTACAAGCTCGCCGGCTACCGCAATCTCGGCCGCCGCGCCGTGCGCATCGACATTCTCGAGCGGCTGGCCGACCTGATCCGTCCGGCGACCAACTGGAAGCCCGGCCTTGGCCAGCGCCCCGACGGCGCCTATGACGGCCAGGCCTTCATGGTGACGCCGCCGATGATGTCGATCCTCGGCGCTACCGCCGACGACATGGAAGAGATCCTCAAAGGCCTCGGCTATCGCGCCGAGCCGAAGCCGGCGGCCGAAGTGAAGGCGCGCCTCGAAGCGCAGGACAGCGCCGCGCGTGAAGCTGCGGCAGCCAAGTTGGCGGCTGAAGAGGCTGCCCGCGCCGAACAAGCCAAAGCGGCGGAAGCCGCGACTGCCGATGCGGCTGTCGAGACGCCAGCCGAAGGTTCGGAGCCTGATGCGGCTGCCGCCACCGAGGTTGCAGCCGAGGCTGTCGCCGAAGCAGCAGCGGAGGCCGTTGCGGACGCCCATCCGGAAACTCCCGTTGAGGTCGCGGAAGACGCGCCGCCGGTAGCCGACGCCGCAGTTGAAACCCCTGCGGAACCTGAGGTAGAGGTCGAAGCCGTCGAGGTTGAAGCCGCATCGGCAGAGCCCGAGGCGGAATCTAAAGCCGTCGAAGCTGAAGCCACATCGGCGGAACCGGTCGCCGAGGCTTCGCCTGCAAGTGATACTGCGGCTGAGCCAGCCGTGCTGGCGGAAGCCGCCCCCGGCGAGCCCGCTCCGGAGGCCGAAGCGCCAAAACCCATCCTGTTGTGGCGCCAGGGTCGGTTCGACCAGCGCCCACGCAATCGTCAGCACGAAAACCGCGGCCGTCCGCGCAACGGCCAGGCCGCGCGCAGCGACGCGCCGGCAGACGCCACCAGCGGGCAGCCGGCCGGCGCGCCGGGCGATCGGCCAGCCCATCCGGGACGCCGCGATCAGCGCGACGGCGCCGGCAAGCCGCGCTTCGACCGCTCGAAATTCAAGCCCAAGCCGCAAGGCGAAGGCGCAGAGCGCCGCGAGGGCAAGCCGCAGGGCGAGCGTCCCGATCGCCGTGAAGGCCGACCCGACTGGAAGGGCGGCAGGCCGGAGGGCAAGGGTGGCGCGCCAGGCGCAAAGCCCGCCTTCCAGCAGAAGCCGCGCGAGGAGCGCCCGGTGCGCTTCGATCCGGACTCGCCCTTCGCCAAGCTCGCCGCCTTGCGCGACCAGCTGAAGAAGTAGGCTCGGTTCGCTCCAATGGTTGCCCCAGTGGTCGCCAGAGACCGACAGCGCATCGACAAATGGCTGTTCTATTCGCGCGCGGTGAAATCGCGCTCGCTGGCGGCGAAGCTGGTGGTCGCCGGACGCGTCCGCATCAATCGCGACAAAGCAGCGCAGGCCTCCGATATGGTCAAGCCTGGCGATGTCCTGACCATCACGCTGGAACGGCGCATCTTCGTCTGGAAGGTGCTGAACACCGGTACGCGACGCGGTCCGGCGGAGGAGGCGCGCACGCTCTACGAGGATATGTCGCCACCGCCGGCGCCCAAAGGCGAGGCTGTTGCCGATGCCATCCCTGCCCTGCGCGACGCCGGCAGCGGCAGGCCGACCAAGAAAGAGCGCAGGCAAACCGACCGGTTGTTTGGCGAAGACTGAGAACATGGGCGGTCTTCGCCATGCCGGCGATCTGGAATTCCATTCCGGGCGCGCTGGTGCCGCCGGGAATGGCTGCCCTTGCCAGCGGCGGACAAAGGCGTTACCTCACCAAAAAAGCCCAGCAAAAATGGGACGTCCCGGAGCCGACCGATGACCTATGTCGTGACCGACAACTGCATCAAATGCAAGTACATGGACTGCATCGAGGTCTGTCCGGTCGACTGTTTCTATGAAGGCGAGAACATGCTCGTCATTCATCCCGACGAGTGCATCGACTGCGGCGTCTGTGAACCGGAATGCCCGGCCGACGCGATCAAGCCCGACACCGAGCCGGGTCTGGAAAAGTGGCTGCAGGTCAACACCGAATACGCCGAGAAATGGCCCAACATCACCGCCAAGAAGGAACCGCCGGGAGACGCCAAATCCTTCGATGGCGAGGCTGGAAAATTCGAGAAATATTTCTCGGCCGAGCCCGGCGAAGGCGACTGACGAAAGTGCCGGTTTGGCCGGCATAACGCTGCGTAACGGACGTGACACATCAACTGCCTTGACAGGCAGAGATAGTGCTTGGCCTTCGCGAATGCAGCAAAACCTTGATTCTTCCGACTTTTTGTGTTACATCAGTCCAACATGCCGGTGACACAACGTCGATTTATGGCGCAAACGCCCCAAATCACTGAAAGGTGAATTTCTCAATCCGGACTAGAGCGATCTGGGGCGGGCGGTCGCATTCTGTGCGGTTTGCCGGTCTCGGCTTTTCCGGTGGGTTCATCCGTTGTGCGGCTAACGGTCGGTAACCCCGATCACGCGAGTTTCTGCCGGCAGAATGCTGGCACCACACAAGGAGTTCACGGCGTATGGCAACGATCACCCCGCAGAAGAAGTCCACCGCGGCGCGTCACGGTTTCAAGACCGGCGAGTACATCGTCTATCCGGCGCACGGCGTAGGCCAGATCGTCTCGATCGACGAGCAGGAAGTTGCGGGTCACAAGCTGGAACTCTTCGTCATCGACTTCCAGAAGGACAAGATGCGCCTCAAGGTGCCGGTCGCCAAGGCGACCTCCATCGGCATGCGCAAGCTGTCGGAAGAGGATTATGTCGAGCGCGCGCTGAAGGTCGTTCAGGGCCGCGCCCGCGTCAAGCGCACCATGTGGTCGCGCCGCGCCCAGGAATATGATGCCAAGATCAATTCCGGCGACCTGATCTCGATCTCGGAAGTGGTGCGCGACCTCTACCGCGCCGACAACCAGCCGGAGCAGTCCTATTCCGAGCGTCAGCTTTATGAAGCGGCACTCGACCGCATGGCCCGCGAGATCGCGGCCGTCAACCGCATGTCGGAAACCGAAGCGGTGCGCCTCATCGAGGTGAACCTCAACAAGGGTCCGAAGCGTGGCGCCAAGGCCGACAACGAGGAATCCGAACAGGAAGAAGCTGCCTGATCGCTTTCATCTCACAATTCATGAAAAACCCGGCCTCGCGCCGGGTTTTTTGTTTCTGGAAATAGGGTTGAAGCGAGGTCACGTACCTACGCCTCGCCCGCCTCCTGCTTCAGCGTCGCAATGAAACGCTTGGTCCGCTCGTGTTCCGGATTGCTGAACAGCACCGCTGCCGGACCTTTTTCGACCACGACGCCGGCATCGAGAAACACCACTTCCTGCGCGATCTTGGAGGCAAGCCTGAGATCATGCGTCGCCATCACCATGGTCGTGCCTTCGCTGGCAAGCTGGCCAAGCACATCGACCACTTCCTGCGCCAGTTCCGGATCGAGCGCCGAGGTCGGCTCGTCGCAAAGCAGCACTTTCGGTGAAGGCGCAAGCGCCCGGGCGATCGCCACCCGCTGTTGCTGGCCGCCTGACAGTGTCGCCGGCCAGGCATCGGCCTTGTGCGCCATGCCGACCTTTTCGAGCAAGGTGAGCGCCCGCTCGCGCGCCTTGTAAGTCGGCCATTTCAGCACCGTCACCAGCCCCTCCATGACATTCTCGATCGCGGTGCGATGCGGGAACAGCTGGAAATTCTGGAACACCATGCCGGTCTGCAGCCGCAGCCGCTGGATATCCCTCGTGGACACCTTGATGCCGGGGCGGAATTCCAGCGTCTCATCGCCGATGCGCACCGTGCCCGCAGTCGGGATTTCCAAGAGGTTGATGCAGCGTAGAAGCGTGCTTTTTCCCCCGCCGGAGGGGCCGACAAGCGCGGTGACGCTGCCCTCTTCGATGGCGACGCTGACGCCTTTCAGCACAAGATTGTCGCCAAACCGCTTCTCGATGCTGGTGAGGCCGATCATGTCCGCGCCTCCAGAAAGCCGCCATAGCGGTTAAGCCGCGTTTCCAGCCGCGTCTGCAGCGCGGACAGCACCGAACTCAGCGCCAGATAGAGTGCCGCCGCCTCGACATAGAGGATCAGTGGCTCATAGGTGGTGGCGACGATGCGCTGCGCCGCCTGGAACATCTCCGGCACGGTGATGGCGGCGGCCAGCGACGTATCCTTGACCAGCGAGATGAAGGTGTTGGACAGCGGCGGCACCGCGACCCGGCCGGCTTGCGGCAGGATCGTGCGCCGCATCGCCTGGGCCCAGGTCATGCCGATCGAATAGGCCGCTTCCCACTGTCCCTTCGGCACCGAGCCGATGACGGCGCGGATGATTTCCGAGGTGTAGGCGCCGATGTTGAGCGTGAAGCCGATCAGCGCCGCCGGGAAGGCATCGAGCAGGATGCCCGCCGACGGCAGGCCGTAGAAAATCAGGAACAACTGCACCAAAAGCGGCGTGCCGCGAAAAATCCAGACATAGAAGCGGACCACCGCGACCAGCGGCTTCGGACCGAACAGCCGGATCAGCGCTGCACCGAGCCCAACGAAAAGACCGAGCGCAAACGACAGCAGCGTCAGCGGCACGGTGAAGATCAGCGCTGCCCACAATAGCGAAGGCAGCGAGTCCAGCATCAGTTGCAGCCAATGGGGCACGAAAGGCATCTCCCTGCCAGATTACGCCGTAGCGGCTCATCGAAGCGCAAATGCAGGCTGCATATCACGCGAAAAGCGGCGAGCCGTCAAAGACAGCTCGCCGCGTTACATGTCAGCTCGATGGGCTACGCCTACTTCGAAACGTCCTGGCCGAAATAGGTGTCGGCGATCTTCTTGTAGGTGCCGTCGGCCTTGATGTCGGCCAGCGCCTTGTTGATGGCGGCGACCAGTTCCGGATCGCCCTTGCGCACGATGACGCCGGAATAATCGGCGTTTTCTTCCTGCGCGGCGATCTTCACATTGGCGTCCGGCTTGTGCTTCTTGAAGTCGAGGAAGGACAGGCTGTCATTGATGGTGGCATCGGCACGGCCGGTCAAAAGCAGCTGGATCGATTGGTCGAAGCCGTCGGTGCCGACGAGCTCGGCGCCGTTGCTTTCAGCCAGCTTGCCGAAATTCGAGGTCAGCGACTGCGCCGACTTCTTGCCCTTGAGATCGGCAAAACCCTTGATGTCGGTGTTGTCGCCGGCGACGATCAGCACCGCCTTGGAAGCGATATACGGATCGGAGAAATCATACTTGGCCTTGCGCGCATCGGTGATGCCGACCTCGTTGATGACGGTGTCATAGCGGTTGGCGTCGAGGCCGGCGATCAGCCCGTCCCATTTGCCTTCGAGGAACTCGGCCTTGACGTCGAGCTTTTGGGCGATCGCCTGCGCGATCTCGACGTCGAAGCCGACCAGCGCGCCGGAGGCGTCATGATAGGTGAACGGCGCATAGGTGCCTTCGGTGCCGATCTTGAGGGTGCCGGCCTGCTTGATCTGGTCGAGATTGGCGCCGGCATGGCCAGCGGTGACGGCCAGAATCTGCAGCGTTCCGGCGACGATAAGTGAGTTGAACCATTTCATTTTTCTGTGATCCCGTCCTTGGCCGGTGCCCGGCGCATTGTGAGAGCCGGAAACTGACAGATGCTGAGCCGCAAAATAAGGAACCAGATTTCAAAAATCGGCGGCGCCCGAAATCGAATTCTCAAAACCATGCCGGCTGGCGCCAACCGACCTCGCTTTGGTCGTTGCAACCTTGTTGACGGCAGCACAACCCACGCGACATGAGCGGCGGAACCAATCAGGCGCATGGCACGTTCATGGCTGTTGTAGGGCGCGGCGTCACCATTTCAACCACCCCGACGCCAGACCAGGGATCGCGGTCGCCAAGCCGTCCGCAATGCCCGTAACAGGGAGCGCGGCGCATGATGGAAGACACGGCAGGACGGACCATGGTCCGTACGGCGATGAAAGCTCCCTATCTCGAGCGCGACGAAGAGCACATACTGGCGCTGCGTTGGAAGCAGAACCAGGACCAGCACGCGCTGCATCAGATCACCGTCGCCCATATGCGGCTGGTCATCTCCATGGCTTCCAAATTCCGTCACTATGGCCTGCCGCTGGGCGACCTGATCCAGGAGGGCCATGTCGGCCTGCTGGAGGCGGCGGCACGCTTCGAGCCGGAGCGCGAAGTCAGGTTCTCGACCTATGCGACCTGGTGGATCCGCGCTTCGATGCAGGATTACATCCTGCGCAACTGGTCGATCGTTCGCGGCGGCACCAGTTCGGCGCAAAAGGCCTTGTTCTTCAACCTGCGGCGCCTGCGCGCCCGGCTGGCGCAAGGCGCCGAGCCGATCTCCAACGCCACGCTCTACCGCGAAGTGTCGGTGGCGCTGGGCGTTTCCGAAGCCGATGTGGCGATGATGGATTCGCGCCTTTCGGCGCCCGACAGTTCGCTCAATGCGCCGCTCGCCGACGACGCCGGCGCGACCGAGCGGATGGACTTCCTGATTTCGGATGCCCCCTTGCCCGACGAGGTCGCCGGCGACACCATCGATGTCGAACGCCGGTCCGGCTGGCTGAAGACCGCGCTCGGCGCGCTCAACGCCCGTGAACTCAGGATCATCGAGGAACGCCGGCTGAGCGACGACGGCGCGACGCTCGAAGCACTCGGCGAGACGCTCGGCATCTCCAAGGAACGTGTGCGTCAGATCGAGGCGCGCGCCATGGAAAAACTGAAGGTGGCGCTGGTCGAGCAGAATCCGGAATTCCTGGCGACGGCCGCCTGAACGCACCTGTGATGTCTCTGAGGAGAGAAGCAAGACTTTGGTTAAATAGGAATATATCGCCGCAATGGCGGCATCCCTCTACAATATATTTTTAGATTGTGACCCATTTTACAGACCCGGCCGCTGCAAGTGCGTTCTTGCGACCGAACAGGTCATAGCGGATGGGGATTTGTCATGTTGCGATGCTATGCGATCCTTGCAGTCTTGGTCCTCGTGGGCCTCACGACATTCGATGCTCGCGCCGATCGACGGGTTGCCTTTGTCATCGGCAATTCCGAGTACCGGGACATTCCCGCTCTCAAGAATCCGGACAAGGACGCCGACGATGTGTCGAACACTTTTCGGCAGGCTGGCTTCGATGTGTTCCTTGCCAAGGACTTCACCAGGCTTCAGTTCGAGGAGCAGTTCCGCAACTATCTCGCGGCCGCGGACGGCGCCGATCTGGCCGTCGTCTACTACTCCGGCCACGGCTTCCAGATCGGCGGCGAGAATTTCCTGATCCCGGTCGATGCCTCGCTCAAGGATGCAGCCGACATCGAGGTCCAGGCTGTCAAGCTGGATGATGTGCTTGAGCAGCTGCGCTCGAAATCCAAGATCCAGGTGATCATTCTCGATGCCTGCCGCAACAATCCGTTCCCACGCAAGGACTATTGGCTGCGCGACCAGCTGATCATCACCGGCGGCACCGGCCTCGCGCAAGTCAAAAGCTCGCAGAACACGTTGATCGCCTTTGCCACGGAACCGGGAGCAATCGCCTATGACGGAACCGGCGATCTCAGCCCCTTCTCGTCGGCATTTTCGCGCAGGGCGCTGGCGCCGAACCAAGAGATACGCACGGTCATGGCTGCGGTGCGCCGTGATGTCGTCAAGGCCACGGATGGCAAGCAGGTTCCGTGGGAAAACTCCTCGCTGATCGACGACGTCGTGCTGATGCGTCGCGTGACCCGGCCCTCGCTGCCGCCAGTGCTGGAGAAGGTCGTGCCGTCCGGCGTCGGTCCTGTCGCGCTGGACCTGCCGCAGCCTGTCGACGTCGACGGCGGCGCGGTCACCGTCAGCATTGAAAACCCGCCGACGCTCGGCCGGCTGACGCTGGATGGCAAACCCGTAGAAGTGGGCCAGCCGATCCAGAGCAAGGATCTGCCGCGTCTGAAGATGGAAGTCCCCAAGGGCGTCGGCGAGCAGGAACAAGTGGACACGCTGGCCTACACCACGCATGACGACTGGGGTGGCGAATCCAAAGGCGTTCTGGTGCTGCGGGTCAAGAGCGGCGAGGGCGCCGACGGCAAGCAGATCATCGCCTCACTCAAGGCTGAGCAGAAGCAGCGGGTGCTTGAGCGCGGCATCCATATCTCCGGCGCCGCCGAGGCGATCGGGGATCGCGATGTCAAGGTTCCGGTCGGAATAGGCCCGGTGCCGCTGAAGCTGAATCTGCCGGCAAAGGATCCAGGCATCAGCCTGAAGCTCGCCAGCTATCCGGCAACAGGAACGCTGTCGCTGCCGGACCGCATCCTGTCGCCTCAATCGAGCCTGATGGCCAATGAAGTCAGTGATTTGCGTTATGAGCCGCAGGTCGGCTCGACAGCTGCCGTCGAGATCGGCTTCGAAATCCGAGCCAACAATTCGTCGAAGCGGGCGACGATGACGCTGTCGCCAAGCGTCGACCCTTGCGACCAGGCGGCAGGCGAACCCCTCGACCTGCAAGGCGTGGTCCCAGGACTGCTGCCCAACGAGATCGGCGGCAATGCGGTTGAGCTTTGCCAGGCGGCGGTGAAGGCCTACCCCGACATCGCCCGCTTCCACTACGAACTGGGGCGTGCCTTGCTGGCGTCAGGCAAGGTCGACGAAGCCAGGAAGGCGATCCAGGAGGCTGCCGACAGGGGACATGTCCGGGCCGTCTTCGAACTCGGCCGCATCGCCTCGTCCGGAATAGGGACGACTGCGGATACCACGAAAGCCAACGTCCTCTATTCAGAAGCGTCCGCCAAGGGCGACCCTTACGCGCTGACAGCGTGGGGACGATCCTTGTTCAATGGCCTCGGCGTGAAGCGCGATACCGGCAAGGGATTGGATCTGCTGCTCAAGGCGGCGGCGATGGGGCATAGCGATGCCATGAACGATCTCGCCGTGATCTTCAAGGAAGGCCGCAATGGCGTGCCCGCCGACTCGGCCCGTGCCGTGGCTTTCCTCAGGGCCGGTATCGAACGGCAGAACATCTATGCGATGAGCATTCTCGGTCCTGCTGGGCGCAATGCCCTGGCGATCGCAGTCTGCACGCCCGAAACGAAAACAATCACGAAGGTAAAGGTCATTCGCACGAAACCGCCCAAGGTCGCCAAACCCAAAAGGGAGCCCCTCCCGAAACTTCTCGGACCGGTACCGAGCGAACCCGATCCAATCATTGTGCCCTGGCGTGGCGGTGGTAGCGGCAGTCGCAGTGGCAGTGGCGGACAACGCAGCGGCGGCAGCCCTGGCTGACGGCGGCGGTCATTGGCGGCCGACCAGACAATGTGAGTGGAAACACCTTCGCCACCACCCGCTGGCGAGCTATCGCACCGCCTGCCCGCCCGATTCTTACTTATCGGTGACGATCTTGACCTTGTCGCCGGCGGAGACGGCGGCACCCGGCGACAGCGCATTGAGCACCCGGAACAGGTCGAGCTTGCGATCGACGCCGACCATCTGCGCCGACAGCGAGCCCATGGTTTGCCCCGGCTGCACGGTGACGACGCGGATATGCAGCGGCTTCAGCGCCGCCTTTTCGGCCGCACTCAGGATGCGAAAGGAGCCGCTGACCGAGCGCGCCACCGGCTCCAGCGTGGTGCTGGCCGAGGGTGCCGCCGTCAGCAGCCGGTAGACCTGGCCGCCGGCACGGATCACCGCGATATCGAACTGCCAGCCTTCGGCGCCGGCATGCGCTGTCGCCGCTTCGTTGCCGTTGATCGTCTCCTGCTTGACGCTGCTGTCGACGAGACCAGCCACCCAGCCACTGCGGATGTAGTCGGTCAGCGGGCGGTTCTTGTCGATCGCCACACCGTCGAAGCGGATCGCCATGTCGCCGGGGCCGGTAGCGGTCACCGCCGCGGCCGAATTGTCGATGATGAAACCATCGGGCACCGAGAAGGAGACGCCGAGGCCCGGATGCATGAAGGTTTCGCCGCGCACATAGCCTTCCTCCGGCGTGTCGCCGTAGAGCAGGCCGTCTATGCCGGCAAGGAAGGAATCACGGTCGCGCGTGCCGACGCCTGGCGCGCCGAACTGGCGGGCATGGCGCTGCGCCAGATCGATACGCTGCGGCGTGTTGGGGTGCGTCGCCAGGAAGTCGAGGCTGGCATCGGTGGCGCCGCTGATCGAGCGGAAATCGGTATAGGCCGACATCGACTGCAGGAAGCGGCCGGCGGCAAACGGATCGAAACCCGCCTCGCCGATCGATTTGATGCCGATGGCGTCGGCCTCCAGCTCCTGGTTGCGCGAGAACTGGGCGAGCTTCAACTTGCCACGGATCAGCGCCGCCTTGGCGGTCGGGCTGTCGCCGAGCACATCGGAGACGACCTTGGTTGCCAACCCTTCCTCGGCCTCCAGCTGCTGGCGCTGCAGGCCATGGTTGGCGGTGACGTGGCCCATCTCATGCGCGATGACGGCGGCAAGCTCGGCCGAATCATTGGCCAGCGCCAAGAGGCCACGCGTGACGTAGAGATAGCCGCCCGGCAGCGCGAAGGCGTTGACGTTGGGCGAATTGAGGATGGTGATGCGATAAGTCTGGGTCGGGTTGGCCGACACCACAGTCAGGCGGCCGACGACCTTGGCGACCATGCGTTCGAGCTTGGCATCGGAATATTCGCCACCATAGGTGGCGAGGATGCGCGGGTGCTGCGCCTTCGCCAGCTCGGCGAGCTTGCTGTTGGCGGCGACATTGTCGACCGTGATCGGCTTGTCGGACGGCTGGAAGCCGGATTCCTGCACGTCCGGAGGCGTGAACATCTGGCAGCTTGCCAGCGCCACGGCCAAGCCGGCCAGCGTGAGAAAGCGCGCCAGCGGACTGCGTCGTACTGTGTCTGTGCCGGTCGGCAGAACAGCTTCCTTTCGGCTCTCAACACATGATCCCGAACCGAAGGTTCGCGCCGGCGGCTTGGAGATCACGCACAAAATCAAAAACCTACAGCATCCTTGTCGTCCGAATGGACACGACGCTGTAGGGGCAAATCACGGCCTGTGCCGGACCAGTACTGGGCGGACCTAGCCACACTACCTTGACCATGGCAAGCAAGCGCCACCTCGCCTCAACCCGGTTTGGCCGTAAATTATGTCCGCTTCCGGGCAACATCTCGTGATCCGCCCGGACCCGTGCCGATATAGCGCCGAAAGGCATCAGGGCCAGCCCCGGCAAAGAAATCAGCTGCAGCCCCGGTTGCGGCAACCGTGCCATTGTCCAGGAACACCATGTTCTGACCGACACGGCGCGCATCTTCCGGCTGGTGGGTCACGAACAGCACCGTCATCTGCCGTTCCGCATGAACGGACACAACCAGGTCGAGCATGTCGTCGCGCAGCGCCGGTCCGAGCGAGGCGAAAGGCTCGTCGAGCAACAGCACTGGCCGGTCGCGCACCAGAACGCGGGCGAGTGCGACACGCTGCCGCTCACCACCGGAGAGTTCGCGCGGCAGGCGTCTCTCCTTGTCGGCAAGGCCGACGCGCTTGAGCGCCTCGGCAATTGCGGCGCGGTCGGCCTCGCTCAGGCTGAGCGAAGGCGAGCGGCCGAGCCCGACATTGCGTTCCACCGAAAGATGGGCAAAGAGGTTGTTTTCCTGGAACACCATCGACACCGGCCGCGCCGAGGGCGGCTCGGCGCTGATGTCGGCGCCGCCGATCAGCACCCGGCCAGACTGCGGTGTCTCGAAGCCAGCGACCAGATTGAGCAGTGTCGACTTTCCCGAGCCGCTCGCTCCCATGATGGCGGTGATCTTCGACGCGGCGAACTCGACGTCGAATAGGAACGGCATTTCAGCATAGCCGAACGTGACCTTGTCCAGCCGCACGGCCGCGCCTTTTTCGTCGCCGGAGCTCTGGTTCGCGGACGTCATGACTTTTCTCCCCGTCCCAGCCAGTCCGCCACCAGCACCAGCGCCAGACAAACCACGCCGAGCAGCAGCGCCAGGCCGGCGGCGTCCGCAGTGCGGTAACTGCCCATGCGCGACAGCAGCAGATAGGGCAGTGTCTGCACGGAATCACTGCCGAACAGCGCAATGACGCCGAGATCGCCAAGCGACAGCGCCATGGCAAAGGCAAAGCCGGTGGCGAGCGGCCGCCGCAGCGACGGCCAGTCGATCAGCCGCAGCCGGCTCCAGCCGGAAATGCCGAGTTGTGCACAAAGCCGCTCATGGCGTTCGCTCGCCGCATCATAGGCGGGGCGGACGGCGCGAAGCGCAAACGGCATCGCCATCACCGCGTTGACGGTGACGACCATGATCGGTGCAATGGCAAAGACATCGCTGACCGTGCGCAGGGCCAAAAACCAGCCGGCGCCGATGACGATCGGCGGCACGACAAGCACAAAGCCGGCGCCGGTGTCGGTGGCGTGTTCGAGCAGCGTTCTGGCGCCAACGCGGCGGCTTAGCGACAAGGCCCGCCGCGCCATGATCAGCGCCAGCGCCAGCGCCACCGAAAGCAGCGCCGACAGGAAGGCCAGCACGGCGCTGGTCAGCGTCGCCTGCCGCACCGCGCTCTCGCTGGCGAGACGGCTGAGATCAGCGCCGAGGCCCGACATCACTGTCGCCGCCATTGGTCCGGCGACGAACAGCAGGGCGAGAACAATCAAGACTGCATTCAGCATGGTCTCAGCCGCACCAGCCGAAAGATACCGGCGCGACACAACCGGCAGATTGGCATCGCCGACAGTGTTGGCGCCAAGCCGCGTCAAGGCGAGCACCACGGCGAAGGTCAGCGCAATCTGCAGCAGCGTCAGTGTTACTGCCCGTGCGGGATCGAAATCAAAGCGCAGCGCCTGGTAGATGGCGACCTCCAGCGTCGTCGCGGCCGGCCCGCCACCGAGGATCAGTACGATGGTGAAGGAGGTGATGCAGAGCATGAAGACAAGCCCGGCGACGCCAGGCAGGGCCGCGCGCAATGTCGGCCACTCGATCAGCCGGAAGGCCGGCGCCGCGCCCATGCCAAGCTGGCTCGCCAGCCGCCACTGATCGGCAGGCACCGTGCCCAGCGCTTCGAGGAACAGCCGCACGCTGAGCGGCAGGTTAAAGAAGACATGCGCGACCAAAATGCCGGACAGGCCGTAAATGCCGGGCCAGCTTTGGCCGCCGAGCGTGCCGAGCACGCCGGCGAAATAGCCGGCGCGGCCGTAGAGGGCGAGAATGCCAAGTGCAGCGACGATCGCCGGCAGCGCCAGCGGTACGGCGAACAGCTGCAGGATGAAACCGCGTCCGAAGAAGCGCGGATGCCGCGACAGCGCGCGGGCGACGAACAGCGCCGGCACCACGGAAAGCAGCGTCGAGAGAGCCGCCTGCCACAGCGTGAAGCGGGCGACGCGCAGGAGATAGGGATCGAAGGCCGACACCGCGCCGGACAGGTCCCGCCCGCCTTCGAGGACGAGCCCGGCGAACGCGCCGCCGATCAACAGCGCGATCGCCGCCAGCGCGACGACGCCGGCAGTGATGCGAGGGTCAGAGGAATAGTGCGAACGCATCTCGCGCTATCCGACACTTCGATGGGCTGACGGAAACAATTCGCGAACGTCGAGTTCCCGCCCACCCCCCTCTGTCCTGCCGGACATCTCCCCCTCAAGGGGGGAGATTACGCACTCGGTAGCTTTCGCCAATCTCCAATGTTGCGGGGCTTGGCGAAGCGCCAAAGCTGCCCATCTCCCCCCTTGAGGGGGAGATGTCCCGGAGGACAGAGGGGGGTGGCTTGGCACAAACATCCGACGAGGCTTGATTCCTATTTGCTCATCACCGCAAGCCACTCATCCACCCAGGCCTTGCGGTTGGCCGCGACCTCTTCCGGGCTGAACAGCAAGGTCTTGATCGGCTTGACCAGTTTGTCAAAGGCCGGGTTGAGCGGCTTGTCGGTCTTGCCGGCCGGGAACATCCAGTTGGTCTCGGGGATGACATCCTGGAATTTCGGCCCGGTCATGAAGGCGATGAACTTTTCCGCCAGCGGGTTCTTCGCGCCTGTGGTGGTGATACCGGCGACCTCGATCTGCAGATACTCGCCCTCTTCGAAGGACGCCGCCTGGTAGCGCTCGGTGTTTTCGGCAACCATGTGGTAGGCCGGCGAGGTGGTGTAGGACAGCACCATCGGCGCCTCGCCCTTGGTGAACAGGCCATAGGCCTCGCTCCAGCCCGGCGTCACGGTCAGCACCTTCGCCTTGAGCTTGGCCCAGGCTTCCGGCGCCTTGTCGCCATAGACCGACTTCACCCAGAGCAGCAGGCCGAGCCCCGGCGTCGAGGTGCGCGGATCCTGGATGACGATCTTCTCGTCGCTGCTGCCCTCGACCAATTCCTTCAGGCTCTTGGGCGGCGTCTTCAGCTTCTCGGTGTCGTAGACGACGGCGAAATAGCCATAGTCGAACGGTACGAAAGTGTCGTCGCTCCAGCCACCCGGCACGTTGTTTTCAGACACCGCGCCATGCGGCGCAAACAGGCCGGAGGCCTTTGCCTCGGCGGTGAGATTGGTGTCGAGGCCGAGCACGATGTCGGCCTTGGTCGCGGCACCTTCGAGCCTGACGCGGTTGAGCAATGCCACGCCATCGGCGACCGAGACGAAGTCGAGGGTGCAGGCGCATTCGGCCTCGAAGGCCTTTTTTACCGCAGGGCCGGGACCCCAGTCAGCAGTGAAGCTCTCATAGGTGTAGACGGTGAGCTTTTCCTGGGCGGATGCCGGCCCGGACGTGGCAAGAACGGATGCCGCAAGAACTGTTGCGGAGACAAGAGAGTAAAAAAGCGTGCGCATCGGCGCCTCCTTCGTTCGCGTTGAAAGGAATTGAGGCGTCGGGCTTGTCCGAAACGTCTAATCCCTCCGCCGGTACAAACCGGATCAGGTTCAGCGGGTTGGCGAGACTGCCTCTCAGCCGGTCCGCGAAGATTGCGTCCGGCACCCCGTTAGAGCGTTTCGACACATAGGCCCGGCCGATCGACCGCGCAAGTGGGAGTTTGCCGCCTTCCGTTTCTCGTGCCGGGCTGGTAAGGGCCACCAGATATGAGCACATTCACCATCCTGCTTGGCGGCGATCTCATCCGCACGCCGCTGCTCGACCGCCAGGTCGAAGGCTCGCGCGTCATCGCCGCCGATGCCGGCATCGGCCATGCCAGGATGCTCGGCCTGATGCCGGAGCTCTGGGTCGGCGATTTCGATTCCGTGCCGGCCGATCTGCCGGACGACCTGGCATCCGTGCCCCGCCAGGTGTTTCCGCCGGAAAAAGACAAGACCGATGGCGAACTGGCCATCGCCGCCGCGCTCGAACGCGGGGCGACCAGCCTTGTGCTCGCCGGCGCCTTCGGCGGCAAACGCGCCGACCACGCTTTCCTGCATCTGGCGCTCAGCCTCCGGCTGGCCGAGGCCGGCACGCAGGTGCTGTTGACCAGCGGCGCGCAGGAGGGCATCCCATTGCTGCCGGGCAAGGCCGGTTTCGACTATGCCGACGGCACGCTGTTTTCGATCCTTGGCTTTTCCGATCTGTCCGGCCTGACCGTCACCGGCGCCAAATGGCCACTCGCCCATGTCGAGGTTGCCTTCGGCTCCTCGCTGACCATTTCCAACGAGGTCAAGGGCCGGCTCGAAATTGCACTGGGTGGTGGCCGCGCGCTGTTGCTCGCTCACCCCTACCCTCTTCCAGAAAGCTGACATGGCGCCGCCGCTTCTCAATCTCGACGGGGTAAAACTGACCTTCGGCGGTACACCGCTGCTCGACGGCGCCGCGCTGACCGCATCGGCCGGCGACAAGATCGCGCTGGTCGGCCGCAACGGCTCCGGCAAGTCGACGCTGCTGAAGATCGCCGCCGGGCTGATCGAGCCGCAGGACGGCGAAGTGTTCCGCCAGCCCTCGGCGACCGTGCGCTACCTTCCACAAGTGCCCGACATGGATGATTTCGCAAGTGTGCGCGCCTATGTCGAGGCGGGGCTCGGACCGGCCGACGATCCCTATCGCGCCACCTATCTGATGGAGCATCTCGGCCTGTCCGGCGAGGAACGGCCGAACGACCTCTCCGGCGGCGAGGCGCGCCGCGCCGCCCTTGCCCGCGTGATGGCGCCAGAGCCGGATATCCTGCTGCTCGATGAGCCGACCAACCATCTCGATCTCTCGGTGATCGAATGGCTGGAAGAGGAGCTCGCCCGCACCTCCTCGGCACTGGTCGTCATCTCGCATGATCGCCGCTTTCTCGAGCGCGTGTCGCGCGCCACCATCTGGCTCGACCGCGGCCAGACCCGCCGTCTCGACAAGGGTTTTGCTCACTTCGAGGAATGGCGCGACGTGGTGCTGGAAGAGGAAGAGCGCGAGCAGCACAAGCTCGGCCGCCAGATCGTGCGCGAAGAACACTGGCTGCGCTATGGCGTGACGGCGCGGCGCAAGCGCAACATGCGCCGGCTCGGCGAACTGCAGACCATGCGCCAGCGCTTTCGCGGCCATCGCGGCGCCGAGGGCGCGGCAAACATGGTGGCCAGCGACGCCGCCGAATCCGGCAAGCTGGTGATCGAGGCCAAGAACATCGAGAAGAGCTTTGGCGACCTCACCGTGGTCAAGGGTTTTTCGACTCGCATCCAGCGCGGCGATCGCGTCGGCCTGGTCGGGCCGAACGGCGCCGGCAAGACGACACTGCTGAAGATGCTGACCGGCGAGATGACGCCGGATGCGGGCTCGGTGCGGCTCGGCACCAATCTGGAAATCGCCACGCTCGACCAGAAGCGCGAGGCCGTCGACCCGCAAGAAACGCTGGCGCAATATCTCACCGACGGGCGCGGTGAAAACCTCGTCATCAATGGCGAGCAGCGTCATGTCGTCTCCTACATGAAGGATTTCCTGTTCAAGCCGGAACAGGCGCGCACGCCGGTGCGTGAGCTCTCCGGCGGCGAGCGGGCGCGCCTGCTGCTCGCCCGCGTTTTAGCGCGGCCGGCAAACCTTCTGGTGCTCGATGAGCCGACCAACGATCTCGACATGGAGACGCTGGAACTACTGCAGGAACTGGTCGCCGGTTTCGCCGGCACCGTCATCCTGGTCAGCCATGATCGCGATTTTCTCGACCGCACCGTGACCAGCCTGATCGCGCCGGATGGCGACGGCCGCTGGATCGAATATGCCGGTGGCTATTCCGACATGCTGGCGCAGCGCGGTGGCACCAGGCTCGACGATCGCAAGGCGCGGGCGAAGGCAGAGATTGGCGAAATGACTGCCGCTGTCAGGACGGAAGCATCCGCGCCAAAAGGCCCGGCAAAAAAGCTGTCGTTCAAACAGAAGTTCGCGCTGGAATCGCTGCCGAAAAAAATCGAGGCGGTGACGGCGTCGATCTCGCGGCTGGAGAACAACATCGCCGATCCGGCCTACTACGAGCGCGATCCGGCCTCGTTCCAGAAGACCATCGCCGCCCTCGACAAGGAGCGCGCGACGCTGGCGGCGCTTGAGGAAGAATGGCTGGAACTGGAAATGCTGCGCGAGGAGATGGAAGGGTGAGGAGCGTTCGGCCGTAGGCCGATCAATCGACAACGATTTGTCGATTGAAGCGACGAACGCCCGGAGCCATAGCGAAGGGCCGGGAAAGCCGACCCATTCCTCGATCCTCAGCCCGCCGTCTTCGCCTGCCAGGCCTTGATCGCCTCGTCGAACACCTTCTCGCCGGGAATGCCTTTTTCCATGGTCAGCAGAGCGCGGCGTCCGGTCTTGTAGACCACCGGCACGTCGATCCAGTCCTGGCCCCTGAGCAGGGTCAGATTGGCGTCTTCGTCCGCCTTGGTGTCGTTCAGCGCCACTAGGAAGAAGCCGTCGGCGATCTTGGCCGGAATGCCGATCAGCGGGCTGCCGGCATCCTGTTCCGAGCTCTTCATGGCGACGCGCAGGATATTGTCGACGCCACCGCCTTCAAAGCCATCCGGCGTCAGGAAAATCATCTCGATGATGTGGCTCGCCGGCAGCGTCTGGTCGGTGTTGCGGCGGATGGTCATGCGCAACTGGATATCCTTGCCGGGGATGGTCGCTTCGGCGCGGATCGCCGGTTCCGGCGGCAGGTCACCGCCGGGCGATTCCTGCACCAGCGACCAGACGATGCTGCCGGGCTCGGCCGAACCCTGAGCCGTGCTGGTGCGCTCCTCATAGAAGATTGCCTTCTGGCCGACCGGCAACGAGGTCTCGGCAGGTGCCGCTGCCGGTGTCGTCGGGGCGGCGGCAACTGGCGCCAGCGGAGCCGCTGCGGCATCGGTCGGCGCCGCCGGTGCGGCGCCCGCTGCAGGCGGTGTAGCCGGCGTAGCACCCTCGGCGGGCGGTGTTGCCGGCGCGGCGCCCTCGGC